>CAVVYB010000001.1:0-33311 GCA_963752405.1 uncultured Gaiellaceae bacterium
TTGTCGTTCCGGGCAAGCTGGTCAATTTCGTCGTCTAGCTGAATCGGCACACAATCGGCACGGAGGCGTGAGCCATCCGTGACGGTTTCTTGGGCACGCTCGGGACATGCCCTCCCTGCCCGTGTCGCGCCAGCGGGCGCTCGTGCTCGCCGCGGTTGCCGTTGCCCTCCTCGCGGTGGCCGGGCGCACACTGGCCGGCGCGGGTACGGCCACGGTTCAGCCGGCTGCCACGCTCGTTCCCGAGCGCACGGCGGCGCCCAAGCTCGTCGTCCACGTCGCGGGCCCGTTCGGCAGCCGGGCCTGTACCGGCTGGCCGAGGGCAAACGAGTCGCTGACGCGGTCGCCCGTGCGGGCGGAGCGGCCGCGTCAGCCGACACCGCCGCGATCAACCTCGCCGCACCGCTCGCCGACGGGATGCAGGTGCTCGTCCCTCGCCGGATTCCCGGAGCGGCTGGGAAGTCACCTGCGGCTCGCCCGAGCCTGAGCTCGGCTTCCGTCGAGGAGCTCGACGCACTGCCGGGCATCGGGCCTGTGACGGCCCAGAAGATCGTCGACTACCGAGCCGAGCACGGCGGTTTCCGTTCGGTCGACGATCTGGACGCGATTCCGGGAATCGGCCCGGCACGGGTCGAACAGCTGCGGGATCTCGTCTCGCCGTGATTGCGCGGGTGGTCGAGCGCAGCTGGCCGACGCTCCTTGTTCTCGCGGCCTGCATGGGGATCGCGCTCGCCAATGCCGTGCGGGCGCCGGTGATCGTCCTCGTCTTCGGCATCGCCGTCGCCGCAGTCGCCGTCCTGTCGTCAGAGATACGCCTGCCGGCGTGTGCGCTCGCGCTCTCGCCGGCTGGTGGTGGGGAAGTGCCCGGCTCGACGCGCTCGACCGAGCGTGCTCGTCCCGGAAATCGGGCGCTCAGGCGTCGCGACGGTCGTCGTGACCGGCCCCGCACGGAAGACGCCGTTCGCGATTCGCGTTCCAGCCGAGGTGCGTCAGTTCGACTCGCGCCCGCTCCGCGAGCGTGTCCTCCTCGAGCGCCCGGTCGGCCGCTCCCCTCCCCAGGGCGCCGTCCTCGACCTGCGAGTCTCAGTCGCCGCTCCTCGCGGCGCAGAGGACGGCTTCGACGAACGCGGCTGGCTGGCGCGCCGCGGCGTCCACGTCGTGCTGCAAGGCGGCGACTGGCGGATCGTGGGCAGGCGCGGCGGGATCGGCGGCGTCTCCGACAGGCTCCGCGCGCATGTTGCGCGTGCGATCGCCCCTGGGCTCGGCGGCGAGCGGCGTGCCGTGCTCGCAGGAATCGTGCTCGGCGAGGACGAGGGGCTCACCGACGAGCTCCGCAGCAACTTCAAGGCCTCCGGGCTCTACCACCTGCTCGCCGTCTCGGGACAGAACGTCGCGTTCCTTGCGATCGGAGTGCTCGGTCTCGCCTGGCTCTTGGGGATCCACCGGCTGGCGGCCGAGGTCGCTGCGATCGGCGCGATCGGCGCCTACGTCCTCGCGGTTGGCTGGCAACCGTCGGTCGTGCGCGCCGGAGTCGCCGGCGGCCTGGCCTCGCTCGCGTGGCTCCTCGCTCGTCCGCGCGATCGCTGGCACTTCCTTGCCCTGGGCGCAGCGGTCCTGCTGGCGTGGACTCCGGCCTGCCTGTTCGAGCCGGGCTTCCAGCTCTCTTTCGCCGCCGTCGGTGCGATCTTCCTGCTGCTGCCGAGGCTCCGGCTGGCGCTCGAGGGATACCCGATGCCGGCTTGGTTGCGGGACGCGCTCGCGGTGTCGACCGCGTGCGGGGCGGCAACGGCACCGATTCTCTGGCTGCAGTTCGGAAGCGTTCCGGTCTACTCATTGCTGGCGAACGCACTCGTTGCGCTCGCGATCGGACCGCTCCTCGGGCTTGCACTGGTCGGCTCGCTGCTCGAGCCGGTGCTGCCGTCGGTGGCGTTCGCGCTGGCGTGGTTGAACGGCTGGCTTGCCGCGTACATCGCTGCGTGCGCGGAGCTCGTCGCCGGGTTACCGCTGGCCCAGATCGGCTCGGGCAAAGCCGTGTGCGTGCTGCTCGGGACACCACTAGCCCTGCTCGCGCTCCAGCGGCTGCCCCGGTGGCGGCGGCCGGCCGCGTTGGCGTGCGCTGCGACCGTCGTTCCCGGCCTTCTGGTCTGGCAGCTCTTCCCCTCGTCGCCGCTGCCGCCGCCGAAGGGGCTCCGCATCACGTTCCTCGACGTCGGCCAGGGCGATTCGATCCTCCTCCAGGTCGCCGAAGGCGCAGTCCTCGTCGACGAAGGCCCGCCTGAAGGGAACGTCGCGCAGCAGCTCCGAACGCTCGGTGTGCGCAGACTGGCGGCGGTCGTCCTGACGCATCCGCAGCGCGACCACATCGGCGGCGCCGATACGGTGTTGCGCCGGATCGCAGTCGACCAGGTGCTCGACCCGCGCTTGACGAGGTCGAGCCTCTACGAGCGGGCTGCTCTGGCCGAGGCGGCGAAGCGCGGCGTCGAGGTCGTCCAGACGCGCGCCGGAGATACGTTCCGGCTCGGCCGGCTGCAGCTGCGGGTTCTCTGGCCCGATCGGCCCGGCACCGAGAGCGAGGATCCGAACCTGCTCCCGGTCGTCTTGCTCGCCACGTACGGCGATGTCGATGCACTCCTCACCGCCGACGCCGAGACAGATGTGACAGCGCGTCTCCTGTCGCGGCCCGTCGAGATCCTCAAGGTCGCCCACCACGGCTCCGCCGATGCGGGCCTCGAAAGCGAGTTGCGAGAGTTGCGGCCGGAGGTCGCAGTGATCTCCTGCGGCAGAGACAACGACTACGGCCACCCGCGCTCTTCGACGGTCGCGGCGCTGCGGGCAAGCCCGGGGCTCAGCCTCTACCGGACTGATGAGGACGGTCGCGTCGTCCTCGAGTCGGATGGCAATCGGATCACGTCCGGAAGGGTCGTTGAGTAGGGTGGGGGGCCAGTGGCCGCCGCACCGGATCTGAAGCCCGTCTACCTCCTCACAGGCAGTGATCGACCCAAGATCGAGACGGCGCTCGCGCGCCTCCGCCGCCACTTCGAGCCGGAGGCGGTCGAGCTCGTCACCGCGCAGGAGGTGTCCGGTCCGGACGCAGCGGCGCTGTGCAACGTCGGCAGCCTGTTCGGGGACGCGAGGCTCGTCGTGATCGAGGGCGTCGACGGCCGCCGGAACGCCGAGGGTCGCCTCGCGAGCGGCTGGAAGGTCGCCGACGTGAAGGCGATCGAGGAGTACCTGGCATCGCCTGCCCCGGGCACGGTCCTGGCACTCGTCGCCGAGGAGTTGAAGAAGGACGCGCCGTTGACGAAAGCGTGCGCCAAGGCCGGCGACGTTCTGGCCTTCGAGGTGCCCAAGCGCAACGTCGCGAACTGGGTCGCGGAGCGCTTCAAGCAAGCTGGGGCGCGCGCTGAGCCGGATGCCTGCGCGGCACTCGTCCACCTCGTCGGCGAGGACTTCCACCAGCTTGCGAACGAGATCGACAAGCTCGCGCTCTGGGCCGGGGACGAGCCGATCGGCCAGAGCGAGGTAGAGCTTCTCGTGGCAGCCGTGGCTGAGACGCCGACGTTTGCCCTCACCGACGCCTGGGCGCAGCGCGACGGCGGGCGCACGCTCGCCGCGAGCGAGACGATCTTCGAGCGGGAGGGCCGCCCGCGCCGCGACACCGCGCCGCGCATGGCCGGCGCGCTGACCAACCACCTCGCCTTCATGCGCCGCTGCCAGCTGCTCGCCGCCGAGGGCGTTCGGCCACGCGACGCGGCGTCGACGCTGAAGCGGCATCCGTTCTACGTCGAGAAGGTCTTCGCTCAGGCGGCGAACTTCTCCGAGGACGAGCTGCGCGACGCGGTCGTCCGTCTCGCCGGCCTCGACCACGCGCTCAAGGGAGGCAGCAAGCTGACACCCGATCTCGAGCTCCAGCGAGCTCTGATCGACCTCACGGCCGCCGAGTAACTAGGAGCCGGCTACGAGGCGGGCTGCGCGGGCCTTCTTGCGGGCAGCCGTGTTCTTGTGCAGCGCCCCGCGGGACGCGCCTCTGTCGATCGTCTGCACGAGCTCGAGGTGCTCGGACGCGAGCTTGTCCTTGTCCCCCTCGGCGGCCGCGGCTTCGAGCCGCTTCGTCAGGGTCTTCACCGTCGAGCGGTAGCGGAGGTTCTCCTCGCGCTGGCGCTCGGCGATCCGGACGCGCTTTTTCTGTTGCTGAATGTTGGGCATCTCGAAGAAAGGCCCGCACTCGGCGGGCGCGCAGGATCCTAGCAGACAGGTATCGGCGGCTGGCCGTCCCGGCTGAGCCGATTCCTATACTCGCAGCGTGGACGAGCGAGCCCAGGGACGGAGGCTCGCGTGGTCGACCGCAATCTTCTCGGCCGCGACTGGGCTCTCGCGGGTGCTCGGGCTCATCCGCGAGATCGTCGCCGCGAACTACTTCGGCGCACGCGGCCCGATCAACGCCTTCACCGTCGCCTTTCAGATCCCGAACCTCGTCCGCGCGCTCGTCGCGGACGCCGCGCTCTCCTCCGCCTTCGTGCCGGTTTTCAGCGAGCTGCTCGAGAAGGGGGAGAAGGCGCGCGCCTGGCGGGTCGCATCGACCGTGTTCTGGCTCTTCCTCCTGGTGGTCGGCGGGATCACCGCCCTCTTCATCCTCGTCGCGCCGCTCCTCATACCGCCTCTCATCGGCGCCTACGACGACCTGGCCGTCACGCTCTCGCAGATCCTCTTCCCGATCGTCGTCCTGATCGGGCTCTTCGGGATCGTGACCGGGATCCTGAACAGCTACGGGCAGTTCACGATTCCGGCCCTGACGCCGGTGTTCTGGAACGTCGCGATCATCGCCGGGCTGGTCATCGGTGTGCCGCGGGCCGACACCGAGAGCGGCAAGCTCTACGTCTACGCGGGCTCGATCGTCCTGGGCACGGTGATTCAGTTCCTGCTCCCGCTGCCCTGGTTACGAGGGCTCGACGGCCGGCTCCGGCTTGCGCTGGACATCCGCGATCCGGCAGTGAAGCAGGTGTTCAAGCTGATGCTGCCCGTCATGCTCGGGCTCGGCCTGATCAACGTGAACGCCGTGATCGGCACCTTTATCGCGTCGAAGCTGATCGACCCGGAGCTCGCTCCGACCGCGATCGACAAGGCGTTCCGCATCTACATGCTGCCGCAGGGGATGTTCTCCGTCGCGGTTGCGACCATCCTCTACCCATCGCTCGCACGGCTCTCGACGCGCGGCGATCTGGCGGGCTTTCGCGCCACCGTCTCCAGCGGGCTGCGGCAGATCAACTTCATGCTCATCCCCTCCGCGGTCGTCTGCGCCGTCCTCGCCGAGCCGATCGTGCGTTTGCTCTACCAGCGAGGCGCGTTCGAGCCCGGCCAGACGACAGTCGTCGCCGGCGCGCTCGCCGCATTCTCTCTCGGGCTCACCTTCAACGGGATGATGTTGATGCTGAACCGAGCCTTCTTCAGCCTGCAGGCGCCATGGGTGCCGACCCTGATCGCCCTCGCCGTGCTCGTGCTGAACACCGCGCTCTACGCCGCCCTCTACCACGTCGGCACCTGGGGAATCCCGCTCGCGATCTCGCTCGCGAATATCGCCGGCGTAGCGCTTCTCTTCGTCGCGCTCCGCCGCCGCGCCGGCCGTCTCGACCTGCGCCAGATTGCCCGGTCCTTCGGGCTTGTCACGGTCGCCGCCGCCATGCTAGGCGTTGTCGCCTACGGCATCTGGTACGTCCTCGATCGCGCGCTGGGGCGTTCGTTCGCCGCGCAGCTGGTCTCGCTCGGAGTTGCGCTCGGCGTCGGCGGCGCGGTTTACCTCGCGGTGTGCAGCGCCCTTCGGGTACGCGAGATGTCGGCGCTACTATCGCTGCGAGACCGCTTCCGCCGGGACTGATCACGCATGGACCAAGCAAAAATCCGCAACTTCTCGATCATCGCGCACATCGACCATGGCAAGTCGACGCTCGCGGATCGCATCCTCCAGGTGACAGACACGGTCGCGGACCGCGACATGAAGGAGCAGCTGCTGGACTCGATGGAGCTCGAGCGCGAGCGGGGGATCACGATCAAGGCGCAGGCGGTGCGCGTGCTCTGGAAGGGCCATCAGCTGAACCTGATCGACACGCCCGGGCACGTGGACTTCACGTACGAGGTGTCGCGCTCGCTGCAGGCCTGCGAAGGCGCGCTGCTCGTCGTCGACGCGGCCCAGGGGATCGAGGCCCAGACGCTGGCGAATGCCTACCTGGCGATCGAGAACAACCTCGAGATCGTCCCGATCGTGAACAAGATCGACCTGCCGCAGGCCGACCCGGACGGCGCCGCCGCGGAGGTCGCCGACCTGATCGGAGACAACCCCGACCGCGTGCTGCGCATCTCGGCGAAGACCGGCCAGGGCGTCGAGGCCGTCCTCGACGCCATCATCGAGAGGATTCACGCGCCGAGCGGCGACCCGGCCGCTCCGGCCCGGGCGCTCATCTTCGACTCGTCGTACGACCAGTACCGGGGCGTCGTCGCCTTCGTCCGGGTCGTCGACGGCCGTTTCGAGACCGGCGAGCCGCTACGGGCGATGGCGCAGGGAACGCGCTTCGAGGCGGAGGAGCTCGGCTTCCTCACCCCGGACCGGCGCCCGGTCAAGACGCTCGAAGCGGGCGAAGTCGGCTACGTGATCACAGGCCTGAAGGACGTGTCGAAGCTCGGCGTCGGCGACACGCTGACGAGTGAGAAGCGGTCGGCGAACGAACCGCTGCCGGGCTACAAAGAGGTCAAGCCGATGGTCTTCGCCGGGCTCTTCCCGACGGACTCGGATGCCTACCCGGAGCTGCGTGACGCGCTCGAGCGGCTGAAGCTGAACGACGGCGCGCTCTTCTACGAGCCCGAGACCTCGCAGGCGCTCGGCTTCGGCTTCCGCTGCGGCTTCCTCGGCCTGCTGCACATGGAGATCGTGCGCGAGCGGCTGGAGCGCGAGTTCGACCTCGATCTGATCGTCACCGCACCGAACGTCGCCTACCGCGTCCGGCCCCGTCCCGGCGCCGACTGGGTTGAGGTACACAACCCCTCGGACATGCCGGTCGAGATCGACGAGGTCGAGGAGCCGTACATCAAGGCGTCGGTCATCGTCCCGAAGGAGTACGTCGGCGCGGTGATGGAGCTCTGCAACGACCGCCGCGGCAGCTTCGACCACATGGAGTACCTCTCCGAGGAACGTGTGCACCTCGTCTACGAGTTGCCGCTCGGCGAGATCGTGCTCGACTTCTACGACCAGCTGAAGTCACGCACTCGCGGCTACGCGAGCTTCGACTACGACATGGCCGGCTTCAAGCCGGGACACCTCGTGCGGGTCGACGTCCTCGTCGCCGGCGAGCCCGTCGACGCGCTCTCGCTGATCATCCACCGCGAATTCGCCTACGACCGGGGCAAGCTGCTCGTCGAGCGGCTCCGGAAGGAGATTCCACGCCAGTTCTTCGACGTCGCGATCCAGGCCGCGATCGGCGCCCGGATCATCGCTCGCGAGACGGTGAAGGCGAAGCGGAAGGACGTGCTTGCGAAGTGCTACGGCGGCGACATCAGCCGCAAGCGGAAGCTGCTCGAGAAGCAGAAGAAGGGCAAGAAGCGGATGAAGCAGGTCGGCGGCGTCGAGGTGCCGCAGGAGGCGTTCCTGGCCGTGCTCAACCTGGACGACCGCAAATGAGCGCCCGCCACCTCTACGTGCACCTGCCGTTCTGCGCCCACCGATGCGGCTACTGCGACTTCGTGACCGTGACCGGACATGACGGCGAGCACGGCGGCTACGTCGAGGCGCTGCTCGCCGAGCTGGAGCTCGAGCGCGGGCACCTCGCGGGCGACCTCGACACCGTCTTCCTCGGCGGCGGCACGCCCACCTTCACCGAGCCGGCGGCGCTCGCCCGCTTGCTCGCCGGCTTGCCGGCGGCGGCAGAGACCACGGTCGAGGCGAATCCGGAGACCGTGACTCCCGGCCTCGCAGCGCTGCTGCGCGAGCACGGCGTCGACCGGGTCTCTCTCGGCGCCCAGACCTTCCAGCCGCACCTGCTCGAGACGCTCGAACGCCAGGCGCAGCCCGACGACGTGCGCGCCGCTGTGCACGCGCTGCGTGACGCGGGCTTCGACAACGTCTCGCTCGACCTGATCTACGGCATTCCGGGGCAGAGCGTCCGTGACCTCGAACACGACCTCGCCGAGGCGCTCGCACTGGAGCCGGAGCACCTGTCCTGCTACGAGCTCGAGGCGAAGCCCGGGACGCGCTTCACGCACGCGCATGGGGCGGAGCTCGAGCGTCAGGCCGAGGCGATGGAGGACTACTTCGAACGGGTGGTCGAGACGCTGACCGGGGCCGGTTACCGCTGGTACGAGACGGCCAACTTCTGCAGGCTCGATGACGAGCGCGACCTGCGGTCGCGTCACAACCTCGGCTACTGGCTCGGGCGCGACTATCTCGGGATCGGCGTCGGCGCCGTCTCGACTGTCGGCGGGCTGCGGTGGCGGAACGCGCCGAGCCTGCCGCGCTACCTGGCGTCGCTTCGGCGCGGCGAGCGCCCCCTGCGGGAGCTCGAGCCGCTCGCCGCGGACGTGCAGGCACGCGAACGCGTGCTGCTCGGCCTCCGGCTCGATGAGCCGCTGCCCACCGTGGGGCTCGACAGCGCGCTCGACTCGGCTGCGATCTCGCGTCTCGAGCATCACGGCCTCATCGCGAGTGGTGGAGGGACGCTTGCTCTCACCCGGCGTGGACGCTTCCTCGGCGGCGGAGTCACGGCAGAGTTGCTCGTTTGACGCCAGGAGGGTTTGGCGGAGTATCGGCTGAGCCGTCGGGCCGCGCTACTCGCCCCGAGGCCGCGTCCTCAGTCGCGCCGATAGCAACCGCTATCGGCGCTCCCTGCGTCCTTGCCTCGGAACGAGCATCGCAGCCCGACGACGAGCGACACTCCGCCAAACCCTCCTAGCTAGAATTACCTGCAAATGACCGGGATCAGCGATCGCAAGCGGGACATCCTTCGACGGGTTGTCGAGGAGCACGTAGCCACCGGCGAGCCGGTCGGCTCGAAAACGCTCGTCGAGCGCTCCGGCCTCTCCGTGTCCCCGTCGACCGTGCGCAGCGAGCTCGCGCAGCTCGAGTCGCTCGGCCTGCTCTCGCATCCGCACACGTCGGCCGGCCGAATCCCGACCGGCGCGGGCTATCGCTTCTACGCCGAGGAGCTGCTCGAGCGGCAGGAGTCGCGGCCGCCCCGCTTCCCGCTCGACCTGACCTCGATGAAGAGCGAGGTCGAGGCGGCGCTGCAGTCCACGACCGAGATGCTGAGCGAGGTGACCCAGCTGCTGGCGCTCGTCTCGGCTCCGGGACTCGAGACCGCGACCGTGCGCCACGTCGAAGCGCTGCTGCTCCAGCCGTCCGTCGTCATGGTCGTGACCATCACCTCGACCGGCGGCGTCGCGAAGAAGCTCGTGACCTTCGACGCCCCGGTCGACCCGGGCCTTGCCTCCTGGGCGAACGAGTATCTGAACGAGCGGCTCGCGGGGGTTGGCCTCGGCACCCACCTGCTTCGCAGACGGATCGACGATCCGAGTCTCTCGGCGCGCGAGCTCGCCTTCCTCGACGCTCTGCGCCCGTCGTTTCTCGAGCTGGCAGCCCCGACGGCGCAGTCGCTCTACGTGGGCGGCGCCGCATCGCTCCTCGACGGCGCCCGCGCCGACGAGCTCCAGGCATGCCGGAGCCTGCTGTCGGTGCTCGAGAAGCGCGCCGCCGTGCTCGAGCTGATGACCGACGCGTTCGACGTGCGCCGCCCATTCATCCGGGTCGGCCTCGACCATCCCGGCCTGCACGCCGTCTCGCTCGTCGGCGCGACCTACGGCCTGCCGACGCGGATGCTGGGAACCGTCGGCCTGCTCGGCCCGGTGCGGATGGACTACGACAAGGCGGTTCGCACGGTGCGGGCAGCCGCTCACGAGCTCTCCCGCCTGGTCGAAGCCACGTACGACGACAGCTAGGGCGAGGGGTACCCTTGCCCGATGGCCACGGCTGAACGCGACTACTACGAACTGCTGGGCGTCGAGCGGACGGCGACCGACGCCGAGATCAAGAAGGCCTTCCGCAAGCTCGCGCGCGAGCTGCACCCCGACGTCTCGCAGGAGCCTGACGCGCAGGCACGCTTTCGGGCCGTCGCCGAGGCGTACGAGGTGCTCTCGAAGGCCGAGACGCGCCAGCTGTACGACCGCTACGGCCACGCGGGCCTCAAGCGCGGCGGCTACGCGCCAAGCGACTTCGACTTCTCGAACCTGACCGACATCTTCTCGGCCTTCTTCGGGGACGATCTGTTTGCACGCAACCGCGGCGGCCGCGCTCGAGGCGGCGACGTCGGAGTCTCGATCGGGATCGAGCTCGCCGATGCGTTCACCGGCGTGACGCGAACTGCCGAGGTCCAGGTGGCGGTGATCTGCGAACGCTGCGACGGCGAGGGTGCCGAGCCCGGAACGGAGAAGGTCACCTGCGCGACCTGCGACGGCCACGGACAGTTGCAGCAGGTGTCCCGAAGCGTCTTCGGCGAGTTCGTCCGCACGCAGACGTGCCCGACGTGCGGCGGCGCGGGCCGCGTGGCCGAGGCTCCGTGCACGGTCTGCGAGGGTGCCGGCCGCACGCTCGAGTTGACGGACCTCGAGGTCGAGATCCCGGCCGGGATTCACGACGGCCAGCGCATCCGTCTCCGCGGCTCCGGGCACGCGGGCTCGAACGGAGGCCTCCCCGGCGATGCGTACGTGGAGGTGCGCGTCGCGCGCGACAAGCGCTTCGAGCGCGACGGCGACGACATCCTCTCGCAGGTCGACCTGACGATCGTCCAGGCTGCACGCGGCGCGACACTCGCGGTGCCCACGCTGGAAGGCGAGCTGAAGCTGGAATTCGGCGCGGGCACGCAGCCGGGAGAAGTGCGGGTGCTGCGCGGCAAGGGGATGCCCTCGCTCGAGCGCGCACGGCGCGGCGACCACCGCGTCCTCGTCAACGTTGCCGTCCCGCGCCACCTGACCGACGAGCAGCGAGAGCTTCTCGACCGCTTCGAGACGCTCTCCGACGACGACACCTACCGGCGCGACGAGGGCTTCTTCGAGAAGCTCAGAAACGCCATTCGCTGAATGCCGGGGTCGGCGTGACGCTCCTGCGCCGCGTCTCCGTGACCGTCCCCGACGCTCGGGCCGAACAGGCGCGTGCGGTGATGATCGAGCTGTTCCCGGAGGGCTTCGAGGAGATCGAAGGCGAGGGCGGACTGGAGCTCGCCGCGTACACGAACGCGGCCGGCGAGGAACGGATCTGGCAGGCGTTCGGCGGCGCCGCGGCGTCCCTCGTCGAGGACGACTGGGCGGACCGCTGGCGGCAGTTCCACAAGCCCGTGCGCGTCGGCTCCCTCTGGATCGGGCCGCCGTGGGAGGAGCCCGACAAGGGGGCGATCGCGGTCGTGATCGATCCGGGCCGCGCGTTCGGGACCGGCGGGCACCCGACGACGCAGCTGTGCCTCGAGCTGCTGGCCGGCGAGGAGCGGGGGAGCGTGCTCGACATCGGTTGCGGCTCCGGCGTCCTCTCGATCGCCGCGGCAAAGCTCGGCTTCGACCCCGTGCTCGCGTTCGACTTCGATCCGCAGGCGGTCGAGGCGACCGAACGGAACGCCGCCGACAACGGTGTTTCGATCGAGGTCAGGCAGGCCGATCTCCGCGAGGACGTCCTCCCGGACGCGGACCTCGCGCTCGCGAACATCGCCGCGGAGGCGGTGCTCGCGCTTGCGCCCCGGCTGCGTGCGCCGCGGGCGATCACGTCGGGCTACCTCGTCTCCGACGACCCGTACCTCGAGGCCTACAGGATCGAACGGCGCGTCCAGGACGGCGGCTGGGCGGCCGATCTACACGTGCGTCATGAGGCTCGGACGCGATGAAGCGCTGAGCCGTCGGAACGCGCCGGGCGGCGCGAGGCCGCGTCCTCAGTCGCGTCCATATGCTCATATGGACGCTCCCTGCGTCCTTGCCTCGCACCACCCGGCGCGCCCCGACGACGAGGCATCACCACGTCCGAGCCTCTAGATTTCGCGCTCATGGCGAGCTTCTCCGTCCGTTTCCTCGGCTGCAAGGTCTCGCAGACCGACGCGCAGGCGTTGCGCGAGCGGCTGCTCCGCGACGGCCATCGCGAGGCGGATGGAGGCGGGGACGTTGCCGTGGTGAACACGTGTTGCGTCACGAACGAGGGCCTCGCGAAGTCGCGCCAGGCCGCCTCGCGAGCCGCCCGCTCACATGCGCGCGTGTACGTGACCGGCTGCGGGGCCAGGCTCTCCGAGTCTGCCTTCGCGGGGCTGCCCGCGAACGTCACCGTCGTTCCGGGCCAGATCGAGCAGGCGGTCGAGACCGTGGCCGGTGACGTCGGTGCAATCGGCTGTGTTCAGGCCGAGGCGAAACTCGACCGCGTTCGCGCCTTCGTCAAGATCCAGGACGGGTGCTCGTTCTCCTGCGCGTTCTGTGTGATCCCGCTCGTGCGCGGCGCGACCCGCTCGCGGAGCGCCGAGGCTGTGCTCGGCGAGATCCGGAAGCGGGTGGCGCAGGGGCACCGCGAAATCGTCCTCACCGGCGTCAATCTCGGCTGCTTCCGCGACCGTGCCGCCGGCATGAGGCTCGGCGACCTGATCAGAGCGGCCGGTGCGATCGAGGGAGTCCAGAGGCTGCGTCTCTCGTCGATCGAGATCAACCACGTCGACGACGAGCTCGTGGCCGCGCTGCGAGAGACGCCGATGGTCGGACCGCACCTGCACGTGCCGCTTCAATCCGGTGACGACGGCGTCCTGAAGGCGATGGCGCGCCGCTACTCGGTCGACACGTACCTGCAGAAGCTCGAGCCGCTGTCCGACTTCAACCTCACCGCCGACGTGATCGTCGGCTTCCCGGCCGAGGACGACGCCGCGTTCGAGCGCACGGTCGAGACCGTCCGCGCCGCGCGGCTCACCAAGCTGCACGTCTTCCCGTACTCGCCGCGGCCGGGCACGCGGACCGCCGACGACGACCGGGTGCCGCCCGAGGTGAAGAAGGAGCGGAGCGCGCGGCTACGCGCTCTCTCCGACGAAGCCTGCCGCGCCCGCTGGGAGCAGAAACTCGGCCGCGACGACGTCGTCCTGATCGACCGGCCCGGGCGCGGCTACGGCGCCGACTACTCGCCGTGGCTCGTCGACGGGCAGGTTGGCGAGCTGATACACGTCCGCGCCGCCGCCGTGACGCAGGAGGGGATCCTCGCTGCGTAGGCGCCCGGCCGCCCACGTGCGCACCTCCGGATGGGGGTCTGCGCGCGGCGCATCGCGCCCGCCTCGCCGAGGGCCAAGGCAACCCGGCCTTGGCACCCGTCGAGTCGAACGCGCTGCTTGGCGCAGCCCCTCCCCGGAGGCACGCTCGTGAACGGCCGGGCGCCTAAGGACGGCTGCCTCTTTTGCAAGCTGGTGCAGGAAGGCGACCACGTCGCGAAGGCCGACGGCTTCGTCGCCATCCGGGACATCAACCCGCGGGCCGAGACGCATCTTCTCGTCCTGCCTGAGCGGCACGTCGACACGTTCCGCGACGTCTCCGAGTTTCCCCCGGACGAGGCGAAGCGGATGCTCGAGTTCGTCGCGGAGGTCGCGCGCGGCGCCGGGCTGGAGGACTATCGCGTGCTCGTGAACGTCGGTCCAGGTGGCGGCCAGACCATCTTCCACCTACATTGGCACGTTCTGGGTGGGAGGATCAGCGGGATGCCGGCTTGAACAGGACACAGTGAGTCTTATCGCAGAGATCAAGGAACAGCTGGAGAGCGCGATGCGCGACGGCGATGCTGCGCGCCGCGACGCGCTGCGCCTGATCCTTGCGAGCCTTCAAGGAGCTGAGAAAGAGCTTCAGCGCCCGCTCCACGACGACGAGGAGCTCCAGGTGCTGCAGCGCGAGCGGAAGAAGCGGCTCGAGGCGGCGGAGGCCTTTCGCTCCGGCGATCGGGAGGAGCAGGCTCAGAAGGAAGAGGACGAGCTCGACGTGCTCGAGGAGTTCATGCCCGAGCCGATTGCCGAGGACGATCTGGAGGCGATCATCGACGACGTGATCGCCGAGGTGGGCGCCACGAGCATGCGTGACATCGGCCGCGTGATGGCAGACGTGATGCCACAGGTTGCAGGTCGCGCGGACGGCTCGGCCGTCAGCCAGCTCGTCCGCGAAAAGCTCGCCTAGAGGACGGCGGGCTCCGAGAGGAGATCGAAGTCGCCGCCGAGCACCCGGTCGATCCGGCCGGTACGCGCGCCGGATGCATCCCGGACGAGCGGTGACGGGTCGCGGCGGTAGCGCCGCACGACTGCGTGCTCCGATCCGTCCGCGAGATCGTCGTCCGAGCTTCGCTCGCCGGCATCGGCGGCAGTGACCTTCACGACCGCGGAGACGCGCTGGAAGGAGCGATCGTCCGCCACGGGCAACTCGAGGACGTGCACGCCCGCCTCGGCCCGCAGGAGCGTGTAGGCCCCGAGACCCGCGACCGTCAGCACGGGCCCGTTCGCGTCGGCGGCCCGGCGGACGCGCATCCCGCTCGCATCGGCCCAGCTCACGTACATCGACACGAGCTCGGCCACGAACGCTGTGGTTGCGTCGGCGGTGTCGTGCCGGCTGGGTCGGATCGCGATCCGCGCGTCGCGTGCATCGTCCGCGGCGAGACCGCGGAGAGCCGCCGACAGCACGTGGAGACGACGCGCGAGCATCCCGACGAGCTCGCGCGAATGGGCTCCTCGAGCGGGGCCGAGGCGTGCTGCCAGGCGCCTCGCGGTCGCCGTCGCCGCGACGAGGCGGTCGAGGTACTCAACGTTGCTCAACACTGCCCGGCGGTCGTCCGACTCCCAGAAGCCGGCTTCGCGCATGCGTGCCAGGGCGTCCTCCTTCAGCCCTTGGCACGTCTCGACCTGTTTCTCAACGCTCTCGAGCTCCCCCGTGAGGAACGCGGCCTCGGACGGCGATCCCTCGGGATCGAGCGCGACCCGGGCGAGCGTGAAGCTGGTGCCGGCGCCGCCCTGCGGCTCGGGGGCGGCGTCGTCCGCGTCCGGATCGACGAACGCGACGTCGAGCTGGTCGCCGTCCCGCGCCGTGATGAAGAGGAACTGGTCTCCTTCAGGGAACCTGCGCTCGACGATCGTCGTGGCGAGGCGGGTCAACAGATGCTGCTCGATCGCGCGCTTCAGCGGACGCGCGCCGAGCTCGGCGCTGAAGCCCTTCTCGATCAGGAAGTCGACAGCCGCTTCGTCCCATTCCACGGCCCACGGTCGCATCCGGAACCCGCGGCGCGTCAACACTTCGGTCAGCTCGTGCTCGAGCAGGTTGCGCATCACGTCGCGTCCGAGCGGCCGGAAGACGACGACACGGTCGAGGCGGTTCAGGAACTCGGGCCGGAACGAGCGCTCGACCGACTTGATCACACTGGCCGGGTCGAAGACGCCGCTCTCGCCGGCGAAGCCCAGCCCCGGGCCGGTCGGGATCGCGGAGCCGAGGTTCGAGGTGAGGATGATCACGCAGTGCCGGAGATCGACGGTGCGACCGTTCCGATCCGTCAGTCGGCCGTCGTCGAAGACCTGCAGAAAGACATCCCAGACGTTTGCGTGCGCCTTCTCGAACTCGTCCAGCAGCAGCACGGAGAACGGCTGCTTGCGCACGGAGGCGATCAACGGCGCCGACTGCTGGTCACTTGCCGCGTCGCCGAGGAGGCGATCGAGGCTCTCTGGCGTCTGGTACTCGCTCATGTCGAGGCGCACGAGGCGGTCCTCGGAGCCGAAGAGGAAGGCGCTGAACGCCTTCGCGATCTCGGTCTTGCCGGTTCCGGTGGGGCCGACGAAGAGAAAGACGCCGAGCGGCTTGGTCGGGTCGGTGAGGCCGGCCTTCACCAGCGCGATTCGCTCGACGAGGCAGTCGACGGCCTCCGGCTGCCCGAGCACACGGCCCTCGAAGAACTGCCGCACCTGGTCGAGGCTCAGCGGCGCCCGCGGATCGAGTACGTGCAGCGGCAGTCCAGTCGCGTCGCTCAGAGTCCCGATCACGGTCTCGACGGTGACGGCATTCGCGACGCCGCGCACGACGCGGTCGCGGGTCAGCTCCAGCAGCCGAAGCACGTTGCCGGGCGCAGCCGTTGCAGGGAGGTAGTGCGTCGCGAGGTCGAGCGCCTCCGCGAGCGTGTCGTCGTCGACGTTCACGCGCTGGTGGTCTGCCCACCCGCGCGCGACCTCGAGTGCGTCGTCGTCTCGCATCGGCGCCAGCCGGACGACCTCGAACAACCTCGACACACGCGGTCGATTTTGGATCACGAGCTCGTATGCGAGCGGATCGATCTCCCCGACTACGGTCGCCTCGCCGGACTCGACATAGGGAAGGAGCGCGTCGAGCAGGCCACGCGGACTCTGCAGGTGTTGCCCCGACCACAGGGCCTCCTCGAAGCTGGGGAAGAGCCAGACGATCGCGCGTCGAGCCATGTGGCCGGCGATCTCCTGGACGCGCCCCTCCAGCATGCCGATGTACATCTGGCCGGCGTTCACGTCGGCGGCTCCGGCCTGGAAGGCGAACCACGGCCGGCCCTCGAGCCGCCGCAGGGCCTCGACGATCAGCGTCGTCTTGCCTGCGCCCTGCTCTCCGACGAGCAGCACCGATCGCGGCGGGCGGGCGCCCAGTGCCGCGGCGATCGCGTCGACAGCGACGGCGCGCGAGCCGACCGTCGTCGCGTGTGGATGCTGGGACGGATCGACGACCCTGCCGAGGCTCTTGAAGAAGTCGATGTCGATCGACTCGCGCTGCCACTCATCGACTGCGGGTCCCAGCGCCGCCTTCGTCTCCTCGCCTGCCGCTTCGAGGATCTCGCTCACGAGCGGTTGCAGACCCGGGCTCAACCGCCCGAAGTCGGCGGCCGTGAGGCGTTCGTCTCGCGCAACGCGAGCGTCCAGGAACTCCGCGACGGCCTTTCGCCAGCGGGCTGCCGCTCCAGTCCTCGTCGGCCGCGGCGAGGACGGCGGCGACGACCGGTTCCTCCGAGAGGGCGAGAGCGCCGAGGAGCAGCAGCCGCTCGCCGTAGTCAGCCCGCTGGAAGCGCTTCTTGGCGCGTTCTGTCCAGTCCGGTGGCGCCTCCCGGCCGGCTGCGATCGCCGCGAGCGTCCCGGCCCGGAGGTACTTCGAGCCGTCGCGTGCAGCCGTCGCGAAGTCCTCGCCCGTGACGCGCTCGGTGTCGCGAAGCAGCTCGACGAGCCTGGCGAACGTCTCGTCGTCCTCGAGCTCGTCGGCATCGAGCCATTCGTGGTTCTCGCCCACCTCGCGCGCGATCGCGCGGAGCTCGGAGAGAACGTCGATTGCGGGCTCGTCCGTCATTGCGGAGGACTTCTTACTCGAAAAACGAGCTCCCCGACGTGATGCCGCCTGGCTAATTCCGGGGCGGCCGACCTACGGTGCGTCCGTGCCGCGCCTCGGGACGGGCTCGTGGGGAGGATCGTTGGCGCGTTCGAACCCGAGATGTCCCCGGGCGGCGGTTCGGAAGAGCCGCCTTCCTGCCTACACTGAGCCGGGTGCAAGAAGTCCTATCGGTCCCGAACGAAGTCGCTGCCGAGCTCGGCGGAATCGGCGACGGCGTGCTCAACACGCTGCGCGACCGGCTGCACTGCACGCTTCGTCTGCGCGGGAACCAACTGACGATCGAAGGAGCCGACGACCGGGTTGCCGCCGCCCGTGCGGTCGTGGACGAGCTCGTCGAGCTCGTGGAGGGCGGGCACGAGATCGGACCGGACACCGTCGGCGCGGTCGTCGCCGCGCTCGACCAGGCGGAGGACATCCGCGAGGTCTTCGAGGACGTCGTCTGGCGCCACCGCGGCAAGAAGATCGCGCCGAAGACTGTGGGGCAGAAGCGGTATGTCGACGCGATCCGCGAGTGCACCGTCACCTTCGGGATCGGCCCGGCGGGTACCGGCAAGACCTATCTCGCGATGGCGCTCGCCGTCGCGGCGCTCGCGGAGAAGCAGGTCGCCAGGATCATCCTCACGCGCCCAGCCGTCGAGGCGGGCGAGCGGCTCGGTTTTCTCCCAGGCGACATGCTCGCGAAGGTCGATCCGTACCTGCGGCCGCTCTTCGACGCGCTCTACGACATGCTCGACGCCGACAAGCTGACCGCGCACATGGAGCGCGGCGTGATCGAGGTGGCACCGCTGGCCTTCATGCGCGGCCGCACGCTCAACGATTCGTTCATCATCCTTGACGAGGCCCAGAACACCTCACCGGAGCAGATGCAGATGTTTCTGACGCGGCTCGGTTTTGGCTCGAAGGTCGTGATCACCGGCGATGTGACGCAGGTCGACCTCCCCCGCGACCAGGCGTCAGGGTTGATCCAGGTGCGGGACATCCTCAGCGACATCGACGGGATCGCGTTCGTCGAGTTCACGCACCAGGACGTGGTCCGGCACAAGCTCGTCCAGCGGATCGTCGAGGCGTACAAGCAGCACGCCGAAGAGACCGGCACCGCCCGCAAGCGGTGAACATGGTCGGAGTCGAGGTCGAGAACCGAAGCGGCGCCGAGGTCGACGAGGCCGCCGCCGTCGAGCTCGCGCAACGCGTTCTCGGTGCGGAGGGGATCGAGGACGGGGAGCTCGGGCTGGCGTTCGCCGGCCCGGAGGAGATTCGCGCGCTGAAGCGGGACCACCTCGGCATCGACGAGGCGACGGACGTTCTCTCGTTCCCGCTCGACGGGCGCGAGGAGGTCCCTGACGGAGTCCCGCGGGCGCTCGGCGACGTCGTGATCTGCCCGCAGGTGGTCGGGGACGAATGGCGTGGCCCGCTCGTGCATGGCCTCCTACACCTGCTCGGGTACGAGCACGGCGACGAGATGGAGGCCAGGGAGGCGGCGCTGCTGTGAGCTTGCTCACGTTCCTGGAGCGCCGCTCGCGGTGCGTAAGCCGGTGGAACAGTATGGCGGTACGGGCCGCCGGCTGGAGCGCCGCGAGCGGCGTCAGCCTTTCGCGGAGCCCGGCTCTGCCGGGCGGGAGCGAAAGGCGGCCAGGGACGTGAGAGCGCGCCGGCCTCCTTCGATCCTCGAGTCGTTCAACTTCGCGTTCGAGGGGATCATCCACGTGCTCCGCACGCAGCGGAACATGCGGATCCACTTCCTGATCGCGGCACTCGTCCTCGTTGCGGCGCTGTGGTCCGGCGTCGACAAGATGGAGCTGATCGCGCTGCTGCTCGCGATCGCGTTCGTGCTCATCACGGAGATGCTGAACACGGCAGTCGAAGCAGCGGTCGACGTGGCGACGACGTCGTTCGACCCGATGGCGAAGCTCGCGAAGGACATCGCGGCCGGCGCTGTCCTGATCTCGACGGCGGTCGCCGTCGCCGTCGGCTACCTCGTCTTCTCCGGTCAGGTAGCCGACCGCAGCTCGAAGCTGCTCGACCGGCTCACGAACGTCCCCGCCGAGCTGACCCTGATCGCGCTCGTTCTGACCTCGATCATCGTGATCGGGACGAAGGCGCTCACCGGCCGCGGCTCGCCACTCCGCGGCGGCCTCCCATCCGGCCACGCCGCAATCGCCTTCTCGGGCTGGATGGCGGCCACCCTGATCCTCGACGACTCGCGCAACCACTTCCTGATCTCGTCCTTGACCTTCATCATGGCGTTGCTCGTGGCTCAGACACGCGTCGAATCCGGTGTGCACTCGTCCCTGGAGGTCGCCTACGGTGGCATCCTCGGCGCGCTCGTCACGCTTGTCGTCTTCCAGGTCGCCCAATGACCGACCTGGAGCTTCTCGCCCGGGCGGATGCGATCGCGGCTCGCGCCTATTCGCCGTACTCGAAGTTCCAGGTCGGCTGTGCGCTCCTGGCGCGAGACGGCACGGTCTTCGAGGGAGTCAACGTCGAGAACGCTGCCTATCCGCTCGGGATCTGTGCCGAGAAGAACGGCATCGGCACCGCGGTCAACGAAGGCTACGGCGTCGGCGACTTCGAGGTGATCGCGATCACGCACTCGCCGTGCGGCGGCTGCCGTCAGTGGCTCTGGGAGTTTCGCGTCGACCGCGTCGTCTTCCGCAATCAGGGAAACGTGGTGACGATGACGCCGGCGGAGCTGCTGCCCGAGACGTTCGACGACCTGTGAAGTCCGGCTTCGTCGCCGTCGCCGGCCGGCCGAATGTCGGCAAGTCCACGCTGGTGAACGCGCTCGTGGGCGAGAAGATCGCGATCACCTCGACGGTGCCGAACACGACCCGCCGCCGGATCTACGGTGTCGCGAACGGGGAGGACTACCAGCTCGTGCTCGTCGACCTGCCTGGCTTCCAGAAGCCGATGGACAAGCTGACGACCCGGATGCAGAACACGGTCGACGCGGCCTTCGAGGACATCGACGTCGTGCTCTTCGTCGTCTCGGCGCGCGACCGGATCGGCGCCGGCGATCGCTTCATCGCGCGGCGGGTCTACGCGCTGGGAAAGCCGGTGATCGTCGCGGTCAACAAGGTCGACAACTTGAAGCCGAGCCACATCATCACGCAGATGAAAGCCGCGGCCCAGCTCGGCGATTTTCACGCGCTTCACCCGGTGAGCGCGAAGACGAAGGACGGGATCGACGAGCTGCGGGACGACTTGTTGCACCTGCTGCCCGAGGGCCAGCCGATGTTCGAGCGCGAGTCGGCGACCGACCAGACGAGCGAGCAGCGCATCACCGAGCTGATTCGCGAGAAGGCGCTTCAACTCACGCGCGACGAGGTGCCGCACTCGATCTCGGTGGAGATCGACGAGCTCGACGAGAAGCTTCTCCGCGCGTTCGTCCTCGTCGAGACCGAGTCGCAGAAGCAGATCCTGGTGGGCAAGAAGGGAGCGATGATTCGCGAGATCGGCACCCGAGCAAGGCCCGAGATCGAGGCTCTGCTCGGTCACAAGGTCTTCCTCGAGCTCGTCGTCAAGGTGCGGCCCGAAGTGGCGCCGCGACGACGCCACGCTCGAACGCCTCGGCCTCTAGGACTAGTTCATACTCCAAGCTGGAGGGAGGTCGGCGACGGCGACGAGCCCAGATGAGAGGAAGGCGGCGCTCCTCGAGGCCGCGGTCGCGCGCGTTCACGAGCGGGTCGACAGCGCGGAGGCGGCAGACGTCGAGCGGTTCGTCCGCGCGTACTACGCCCACGTCGCTCCCGACGACCTGGACGACCGGAGCGACCTCGACCTCTTCGGCGCGGCGGTCGCACACTGGAACCTCGCCCGCGTCCGGCGGCCCGGCGAGCTGAAGGTGCACGTCTACACGCCGAACATCGAGGAGCACGGGTGGGAGTCCGAGCACACGGTGGTCGAGACCGTCGTCGACGACATGCCCTTCCTCGTCGATTCGGTCTCCATGGAGGTGACGCGAAGCGGGAGAGCAATCCACCTCGTGATCCGGCCGATCATGCGCCTGCGCCGGGACGAGGAGGGCCGGCTGCTCGAGGTCGACGCCGAGGACGGGCAGCCCGAGTCGCTGATCCACGTCGAGATCGACCGCCAGACGAGCGCCGAGGAGCTCGAGCTTCTGCGCGACGGTCTCTGCCGCGTCCTCGGTGACGTGCGTGCTGCCGTGGAGGACTGGCCGGCGATGCGCGAGCACGTCCGCGACGTCGCCGAGGAGGTCTCGGCCGCTCCCGTCGATCCGGACGAGCGCGCGGAGGCTCGCGACCTGCTCGAGTGGATGGACGACGGTCATTTCACGTTCCTCGGCTACCGCGAGTACGAGATCCTCACCGAGGACGAGGAGGACGTTCTGCGCGCCGTGTCCGGCTCAGGTCTCGGCATTCTGCGCGCCACCGACGAGCGGCCGATCTCGGTGAGCTTCGCGCAGTTGCCGCCGGAGGTGCGGCGGCTCGCGCGTGAGAAGAACCCGCTCAGCCTGACGAAGGCGAACTCGCGGGCGACCGTGCACCGTCCCGCTTACCTCGACTACGTCGGGGTCAAGCGGTTCGACGACTCCGGCGAGGTGTACGGCGAGCGGCGGTTCCTCGGGCTGTACACCCACACCGCCTACAGCGCCAGCCCCTGGGAGATCCCGGTGCTCCGGCGGAAGGCTCAGCGGGTGGTCGAGCGCTCCGGCCTCCTGAAGGGAAGCCACGACCACAAGGCGCTCCTCGACATCCTCGAGACGTACCCGCGTGACGAGCTGTTCCAGATCTCGGAGGACGAGCTCGTCGAGACCACGCTCGGGATCCTCCACCTGGGCGAGCGCCGGCGCGTGCGGCTGTTCGTCCGCCGGGATGCGTTCGAACGCTTCGTCTCCTGCCTGGTCTATCTCCCGCGCGAGCGGTTCTCCACCGAGAACAGGCAGCGGATCCAGGACATCCTCCAGGAGGCGTTCGGCGGCACGAGCGTCGACTACACGACTCGCGTCACCGACTCCGTGCTCGCGCGCCTCCACGTGGTCGTCTACACGAAACAGGGCGCGATTCCGGAGTACGACGTCGGTGAGATCGAGGCCCGGCTCGCTGCGGCGACGCGCGCGTGGGCGGACGATCTCCGGGACGCGCTCCTGGAGCAGCTCGGCGAGGAGCGTGCGGGGCCGCTCGTCGAGCGCTACGGCGACGCGTTCCCCGGCGCCTACCGCGAGGACTTCACGGCCCGCCAGGCGGTGTTCGACATCGAGCGGATCGAGCGGCTCGACCCGGACGGCGACCTCGGCAAGAGCCTCTACGTTCCGCTCGCGCCGACGCTCGATCACCTCGCGTTCAAGCTGCTCCGCTCGGGGCAGCCGCTGCTCCTTTCCGACGTGCTGCCGCTGCTGGAGAACATGGGCGTCAGGGTCAGCGACGAGCGGCCGTACGAGGTCCGGCCGCGCGACCGCCCGCCGGTCTGGATCTACGACTTCGGCCTCCGCCACGACGAGGAGGCCGAGTTCCAGGCGGACGACGTGCGCGAGATGTTCCAGGACGCCTTCGCGCGCGCGTGGCGAGGGGAGTCCGAGAACGACGGTTTCAACCGCCTCGTCCTCTCGGCCCGCCTGACCGCGCGCGAGATCACGATTCTCCGTGCGATCGCGAAGTACCTCCGCCAGGCGGGAAGCACGTTCAGCCAGAACTACATGGAGGACGCGCTCTCTGCGCACCCCGACATCGCGCGTCGCCTCGTCGAGCTCTTCCGGCTTCGGCTCGACCCAGCGCGGTTCGAGGACACCGACGCCAAGGCGCGAGCGCTCGAGCGCGAGCTGGAGAGCACGATCGACGCTGTCGAGAGCCTCGACGAGGATCGGATTCTGCGCGGCTTCCTGCGCGTCGTCCGCGCCGTGCTGCGGACGAACTACTTCCAGACGGACGCCGGCGGTCAGGCGAAGCCGTACCTCTCGCTCAAGCTGGATCCCGACCTGGTGCCGGACCTGCCCGAGCCGCGGCCGATGTTCGAGGTCTTCGTCTACTCGCCGCGCGTCGAGGCCGTGCACCTCCGCGGCGGGAGAGTCGCGCGCGGAGGCATCCGCTGGTCCGACCGCCGCGAGGACTTCCGCACCGAGGTGCTCGGGCTGATGAAGGCCCAGACCGTCAAGAACGCCGTGATCGTCCCGGTCGGCGCCAAGGGCGGCTTCGTCGTCAAGCGGCCTCCGGCCGGCGGTGACCGCGCCGCGCTGCTCGAGGAGGTCGTCGAGTGCTACCAGACGTTCATGCGCGGCCTGCTCGACGTCACCGACACGATTGCCGGCGGGAAGATCGTGCCGCCGCCGGAGGTCGTCCGCCACGACGAGGACGACCCGTACCTCGTCGTCGCCGCCGACAAGGGCACGGCGACCTTCTCGGACATCGCGAACGCGATCGCAATCGAGTACGGCTTCTGGCTCGGCGACGCGTTCGCCTCCGGTGGCTCGGCCGGCTACGACCACAAGCAGATGGCGATCACGGCCCGCGGCGCCTGGGAGTCGGTGAAGCGCCATTTCCGCGAGTTCGGGACCGACATCGAGACCACCGACTTCACCGTTGTCGGAGTTGGCGACATGTCCGGCGACGTGTTCGGCAACGGCATGCTTCTCTCCCGTCACATCCGGCTGATCGGCGCGTTCGACCACCGACACGTCTTTCTCGACCCGAATCCGGATGCGGAGGCGAGCTTCGCCGAGCGCGAACGGCTCTTCCAGCTGCCGGGCTCGTCCTGGGCGGACTACGAGGCGTCGTTGATCTCTCCCGGCGGCGGCGTCTTCCCGCGGACCGCGAAGTCGGTGCCGCTCTCGTCCGAGGCGCGGGCGGCGCTCGGCAGCGACGCGGAGTCGCTGACGCCGAGCGAGCTCATCCATGCGCTGCTTCACGCTCCGGTCGACCTGCTCTGGAACGGTGGCATCGGCACGTACGTGAAGGCCAAGGAAGAACGCCATGCTGAGGTCGGCGACCGCGCGAACGATGCAGTCCGAGTCGACGCCGAGGAGCTGCGCTGCCGCGTCGTCGGCGAGGGCGGGAACCTCGGCTTCACGCAGCGAGCCCGGGTCGCCTTCGCGCGCGGCGGCGGGCGGATCTACATGGACGCGATCGACAATTCGGCCGGCGTCGACTGCTCCGACCACGAGGTCAACATCAAGATCCTGCTCGACACGATCGTCGCCGACGGCGATCTGACCGGGAAGCAGCGGAACGCGATCCTCGCCGAGATGGGGGACGAGGTCGCGGCGCTCGTCCTGCGCGACAACTACGAGCAGACCCAGGCGATCTCGAGCTCGACGGCGCAGGCAGCGTCGATGGTCGAGGTGCACGAGCGCTACGTGCGGAGCCTCGAGCAGGACGGCACTCTGAACCGCGAGCTCGAGGTTCTACCGACCGAGGAGGGATTCGACGAGCGCCAGTCGGCGGGTGGCGGGCTGACCGCGCCGGAGTTCGCGACGCTGCTCTCGCACACGAAGATCGCCCTCGGCCAGGAGCTGCTCGCCTCCGACCTGCCGGAGGACCCGTACCTCGCGAGTGAGCTCGAGCGCTACTTCCCGGCGCGCCTCGGCGAGGAGTTCGGCGGCGCAGCTCCAGCGTCACCCGCTGCGGCGCGAGATCATCGCCTCACGGGTCGTCAACGACCTCGTCAATCGCGCCGGAACGACCTTCGCCTTCCGGCTCAGCGACGAGACCGGCGCCGGCGCCGACGACATCGCTCGCGCCTACGCCGCGGCGCGCGAGATCTTCGGGCTGCGCGGCCTCTGGGCGGAGATCGAGGTGCTCGACGGGCGCGTGCCCGCGGAGACGCAGACCGCGATGCTGCTGAGGGCGCGCATCCTGCTCGAGCGCGCGACGCGCTGGCTTCTCCGCAACCGCCGCAGGCCGATCGACATCGCGGCCGCAGTTTCGCGCTACGCCTCCGGCGCGGCCGCGCTCGCCGAGGCGCTGCCGACCCTGCTCGGCCCGTCCGAGCTCGAGGCCGCGCTGGCGCGGGCCGAGGGGTTCGCGGAGGTCGGCGTTCCGCCGGACCTCGCGCGACGTGTTGCGTACCTGGAGGCGCTCGTCCCGACGCTCGATCTCGTGGAGATCGCCGCCGCGACCGAAATGGACGTCGCGTCGGCGGCAGCGGTCTACTTCGCGCTCGGCGCGCGGCTCGAGTTGCACTGGCTGCGCGACCGGATCATCGACCTGCCTCGGGAGACGCGCTGGGAGGCGATGGCGCGCGCAGCGCTGCGGGACGACGTCTACTCCGAGCAGGCCGGCCTGACCGCGGAAGTGCTGCGAGCCGGTACGGGTGTCGAGCGCTGGCAGGCCGAGAACGCGGGCGCCATCGAACGCTCGCTGCAGGTGCTCGCGGACATTCGGAGCGGCGGCACTCTCGACCTGGCGCGGCTGTCGGTCGCGGTCCGCGAGATCCGCAACTTGATCCACTCGAGCGGCACGCAAGAGCCGGCAGCGCAGCCGGACGCAGCCGCATCCAGCTAGGGGGCTAGTCGATCTCGAGGCCCTCGTGCGCGAGCTCGAGCGTTTCGATCGCCACCTCGTTGCCGGTCGCGTTGAGCGCGGGGCCTTCGATCTTCACGGGCCACGCGTTGCGGAGCAGCCACCGCAGGACCGGCTGCCGCTGCTCGTCGAGGAGCGTGATCGTCACGTTGCGGCGTTGGACATGGCCGTCACGCACTGACTTCCACCACTCGAAGAGGTCGGTGCGGCCGGTGATGCCGCGCTTCAGCATGACGTTCGGGTACTTGGCGAGGCCGGGAAGCTTGCGCGCGGTGTTGACCCTGTCGGCGCCCTCCCGGTACTCGATCACCTCGATCTCGCCCGCGAGCCCTTCGACCTCGCTGAAGCCCAGCTCGTCCCCGACGCCGATGTCGACGGTGAAATTGAAGTTCAGATACGGGTTGTCACGCTGGACGGCCACTGTGTGGAACCTCCCTCTCGATGAAGCCGAGATCGCGGTAGATCTCGAGGTCGTGGTGGATCGTGCTCGATCGCCGCTCGCCCGCTGACGTCCGCCAGGAGATCGCGGCGGTGAGCTGCGTGGGCTCCTCGCGGGCGAAGTACGACGCGCTGCGGTCGAGGAAGACCTCGATCGACTTGTGCGGCGCGAGGAACTCGAGCCGGCGAAAGAGCGCGAGCCGGTGCATCTTCTTCGTGCCGCCGACGCCGCCGAACGGCTTGTCGAACTTGACCGCACGCTGTGCGCCGGCCGGTCGCCGGTGTTCTGACGACGAGGAAGAGGAGGCCGCGGTCGAAGACGACGTCGAGGATCACGTCGGCGTCGCAGCGCTCGTCTCGCATTGGGCGAGTTTATGTCCGGGGGTGACTTCTGTGGCCACTAGTGACACGATGGCCCGCGAAGGAGCGTGCCAGTGCACGAGTTGGGCATGAACGACGAGTTCTGCTCTCTCCTACGCCGCCCGTGGCGTCGCCGGAGGCGCGCTGCACGCCCAGGCACGCCATGTGTTCCGGAGGACGAGGGCCGCTTCTGTCGTCGAAGCGGTCGCGTCCGGAGAGGAGTATCGCCATGAGGATTCGACTGCTTGCTCTTGCCGCGTGTCTGGCGGCCGGACTGTTTCTAACGAGCGCCACGGCGTCGGGACCCGCCTCGGGGCCGAACGCGGTCACAGCGTGGAACGCCAATGCCGGAGAGGCCACGATCGCGGCGTGCTTCCTCGGTGGCTTCGCGCCGCAGGAAGCCCGCATGTACGCGATGATGCACGTGGCGATCCATGACGCCCTGAACGCGATCGACCTTCGCTCGCGACCTTACGCTGCGACCCTTCGCGCGGCACCCGGGCCCTCGCCGGAGGCCGCGATCGCTGCAGCTTCGCGTGACGTTTTGGTCCCGGTGCTCGGCTCGTTCTCCTTCTTCCTCCCCGCCGACTGCATCAGTGCCGGCGTCGCCAGCGTGGAAGCGGACTACGCGGCCGCTCTCGCGGCGATCCCGAACGGGACCGCGAAGACGCGTGGTGTCGCCCTGGGACATGCGGCTGCTGCTGCGATCCTGGCCTTGCGTTCTGCCGACGGCTTCGACATCCCGCCGATTGATCCGACCTACCAGGAAGGCACCGCGCCCGGCGAGTACCGTTACACGCCGGGGACCCCCTTCGCGTTCGCCCCGCACTGGGGCGAAGTTACCCCCTTCGTGCTGAAGGACAGTTCGCAATTCCGTCCTGGGCCGCCGTACTCGCTGACCAGCCGCAAATACGCCGCGGACGTCAACGAGGTCAAGCGTCTCGGCGGCGACGGAGTCACCACTCGCAGCGCCCGCACAGCCGACCAGACCCAGATTGCCCGGTTCTGGGTCGAGAGCTCGCCGTTGCAGTGGAACCGCCTCACGAGGTCGGTTGCGACCGCCAAGCACCTCGACCTCTGGGAGAGCGCCCGCCTGTACGGCCTCCTGAACCTGGCGTTGGCGGACGGCTACATCGGCACCTTCGAGACCAAGTACCACTACCGCTTCTGGCGGCCCGTCACCGCCATCCGGCTCGCCGCGATCGACGGCAACCCAGGCACGACTGCCGATCCGGCGTGGACGCCGCTGGTCGAGACCCCACCGATCCCGGACTACGACTCCGGGCACGCGACCGAAGGAGGAGCCGCGGCACAGGTTCTGAAGCGGTTCTTCCACACCGACAAGATGAGGTTCTCGGTCTGCAGCTTCACGCTGCCTGCCGGACAGAGGTGCAGCGACGCGTCACCGGTCCTCCGTCACTTCACCAGCTTCTCCCAGGCGTCCGACGAGAACGCGGTTTCCCGCATCTACGTCGGCTTCCACTTCCGCGATGCGGTCGACACCGGCATGAAGCACGGCGAGAAGATCGGCAACCGTGCCGCCGATCACTTCCTACGACCCGTGCACGACTGAGCGATGAACGTGGGCGGGCCGACCTTCGGGCGGCCCGCCCGCTGCCAGCGAGCTACGAACAACCGTCTCGCTACGCTCAGAGTGATGGGGCTCACGTGGCGAAGCTGATCTACTCCGCGATCACGTCGCTGGACGGCTACGTCGCGGACGAGGACGGCAAGTTCAACTGGTCTGTGCCTGATGAAGAGGTGCACGCCGTCGTCAACGACCTGGAGCGGTCGGTCGGCACGTACCTCTACGGGCGTCGAATGTACGAGGTGATGGTCGCCTGGGAGAACCCGGACGTCTTCGCCGACGAGCAGCCCGTCATTCGCGAATACGCGGAGATCTGGCAGGCGGCCGACAAGGTCGTGTACTCGAAGACTCTGGAGGCACCATCGAGCTCGAGAACGCGGATCGAGCGCGACTTCGACCCGGATGCGATCAGGGAGATGAAGGCCCGAGCGGCCGGTGATCTCAGCGTGGGCGGCCCGGAGCTCGCCGCTCAGGCCATCGAGGCGGGCTTGGTGGACGAGCTCCACCTGTTCCTCTCACCGATCGTGGTCGGCGGCGGCAAGCCGTCGCTGCCCGACGGTGTCCGTCTGGAACTCGCCCTGATCAGCGAGCGCCGTTTTGGCAACGGCGTCGTCCACCTTCACTACAGCACCTAGAACGGTAGCTCGCAGGGCGCGAGTCTATGCTCGCGGCTGAAGGAGGTCACCATGGATCTGTTCGGCCGTGACGACGAGCTCCGCGCGATCCATGCGTTCCTCGACCGGCCGGGCACCGCGGGCACGGCGGGGCTGGTGCTGGAGGGAGAGGCGGGGATCGGCAAGTCGACGATCTGGCTCGCCGGTGTCGAAGCCGCGCGGGAGCGTGGGCTGCACGTCCTCTCCGCGCGGCCCGCGGAAGTCGAGTCGGGAGTTGCGTATGCGGCTCTGGGAGACCTGCTCGAGGATGCGCTGCCGGACGTGCTGCCCGAGTTGCCGGCCCCACGGCGCCGCGCGCTCGAGACCGCGCTTCTCATCGAGGATGCGACGGACGAGCCGGTGGACGTCCGCACGCTCGCCGTCGCCGTACGCAACGCGCTGCAGTTGCTCGCGGAGCGCCGGTCGGTTCTGGTCGCGGTCGACGACGTGCAGTGGCTCGATCCTTCATCGCGTCAGCGCCCTGGCGTTCGCGGTGAGGCGATTGCCGGACCAGGACGTGCGCGTTCTCTTCGCGCGACGGGTTGGGGACGGCACTCCCGTGTCGGAGCTCGAGCGTGCCGTCGACGACCACAGGCTGGAACGCGTGCACGTCGGCCCGCTCAGCCCGGGTGCGCTGCAAGCGATCCTGCATCCGAGGCTCGGCCGAACGCTCGCGAGGCCAACGCTGCTGCGCCTCCACGAGGCGTCGGGTGGCAACCCCTTCTTCGCCCTCGAGCTCGCACGCGGCCCTCGGGGACGACGTCGACCCGACCCAGCCGCTGCCCGTGCCGGAGTCGCTGGAGGCGCTCGTCAGTGCTCACCTCGAACGGCTCCCGCACGAGACGCGCCGTGGCGCTGCTGCTCGCCTGCACGCACGGCCGGCTGAGGCCTGCACAGCTCGACGGCGCGGCACTCGAGTCGGCGTTCGCCGACCACGTGATCGAGCTCGCGGACGGGGTGATCCGCTTCACGCATCCGCTGCTCGCTTCCGTGCTCTATCAGGCGGCGACGCCGGAGGCTCGACGGCTTGCGCACGAACGCCTGGCCGAGATCGTCGACGATCCGCTCGCTCGCGCGCGCCATCGCGCGCTTGCAGTGGATGAGCCGGACGAGGAGATCGCCGCGGAGCTCGAGGCGGCGGCCGATGTCGGCGATCGCACGCGGCGCGCCGATCGTCGCAGCGGAGCTGGGGGAGCACGCCTTGCGGCGACGCCCACCGGCGCACGCGAGGATCGCCACCGGCGCGCGCTCGCCGCTGCACGTGCCCACCTCGCCGCGGGAGAGGGAGCTCGTCCTCGGGCCATCGCGCTGGAGCTCCTGGCTGACGTGCCCGTAGGTACAGCGCGCGCCGAGGCGCTCGTCCTCCTGGCCGAGCTCGAGGGAGCGCAGCGCGCGATCGCGCTCCTCGAAGAGGCGCTCGCTCACGCGGCGGGGAACGCTGCGCTGCAGGGGTCGCTGCATCGGCGGCTGGCCATCCTCGGCCGGCTCACGAAAGGGATGGAGTGGGCACAGCGTCACGCGCGTGCGGCAGTCGAGCATTGCCGATGTGCTGGACGACGACGCGCTCCGAGCGGGAGCGCTCTCCGCGCTCGCGTTCCTTCGGTTCAACGGCGGCGACGCAGACGCGCCTCGAGACGCGGAGCGTGCCTACGAGCTCGCGGTGGCCTGCGGTGACGAAGAGCAGGCTCGATCGGGCAGAGATCATGCTCGCCCACGTCCTCACCTGGTCTGTCCGGACCGAGCGGGCCCGTGTCCTGCTGGAGACGCGCCACCGGCAGCGGCGCGAGCATGATGAGCGGGCCGGTGCCAGCGCGCACTGGTTTCTGGCGCTCGTCGAGATGGCGAGCGGGTCGATGGCGGCAAGCCGAGGAGCACGCCGAGCAGCGCAAACAGCGATCGGCGTTCAGTACGGGATCCTGGCCCCGTTTCGACGTGTTCCCGCTCGCTCTCGTCGTCGCCCATCGCGGCGACCTCGACGCGCGCGCGGGAGTTCGGCCAGGCTCGGCCGCGAGCTCGCGGACCGAGGAAGGCGCTCACCTCGGCGGGCTGGAGGCCATCGAGGGCATCGTCGAGCATTGGAGCGGAGATCCGGTGCGGCTGCGGCCTGGTTCGCCAAGGGCGAGGCGGCGGCCGATGCAGCCGGCTGGCGCGAGCCGAACCTACGCTGGTGGCGCGCCGACTATGCCGAGGCGCTGATCGCGCTCGGCCGGACGACGAGGCCGTGGCGCTGCTGGACGCGTGGGAGGTCGGACGCCGCGCGTGTTGGTCGTCAGCTGGGTGTTGGCGCACGATAGCACGCTGCCGAGGGCTCGTCGCAGCGGCGCGTGGGGAGATGGAGCAGGCCATGCAGGCGCTCGACGTCGCGGTCGCCGAGCACGAGGCGGTGCACGATCCGTTCGGCCGGGCGCGGGCGCTCCTCGCGCTCGGGGTCGTCAGGCGGCGGGCGCGGCAGAAGCGCCCGGCCCGCGACGCGATCGAGGCGGCGATCGAGGCGTTCGAGACGCTCGGCGCGGCCGGCTGGGCGGAGAAGGCCCGCGCCGAGCTCGGCCGGATCGGCGGCCGCACCCGCTCCGAGGGACTGACGGCCGCCGAGCAGCGCGTCGCAGCGCTCGTCGCCGAAGGGCGGACGAACCGCGAGGTGGCAGCGGCGCTTTTCCTCGCGGAACGCACCGTGGCAAGCCATCTGTCGCACGTCTACGCCAAGCTCGGCGTTCGCTCGCGCACGGAGCTCGCGCGCAAACTTCAGACGTTCTGACGTTTTCAACGTAATCGCCCGGCCGTAGCTTCGACGGCATGCCGAGCTACCTCGTCGAAACCTATCTCGCCCGCGGCGATGCCACAGGGCGCGTCGCGTGCGAGCAACGGGCACGCTCGGCAGCCGAAGCGCTGACGCGAGAGGGAACGCGCGTCCACTTCGATCGAGCCATTCACGTTCCCGAGGACGAGATCTGCTTCTTCGTCTTCGACGCCCCGTCGAGCCTCGAGGCCGTGCTCCTCGCCGAGCGGGCCGGGCTCGACCATCTCCGCGTCGTCGAGGCGATCCCGTCCAGAGAGGAGTACCGATCATGAGAGTCCGAATCGGATTCGCTGCAATGCTCGCGCTCGTCGTCGTCCTCACGCTGGGGTCGACGGGAACGTCAGCGGCACCTGCGACCGCAACGAGCGAGAACGCGGTCGTCTATTGGAGCGGCATCGCCGAGGTGGCGATCGCCGCGGGTCGTCCACCCGCGAGCAGCACTCCGCTCGCGGCGATGGTGCACGGGGCGATGTACGACTCCGTCGCCGCCATGGAGGGAGGTCTCGAGCCGTTCGCAACCGGAGTTACCGCGCCGCCGGACGCGTCCGCCGACGCGGCCGTCGCGCAGGCGGCACGAGACGTCCTCGTCACTCGCGTTCCGGGGCAGGCTGCGGCCGTTCAGTCGGCCTACGACACCTTCATGGCGTCGATTCCGGCCGGTCCCGCGAAGGACGGCGGCAAGGCAGTTGGCACCGCCGCCGCCGCGGGCATGCTCGCGATGCGGACGGGCGACCACTTCGACGACGTCGTCCCGTATGTCCAGCCGACGCCGGGACCCGGGGTCTTCGAGCCGATCGCGCCGACGCCGCCGGTAGACGTCAAGCTGGGCAAGGTGCGTCCGTTCACGTTCGACTCGCCGTCCAAGTACCGGCCGGACGAGCCGTACGAGCTGACGAGCAAGCGCTACGCGCGTGACGTCAACGAGCTGAAGGAGATCGGCGGCGTCGTCAGCGCCCGGACGCCGTTCCAGACCGAGCACGCCCGCTTCTTCTCCGATCAGGCCTACGCCCAGTACAGCCGTGCCGTCCGCGGCGTGGCCGTCGCGCACGGGCTCGACCTGGCTGAGTCGGCGAGGCTGCTCGGCTATGTCTGGGTCTCGGCCGCAGACACGATGATCGCCTGCTGGGAGGCGAAGTACCACTACTACCTCTGGCGCCCCACCCACGCGATCCAGCGTGCGGACACCGACGGGAACCGGGCCACCTCGCCGGATCCGACCTGGCTGCCGCTGCTCGTCGGCAACCATCCCGAGTACCCGTCCGGCCACGCGTGCATGACGGCGGCGGTCACCCAGTCGCTGAAGGGCTACTTCGGGACGAAGCGTGTCCAGATGACGTTCACGAGCAACGTCGTCGGAGCACCGAAGACGTACGCGACCCTGGACGACGTCGTTGCCGCGATCGAGGATGCCCGCGTCTGGGGCGGCCTCCACTACCGCACGACGATGACCGAGACCGCAAGCACTTCCCGAAGATCGCCCGCAACGTCGGGAAGCGTTACTTCCTCGACGGTCACAAGCATCACGGCCACGAGGCGCTCGAAGTCGCCGAGGAGGAGTAGCGACGCAGTGAACGATGGGCGGGCCGTCCCAGGACGGTCCGCCTGTCGGCTATACC
>CAVVYB010000002.1:0-120584 GCA_963752405.1 uncultured Gaiellaceae bacterium
TCACGTCGAGGAGGATCAGGTCGGGCTCCTCGGGCTCGATCAGATCAAGAGCCGCCTGGCCGTCGTTCGCGGTGACGACCTCGTAGCCGCGCGAACTAAGCACCGCCTCGAGCAGGCGCACGTTCTCCGAAACGTCGTCGACGACGAGGATCTTGGACGCCCGCTCAGCCACGATCGCAGTGCTCCCGAACCGTCTCGATCAGCTCGCCGACGTCAACGGGCTTGGCGAGGTAGCCGTCGAATCCGGCCTCGAGGAAACGCTCGCGGTCGCCGCTCATCGCCTGCGCGGTCAGTGCCAACACGGGAATCGAGGCGGTGCACTCGTGCTGCCGCAGCCTCTCGAGCGCCTCGACGCCGTTGATCCCAGGCAGCTGCACGTCCATCAACACGAGCGCTGGCGCCTGCGACAGCGCGAGCTCGACGCACTCCTCGCCCGTTGTCGCCTCGAGCGTGCGGTATCCCGTGGCCTGCAGCACGTCGCGGACGAGCTTCATGTTCTTCTCATTGTCCTCGACGATCAGAACCCGCTCACCGAGCATGGTCTGCCTCATTCGCCGGCAGCGTGAAGACGAAGCGGCTGCCGTGCCCGGGCTCGCTCTCGACCCAGATGCGGCCGCCGTGCAGCTCGACAAGGCGCTTCGAAAGGGCGAGCCCGAGCCCCGTCCCCTCGCGCAGTTGCACACCGACATCCGTCTGCTGGAACTCCTCGAAGATCCGCTCGTGGTCCTCCACTCGGATGCCAGGGCCCGTGTCGGTTACCGATATCAGTACCTCGTGGTCGCGGCTCGCGGTCGCGACGACGACCTCCCCTCCTTCCGGCGTGAACTTGACGGCGTTCGACAGCAGATTGAAGATGACCTGGCGCAACCGCCGCTCGTCGCCTTCGACCAGGTCAACGCCAGGCGCCAGCTCGAGCGAGAGCCGCACGCCGTCCTTCGTCGCCGGCTCGCGCACCATCACGACGCCGCGCTCGAGCGTCTCACGCAGAGAAAACAAGGCGACCTCGAGCTCGACCTGCCCCGCCTCGACCTTCGACAGGTCGAGCACGTCGTTGATCAACGACAACAAGTGGTTGCCGGACGAGAGGATGTCGTCGAGGTACTCCTCCTGCCTTTCGTTGATCGGGCCAAACAGGCGCTGCCGCAGCACCTGCGAGAAACCGATGATCGCGTTCAACGGCGTCCGCAGTTCGTGCGACATGTTGGCCAGGAAGTGGCTCTTGTGTTCGCTCGCGATCTCGAGTTGGCGACCCTTCCGCGAAAGCTCTGCCAGCGCCCGCTGCAACTCGCGCGTGCGTTCCTCAACTTTTCGCTCAAGGCTTTGAACTGATGCCTGCAGGCTCGCCGCCATTCCATTCAGCTCGTCTGCGAGACCGCCCAGCTCGTCTCGGCGGCGGAGCTCGATCCGTTCGTCGTAGGCGCCTGCCCCGATGCGGGCTGCTGCCGTCCGGATCTGCTTCACAGGGCGGACGAGACGGCGGGCGAGCAACACGCTCAGGCCGACCCCGACTGCGAGAAACGCCGCAAGCAGCAGCGCCGTCCGCCAGATCTTTCCGCGGACCGGCGCGAACGCCGCGCTCTCGGGCTGCTCGACGAACACCTTCCAGCTGACCGGCCCGACGGTCGCCCAGGTGCTCAACACCTTCTCCCCGCGGAAGTTGCGGCCGACCGTCGATCCGGTCTGTGTCGCAGCAAGCGCCTTGGTCACCTGAGGAAATGCCAAGGAGCGATGCGTGAAAGCAGCGCTGTTCGGATGCGCGATGGGCACGCCTCTGGCGTCGATCGCGTAGACGTATCCGGACGTCCCGAGACGGGTCTGCCTGACAAGATCCTGAATGACTTTGAGATCGAGTGTCTCGCCAACGACTGCGGTTCCTGGTACCGCCGGTCTTCCCTCCGGAGAGCCGACGGGGCGCGCGGTTTCCCTAACCACGACCTCCATCGATCTTGCTCCGGGGTTGGACAAGAGGCGTGGCGCGTACACGGGACCGAAGTAGACCCCGGCCGCCATCGCCTGCTTCACGGAACGATCGTGTAGGAAGTTCCCGTTGACCACGGTGAGCCCGCCGCCCGCGGTTGCGAGCGTCTTGCGCCCGGTCCTGTCGACGTAGAACGCATCGGTCGCGTTATCCTCGAGCAGGGGTTGAAGCACCGCGCCCAGTGCCGTGAAGGACAAGTAGCGGCCGTGGATTTCCTCCATCCTCTTGGTCCGGTCTGCGAAGTACTGCTCGATCGCGACTGCGACCGACTTCGCCTTCTCCTGCTGCAGCCGGGTCAACGCGCCCTTGTTGGCGCGATAGGACGATGAGAGCAGATACACGCTCGTACAGATCACCGGAACGGCGACCAGCAGTGCGAACACCGCGATGTACTTGGCCGAGAGCGATGAAAGCCACCGGGCGTCGCGCTCACTCACCGGCCGATTCCCCACTGGAGCTAGCCCTGGCTGAAGCTGTACGTCCCATCCCAGTGATAGAGGTTCGGGATCGACGTACTGGCTTTGACACGCACACGGAACTGGAACCCGGCAAGCTTTCCCGTGCCGTCCGAGATCGTGCACAGTCCGGTCCCGGTCGCGAACCGAAGAAGGCAATGGCCTGTTGCGACGCTGCCGCGGTTCACATAGATGACTGTGTCGCTGTCCAGCGCGGTCTTACCCGCCACCTGAACGTAGAAGATCTTCGAGCCCACCTTGAGCGCCTTGACGTTCGAGGACCTGATCGTGCAGTAGGCGCCGACGAGCCCGGTGAACCCCGAGCAGTCCTTCGTCGCGTGGAGCTCCTTCGTTCCTCCATGCGCCTGGTTCCGAGAGGATGCAGCCGAGCCGGAAAACCCGAGAGCGGCCAGCAACGCGACAACGGCCGCAAGCCCGAGAACACTCTTCGGCGCCGACGTGGACCTGTTCCTGAGGGGCCTCAACATCTTTTCCCGACCTCCTTCTGAATCCGCCTTGTTGCCTCGCTGCATTCGATGATCGCGGTCGGCGGAACCGATGTCCAGGGTGCCAGCATCCCGATCCGGGGGTGCATCTGTCTGCACGGTGTCAGTCGCTCAGCCGCTGCAGTACCGGCGAACCTGGTGCGGAAACTCCTGGACGTCGATCGGCTTTTCGAGGTGGCCGGCGAAGCCGTTGGTCAGGAGCCAGGCGACGCCTCCCTCTAGCGCGAGCGCGCTCAGAGCGACAACCGGAATCGCCGATGTCCGTGCTCCGTTCGCGAGTTTCCGGGCGGCGTCCGCACCGTCCATGTCCGGCAACCGAAGATCCATGAGGATGACGCTTGGAAGATGCGCATTGGCGAGCGCCATTCCTTCGGCACCGTTCGCGGCTTCGAGCGTCCGGAAGCCGGCGGCGCGCAGCACGTCGCGAGCGAGCTTCAGGTTCTTCTGGTTGTCGTCGACGATCAGCACCAGCGGGCCGCCTGGAGACGGCGACGTCACCGGCGTATCCTCGTCGTGTGGCGATCCGGCTCGTGCTCGCTGAGGATCACTTTCTCGTTCGCGAGGGGGTCCGGCGGCTGCTCGAGACACGGCCGGACTTCGAGGTCGCCGCCGTCTGCGATGACCTCGACTCGCTGCTCGTCGCGGTTGACGCAGAGCGGCCCGATGTGGTTGTGACCGACATCCGCATGCCGCCGGGGAGCGCAGATGAAGGCATTCAGGCCGCCAAGCGTCTGCGCGAGACGAATCCTGAGATCGGCGTCGTCGTGCTCAGCCAGTACGCAAATCCGAGCTACGCGCTCGCTCTCCTGGAAGGCGGCAGTGCGCGGCGCGCCTACCTCCTGAAGGAGCGCGTGAGCGATGTGGAGCAACTCGCCGCCGCGATCCTCACCGTCGCGGAGGGCGGGTCGGTGATCGACCCCAAGGTGGTCGAGGCACTGGTGGCCGAGAACGCGCGGAGCGAGGAGTCGCCCCTCAATGAGTTGACGCCGCGCGAGCGCGACGTGCTGCGCGAGATGGCCGGCGGGAAGAACAACGCGGCCATCGCCGCCGCACTCTTCCTGACCGAGAGATCGGTCGAGAAGGTGATCCATTCGATCTTCCTCAAGCTCGGGCTGACGTGGGAGACGACGGTGCACAAGCGCGTGAAGGCGGTCGTTCTGTACCTGGCGGAGAGCGGCTGACGGCCTCACGCTGAGAGCGGGAGGAAGCCGGAGACGCGCTCTGACTCGATCTTCAGCCTGCCGCCGAGTGCCTCGATGCGGTCGCGGAGGCACTCGAGTCCTGGACTTGGTTGGTCACCCTGCGCACCAATTTCGAACGCGAGCGTTCCCTCCTTCTCGCGCACGGTGATGGTGGCCTGTGCTTCGTTGCCGGCGTTCTCGAGCGCCTCCACCCAGCACAGGTAAACGGTCCACGCCACCTCGGGCGGGTAGCGCTTGCCTGCAGCGACCTCGATGCGGGCGCGAACGCCGGCGGTCGCCGCGGCCGAGCGCAGCTCCGCCGTGAAACTACCCGCGTCGAGGAGCGGCGGGTAGATCTGTTGTGCAAGCTGTGTCGCGTCGGCGAGCGCCTGCTCCACGTCGCGTCCCATCTGCTCGAGGAGCTCCTTCGTCGCAGCAGGATCGGCGTCCAGCAATCCATCCGCCAGCTGCAGGTTGACCGCGAGCGCGATCAGCTGCTGCTGGGGCCCGTCGTGGAGCTCGCGCTCGATCCGGCGCCGGTCGGCATCGGCGGCGAGGACGAGCCGCTTGCGGGACGCCCGCAACTCTTCGACCTCGAGACGCGGCCCAGCCTCCAGCGGATGACCTCCTCAGCGCGAGTTGAGGGAAGTTGTCCGTCATCGCACTGGCGGCGTCAAGTGACCGAGCACCCCGTCGGGTCGGGAGGGCAGCCTCCCGACGCACTCGCCTGCTGGCACTGTAGTCCCATCCTCGCCGCCGTCCTAGCCTCGTCGCACTCCTCAATCGAGTCCGAGGAAAAGAGCAAAGAGCGGAAAGGAGCAGGGGAAATGCGCAGTCTCAAGACGAGCACGCGCTTGGCGGGACTGATCGCGGTGGTCGTGCTGGCCACAGGCATCACGACGGCCGCCGCACAGACGGAGAATCGCAGGGGGCACGGCGAGCGCGCCGGCCTCGAGCTCACGTACACGAAGTGGTTCGCACCGGGCTTCCCCCACATGGTGGGCGTCGTCGGAGGAGGCATCGTCGGCCAGTTCGGAGGGGCTGTCCTCAACAACCCCATGCGCGACGCCGCCGGCCGCACCCAGCTGACGGCCATCTACATCGTCCGTGCCACCGACGCCTCGCGCTCGCTCACCATCCGTGTCGAGGGCGCTGAGCAGTCGGGCACGGCCGTGCTGAACGGCCGCGTCGTCGACGGGTGGTTGAAGGGCGCGCGCGCACGTGCCGAGTTCAAGGTGATCGATTGCGAGCAGTCTGACGGCCCGTGCTTCCAGGGCACGATCAGCATCAAGCAGCGCGACGACGAGGAAGACGACGATAACTAGAGACGCGGACGATGCGAGAAGGCGGTCGTCGGCGACGCGCCGACGATCGCTCGGCGGGGGCCGGCGCTTTGCCGTGTATGCCCCCTCCCCCCGCCATCGGCGTGGAGGAGGCGTGACTCCGGTGCGCGCCCCCTCCCCCCGCCATCGGCGTGGAGGAGGCGTGACTCCGGTGCGCGCGGCGTCGTGTCCCAGTTCGGCAAGGGTGAGCGTTTGTCTCGTCTCGACCGTCTTCCCGGTGCAGGGGCCCGTGCACTCGAGTACTGCCTCAGGTAGTTGCGAGCGAGCTAGGTGTATTCGCCGGCGCGCGACGTTGTGCGTCGCAGGCTCCCCGACCAGATCATGAAGGGGTGCGGCGAAGGCCGAATGCGACCTCGCAAGCTCGGAAGCAGGTGACGCAGCGGTCCACACCTAGTAGGGCTGAATCCGGGTGGATGAGAGATGGCGCGCCCGTTCTGCTTGTTCTGGAGAGCACCGAGCCATGCACCGCCGAGGCAATGCCGGAGCGCAGCAACGAGTGCGCCTCCTGCGTCGCGCCGGGCGCCGTCGCGTCCCCGCTGGCCAATCGCGGCATGGTCGGTTGAGTGTCTACGCTTGCGCCGTGGCCGAGCCGTACACTTCGACGACGTGGATCGTGAAGCCCGGCCAGGAGGACGAGTTCGTCCGCAGATGGACCGAGTTCGCCGAGTGGAGCGCTGGCCAGGGGCTCGCGGCTCCGGCGATGCTGCTTCGGGACGTGGATGAGCCGACCCGCTTCGTGAGCTTCGGGCCCTGGGAGGACATCCAGATGATCTGGCGCTGGCGCGGCCTAACGGGCTTTCAGGAGCGCGTAGCTTCGCTGAACGAGGTCCTCGTGAGCTTCGAGCCACGCACGCTCGAGCTGGTCGGCGGCCGTCGCCGACGCGGGCGCCTGAAGCGCTCCTGATGACCGTGATCCCCGCGCTAGACTTGGGTTGACGAGATCGAATCGCAGGAGAGTTGGACAATGGACGCGAGTGTGGGAGACAGGATCGTCGTCGAGTCGGAGCAGGCCGCTCAGTCGGGTCGGGCGGGCGTGATCGAGGAGGTTCTGGCCCACGATCCGCCGCGCTTTCGCGTCCGCTGGGACGACGAGCACACGAGCATCTTCGCTCCCTCGGCAGGTGTCGCAAGGATCGAGCGGAGCAAGAAAAAGCGCGTCAAGGCCTGACCGGCGGGGAGGCGCCGACCTCAGCTGCCTCGCCGCGCCCGCTCGGGCACTGCGCGCGAGCACGAGCCGTGCCGCTCGCGGCGTAGCCTGCTCGCCACAACGAAGTGCTGGCCCTGCAAGTCGAATCCTGTTCGCCTAGGCTCCTGCGTCTCGGGCGTCAATTGGCGCGTCGGGAGATTGCGGGCTTTCGGCCGGGGTTCTGGCCGCAGGGCCAGTCAGGACACCCCTAGCTCACCTGGAGGGCGGGCGCGGTTAGGGCGCGTTCTTGTTTCTTGTGCCACAAGTGGTTACGGTCGAGCGCAGCCTGCTGGTCATGTGCGGCAGACCGCTTCCAAGGGAGAACGAGATGAAGATTCGTCACCTGCTGTTCATCGGGCTGGTTGCTGCTTTCGCGGTATCGCTGGCGAGCGTCGCGGTCAGCGCCGCGGCGTCTGAGACTCCATTCAAGGGAACCGTGAACGCGGTTGAGACGGGGACGGTCGTTTTCCCGACCCGCTTCTTGGATCGGGAGGGCACGGGCAACGCCACGCATCTCGGCAGGTACACGGAGCACGTGACGATGGTGATCAACATTCCCACCCTGTCGTCCACAGGGGCCGCAAGATTCACGGCGGCAAACGGCGATGTCTTGCTCGCCACGGTCGCCGGACAGGCAACCCGGACGAGTCCCACCACACTCTCGATTGTCGAGGTCTACACCATCACGGGCGGAACGGGGCGCTTCGCCGACGCCACCGGCAACTTCACGCTGAACAGCACCCTGGACCAGGTGACGGGCGTCAGTTCAGGCACGTTCAGCGGAGCCATCGACCACTAGCTAGTCGCCGCGCAGCCGAGCCCGTCGAGTGTACGCCTGAGGGGCGCAGTTTTGGGTGCCGCGCGAGCAGGCTCACTCCGTCAGCGAGCGCGCGCTCGAGCCGGTCAGCGAGCATGTCGGCGCCGGCTGCCCGGACTATGCCCGTCGCCGGTGACGATCGCGCCGATCGACGGGAGCCAGAGGATGAGATCGTGCGGCCCGCGTACGCGTCGATGCCGAATGGCCACGCTCCAGGACCGTGAAAGTGTCCTTCGCCTTCACCCGCGCGCAGCCAGGCAAGGTCATCGCTCTCCATGCCGCGCACGCGGTCGGGGTCGATGCCGAACTTCTCGACCCAGTCCTGCCAGGTGTCTGCCGGCGGCGTACCACCTGCACCAGTCCGGCCTCGGTGAGCACCTTGACATGGGTCGTGTGGCCCGACGGCACGGGCTTGCGGCAACTCACGACGGTCGACCGCTAACGCGCGACGGCGCGGCGAGCCTCGGTCGCGGTCGAGGCCCCGCGGAGGCGGTACGACCCGTACGAGGCGATCGAACTCGGAGGCGTTCCGCTCAACGGAGCCGATTGCGAGCAGGTCGTGTGACAACATATGACCACTATGAGTCAGCAAATAGCGGCGCCGACAATTCGTTTTGACGCCGCGCTCTACACGATCGACGAGTGGACAGTTTTGCGCCTGCCCGAGAAGGCGAGTGGGAAGCTGCCGTCGCGGGGGCAGGTGGCCGTTCATGGAACGATCAATGGCCATGGGTTCCAGACGGTGTTGGAACCAGACGGCTCTTTCGGCCACTGGATGAGGATCGACGGAGAGCTAGAACAGGCGGCTGCTCTAAGCGCGGGTGACACTGCCACGCTCGAAATTGAGTCACTCAAAGACTGGCCAGAGCCGAACGTGCCACAGGATCTCGAGACGGCTCTGGCAGCCGCCCCTCAGAAGATCCAAGACCTATGGAAAGACATTACGCCGATGGCGCGTTGGGAATGGGTTCGCTGGGTCAATGCAACCCGAAACCCTGATACGCGCAAACGACGGGTCGAAGTAAGTATCTCGAAGATGAAGAGCGGGAAGCGACGGCCCTGCTGTTTCAACCTTGCCTCATGCACCGACCCGAACCTGTCGAAGAGCGGCAGACTCATCGAACCAGCGTGAGTGACGGACGGACCTGACGGTCACGGACTCCGCGACTGCTCGAATCTCTGGACTCGGATGTGGCGACCCGCGGTAGCCTAGGCTTGTGGCCCAGCGTGAGACGCAGACTGTCCGCCACGAGTCGGAGCTCGGGGCATGGGAACTCGTCATCGCGCGGCCGCAGCGACATCTCCGCGGGATCGTCGAGCAGTATTCGGGCTTTACCGAGAGGGGCGCGTCCGGCGGTGTCCTGAGGCAGGAGGTCCCGTCGACCCGCGTGCCGCTCATCGTCAACTTCGGGGCAACGTGGCGGGTCTCCGACGACGTCGGGGTGGTCGGCGAGCGTCGCGACAGCTTCCTCGCCGGGCTGTACGAATCGTCGACGTTCGTCGCGGCTGAGGGGCCGGCGGCGTGCGTCCAGGTCGATTTCACGCCGATCGGCGCGCACTTGTTCCTCGGTCTCCCGATGCATGAGCTCGCGAACAGCGTCGTCGACGTCGAGGACCTGCTCGGGAAGGATCGAGATGTGGCCGCCCGGCTCGAAGCCGCGGCTACGTGGGCCGTGCGGTTTGACCTGCTCGAGGCGGTCATCGCCGCCCGTGTGGCAGAAGCGCGACGGCCTACGCCCGAGATCGTCTGGGCCTGGCACGAGATCGAGCAGACGCACGGTGCGGTCCGCGTCAGTGCGCTCGCGGAGGAGCTCGGCCGAAGCCGGCGGCACCTCACGACGCGCTTCCGCGAGCACGTCGGACTCGGGCCGAAGACGTTCGCCCGAGTCGTCCGGTTCGGCCGAGCCATCGACGTGCTGCGGTCCGGGGACACCGAATCGCTCGCTGAGGTCGCCTACGAGTGCGGGTACTTCGACCAGGCACACTTCAACCGCGACTTCCGGCAGTTCGCCGGCACAACGCCGGCCGAGCTGGTCACGCGGCTGCTGCCGGGCGGCGGCGTCAGCGGCGCCTGACGCGTTCCCATTCGTACAAGACAGCCCGGTCCGGCCTTCCTACGCTGCATCCACGCAACGAGAGGAGGACGAAGTGAACGTAATTCCCTTCCTGCGCTACGACGATCCCGCGGCGGCGATCGACTGGCTCACGGCCGCCTTCGGGTTCGAGTGCACCCAGGTCGACCGGGCAGAGAACGGCGGGATCGCGCACGCGGAGCTGCGCTTCGAGGACGGGATGGTCATGCTTGGGTCGGCGGCCGGAAACGAGGTCGGCATGAAGACAGCTCGCGAGCTCGGCGCGGTGACGCAGGGCGTCTACCTGATCGTGGATGGCGGGATCGACGTCCACTTCGAGCGCGCGGTCGCGGCGGGGGCGGAGGTCGTTCGCGCGCTGCACGACACCGACTACGGCTCCCAGGACTACGCAGTCAGGGATCCCGAGGGAAACCTCTGGGACTTCGGGACCTACCGACCTGCGGCCGTTGCGCCTGCGATGAGTTTCGCGGGCGAGGGCGGTCTAACCTGAAGAGATGTCAGTCACGTCGACACGCCTGCTGAGCGAGCACGAGCTGCTCGACGCCGCGCAAGGGGGCGACGAGGAGGCCTTCCGGCACATCGTCGAGAGCCATCGCGGCGAGCTGCACGCGCACTGCTACCGGATGCTGGCCTCGGTCCACGATGCGGACGACGCCCTCCAGGAGACGCTGCTGCGTGCGTGGCGCGGCCTGTCCGGGTTCGGGGGGCGTAGCTCCCTTCGCTCCTGGCTGTACCAGATCGCGACGAACGTGTGCCGCGACGCGATCGCGCGTCGGCCGAAGCGTACGTTGCCGATCGGCTACGGCCCGGCCAGCGGGCCGGGCGATGACGTCGGCGAGCCTCTCGTCGAGTCGGTCTGGCTCGAGCCGTACCCGGACGAGAGCCTCGGGCTCGAGAGCGGGTACGCGGTGCCGGACGCTCGCTACGAGCAGCGCGAGGCGCTGGAGCTCGCCTTCGTCGCGGCGCTGCAGCACCTGCCGGGCACGCAGCGGGCTGTCCTGATCTTGCGCGAGGTGCTCGGCTTCTCGGCTCGCGAGGTCGCGACGTCGCTCGACACGACGGTGCCGTCGGTCAACAGCGCCCTCCAGCGGGCCCGGAAGGCGGTTGCCGAGCGCCTTCCCGTCCGGAGCCAGCAGGCGACGCTGCGCTCGCTCGGTGACGGAAGGGTCCGCAAGCTCGTCGAGGCCTACGTCGATGCCTGGTCGAGGGGGGACGTCGACGCCGTTCGAGCACTCCTGGCGGCGGACGCGACCTTCTCGATGCCGCCCTGGTCGAGCTGGTGGCGCGGCCGGGACACGATCGCCGAGTTCGCGAAGGAGGCCGTGGAGTTCTGCGCTGCGTCGCTCGCTCTGCCCGTCTCCGCGAACGGACAGGTCGGCATCGCGTACTTCCACCTCGACTCCGAGACGGGCAGATACCTGGCGACCGCGATCGACGTCATCACGTTCGACGGCGAACTCATCGCCGACATCACCGCCTTCGTCAGACCGGACATCTTCGCCCGGTTCGGCTTGCCAGAAGAGCTCGCCTGCGCCGTCCGGCCCTGACACCCTTCGCCGCCTCGCACGGGTGCGTCTGACAGTCGTCGAGCGTGGCCCGCTGGACCTACGACTTCGCTACGGTCGGCATGCCGGTGAAGGTGATCACCCGGTCTTGAGGCTCTCGCAAGATACTGTGCGCGACCGCGGCTTGCGAGCCGCGCCCCTACCTCACTGGGCATTCGGTCGCGTCAAGCCCCGCCGGAAGCAATGAGGTGGACCGGCGGCCGAGGTAACGTGCCCCACCGGGACGAACGACCATCGCAAACCGCGATATTCGATGATCGATCACAGAACGCGAATCTCGGTGATCGCCAACACAGAGGAGACGGGAGCGATGTTCTCACAAGCTGTGACCGACTATTGGCTCAATTACGACGCCACGAACGGATCAGGCTCACCTGGCGAGCACCACATCGTCGTTGACGACACACTCCCCGAGAATCGCTCGCTAATGTTGCTAAAGCCGGTTGGCGGCGACGGAATCCTCTCCCTGACCTCGGCACTCGCCGAACGCCTCGGCCTCTCGGGCCAGACCGCCGTGAGCGCTGACGCCCTCGCTCACGCGCTCGACGTCACAGCCCTCAAGCTCAACGGTCCCGACCACCTGTTCTATCTCCCGACTCAGGAGCAAGCGTCGGTGCGATCAGAGCGCGTCTCACCTGAGACGCGCCAACTCACCGACACAGACGCGGACGCTTTCGCGGACTTGGCCGCGCAAGCTCCCGCGAACGACCTTGACGAGGCGTTCGTTGAACTCGACCACTGGCTCGTGTTTGGCACGTTCGTCGGCGAGCAACTGGTTTCCGCGGCAAGCATGTATCCCTGGCGAGGGTCCCAACTGGCCGACCTCGGCGTCATCACGCTTCCGGCGTACCGCGGTCAGGGCTTGGCCAAAGCAACCGTTCGAGCTATCAGCGCCCAAGCGCTAAGGCAGGGATACGAGCCGCAGTATCGCTGTCAACTCGACAACGCCCCCTCCGTCGCACTCGCGAACTCCGCAGGGTTCGTCCGCTTCGGCACCTGGGACGTCATCGACCACGGCGACCTCTGACAGGCCGGCGTTCTCGATACCTCCGTTCATCGGCAGGCGTGTCCCGTTTTTGCCACCGATGAGGCGTGAACGGCAGTGATCTCGGGGAAACCGCTCGTTGTCTCGACCGAAGAACCCCTGCTCAGATGGAAGATCAAGAGCAGGCGTGAAACCGCGTGAACCCCGCGAATGTGGATCGCACCCAGGAGGTCGGCGGTTCGAGCCCGCCTAGCTCCACTACGAAGGCCCTGACAAGGCCCTTCTCGCGTCTAGGGAGCGGGGGGACGGCGTTACTATCGAGCCCTCGCCGTGAGATTCCCGCGCGTCTCGGCTCCGCCCCTCGCCCGCTTTATCCTCCGGCGCGCGGCGGCGCTCGTCCTGCTCGGGCTCGGCATCACGCTCGTCGCGTTCTGCTTCACCCAGATCGTGCCCGGCGACCCGGTCGCCGCCAATCTCGGGGAGCAGGCGGCTGCCGATCCGGCGGCGGTGCAGGCGTTCGAGGAGCGCTACGGGCTCGACGAGCCTGTTCCGGTCCAGTACTGGCGCTACCTGACAAACCTGCTGCACGGCGACCTGGGCGAGTCGCTCCAGGATCATCAGCCCGTCCGGAAGAACCTCGCAACGTACGCGCCGGCGACGGCGGAGCTCGCGATCCTCTCCACGCTGATCGCGATCGTGGTCGGTGTCCCGCTCGGTGTCTTCGCCGCCGTCCGCTGGAATCGGCCAACCGACCATCTCCTGCGGGTCTTCTCGCTCGGGGGCATCTCGATGCCCACGTTCTGGGTCGCGCTCGTCGCCCTGTACGTGTTCTTCTTCCGGCTCGGCTGGTTTCCCGGCGGCGACAGGCTCGACCCGAGCATTGTGGCGCCGCCGCACAGGACGGGCGCGTACACGATCGACGCCATGCTGGCCGGCCAGTGGGCCACGGCCTGGGATGCTTTCCACCACCTGATGCTCCCGGCGCTGGTCCTCGCCGCGTACAACGTGGGCCTGCTGACGCGTTACACCCGCTCGGCCGTGCTCGAGGTGATCCGGAACGACTACGTCCGCGCAGCCCGAGCGAAGGGGCTGCCAGAGGCGACCGTGCTCGTCCGGCACGTCCTCCGCGCCGCGCTTCCCTCGGTCGTGACGGTGATCGGGCTGATCTTCGCGAACGTCCTGACCGGGACCGTCCTCGTCGAGACGATCTTTGCCTGGCCCGGGATCGGTCAGTACGCCTACCGGAGTGCGGTCACACTCGACCTTCCGTCGATCATGGGCGTCAGCCTCTTCGTCGCTGTCGTCTACGTCACGATCAACTTCGTCGTCGACGTGCTCTACGGCGTGATCGATCCGAGGATCCGCGTCACGTGAGCATCACCGTCGCGGAGGGGAAGGTACGCGCCCGCTGGCTGCCGCGGTGGTCGCAAGCACGGCGGCAGCCGCTGACCGTTGCCGGCGCGGCGATCGCTCTCGGCTGGCTGCTCGTCGCGATATTCGCCCCGCTCGTCGCGCCCTACGACCCCCTCGAGCAGTCGTTCACGCCGTTCTCCTCACCGTCCGCCGACCACCTGTTCGGCACAGACGAGTTGGGCCGCGACGTCTTCTCTCGAGTCGTCTACGGCGCCCGCATCTCGCTGCCGCTCGGCCTGCTGCTGGTCGTGCTCGCGTCGACCATCGGCGGCGTCCTCGGTTCGCTCGCAGGCTACTTCCGCGGCTGGGTGGACGGGGCGGTCATGCGCACCGCCGACCTCGTCTTCGCTTTCCCGGCGATCATCCTGGCGATGGTCGTGACCGCGGCGCTAGGGCGCGGCCTCACGAATGCCGTGCTCGCTCTGGTCATCGTCGCCTGGCCGTCGTACGCGCGCGTGGTGCGCAGCCTCGTGCTCTCGGTCGGCGAGTCCGAGTACGTCTGGGCGACTCGATTGCTCGGAGCGTCGTCGCGGCGTGCCCTGGTGCGCGACGTGCTGCCGAACGTCGTCGGTCCGGTGCTGGTGCTCGCGACCCTCGACGTCGGCAACGCCATCCTGCTGCTGTCCGGGCTCTCGTTTCTCGGTCTCGGCGCCCAGCCGCCCGCGGCGGAGTGGGGCTCAATGGTGGCCACAGGCACGCAGTACTTCCAGTTCTGGTGGATGGGGACGTTCCCCGGCCTCGCCATCTTCACCGCCGTGCTCGCCTTCAACTTCATCGGTGACAGCCTGCGCGACGTCTTCGATCCGCGCACCGCACGCGAGTCGAGGGAGCGACTGTGAGCGCCTTGCTCGAGGTCGACGACCTCCGTGTTCGGCTGCCGGTTCCGTCGGGCGAAATCACGGTGGTCGACGGTGTCGACTACCGCGTCGAGCCGGGCGAGGTCTTCGGGATCGCCGGGGAGAGTGGCAGCGGGAAGACGATGTCGGCGCTCGCGTTGATGGGGCTGCTGCCGCCCGGCGGGATGGTCGGCGGCAGCGCAGTCTTCGTTGGTCGCGACCTGCTCCGGCTGCCCCAGAGGGATCTGCGGCGGATCTGCGGCCGCGAGCTGGCGATGGTGTTCCAGGATCCGATGACCTCGCTCCACCCGATGCTGTCGGTCGGAACGCAGCTGACCGAACATGTACGCAGGCACCTGGGCCTGGGGCGCCGCGACGCGACCGGGCGCGCGCTCGAGCTGCTGCGCGAGGTGCGGATTCCCGACCCAAACAGGGCGCTCAACGCTTTCCCGCACCAGTTCTCCGGCGGTATGCGCCAACGGATCGCGATCGCCGTCGCCCTCGCGTGCCGGCCGACCCTGCTCGTCGCCGACGAGCCGACCACGGCGCTCGACGTCACCGTCCAGGCCGGGATCATCCGTCTCCTCGACCGGCTTCGGCGCGAGACGGGTCTTTCGATCGTCCTCATCTCGCACGATCTCGGCGTTCTCTCGGCGATTGCCGACCGCGTCGCGGTGTTCTACGCGGGCCGCATCGTCGAGGGCGGAGGGCGCGCCGACGTGCTCAGCCGTCCTCGCCACCCGTACACGCGAGGCCTCCTCGATGCGCTGCCGCATCCGGACGCAGCGGCCGCTGCCTCCGCGCTCGTCGCCATCCCGGGAACGCCGCCCGCGGGCGGCCGCGTTCCGCCCGGCTGCGCCTTCCATCCCCGCTGCCGCTTCGCGCTGGAGTCGTGCCGCGAATTGGTTCCCCCGCTCGTGCCGGTGAACGGGCGCGCGCTCGCCTGCCCCGTCGACCCTCTGCGCGGATGACGACCCTCGTGCAGCCGCCAGAACCGAGCGCACTCGCACTCGACGACGTGGTCGTCGAGTACCAACGCCGCGGTGCCGGGCCGGTCCGAGCGGTCGCCGGCGCCAGCCTCGAAGTCGGACGTGGGCAGATCGTCGGCCTCGTGGGTGAGTCCGGCTGCGGGAAGTCGACACTCGCACGCGCCGCCGTCGGCATGGTCGCGCCGCTCGCCGGAACGATCCACTTCGAGGGACGGGAAGTGCGACCGCTCACCCGTGGCGCGCGGCCGCGGGAGCTCGCGCGTCTCCAGATGGTGTTCCAGAATCCGTTCTCCTCGCTCAACCCCCGCCGGCGGATCGGTGAACAGATCGGCGAGGCGCTGGCGACCCTCGGACTCGCCGGACGCGGCCAGCGGCCGGCGCGGATCGCGCAGCTGCTCGAGCAGGTCGGCCTGCCTGCGGGCGCGAGCCGGGGCTACCCGCACGAGTTCTCTGGCGGTCAGCGGCAGCGGATCGCGATCGCCCGGGCGCTGGCAGCCGATCCGTCGGTCATCGTCCTCGACGAGCCTCTGGCCTCACTCGATGCGTCCGCACAAGCGCAGATCGCGAACCTCCTGGCCGGCCTTGCGCGGGAGCTCGACCTCGGCCTACTGCTCATCTCGCACGACCTCGCAATCGTTCGCCACGTCGCCGACACCGTCGCGGTCATGTATCTCGGCCAGATCGTCGAGTCCGCACCGACCCGGGCGCTCTGGGCGGCGCCTCTCCATCCATACAGCGAGGCCCTGATCGGTGCGGTGCCGCGAGCGGACGGCGCCGGGATCCTTCCGGAGGCGCTGCCGGGAGAGGTGCCCGACCCGGCGCAGCCGCCGTCCGGCTGTCGCTTCCACACCCGCTGCCCGTACGTCTTCGAGCGCTGCCGCTCCGACGAGCCACCTCTCGTCGAGCTCGCACCGGAACGATCGGCCGCATGCTGGCTCCAGGTGCCGGGCGAGCCGGCGGCGCCGCCCGCCGTCAAGGCTGAGCGGCTGGCAGGCGGCGTACCCGCGGAGTAGGCTCGACTCTCGCCACCTACGGGAAGGAGAGCCCACATGGCAGGCAGGTTTCGGAGCAAAGCAGCCTTGATCGCGAGCCTCGTGCTCGTCGCCGCAGCGGCGTACGCGGCCTCGACGGGGTCGGCCGCGCCGAGCCAGGACACGCTCGTCGTCGACCGCTCCTTCGAGATCAGGACGTCGGATCCGCAGCGCGCGTTCGAGCCGACTGCCTCGATCATCAATCGCGGGATCTACGACACGCTGCTGACGTTCAAGGGCGCCGACGTGTCGCGACCGGTTCCGCTTGCCGCCAGGAGCTTCCGGGCATCCAGGGACGCGAAGACGTACACGTTCGAGCTCCGGCGCGACATCCGGTTCGCGGACGGCACGCCGATGACCGCCGCAGACGTCGTCTTCTCGTTCCGGCGGCTGGTCAACCTCAAGGGCAACCCGTCCTTCCTGCTTGGAGGTGTGACCACATCGGCGCGCGGGACGCATACCGTCGTTCTGCGCTCGAAGACGCCGAACACTGCGATCCCCGCGATCGTCGCGAATACGTCGCTCGGAATCGTGAACTCGAAGCTCGCGCGCGCACACGGCGCCACGGACGGACCGGGAGCCGACAAGAAGGACAAGGCCGAGAAGTGGTTCAACTCCGCCGCCTCGAAGGGCGCCGGGAGTGGGCCCTACGTGCTCACGGAGTACAGCACGACTTCGCGGCTCGTCCTCGACCAGAACTCGCGCTACTGGGGTCGGAAGCCCGCCTTCGAGCGTGTCGTTGTCCGCAACATGGTGGCTGCAACGCAGTTCATCAACGTGCAGCGCGGGAAGCACGAGGTGGCGATCGACCTGTCCGCTCAGCAGGCCCAGTCGCTGAAGGGCAACAGCCGCCTGCGCGTCCAGACGCAACCGTCCACGTGGGTGTTCTGGCTGTTCGCGAACAACAACCCCACGATCTCGGCGGCGACGTCGAACAAGCGCTTCCAGTCGGCGGTGCGGTCCGCGCTCGACTATCCGTCGTTCGCACAGCTCGCCGGCGGCGGAGCGATCCAGGCGAGAGGGATCATCCCCTCGATGTTCCTCGGGTCATTGCCGCCGAGGGCGGCGGTCAAGCGTGACCTCACGCGCGCGAAGAGTGAGCTGGCAGCGTCCGGTGTCGGCGACCAGACGTTCACGCTCGAATTCCCGAGCGACCTCACGATCAACGGCGTCGCGTTCACCACGCTCGCCCAGCGCGTGCAGGCGAACCTTCAGGACATCGGGCTCGAGGTCGAGCTCTCGGGAGCTCCGGTGGGCACGTGGCTGGACAAGTACCGCAGCGGCAAGATGGCCTTCGGCCTGTCCCTCTGGGGGCCGGACTACCCCGACCCGGCCGACTACCTCGCCTTCATGCCGGGCGAGCTCGTTGGGCTCCGTGTCGGCTGGAAGAAGGGCGGCGACCCGGCGCTCGAACAGCTTGCCGCGAGAGCTCGGGTCACCACCAGCAACGCGGCCCGGGCGCCGATGTATCGGGCGATCCAGCAGCGGCTGAACCGGTCGGGGCCCTACTTCCCGCTGATCCAGCCGACCCAGGTCTTCGCGGCGACGAGCGATCTGCAGGGCGCGGTCTTCAACCCGCTCTACTCGATCGACGTGCGCCTGCCTCGGCCGAGCTAGGCGTGCACGTACTCGGGGCGGCCGCGCGCAGCGGCCGCCCCGATCTCAGGTGTTGACGATCAGGTCGGGCGGGAACGCATTGAGTTTTCGGCCGCCGTCCGGCTGACAGACGACGACGTCCTCTGTGCGCACCCCGAAGCGACCGTCGACCAGGATCGACGGCTCGTCCGTGAAGGTCATGCCGGGCTCGAGCGGCGTGACGTCCTCCTCGGAGACGAACGGGCGTTCATGGACGTCCAGGCCGATCCCATGCCCCATGCGATGCTTGAAATTAGGCCCGTACCCGGCTTCCTCGATCGGCTGCCGGCAGGCTCGGTTGACCTCGCTTGCAGGCACACCAGGCAGGAGCGCAGCCCGCCCGGCTTCCTGGGCTGCAAGGACGAGCGCGTATGCGTCGCGGACGTCTGGTCCCGGCTCCCCGACGCAGACCGTCCGACCGAAGTCGGAGCAGTAGCCGTCCACGACCGCGCCGAAATCGAACATCACCACGTCGCCCTCCTCGGCCGGCACGGTGCGGGTGTCGTCCGCAGAGCTCTTTCCTTCGCCGAAGCCGGTGAACACGTGGGTCGTGAAGGACGGGACTCGTGATCCGTGGACGCGCATCACATGCTCGACCTCTTCGACCAGGTCGAGCATCGTCACACCAGGCCGGACCTTGGGTGCGACCGTCGCCATCGTCGTGTCGGCGACTCCGCACGCACGTTCCATCACCGCAAGCTCTTCGGGAGACTTCGTCCGTCGCAGCTCGTTCACGAGCGACGACCCGGTCACGACACGTTGCGGCGACAGGGCGGCCGCGAGGTGGATCATGGTCTCGACCCAGCTCCGGTCGCCGATCGCTAGCGTGCTTGTCTCGCCGAGGCTGCGCGCCGCCGCCTCGAACAGCGCCGGTCCGTCGTCGCGTTCGCTGACGACGATCAGTTCGCCGGGCAGCTCGCCGGCCACGTCGAACAGCGTCATCATCCGCGGCAGGACGAAGACCGGCTCGTGGCCCGGGCGGAAGAACGCGCCCGCGACCCAGCCGTGGGCGTACTCCGACTGGCCGAACGTCGGGATCATCCGCTCGACCCCGGTGAGGTACTCCAGATCGGAGGAGGGGGCGAGGAAGAGGAGGTCGACGCCGGCCTCGTGCATCCGGTCGCCGAGCTGCCGCCTCCGCTCGGAGTAGTCGAACACGACGGGCGAGTCTAGAGGCTATAGCGTTGGCGGCGTGGTCGGCGACGAGATGGAGATCTACGACCTGCGGGTCACGGTCGAGCGGATCGAGGGCCGCTCGGTCTGCGGGCTCGAGGTCGGCGACTACTTCGAGCTGACCGAATCCAGCCGTGTCCGCATCCCGCCGGGCCGCTTCTTCTGTCTCTACGCCCTGCAGTCGGTGATCCCGCTGCTCCCCGCCAAGCAGCGACGCTTGCCCGCGTCGGACTGGCTCGAGCAGGACTCTCTCGTCTGCTGCCCCGACCCGGAGGAGCGCGTGATCATGCGCATCGAGCGGATCGGCGAGCGGACGATGCGTACCAGCGACCTGACCTAGAGATGCAGTTCGGCCTCGGGATCCAGTCGGACAAGACTCCGGCTGAGTACGCGGCGCTCGCGCGACAGGCCGAGGCGGGCGGCTTCGACGTCGTCTCGGTCTACCACGATCTGCTCTACCAGCCCGCGATCGCTCCACTGCTCCTGATCGCCCAGGCGACCGAGCGCGTGCGGCTCGGCCCGGCTGCTCTCAACCCGTACACGTTGCACCCGGTCGAGATCGCCGGCCAGATCGCTGCACTCGACCTCATCTCGAACGGGCGTGCCTACCTCGGCCTCGTCCAGGGCGCGTGGCTCGACGCGCTCGGCCTGGCAGAGGACAAGCCGCTGACGGCGTTGCGCGAGGCGGTGACCGTGATCAGGAGGCTTTTCGCCGGCGACCTCAGCGGGTTCGCCGGCGAGCGTTTCACGCTTGCGCCCGGCCAGGGGTTCCAGTACGAACCGCTACGGCGAGAGGTACCGCTCCTGCTCGGAACCTGGGGCAGGCGCACTGCCGCGTTCGCACACGAGGCAGGCGCGACGGAGCTGAAGCTCGGCGGGTCGGCGAACCCGGAGCTCGTCCCGGTCGTGCGGGAGTGGATCGGCTCGGACGACGTGGGCATCGTTCTCGGGGCGGTGACGGTCGTGGACGAGGACGGCGACGCGGCCCGCGCACGTGCTCGGGCGGAGGTGGAGCTATACCTGCCGGTCGTGGCGGGTCGTGATCCCACGCTCGAGCTGACACCCGGCGACGAGCCGCCGCTCGACCGGTTCGTCTTCGCTGGTACACCCGATGAAGTGATTCGCCATGCGGAGCGCGCGTTCGCTGCGGGCGCGTCCAGGATCGAGTTCGGGACGCCCACGGGGCTGACGACGGCACGTGGCGTCGAGTTGCTCGTCGAGCGGGTTCTGCCTCACTTTCGCTGAACGGGCATTTCGCTAGGGTCGCCCGAGATGTCAAGTCGATTCAGGGACGGCGGCGGCTTCGAGGAAGCAGCCGCCTACTCTCGCGCCGCCCGGCAAGGGGATCTGATCGCGGTCAGCGGGACTGCCGCGACCGGCCCCGACGGTGCGGCGCTCCACCCCGGCGACGCATACGCCCAGACGAGAGAGGCGATCTCGCGCGCGCTCGCGGCAGCGGCCGAGCTCGGAGCCGCGCGCGAGGACGTCCTCCGGACCCGCATCTATCTACTGCAGGGTTGCGAGTGGGAGGGAGCGGTGCGGGCACACCAAGAGGCGTTCGCGGGCGTCGACCCTGCGAACACGACCCTCTACGTCGCCGGGCTCATCCCGCCGGGAGTGCTCGTCGAGTTCGAGCTCGACGCGGTGCTGCCCGCTGAGTGCCTAGACGACCTGCGGCTCGGGCAGCAGCCGCTCCTCGGCGAACCGGCGAGCATCGAGCAGGCGCAGCGCCTCGTCTTCGCGTCCGAGCGCGATTGCCTCGGCGATGATCCGGCCCACCGCCGGGCGCGAGCATGAAGCCATGGCCGCTGAAGCCCGCGGCGACCCAGAGCCCCGGACGCACCTCGCCGAGGATCGCCTGGTGGTCAGGCGTGACGTCGTAGAAGCCCTCCACCAGCAGGGGTAGGGAGACGAACTCGAGGGCAGGCAAGAGCGCCTCGACGCACTCACGCACATGACGTCGCCAGTGGTCGTGTTCGAGGCCGGGATCGCCGGCTGCAGTGAGATCGCTGGCCAGCACGCGGCCGTCGGCCAGCTGCTTCGCTGCGAAGTGACGCTCGGGCGAGATCACGAGCGGGTCGAGCAGGCGCTCGCGGACCGGCTCGCTCAGGAAGAGGTAGCGGGCTTCCCGTTCGATCGGCAACTCCGGGATCAGCGCGCGCGACTCCCAGCCCGCGGCCACGACAACGTTCGCAGCGACGGAGCTCGTTCCATCGGCGAACGCGAGCTGCCATCCCGCCGTTTCTTGCCTGAGGCCGACGACGCCGGCGCGGACGATCGTGGCGCGTTCTCCGAGTGCCTCGAGCACCGCCTGGGGACGATCGAGGTAGCCGTCGTCGGCGCACCACGCGGCACCGGCGAGTGAGGACGGGTCGAGCCCAGGGACGAGCCGCGCCGCCTCATCGGGCTCGACGATTCGTGAGGTGACGCCGAGCGCGTTCTGGAGCTCGACGTTTGCAGCCAGCCGCGCCCGCGTCTCCGCGGAGTGGGCGAGGAAGAGGTAGCCGCACGCCCGGAAGCAGGGGTCAACACGCATCTCGAGGCGAGCTTTTGCGTCGCGGTAGGTGGCCAGCGACTCGCGGGCGAGCAGGCAGTTGATCTCCGTGCCCCACTGCTGGCGGATGCCACCCGGCTGGACGCCGGACGCGCCGGCTCCGATCCCGGTCCGCTCGTAGACGGTGACGGCATCGACCCCCAAACGACCCAGCTCGTGTGCGACGAAGAGCCCGGTCACGCCTGCGCCCACGACCGCTACCTCGCCGACCGGACTGGCCCGCCCCGACATGCCGCAGCTCCTACCGGCGGACGTTGGTTTCCGTGGGCGCCACGGCGGAGAGCCTACTCACTGCCTGGGCCAACGGGCATGCTAAAGTTCACCTTATGGTTAACGATCCGTTCAAGGCGCTTTCGCACCCGATCCGCCGTGGCATCGTCGAGCGGCTTGCCACTGGCCCTGCGACGGTCGCCGTCGCCACCGGCGGCTTCGGAGTGTCGAAGCCCGCGATCTCCAAGCACCTGAAGGTGCTGGAGGAGACCGGCGTCGTGAAGCGCGTGGTCGAGGGCCGGACGCACCGGCTCTCGCTCGAGCCGGTTGCGCTCAGCGCGGCGGCCGACTGGATGGATCGCCAGCGCGTCCTCTGGGGGCGCCTGTTCGACGTCGTCGACGACTACCTGAAGGAGGAAGGATCGCAATGAAGATGCCGCCGATCGTGTCGCCGCAGGAGTGGGAGGCCGCACACGCGGAAATGCTGGTGAAGGAGAAGGAGTTCACCCGCGCCCGCGATGCGCTTGCCGCCGAACGCCGCCGGATGCCGCGGATGGCCGTGGAGAAGGACTACGCGTTCGAAGGCCCGGATGGCCAGGTGGGCCTGTTCGACCTGTTCGAGGGGCGCCGGCAGCTGATCGTCTACCGCTTCTTCTTCGAGCCCGGCGTTGCCGGCTGGCCTGACGGTGCGTGCCCCGGCTGCTCGATGGTCGGCGATCAGGTCGCCCACCCCGCCCATCTGAACGCCCGCGACACCACGCTGGCGTTCGTGTCGCGCGCCCCGCAGGCGGACATCGAGCGCTTGAAGGCGCGGATGGGCTTGGAAGTCATCCCGTGGTACACGCTGACGGACGACTTCGACGCAGACTTCGGCGTCGACGAGTGGCACGGCACCAACGCCTTCTTCCGCGACGACGAGGACCGGATCTTCCGCACGTACTTCGTCAACGCCCGCGGCGACGAGGTCATGGGCGGCACCTGGGCGTACCTCGACATCACCGCCCTTGGACGCCAGGAGGAGTGGGAGGACTCGCCGGAGGGCTACCCGCAGACCCCGACCTACGAGTGGTGGAAGCGCCACGACGAGTACGACGGATCGGAGTCGGCTGCCGCGGCGCACGCCGAGCAGATCGAGCGCTGGCGCGCGGAGCAAGGCTCGAGGAGCTCGAGCTCGTGATCGCTCACCTGGGAGGCATGCCGCTGGAGGAGCTCGTGCCGTCGGTCAGCGGCGCCGGCGCCGGTCTGCTGCTCGCGCGCGCCTGGCTGATGACGCACCTGCGACGCCGGCGGGAGCCTGGGCAGTGACCGACGACAAGACGCTGCGCATGGAGCGCACGTTCCAGGCACCGGCCGAGGCGGTCTTCGAAGCGTGGACGAGCGAGGAGGTCCTCCGCCGCTGGTGGCACACCGAGCGCGGCTGGGAGACGAGCGAGGCCGAGGTCGACCTGCGCGTCGGCGGGACGGTGCGGGTGGTCATGCGCGATCCCGACAAGGACGTCGAGTACGGCGGCGGCGGCAGCTACACCGAGGTCGAGCCGCCGACTCGCCTGGCGTTCACCTGGACCTGGGACGACGACACGAGGCGGACGTTGATCGAGCTCGACTTCGAGGAGAGCGATGGAGTCACCACCGTTCGCTTCACCCACAGCGGCCTCTGGGACGACGAGGCCGTGCGCTCGCACGAGGACGGCTGGACGAAGCTCTTCGACAACCTCGCACGGCAGCTCGCCTCCATGTAGTTCTGGTTGAAAGGACTATAACTTGCTGATACGGTAAGAGTCGTGGAGACAAAAACCAGCATGAGGGCAATCGTCCACGATCGCTACGGGCCGCCCGACGTTCTGCGACTCGAGGAGGTCGCGCGGCCGGTACCCAAAGAGGACGAAGTCCTGATCAGGATCCGCGCGACGGGGGTGACCCGCTCCGACGCGCACCTTCGTGCGGGCAGCCCATTCGTCAGCCGGATCCAGTCCGGGCTCCGGCGACCGAAGCGGACCATCCTCGGACACGAGCTCGCCGGTGAGGTCGAGGCGGTCGGCGCAGCGGTCACCGAGTTCGAGGTCGGCGACCGCGTCTTCGGAGCCCTCCCATACCTCTCGCTCAGCACGGGCGCGCACGCGGAGTACATGTGCGTCCCGGAGAAGTTCCCGCTCGCGCACGTGCCCGCCGGCATGAGCTTGGAGGAAGCGGGCGCGGTCTGCGACGGGGTGCTCCTGACGTTGAACGTCCTGCGTCCCGCGGGGCAGCTCGAGGGGAAGCGGATAGTCGTCTACGGCGCGTCCGGGTCGATAGGGACGGCAGGCGTTCAGTTGGCGAAGCACTTCGGTTCCCACGTCACGGCCGTGTGCAACACGAAGAACGTCGAGCTCGTCGGCTCGCTCGGCGCCGACGAGGTGATCGACTACTTGCACGAGGACTTCACGAAGAACGGCGAGACCTACGACGTCATCCTCGACGCCGTCGGCAAGCACTCGTTCCGGCGCTGCAAGCAGTCGCTGAAGCCGGGCGGCGTCTACCTGCCTACGGACGGGTTCTGGAATCTCGCCCTGTGGCTCCTGCACAAGCGGGTCGGCGACAAGAAAGTCGTGTTCGAGTTGCCGCCCCGCATGCGCAAGGAGGACGTCCTCTTCCTGAAGGGACTGATCGAGGCCGGCGAGTACCGGGCGGTCATCGACCGGGCCTATCCGCTCGAGGACGTGATCGAGGCCCACCGGTACGTGGAGACGCAGCAGAAGGTCGGCAACGTCGTCCTGATCGTAGGGTGAAGTCGTGGAGTCAGATCCAGATGAACGCGATGCTCAGCGCGAGCAGGAGCGCAAGGGCTCCGTTCAAGGCGCGGTGTGCTCGTTGACTCCTCGTCAGTCGGTGTAGCGCAGTTCCTCCCGCGGCCCAGATCGCGGCGGTGGGGAGGACGACGACGATCATTGTCACGATCACGATCGCGCTCCCGACCTCAACGCGGACGTCGGTGGGCCGGAACGTGCTGACTGCGGCCAGTGCGAACAGCCACGCTTTCGGGTTGAGGAATTGAAACACGGCCGCTTCGTGGACACGCAGCGGTCTCGCGATCTGGGAGCGCTGGATGGCGGCGCCGCCGGCGAGCTGGAACGCCAGGAAGAGCAGGTACAGAGATCCGATGAGCTTGAGAGCGAGCTCGACCTCCGGGAGGCCGGTCACCACCACGCCGAGCCCGGCGGCAACGGCGAGCGCCAGGATCCCGATGCCTGCCGACGTGCCGACGATCTGGGGGACAGTCGCGCGGAACCCGAACTGGAGCCCCGACGCCCACAGCAGAGCGTTGTTCGGACCCGGAGTACCAGAGCTGACGAACGCGAACAGGATGAGAGCCGGGAGGTCTCTCATGCCACGAACCGGCTCGACATGGCTTCAGTACAGTCGGCCGCGCTCGTCGCGTCTTGTACGTTCTTTGCGTGTCAGCCGCCGTCTCGACGGAGCGGGTTCGAGCCTGGAGGCCGCCGGTGCCCGGCGTCAGCGAGGTGCTGCACGCCGAGTTTCAGGAGCACGCGTACCCGCCGCACACGCACGACACGTGGACGGTCTTCGTCGTCGATGACGGCCAGATCCGATATGACCTCGACCGGCACCATCGCGGCGCGGGCGGCTCGATGGTCGGCGTGCTTCCACCTCACGTCGTTCACGATGGGCGCCCCGCGACAAGTCGCGGCTACCGGAAGCGGGTGATCTACCTCGAGACGAGCCTGCTGAGCGAGGGCCTGGTCGGCCGCGCCGTCGACGAGCCGTCGATCGAGGACGTGCGCTTGCGTCGTCGCCTCGACGTTCTGCACGAACGACTCCGTCACCCCGACGAGGCACTCGAGGCCGAGACGCACCTTGCCTTCGTCGCCGAGCGCATCAGGGTGCATCTCGAGGGTCACACCGACGAGGAGGATCCTGGCCGGGCGAGCGAGCTCGCGGAACGACTGCGGGAGCTGCTCGACGCGCACGAGTCGGAGGTCATGACGCTTGCCGCCGCCGGCGAGCTCCTCGGGGCCAGCCCTGCGCATCTCGTTCGTTGCTTCAGCCAGACGTTCGGCATCGCTCCGCACGCCTACGTCCTCGGGCGGCGGATCGAGGCGGCGCGTCAGCGCCTGCTCGACGGCGAGCCGATCGCACGGGTCGCGGCGAGCGTCGGCTTCTACGACCAGGCGCACTTCACCCGCCACTTCAAGCGCCATGTCGGGACGACACCCGGGCGCTACGGCGACTGAGTCGTCAGGAGAAGATCATGGTCATCGCCTGGAAGTCGAGCGTCCACGCGTACCGCCGGAGGAAGCCGTGGCTGACGATGCCGTGGATCGGAAAGTCCGCCGGCTGCTTCCAGGCGTCCGGGAAGACGCCGTAGAACCCGAGCAGGTCGCGCTGGACGAGCGGTCCGATCGAGAGCCGGCGGACAGGGAACCGGCCGACCTGGAGAGGGACATGACCGGCCCCGGTCTCGCGAACGTCCTCGATCGTCTCCGGAATGGCGATCCCGGCGGCGGCGAGTGTCTCCGCCGGCGCGGCGAACGCAGCGCCTTCCTCGTCCTGGAGGCCGGAATCGAGGATGAACGTGAGCGGTGCCTCGCCGTCGAGCGAGCCGCTGGCAATGATCAGATGCGTGAGCGCCAGGGCGAAGGGCACCTCGACGGCGTCAGTCGCGGCGGGCTCGGCGCGGAGAGCTGCTCGCGCGGCGAGCGTCGGCGGGCGGAGGACGAGCTGGTTGCCCGGATAGTCGATCGTGGCGAGGAACTGCCGGAGCGGCCCGGTGCCGAGCACGGGCTTGTCGAGGGCGGCAATGGCAACCGGCACGTCCTCCAGCGTGATGCCGCCCAGGCGCATCGTCCCGAGCTTCCCGTAGCCCAGCGACCCCTGGGCGCCGCCGGCGAAGGTCCCGGTCGTCGTCACGACCGGTGCGATCCCGAGCGTGGTGGCGACGTCGGGCGAGAGAACGAGGAGATCGCCGCCGGTGTCGATTCGCGCCTCGACGGGTTGGCCGTTCAGCTCGATCACGACGGAAGGCAGCTGCCAGTCCGTCTCCCTCGTGAAGGGGAGCGCGACTTTCGACGCGCCTCTCCAGTCGATGCGATAGGGCGGCTCGTCGCCCCAGGAGCGCATCAGATCCCAGATCGGCAAGTCGATCGCGTCTTCGTAGCCCCGGAAGAGCCCACGTGCCGCCGTGTAGCGGTTCGTCTGCAGATAGACGAGGGCGAGCGCTACCTCTGCGTCCACGCGGGCCTTGCGGTTCTTGCCGGCGTCCTCGACCACTCGTCGTAGAAGGGCCTCGGCCGCGACGTAGTCGCCGAGGAGATACTCGAGCTCGGCGAGACCACGCAGCGCCTCCAGTGTGCCGCCTCCGTTTCCACGACCGGCCTCAGCCGGCGACGCGCTTCGACGAAGTCGCCGGCGGCATGAGCCTCCCTCGCGGCCTCGCGCTCGGGGTCGACGGCTTCCCGCCGAAGCAGGGACGTCAAGCGCCTGCCGGTCAGTGCTTCGATCCCTTTCGATCGCGGACGAACCGGAGCTCGATGATCGGCCCGACGCCCCGGCTCCGCTTCCGCCAGCCGCTGAACCGCTTGTGGGCGGCCTGCCTCGAGACGCCGAGCCGCTCGGAGATCTCGGCCCAGGACGCCCCTGCCGCCCTGGCGTCCGCGATGCGGGCCTGAGCGAGGTCTTCGACGAAGTCCTCGAGGACCGGCACGTCCCTGACGAGCTCGAGCGGCTCGAGGCCGGTGCTCGCTTCCTGCAGCCTGGCATGGAGCTCCCGGCGCAGGACGCGCTCGCGCTCCGCTCGGGTCGTCCTTCGCCATGCTGTCAACCTTACGTTGACAACGCGAGCTCTGTCAACCTTACGTTGACAGCCCTGTCGTGCAGCCCGGCATCAGTCGACGACGGCGATCGCGTCGACTTCGATCAGGTACTTGGGCTCGGCCAGCGCCTCCACTCCGATCAGCGCGTCGGCGGGCTTGTGCTCACCGAAGACCGCCACCCGGGCCGCCTCGATCTGAGGCAGGTACTCAGGCTGGTGGTGGACGACGTAGATCGTGATCTTCGTCACCTGGTCGGGTCTGGCTCCCGCAGCGGCGAGAGCGCGGCCGACATTGGCGAACACCTGGCGGGCCTGGGCGGCCAGGTCACCGGGACCGACGAGATTGCCCTCAGCGTCTTCGGCCATCTGTCCGGCGATGAACACCAGGCGACTGCCGGTCGCAATGACGACCTGGGTGTAGCTCTCCGGCGTGGGCAGCTCGTCCGGGTTTATGAGCTCGAGAGTCATGGCCTCCTACCGACCTGCTCGTCGAGCGGCGGGTCCCGGCGGGGAACCGGCGAGGCATTGATCAGCGAGGTCGTGGTCTCGCCGTAGACGAGGAAGCGGTCGAGGAGGGCGCCCAGGTCGTCGATCGAGCGAAGGAAGACCTTGAGGTAGAAGCAATCCTCGCCGGTGATGCGATGGCACTCGCCGATCTCGGGGATTGCCGCGGCGAGCTCGGGGATTCTGCGGCAGCTGGCCGGGCGCGGGCTTGATGCGGACGATCGCGGTCAGCTGGTACCCCAGCATGCGCGGGTCGATCTCGGCGCGGTAGCCGGTGATCACTCCCGACCGCTCGAGCCGCTGGACTCGCTCGGCAACAGCCGGGGAGGACAGGCTCACGCGTCGCCCGAGCTCGGCGAACGAGACTCGGCCATCGGCGGTCAGCTCGCCGATGATCTTACGGTCGGTTGCGTCCAATTTTGGAAGACCTGTGGCTCTTGTCGTCGAAAGTTCCGTTCTTCATGGCGTGAACGGAGCATAACACCTTCGATTGCCCATGGCGAATGCGCGGTCGTGCCGCAAGACTTACGTCCATCGCCGTTCAGACCCGACAGACGATGCGCCGCGCCGATGCAGTGCGGCCCGAGGCGTATTTCGTCGGCAGCGCCGTCTTCCACTACCTCGGGCCTGCCTTCGCGGTGCTGCTCTTCGCCCGGGTCGACGTGCTCGGCGTCGCCTGGCTCCGGATCGCCTCGGCCGCCGCGATCTTCGCCCTCTGGCGGCGGCCCTGGCGGACGTTTCTCGCGCTCGATCGCAGCGGACGGACGCTGATCGTCGCGCTGGGAGCCGTCTTTGCCGCGATGAACGTCTGCTTCTACATCTCGATCGACCGGCTCCCGCTGGCGACGGTTGCCGCGATCGAGTTCATCGGCCCGATCGTCCTCGCGGCGATCGGTGCGCGGACGGCTCGCAACGTCGCCGCGGTCGCGACAGCGGCCGCAGGCGTGTACCTGCTGACGCACGTGCAGTTCGAGGGGGAGCCGGTCGGGGTGGCCTTCGCCTTTGCGAACGCCGCGCTGTTCACCGCCTACATCGTCCTCGCCCACCGCGTCGCCCGGCGCTCGGGTCTGAGCGGGATCGACGGGCTGGCAGCGGCAATGGTGCTCGCCTTCCTCTTCGTCTCCCCGATCGGGCTCTCGAGCGCGGCCCACGCCTTCTCGGACCCCGTCGCGATCGCGGCCGGTATCGGGGTCGGCGTGACGTCATCCGTCATCCCCTACGTCTTCGACCAGCTGGCGATGGCCCGCCTCGCCCGCGCGACGTACGCGCTCTTCGTCGCGCTCCTACCGGCGACGGCGACCGTCATCGGCGTCATCGTGCTGCAGCAGCTGCCGTCGCTCGTCGATCTCGCCGGCATCGCGCTCGTGATGGCCGGGATCGTGCTGCATCAGGCGTCGGCTGCAGACTCCTGAGCGCGTTCCACTTCCTCCGTCGCGCGCTCGACCTCGCGCTGCGCAGCCTCGGCGCGCCGCTCGGCCTCCTTCTTCTCGGCCTCGGCCTTCTTCGCCGCGCGTTTCGCCTCGGTCAGCGCCGCCCGGGCCTCCTGCAGGCGTTCGCGGGCCTTCTGCCGTCGCTTCTCCCGCGCGGCGGGCGCTTCGCGCGGGGCGGATTCGCGCTTTCGCCCCGCCGGGACGATCCCAGGGTCGAGACCGAACCCGGCGGCCGCCAGGTCTTCGTGCAGCGTCCCTCGTTCGAGCAGCGGCTGCAGCTCCGGGTCGATCGAGGCGACGCGGAGAGTCTTCACGGCCTTGTCCAGCGTCGCTCCGCTCAGCTTGCGCCGGCGCAGGTCGCGTTGCATGCGGTCGAGAGCAGAGCGGTGCTCCTCGATCGCCTTCGGCAGGTCGGCGCCGCGCTTCCCCGCGACCGCCGCTTCCTGGGCCTCGCGCAGCCGCTTTCCCGACTGGATCAGCGCCCGCGCCTCTGACGGATCCTCGCGAACCAGCTCGTTGAGCGCGGCCGCTGCGGCGGTCGCCTTCGGCAGAGCGGCGACAGTCGCGGCGAGCTCCGGGTCGTCCTTTCGCAGTTCCTTTGCGCGCGCGTTGCGCGCGGCGGTGAACTCCGCCTGCGGAAGTCCGTAGAGCTTGAGCTGTTCACGAGCGAGGGGATCGGCCACGTTCTCCGAAGATTGACAGGCCTAGCCCTCCAGCGATCGAAGGGCCGGGTAGAGCACGCGGTAGCGCGCGTAGCCCTCTTCGTACGCCGCCTGCCAGCCGGGGTCGGGCTCGATCCGGTCGGAGACGCGGACGCAGGCGTCGACCGCCTCGTGCGCGTCGGCGAAGACGCCCTGCGCGACGCCGCCGAGCAGCGCCGCGCCGTAGGCGGCGCCCTCGTCCGCGCTCGTGCGCTCGAGCGGCAGGCCGAGCACCGAGGCGACGATCTTCAGCCAGAGCCCGCTGCGGGCGCCGCCGCCGGAGACGCGGCCGACCTCCGCCTCGACGCCGAGCTCGCGCAGGAGCTCGAGCGAGTCGCGCAGCCCGTACGCGACGCCTTCCAGCACCGCACGCGTGAGCGCGCCGCGATCGTGCCGGAGCGTGAGGCCGACGAAGGCGCCACGGGCGTCCGGGTCTGCGTGCGGCGTCCGTTCGCCCTGCAGGTACGGCTGGAAGAGGAGGCCCTCGGTGCCGGGCTCCCACTTCTCGGCCTCGGCGAGCAGCTCCTCGTACGGCGGGTTGCCGAGCGCGTCGTGCAGCCATTGCAGCGAGCCCGCGGCCGAGAGCATCACGCCCATCGCGTGCCAGGTGCCCGGGACGGCGTGGCAGAAGACGTGCAGCCGCGCCTCCGGCTCGGGCTTGTACTCGGGCAGCGCCGCAAAGACGACGCCGGAGGTGCCGAGCACGACGGAGAGCGGGCCGGGCCGGTCGACGCCGACGCCCAGCGCTCCGGCAGCCTGATCGCCCGCCGCGCCGATCGCCGTGCACTCGTGCGCCGGCGGCAGCCACTCGGCCTCGCAGGTCGAGCGCCTCGAGCACCTCCTCGCTCCAACGGCGGTTCGCAACGTCGAAGAGGAGCGTCCCGGACGCGTCGGCGACGTCGATCGCACGCTCGCCGGTCAGCCGTAGCCGGACGTAGTCCTTCGGCAGCAGCACATGCCTGATCTGCGCGTACGTGTCGGGCTCGTGGTTCCGCAGCCAGAGGAGCTTCGGCGCGGTGAAGCCGGTCAGCGCGCGGTTCCCCGTCAGCTGGATCAGGCGCTCGAGCCCGACGCGCTCCTCGATCTCGGCGCACTCGGCGGCGGTGCGCTGGTCGTTCCAGAGGATCGCCGGGCGCAGCACCCGGTCGTGCCGGTCGAGGGTGACGAGACCGTGCATCTGGCCGGAGAGGCCGATCGACGCCGGCTCGACGTCGAGGTCGGCGAGCGCGGCCTCGGTCGCGCGCCACCAGTCCTCCGGATCCTGCTCCGCCCAGCCGGGCCGGGGGATCGAGAGCGGGTATTCGCGCTCCGCACGACCGACGATCTCGCCGGTCTCAGAGAGCGCGAGTGCCTTGACGCCGCTCGTGCCGACGTCGAGCCCGACCAGCACCGTCACTCGCGAAGCTCGGTCAGCTCGACGAGGTTCCCGAACGGGTCGCTGCAGAAGAAGCGCGGCCGGCCCACGATCTCCGTCGGCGTTCGCGTCTCGACTCCGGCCGCTTCGACCCGGCGCGCGTAGCTCGTCGAGGCCGCTGTCGACCGCGAGACAGAAGTGCGCGCTCGGCGGTGGCTCGTCGCCGGACCGCAGCAGGTGCAGCTCGAGGTCGCCGCCGGCGCTGAACCAGATGAGCTCGCGCGGGTCGAGCTTCGGCGGCACGGGCTTCTCCTCGAGGCCGAGCAACCCGCCGTAGAACGCCCGCGCGGCGTCGGCGCCGTCCGCCGCGATCGCGACTGAAACGTGCTGCAGCCTCATGCGCCCATCGCGGCGTAAACGAGCTCGTAGGCCCGCACCGCGTCCTTCTCGTGCTGTGCCGCACGCAGCGCCGCGTCGTCGATCCGCGACGCGATGCCGTCGATGAACCGCCACTGCAGCACGCTCCGCTTGACCGAGCCGACCGCGTCCTCGGTGTACGGGTAGAGGTCGAAGCCGAGCCTCTCGCCGTTCTCGCCGTAGCCCGCGCGGCGCAGCTCGACCGCGAGCTCGATCGTCTCCATGAAGCGGATCGTCCCGACCATGTTGTCGTCGTCGAAGGTGCCCCAGCCGTCGTTCGCGTGCAGGTGCCCGAGCAGGCCTTCGGCCGCGAGCATCGCCGCGTACTCGGCGAGGCTCTCGCCGTTCATGATCAGGTGCTGCCAGTCCATGTTGACGGTCACGTTGTCGATCCCCTGCCGCCGCAGCGAGTGGATCACGTGCAGCGTCATGCCGACGTTGCGCATCAGGATCTTCATCGCCGGCTCCGAGTTCTTGTGCTCGAGGAAGACGGTGACGCCCTGGTCTTTCGCGTGCTGTGCCGCCTGGCCGACGCCGTCGACGAACCTGGCCCAGGACTCCTTGTACGGCGTCTGGAACGGGTAGTTGTAGCCCTCGATCCCGGGCCAGATGATCATCTGGGCGCCGGTCTCCCCGGCGAGGTCGATCGCCTCCCGGGTGAGCCGGAGGGCCTCCTCGCGGGTGGCGTCGTCGGGCGAGCAGAGCGCTCCCTTGGCGAAGCGCGGGTCGAGGTGGAGACCGCTCGCGATGCAGTAGATCCCGTGCCCGTCGAGCGCCTCACGCACCTCGTCCAGGTTCTCGGGCGAGAGCTCCTGCGGGTAGTGGAACTCGTAGTCGTCGATCAGGTCGCCGAGCCCTGCGACCGCGGTCCGGATCCGGTCGGTCGTCGTCTGGCCGGCGAGCTCGGGCTTGTAGCCCGCCGGGGTTGAACCTGGTCGCCATGTTGCCGAACGCCCAGATTCCGAGTGACGTCTTCATCCTTCAGCTCCTCTCTTGATCCAGGCTGCGGTGTTCGGGGGCAGAGTCGTGGTGATGCCGGGCTCGCTCGCCAGCAGGATCTCACCCTCGGGCAGCTCCAGCTCGGCGGCGTCGACGTTGATCGCACAGACGAGATCGCTGCGCTCGAAGACCATCGTTCCGGGAGGGCTGTCGCGCCAGACCAGGCCGTCCCCGCGCGGCCGCAGCCGGAGCGCGGAGCGGTACAGGGCGAGCATCGAGCCCGGATCCTCGGCCTGCGCCTCGACGCTGACGCGCGTCCCAGTCCCGCGGCATCGGCAGCCAGGGCTCGCCGTCGGTGAATCCGAACGCCGGCGGCTCCTTCGTCCAGGGGATCGGCACGCGACAGCCGTCGCGCCCTTTCCGTGCGCCCTTCGTGCGGAGGAAGACCGGATCCTGGCGTGCCTCGTCCGGCAGCTCGACCTCCTCGAGCCCGAGCTCCTGGCCCTGGTAGGTGAACGACGTCCCCGGCAGGCCGAAGAGGAGCAGCGCGGCCGCGCGCGCCCGGCGTCGCCCGATCTCGCCGCCGCCGTAGCGTGTTGGCAGCCGGGTGACGTCGTGGTTCTCGAACACCCAGGTCGCGGGCGCGCCGACCGCACCGAGCGCGCCGAGCGTCCGGTCGATCGTCGCGCGCATGTGCTCGGCGTCCCACGGCGCGAAGAGCAGCGCGAAGTTGAAGGACAGGTGCAACTGGCCGGGGCCGACGTAGCTCGCGATCTTCTCCTGGCTCTCGATCACGATCTCGCCGACGTACATCCGGTCGCCGGGATACTCGTCGGCGATCTGTCGCCAGCGGCGGTAGAGCGGGTGCAGCTCGGGCTGCATCAGAGCCGAGAGCCAGTCGCCGAACTCCGGCCGCGGCACGGGCTCGACCATCTCGCGCAGGTCCTGCGCCTTGAAGAGCGCGTGCGCCACGTCGATCCGGAAGCCGTCGACGCCGCGGTCGAGCCAGAAGCGGAGGATCCCGTCGAACTCGTCCTGCACGTCCTCGTTGTGCCAGTCGAGGTCGGGCTGCTCGGGAGCGAAGAAGTGGAGGTAGTACTCGCCGGTGCCGTCGTCTCGCGTCCAGGCCGGGCCGCCGAACGCGGACGTCCACCCGTTCGGGCGCCCTCCGGCTTTGCCGGGGCGGAAGAAGTAGTACGCCCGATGGGGGTGACTCGGGTCGGCGATCGCGTTCCGGAACCACTCGTGCTGGTCCGACGTGTGGTTCGGGACGATGTCGATCGTCACCCTGATCTCGAGCTCGTGCGCGTCGGCGACGAGCGCGTCGAAGTCGGCGAGCGTGCCGAACTGAGGGTCGACGTCGGTGTAGTCGGCAACGTCGTACCCGTGGTCTGCCTGCGGCGAGGGGTAGAACGGGGTCAGCCAGAGCGCGTCGACGCCCAGCTCTTTCAGGTACTGGAGACGCGAACGGATCCCGGGAATGTCGCCCACACCGTCGCCGTTCGAGTCCTGGAAGCTGCGGACATAGATCTGGTAGAAGGCGGCGGTCCGCCACCACTCCGACACGTGCATGAACCTCCCAACGTCGTAACGAGCAGTCGAACGATCACCGGCACGATGTCAGTTCGGGAGCAGTCGGGCCGTAAGGTCTCCTCGATGGGGTGGCCTTGCTGACCGTTGAAAGCTCCGTGGTGCCGGAGCGGACCTATCGCGCGCCGGGGCGGGTCAACCTGATCGGCGACCACACCGACTACAACGAGGGGTTCGTTCTTCCGCTGGCGGTCGACTTCGACTGCGTCGTCCGGGCCCAGCCGCGCGAGGACGGACGTGTCGTCCTTCGCTCGCTCGATCGTGCCGGCGAGGTCGACATCGCTGCGGATGGAAGCACCGATCCCAGGACCGTCGATCCGCCCTGGGGACGTTACGCCGCCGGGGTGGTGCGGACGCTCGCCGAGCGGGGCCGCGAGCCTGCGGGCATCGAGGCGACGATCACCTCCACGATTCCTCTCGGCGGTGGGCTCTCGTCGAGCGCCGCCCTCGAGGTAGCGGTGGCCCTTGCGCTCTGCGATGCCGCACACTTCTCATTGCCGACGCTCGAGCTCGCGCAGGCGTGCCAGGAAGCGGAGATCGTCGCCACGGGCGTGCCCTGCGGGATCATGGATCAGCTCGCGTCGCTCGCCGGCAGCCGCGACCGGGCGATGCTGATCGATTGCCGCAGCTTCGAGGTCGAGCCCATCCCGCTGCCGCCGCGGCTTGCGGTGCTCGTGATCAACTCGGGCATGTCACGCCAGCTCGTGGACAGTGCGTACGCCGAGCGGCGGCGTGCCTGCGAGTCGGCCGCTGCCCGGCTGGGCCTGTCCGCACTCCGGGACGCGACGCCCGAGCAGGTCGCGGACGAGCCGCGTGCCCGCCACGTCGTCTCCGAGAACGGACGGGTGCTCGCGGCTGCCGAGGCCCTCGTCGCGGGCGACCTCGCGACCCTCGGGCGACTCCTCGCGGAGAGCCACGCCAGCCTGCGCGACGACTTCGAGGTCTCGACCCCGGAGCTCGACGTGCTGGTCGAGAAGCTCACCGAGGCCGGAGCGCTCGGCGCCCGGCTGACGGGAGCAGGCTTCGGCGGCTGCGTCGTCGGGCTCGCAGACCGTGAAAGAGCCGCAGCGGTGGTCGAGACCGCAGCCGGTCACTACTGGTCCGAGACGGGCCACCAGCCGCACGCGTTCGTCTGTCGGGCGGTAGACGGGGCCGGGAGGGTCGAGTGATCACCAAGGAAGAGCTGCGCGACGCGCAGGCGTACGCGGCGGAGCAGCTCGAGGCAGCCGGGATCACGCTCTCGGACGCCGAGCGAGCGGCGATCGAGGTCGCCGACTTCGGCCTCTCCCGCCTACGCGAGTTCGGCCTGCTGGTGCTCGTCTACGTGAACACCGACCGCTACTGCGCGAAGGAGCTCGTCCTCTATCCGGGCCAGACCTGCCCCGAGCACCGCCATCCGCCGTTCGACGGCTCACCGGGGAAGGAGGAGACGTTCCGTTGCCGCAGCGGTCTTGTCCAGCTCTGGGTCGCCGGCGAGGAGCTCGTCCTCCGGCCGGGCGAGCAGCACACGATCCCGCCGGACACGCTGCACTCGTTCCGGGCGGGGCCACGAGGGCGCGATCGTGTCCGAGTTCTCGAGCGCGAGTCGCGACGACCTCGACGTCTTCACCGACCCGGCAGTGGAGCGGGCAACGGTCGTCGGCGCCTGACGGAGCGCAGCTGCAGCGGTAGGAGTGCGATGCACACCGCCTCGCGCCCGAGCAGCAAGGGCCGGCGCGTGGGATCGGGGGAGACGAGCTTGATCGTTACGTCCGGCCCGAGCGCGGCGCGAAGGAGCACGCGCGCACGCAGCTGGTGCCACGACGAGGTGACGACGACGACCTCGTCGGCGCCGAGCTCCTGAGCCGCCGCGGCGACCGCGCGCGCGTTGCCGACGGTCGTGCGGGCGTCGGCGTCCGCGAGCAGCGGTACGCCGGGGCCACGCCAGGCAGCCCGCATCAGCGCCGCCTCGGTCTCGCGCCCGGGGCGTCGCGCCCAGCCGCTCAGCAGGACGGCGTCGGCGCCCTCGGCGACCCGTTCTCCGGCCTCGAGTCGCGCGGCGCAGACGGGATGGAGACTCCGATCCCGCCAGCCGGAGTAGCCGAGCACGGCGACGAGCTTAGGCATGGCGTCGTCCCCAGAGGCGCTTGGCTCCGAGGAGTGTCCCGATCACCGTGAGCACGAGGAGGAGCGCCTTCTTTCCCTTCAGCTTCGACTCGCCGCCCGAGCGGACGCGCATGTCGACCGCAACCTCTTCGACGCGAAGACCCTCGTCGTGAAGCCGGAGGAGCGCCTGGACCTCCGGTGCTCCCGTGGTGTACGGAATGGCGAGTATCGGCAGCGCCTTCGCGGAGACGGCGTAGAGACCGCTCGTGGCGTCGTTGAAAGGACGTCCGAGCGCCACGCGCATCCCCCGTCGCAGCAGGCCCGTTCCCAACTTGCGGATGCCTTCGGGCTTGTAGCGATACGGCTCGTAGCCCTCGGCGCTGACGAACCGGGAGCCGACGGCGACATCCGTCTTGCCCGAGCGGACGAGCTCCAGCAGCCGGCGGAGCTCCTCGACGGGATGCTGGCCGTCGGCATCGACGCGGCCGCAGAAGGCGTAATCGTGCTCGAGCGCCCAGGCGTAGCCGGCGGCGATACCGGCCTGGAGGCCGCGGTTCTCGCCGAACGACAGCACCTCGGCCCCGTGCTCGCGCGCGACTCCCGCGGTCCCGTCGGTCGATCCGTCGTCGACGACGAGAACATCGGCGTCCGGCAGCTCGCGATGGAGCTCGTCGAGCACTGCCGCGAGATTGCCTTCCTCGTTCCAGGCCGGGATGAAGACGAGTGTGTCGCTCACCCCCCGAGAGTAGCCGCCGTGCTAGAAGGCGGCGTGGCGTCCTCTCCGCACATTCACAGGGACCTCGTCCGCTTCCGTGACTGCGATGCGATGGGTCACGTCAACAACGCTGTCTTCTCGACGTACCTCGAGGAGGCCCGGATCGGCGTGCTCGGCGACCTGATCGACTTCATCCTCGCCAGGGTCGAGATCGACTTCCGCTCGGAGCTGCGAATGGGAGAGGAGGTCGAGGTGCGCACCCACTGCTCCCGGGTCGGGACGAAGAGCTTCGACCTGGAGCACGTGATCTCCGCCGGCGGCCGCGTGGTCGCCGAGGCGAAGAGCGTCCTCGTCTCGTACGACTACGAGCGCGGCGAAAGCGTCCCCGTGCCGGACGAGCTGAGGAGTCGGCTGATTTAGGTGCCGGGGTAGTGCGGACCGCGGTTGGGGCAGCGGTCGTCGTCGAGCTTCTGCTGGATCACCGAGGGCGTGTTGGCCGGAGGCTGGAGGGACGCCGGTACCTCACCGTCTGCGAGGCGGGGGAGGACGAGCGCGCCGAAGGCGCTCGCGGCCACTCCGAGAGCGGCCAGGAAGGCTGCGAAGCGTCGACCCGAGGGACGCTGCGGGCTCACGGCCCCTACGGTAGCGCGCCGGGCGCCCTCTTGGCGACGGCGACGGTCACGAGCCTGGGCCCGGAGGTGTCGATCACCTCCAGATCGAGCTCGTCACCGGGGTCGCGGCTGGCAATCACCGTGCTCAGGTCGGCCGCGGAGTCGACCGGCACGTCATCGGCGGCGATGATCACGTCGCCGACCGCCAGATCCGCCTTCTCGGCAGGGCCGCCGGGATAGACGACAGTGACGGCGGCTCCGCGCACGGTACCGTCGAGCCCCAGCTGAACCGCTGCGGACTCCGAGTCGACCGACGAATACGCGATCCCGAGCCAGGACTCCGACTCGGGCGGCGCCTTGCGGATCCTCGCGATCACCGGCAGCGCCTCGTCGATCGCGATCGCGAAACTCACGTTCTCGGCCTCGGCGAGGCGGACGCCTGCGGTGTTGACTCCGAGCAACCGCCCGGTACGGTCGACGAGCGGGCCGCCGGAGTTGCCGGGATTGATCGCGGCGTCCGTCTGGAGCAGCCCCGTCAGCTTCCCGTTCTCTCCGTCGATCGTGCGATGGAGCCCGGAGATGATCCCCGACGTCACCGTCGCTCCGAGACCTAGCGGAAAGCCGACGGCGAAGACCTGCGTCGCCGAGCCGGAGCGCTGAGGAGCGGGCCAGAGGGAGCGGAACGAGGTCCGTCGCCCGGACGCGAATCACGGCGAGATCCTTCTCCGGCGCCGTCCCGATCACCGTCCCGGCCATCGGCCGCTTGTGCACATCGTCGTTGAAGACGACCGTGACCCGTGTCGTGCCCTCGACGACATGGTTGTTCGTGAGGATGATCCCACCCCGGTCGAGCACGATTCCCGAGCCCTCGCCTCGCCCACCCCCGAAGGATTCGGTGCGCACGTTCACGACCGACGGGAGGACACGGGCGACGGCATCGGAGAGCGAACCAGCGCGGTTCGGGGCAGGCGCGGCGGTCGTCTCCGTGGACCTCGGCTCGGTGACGGTTACCGTCTGCACAGCAGTCGAGGTCGATGCGCCCTCCTTCTCGTCCCCGCTGCAGCCGGCGAGCACTCCCGCCAAGAGCACGGTCATGAGAATCCTCACGGCAGCCTCGGGAACGTCACGACCGCGATGCCGGCCGCGGCGAGCAGCAGGACGAGCCCGCCCGCCAGGAACGCGAACGTGACTTCCTGCTTGCGCTTCACCTTGCTCACGAGGGACCCCATGTTGTCGTACGCGTCACGCAGGTCGCCGACGCTCTCGGCCTCGTAGAAGCGGCCGCCCGTCGTCGAAGCGATCTCCCGCAGCGTCGGCTTGTCGGGCGGCACGGGAATGATCCTCGTGCCGCCGAAGCGGGTGAACTCCACGACTCCCTCGGGCGTGCCCAGCGCGATCGTGTAGACGGGGATCTTGAAGGACTTCGCTCGTGCGGCGCCCTCTTGCGGGAGCAGTATCCCTTCGGTCTGCGAGCCGTCCGAGAGCAGCAGGATCGCGGCGGGACGTTGCGGTCCGGTGCGACCCGCCTCGGCGGCGCGGGCGACCTCGACTCCTCTCGCGAGCCCGTCTCCGATCGCCGTTCCGCGCTGGGGGTAGAGGTAGTCGATCGCGTCGATCGCGAGCTGCCGGTCCGACGTCGCCGGTGCGGCCACTTCGGCCGTCTCCGAGAACGCGACGACTCCGACCTGGAAGCGCTCGGGCAGCCCTTTCATGAAGTCGCGGACGACCCTTTGCGCCGCCGCGAGGCGGGTGGGCTCGACGTCCTTCGCCTGCATCGAGCCGGAGACGTCGATCACGAGGACGATCGTCGCCTCTTCGCGGTCGGCGAGGCGGTTCACGCTCGGACGGGCGAAGCCGACCAGGAGTGCGGCGAGCGCGAGCAGGAAAAGAGCCAGGCCGGCGTGGCGGCGCCACGAGCGCGTGCTGTCGACGACGGCCGCCAGGACGTCCAGATTCGTGTAGCGCACGGCGTAGCGGGTTGGCCTGCGCTGGAGGTAGCGGTAGCCGAGGACGAGCAGCGGCAGGAGCAGGAGCCCGGCCAGCAGCAGCGGCGTCGCGAAGCTCAACTAGGCCCCCTGACGCAGATCGCGTGGATCTGAACCTCGACCCGCGTACCCACCGGACGCGTGATACCGGAGCGGACGTTGACGACGACACCGCGTCCGGCGCGGCGCGCGGTCGCACGAACGGAGCCGAGGGCGGCAAGCGAGGGCGGCCGGCGCGTGCGCAAGGCGACGGCCGTCGAGAACGCGAGGAGCCGCTCGCCCTCGAGGCAGGAGTGCGACAGCCGCTCGGCCTGCTGATCCTTCAGCCGCACGTTCTTGACGCGGCGGATCGTCGCATCGATGACCGGCGGCGCCGCCGCGGTCAATCGCCGTTTCGGCTCGTAGGACGTCTGCCCGCGGCCGCCACCACCGCCGGCCGGGATGCAGCCGAGCAGCGGCCTGAACCCCGAGAGCCCGCGCGTCGTCCGGGCGACGAATACCGCGTCGCGCTGGGTCGTCACGCCGGGGCTGATCGGCCCGCCGAGGTTGCCGAGGAACGTGATCTCGAGTGGACCGGCGCGGTCGGCGTCGAGGCCCCCGATCACCTGCCCGCGCCCGGGACAAGAGAGCTGGTAGTAGGTCGGTGTCGGGCCACCGTTCACGGCCACCCAGGGGCCGGCGACGGGGATGCAGACGAGCAGCCCGTCGCACTCCCGGCCGGCCTCGGCGCCCGGCGAGGCCACCCCTGAGGCGGCAGCGGCGACGAGCAGGACGAGTAGAAGTCGTTTCACGGCAACCTCCCGAAGAAGAACGCTGAGACGGCGCCCGCGGCGAGCAGCAGGAAGGCGCCGGTCGCGGCGAACGCCGCAGTGATCTCCCGGTCCTTCTTTTCGTGCCCGAGGCGGGATCCGAGCTCGTCATAGACGGCGGTCAGCCGCGCGCCGTCGGGCGCTGCGTAGAACCGTCCGCCGGTGGCCTGCGAGACCTGGCGAAGCGTCGGCGGGTCGGGCGGCACGCTCACGCGCTGGGTGAAGCCGTTGTCGTCGACCACCTCGACCACGCCGTCCGCCGTGCCGAAGGCGACCGTGTAGACCGGAATCTTGAGCTGCTTCGCCCGTCGCGCCGCCTGCAGCGGCTCGAGCACGCCCTGTGTCTGGGCGCCGTCCGAGAGCACAAGAATCGAGGCCGGTGGGCGCCGGGTTCCATCCACCCGGACACGCTGCGCGACCTGGAGTGCGCGCGCGATTCCCTCGCCAAGCGCAGTGCCATCACCGGTGCGGAGGGCGGCGAGCGCGCGCTTCGCCGCGTCCCGGTTCGCCGTCGCGGGCAGCACGGTCGAGGCGGCCTGCGCGAAGGACACCATGCCGACGCGGTAGCCCTTTGGCAGGCTGTCCAGGAACCGGCGCGTTGTGCGCTGCGCGACCGCGAGGCGGCTCGGCGGGACGTCGGTCGCGACCATCGAGCGGGAGGTGTCGATGGCCAGCACAACGGTCGCCTCCTCACGTTCCACGGAGACCTGCGCATGCGGGCGGGCCAGACCGGTTGCCAGCGCTGCGAGCGCGATCAGGGCCAGCGCGGGCGCCACGTGGCGCAGGCGGCCGGGCTCGCGACCGACGAGATTCGGGACGAGAGCAGGGTTCGCGAACGCCGCGGCCTGGCGGTGGCGCCTCCGCTCGAGGAGGAGGTAGCCGCCGACGGCGAGCGGGACCAGGACCAGTGTGACCAGCATCAGCGGCCATTGGAAGTTCACCTGCGGCCTCCGCGGCGGCGCAGATGGAGTGCGAACGGCCGCAGCCAGTCGCCTTCGGTGGAGAGCACGACATGGCCGACGCCGAGCGAGGTGAGCTCGCGTGCGACCTCGGCACGCTCCGCCGCGGCAGCCGCCTTGAACCGCTCGCGCAGCCTCGTGCTCGCGGTGTCGACGCGGAGCTGTCGCCCTGTCTCGGGATCCACGAGGCGGAGCTCACCCACGTTCGGCAGCGTCTCCTCACGAGGGTCGCGGATCTCGACGGCGAGCACGTCATGGCCGCCGGCGAGCTGGAGCAGCGGCAAGCGCCAGTCGCGCGGCCCGCGAAAATCGGAGACGATGGCCACCAGCGAGCGCTGTCTGGCCATCCGCGAGACGAGCCCGAGCGCCGCTCCGAGCGACGTGGCCCCGCCTCCTTCGAGCACTGGCTCGCGCCTCAGCGAGAGCAGGAGGCCCAGCATCCCGGCGCGGCCGGCGCGCGGTGGGATGACCTGCGACCGGTCGTCGCCGAAGCCGACGAGACCGAGACGGTTGCCCCGCCGGCTTGCGAGATGGCCGAGCGCGAGCGCCACGCCCTCCGCCACGTCGGCCTTCCTTCGCTCGGCCGTCCCGAACGACATCGAGGCCGAGACGTCGAGTGCGAGCCACGTCACCAGCACCCGCTCGGCGAGGTCGATCCGAACATGCGTCTCGCCGGTCCGGGCAGTCACGTTCCATTCGATCCGGCGCACGTCGTCGCCGGGGATGTACGGCCGCACCTGCGCGAGCTCGCTGCCCGCGCCGAGAACCGACGAGCGGTGGTCGCCCGCGAGCATCCCTTCGATCCGCCTGCCGATCGTCAGGTCGAGCGCCCGCAGCAGCGTCTCCGGGAGCGCGCCCGGCCCCGGCCGGTCCGGCCGGCGGGCGAACTCGGTCGTCTCGGGGGCGATCGTCAAGCTGCGGTCTCCCGCTTGCTCAGGTCGAGCTCCGGCGCGATCACCTTCTCGATCACCGCGTCGAGGATCCTGTCGGCGTCCACCTGCTCCGCGAGGGCCTGGTAGCTGAGGACGAGCCGGTGCCGGAGCGCATCCTTCGCGAGCGACTCGACGTCCTGCACGACGACGTAGTCGCGGCCGCGGATGAACGCGAGTGCCCTTGCCGACTGGACGAGGCTGATCGGCCCTCGCGGGCTGGCGCCGTAGGAGATGTAAGGCGCCATCTCGTCGAGCCCGTACTTGCTCGGTTCGCGCGTCGCGGTTGCCAGCTGCACCGTGTAGCTCACGATGCCCGGATCGACGTAGACAGTGGCGGCCTCGTTCTGCAGGTCGCGCAGCCGTTCGAGCGCGAGCACCTGCCGCAGCTGGGGCGCCGCGGTGAGCGAGCGCTGGACAACGGTCAGCTCCTCGTCGTGCTCCGGGTAGCCCACGAGGATCTTGAGCATGAAGCGGTCGACCTGGGCCTCCGGGAGCGGGTAGGTCCCCTCGGACTCGATCGGGTTCTGCGTCGCCATGACCAGGAACGGCTCGGGCACCAGGTGCGTCTCGTGGCCGATCGTGACCTGATGCTCCTGCATCACTTCGAGGAGTGCTGATTGCACCTTCGCCGGCGCGCGGTTGATCTCGTCCGCGAGCAGGAAGTTGCAGAAGACCGGCCCCAGCTCGGTGTCGAAGGAGCCGGAGTCGGGTCGGTACATGCGCGTGCCGACGAGATCCGACGGCACGAGATCCGGCGTGAACTGGACTCGCTGGAAGCTGCCGCCGAGCACCTGGGCGGTTGTCTTGATGGTCAGCGTCTTGGCGAGGCCCGGCACGCCCTCGATCAGAAGGTGTCCTCCGGCCAGCAGGCAGACGAGCACGCGCTCGAGCATCGCGTCCTGCCCGGCGATCACCCGCTTGATCTCGAAGAGGGCCTGTTCGAGGAGCTCCCGTTGCTCCTCAACGGTCATCGTCTCGCTCACGGAACGCTCCTTGCTCGCGGTTTTCGGCAAGTGAAGCAATCCGGCGGTAAAGCCCGGATAAAGGGCAGGATGACGGGGGAGTACGATGGTTTGACGATGCGGGTGCTTGTCGTCGAGGACGAGCAGGACCTGGCCGAGGCGATCGCGACGGGCCTGCGGCGCGAGGGCTACGCGGTCGATCTGGCCCACGCCGGCGACGAGGCGCTCGTCAAGGCGCGTGTCTATCCGTACGACCTGATCTGCCTCGACCTCAGCCTGCCGGGGACGGGAGGACGCGAGGTCTGCCGGACGCTCCGGGCCGAAGTGCGTGCCGACGGCGCGCCGCAGCCTCGGATCCTGATGCTGACCGCACGCGGCGGCGTCGACGATCGGATCGCCGGGCTCGACGACGGCGCGGACGACTACCTCGTGAAGCCGTTCGAGCTCGGTGAACTCGCAGCGCGCGCACGGGCGCTCCTGCGCCGGAACGGCGACGGAGGCCGGGCGCCGCTCCGGGTGGGCTCGCTCGAGCTCGACGCCGCGCGGCACGAGGCGACCCAGAACGGCACGCCGCTCGCGCTGACGCCGAAGGAGTTCGCACTCCTCCGCTACCTGATGTCGAGGCCGGGGGAAGCTCTCTCCGAGTTCGAGCTGCTGACGCACGTCTGGGACGAGAACGCGAATCCGCTGACGAGGACGGTGCGCGTGACCGTCATGACGTTGCGCCGCAAGCTCGACGGCAATCCGATCGAGACCGTCCCAGGTGCCGGCTACCGCTTGCGAGAGAACGCATGAAAGGCTTTCCGCGCTCGATCCGGGTCAGGCTGACGCTGCTCTACTCGGGCGTCCTCTTCGTCGTCGCCGCGCTGCTCGTCGCCGGCCTCTACATCGGCCTCTCGCTCAGCTTGCGCGACCAGCCCCTGTCCCAGGGCGGCGCGATTCGCGCCACTGTCCCGATCAACGACGGGAGCCAGACCGAGGAACGGACCTTCGTCGACGCGCAGGCCTTCGAGCGGCAGGTGAACGAGCGCACGCTTCGCAACCTGCGCAACTTCTCGCTCGGCGCGCTCGCCGCGCTCTTCGTCGCGAGTCTCGCGGTCGGCTGGGTGATCGCCGGCAGGGTGCTGGCGCCGATCGCTCACATCACGCAGGTGGCGCGCGAGATCCAGGCGGCGGAGCTGTCGCGCCGGATCGAGCTCGACGGGCCGGACGACGAGCTGAAGCGGCTGGCGGACACGTTCGACTCGATGCTCGCCCGGCTGGACGTCGCCTTCGCGTCGCAGCGCCGCTTCGTTGCCGACGCGTCGCACGAGCTGAGGACGCCGCTCGCGATCATCAAGACGAACCTCGAGCTGGCCCTGACCGATGAGGACGGAACGGACGAGAGTCGCGCCAGGGCGGCGGCGGTGATCGAGCGCGCGATCGACCGGATGGCCCGCCTCACCGACGACCTGCTCGCACTGGCGCGCCTCGACGCACCGGCAGCAGGAAGGGAGCCCGTGCCGCTCGTGCAGGTCGTCGCCGACGCGCGCGACGAGTTCGCGGCCGCCGCTGCTGCACGCAACGTCGCCCTCGAGGCCGCGGACGGTCCCGGCTGGGTCGTCTCCGGCGATCGCGACGTGCTGAAGCGTGCGGTCGTCAACCTGCTCGACAACGCCGTCCGCGTCGCTCCGCCGGGGTCGAGCGTCCGGCTCGACCACGGCGAGGAGGACGGCTGGGCGTGGCTCGCAGTCAGTGACGAGGGGCCGGGGATCGCGCCCGAGCATCTGGAGTCGATCTTCGACCGCTTCTGGCGCGCAGACGAGGCGCGGACGCGCCCGGACGGCGGCAGCGGCCTCGGTCTCGCCATCGTCCGGCAGATCGCCGAGGCGCACGGCGGTTCGATCGAGGTGCATTCGCAGACCGGGGAGGGCGCCACGTTCGTCCTGCGGCTGCCGCTCCGCGCCGAGCAGCCCGTACCGGTTTAGTCCCGGACGAGCACTCCGAGGACCGCGCCGAAGATCGCGTGCGCCGCGACCTCCTGCGCGAACACGCGCGGATTGCGGAGCAGAGGCGGCCAGGCGCCGCGTGCGCCGGTCGGGGTGGTAGCGATCGACCACGACCATCCCGGGCCAGACTGCGGCGCTCTCGATTTGCGCTGACGCGACGCCGGCCTTCCAGCCGCGGAGCCCAAGCCGGCGGAAGACGACGCCTGCTGCTGCGCCGTTCAGGAGGTGGACGGTCGTCCCGACGAGGCGCCAGTGCCGCCGCGAGAGCGGCGCGCCGATCAGGCGGACGTCGGTGTACGGCGTCCCGAAGACGCGCCGCAGCGCGGGCTCGGCCGCGGCCCACACGGCCGCCGCCGTCGCGCCAGCGAAAGCGGCGTGTACATCCCGGTCGATCGCTGTCATGCGGACTCCTCGCTGGTCAACTGGAGGTTTGTCTACCCTTTGTCCAGAGATGAGCAAACATTCATTCCGCGAATGGGAGACGAGCGAGCGCCTGCTTGAATCGGGTGGCTTCGAGTCCAGGCAGCGAGTGCTCGTGGCCGAGCCGGCGGTCGAGGCGTCGGACTCGGAGCCCGCTGGCTCGGCGTGACGTACTGGCGGGCCGTGGCCGGGTTCACGCGCGGCGTCGTCCGCGCGACCTGGAGTGCTGACGGCGGCCGCCTGCGGCTGCTCGGCGGCGCCAACCTCCTCACGTTCGGCGCGCCGGCGACAGCCATCGACGCCGAGGCGGTCTCCTGCAGGTACCCGATCCAGGGCGGAATGCTCGCGTTGCGGCCGGGGGGCTCGGTCACGCTCGCCCAGCGAGCCGTCGGCGGCTGAGTACGAACTGACCGTCACCGTTGAGGAGTACCTGCCGCGGCTCGCGGCGCGGGCGGGCGCGCCCTGGTGGACGGGTGCCCTCTACGCGAAGGGCCAGAGCCCGTTTCACGCCGCCGTGAGCCGCCGCTACTTCGAGCTCCTCGTGCAGGGGCGCGCGGGATGAGGGCGACCGTCTTCGGCGCCACAGGCGTCATCGGCCAGACGCTCGCTGCCGCTGCTGGCCGGCGAGTACGAGGTGTCGCGGCCTCTCGCGGCCGGCATGAGGACGAGGATGGAGTCCGCTGGGTCGAGGCCGACGTCGCCTCCGGTGAGGGTGTCGCAGCCGCACTCGAGGGAGCGGATATCGCCTATTACCTCGTCCACTCGCTGGGCGCGCGCGACTTCGAGCGGCAGGACCGGGAGGCGGCCCAAAACGTCTCGCGTGAGGCACGACACGCGGGAGTGAGACAGATCGTCTACCTCGGCGGCCTGGGCGGCGACGACCCCGATGCGTCCGCGCACCTGCGTAGCCGTCGCGAGACCGGCGAGCACCTCGCCTCGAACGGCGTGCCGGTGACGACGCTGCGCGCGGCGATGGTGGTGGGAAGGGCAGCGCCGCCTTCGAGACGATCCTCGGCCTCGTCAAGCGGCTGCCGGTGATGATCACGCCGAGCTGGGTGAGCACGCCGACACAGCCGATCGCGCTCGAGGACGTCGCACGCTATCTCGCCGGGGTGGCCGGGAACGAGGCGGCGAATCGGCGAGTCGTTCGACGCCGGCGGGCCGGAGGTGATGACCTACAGGCAGATGATCGAGCGGATCGCCGCGTCTGCTCGACAGGCAAGTCCTCGATCATCGAGGTTCCGGGTACTGACACCTGCGCTCTCCGCGCTCTGGCTCGAGCTGGTCACGCCCGTCAACGCGTCGGTTGCGCGGCCTCTCGATCGAAGGACTGCGCAACCCGACGATCGCGCGCGAGGAGCGCATTCGCGGCACTTGCTCCCCTTCGAGCTCACGCCGTTCGACGAGGCCGCGCGGCGAGGTCGCTCGAGGCCGAGTTCGTGGCTTACCCGCGCTGGTCGCGTGCCCACGCCGCGAGGAGGCCGCGGTAGTGGGTGACGAAGTGCTCCTGCTCGTGCTCCGGGAACGTGGACTGGACCGTGTCGACGAGCACCCGGTCGAAGTCCGGCCCCTCGACCCACTCGACCAGCGCCTCGTCGAGATGGGGCAGCTTCGTCGCGCAGAACTCGTCGTACTCGTCGATCTGGAAGTAGGCGTCGGCGAGCTTCCGGTACTCGGCCAGCTTGTCCTCGTACGAGAGATCCTCCCGGTCGCCGACCTCGAAATAGTCGCGCGTCGTCTGGTTGATCCGCATCTGCCGGCCCGTCGCGGAACAGAACGCCGACCAGCGGACGAGTGCTCGGATCGCCCACGGGAAGTAGTAGTGGAGACTGGTCAGCGCCACGTCCGGAGACGCGTTCGCGTAGTCGATCGGCGACGCGACGCCGTCTTTCACGATCGTCTCGCAGGAGTTGAACTCCCAGCGAAAGAAGGCGTTGACGACCCGGCTGATCGTCACGACCTCGTCCCCGGTCTCGGGCGACAGGAAGTCGTGATCGACCTGGTAGCGGTCGTACATCGGCCGGTCCGGCTCGAAGTTCATGACCATCGTCTCGGCACCGATCGAGAGGCTGCGCGCGAAGACGTCGAAGTCCTCGACCGAGGCCTGCAGGTGCATCAGCCGCTCGCCTGAGGTGTCGTAGACGGCGTGCAACTCGGTCGCGTCGCGGATGCGCGTCACGCCGACCCACTGGCCGCCGTCGAACGGCTTCATGTACAGCGGATAGCCGATCTTCGCCGCGATCTCCTCCAGGTCGAACGGGAGGTTGTAGCGCTCGGCAGTCGGCTGGAAGCGCTCGTTCGCCGGCGGGCTCTTGTGCGGGATCAGCCACGTCTCCGGCACCTTCAGCCCGAGCCGCATCATCGCGCAGTAGGCGGAGTGCTTCTCCATCGCCTGGAACGTGAACGGGTTGTTGAGCAGGTACACGTCGTCCATCAGCGAGACCTTCTTCAGCCACTCGCGCGGCACCGTGTACCACCAGCCGAGCCGGTCGATCACGAGCGAGTAACGCGGCTTGTAGCGCAGGTCGAACGGCTCGTTCGTGATCCGCTCGCACGTGAGCTCGTGCGTCGTCCCGTCGTACTCGATCGGCCCGACGCGCGAGAGGAGGTGCTCGAAAGCCTGGGGCCAGTCCTCCTCGGTGCCGAGCAGAAGCCCGATCAGGTGGTTCTGGCTACTCATACGAAGCGGGGGAGATGATGCGCGATCTGGGCTCGCCACGCGGGCCAGTCGTGCGGGACGTCGTGTCCCCAGACGTCGAGCTCGTGCCGGATGCCCTTCTCGTCGAGCTGGGCTGCAAAGCTGCCTCGTGCTCTCGAGCGCGCCCGTCGAGTCCTCCCAGGCGCCCTGGCCGCAGATCAGCAGCAGGTTGACCCGCTCGCGCAGCCAGTCGAGGTGATCGCCGCCGAGGTTCGAGACGTAGTCGGCAGGGTTGTTGAAGTACACCGCGTCGCCACGCTGAATCGCTTGCTGGCCATCCGCCACGACAGACACGTCGTAGACGCCGCTGTGGCAGATCGCGAGCGGGAAGAGATCGGCGCGCCGGAGCGCGAAGTTCGCAGCGTGGTAGGCGCCGAAGCTGACGCCGGTGACGGCGATCTCGGCGTCGTCGCTCGAATCGGCGCGGATGAACGGCACGACCTGGTTCACGATCCAGTCCTCGTAGCGCCCGTGCTGCTGCGCGCGCTCCTCCAGCGAGAGCCCGTCGCGGTACCAGCTGCCGGAGTCGTAGCTGTCGACGGCATAGACCTTCACGCGCCCGGCCTCGATCAGATCGCCGATCGCATCGATCATCCCGCGCTCTTCGTACTGCCACGCCGGGCCCTGCTGCGAGGGGAACGCGAGCAGAGGCCGACCCCAGTGGCCGTAGGACGAGGATGCTTGCCTCGGCGCCGATCGCGGGTGACCAGAGTGAGTGGTGGCGTCCGTCCACGTCACGTCACCCTCTCAAGCAGCTGCACGCAGGTGCGGGTGGAAGGAGTCTCGCCAGGCGACCCAGTTGTGCCCGTCGCGGAACTCGTGCAGGCGGACGTCGTAGCCGCGCTTGCCGAGCGACTCCGCGAGCGCCCGGTTCGCGGGGAGATTCTCCTCGACCGTCCCGCAGCCGAGCACGACCGGGATCGCGCGCTCGGGTCGGTTGCGATGGATGCCGCCGACGAAGCGTGCGATCCGCTCGTAGCGTGGGAAGTTGCGCTCGTACGACTCCGCGCGCCGGAAGAAGCTGCCCGACTGGAGAAACAGCGCGTCGAAAGCTGTCCGGATAGCGCCGGTGAGCGTGGAAGAGCGCGAGCGCGCCGAGGCTCGCGCCGAGGCCGATGCGGACGGGTGCGGAAGGGAGCGCGGGCAGGATCTCGTCGGCGAGCGCGCGGGAGTAGCGGGCGCTCGCCGAGTAGGTCTCGTTGCGGTCGACCGGGCCGATCAGGGTCGCGCGGAGCGGCGGCAGCCCGCCGAGGAGGGTCAGGAGAGAGGAGTGCTCGGCGTACTCGGGGCCGTCATGGACGACGAGCATCGGGCTGCTCTCGGTCGCGTCGGGGTGTGCCCAGACGAGGGCCGGCAGCTCGGCTCTCAGGATGCGGCTCGGGATCGTGACGGCCTTTGCCTTGCCCAGCGGCTCGGCGGCTGAGCCAGGCCGGCGGCTCGTAGCCTGGCTCCTCCCACACCGACTTGTCGCCCCACGGTCCGCTTGCCGCCTTCGGGTTGGCCGGGTCGACGATCCACTCGCTGCGGCCGCGCCTGTCGATCAGCTCGAACTGGTACTCGAAGCGGGCGACGTCCGGTGCCGGTGCGGTCAGCTCCCACGACGCGCCGCGCCGCGAGAGCTCGTGCGGCAGCCGGTCGCGCAGCTCGTGTGCGAGGCGGACTGGCGGCGAGGCGGCGACGTGGATCGGGAAGCTGGAAGCGAATTTCGATCACGGGAGTGTGTCGATTGCGTGCCAATTCACGCGCAGAACTGCCGTTTTGGGACAGGTTGGGCCGTTTCGGACACTAGGCGCCGCCGGCGCAGGCAGGTACCACGACTCCTCCCAGTTCACGAGGAGGATCGATGAAGACAGCACTTCGACGGCGGCGGTGCCGCATCGTGGCGATCAGCCGTTGCGTCTCTTGCGCTCGCGGTAGGTGGTGCGGGCGCGAGCGGAACCGCGCCAAGCCGGCTCGCCCTGCACGACAGCGTCCGGGACTGCCGGGGACGGTCGTCGTCTGGACCGACTCGAGCGGCGCTCGTCACATCCTGGTGCCAGCATGCGCCGCCGTCGGAGGCGTTGCCGGACCCGGTGCTGAATGAGATCGACTACGACCAGGTCGGCGCCGATGCGCGGCGGATTCGTCGAGCTCTACAACGCCGGGCTCGAGCCCGGCCGACCTCGAAGGGCTCGCGCTCGTCTTCGTCGACGGCGCCGACGGCAGCGGAGTACCGGCGCCGGGCGTTGAGCGGCGCGCTCGCCGCGGGCGCGTACCGGGTCGTCCGGGTCGATGCGCAGAACGGCTCGCCCGACGGGGTCGCGCTCTACGACACGCGCTACGAGGGCGTGATCGACACGCTCTCCTACGAAGGCGCGATCGAGCGAGCCTTCATCGGCGCCGTTCGCGCACCTGCTCGTCGAGGGAACGCCGCTGCCGGCATCGCGTGGCCGACTCGAACACGCGTCGCCGGATCGCTGGCGCGCATCCCGAACGGCAGCGACACGGACGACGCCGCGACCGACTGGGCGTTCACCAGCACCATCACTCCGGGCACGGAAAATGCCGCGCTAGCGGCGCCCCTTCGCCCGCATGTTCGCGCGCCCCTCCGCGCCGGCCTTGATCCAGCGCCTCTTGGCCTCGGCCTGGAGCCGCTTGTCGAGCCGCCGTTCGAGGTGTGCGAGCTCGCGCTGCAGCTTGTTGTAGCTCGCCCAGCGTTCGGAGGCGAGCGTGCCATCGTTGAGGGCTGCCTGCACGGCGCAGCCGGGCTCGGTCTGGTGAGCGCAGTCCGTGAAGCGGCACTGAGCGGCAATGTCCTCGACGTCCCCGAACGTCTCGGAGAGCCCGTCGGAGGACTCCCAGAGCTGGAGCTCGCGCATCCCCGGCGAGTCGAGCACGAGCCCGCCGCCGGGCAGGAGCACGAGCTGCCGGTGCGTGGTCGTATGCCGTCCCTCGCCGTCGTCCTCGCGGATCGGCTGCGTGGCGAGGAGCTCCTCGCCGGCGAGCGTGTTCACGAGGGTCGACTTGCCGACGCCGGAGGAGCCGAGCAGGGCGATCGTCTGGCCCGGAGCGAGGTGCGTGCGAACGAGCTCGAGCCCGTCGCCCGTCAGGCTCGAGATCGCGTGCACGGGCACGCCGAAGGCAATCGCCTCCGCCTCGAGCACGCGCAGCGCGAACTCGGGGCACAGGTCGGTCTTGGTCAGGAGGATCACGGGCTTCGCGCCGCTCTCCCACGCCATCGTGATGTACCGCTCGAGGCGGCGAAGGTTGAAGTCCTCGTTGAGCGACATGAGCAGGAACACGGCGTCGACGTTCGCGGCGAGCACCTGCTCGTCGGAGGCGTGGTGTGCCACCTTGCGCGAGAACTTCGTCCGGCGGGGGAGGACGGCGTGGATCGTCGCTGCGCCCTCCTCCGGGCGTGCCGAGACCGCGACCCAGTCGCCGACGGCCGGCATCTCGCCGGGGCCGGTTGCCTCGTGCTCCAGGCGGCCGGAGGCCTCGGCACGCAGCTCGCCGAGCTCGGCGAAGAGGATGTAGGCGCCGCGATGCTGCGCGGCGACGCGCGCCGGGAGGAAGCCCTCGACGGCGTGCGGTTCGAAATCGGTTGTGTGGCTGTCAGTCCAGCCGAGGTCCTGCAATGCGTACAAGCGAGTCTCCTTGAGCGGAAATGTGGTGGATGGGCAGGCGCACGGCGGAACGCGCGCGCCTGCGCGGCTCAGGAGCTGCCGGAGGTGTGGACCGACGGCCTTAGAGCCGCGGAGCTCTAGAGGCGAAGGGTGCAAGCTCGATCATGAGTTCGAACCTCCTTCGTCGTCGGGACATCTCAAAGTATGCATACGACTTGTTGCGATGTCGAATCTGGCCTTGGCGTTCGGAGAGTCCCGGAGTAGAGTCCCGCCGGTCGGCGAGCCGCACGGACCGTCGCGTTTTTGGGGAAGTAGCGCCAACTTCAGGGGAGGAACAGGTGTCTAAGCTTCGATTGCGGCTGTTCACAGCCGCCGCGGCGCTCGTCGCGTTCGCGAGCATCGGAGGGGCGAACGCCGCCTCCACCGAGCTCTTCATCTCGGAGTACATCGAGGGATCGAGCAACAACAAGGCGATCGAGATCTACAACGGGACCTCGGCTCCTGTTGTCTTGACAGGCAACTACGATCTCCAGAACTGCGCCAACGGGTCGCTGACGTGCACGGCGTTCGCCCTGACGGGAACGATCGCGTCAGGCGACGTCTTCGTGTTCGCGCACTCGGGCGCGAACGCTGCGATTCTCGCCCAGGCGGACCAGACCACCGGCGCCGGCATCTTCAACGGCAACGACGCCGTCGTCCTCCGCAGGGGCACAGTCGTCGTCGACGCGGTCGGCCAGCGCGGCTTCGACCCGGGCACGCAGTGGGGTACCGGGCTCGTCAGCACGATGGACAACACGCTGCGTCGCAAGTCGTCGATCGAGGCCGGTGACACGAACGACACCGATGTCTTCGATCCCGCACTCGAGTGGGACGGCTTCGCCAACGACACCTTCGACGGTCTCGGCTCGCACACGGTCGACGGGGGCGGGGAGACGGACCCGACGGGTGTCGGCGCGGCCAACCCGGGCTCGGTCCCGGCGGGCGCCAACACGCTCCTCACGGTCGCCGTCACACCGGGCACGAATCCGGCCAGTACCGAGATCACCGTGATCGGCGACCTGAGCCAGATCGGCGGCTCGGACACGCAGGCCTTCTTCGACGACGGCACGAACGGCGACGCGGTCGCCGGCAACAATGTCTTCTCCTACGGCGCCACGGTCGCCTCGGCGACCACGCCGGGCGCAAAGAGCCTGCCCGGCCGTGATCGCGGACGCCCAGGAGCGGATAGCCGGCGCCGACGATCGCGCTCACGGTCGCGGAGCCGCCGGCTCCCGCCGATCGAGATCAGCGAGATTCAGGGCGCTGCACACCTCTCGCCGCGCAACGGCGACACGGTGACCACCACGGGCATCGTGATCGGGAAGATCGGCAGCAGCTTCTACATCCAGGATCCGACGCCGGACGCCAATCCGGACACGTCGGAAGGGCTCCAGGTCTTCGGAGCGTCCGCCGCCGCCGGCGTCAGCGTCGGCGACGAGGTCAGCGTCCTCGGCAGGGTGACCGAGTTCCGCGCGAACGCGACCAGCCTCACGCTGACCGAGCTGACGAGCTCCGGTCGTCACCGTTCTCTCCAGCGGCAACGCGCTGCCGGCTGCGACGGTGATCGGCACAGGCGGGCGAGTCCCGCCCAACACGGTGATCGAGGACGACGCGACCGGCAACGTCGAGGCGCCCGGCGTGCTCTTCGATCCGGCCGAGGACGGGCTCGACTTCTACGAGAGCATGGAAGGGATGCTCGTCCAGATGAACGACCTCGTCGCGACGAGCTTCACGTTCACCAACTTCGGCGAGATCTTCGTCGTCGGCGACAACGGCGCGAACGCGACGATGACGACGCCGCGCGGCGGCCTCGTGATCAGCCCCGGTGACCTGAATCCGGAGCGGATGGTGATCGACGACGAGTGGTTCAAGACCGGGCCGCCCGCGATGCCGGCCGTGAACGTCGGCGGCACCTTCCCGGGCGCGCACGTCGGGATCCTGGACTGGGCCTTCGGCGAGTACCGGATCCAGCTGCGCTCGCAGCCGGTCATCGGCTCGCACCGGCGTGTCCGTCCGCGAGTCGGCGGTCGCCGCGGGACCGAACAAGGTCTCGATCGCGACGTTCAACGTCGAGAACCTCGCCGGGAACGAGCCGGACGCGAAGTACAACATCCTCGCCGGGATGATCGTCAACAACCTCGCGGCGCCCGACATCGTCGGCCTCGAGGAGATCCAGGACAACAACGGTGCGACGGGTGGCACCGTCCAGCCCGGTCGTCGACGCGAACGTGACGCTCGACCGGCTCGTCGCCGCGATCCAGGCGGCGGGCGGCCCGACCTACAGCTACCGGCAGATCAACCCGGTTGCCCACCAGGACGGCGGTGAGCCGGGCGGCAACATCCGCGTCGGCTTCCTCTTCCGGACCGACCGCGGCCTCGCGTTCGTCGACCGCCCCGGCGGTGACTCGACGACGGCGGTCGCGGTCGTCGCAGGCCCGAACGGCCCCGAGCTCTCGGTGAGCCCGGGCCGCGTCGCGCCGACGAACACGGCCTGGAACTCGAGCCGGAAGCCGCTCGCGGCCGAGTTCACCTACAACGGCCACAAGCTGTTCGTGATCGTGAACCACTTCAACTCCAAGGGCGGCGACCAGGGTCTCTTCGGCCCGTCGCAGCCGCCGGTGCTCAGCTCCGAGGTGCAGCGGAACGCGCAGGCGACGCTGCTCGCCGGCTTCGTCGGCGAGATCCTCGCGGCGGATCCGACGGCGAACGTCGCGGTCGTCGGCGACCTGAACGACTTCCAGTTCTCGCCGCCGGTGCAGAAGCTGAAGGATGCGGGCCTGATCGCGATGATCGAGACCCTGCCGCCGAACGAGCGCTACAGCTACGTGTTCGACGGCAACAGCCAGGTGCTCGACCACATCATGGTCAGCAGCAACCTGCTGAACAACGCCGCGGCTGCGGCGGGCTACGACGTCGTCCACGTGAACGCCGAGTTCATCGATCAGGCGTCGGATCACGACCCGCAGCTCGTGCAGCTGACGATGCCGGCGCCGACGATCTCGGCGTCCGCCTCGCCGGCCGCGAACGCGGCCGGGTGGAACAACACCGCGGTGACCGTGAGCTTCACGTGCGTCGACCCGCTGTCGGCGATCCTGGGCGGTTGCCCGGCACCGGTGACGCTCGCGCACGAGGGTGCCGACCAGGGGGTCTCGCGGCACGGTCGACGACTGAAGGCGGGCTCTCGCTCTCGGCCGGCGTCGCGAACATCAACATCGACCTCACGAACCCGACGGTGACCTACACCGGCGGCAAGGCGAGCTACCAGGTCGACGAGCAGGTCTCGATCACGTGCACGGCGGCCGACGCCCTCTCCGGAGTCGCGTCGACGACCTGCGCGAACGTGAGCGGGCCTGCGTACTCGTTCGGTCTCGGCTCGCATACGTTCAGCGCCACGGCGACCGACAAGGCCGGGAACACGGCCGGCGGCGTCGGTGACGTTCACCGTCGGCGTGACCTACACCAGCCTCTGCAACCTCTCGAGGCAGTTCTCCTCGAGTCAGGGCGATCGGAAACGCGCTCTGCGCGCTGCTCCGGGTCGCCGAGGTGGCCGAGGCACACGGCTCGACGTTCGGGAAGAGGCTCGCCCTGGCCGCGTACGTGCAACTCGTGCGCTCGCAGTCCGGGAAGGCATTGACCGCAGCGGAGGCTGCGACGCTGATCGCGCTCTCGCGCGCGCTCTAGCGTCGGGAGCGATGCTGGTGACGGAGCCGGAGACTGCCGGCTCCGTCACCGGTCCGTTACCGGATGAGACTTGGATTGCATCGGGCAGAGGAATACGATCGCCACACGGATTGAACCAGCACACTGGCTTGTCACTCGGGGGAAAGGGAGAGGGAACATGAAGCGAATGCGACTCGGCATGGCCGCGATTGGGCTCGTTGCCATCCTTGGCATAACCGTCGGAACAGCAGGGGCCGCGAAACAAGGCGCGAAGCGCGCGCACAACGGCCCGCCAGAGGTGAACACGGTGATCATGTTCGCCGCCGACGGAATGCGGCCCGACCTCGTCCGCAAATACGCGGACGCGAAGGTCATGAAGACGATGGGCAAGCTGCTGAAGACCGGTGTCGAGGGCCAGAACGGCCTCATCCAGGCGTTCCCGCCCAACACTGGCGTGGGCTGGTCCACGCTGGCCACGGGCACGTGGCCCGGCGAGCATGGCTCGATGAACAACACCTTCCACCGCGTTGGCGAAGGGAACTTCAACAACCGCACGGCGTTCGCGACGAACGGGATTCTTCAGGCCGACACGCTTGCGCAGGCTGCGGAGCGCGCGGGTAAGAAGGTCGTCGCCATGGAGTGGGTCGGAGCTCGCACCTACGAGCCCGCCCTGCAGGGACCGGTGGTCGACTTCCGGACCTTCTTCTCGAACCGCGGCGTCCTGCTGAACTACGACTTGCCGGGGCAGCCCGCGCTGGCGAACACGTTCGGCGTCTCCTATCAGCGAATCGATCTGGACGACGCCGCGGGCTGGTCGAACGTCCCGGTCTCGAACAGCCCGGCGAAGCAGGAGCAGCTGACGGTCACCAACACGGCATTCCCGGCGACCGACAACGTCACGCGGGTCTACGACCTCTACATCTACGACTCGACGAACAACGGCGTCACGAGCTACGACCGCGTGCTGCTCGCACCGTCGACGGCAGGCAAGGACGGCGCTCAGAAGGTGGCCGACCTGAAGGCCGGCGACTGGGCGGACGTGAAGCTCAGCCTCACCGGCGCCCGCGCCGGACAGACGGCGGGCTTCCACGTCAAGGCGATCGAGATCGCCCCGGATCTGTCGAAGTTCCGCGTGTTCTTCAGCTCGATCCAGCGGGTGAACGCGACGTACAACGCCCTCGGCCCGGCCGGCTCGGCCGCGTTCGAGGAGAAGCTCGCGCACGACTTCCCGACGTCGACGGCGGCCGACTTCGCGCCGCTCGAGGCGGGGATCGTCGACGAGGACACCTACGTCGAGCAGGGGCTGAAATGGAAGGACGCGCACTTCGCGTACCTGAACTACATCCTCAAGACGCTCGACGTCGATCCCAAGCTTCTGCTGGTCGGCAATCCGGTCACGGACGAGTTCCAGCACCAGTTCATGGGGCTGATTACGCCGACCGACATGGACGGCGATCCGAACCCCTACTTCGACGACCTCACGAACGACAACGTCCCCGACGGGCGCACCGCGATCCGAGAGGGGTACATCCGGGCCGCTTACCAGGAGGCGGACGAGACCCTCACGCTCGCCCGTGAGCTGGCGGGCGAAGAGAACACGACGTTCGTCAGCTCCGACCACGGCTTCGCACCGCAGTGGTACGCGGTCAACGCCGGCAAGGTGCTGTTCGACGCCGGCATCAACACCGCCGAGGTCTTCTCGAACTGCCGCGCGGTCTCCGCGACATCCGGTGCGGGAACGAAGGCGAAGGCGTGCTGGGCCGGCGGGACGGCGCAGGTCTACATCAACCTGGCCGGCCGTGACCCGGGCGGAATCGTCCCCGCGGCCGACTACGAGCTCGTCCGCAACCAGGTCATCGCCGCGTTCCAGGGTCTCACCGACCCGGCGAACCCCGGCAAGCAGGTCGTCCTCAAGATCATGAAGAAGGAGGAGCTCCGGAACGTCGACGGCAGCGACTCGCTCCACCCGAGCCGGAGCGGCGACGTGGTCGTCGTCCTCCGCCCGCCGTACCAGTTCGACGCGGCGACGCTCGGCCAGCGGATCGCGTTCTCGCAGTTCTTCGGCCAGCACGGCTACTTGCCGGATCTGGTCGACCTCGCCCACAACGTGAACATGCATGCGACGTTCATCGCGTCCGGGCCGGGGATCAAGAACGCGAAGACCCCGGTGCCGGGCATCCGGGCGATCGACGTGGCACCGACGATCTCCTATCTGCTCGGGATCCAGGGCCCGCTGAACGCCCGCGGCAAGATCCTGCTGAACATCATCAAGGGCGGTGAGAAGCTGCGTGAGCTGACGGTGCTGAACATCAGCGACTACCATGCTCAGCTGATCCCGCTGGCGGAGACGGCGGACACCGTCGCCGGGGCACGGGGGCGGTCAACCCGACGTTCCCGATCGGCGGCGCGGCCTTCCTGAAGCCGTGGCTCGATGCCTACCGGGCCGAGGCGACGGGCGGATCGCTCTCGCTGGCCGGCGGCGACTCGTTCGGTGGCGCCACGCCGCCGATCTCGAACTTCTTCGAGGACAGGCCGGGCGTCGACGCGATGAACCTGATGGGCTTCGATGTCGAGGCCCTGGGCAACCACACGTTCGACCGCGGCGAGGCGTTCCTGCGCAGCGTGCTGATCCCGCGCTTCAACGGGCAGATGCTGTCGGCGAACGTCGTCTACCCGGACAACACGACGCCGCCCGAGTGGTCGAAGTCGAAGGTGTTCACGCTCAACGGCGTCAAGCTCGGCGTGATCGGGTTCACGACCGAGGCCACCCCGAGCCTGCTCTTCCCGGGCAAGCTCGGGCCGTTCGTGGTCAAACCGGTCGTCCCGGCGGTGCAGGCCGAGGCCGACCGGCTCAACACGCAGAAGGTGGGCGCGATTCTGGCCATCGGCCACGAGGGCGCCACGGCCGGGACGGTGACCGACCCGACCGGGCCCGTCGTCGACATCGCCGACGCGCTCCAGAGGGTCGACGTCGTGATGGGCGACCACAACGACCTGCAGGTCATCTCGAGACGGGCCAACAAGGTCCTGACCGAGAACCGGGCGAAGGGAATCCGGTTCACGCGGGTCCGCATGCTGTACGACACCAGCGTCAAGCGGGTCGTGTACGAGACGGCCGACTTCCACAAGCCGTGGAACTTCGGCGTCAAGGCCGACCCGGCGATCCAGACGCTGATCAACGACCTGAACACGCAGCTCGGGCCGATCTTCAACACGGTGATCGGCAGCTCCACGGTGACTGTGCCGCGTTCGGACTCGTGCGGGACGCCGGACGGGCGCAGGTGCGAGTCGAAGATCGGGAACACGGTCACCGACGCGATGCGGACGACGTACATGACCGACTTCGCGATCACGAACTCGGGTGGCCTGCGGGCCGACCTGACGTGTCCGGCGACCGACAACCCGAGCGACTTCTGCCCGGCGTTCACGCCGCCGCCGTTCCCGATCACGCGCGGCCAGGTGCTGGGCGTGCTCCCGTTCGGGAACATCATCGTCACGCTGTCGGTGAACGGAGCCGAGCTGAAGACGATGCTCGAGAACGGGGTGTCGGCGATGCCGGCGATCAACGGCCGGTTCGCGCAGGTGTCGGGGCTCTGCTTCACGTACAACATCACTGCCGCAGTCGGCAGTCGCGTGACCGGAGCGGTGCGGCAGGCCGCGGACGGCACGTGCACCGGGGCTCCGGTCGACTTGACGGCCGGCTCGACGTACTCGATCGCAGAGAACGACTTCATGGTCGCCGGCGGTGACGGCTACCCGGTCTTCACCTCGCGGGCGGTCTCGCAGGAGATCATGGACGAGGCCCTCGCCGATTACGTGACGGCGAGCTCGCCGATCAGCCCGTCGATCCAAGGACGGATCACGTGCGTCGGCGCGACCTGCCCGGTGGTCACGCCGTAGCTCCAGGTGGGGGCGGCTTCGGCCGCCCCCACCGTTTCGCCTCTCTGTAGCGTCGGGGTCGATGGACACCTCGCGCACCCGGGACGGCATCCGCGCCGGGCTTCCGCTCGCGCTCGCGCCACTCCTCTTCGGCGCCTCGTTCGGCTTGCTCGCCGTCGACGCCGGCATGGGGCGGGTGGGAGCAGTTGTGATGTCGGCGACGACGTTCGCGGGCTCGGCCCAGCTCGCCGCCGCGTCGATCCTCGATGACGGAGGCGGCGCGGCGGCCGCGATCGTCGCCGCCGTGCTGCTGAACGCCCGCTACGTCCCCCTCAGTCTGGGAGTTGCGTCGATCTTCCCCGGCTCGCGGAAGCGGCGGCTTCTGGAAGCGCAGCTGATCGTGGACGAGTCGTGGGCCCTCTCCGGGCGTAGCGGCCGCTTCGAGTACGGGATCCTCGTCGGCGTCGGGATCCTCCTCTACGTCCTCTGGATCGGTGGCACCGCGGTTGGGACAGTCGTCGGCGACCTCCTCGACCCGGAGGCGATCGGGCTCGACGCTGCGTTCGCGGCGCTCTTCCTCGCCCTCCTGGCGCCCTACCTGCGCAGCCGCCGTGCGCTCGCCACCGCACTCGTTGCCGCTGCGATCACGCTCGCGCTCCTCCCGTTCGCGCCGCCCGGCGTACCGATCGTCGCTGCGAGCCTCGCCTGCCTGATCGGGCTTCGCCGGTGACCTGGCTCGTGATTTCGGTCGTCGGCGCGGTCACGATCCTGTTCAAGGCGTCGGGACCAGTCCTGCTCGGCGACCGGCAGCTGCCGCCTCGGGTGGGAGCACTCGTGGAAGTCCTCGCCCCGGCGATGCTGTCGGCGCTCGTGGTCACGCAAACGTTCGGGGGCGACCGGGAGCTCGTCTTCGATGAGCGGCTCGCCGGAGTCGCCGCCGGGGCGGTGGCGGTCTTGCTCCGTGCGCCGTTGATCGTCGTGATGACCGTCGCCGCGGTCACCGCCGCGCTCGTCCGGCTCTTGTAGTCCAGACGGGTCAAAGGCTGTCCAGAACGTGCGGGCTGATCACAGCCGCCATCTACCATCGCCCGACCATGCGCGTGGAGGAGATGATCGAGAGGGTCTGGCCCGGCCGTGACGCGGTGATCGACGTGCTCGGAGGCGGCATCACGAACCGCAACTTCAAGGTCACGCTCGACGACGGCGCCTACGTGCTTCGTGTCGGCGGCAAGGACACGGAGCTGCTCGGTATCGATCGCCGCGTCGAGTACGAGGCATCGCTCGCCGCAGCCGCCGTCGGCGTGGGGCCGGAGGTGGTCGCGTTCGTCGAGCCGGAGGGGTATCTCGTCACGCGCTTCCTGGAGGGAACGGTCGTCGAGCCGGAGGCGATCCGAGAGCCGGAGCCGATCCGCCGCGTCGCCCAGTCGCTCCGCGCGGTGCACAGCGGGCCGCCGATCCCCGCGCGGTTCGACTCGTTTCGCGTCGTCGAGGCGTACGCCGCCACCGCGGCGACGCACGGCGTGATCGTGCCGGCGGCGTACGACCGCGCGCGCGAGACGGCAGCTCGCGTCGAGCGCGCCCGTGGTCCCGCAGCCGAGCGGCCCTGCCACAACGACCTGCTCACCGCCAACTTCATCGACGACGGCACCAGGATCCGGATCGTGGACTGGGAGTACGCCGGCATGGGTGACGTCTTCTTCGACCTGGCGAACTTTGCCGTCAACAACGGCCTGTCGGAGGACGAGACCGCCGCGTTCCTGCGCGCGTACTTCGGTGACGTGCGCCGCGAGCACGAGCGCACGCTCACGCTGATGCGCTACATGTCCGACTTCCGCGAAGCGATGTGGGGCGTCGTCCAGCAGGCGCTCTCGGATCTCGACTTCGACTTTCGCGCGTACGCGGACGAGCATTTCCAGCGGTTGGAGCGCACCGCTTCGGAGCGCTCCTTCCGCCGGGCTCTCTCGTAGCTCTACGAGGTCTGGCGCTGCGGGAAGAGCAGCGCGGCAGCTGCCGCCGCGTGTGCCAGTACGCGAAACCGCAGCCACGATCTTGAGTGTTGTGTTCATCGCCACATGAACGAAGATCGGCAAGACGCGGATACGGCTTTAGCTGACCGTGAAGCTCCCCTTCATCTGGCTCGCGTGCGGGTCGCACACGAACGTGTACTCCCCGGCCTCCAGCTCGACGTCGAAGCTCTTCTCACCCGTCTCTTCGACGGTGGTCGAGACATCGACGCCGCCCGGACCGGTCAGGTGGAAGTTGTGCTGGTCAGATTGATCGTTGACGACGAGCGTGTAGCTCCCCGCGGTGAGGCCGTCCGTTCCGTCCAGGCTGATGTCGAAGCCGGGGCCGACGCTCCCGTTCAGCGTGGTGCCGCCTCCGGAGCCGCTCGCTTCCGTGGTGGCTGCGGTCGCTTCAGTGGTCGTCCCTGCCTCGTCGTCGTCGCCACCGCAGCCGGCGACGGCCAGACCAAGCAGGACGAACACGATCAGCAGTACGGCGCGTGAGCGGGTCACGGCATCCCCCTCTCGGTTGGGTTCAGGAGACTTTACGGCCCCCACCGCCGAACGGTTCGCGAGAGCCGGTTAGGTTCTCTGTGCGATGAGAACCCGGGCGAGAGCGGTGGTGATCGGCGGCGGTGTCGGCGGCTGCGCGATCCTCTACTGGCTCGCGCGGCTCGGCTGGGACGACGTGGTCCTCGTCGAGCGAGCCGACCTGACATCGGGCTCGACGTTCCACTCCGCCGGTCTCGTCGGCCAGCTGCGCAGCTCGCTCTCGCTGACGAGGATGATGATGGAGAGCGTCGATCTCTATCGCGCGATCGGCGACGAGGTGGGGCTCGAGACCGGCTGGCGTGAGGTTGGATCGCTTCGGCTGGCGTCGTCGGCCGAGCGGATGGAGGAGATCTCACGGCAGGCCGGCTGGGCGAAGACGTTCGGTCTGCCGCTCGAGCTGATCTCGGCCGCCGAGGCGCAGCAGCTCTTCCCGCCGATGTCCACCGAAGGCGTTCTGGGCGCCGCGTATCTCCCGACCGACGGCTACATCGATCCCTCGCAGCTCACCTTCGCGCTCGCCGCAGGCGCACGACAGCGCGGTGCCGAGATCGAGACCAACACCCGCGTCACAGCGGTCAACGTCGAGCAGGGCCGCGTCACGGGCGTCGCCACCGACAAGGGCGAGATCGAGGCGGACGTGGTCGTCAACGCGGGCGGGATGTTTGCGCAGGAGCTCGGCGCGCTCGCGGGCGTCGAACGTTCCGATCGTGCCGATGGCGCACGAGTACCTCGTGACCCGCCCGGCGGGGCTGCCACTCGACATGCCGACGATGCGCGACCCGTCGCTCCTCGTCTACTTCCGGCCGGAGTCGGGCGGCCTCGTCATGGGCGGTTACGAGCGAGACCCCGCGCCGTGGTCTCTCGACGGCATCCCGTCCGATTTCAACAGCCGGCTGCTCGAGGAGGACTGGCCGCGGTTCGAGCCCTTGCTGGAGAATGCGGTGCGCCGTGTTCCGGGCCTCGAGGAGATGGAGGTCGTGCGGCTGATCAACGGTCCCGAGGCGTTCACGCCGGACGGCGAGTTCATCCTCGGGCCGACGGACGTGCCCGGCTTCTGGGTCGCGGCGGGGTTCTGCGCCCACGGTCTGGCCGGTGCCGGCGGAATGGGGAAGCTCGTCGCGGAATGGATCGTCGAGGAGACGCCGAGCCTCGACGTGTGGCAAATGGACTCGCGCCGCTTCGGCGCGGCGTATCGCACTCGTGAGTACACGATCGCCCGCACGACGGAGGTCTATTCCACGTACTACGACGTCAAGTACCCCGGGCACGAGCGCGAGGCCGGCCGGCCGCTACGCCTCTCGCCGGCGTATCCCCGCCTCGACGCTCTCGGAGCGTCGTTCGGCGAGAAGTCCGGCTGGGAGCGGGCGAACTGGTTCGAGCCGAACGCCGCCGCCGGCGACGAGAGCCTCCGCCCGCGCGGCTGGGCAGGACGGCACTGGTCGCCTGCGATCGGGGCCGAGCACCGTGCGTGCCGCGAGACCGCGGCGCTCTTCGACGAGTCGTCGTTCGCCAAGATCGAGGTAACGGGCGAGGGCGCCGCAGAGCTGCTCGAATGGCTCTGCGACAACCGTGTTGCGCGGGACGTCGGCGCGATCACGTACACGCAGATGCTGAACGCGCGTGGCGGGATCGAATGCGACTTCACGGTCACGCGGCTCGCGTTCGATCGCTTCCGGATCGTCACCGGCACGGCTTTCGGCCGGCACGATCTCGCCTGGATCCGGCAGCACGCTCCCGACGACGGCTCGGTCACGGTGACGGACGTCACGTCCGCGTATGCCTGCCTCGGGCTCTGGGGCCCGAAGGCGCGCGAGATCCTCGCACCGCTGACGACGGATCCGCTCGACTTTCCGTACATGCGGGCGCGCGAGCTGGCGGTCGGTCCCGTGCCGTGCCTCGCTCTTCGGGTCACCTACGTCGGCGAGCTCGGCTGGGAGCTCTACTGCCCGTCGGAGTTCGGGCTCAGGCTCTGGGACACGATCTGGGACGCCGGCCGTCGAGCACGGGCTCGTTGCGGGCGGCTACAAGGCAATCGACTCGCTTCGGCTCGAGAAGGGCTATCGCGTGTGGGGAGCCGACATCACGGCGGGCGACACGCCGTACGAGGCGGGCCTCGGCTTCGCGGTCAAGCTCGACAAGGACTTCCACGGGAAGGAGGCTCTGCTCGCGGCCGGCGAGCCCGAGCGGCGGCTCGCCTGCGTCACGCTCTCCGATGCGCACGCCGTTGCGCTCGGCTCCGAGCCGGTCCGCATTGCGGGCGAGGTTGCGGGGCGCGTGACGAGCGGCGGCTACGGCTACACGGTCGGGCGATCGATTGCGTACGCCTACCTGCCCCAAGCGAGCTGCGAGCCCGGCACGCCCGTCGGAGGTCGAGATCTTCGGCGACTGGGTCGACGGCGAGGTCGCGGCCGAGCCGCTGTACGACCCGAGCGGCGAGCGCCTCCGCGGTTAGCTCTCGAGCACAGCCGCGACGAGCTCGTTCAGCTCGGCGTGCGAGAACGGCTTGTACAGCAGGCCAACGGCTCCGAGCTCGACCGCCTTCGTCGTGCGCTCCGGTTCCTTCGAGCCGCCGGTCATCAGGATCACGGGCAGATCCGGCTGGCGCCGGCGGAGCTCGTAGAGGAACTCGACGCCCGTCATCTCCGGCATCACGACATCGCTGACGACGAGGTCGAATTGCTCCTCGTCGAGCAGGTCGAGCGCGTGGCTCGCCGACGGCACGCCATGCGGCGTGTATCCGCTCCGGCGCAGGATTTCGACTGTCAGATCGCGTACGGCCGGCTCGTCGTCCACGACCAGGATCCTCACAGCCGCAACTCTCTGCCGCCCTGTGGTGACAACGCCGCCACTCACCTGGAGCTCGATCGTGGCGCCTTGCTCGGCACGGTCGAGCTCCTCGACGAGAAGCTCGACCAGCCGGCGCTGCGTCTCGCCCGGGCGCGCCACGATGGTCGCGTCGCCGCTCACGCGGAACTCCAGGTCGTGCACGGGAAGCACCCTCGAGACGAGCGCGATTGCGTCCGCGGCCGCGGTGCCGAGCGACAGCTCGCGCTCCGGCTCGTCCTGCAGCCGGATGAACGCCTGCAGGGCACGAACGATCCCGGCGATCTCGAGCCCTGTGCGGTGTGTCAGTTCGATTCGAGCATTGAGCTTCGTGCCGGGCTCCGTGTCGGAAAGCGCAAGCTCAGCGGAGCCGACGAGCCCCACGAGCGGGTTCGAGATCTGGTGCAGCGCGCCTCGCGTGAGGAGCCCCAGGGTCTGCAGTGCACGCGCCGCGGAGGCGTCAGTTGCCACGCGATCTATGATCCCCACGCGGAACTGCGTCCGCTGTGGACAACTGTCATGCGAACCCCCACCACTCGACAATCCCCACTCGGCATCCTAGAGCACCCGTGTCTGAGCGGGCGACCGTGACAACCTGCCTCGTCGCCGATGACCACCCCGCGGTCGTCGAGGCGGTGGCCGACGTGCTGGGGGAGCATGGGATCGAGATCTCCGGCCGCGCGCGGGACGGGCGGGATGCGGTGGAGCAGATCGAGCTCCGCAAGCCGAGGGTCGCGATCCTCGACCTTCGGATGCCGGGCATGTCCGGGATCGAAGTCGCACGGCATGTGGCGCGCACGGCGCCCGAGACGGCCGTCATCCTGTACACCGCGTTCGGCGATAGAGCGCTCTTGACCGAGGCGCTCGACGCGGGCGCACGCGGGTTCGTCCTCAAGGAGGCGCCGCTGGCGGAGGTCGTCCGCGCGGTCGAGCTCGTCGCGGCGGGGCGCACGTACGTCGACCCGGTCCTCGCGGGCGTCCTCTCGAGCTCAGCCGCGACGGAGAAGATGAAGAACCTCACCCAGCGCGAGCGCGACGTGCTTCGGCTGCTGGCCGACGGGATGTCGAACGAGGAGATCGGCAAGGCGCTGTTCATCTCTCCGGAGACGGTTCGCACGCACGTGCGAAAAGCGATGGCCAAGCTCGAAGCCGATACCCGGACGCAGGCGGTCGCGACGGCGCTACGGCAAAGCCTCATCGCCTGAGCGAACGCTTTAGCGGCTGAGCTTGACCGCCGTCGGCATGCCGACGAGCGACGAGAGCAGGCTGCGGAACTCGGCGGGCCGCATCGATGCGGACTCGTCCGTCGGGGAGGCGGGCCGGTACGCGTTGTGCTTCGACGGCCAGTACGCCCACACGACCATCGAGGCGAAGCGCTCGCAGCCGTTCGCTCCGTGCGCGAGGCCCGCGGACTCGTAGCACCAGGCGCTCGTGCCGAGCTTCTCCTGGAGCACGGCGCGGCGGGGCGCGTCGAGCACCTGGAAGTCGACCTGGTGCGCGTACTCGTCCATCACGGTTGCCCAGGCGAAGCGGCCGGCGCCGAGCAGGCCCCGGTCGAGCCAGATGTCGCCAGGAGTGGAATGCGAGGCGCCGTAGGGGCCGACGTGAATCGTCACCCGCTGCGGGGACGATGTTCCAGTCGAACGCGCTCGCGTTGAGCGCGGCCCGCACTGTCGAGCGCTCGGCCGGCGACGCGCCTTCGAAGCCGTAGTTGCCGCCGCCCGCGAGCGCGGAGGCCGGCAGGGCGAGGGCGGCCAGCGTTACAGCCAAGATGAAAAGTCTCCGCAGCATCTGCTCTGTTCGTCGTCCGCAGCGGCTTGTCCGTGTATTCCCGGTCACGCTTTGAGGCGCACCGATACCGCGGGGCCTCCGTCACCCTCCGGACGGGCCACCGTCACCCGAATCGGGGATGGCCTAACCCGGTGGACGAAGTGTGGCGAACGGATCCGTGATTTCGAGCTCGCGCACGCGGAACCTGTACACCTCGGCGGGCCGTCCGCCGGCGCGTCCCGGCTCGCGCCGCGACCCGTCGCCTCGAGGACGTTGCGGCGCAGCAGCACGCGTTTCAGGTTCGTCGCCGAGACGTCGTGGCCGAGGGCGGCGGTATAGAGGTCACGCAGCTCGGAGAGAGTGAACGTGGGCGGCGCGAGCGCGAAGCCGACGTTGGTGTAGGAGAGCTTGCCGCGCAGCCGCTCACGGCCTGCGAGGACGATCTCGCCGTGGTCGAAGGCAAGCGACGGCAGGCCGTCGACGGCCTGCCAGGCGGTGTCCTCGGGCAGCTGAGGGTCGACGCCGGCCGGAACGATGCCGAGGAACGCGGTCGCGAGCTCACGGCGCGCGGGATTGCGGCCGGGATCGCTCCACGAGCCGAGCTGCTCCAGGTGTGCGACCTCTCTGACGTCGACCTTCGCTGCGAGGTGGCGCCGGATCGAGGCCTCGAGCGTCTCGTCGGGCTCTAGCGTGCCGCCGGGGAGCGCCCAGGCGCCCGCGTCGGGCTGCCGCGCCCTCTGCCACAGCAGCGTCTGCAGCCGTCCCTCGCGCACCTGCAGCACGACCGCGAGCGTGGTCTGCGCGGGGGGTGTGGTAGGATCGGTCGTAGGTTTGTGCCTCACAGTCTAAAACCTATCGGAAAGGCTTTCCTCATGCGTCGTTTGCTCCCGCTCGCACTGCTCCTCACGCTTGTCGTCCTCGCCGGCTGCGGCGGCTCCGATGACGAGGCCGGCCAGACGACGCACGACCACGGCGGCGTCGGAGGAGAACCCGATCCGCGTCGGCCTGATCACCGACCAGGGCCAGCTCGACGACAACGGCTTCAACGAGCTCGCCTTCCGCGGGCTCACGCGGGCCGAGAAGGAGCTCGGGATCCAGGGACGCGTGGTCGAGTCGGCCTCGGCGGCCGACTACATCCCGAACATGACCCCGCTGGCGCGCGACGGCTACGACCTCGTGATCGGGGTCGGCTTCGCGCAGGGCGACGCGATCGGCAAGGTGGCGCAGAAGTTCCCGGACGTCGGCTTCGCGATCATCGACGTCGACCAGGCATTCGTGCCCGGGAAGCCCGCGAACGTCCAGGGGCTGCTCTTCCGCGAGGAGGAGGTCGGTTACCTCGTCGGCTACCTCGCCGGGCTCGAGGAGAAGCGGCGCGCCGGCGCGGATGTGATCAGCGCCGTCGGCGGCATGAAGGAGCCGCCGGTCGACCGGTTCGTCGCCGGCTACTTCGCGGGCGCCAAGAAGGCCGACCCGGGGATCAAGACGATGCTCGACTACTCACAGGACTGGGACGACCAGGCAAAGTGCAAGGAGCTCGCGCTGGATCAGATCGCGCGCGGTTCGAACGTCGATCTTCCAGGTCGCCGGTGGCTGCGGGCTCGGCGCTCTGAACGCGGCCGAGCGAGCGCGACCGCTGGGGCATCGGCGTCGACGCCGACCAGTCCTTCCTCGGCCCGCACATCCTCACCAGCGCGCAGAAGGGCGTCGACTCGGCGGTCTTCCTGACGATCAAGGCGGTCCAGGACGGCAGCTGGAAGGGCGGTGGCAACGCCACCTTCGGCCTGAAGGAGGAGGGCGTCGGGCTCGGCAAGGTGAGCCCGGACGTGCCGCAGGCCGATATCGATAAAGTCGCTGCGATCAAGGAGGAGATCGCGGACGGCAAGATCACCGGCATCCCGACCACGGTCGGCAAGAGCTAAGTCCGACATGTCGGTTCGAGCCATGACGGGGTCTGACCCCGGACATGGCTCGTCCGGGACACGTCTGCTCTGCGCAAATCCGCTTGACCAGGCCGCTCTGCGAACGCGGCCACGTCCTGCGGCGGACGTGTCCGGGGTCAGACCCCGTCATGTCCGTTTCAGCCGCCGGCGATTGCGGCGACGATCCGGATCCGCGACTCCGGCGCCACGGGGCGTCGAGGTCGTGCGCGCGCTCGCCGTCGACGTAGACGTGCACGAGCGAGCCGCACCTCGCCGCCCTCGTCGAGGACGAGATCCGAGATCGGCAGGCCACGCAGCGCGTCGCCGACCGTGGCCGCGTCGAGCTCGAAACGCTGCTGTCCGCCCGCCTCGGTGGCGAGCAGGCCGGGGAGGAGGACGATCGCCATGCGCTTACTGGAGCGCGGCGGCTTCGACCGAGAGGATCGGCGGCAGGTGCTCGGCCGCGACCACGACCTCGCCGTGGCGGAGCGCATAGACGTGGCCGCTCTGCGCGCCGACGTAGACCGCCTCGTCGTCCTGGCTCATTCCCTCGCGCAGCACCGCGGCCCAGGCGGGTTCCGCCGCGACGATCAGCTCCCAGCTCGCGCCGGCGTCGGCCGTTGTGTAGATCCCGAGCCGGCCGTCGCACGTGACGCGGTTCTCGGCACCCTCCTCGGGATCACGAACGCGCGGTCGGGGTCGCTCGGATCGAGCGCGAGACCGAATCCGAATCCCGACGGAAGCCCGTTCCCGTCGAGCCGTTCCCAGCTCGTCCCGTGGTCGTCCGAGCGGTAGACGCCGCAGTGATTCTGCTGCCAGAGCCGCCCCGGCTTGCCCGGGTGGGCGAGCACCTTGTGCACGCACTGGCCGACCTCCGGGAAGCGGTCCTCCGGCAGGAAGCACGCCTCCGTGCCCGACATTCGCCGGCTGCCAGGTCGCGCCGCGCGTCTTCGGTCCTGAAGACGCCGCCGCCGAGATCCCGATCCACAGCTGCTTCGCGTCGTCCGGGTCGAGCGTGATCGAGTGCGTGATCAACCCGCCCGCGCCGGGCGCCCACTTCTCGCGGGTCTCGTGCTTGAGCACGCCGTCGTTCACCTGCCAGGTCGCGCCCGAGTCGTCCGAGCGGAAGAGGACCGCCGGCTCGCCGCCGAGCCAGAGCGTGCCCGGCTCGGACGCATGGCCGGGCTCGAGGTGCCAGGTCGAAGCGAGCTTCAGCCCGCTCTCCTCCGGCAGTCCGAGGCCCTCGGACCGCTGTCCACGTCTTCCCGAGATCGGTCGAGCGCTGCACCGTCCCGCCGTAGACCCAGCTGTTCGCGCAGGCGTAGACGGCGCCGTCGCGCGGATCGAGGATGGCGTGGTTGATCTGCCAGCCGGGCAGGAGCGGTCCCTCGAGCTCGAACGAGCGCCGTTCGTCGTCGCCGCGGATGAGGAAGAGACCCTTCCGCGTTCCGATCATGAGCAGCACGCCCACGGGACGACCCTAACCAAGGAGGACCGAGTGCCGAAGTTGACCGACCGCCAGGCGGCGTTCTTGCACGAGGAGCCAAACGTTGCCGTCGTCGCCGCCCTGCGTGAGGACGGGACACCGCACCTGACCGTCGTCTGGGTTGACTGGGACGGCGAGCACGTCGTCCTCAATCTGAACAACTTCCGTGCGAAGCTCGAGCACCTGCGGCGCGATCCGCGCGTCTCGGTCCTGGTGCTCGACCGCAACGACCCGTACAAGTGGGTCGCGATCGAGGGAGAGGTCGCCGAGATCACGACGGAGGGCGCCTACGAGCACATCGTCAGGCAGGCAGGCGTCTACTTCGGCAGGGACGACTACGTGCTCCAGGAAGGCGAGGAGCGGATCCTGGTGAAGATCGAGCCCGAGCGCGTCGAGGCGATCGCGTCGAGTAGCTAGCCGAGATCGTCGAGGATCTCGCCGGCGGCGCGCTGGCCGGTCTCGACGGCGCCGTTCAGGTAGCCCTGGAAGTCGATCGACGTGTGCTCACCCGCGAACAGGCAATTGCCCTGGCGCCGACCCTCCATCCCAGCGAAGCGTTGGTACTGGCCGACCTTCCAGTAGGAGTAGGAGCCCTTCGTCCACCTGTAGCCGGGCCAGAAGTCGACCGTCGCCTTGCCGTTCCAGGCCTTTGTCGGCGCCCGGTAGCACCGGCTCGAGCTGCGCAAGGAACTGCTTCGCGCGCGAGGCCGGCGTGCCCGAGCCGAAGCTTGCTCCGACATTTCCGCCGGTGTAGTCGACGAGGAGACCGCTCTTGCCCGGTTGGGCAGTGACACCTCCCAACTGCTCTGGTAGCCGGTGTCGGCGTACGTCTCCCCGTTCGAGCCCTGCGTGTTCCAGAACCGACTCGAGAACTGGACGTGGAGCTTGGAGTTCGTGCCCATGCCCTGTTCCCGGATCGAGACCAGCTTCAAGGGCTCGAAGGCCGCCTTCGAGAGGTCGACCGACGATCGAAGGATTGAGAACGGGAGGGCGAGCACGACCTTGTCGGCCGTGATCGTCTTCGTCCCCGAGGACTGCCGGAACGTGAGCGTGAACGTGCCGGCTGGGTTCCGCTTCACCGCGACGAGCTCCGAGCCGGTCGTGAGCTGGCCTGCGAGACGGGCTGCGAGCGCGCTGGTGATCTGATCGTTGCCGCCGGCAACGTGGTACTTCTCGTTTGAGGCGCCAAAGAGACGGAATTGGCCCGGCCCGCGGTAGCCGAGGAGGTAGAGCAGGTTGAGCGAGCTCTGCTCCGACGACTCGGCGCCGTACTCGATGTTGTAGGCGACATCGAGGAGCTGCCCGATCCGGGAGCTCATCCCGCCGTCGAACGTCTCCTCGATCCAGTCGACGATCGACATGCTGTCGAGCTCCCTGCCGCGCGGCAGTCGAGAGCTCGAACGTGGTCGGATAGCTCGCTGCCGAGAGGTCGCTGTGGATCTTCTGCCACGCGGCCTTGATGTCGTCCGACATCTCCGCATGGCTGTAGGGGGCGCCATCAAACCAGCCCATCAGCTCCGTCCCGTTCTGCTCTGCCTGCGGAAGGTTGTCGAGCTTGAGCCCGAGCTCCTGTGCGAGGTGGCGGATGTGGGAGTGCCCTTGGTCGATGAACTCTCCGCCGCGCTCGCCGATCTGGCCCTCGGCGAACGCCTCTCGGACCGTCCAGCAGCGGCCGCCGATGCGACTTGACGCCTCGTGGACGTCGGCGATATACCCGGCGTTGCGTAGCGTGTAGGCGGCGCTCAGCCCTGCGAGCCCAGCGCCGACGACGACGATCTTCGGCGTCGTGGCGCCGCGCGCAGGTGCGGCCAGCCTGCCGAGAGCGGTGAGCCCAAGCGCGGCGGCGCCGGTTTGCTCGACGAAGCGACGCCTCGTCGTCGGGCGATCTGCGGTTTCCGCTGCCGTCGTCTGCACCGCGCTCGCCAAGCGGAGTGCGCGCCATGAGACGGACGATGCACTCGCTCGCACCGCGGCGCAATGTCCCGATCGGCTGATTCCGAGTCCGCGGTATGGACACCGTGGCCTACGAATGGCGCGGTCGAGAGCGTCGAACTTGTCCACCCGGTCGAATGCGAGCTAGGCTCGCGGCGAGATCCCCCGGAACGGAGGCTGCAGCGTGAGCGTGTCGGTGACCAAGTACAAGAACTTCGTCGGCGGCGAGTGGGTCGATTCTGCCTCCGGCGAGACGATGGAAGTGCTCAACCCGTCGACGGGCGAGACGATCGCCGAGGTGCCGAAGTCGACTGCCGAGGACGTCGAGCGCGCCGTCCAGGCGGCCATGAAGGCGCTCCCGGAATGGCTCGACAAGACGCCGAAGGACCGCATGGAGCTCCTGCTCAAGCTCGCGGATGCGATCGACGACAATGCGGACGAGCTGACCCAGCTCGAGTCGCAGAACGTCGGCAAGCCGATGTCCATCGCCGGCGACGAGATGCCGTTCTCGGCCGACAACCTTCGCTTCTTCGCCGGCGCGGCACGGACGCTCGAGGGCAAGGCCGCCGGCGAGTACGTCGAGGGCTACACGTCGATCATCCGGCGCGAGCCGCTCGGGATCGTGGCCGGGATCACGCCCTGGAACTACCCGCTGATGATGGCCGTCTGGAAGCTCGGCCCGGCGCTCGCCGCCGGCAACGTCCAGATCCTGAAGCCGGCAGAGCAGACGCCGCTGACGACGCTCCGCTTCGCCGAGCTCGCGCAGGAGTTCCTGCCGCCGGGCGTGCTCCAGGTCGTCACCGGCGACGGCCTGCCCGCAGGCGACGCGCTCGTTCGCCACCCTGAGATCCGTCTCGATCTCGCTCACCGGCTCGGTCGAGACCGGCCGGCTGATCGCGACCGGTGCGGCGCAGAGCAACCTGAAGCGCGTCCACCTCGAGCTCGGCGGCAAGGCGCCGATGGTCGTGCTCGACGACGCCGACCCGGCCACGGTCGCCGAGGCGATCAAGATCGGTGGCTACTGGAACTCGGGCCAGGACTGCACCGCGTCCTCGCGCATCCTCGTGCACAAGAAGGTCTACGACGACGTCATGTCCGAGACGGTCAAGGCGCTCGAGGGGATGAAGGTCGCCGACCCAGCCGAGGGCGACGACGTCGACATGGGCCCGGTGATCTCCAGGGAGCAGCAGGAGCGCGTGCTCGGGTTCCTCGAGCGCGCCGTCGATGCGAAGGCCACGGTCGTCACCGGCGGGGAGGCGATCGGCGAGCGCGGCTTCTTCGTCAAGCCGACCGTGGTAACCGATGTGAAGCAGGACTCCGAGATCGTGCAGAACGAGGTGTTCGGCCCGGTCGTGACCGTGCAGCCCTTCGGCTCGGACGACGAGGCGATCGCGATGGCGAACGGTGTCCGTTACGGCCTCGCGGCCTCGGTGTTCAGCCAGGATGTCGGCCGCGCGCTGTCGGCGGCGAGGAAGCTCGAGTTCGGCACCGTCTGGGTGAACGAGCACCTCTTCCCGCTCGCCTCGGAGATGCCGCACGGCGGCTTCAAGGAGTCCGGTTACGGCAAGGACATGTCGCTCTACTCCATGGAGGAGTACACCCGCATCAAGCATGTCGCAGTGAAGTTGTCCTGACGTGGACGCGTCTGCGGCGATGCGCTCCGCACCTGCTATCGACCGATCGCGGCTCGAGGCGTTGGTGGCGCGCGAGCTCGAGCGCTTTGCCGAATCGAACCCACGATCGCGGGGCCTCTTCGAGCAAGGAAAGGGCTCGCTCCTCGGCGGCGTGCCCATGAGTTGGATGGCGAAGTGGGCGGGGGGCTTCCCGCTCTTTCTCCGTGAGGCGACCGGTGCCCGCGTTATCGACGTCGACGGCCACGAGTACGTGGACTTCTGCCTCGGCGACACCGGTGCCATGGCCGGGCATGCGCCGCCGGCGACGGTCGCGGCCGTCGCCGCGCAGGCGTCTCGCGGCGCCACCACGATGCTTCCGAGCGAGGACGCGATCGGCGCGGCCGAGGAACTGTCGCGCCGCTTCGGGCTCACGGCGTGGCAGTTCACGCTCTCGGCGACCGACGCCAACCGCTTCGCACTGCGGCTGGCGCGCGAGATCACGCAGCGTCCGAAGATCCTCGTCTTCGACTACTGCTACCACGGCACGGTCGACGAGACGTTCGCGACGCTGGACGGCGACCGGGTGGTCGCGCGCTCCGGCAACGTCGGGCCGCCGGTCGACCTGGCGCTGACCACGAAGGTCGTCCAGTGGAACGACGTCGACGCGCTCGAGCAGGCGCTTGCGCCGGGGGACGTCGCGTGCGTGCTCGCCGAGCCTGCACTGACGAACATCGGCATCGTGCTGCCGGAGCCGGGTTTCCACGACGCCCTACGCGATCTGACCCGCCGGACCGGGACGCTCCTGATCATCGACGAGACGCACACGTTCAGCGCAGGACCGGGTGGCTGCACAGCTGCCTGGGGCCTCGAGCCGGATCTGCTCACGATCGGGAAGGCGATCGGCGGCGGCGTGCCCGCGGGCGCATACGGCGTCTCGACTGATGTGGCGGCGCGGATCGAGGCGCGCGAGGAGGCCGACTACGAAGACGTCGGCGGCATCGGCGGCACCCTCGCCGGCAACGCGCTCTCGCTCGCCGCGGTTCGCGCGACGCTGGCCGAGGTGCTCACCGAGGAGGCATTCGCGCGGATGATCCACCTCGCGGCCCGGTTTGCCGCGGGGGTGGCGGACGTGATCGAGGAGGCCGGCCTTCCCTGGCACGTGACCGAGCTCGGCTGTCGCGCCGAGTACCGCTTCTCGGCCGTGCCGCCTCGGAACGGCGCCGAGTCAGCCGCCGCCGGCGACGACGAGCTGGAGCGATTCCTGCATCTCTACGCGCTGAACCGCGGCATTCTGATGACGCCCTTTCACAACATGGCTCTCATGTCGCCCGCTACCAGCGAGGCCGACGTCGACTCGCACACCCGCGTCTTCACCGCCGCCGTCGAGGCCCTCGTGTGACGGAGGCGACTGTTCCCGAGCCGGCGGTGGAGCTCGACCACGAGGCGATCGGCTTCGTCGACGCGCTCGTGATCGGCCTCGCCTCGACGGCGCCGGCCTACTCGCTCGCCGCGGTCATCGGCACGGTGACCGTCGTCGTCGGCTTCTACGCTCCGGCTGCTCTGCTCGTGTCGTTCGTGCCGATGTTCCTGATCGCGGCCGCGTTCTACTACCTGAACAAGGCCGACCAGGACGCGGGCACGACGTTCAGCTGGGTCACGCGAGCGCTCGGCCCGGCCGCGGGCTGGCTCGGCGGTTGGGCGATCTGCACGACAGGGATCCTCGTGGTCGGGTCGCTCGCCGACGTTGGCGCCCGGTATTCGTACCTGCTTGTCGGCTGGGAGTCGGCGGCGGAGTCGAAGGCTGCGGTGATGATCCTCGCGGTCGCGATCATCGTGCTGACGACGGCGATCTGCATCATCGGCACGGAGCTCTCGGCCCACGTGCAGAACGTGATGATCGTCGGCCAGGTAGGTGCGCTGCTCGTCTTTGCCGCGGTCGCGCTCGCGAAGGTCTACTCCGGCAACGCGCCGGAGGGATCGATCAGACCGAGCGCGGAGTGGTTGTCGCCCTTCGCAATCGAAGGCTTCACGCCGCTCGTCTCGGCGCTTCTGATCGGCGTCTTCATCTATTGGGGGTGGGAGAGTGCCGTCAACCTGACGGAGGAGACGCGGGACAGCGCCCGCGCGCCCGGCCTCGCCGCTGTGGTCAGCACGGTGCTGCTGCTCGTCACCTACCTCTCGGTCACGATCGCCGTCGTCGCGTTCGCCGGGCTCGAGCGGCTGGCGGAGTTCGACGACGACGACGCCGTCTTCAGCTCACTCGCCGGCGATGCGCTCGGCTCTCCCTGGGACAAGCTCGTCGTGTTTGCGATCGTGACCTCGGCGATCGCCTCGACGCAGACGACGATCATCCCGTCGTCCCGTACGTCGTTCTCGATGGCGCGTCAGGACGCACTGCCGAGGGTGTTCGCCAGGATCCATCCCCGCTTCAGGACGCCGTACATCTCGACGGCGGTGATCGCTGCGCTGGCGATCGCGTGGTACGTCCCCGCGAACGCGCTCTCCGAGAACTTCCTCTTCGACACGCTCTCCGCCCTGTCGCTCCTGATCGCCTTCTACTACGCGCTGACCGGAATCGCCTGCGCCGTCTACTACCGGAGGCAGCTGCTCAGCTCCGTGCGGACGTTCGTGTTCGTCGGCCTGGCACCGCTTGCCGGTGCCGCGATCCTCGCGTACCTGCTCGTCAAGTCAGCGCTCGACCTCGCGAACCCGGACAACTCGTATTCCGGCCAGTCGATCCTGGGAATGGGAGTGCCGCTTGCGATCGCGCTGGCCTTCATCATCCTCGGGATCGTCATTCTCATTCTCTGGCGGCTGGCCGGCCATGAGCGGTTCTTCGGCCGACGCCCGTTCGAGCACGCAGCGGTGGCGGTCGAATGAGCGGGATCGTGGTCGGCTATGACGGCTCTGACTGCGCCGAGCTGGCGCTCGACACGGCAGTCGCGCTCGCGGTCGCACTGGGCGAACCGCTCCTCGTCGCGTACGCGGCCGAGCCGCCGTTCCGGTCCGTCGGCGAGGAGTTCGGGGAGCACCGGCGCGCGCTCGAGGAGCTGGGCGAAGACGTGACCGAGCAGGCGGTCGAGAGGGCTAGGCAGCGCGGGGTCGAAGCCGAAGCCGTGCTTCTCCTGCAGCGCCCCGTGGATGCTCTGATCCAGCTCGCAGCCGAGCGGGGCGCACGGATGATCGCAGTCGGTGCCTCCGGAGAGGGGCCGATCGCCGGCGCGATCCTCGGCTCGGTTCCGTACAAGCTGCTGCACCGGTCGACGGTCCCGGTGCTCGTCGTCCCAGGTGGCCGTTCGTGAACGCTGCCGACGTGACGCTGGAGAACCTGGTCAAGGCGTTCGACGGTGTCACCGCCGTGAACGGCATCTCGCTCGAGATTCCGGCCGGCTCCTTCTTCGCGCTGCTCGGCCCCTCCGGCTGTGGCAAGACGACGACGCTACGCATGATCGGTGGCTTCGAGGAGCCGGATGCAGGCTCGATCCAGCTCGGCGGCAAGAACGTCGTCGGCCTCCCGCCCCACAAGCGCGACGTCAACACGGTCTTCCAGAGCTACGCGCTCTTCCCGCATCTCACGATCTTCGAGAACGTGGCGTTCGGGCTGCGCCGGAAGGGGATCAAGAGCGCGGAGCTGCGCGGGCGGGTAGACGAAATTCTGCGGCGCGTCGGCCTCGAGGACTTCGGCTCGCGCAAGCCGAGCCAGCTCTCCGGCGGGCAGCAGCAGCGGGTCGCGCTCGCGCGGGCGCTCGTCAACGGGCCGCAGGTGCTGCTCCTCGACGAGCCGCTCGGCGCCCTCGACCTGAAGCTGCGCAAGCAACTCCAGCTCGAGCTGAAGGCCCTCCAACACGATTTGGGGATCACGTTCGTGCACGTCACGCACGATCAGGAAGAGGCGATGACGATGGCTGACACGATCGCGGTGATGAACCGCGGCAAGGTCGAGCAGCTGGGCGAGCCGGCCGAGCTCTACGACCGGCCGCGGACGGAGTTCGTCGCCGGCTTCCTCGGCGTCTCGAACCTGCTCCGCGGCACCGTCACCGCTCCAGATCGTGTCCGGATCGAAGCGGGCGACGAGCTGTCGGTCCCGCTCGCCGGCCGCACCGGCGACGTCGCCATCGGCGTTCGGCCGGAGAAGTTCCGGCTCGGCCCGCCACTCGAGGGCGAGAACACGCTCTCCGGCACGGTCAAGGAGACCGCCTACGTCGGCGTCGCCACTCAGTACATCATCACGACCCGGGCGGGCGACATCGTCGTCTACGCCCAGAATCGCGACGGCAGCCGGCCGCTCGACCCCGGCTCCGTCGCGGAGCTCAGCTGGAGCCCCGAATCCACGTTCGTCCTCGACCCTCAGCAAAAGGAGACTGCGGCATGAACCGTTCTTTGACCCGCAAGCAGTTGCTCGAGCGCGCGGCGCTCGGTGGTGCGGCCCTGACCCTGCCCGGTTTCCTCGCCGCCTGCGGAGGCGGCGACGGCGAGACGGCCGCGGCGACGACGTCCGCGGGCGGCACAGGGGAGCTCGCCGACCTGCTCCGGTTCTCGAACTGGCAGCTCTACATCGATGTCGACGAGAAGACGAAGAAGCGGCCGACGTTGGAGCAGTTCACCAAGGAGACCGGCGTCAAGGTGAACTACTTCGAGGACATCAACGACAACGCCTCGTACTTCGGCAAGATCCAGCGCCCGCTCTCGCAGGGCCAGTCGATCGACCGCGACATCATCGTCCTCACCGACAACTCGCGGTTCCCGGGGCTCCTGATCGACAAGGGCTGGGCCGAGCCTCTCGACAAGGGCGCGATCCCGAACATCAAGAACCTGCAGGACTCGCTCGCGCACCCGAGCTTCGATCCCGACCGCGAGTACAGCCTGCCGTGGCAGTCCGGCATGACCGGAATTGCGACCAACACGAAGCTGACCGGCGGCAAGCCGGTGACGACGATCGACCAGCTGCTCGAGGACTCCTCGTTGAAGGGAAAGGTGACCCTTCTCACCGAGATGGCCGACTCGGTTGCGCTCGTGATGCGTGCGAACGGCGACGATCCGACAAAGGTCGACGACGCCTCCTTCGGGCGCGCGATCGACCGGATCCAGAAGGCCGTCGACTCCGGCCAGATCCGTCAGTTCACCGGCAACGACTACAGCGGTCCGCTGACCAAGGGCGACCTCTCTGCGGCGATGTCCTGGTCGGGCGACGTCGTGCAGCTGACGCTCGACAACAAGAACCTGCAGTGGCATCTGCCCGAGTCGGGCGGCGCGATCTGGACGGACAACATGCTGATCCCGAAGGGCGGCGACGCGTTCACCGCCTCGACCTACATGAACTTCGTCTACCGGCCGGAGATCGCGGCCCAGATCGCCGCCTACATCAACTACGTCTCGCCGGTGAAAGGCGCGAGGGAGGAGATGGAGAAGATCGATCCGGAGCTCGCAGCCAACCCACTCGTCTTCCCCACGGCGGAGACGCTCGCAAACGTCTCGATCTTCGACTCGAAGGCGCTCCAGAACCAGGAGTACAACGAGCAATGGCAGGCGCTGATCGGGAGCTAGACGCTTGGCATTTCTCCACCGTCACCGAGGGCTCGTTCCCTATCTGCTGCTGGCTCCGGGCCTGCTGTGGCTTGCGATCTTCTTCGTCGCCCCGCTCGTCACTCTCGGCTACCAGTCGCTCCAGAGCGGTTCGTTCGACTTCGGCTACGTCTTCGACTGGAACTTCGGCAACTACTGGGACGCGATCGAGCAGTACCACGAGCATCTGATCCGTTCGCTGGTCTACGCCGGGCTTGCGACGGTCATTGCACTGCTCGTCAGCTACCCGCTCGTGTACTGGATCGCGTTCCGCGGCGGCCGCTGGAAGAACCTCTTCCTGCTGGCGATCATCGCGCCGTTCTTCGTCACGTACCTGATCCGTACGCTCGCCTGGCAGTCGATCCTCTCCGACTCGGGGTTCGTGCTCGACGTCCTGCGGACGCTCGGGATCGTCGAGGAGGGCGGCCGCCTCCTCGCGACGCCGGTGGCCGTGGTCGCGGGCCTGACGTACAACTTCCTGCCGTTCATGGCGCTGCCGCTCTACGTCGCCCTGGAGGGGATCGACCCGCGGCTGCTGGAGGCGGCGCAGGATCTGTACGCGAGCAAGGCGCGTGCCTTCCTGCGCGTGACGCTGCCGCTCTCGCTCCCGGGCGTCTTTGCCGGCACGCTCCTCACGTTCATCCCGGCTGCGGGTGACTTCATCAACGCGCAGCTGCTCGGCACCCCGCGCGAGCACATGATCGGGAACGTCATCCAGTCGAAGTTCCTCGAGCTGATCGACTACCCGGCGGCGGCGTCGCTCTCGTTCGTGCTGATGGCTGCGATCATCGTCCTGCGTTGCGATCTATGCGAGGTCGCTCGGCACGGAGAAGCTCACCGGATGACCGCCGTGATCCGTCGCCATGCGCTGACCGCGTACGCGATGCTCGCGTTCATCTATCTGCTGCTCCCGATCGCGGTCGTGATCGCGTTCTCGTTCAACGACCCGGCCGGGCGCTTCAACTACACGTGGCAGGGCTTCACCCTCGACAACTGGATCAACTGGAACGCCGTGCCCGGCCTCGCGGACTCGATGGTGCTCTCGATCCAGATCGCGGCGATCTCGAGCATCCTGGCGACCGTCCTCGGAACTCTGATCGCGCTCGCGCTCGTCCGCCACAGGTTCCGCGGCCGGGGCTCGACGAACCTGCTCGTCTTCCTGCCGATGGCCACGCCCGAGATCGTGCTCGGCGCCTCGCTGCTGACGCTCTTCCTGCAGCTGAAGGTCCCGACCGGCTTCCTGACGATCGCGATCGCGCACGTGATGTTCATCATCAGCTACGCCGTCGTGACCGTGAAGGCGCGGTTGATCAGCTTCGACCGGCACCTGGAGGAGGCGGCGATGGACCTCGGCGCCGACGAGTGGACGACGTTCCGGAAGGTGACGCTGCCGCTGATCGCGCCGGCGATCTTCTCGGCGCTCCTGCTCGGGTTCGCGCTCTCGATCGACGACTTCGTGATCACGTACTTCAACTCGGGAGCGGAGACCACGTTCCCGCTGTTCGTCTGGGGTGCGGCCCGCGTCGGCGCACCGCCGCAGGTCAACGTCCTCGCCACCGCGATCTTCGTGCTCGCCTTCACCGTCGCGGTCACGAACATCGTCATCCAGAACCGCCGAGCCAAAGGAGCCGTATGACCGTCGATCTCCAGCAAGCCGCGAGAGACCACCTGTGGCTGCACTTCACCCGCATGGGTGGCTACCGCGACGCGGAGATCCCGGTGATCGTCAGCGGCGACGGCTGCTATCTGACGGACTCGAACGGGAAGCGATATCTCGATGCGCTCGCCGGGCTCTTCTCGGTCAACATCGGCTACGGCTTCGGCGAGGAGGTCGGACAGGCGGCGCTCGCGCAGATGCGGGAGCTGCCCTTCTACACCAACTGGTCGTACGCCCATCCGCGCGCGATCGAGCTCGCGAGCGAGCTCGCCTCGCTGGCGCCCGGCGACCTGAACCGCGTCTTCTTCGTCAACGGCGGCTCGGAGGCGGTCGAGTCGGCGTGGAAGCTCGCGCGCCAGTACTACCTCGCCCGCGGCGGCAAGAAGGTCGACTCGGGCGAGGTCCGGCAGGACGAGAAGGCCGGCGCGCCGCTGCCGCGCAAGTACAAGGCGATCGCGCGCCAGGTTGCCTACCACGGGACGACGATGGGCGCGCTCTCGATCAACGGCATCCCGGCGCTGCGCACGAGCTTCGAGCCGCTCGTCCCCGAGGTGCGGCACGTGATGAACACGAACCGCTGCCACCGGCCCAAGGACGAGACCGAGGAGCAGTTCACGGCTGTGCTGCTCGCCGATCTCGAGCAGGCGATCGTCTCGATGGGGCCGGAGACGATCTGCCTCGTGCACATGGAGCCGGTGCAGAACGCGGGTGGGGCCTTCACGCCGCCGGCGGGCTACTGGCGGGCGTCCGCGCAGCTCTGCGACCGCTACGACATCCTGCTCTCGGCCGACGAGGTGATCACGGCCTTCGGGCGGGTCGGGCACTGGTTCGGCTCGGAGCGGTACGACATCCGTCCCGACATCGTCTGCTGCGCCAAGGGCCTCTCGTCCTCCTACGCCGCGATCGGCGCGGTGATCGCGACCGATCAGGTGATGGAGCCGTTCCTGGAGGGCGCCTCGATGTACTCGCACGGGATCACGTTCGGCGGCCATCCCGTGATGTCCGCGATCGCGCTGAAGAACATCGAGATCATGAAGCGCGAGCGGCTCAACGAGCGGGTGCTCGAGAACGAGGGACCCTTCCGCTCGACGCTGGAGCAACTGCTCGACCTGCCGATCGTCGGCGACGTGCGCGGAACCGGTTACTTCTACGCGATCGAGCTGATGAAGAACGCCGAGACGGGCGAGGCGTTCTCCGCCGAGGAGTGCGAGACCCTCCTGCGCGGCTTCCTCTCCCGGCGCTGTTCGAGCGCGGGCTGATCTGCCGCGCCGACGACCGCGGCGACCCCGTGATCCAGATCTCGCCGCCGCTCGTGGCCGGGCAGGCCGAGTTCGACGAGATCGTCGGCATCCTCGGCGAGGTGCTCGAAGAGGCCGGCAAGCGCATGGTCGACGGAGCCGGCGACGGCGTAAAGGTGTGGTTAACCGCCCTATGTGCGGTCTCGACCCACCGGTAGGGTCCGGCAAACCGTCCAGGGAGGTCAGATGGAGAACGGAGAACTCGGGCGCGGTCGTCGTCGCCCGACGACGTCACGCGCCGGTACGGCGAAGGCGACACTGCTGTCGACGCGCTGCGCGGCGTCTCGCTCGAGGTGGCGAAGGGCAATCTGACCGCGGTCATGGGGCCTTCGGGCTCCGGCAAGTCGACGTTGATGCACATCCTCGCCGGGCTCGACAAGCCGACGTCGGGCACGGTCGCGTCCGGGCACCGAGATCACGACGCTGAAGGACTCCGAACTGACGAAGCTGCGCCGCAAGCACATCGGCTTCGTCTTCCAGTTCTTCAACCTGCTCCCGATGCTGACCGCGGAGGAGAACATCACGCTGCCGCTCTCGATCGCCGGGCAGAAGGCCGATCCCGAGTTCTTCCGCGGCCTGATCGACAAGGTCGGCCTCGCCGATCGCCTCCACCACCGGCCCTCCGAGCTCTCGGGCGGCCAGCAGCAGCGCGTCGCGATCGCGCGCGCTCTCGTCTCGCAGGCCGACCGTCCTCTTCGCCGACGAGCCGACCGGCAACCTCGACTCCGCCGACGGGCACCGAGATCCTCGACGCTGATGCGCGACTCGGTCGACACGTACGGGCAGACGACCGTGATGGTGACGCACGAGCCGCGCGCGGCCGCGATCGCCGACCGGATCCTCTTCCTCGCCGACGGCGTGATCGTCCGTGACCTTCCGCGGTGCGAGCCAGGCGGACGTGCTCGCGACGCTGAGGAGATCGCCGCCGAGTGATCAGGTTCGCGCTGAAGAGTCTCGCCGGCAGGAAGCTCAGAACCGTTCTCACGGCGCTCGCGATCGTCCTCGGCGTGGCGATGATGAGCGGCGCCTACGTCCTGACGGACACGATCGACAAGGCGTTCGACTCGATCTTCGTCGACTCGTATGCCGGCACCGACGCCGTCGTGACCGGCAAGGATCCCGGCTTCAGCTTCGAGGGCGAGTCGGCACAGGCTCCACCGATCCCGGAGGAGACGCTCGAGCAAGTCCGGGAGATCGACGGTGTCGAGGTTGCGACAGGCTCGGTTCAGGACTTCCAGACGAAGCTGCTGCGGCCGGACGGCGAGGCGATCGACACCGGTGGCGCGCCGTCGTTCGCGTTCGGGATCGACACCGCGCCGGAGTACGACCGCTTCAACCCGCTCAATCTCGTCGAGGGGCGCTGGCCCAGCGGCGGCAGCGAGGTCGCGGTCGACGAGGGCGTCGCCGGTGACGAGGACCTGGAGCTCGGAGACCGGATCGGCGTCGCGGCACTCGGGCCGGCGCAGCAGTTCACGATCGTCGGGATCGCCAAGTACGGCGACCTGAGCTCGATCGGCGGGGCGACGTTCGCGATCTTCGACGTGGCGACCGCGCAGGAGCTGCTGGACAAGGAAGGCCAGCTCGACGCGGTGACGGCCGCGGCGGCGGACGGCACCACGCCCGAGCAGCTGACGCAGCAAATCCAGTCCGAGCTCGGAAGCGACTTCACCGTGCGAACGGGCGTCGAGCAGGCGAGCGAGGAGTCGAGCGAGATCGCGACGTTCACGACGATCATCCGCTACTTCCTGCTCTCGTTCGCGGGCATCGCCCTCTTCGTCGGGGCGTTCGTCATCTTCAACACGCTCTCGATCACGGTCGCGCAGCGGATGCGGGAGTTCGCCACCCTGCGCACGCTCGGTGCGTCGCGGCGGCAGGTGCTGCGGTCCGTGATCCTCGAGGCGCTCGTGATCGGCCTCGGCGCCTCCATCGTCGGGCCTGTTCAGCGGTCTCGGCCTCGCCGTCGGCCTGAACGCGCTCTTCAAGGCGCTGAACCTCGACCTGCCCCAGACCGCAGACCGTCTTCGCGACTCGGACGATCGTCGTCTCGCTCGCTCGTCGGGACGCTCGTGACGCTCGTCGCCGGTCTCTTCCCCGCGATTCGGGCGACCCGGGTGCCTCCGATCGCGGCGGTTCGAGAAGGCGCGACGATGCCGCGCGGACGGTTCGCGCGCTTCACGCCGTACATCGCGAGCTCGTCGTCGCGCTTGCGGTGCTCGCGCTCGCCTACGGGACGCTCGCCGACGACATCGCCACCGGCGACCGGTTCGCCCTCCTCGGCGTCGGCGTCCTCGCGCTGTTCATCGGGGTCGCGATGCTCTCCTCGCGGCTCGTCCGTCCGCTCGTGCGTCTCGTCGGCATCCCGGCGCGGCGAATCGGCGGCGCGGCCGGGCAAGATCGCCGAGCGGAACGCGCAGCGCAACCCGGGCCGCACGGCCGCGACCGCGGCCGCGCTGATGATCGGGATCGCGCTCGTGACGTTCATCTCCGTTCTCGCCAACGGCCTGCGCGTGTCGAATAGCGACGCGATCGAGCGCCAGATCCAGGCCGACCTGATCGTCACGTCGCAGGACGGCTACTCCGAGTTCCCGGCCGCCGTCGGCACCGCCGTCGCCGACGTGGACGGCGTCGAGACCGTCAGCAACGTTCGGCAGGACATCGCGCAGATCGAGGGCGACGGCGCGAACCTCACCGGTCTGGACGACGAAGGTCGCCGAGGTGTACGACTTCCGCTGGGAGGACGGCTCGGACGAGGTGCTCACGCAGCTCGGCGACGACGGCGCGCTGCTGCCGAACAACGTCGCCGAGGACCGGGACCTCGCCGTCGGCGACTCCATCACCGTGCGCTCCACCGGACAACCAGACGAAGGACTTCGTCGTCCGCGGCATCTACGAGGGCAGCCCGTTCTACCCGCTGCTCGGCACCGCGAGCATCTCGCAGGAGGCGTTCGACGATCTCTACGAGCGGCCGCGCAACCGTTTCACGCTCCTCAACGTCGCGGACGACCCAGCGGCCAGCGAAGACGGGCGTCGAGAGCGCGCTCGAGACATTCCCGGACACGCGCGTCCAGACGCGGGAGGAGTGGATCGACAAGGAGGATCAGGAGATCCAGCAGTTCTTGCTGCTGCTCTACGTCCTGCTCGCGCTCTCCGTCATCATCAGCCTCTTCGGAATGGTGAACACGCTCGCGCTGTCCGTCTTCGAGCGGACACGGGAGCTGGGAATGCTGCGTGCGGTCGGGATGACGCGACGGCAGACGCGGCGGATGATCCGACACGAGAGCGTGATCACGGCGCTGATCGGCGCCGCGCTCGGGCTGCCGCTGGGGATCTTCCTGGCCGCGCTCGTGACGAACGCGCTCGGCCAGTACGACCTCCGCTTCGAGCTGCCGTTCGTCCAGTTGATCATCCTCACGGTCGTGGCCGTCATCGCAGGGCTGCTTGCTGCGATCACTCCTGCCCGCCGCGCCGCGCAAGCTCGATCCGCTCAAGGCGCTGCAGTATGAGTAGGCGGAGGTTGCCGTAGCGTGACCAAATTCGCCCTGAAGGGCCTGCTCGGCCGGAAGCTCCGCACCGCGCTGACGGCGTTCGCGATCGTGCTCGGCGTCGCGATGGTCAGCGGGACGTACGTCCTCACGGACTCGATCGACAAGGCGTTCGACTCGATCTTCACCGAGTCGCGTGCGGGCTCGACCGCTGTGATCAGCGGCAAGTCGGCCTTCGACATCTCCGAAGGGCAGGGGACCTCGAACCCACTGCTGGACGAATCACTGCTCGCGGAGGTGCGTCAGGTCCCCGGCGTCGCCGCGGCGGAGGGCAGTGTCGACGGCGAGGCGCAGATCATCGGGAAGGACGGCAAGGCGATCGTCTACGGCGGCGCGCCCAACCTCGGCTTCTCGATTGCCAACGGCGACTCCGTCTTCAACCCGCTCACGCTCGTGACGGGCGAGTGGCCGGGAACGGGCGAGGTGGCGATCGACGAGGCGACCGCCGACAAGGAGAACTTCGAGCTCGGCCAGGTCGTCGGCGTTCAGGGCGACGGGCCGGTGGAGCGTCTGCGCATCTCCGGCTTCTTCCGGTTCGGATCCGTCTCGACGATCGGCGGCGCCACGCTGGCCGGCTTCGACCTCCCGATGGCACAACGGATCTTCGACAAGGAAAGCAAGCTCGACGAGATCGCGGTGGCCGCCGAACCGAATGTGCCTGAGGCGGAGCTCGTCGAGGAGATCCAGAAGATCCTGCCGCCGACCGCGGAGGTCAGGCTCGCCTCGGAGCAGGCGAAAGAGGACGCCGAGGACACGAACGAGTTCATCACCTTCCTCCAGGGCTTCCTGCTCGCCTTCGCGGGCATCGCACTCTTCGTCGGCAGCTTCGTGATCGCGAACTCGCTCTCGATCACGATCGCGCAGCGCACTCGCGAGTTCGCGACGATCCGGACACTCGGCGGCTCTCGGCGGCAGGTGCTCGGATCGATCGTGATCGAAGCTCTCGTCGTTGGAACGCTGGCCTCGATCATCGGCCTCTTCTCCGGCCTCGCGCTCGCAAAGGGGCTCTTCAAGCTCTTCGATGCGGTCGGTTTCACACTTCCGAATCAGGGACTGCTGCTCGAGACCCGGACGATCGTCGTCTCGCTGCTCGTCGGGATCCTGGTCACGCTCCTTGCCAGCCTCCGGCCGGCGATCCGGGCGACCCGCGTGCCGCCGATCGCCGCAGTGCGCGAAGGCGCGACCCTGCCCGAGTCCCGCTTCGCCCGCTTCCGCACCGTCGGCTCACTGGGGTTGACCGGAATCGGCTTCGCCGCACTCGCCTACGGCCTTGTTCGGAAGCGGCCTCGGCACGACGCAGATCCTGCTGTGGATGGGCATCGGGGCGCTGCTGATCTTCCTTGGCGTCGCGCTCTTCTCGTCGCGGCTCGTTCAGCCGCTGGCGCACGCGGTGGGACCTGTTGCGGCGGTGGCGACGGTCGTCGTCGACGTGATCCTGATCCCGTTTCGCGCGGTGTTCAGGGTTCTGGGAATCGTCATTCGCCTCGTTCGCATCCTCACGCGGCCGATCGAACGCCTGCTGGCGGCGCTCTTCAGCTGGATCCTCGCGGTGCTTCGGCTTCGGAAGCGGCGTCCTCCTTCGACTGCTCGCAAGGACGAGCCGGATCGCGAAGGCATCCTGCCGAGGCCTCTGTATGACCCCGTTACCGTTGCCCTGGGCGGCGACAACGCCCGCCGTAACCCGCAGCGCACGGCCTCCACCGCCGCGGCGCTGATGATCGGGCTGGCTCTCGTGACTCTCGTGGCCACGCTCGCCGCCGGGATCACGAGCACCTTCCGCGGTGCCGTCGACGACATCTTCACCTCCGACTATGCGATCACGGCGCAGAACAACTTCTCGCCGATCCCGACCGACGCTGCCGAGGCGGTCGCCGACGCGCCGGGCGTCGAAGCGATCGCGAGCACGCGTACCGGTGAGGCTCGCATCTTCGGCAACGTGGAGTTCGTAACCGCGGTCGACGAGGACGCGGACCAGGTGCTGACCCTCGTGTGGACGGAAGGCTCGCAGCAGACGCTCGCCACCCTCGGCGAGGACGGCGCGTTCGTGGACGACGACTACGCCAAGGATCACAACCTTCGTGTCGGCTCGAGGGTCGCCGTCCAGGTTCCGTCGGGGGAGACGCTGCAGCTCGTGGTGAAGGGCATCTTCGACCCGCCTGCCGGAGGCTCTCCCTTCGGCCACGTGACGTTCTCGAGCGAGACGTTCGACCGCGCGTACGAGTCGCCGAAGAACCTCTACACGTTCGTGCAGATGCGGGGCGGCATCACGCCAGAGAACACGAGGGTGCTCGAGACGGCCCTGAAGGACTTCCCGAACGCGAAAGCGCAGACGCGCGAGGAGTTCGTCGACAACCAGATCAGCGGCTTGAACAACATCCTCAACATCCTCTACGTCCTGCTTGCCCTGTCCGTGATCGTGAGCTTGTTCGGAATCGTCAACACGCTCGTGCTGACCGTCTTCGAGCGGACGCGTGAGCTAGGGATGCTGCGCGCGATTGGCATGACGCGGCGCCAGGTGCGGCGAATGATCCGGCACGAGAGCGTGATCACCGCGTTGATCGGCGGCGTCCTCGGGATCATCCTGGGCGTCGTCCTCGGCGCTCTGTTGATCGCCAGGGTCGACTTCATCGAGTTCGCGCTCCCGACGGGGCAGATCATCACCTTCGCGATCGCGGCGATCGTGGTCGGCATCATCGCCGCGATCTTCCCGGCGCGGCGCGCGGCCAAGCTCGATCCGCTCAAGGCACTCCAGTACGAGTAGTCTCGACGCGTGCGCGTCACGCTCTGCGATGTCGGCCCCCGAGACGGGCTTCAGAACGAGCCTGAGACGCTCGCTCCCGAGGTTCGCGCGGAGCTCGTTCGGCGCCTCTCGGCGGCCGGGCTGCCTCGGGTCGAGGCGGCCAGCTTCGTCAGCGACGAGCGCGTGCCACAGATGGCCGGTGCGGAGGAGGTCGTCGACGCCGCCGGCGACGTCCAGGCCGAGCTCTCCGGGCTGGTGCTCAACGAGCGTGGCTGGGAGCGGCTCGCGGCGACCTCGCTCGACCGCGTCAACGTCACGCTCGCGGCGACCGAGTCCTTGAACCAGCGAAACGGGAACGCGTCGCTGGAGGAGGCGACCGCTCGCGTCGAGCGGATCCTGGCGGTGGCCGACCGGCCTTCGACGGCGACGATCAGCGTCGCGTTCGGCTGCCCGTTCGAGGGCGAGGTCGACCCGGGCGTCGTCGCGGACCTCGCAGAGCGGCTCGTCGCTGCCGGGGCCGGCGAGGTCGTTCTTGCGGACACGATCGGCGTTGCGACACCGCGGCCGGTGCGACGGCTGGTCGAGCGGATCTCGATCCTCGGGATTCCGATCGGCGGTCACTTCCACGACACGCGCCACACCGGCGTCGCCAACGCGTGGGCGGCGGTCGAGTCCGGTGCGACCGTGCTCGACGCTTCGGTCGGCGGCCTCGGCGGCTGCCCGTTCGCACCGCGCGCCACGGGCAACGTCGCCACGGAGGACGTCCTCTATCTGCTCGACCGCGAGCGTGTCGAGACGGGCGTCGATCTCGAGGGGCTGATCGCGGTGGCGAAGTGGCTGGAAGAGCTGCTCGGCCGCGAGCTACCGGGCCGCGTCTACCGCGCGGGGCCGTTCGGCGGCACGTGAACGATGCCGGCCTGCGGCCAGCGCGGAGATCTCCTCCTCGGTGTAGCCGGCCTCGCGCAGGATCTCGGCGGTGTGCTCGCCGAGGAGCGGCGGCGGGCTCCGGTGCCGCACGCGCCCGCCGTCCAGCGACAGCGGCAGCGCCGGGAGCCTGAGATCCGGGATCTGAGGGTGGGGGAGGGCCTGCACGATCCCGAGCGCCTCCGTCTGCGGTGAGGCGAGGATGTCCGCCACGTCCGCAACCGGTGCGGCAGGAACGCCCGCGCCGGTGAGACGCTCGTGCCAGGAGGCGGTGTCGTCCTGAGCAAAGTACGGCTCGAGGAGTGCGATCAGCGCCTCCCGGTTCGCGACCCGGTCGGGGTTCGTGCGGAAGCGGGGGTCGATCGCGAGGTCGTCCGCGCCGAGCTCGCCACAGAGGAGCGCGTACAGGCGATCGTTCCCGGCCGCCACCATCAGCTCGCCGTCGCGGGTGCGGATCACCTCGTAGGGCGCGATTCCCGGGAAGGCGGTTCCGTGGCCACGCGGCACCGTCCCGTCCGCGAGGTAGCCGGCGAGGTGATAGCCGATGTAACCGAGAGCGGTCTCGTACAGCGAGACGTCGACGAGGCGGCCCGCGCCGGTCGTCTCGCGCTCGAGCAGCGCGGCGAGGATCCCGAGGGCGGCCCAGGTGCCCGTGCCCTGATCGATGAGAGAGGACCCGACGCGCACGCCGGGCCTGCCTGGCTCCCCGGTCATCGAGATCAGGCCGCCTGCCGCCTGCATCAGCGCGTCGTAGCCGGGCTCGTCCCGCTGCGGGCCGACGCTGCCGTACGCGCCGATTGAGCAGTAGACGAGACGCGGGTTTCGCCGCCGCAGCTCGTCGGACCCGAGCCCGAGCCGCTCGGCAAGCCCGGGGCGAAGGCTCTGCAGGAAGACGTCCGCATCGTCGACGAGCCGAAGCAGCGCCTCGCGCCCCCGCGACTCACGAAGCGAACATGCCAGCGAACGCTTCGACGCGTTCGCCGAAAGGAACATCGCTCCCTCACCGTTCCAGAACGGAGGGCCCCACGCCCGGCCGTCGTCGCCCGTGTCCGGCCGCTCGACCTTGATCACGTCGGCGCCGAGCGCGCCGAGGATCTCTGCGCAGTACGGGCCGGCGATCGACGTCGTCACGTCGAGCACGCGCATCCCTGCGAGCGGCGAGAAGGGCATCCACTCATCATCGCCCGTCGGCTCTCTGCGAGGATGTGGCAAGTGTTCGAGTCGATCGTAGATGCCGTCTCCGGCTCGAACTGGAGCTACCTGATCGTTTTCGTGATCGCGATGCTCGACGCGTTCTTCCCCGTCGTGCCGAGCGAGGCGACGGCAATCGCCGCCGGAGTCGTGGCGGGGACGGGCGGTCTCCGGGTCGAGCTCGTGATTCTCGCCGCTGCGCTCGGGGCGATCGCGGGCGACAACATCTGCTTCTTCGGCGGCCACTTCCTCGGCGAGCGGCTGAATCAGCGGTTCTTCCAGGGTGAGAAGGGCAAGAAGCGAGTGCTCTGGGCGAGGAAGATGCTCGACGAACGCGGCGGCTACATCATCGTCGTCGCACGCTTCATACCGGGCGGCAGGACCGTGACCACCTTCACCGCCGGCTTCGTGGACGGGATGCCGTGGCGACGCTTCATCCGCTACGACGTCATTGCCGGCGCGATCTGGGGCACCTACACGGTGATGCTCGGCTACATCGGGGGCAAGACGTTCGAGGAGCAGCCCTGGAAAGGACTTCTCTTCGCGTTCGCCTTCGCCCTCCTCGTTACGGGGATCGTCGAGGTGGTGCGATACATCCGCCACCGCCGCGCCGCCGAGGCATGAGGCTCCACGTCACCGGCGCGACCGGCTACCTCGGCTCGGAGCTCGTCCGGCGCGCGCCGGCTGCGTCGACCGAGCGGGTCGAGATCCGGGACGCCGCCGCGGTCGAGGCGCTGCTCCGGCGCGTACGCCCTGAGACCGTGATCCACACGGCCTATCTTCAGGACGGACCAGGCGCGCGCGAGATCACGGTCGACGGCGCCGAAAACGTCGCGCGCGCGGCCGCCGCCGTGGGGGCGAGGCTCGTGCACCTCTCCACCGACGTCGTCTTCGACGGCCGCAAGGGCACGCCGTACGTGGAGGACGACCCGCTCTCACCCGTGACCGACTACGGGCGCGCGAAGGCGGAGGCCGAGGCCCGTGTCGCCCGGGCACACCCGCAGGCGCTGATCGTGCGCACCTCGTTGATCTACGGCGGCGCCGAGCCGTCCAAGCACGAGGCGACTGCCCGCGAGCCCCTGTTCACCTTCTTCACGAACGAGATCCGCAACCCGGTCCAGGCGGGCGACCTCGCGGCCGCTCTGCTCGAGCTGACGGAGCTCGACGTGTCAGGCCCACTCCACGTCGCCGGCGCGGACGCCGTTTCGCGCGCGGCGTTCGCCGAGTTGATCACGGGCGCTCCCGTCGCCAGCGCGCCCGCGCCGGCCACTCGTCCGCTCAATTGCTCGCTCGATTCCTCGCGTGCGCAAGCGATTGATCCGAACGCGGCTCCGCGGCGTCCGGGAAGTCCTCGGCCAGTCTAGCTCTCGCCCTCGACCCGCTCGGCGATCTCGTTCGGACGTTTCGCCGCCCGGTCGGCGAGCGCGTCGACGTCCGACAGCGCCTTCTCGAGCGACGCTTCGACCGATTGCTTGACGCTCGCCTGGATTCGCGCCGCCAGCCGTTTGCCGAAGTCCGCTCCGAGGTCGCCTTCGTCCGAGGGTGGAGCGGCTTGCGCGGGCTCCCCGGGCGGCGCGGCTCCGTCGATCTCGAGCTCGAACACCCGCTCGGGCTCGTCGATGTCCTTGAACCGCCGCTCGCCGAGAGGGAAGATCGAGACCCCCGTCCGGCAGCGTCGAGCCGACGAGCGCCCGGGTCGTCTCCGAGAGCAGTACGTGCCCGCCGCCTCCGGCGGTGCAGAGCCGCGCCGCACGCACGACATCGAGCCCCAGGTAACCCTCGCTGCCGAGAGCCGGCTCGCCGGTATGGAGGCCCATCCGAACGCGGACGTCGACGCCGTCGGGCCAATCGTGGTCGGCGTGCGCGCGCTGGGCCTCGACGGCCGCAGTGATTGCGTCGCGGGCACGTGGAAACGCAAAGAAGAACGCGTCTCCCTGCGTGTCGATCTCGACCCCGCCGTGCTCTGTGAAGAGCTCGCGCATCAGCCGCCGGTGCGTGGAGATGACATCGTCGTAGCGCTCGCCGAGCCGCTTGAGGAGCGCGGTCGAGCCTTCGACGTCGCTGAAGACGAACGTGACGGTGCCGCTCGGGAGGGAAGGCATCCACCCGAGTATTGCGTGCACCGTGGCAAGCTCGGTGGCGTGAACCGACTCGCCGGCGAGACCAGTCCCGTACCTCCTGCAGCACGCGGCCAACCCGGTCGACTGGTACCCGTGGGGCGACGAGGCGCTCGACCGGCGCGCGTGAGGAGGACAGGCCGATCCTCCTCTCGATCGGCTACGCGGCGTGCCACTGGTGCCACGTGATGGAGCACGAGTCGTTCGAGGACGCGCCTACCGCGGCTGTGATGAACGAGCACTACGTGAGCGTGAAGGTCGACCGCGAAGAGCGTCCCGACCTCGACGCGGTCTACATGGAGGCGGTCGGTCGCGATGTCCGGCCACGGCGGGTGGCCGATGACCGTCTTTCTGACGCCGGCGGGCGAGCCGTTCTACGGCGGCACCTACTACCCGCCCGAACCGCGGCACGGGCTGCCGAGCTTCCGGCAGGTGCTCGAGGCGATCGCCGAGGCCTGGCGCGAGCGGCGCGAAGACGTGGCGCGCTCGGCCGGGCAGCTCGTCGAGGCGGTCCGTCAGTCCGCGTCGCTCCGCCCTTCGCTGGAGCCGCTGACGGAGCGAGCTCCTCGCTGGGGCTGCGCGTGCGGCCGGCGCGGCGTTCGAGCCGGCGTTCGGCGGCTGGGGCCGCGCGCCGAAGTTCCCGAACGCCCCCGTGCTCGAGTTCCTGCTTCGGCGCGGCGATCGACACGGGCCGCGCGATGGTGGTGAAGACGCTCGACGGAATGGCAGCCGGCGGGATGTACGACCTGCTCGGAGGCGGCTTCCACCGCTACTCGGTCGACGACCGGTGGCTCGTGCCGCACTTCGAGAAGATGCTGTACGACAACGCCCTGCTCACGCCGGCGTACCTGCATGCCTGGCTGGTCACCGGCGAGGAGCGCTACCGCGCCATCGCAGAAGCGACGATCGAGTATCTGCTCCGCGAGCTGCTGCTCCCCGAAGGCGGCTTCGCATCCGCGCAGGACGCGGACACGGACGGCGTCGAGGGCCTGACGTTCACGTGGACGGAGGACGAGGGCGTCCCGGCCGAGCTGCTGGAGCCGTTCGAGCAAGGACGCTCGATCATCCGCGGCGAGCTCGACGAGGACTTGCGCGCCCGCCTCTTCGAGGTCCGAGAGCAGCGCCCGAAGCCGCTCCGTGATGACAAGGCGATCGCGTCGTGGAACGGGCTTGCGCTCGCCGCACTCGCCGAAGCCGGGCGCCGCCTCGAGCGGCCCGACTGGGTCGACGCGGCTCGAACGCTGGGTGAGTTCCTGCTCGGCCCGCTCTCCGACGGCGACGGCCGGCTTCGGCGCAGCTACCGCGATGGCCGCACCAGCGGAGCCGGCTATCTCGACGACTACGCGAACGTGGCGCACGGGTTCCTCGAGCTCCATGTCGCGACCGGAGAGCCTCGCTGGCTCCACGAGGCGAACCGGCTCGCGCGACTCGCGATCGAGCTCTTCGCCGACGAGGAGCACGGCGGCTTCTTTCTCTCCCCGGCCGACGGCGAGCGCCTGGTGGCGCGGACGAAGGAGCTCGACGACCACCCGCTCCCCTCCGGCAACTCGATGCTCGCGCACGTGCTGATCCGGCTCTCACGGCTCTACGGCGACGACGAGCTGGAGCGCCAGGCGGTCTCGGTGCTCCGCCTCGTGCGGCCTGCGCTCGAGCGCGCGCCCACCGCCTTCGGGTGGGCGCTCTGCGCGCTCGACCTCCATCTGAGCACTCCGCGGGAGCTTGCGATCCTCGGCCCGGTCGACTCCGAGGTCGCGCGTGCGGCGCTTCGGCCGTGGCAGCCGACGACGGTGGTCGCGGTCGGTCCCGACGACGAGGTGCCGTTACTTGCCGGGAAGACGCTCGTCGACGGCGATCCTGCCGTCTATCTCTGCGAGCGGTTTGCCTGCCAGGTTCCGGTCACGGATCCCGCGCTGCTCTGAACTCGTGCTCGTCAGGGTTCTAACTTCCCCGCCCGCCCGTTGTCTAAGTTCACCGGAAGGAGTAATCTCGCCTTCCAGCGGGCCTTTTTTTTGACTACCAAGGGGAGAGTTTCTATGCGTAGGGTCTCACTTGCCGGGGCGGCGATCATTGGAGCCTTGCTCCTTGCCATTCCGGCGGCATTTGCCAAGACCGACCTGAAGGCGGCGGATCCGGGAATCACCGCCAGCTCGATCACGATCGGCGGAACGTTTCCGCTGACCGGGTCGGCCTCGAGCTATGCGCCGATCCCGGCCGGGATGAAGGCGTACTTCGCCTACATCAACGCGAGGCGCGGTCCCGACAAGAAGCGCGGTATCGCCGGCCGGCAGGTCATCTGGAAGTACTATGACGACGCCTACAACCCGGTCAACTCCGTCCAGCTGCAGCGCAGGCTCGTGGAGCAGGACAAGGTCTTCGCGGTCGTCGGCACGCTCGGCACCGAGGTCAACCAGGCGGTGCGGCCGTACCTGAACGCGCAGAAGGTGCCGCACGTGCTCATCTCGACCGGCGCCAGCGAGTTCGGCAAGGTCAATGCGGACAGTACCCGTGGACCATCGGGCTGGCAGCCTGACTACATCGCCGAGGCCCGGCTCTACGGGCTCGACATCAAGAAGAACCATCCGAACGCGAAGATCGCGGTCCTGTACCAGAACGACAGCTACGGGAAGGACTACCTGTACGGCTTCAAGGCGGCACTCGGCAAGGCGACCGCCGACAAGCTGATCGTCGGTGAGCAGGCATACGACCTGCTCGGCGGCGCCACGCCGTCCTCGCAGCTTGCGCGGCTGAAGGCGTCGGGGGCGGACACGCTGATGATCTTCGTCATCCCGGGGCCGACGATCCAGACTTACGCGATCATCCGGGCGCTCAACTGGCAGCCGGCGCAGATCTACGTCAACTCGGTCTCCGCCACCGACACGTTCATGGGCGCCGCGGTCAGGAGCTCGAGCGCGGCCACGGTGAACGGCTCGATCAGTACCGCGTACCTGAAGGATCCGGCGTCGCCGGTGTGGGCGAACGACGCGACGATGAAGCAGTACAAGGCGATCATGGCCAAGTACGCGCCGAGTGCGAATGCGAACAACGGGCTCTATTACTACGGCTTCGCCAAGGGCCAGACGTTCGTATCGGCGATGTACAAAGCCGGGAAGAACCCGACCCGCCAGGGACTGATGAATGCCCTGCAGTCGCTCAACGAGGTGAACCCGTACACCCTCCCGGGCGTGCGGATGAAGAGCTCGAAGACCGACCACTACATCATCAGCCACGTGCAGCCGATGCGGTACAACAACGGCCTCTGGACGCTGTTCGGCCAGCTGGTCGACGGACGGCCACGCGGGTAGCGAACACGCGGAAATGAAAGGATCGTGGGGGCCGGCGACGGCCCCCACGTCTTTCTCATGGACTTCACGCTCACCCCCGAACAGGAGCTGATCCGCGCTTCCGCGCGGGAGCTCTGCGAGCGCGAGCTCATGCCGCACGCTCGAGACTGGGACGAGGCGGAGGAGCTGCCGCGCTCACTCATCGCGACGCTCGCCGAGGCCGGCTTCCTCGCCGCCGGATTGCCGGAGGAGCTCGAAGGCGGGGGGCTGGACTCGGTCTCGTACTGCCTGCTCTGCGAGGAGCTCGGCCGGGCGGACTCGTCGGTGCGCGGGATCGTCTCGGTCTCGAACGGTCTCTTCGGCAAGACGGTTGCGAAGTGGGGGACCGAAGACCAGCAGCAGGAGCTGCTGCCCCGGCTGGCGAGCGGCGAGGGTCTCGGCTGCTACGCACTCACCGAGCCGGGCTGCGGCTCCGACGCGGCGGCGCTCGCGACTCGAGCCGAACGCGACGGCGACGAGTGGGTGCTGACGGGCTCGAAGGTCTTCATCACCCTCGGCTCGTGGGCCGCGACGGCCATCGTCTTCGCGCGAACGGGTGGGGAGGGGCCGAAGGGGATCAGCGCCTTCCTCGTCCCGACGGCGTCCACAGGCTTCGAAGCTCGGCCGATGAAGGGGAAGCTCGGCCTGCGTGCGCAGGACACCGCCGAGCTCTCGCTCGATGGCGTTCGCGTGCCGGGCTCCGCCATGCTGGGCGCCGAGGGAGAGGGCTTCAAGGTCGCGATGTCGGCACTCGACAACGGACGTATCTCGCTCGCTGCCGGCTGTGTCGGCATCGCGCAGGGGTGCCTCGACGCCTCCGTTGGCTACGCCAAGGAGCGGGAGGCGTTCAAGAAGCCGATCGCCGCCTTCCAGCTCGTCCAGCAACTCCTCGCCGAGATGCACGTCGAGACCGAGGCGGCGCGCCTGCTGACGTGGAGGGCCGCGGCGCTCGCCGACGCGGGCCGGCCGTACACGGTCGAGGCCGCGGTGGCGAAGTGGTACGCGAGCGAGGCCGCAGTGCGTGCCGCGAACGCCGCCGTGCAGGTCCTCGGCGGCTACGGCTACGTCGACGAATACCCTGTTGCGAAATACCTTCGCGACGCGCGAGTCACCACGCTGTACGAAGGGACGAGCCAGATCCAGACGCTGATCGTCGGACGTGCCCTGACCGGCGAGAAAGCGCCTTCACTTAAGGAGATCCGAATGTCCGAAGCCGTCATCGTCAGCGCCGTCCGCACCCCGATCGGGCGGGCCGGCAAGGGATCGCTCACGGACGTCCGCCCGGACGATCTGCTTGCGTTCGCGATCAGGGAAGCGGTCGGGCAGGTGGACGGTCTCGACCCGAACGACATCGTCGACGTGATGGTCGGCTGCGGCTTCCCACAGGAGAAGCAAGGCATGAACCTCGCCCGCCGCGCCGCGCTCCTCGCCGGCCTGCCGAAGCGCGTGCCGGGAACGACGGTCAATCGCTTCTGCGCGTCCTCGCTGCAGACCGCGCGGATGGCCTTCCACGCGATCAAGGCCGGCGAGGGTGACGTGTACGTCGCCGCCGGAGTCGAGTCGATCTCCCAGGTCGACGGGTATCCGAAGGACTCGGAGGAGCTGCACCCGCAGCTCGTCGGCGAGGGTGCGATCGCGAACGTCTACATCCCGATGGGCCTGACCGCGGAGAACGTCGCAGAGCAGTACGACGTCTCGCGCGAGGACATGGACCGCTTCGCACAGCGTTCGCAGGAGCGCGCGGTGGCGGCACAGACGTCCGGGTTCTTCGAGCGGGAGCTGACGCCGTACAAGAAGGAGGACGGCACCGTTGTCTCGGCCGACGACGGGCCACGGCCGAGCTCGACGTACGAGAAGCTGCAGGAGCTGCAGCCCGCGTTCAAGCCCGACGGCAAGGTGACGGCGGGCAACGCCTGCCCGCTGAACGACGGTGCTGCCGCGCTTGTGATCATGTCCGAGGAGCGGGCCGCGGCGATCGGTGCCACTCCGAGGGCGCGGATCATCTCGAGCGCCGTAACCGGGCTCGATCCGGAGATCATGGGCGTCGGCCCGATCGACGCGGTCCGGGTCGCGCTCGGCCGCGCCGGGATGACGATCGACGACATCGACGTGATGGAGCTGAACGAGGCGTTCGCCGCCCAGGTGATCCCGGTCTGCCGTGAGCTCGGCGTCGACCCGTTCGGCGAGAAGCTCAACCCGCACGGCGGCGCGATCGCGCTCGGCCACCCGTACGGGATGACCGGGGCGCGAATCATGTGCACCCTGCTCAACGATCTCGACGAGGTCGACGGCACGATCGGGCTCGAGACGATGTGCGTGGGCGGAGGTCAGGGCATGGCCATGATCGTCGAACGGCTCTAGCGGCACTGGCCGGCTGCGCCTCCCGGCCGGCCCAAGTAGTTGAAAGACATTCCGGCCTCCGGTGCGGCCTCGCTTCTCGCGGCGCTCCAGCCGGCGGCCCGTACCTCCGTACTGTTCCACCGGCCTACGCACCGCGAGCGACGCGCCAGAGCCGCTAGAGCTTCGTTGCGACTACTAAATTCCGGGCGTGAGCGACGACTTTCCGGATCTCGTCCCGCTCGAGCGGATCGCGCGCGAGGTGGCGGCGGAGTGGGGCGTGGAGCTCGGTGAGCCGTTCGCGCTCGCTCGCTACTCGTACGTCGCTGCGGCCGGCGAAGACGCGGTGCTGAAGGTGCGGTCGCCCGAGGACGACGAGTCCGATGAAGAGGCGGAGGCGCTCGAGCTCTGGGACGGCGACGGCGCCGTGCGGCTGCTCCGGCGCGACCGGCCGCGCCGCGCGCTGCTGATCGAGCGCGCTGCCGGTGAGGACATCTCCGGTCTGCGCCGAGGAGGAGGCGACCCGGATCGCAGTCGCGACCGGGCTCAGGCTCTGGCAACCGGCTGCGGAGCCGTTCCGCTGGATCGGCGACCACGTGCCGAGGTGGCTCGACGAGGCGCGCAGGGCACGAGCTCGCCCCGCTCGCGCGCGAGCTCTATGCCTCGCTCGACGTCTCGCGGGAGACGCTCGTGCACGGCGACTTCCATCACCACAACATCCTTCGCTCGGCGCGCGGGCCGGTCGCGATCGACCCGAAGCCGATGCTCGGCGAGCCGGAGTACGACGTGCCGTCGTTCCTCTGGAACCCGATGTGGCACCGGATGCGCCGTGACGTGACCGAGCGCCGGCTCGCCGCGTTCGCCGCGGCCGGGCTCGACGAGGAGCGGATGCGGAAGTGGACGGTGATCCGCGGCGCCTACCTGCGGCCCGACGAGGCTGAGGAGCTACGCGCGCTCGTCTAGATGAAGTAGCCGCGGAGCTGCTCCCAGAGGTGCTCCATCGTCGTCTCGCGCGCCGGGTGGAGCGGGTCGTACGGGACGTAGTTGACGGTGCGGACGATCCAGCCGTCGTCCCCCAGGTCGAGCACGTTGATGCAGGCGGGCGCCTGCTCGAAGGTGCCGAAGTAGGTGCGGTCGCCGGAGAGGGCGTAGGAGATGACGATCCGGTTCACGCCGCCGTGGAAGACGCCGAGGGCCGTGTCCCACTCGCGCGCCACGAGCCGGTCGAGCGCGGGGTGGATCCGGTCGAGCGCCTCGCCGAGCGACTCGCCGCCGAGAAAGCGTGCGTCCTCGTCGGTGACTCGGAGAGCGCCCACGAAGAGCGACTCGAGCTCCTCGGGCGGGAGGGCGTCGAGCCGGCCGCCGCGCCACTCGGAGAACTCGGGCCAGCGCTCGACCTCGTGTCCGGGCGCGACGATCGCCGCCGTCTCCGCGGTGCGCGGCAGGTCGCTCGAGACGACGAGGTCGAGCTCGACGCCGGCGAACGCCTCGCGTGCGGCCGCGGCCTGTTCGAGCCCGCGCTCGGTGAGCGGTACGTGCTCCGGGTTCACCGGCCGGCCGGCCTCGTCCACGTAGGAGACGTCGGCATGCCGCATCAGGTACAGGCGGCGTCTCACTCGTACTTGGCGAGGTGCCGTGGATTCGAGACGCGGAGCTTTTGCGCGACTTGCTCCTTCAGCAGCGCGACGGCGTTCTCGGGCACGTCGCCGGCCCGGATCCGGCGCGCCAGCTCCCAGTCCTCTTCCCGCGGCGGCGTGGTCGCCCAGAGCTCGCGCTCGGCGATCCCGAGCCCGTTGATCGCGACGAGCGTCCGGAACTTCAGCCGGTGGTCGTCGAGGATCGGGAGGATCTCCGCCTGCAGGAACTCGCGCACGGCCTCTGCCAGCTCCTGCGGTGTCGGGCCGGTCATGCTGCATGTTCGATCAGATCCAGCAGCTCGTACTCCATCTCGGCGGCGAGCCGGCCGAGCACCGCGAGCTCCACCGAGCGCTCCTGGCCGTTGAAGTGGCGGCGCGACTGCGTCAGGCAGCCGGTCGCCCACTTGACGTTGCCGAAGACCTCCCAGACGAGCAGCTCCTCGCGCGTCACCTCGGTGCCGGTGAGCTCGGTGTAGCGGTCGAGGTAGCGATCGAGGTCGCCGATGCCGCCGAGATGCTTGTCGTCGGCGCCGAAGCGCCACGCCCGCACGAGCGGCCACGCGAGATCCTCGACCGGGTCCGCGAGGTGCGAGAACTCCCAGTCCAGCACGGCCACGATCCCGTTCTCGTCGACGGCGATGTTGCCGATCCGCCAGTCGCCGTGCACGACGACCGGCTCGCGATGCTGCGGCAGGCGCTCCTTGACCCAGTGGAGGCCCGAGCTCGATCGCGGGATGCGGCTCGCCGACCGAGTCGAGCTCGTCGTAGAAGCGCGCGACCTGGTCGCCCGTCTCGAGGAACGGCAGCCGTTCCGGCGGGATGGCGTGGATCTTCGCGAGCTCCTCCGCCAGCTGGAGGTCGAGTCCCGGCGGCGGCTGCTTGACGATCCGCCGGCCGATCGTCTCGCCCTTGATCCGCTCCATCACGAATGCCTCGCGCCCTTCGACCTCGCCGAGGTAGGCAATCGGCTCGGGCACCTTCACGCCGGCCTCGTGCGCGGCGCGCAGCACCTCGAACTCGTGCTCGAGCGTCAGCGTCGCCTGGTGGATGACTCCACCTGCGGCGCGCCGGATCAGGAGCTCGCGGCCGTCCGAGTCGACGGCCCAGGCCTCCTTCGACGCGCCGCCGGCGAGCAGCACGGCCCGCTCGACGGGAGCAGTCGAGCGCAGCCGCAAAGGCCTCCTTCATAGAAGCAGCTCCGCCATCACTTCCAGCGCCTCCTTCTGGCGCGTCTGGATCAGGAGGGACGAGACGCCGGCTTCGCGCCAGGCCTCGAGCCGCTCGGCGATCCGCTCCTTCGGGCCGACGAGCGAGATCTCGTCCACGAGCTCGTCCGGGACCGCCATCGCCGCCTCACCCTTCATCCCGGAGAGGTACAGCTCCTGGATCTTCGCCGCGGCCTCCTCGAACCCGTAGCGCTGGGCGAGCGAGTTGTAGAAGTTCTTGCCGCGCGCGCCCATGCCGCCGATGTAGAGCGCGAGCGTCGGCTTCATCATGTCGCGGCAGGCCTGGACGTCGTCGTCGACGAGCACGGGGCAGAGCGGCGCGATCTGGAAGTCCTCGGGTGCGTTCTCGAGCGACGGTCCGTGGATCTCGCGGAAGCGGTACGGCGAGAAGAAGATCGGCAGCCAGCCGTCGGCGATCTCGACCGCGAGTGCGACGTTCTTCGGGCCGAGCGCGGCGAGGTAGATCGGCACCTCGCGCCGGAGCGGCTTCAGGATCAGCTTCAGCGGCTTGCCGAGCCCGGTTGCGCCCTCGCCGGTGTACGGGATGTCGTAGTGGGCGCCGTGGTGCTCGATCGTCTCCCGGCGTAGTGCGGCGCGGACGATCTCGACGTACTCCCGCGTCCGGCCGAGCGGCTTGCCCCAGGGCGACGCCGTGCCACCCTTCGACGACCTGCGGGCCAGAGGTGCCGAGTCCGAGGAGGACGCGGCCGCCGGAGAGCTGGTCGAGCGTCGCGACGGTCATCGCAGTGGTCGCGGGCGTGCGCGCCGGCATCTGCATGATCGCCGTGCCGATCCCGATCTGTTGCGTCGTCGCGGCGATCCAGGAGGCGACGGTGACTGCGTCGGCACCCCAGGCCTCGGAGGTCCAGACCGAGTGGAAGCCGAGCCGGTCGGCCTCCTGCGCGAGCGCGACCGACCCGATCGGGTCGTCGTAGCCGAGCTGCATCCCGAGCTTCATCTGCCAGCGATCCTACGAGACACGCCGGTTCGGGACGCGACGGGTCCTGGCCCCGACATGTCCCGCGCGGACGTGTCGGGGCCAGGACCATGTCCCGGGCGCGCCATGTCCCGTCTGGACGATCAGAGCTGCGGGACCATGCCCTCGGCGCCCTCGACCCGCGGCCCGGGGACGTTCGGGAACTTGAAGCGCAGCGGCTCGCGGCCCGGCTGGCACACCCACGCCTGGCCGGTCTCTTCGCTCCGCGCGGCGACGAGCACGGCATCGGCGATCTGCTCCGGCTCCATCAGCGGGAAGCCGGCGGCGTCGAGATCGGCCTGCGCCGGCTCGGTCATCGGCGTCCGCACGATCCCCGGGCAGATCAGGTTGATCCGGATCCCGCGCGGCTCGAGCAGCGGCGCCATCGAACGCGCGTAGCCGACGACGGCATGCTTCGTGAGCACGTAGAGCGGATCGGACTCCATCGGGATCAGCCCCGCGAGCGAAGCCGTGACGACGAAGACGCTCCCCTCGCGCATCCGCGGCGTCAGCGCCTGGACGCCGAAGACGACGCCGTCGACATTCACGCGCGAGGATGCGGCGGTAGTCGTCGATCGTGCCGTCGCCCTTCGCGAGGACACCCGCGTTCAGGCAGACGAGGTCGGCAGGCTCGACGTCGAGCCACGCCTGCGGGTCGGAGACGTCGAAGCCGTCGACGAGGTCGAGCCCGCGCACCTCGGCACCCTCGGCCTCGAGCTTCGCCACGATCGCGCGCCCGATGCCGCCGGACGCACCCGTGACGAGAGCGGTCTCAGGGAACAAGAACGACCTTTCCGGTCGACTTGCGCGAGGCGATCAGCTCCTGCGCCTCGTTCACCTGCTCCAGCGGGAACTCGGCGCCGACGACCGGCCGGAGAGCGCCGCGGCGCCACAACGCGAGCAGCTCGTCGACCTCCTGCTTGACGAGCTCGGGCCGGAAGCCCATCAGCCGGCCGAGATAGAAGCCCAGCACTCCGACGTTGCGGCCGACGAGCCGTGCCGGGTCGACCGGCTCCCACGCACCGCCGGCGAAGCCGATCCCGATCGCGGCGCCGAGCGGGCGGAGCGAGCTGATGCACGCCGTGAAGACCGGGCCGCCGACCGGGTCGAAGGCCACGTCGATGTCGTCGAGCTCGCCGATCTCCTCGTAGGAGACCGTGCGGGTCGCGCCGAGCCGGCGCGCGAGCTCGAGCTTCTCCTCCGAGCCCGCCGCGGCCGTCACGTTCGCGCCGGCGAAGGTCGCGACCTGGATCGCAGCCGTGCCGACGCCTCCCGCCGCCGCGGTCACGAGCACGTTCGAGTCGGGATGGAGGCGGACCTGGCGCGTCAAGGGGATCCACGCGGTCAGGTAGGTGGTCAGAAACGACGCACCTTCCTCGTAGCTGGCCGCATCGGGAAGGTCGAAGATCCACTCGTCGTCGGCCACGACCTTCTCCGCGTAGCCGCCTCCGCTTGCCCCGCACGAACGCCAGCACCCGCCGCCCGTTCGACGTCGCCGGCCACCTCGTTGCCGAGGGTCACCGGCAGCGGCGGCGGTTGCGGGTACTGGCCGTTCTTGATCAGCACGTCGGCGAAGTTGATCCCGGCCGCCTTGACGTCGACGACGGACTGCCCCTCGCCGGCGTCAGGCTCCGGCACGTCCTCCACCGAGAGCGGCTGGCCGACCTCGTGGAGGACCGCCGCTTTCACTTGCCCGTGAACTCCGGCTGACGCTTCTCGAGGAACGCGACCACGCCCTCGGCGCCGTCGGCGCTGCCGATGCAGCGGATGAAGCCCTGCGCCTCGCGGCGCAGGCCCTCGGAGAGCGGCAGGTCGCGCGTCTCGGCCGCCAGCTCCTTGATCACGCCCATCGCGAACGGCGAGCGCTCGGAGAGCGTGCGCGCGACCTCGAGCGCCGCGTCCATCAGCTCGCTCGCGCGGCACGACCTTCTCGACGAGGCCCCAGTCGTAGGCCTGCGAGCCCGGAGATCGGGTCGCCCGTCAGGTTCAGGTAGAGAGCGCGGCCGTGGCCGACGAGGCGCGGCAGCCGCTGCGTGCCGCCGCCGCCGGGGATCAGGCCGAGCTTGATCTCGGGCTGCCCGAGCTGAGCGTCCTCTGCCGCGATCCGGATGTCGCAGGCCATCGCCAGCTCGAGCCCGCCGCCGAGGCAGTAGCCGTGGATCGCGGCGACGACCGGTGTGCGGCCGGCGTCCATCCGCGCGGCCAGCTTCTGGATTCCGCGCGCCGAGCCGGATCTCCGCCGCCTCCTCGATCGCCTCGCGCATCGCCGGGAACTCGGTGATGTCCGCGCCGGCGACGAACGCCTTCTCGCCCTCGCCGCGGATCACGATCGCGCGCGTCTCGTCCGAGCGGTCGAGCTCGTCGTACGCCTCCTCCAGCTCCTCGAGCAGCTGCGAGGAGAGCGCGTTCACGGGTGGATGGTCGAGGGTGACGATCGCGACGCGGCCGTCCTGCTCGACCTTGACGTACTCAGCCATGCAACTCCTTTTTATCTCGGGCCCATACGCAAGGCGCCGTCGAGACGGATCACCTCGCCGTTCAGGTACTCGTTCTCGATGATGTGCTTTACCAGAGCGGCGAAGTCCTCCGCGCGCCCGAGCCGCTTCGGGAAGGGGATCTGGGACGTCAGGCTCTCGCGGATGTCGTCGCGCATCGGCCCGAGCATCGGCGTATCCGACGGGCCGGGCGCGATCGTGACGACGCGGATCCCCTTCGAGGCGAGGTCGCGCGCGATCGGCAGCGTCATCCCGGCGACGCCCGCCTTGGACGCGCTGTAGGCGGCCTGGCCGATCTGGCCGTCGAAGGCGGCGTTGGAGGCGGTGTTGACGATCACGCCGCGCGTTCCCTCCTCGTCCGGCTCGCCCTCGGCCATCTTCGCCGCCGCGAGCGAGAGGACGTTGAAGGTCCCGATCAGGTTCACCTCGATCACCTTCCGGAAGCGGTCGAGCGGGAAGCCGATCACGCGCGCCCCGCCGCCGATCCCGGCGCAGTTGATCGCGCCGTGCAGCTCGTCGCACGACTCGACAGCGCGCGCACGGCCGCCTCGTCGGTGACGTCGGTCTCCGGCAGGTCGGCGATCACGACCTTCGCGCCCTCGGCCTCGAGCATCGCGCCGTGGCCTCGCCGAGGCCGGAGAGGCCGCCGGTGACGACGAACGTCTTGCCCTCGATCTGCACTACGACGGAGACCGGCTCGGTCGCGAACTGCTCCCGCAAAGCCGTCTTGCGGAACTTGCCGACGGCCGTCTTCGGGATCTCGTCGACGAACTCGAACGCGTCCGGCAGCCAGAACTTGGCGAAGTTGGGCGCGAGGAACTCGCGCAGCTCGTCCGGCGTCGCCGTCTGCGCCCTCCCGCAGCACGCAGACCGCGAGCGGCCGCTCGTCCCACTTCTCGTGCGGGATCGCGATCACCGCCGCCTCGGCGATCGCCGGGTGCGCCATCAGCGCGTTCTCGAGCTCGACGGACGAGATCCACTCGCCGCCGGACTTGATCACGTCCTTCGAGCGGTCCTTGATCATCACGTAGCCCATGCGGGTGGAAGGACGCGATGTCGCCGGTCTTGAACCAGCCGTCGTCCGTCCAGCGCTCGGCCTGCTCGGGCGTCTCGTAGTAACCGGACGCGACCCACGGGCCGCGCACCTCGAGCTCGCCCATCGCCTCGCCGTCCCAGGGGATCTCCTTGCCCTCGTCGTCGATGGCGCGCAGCTCGACGAACGGGAGCGGCAGGCCCTGCATCGCGACGACGTCGAGCTGCGTCTCCTCGTCGGCGGTGCGGAAGTCGCCGACGTAGTCGGACGTGGTCGCGAGCGGGGAGGTCTCGGTCATGCCCCAGCCGTGCACGACGGTCTTGCCGTGCCGCTGCCTGAAGCCGGCGATCATCGCGCGCGGCGCCGCCGAGCCGCCGACGAGCATCGAGTGCAGCTTCGAGAGGTCCCAGCGGTCGGGCTCCTTGTCGAGCATCCCGAGGATCCCCATCCAGATCGTCGGCACGCCGGCGGTGATCGTCACGCCCTGCTGCTCGAAGTCGTCGAGCAGCGACTCGGGGTCGAGGAACGGACCGGGGAAGACGAGCTTCGCGCCGACCATCAGGCAGGTGTACGGGTAGCCCCAGGCGTTCGCGTGGAACATCGGCACGACCGGGAGGAGCGTCTCCGCCTCGGTCACGTGCAGGCCGAGCGGCGCGGCGAGCGCCTGACCGAGCGTGTGCAGGACGGCCGAGCGGTGCGAGTAGAGGACGCCCTTCGGCATCCCGGTCGTGCCGCTCGTGTAACACATCGCCGCCGCGGTGTCCTCGTCGAGCCTCGGATCCTCGTAGTCGTCCGGGTCCGCGCCGGCGAGGAGCTCCTCGTACGAGTCCTCGACGACGAAGACGTGCTCGATCTCCGTCTTGTCCTTGACCTGGTCCCAGAGCGGCAGCAGCGACCTGTCGACGATCACGGCCTTGTCGCCCGCGTGCGTCGCGATGTAGCCGAGGTCGTTCGGGTGCAGCCGCAGGTTGAGCGTGTGGAGGACGAAGCCGCCGCACGGGATCCCGAGGTAGGCCTCGAGGTGCTGGTAGTGGTTCCAGCAGAGCGTCGCGACGCGGTCGCCCGGCTCGAGCCCGAGTCCCTGCAGCGCGACCGAGAGCTGCCGCGCGCGCTTGCCGAAGTCGGCGAACGAGTAGCGTGTGGAAGCTCCGGTCCGGCATCCGCGTGACGATCTGCTGGTGCGGGAAGTACGTCTCCGCCCGCTTGAGGATCGTCGGCAGCGTCAGCTGGAAGTCCATCATCAGGCCCTTCACGACTGCTCCTTTCCCAGGTCCTGGCGGAGCTCCAGGTCCTCGTCGCTCATCGACGTGGCCGTCGCGCTCGACGTAGCCGTCCTTGCCGCCGATCGACGAGCAGCACGAGCTCGTCGTCGCCGGCGTTCGCGATCCGCCGCGGCGTCGTCGACTCGACGTGGAAGAGGCCGCCCGGGCCGAGGATCCGCTCCTCGCCGTCGACCTCGACCTTCGCGGTGCCGCTGTGGACGAAGTAGAGCTCGTCCTGCGTGTCGTGGTAGTGGCTGATCGCCCGGAAAGCCGGGCGGGTAGACGACGCCGTTGACGCCGAAGGCGGTGATCCCCAGCGGCGCGGCGCACCTTGCGGAAGCCCGGGCCCGTCGCCCAGCTCGTCGAGGGACGAGAACGCGTGCGCCATCAGGCGGCCCTCCTCGGCATGTCGGTGTAGACGCGCTCGCCCTTGAAGCGGCGCGACTCGGGATCCCACGGGAAGAAGATCGCGTTCCGCCAGGTCATCTTCTCGCCGGTCGGCTCGTTGCCGAGCCACTTCGCGCTGTGCGTGCCGGTGACGATCGCCTCCTCGACGACGCCCTGCGGCCCGATCACGATGTTCTGCAGCTCGAAGACGATGTCCGGGAACGCGGTCAGCAGCTCGGTGTAGAAGCGGGCCGCGCCCTCGTGGCCGTGCCACGAGACGTCGTCCGGATAGACGGTGTAGACGCAGTCCTCGGAGAGCGTCGCGAGCAGGCCCTCGATCGAGCGGTTGTCCTCCGCCTTCGAGTGCTCCTTCCAGAGCTCGCGGATCTCTGCGACCTCGTCCGGGTCGACGTCCATCCGCATCAGCTCGAGCACTTCCGCTTTCGGGACCGGCAATGGGCTCCTTGTCTAGTCGAGTAGGTGCGCAGCGACGACTTCGCGCTGCGTCGGCGGCGTGGCCGCCGAACGCGTCGATCCACTGCGCGCGCTTGTAGTAGCGGTGCAGGACGTGCTCCCAGGTGAAGCCGATGCCGCCGTGCACCTGGATCGACCGCTCGCAGGCGGCGACGGCGGTCTCGGCCGCCTGCGCCTTCGCGGCGGCGACGGCGACCGGCGCCTGCTCGTCGTCGACCGGAGACGCACCAGGCGGCCCAGTAGGCGAGCGAGCGGGCGAGCTCGGTCTCGACGTAGGTGTCGGCGAGCGGGTGCGAGACGGCCTGGTAGGTGCCGATCTTCTTCCCGAACTGCTCGCGCGTCGGAGACGTACTCGACGCCGAGCTCGAGCGCCTTCTGCGCGACGCCGACCGCCTCGACCGCGAGCGCCGCGAGCAGCCGCAGCCGAACGGCCTCGAAGTCGCCGTCGAGCGAGACTTTGTGTTCCTGTACCACTAACTTCCCGAGCGGCCTGGTTTCATCGACGGTTGCGAGCGTCTCGCCCTCGGCCGAAACGGCCGTCATGTCCTCGCGCAGCACCTGGTCGACCGTGTCCAGGTGCGGGCACGAGCCCGTCGACCTCGACCGACCACGCGTTGTCCGTCCACCTCGGGCAGAGCGGGGAGGACGACGGCGGTCGTCAGGAACGGGCCGGAGTAGAGCGCGCGGCCGGCCTCCTCGAACAGGATCGCCTCGTCGACGAACGAGAGCCCGCCGCCGCCGCGGTCCTCGGGGACCGAGACGCCGAGCCAGCCGAGCTCGCGCAGCTCCGCGAGCGGCGCGTCCGGGTTCGCCTCGAGGAACGAGCGCGCCTCGCGGCGCAGCTCCTCCTGCTCCTGGCGTGAACGCGAACTCCACTAGCGCGCTACCTCGGGAGGCCGAGCACGCGCTCGGCGATGATGTTGCGCAGGATCTCGGAGGTGCCGGCCTCGATCGTGTTGCCGCGCGAGCGCAGCTGCTGGTGCTGCCAGTAGCCGGGCTGCACGTTCCCGTTCGCGTTCAGGAGCTGCGCTTCCGGGCCGAGCAGCTCGAGCGCGAGCTTCGTCACGCGCTGGTTCGCCTCCGACCACCAGAGCTTCGCGCCGGAGCCCTCGGGGCCGGGGATGCCGGTCTTCATCAGCGTCGTCAGCGAGCGGTAGTTGGTGTAGCGCACGGCCTGCAGCCCGATCCACTCGCGCGCGATCGCGTCGCGCTGCACCTCGGTCGCGCCCGTCTCCTTCGCGAGCGTGATCAGCTTCCGGATCTGGCTCTCGAGCCCGGCGACGAGCGCGAAGCCGAGCGTGCCGCGCTCGTGCAGCAGCGTCGTCATCGCCACCTGCCAGCCGTCGCCGATGTCGCCGACGGCGTTCTCCACGGGCACCTCGACGTCGGTGAAGAAGATCTCGTTGAACTCCGCCTCGCCGGTGATCTGGCGGAGCGGCCGCACCTCGACGCCGGGTGCGTGCATGTCGACGAGCAGGTACGTCAGGCCCGCGTGGCGCTCGCTGTCCGGGTCGCTGCGGGTGACGAGGATGCACCAGTCGGCGATGTGCGCGAACGAGGACCAGACCTTCTGGCCGTTGACGACGAAGTGGTCGCCCTCGAGCGAGAGCGCGCGCTCGTGCGCACGGCGGAGAGGTCGGAGCCCGCACCGGGCTCGGAGAAGCCCTGGCACCAGATCTCCTCGGTCGAGAGGATCTTCTCGAGGTGCTTCTCCTTCTGGGCGTCGGTGCCGTGCGCGATGATCGTCGGCCCGGCCATCCCGAGGCCGATCACGCCGAGGTGCGGAGGCGCCTCGGCGCGCGCCATCTCCTCGAGGAAGATCGCCTGGTGGCTGTACGGGGCGGACGCGCCGCCGTACTCCTTCGGCCAGGTCAGCCCGGCGTACCCGCCTCGTGCAGCTTGCGGCTCCAGTCGCGGCCCGCCTCCTCGAAGCGGCCGCGCCGGATCTCGTCCGTCAGGTTGGCCTCGATCCACGCGCGCAGCTCGGCGCGGAACGCGGCCTCCTCCGGCGTGTCGCGGAGATCCATACCGCGACTCTAGTCTGCTCGCCGGGGGCGTGACCATCGAGCTGTCGACCTCCCGAACGGAGCGGACGCCGGCGAGTGCCAGCGTCAGGTCGAGCTCGGCCGCGAGCTGGCGGATCACCGCCTCGACTCCCTCGGCGCCGCCGACCGCGAGACCGTACGCGTAGAGGCGGCCGAGCAGGACCGCGTCCGCGCCGAGCGCGAGCGCTTTGAGCACGTCGGCGCCGCGACGGATGCCGCCGTCCATCAGCACGGTCGCGTCCGGGCCGACCTCGTCGCGCACCTCGACGAGCGCGTCGAGCGAGGCGACCGCGCCGTCGACCTGGCGGCCGCCGTGGTTCGAGACGACGATCCCGTCGACGCCGTGCTCGAGGGCGAGCCGCGCGTCCTCGGCGGTCAGCACTCCCTTGACGAGGATCGGCAGGTCGGTGCGGTCGCGCAGCCACTCGAGGTCGCCCCAGGTGAGGCGCGAGGTTCGGGAACGCCGCGAGCGCCATCAGCGACGCGGTCTGGACGTCCTCCTCGGGCGGCGCGTCGAGCCGCTCGCGGAAGAGCGGGTCGCTGAAGAACTGCGCGAGCCCCTGCGCCGCAGAGGAAGGGCAGGTAGCCGTTGCGGAGGTCGCGGTCGCGCCAGCCGAGAGTCAGCGTGTCGAGCGTGACGACGATCGCGCCGTATCCGGCTGCGGCCGCGCGGTCGACGAGGCTGCCGGCGAGCTCGCGGTCGGCCCACCAGTAGAGCTGGAACCAGCGCTGCGCGTCGCCGAGCTCCGCGGCGACGTCTTCGAGCGAGGTCGAGGCGGCGCTCGAGAGGATCATCGGCACGCCGGTCGCCTTCGAGGCGCGGGCGACGCCGAGCTCCGCTTCCTGATGCACGATCGAGAGGACGCCGACCGGTGCGAGCAGGAACGGTGCCGGCGAACGCAGCCCGAGCACCTCGACCGAGAGGTCGCGCTCGGCGTTGCCGGTCGAGCATCCGCGGCCGCAGCCGCCGGCGCTCGAACGCCTCCCGGTTCGCGCGGATCGTCGCCTCCGAGCCGGCGCCGCCGGCGACGTAGTCGAACGGCCCTTGCTCGAGCTTCTCGCGTGCCGCGGCCTCCCAGTCCTCTGCCGAGACCGGCCATTCGGTGCCGCCGGCGAGGTAGATCGCGTTCTGGACCTGGCTTCCGCTCTCCAACACGTGCAGACTCTCCCTGATGACCGACCTCGCGCTCAAGCCCGACGTCGACCGCGCGCCGCGCCGCAGGTGCGCGCCTTCATGGACGAGCACGTCTATCCGAACGAGGCCGCGCTCGCCCGTGAGGACGAGTCGTCGGACGCGCTGATCGCGGAGCTTCGAGCGAAGGCGAAGGCCGCAGGGATCTGGGCGCCGCACCTACCCGAGGAGGCGGGCGGCTCGGGCTCCGGCTTCATGGAGTACGCGCTCCTGAACGAGGAGATCGGGCGCAGCATGTGGGCGCAGCTCGTCTTCAACTGCCAGGCGCCCGACGCGGGCAACGGCGAGATCCTGCACATGTTCGGCACCGACGACCAGAAGGAGCGCTTCCTCCGCCCGCTCGTCGAGGGCACGGCGCGCTCGTTCTTCTCGATGACCGAGCCCGAGGTGTCCGGCGCAGACCCGACCGAGCTGCGGACGACCGCCGTCCTCGACGGCGACGAGTGGGTGATCGACGGGCACAAGTGGTTCTCCTCCTCCGCCGAGGGCGCCGCCTTCGGGATCGTGATGGCGGTGACCGATCCGGACGCGCCGCCGCACCGGCGCATGAGCCAGATCCTCGTCCCCACCGACACGCCGGGCTACGAGCTGATCCGGCCGATCCCGGTGCATGGGCCACGCCGGGCGCGGCTGGTCGACGCACTGCGAGGTGCGCTACACGGGCGTCCGCGTCCCGCGCGAGAACGTGCTCGGCGAGCCCGGCGACGGCTTCCGGATCGCGCAGAAGCGGCTCGGCCCGGGACGGATCCACCACGTCATGCGCTGGCTCGGCCAGATGCAGCGCGCCTTCGAGCTGATGTGCGCCGTACTCGCTCGAGCGCCAGGTCGGCGGCGCCCCGCTCGCCGAGAAGCAGACGGTGCAGAACTGGATCGCCGACTCGGCCGCCGAGATCCAGGCGTGCCGCCTGCTCACGCTCGATGCCGCCCGCAAGCTCGACGAGGGCGGCGAGGCGCGCGTCGAGGTCTCGCTGATCAAGTTCTACGCCGCGCGAGGTGCTGAACGAGGTGATCGACCGCGCGATCCAGGTGCACGGCGCGCGCGGCCTCACCGACGAGACGCCGCTCGGCGGCATGTACGAGCAGGCCCGCGCCGCGCGGATCTACGACGGCCCGGACGAGGTGCACCGCATGGTCGTCAGCCCGCCGCATCCTCAAGGAGTTCCGCGAGGGCGGCGTCTACACGTTCGACTAGCGCGGCCCCCTCATCGCCCGCCGAGCCGACGCGTTCGGAGGAGCCGATGCGCTGGCTCAGACGAGCTCGGCCTCGATCGCGGCGGCCAGCTCCTCCGGCTTGAAGCCGTCCGGCCCGCGCTCGCCCTGGAAGGCGACGCGGCCGTCGCGGCCGATCAGGTAGAGCCGGTCGGGCCAGCCGCCGTAGGCGAGGGCGACCGCGTCGTCGACGTCGTCCAGCAGCACGGGGATGCGCGTCCGCAGGCCGCGCGACGCAGGCATCCGCGGCGGCGGCGCGCTCCTCGAGCGAGGTCGGGTCGCGCGAGCGCGATCTCCTCGCGGCGGTTGTCGGCGAGCACCCAGCCGTCCTCGGGGTGCGCCTCCCGGATGTAGACGATGAAGAACGCGACCTCGTCGCCGTGGCGGTCGTGGAGCTCCTCCAGCTCGCCCAACTGGCGGCGGAACGGCGGTCAGGTGTACGAGCCGAAGACGAGCGCGACGGGCCGGTCGCCGGCGAAGTCGGCGAGGCGAACCCGCTGCCGTCGTCGCCGTCGAGCAGCGGCAGGTCGAACGGGAAGGCGCGGATCGCCGGGAGCGAGCTCGGGCGTCATCAGCCTGCCGTAGAACGGCGACGACATCACGTCGCCGAGGGTCAGCGGCGAGTCGGCCGGCGTCTCCGGCCCAGCCGTGGCTCAGCCGTCCCTACGAGAGGAGCTTCGCGGCGGCGCTGCTGCATCTCAGGCGTCGGCACGTTGACCTTCCAGACGAGCCCGAGCCGGCGCATCAACCTGATCACGAGGCCGCCGATGTCGAGCTCCCAGGGCTTGAGCCCGTGGAACGCCGACGAGGGGAAGGCGTGGTGGTTGTGGTGCCACGACTCGCCGAACGAGATCCAGGAGAGCCACCAGACGTTGCGCGACTCGTCCTTGACGCGGAAACGGCGCGAGCCGACGAAATGGCAGACCGAGTTGACCGACCAGGTGATGTGGTGGAGCAGGAAGATCCGGATCAGGCCGCCCCAGAACATCGCCTGCAGGCCGGCGCCGAGCGTGCCGCCCCAGATCCAGCCGGCGGCGAACGGGCAGGAGCAGCGACACGCGCGACCCAGAGGGGGAACATCCGGGAGATGAAGACCATGCCGCGGTCGGCGAGCAGGTCCTTCGCGTACTTCGTCCAGTCCGCGCGCCCGACGTTGCGGAAGAGCCAGCCGACGTGCGCGTGCCAGAGGCCTGCGAGCTTGCCGCGGATCCCCGGCGCGAAGCCCGCGTGCGGCGAGTGCGGATCGCCCTCGCGGTCGGCGAAGCTGTGGTGCTTGCGGTGGTCGGAGACCCAGCGGATGACCGGCCCCTGCACCGCCATCGACCCGAGCACAGCGAGGCTGTAGCGGATGCTCTTGAAGGTCTCGTACGACCGGTGCGTGAAGAGGCGGTGGAAGCCGATCGAGATCCCGAGCGTCGTCAGCGCATACCCGACCGCGAAGATGGTCAGGTCGCGCCAGGTGACGTAGCTGCCCCAGAAGAAGAAGATCGACGCGAGGAAACCGACGAACGGGATCGCGACCCCGACGAGGTTCGTGATCTTCTGACCCCGTCGTCATGTGGGTCTCGGCTGCGATCTCGCTCACTCAGCGGAGGAGAGTAGCCGCCTTTCCGGATCGCGCGCGCGGTTCCTTTGCCATTTGGGATCCGACCCGAATAAGGTACGCCGGTCGATGGCGCTGCTCTCGCTGCGGAACATCACTCGCCGGTTCGGCGGCATCGTCGCGCTCGACGGCGTCTCCTTCGACGTCGCCGACGGGCAGATCGTCGGGCTGATCGGCCCGAACGGCGCCGGCAAGACGACGCGCGTTCAACGTCATCACGCGGCTCTACACGCCCGACGAGGGCGAGGTCGAGTTCGACGGCGAAGACCTGCTGCAGACGCCGCGTGCACAGGATCGTCGCGCCGCGGGATCGCGCGCACGTTCCAGAACGTCGAGCTCTTCCGGACGATGACGGTGCTCGAGAACGTGCTCGTCGGCGCGCACACCGCGCGGCGGCGACGTCGAGCGCGACGAGGCGCTCGAGGCGCTCGACTACGTCGGTCTCGCGGCAGATCGCGCGACCGGCCGGTCGCCGGCCTGCCGTTCGGGACGCTGAAGCGCGTCGAGCTCGCGCGCGCGCTCGTCGCGCAGCCGCGGCTGCTGCTGCTCGACGAGCCCGCGGGCGGGCTCAACCACGAGGAGGTCGAGGAGCTCGGCCGCTTCATCCGCCGGATCCGCGACGACTGCGAGCTGACGATGCTCCTCGTCGAGCACCACATGAACCTCGTGATGGGCGATCTCCGACCGCGTGCACGTGCTCAACTTCGGCCGGATGATCGCCGAGGGCACGCCCGCCGAGGTGCGCGCGAACCCGGCCGTGATCGAGGCCTACCTCGGCACCGACGAGCGATCCCGCGAGGCCGAGCGCGCCGAGACGACAGTGACGAGGAGGACCGATGGCCGCCGCTGCTTGAGCTGCGCGGACGTCGAGGCCCGCTACGGGCCGGTGCAGGCGCTGCACGGCATCTCGCTCGCGGTCGACGAGGGCGAGGTCGTCGCGGTGCTCGGCGCGAACGGCGCCGGCAAGACGACGACGCTGCGCGCGATCTCCGGGCACGGTCAAGCGGACCGGCGAGATCGCGCTTCGACGGCACGACGCTCGGCCGCCGCGGGCCCGAGGCGGTCGCGAAGCTCGGCGTCGCGCACGTGCCCGGAGGGCCGCGGCACCTTCGCCGAGCTGTCGGTCGAGGAGAACCTGCGCCTCGGCGCCTACACGCGGCGCGGCCGCTCGGCGGCGACATCGAGCGCGTGAGCGGCGTACTTCCCGTGGCTCGGCGAGCGGCGCGACCAGCAGGCGGGGACGCTGTCCGGCGGCGAGCAGCAGATGCTCGCGCTCGCCCGGGCGCTGATGGGCCGGCCGCGGCTGCTGCTGCTCGACGAGCCGTCGCTCGGGCTCGCGCCGCTCGTCGTGCGCGAGCTCTTCCGGATCGTGCGCGAGCTGAACGAGGAGGAGGGCCTCACCGTGCTCGTCGTCGAGCAGAACGCCGCGATCGCGCTCGACGTGGCCGTCGCGCGCGTACGTGCTCGAGGTCGGCACGCGTCGCCGGTCGAGGGACGAGCGACGAGCTGCGCGCGCGACGAGGCCGTCCGACGGAGCGTACCTGGGCTACTGATGGCCGAGTTCCTCCAGCAGGTCGTCGCGGGCTCGCGTTCGGCGGCGATCTACGGCGCCTCGCGCTCGCGCTCGTCCTGATCCACCGCGCGACGCGGGTGATCAACTTCGCGCAGGGCGAGATGGCGATGTTCACGACGTTCATCGCCTGGTCGCTGATCGAGAACCACGGCTGTCGTACTGGCCCGCGTTCTTCGTCACGCTCGTGATCGCGTTCGTGCTCGGCGTCGGCGTCGAGCGCGTCGTGATCCGGCCGGTCTCGAACGCGCCCGTCGCTGACGGTCGTGATCGTCACGATCGCGCTGTTCGTGACCTTCAACGGGCTCGCGCGCCTGGATCTGGTCGGCCGAGACGCGGGCGTTCCCGAGCCCGTTCCCGACCGAGCCGATGCAGATCGGCGGCGTCGCGATCTCGCGGCAGGACGTCGGCATGATCGTGGTCTCGCTCGTGCTCGTCGTCGTGCTGTGGGCGTTCTTCCGGTTCACGAAGCTCGGGCTCGCGCTGCGCGCCGCGGCGATCGAACCCGGAGGCGAGCCGGCTCGTCGGCGTGCGCGTCGAGCTGGATGCTCGCGCTCGGCTGGGGCCTCGCGGCCGTCCTCGGCGCGGTCGCGGGGATGATGGCCGCGCCCGATCGTCTTCCTCGACCCGAACATGATGCAGGCGATCCTGATCTACGCGTTCGCGGCCGCCGTGCTCGGCGGGATCGACAGCCCGGTCGGCGCCGTCGTCGGCGGCCTCGCTGCTCGGCGTCGGGCTGAACCTGATCGGCACGTACGTCGACTTCGTCGGCGCCGACCTCGGCTGCCCGTCGCGCTCGCTGGTCATCCTGTCGTCCTGCTCGTCCGGCCCGCCGGGCTCTTCGGCAGCCGGTCGTGAGGCGCGTGTGAGGACGCCGCTGAGCCGACCTGCGCGTCGTCTCGCTCGTCCTCGCTGCGGTCGCGCTCGTGTCGCTGCTGCCGCGCGTTCGTCAGCGACTTCCGGGCGCAGCAGTTCGCGCTACGTCGGCATCTACTTCGATCGCGCTGCTCGGCCTGAACGTCCTCACCGGCTACACCGGCCAGATCTCGCTCGGCCACGGCGCGTTCATGGCGATCGGCGCCTACACGACCGCGATCCTGTGTCCGACGCCGGACCGGCGACGCTCGAGCTGCTGGCACAGTTCTCCGGCGACTGCGCGACTCTGGACGATCCCGCTCGCCGGGCTCGTCGCCGGGCGTCGCCGGCTTCCTCTTCGGCTTCCCGGCGCTGCGGCTCTCCGGCGTCTACCTCGCGCTGGCGACGTTCGCGATCGCCGTCGCGATGCCGGCTCGGTGGTGCAGGCGGTATCGACGGAGTTCACCGGGCGGCGGCGGCGGGATCAACCTCTTCGGCCTCGCACGCAGGTCGACCGGCCGATCGGTCACGTCGAGTAGACGGTGCCTCGGGCTCGGACGCATCGACGTTCAACGACTGGCTCTACTACCTCTGCTGGACGATCGCCGGTCGTGCTCTTCGCGCGTCGCGTGGCTGCTCCTGCGCGGCCGCACCGGCCGGGCGCTGCCGGGCGATCCGGGACAGCGAGATCGCGGCCGTCTCGTCGGGGGTCAGCCTGCGCGACGCTACAAGACGCTCGCGTTCGGCGTCAGCGCGTTCTACGCGCGGCGTCGCCGGCTCGCTGTTCGCGATCGCGACAACGTTCGTCAACCCGGACACCTTCCCGATCACGCTCTCGATCCTCCTGCTCGTCGGCGTCGTGGTCGGCGGGCTCGGCTCGCTCGCCGGCTCGTCTTCGGGGCGATCTTCATCCAGTACCTGCAGATCCTGGGCGCGCCGATGGACAACGTCGATCCCGGACGTCCTGCCGTTCCTCGGCGACATCGACACCGACGCGCCCGGGCGCACCGGCGGTCGTCTACGGCGTCGTCCTGATCCTGCTCATGCTCGTCTTCCCGGGCGGCGCCGCCGGGACTGTCCGCACCGCTGAGTCGCGGGCCTTCTGCCCGAGAAGCGACCATGAGCGCCGGCGGGTCTCCGAGTCGCGGCCACCTCCCAAAGGAGGCGAAGTCATGAAGGCTGCGCCCTCGCCTGCTCGCGGCTCGCGCGGCGCGATCGTCACCGGCGCGACCGCCGGCACGCAGCGCCCCGCCGCCCGGCGTCACGCCCGAGACGATCATGCTCGGCGGCACCACGCCGCTCTGCGGCCAAGCGTCGGCGTACGCGTCCGATCGCCCGGGCATGCAGCGCTACTTCAAATACGCGAACTGCCCGCGGCGGGCGTCAACGGCCGCAAGATCACCTACAAGTCGACGACGACGCGTACAACCCGGCCAAGACGGTGCAGGCGACGCCGCGCTCGTCGAGCAGGACAAGGTGTTCGCGATCTTCGGCGGCCTCGGCACCGAGCAGCAACGACGCGATCCGCGCCTACCTGAACCAGTCGAAGGTGCCGCAGCTCTACGTCGCGCTCGGGCGCAACGACGTTCGGACGCGACCGCGGCAGTACCCGTGGACGATCGGCTGGCAGCCGACTACCGCGCCGAGGGGGGGTCTACGGCAAGTACCTCGCCCGGACGAAGCCGGGCGCCAAGGTCGCCGTCCTCTTCCAGAACGACGCGTACGGCAAGGACCTCCTCGCCGGGTTCAAGCAGGGCATCGCTCGCTCGAGGGCCAAGGTGGTCGCCGCTCAGAACCTACGAGGTCACGGCCGCAGGAGGTCCAGTCGCAGATCGCCGAGCTGAAGTCGTCCGGCGCGGACACGCTTGCGCTCTTCGCGACGCCGCAGGTTCGCCATCCAGGCGCTACGTCTTCGCGAAGCGGCTCGGGTGGCAGCCGCTGATCATCACCAACGCCGTCTCGAGCGCCTCGAACATCATGACGCTCGCCGCCCAGGGCGGGACCAACAAGGCGGTCGAGGGCTCGATCTCGGTCGTCTTCCTGAAGGACCCCGCCGACCCGAAGTGGCGCAAGGATCCGGCGATCAAGCTCTATCGCTCGGTGATGGCCCGGTACGCGAAGGGCGCGAAATCGAAGGACGTCAACCACGTGTACGGAATGGCGGCCGCGTACAAGAGGTCGAGGTGCTGAAGGCGGCGGGGAAGAACCTGACCCGCGCCGGCGTGATGAAGCAGGACGCGGGAGCTGAACGACGCGTCCAACCCGTTCCTGTTCCGGGGATCACGATCAAGACCGGCGGCGCCGAGCAGTTCCCGATCGAGCAGACGCAGCTGCAACGCTGGGCGAACGGGGGCTGGAAGAGCTTCGGCGGGCTCTGGGGGTTCCGCGCCGGCTAGGTCGCGCGGGCCGAATGGCTTGTGTTGTTTCAACACAAGCCTTCTTTCAACGTCTCGTTGCGCAATCCTGACAAAGGAGCGCTGCGGCGCGGGCAGGCTGGGATCATGCGTTTCGCGCTCTCTCCCTGCGACCCACGCGTGCACGCGCTCGTGGTCGCGCTCAACCCGGGGAGGAGGTGCCGATCGCGGCGACCTGGCGCGCAGTCGGTGAGGCCGCATGGGAGCTTGGGTTGCGGCGGCCGGGCTGTCGCGCCGTCCGCAGGCTCGTCCTGGTCGAGCGCCGCCGGCGGGCGGCGCGAACGGCGGTGCGTGCAGCGGCCCTGAACGCCGTCGGCGCGCCTTCGCCTGGAGCGCGGGTCGTCGACTTGCCGATCGCCCTCGACGCACTCGAGCACGCGCGGGCGAAGGAGAGGCTTGTGTTGAAACAACACAAGCCTCCTTGATCCGCGCCGTGTGCCGCCGGGCCGCGTCGTTAAGGTCTCTCGATGGAGTCGCTGCTCGAGGCGCCGCTCGACGATCTGCTCGCGGCGGCGCGCAAGCGGCGGCGAGGCGCGGGGCTCGTCACCTACTCGCCCAAGGTCTTCATCCCGCTGACCATGCTCTGCCGCGACGTCTGCGGCTACTGCACGTTCGCACGCCCGCCGCGCCGCGGCGAGCGCGCGTACCTGACCGAAGCGGAGGTGCTCGGCGATCGCGCGCGCCGGCGCGGCGGCCGGGTGCACCGAGGCGCTCTTCACGCTCGGCGACAAGCCGGAGCTGCGCTACAAGAGGTCGCGCGAGAGGAGCTCGCAGCACTCGGCTGCGAGACGACGCCTCGAGTACCTGGGCCGGGTCGCGAAGCTGGTGCTGGAGGAGACCGGGCTGCTCCCGCATCTGAACCCCGGTGTGATGAGGCCGCGCCGAGCTCGTCGCGCTGCCGGCCCGTCTCCGCCTCGATGGGGATCATGCTCGAGACGCTCTCCGAGCGGCTCCTCGCGAAGGGTGGCCCGCACTGGGCCTCCCCGGACAAGGAGCCTGCGCGCCGGCTCGAGACGATAGACGGCGCCCGGCGCCCTCGCGATTCCGTTCACGAGCGGCATCCTGATCGGGATCGGCGAGACGCGGGCGGAGCGGATCGAGGCGCTCGATGGCCCTGCGCGCGGTGCACGAGCGGCACGGCCGCCTCCAGGAGGTGATCGTGGCGGAAGACTGCCGCGCCAAGCCGGGCACCCGCATGGCGGCGCATCCGGAGCCGAGCCTCGACGACCACCTCTGGACGATCGCGGCGGCGCGCCTGCTGCTGCCGGCCGACGTCTCCGTGCAGGCTCCGCCGAACCTCGCCTACGACGACTTTCCGCAGCTGCTCGACGCGGGCATCGACGATTGGGGCGGCGTCTCGCCCGTCACGATCGACCACGTCA
>CAVVYB010000003.1:0-256426 GCA_963752405.1 uncultured Gaiellaceae bacterium
GATCGTGGACAGGGACGACCTGCCGAACGCGGTCGCGCTCGGCTCGTCTCTGGGCACGATGGCGCGAATCGCGGCCGGCCCTCGGCGGGGTCGTCGTCGCCCTCGCGGGGGTCGGCGTGGCCTTCGCGTGAACTCGGTCAGCTATTTCGCGGTCGTGGTCGCGCTCCTTGCCATGCGCGCCAGCGAGATGCTCGCGTACGTACCGCCCGAGGTGCAGACCGGGCTCCGCAAGAGCATCCGCGTGATGCTCTCGTTCGTCCGGCGGTCACGCCGGGTCGCCGTGGCGTTCTTCGCGGTGCTCGCCTTGAGCACGGTCTCGTTCAACTTCGACGTGCTGCTCCCGCTGCTCGCCGGGGAGACGCTCGACGCAGACGCGGACGTGTTCGGCCTGATCGCAGCGGTCTTCGGCGCCGGCGCCCTCTGCGGCGCGCTCTTCCTCGCCACACTCGGCAAGGCGAGCCTTCGCCTGCTGCTCGGCGGCGCCTCGGCTTCGGCGTGCTCGAGCTCGCGCTCGCCCCGCAGCCGAGCCTCGCCCCGATCTGCGTCCTGCTCTTCCTGACGGCGGCTTCTACCTGCTCTGGGGCGCAAGCGCCCTCGCGTCGCTGCAGCTCGCCGCGCCGGAGCACCTGCGCGGACAGGCGGCGAGCCTCTACATGTTCGCGTTCCTGGGCGGCGCGCCGCTCGGCGGGCTGCTCGCCGGCTGGCTGACGGCACGCGGCGGCACGCAGCTCGCGTTCGCGGTCGCCGGCACCAGCGCAATCGTCGTCGCGGTCATCGGTGCCGCGGTCATGCTCGCGGGCCAGCCGGCGGCGACACGAAGGCACATCCGACGCATCGTTGAGCGAGGGAGAGGGCTGACCATGAACAAGACCTTCAGCTACACGCATTGCAGGTTCGGCGTTGCCACGCGGGATGTCACGCCGCCGGTCGGGATCTACGCACGCTGCTGGGGTGCTGCGACGCACGAGGTCGCCGAAGGGGTCCACCGGCCGTTCGCCGCCACGGCCGCCGTGTTCGCGCCGATCGCCGGCGACGGGCCGACGCTGGCGCTCGTCGCGGTCGACCTCGGCTGGTTCCAGCACATGCCGGACGAGCAGAAGCTGCGTGCCACGATCCTGGAGCGCACGGGGCTGGACGAGGCCTCGCTGTTGATCAACATGTCGCACACGCATTCGGGCGCGAACGTCAACTCGCAGCTGGCCGACAAGCCCGGCGTCGAGCTGATCGAGCCCTACATCGAGCACCTGACCGAGCAGATCGGCGCAGCGATCCTCGAAGCACGTGAGACGGCGGCGCCCGCGTGGGTGACGTACGGCACCGGCCGTTGCGCGCTGGCGACCAACCGCGACCTCTGGGACGCCGCGGCGGAGCGGTTCGCCTGCGGCTACAACCCCGGCGAGCCCGCCGACGACACGCTTCTGGTCGCGAGGGTCACGAGCGAGACGGGCGAGGTGCGCGCGACGCTGTTCAACTACGCCTGCCATCCGACGACCCTCGCCTGGGAGAACCGGCTGCTCTCGCCCGACTACATCGGCGCGGCACGCGAGGTCCTGGAGCGGGCGTTCGGCGCCCCGGCGCTCTTCTTCCAAGGCGCCTCGGGGGATCTCGCCCCGCGCGACGACTACGTCGGCGACTCGTCCGTCGCCGACCGCAACGGCCGCCAGCTCGGGTACGCGGCAGCGGCTGCGATCGAGAGCCTGCCCCCGCCCGGGACCCAGTTCGTCTACACGGGAATCGTCGCGTCGGGCGCCAACCTCGGCGCCTGGGAATACCAGCCGTGCGACGCCGCGCAGCGGCACGCCAGCGAGCAGCTGGCGGCCCGCGTGAGCCCCGTCGAGCTGCGGCGCAAGGAGGACATCGGAGTCGTCGAAAGCGCCTCGGATGCGACGCCGGACTCGGTCCAGGAGCGGGAGAAGGCGTTGCGCCGCCGGTTCCTCAGTCAGGCACTCGGCGACGGTCCCGTCTACACGATGCCGCTCTGGATCTGGCGGCTCGGCGAGGCGCTGCTGGTTGCCGTGCCGAACGAGCCCTACTCCGTCTTCCAGGTCGAGCTGCGGCGGCGCCTGGCAGGGACGCCGCTGCTGGTGCTCGGCACGACGAACAGGACGATGGGGTATCTCTCGCCCGAGGAGACCTACGGCACCGGGCTCTACCAGGAGCAGCAGTCGCCGTTCGCGCCCGGTTGTCTCGAGCAGACGATGGAGGTCGCCGCGGGCGCCCTCGAGGAGCTGCGCTCGTAACTACAGGGCGGCGAGCACGCGCTCGCTGTCCCAGACCTGGCCGAACACGCGCGCGAAGCCGCTCAGCGCGGCGCGATGGTGGTGCTCGAAGAACGTCGCGGTCGCGTCCTCGACGACGATCACGTTGAACCCGCGATCGGCGGCGTCGCGCGCGGTCGTCTCGACGCACATGTCGGTCGCCATCCCGACGAGCACGAGCGTCTCGACGTCCATGTTCCGCAGCAGCCACTCGATCCCCGTCGAGCTGAATGCGCTCGAGGTGTTCTTGTCGATCACGAGCTCGCCGGCCGCAGGCGCGAGGGCTGCGACCACCTCGTGCTCGAATGTGCCGCGATGCCAGAGCGCCGGCGTGCCCGTGCTCGCAAGCGACTCGCGGTCGCGGCGGCGGCGGCGCGCGACCATGTCGCTGCCGTCGGCGAGGAGCGGGCCGTGGCGCGTGAACACGACGCGGCAGCCGGCGGCGCGGAAGCCCTCGAGCAGGCGTCGCGTGTTCGGGACGACGGTCTCGGTGACGCGCGGCAGGTAGTAGCCCGCGATCTCCGGGTGCCGCTCCGACAGCATCGGCCCCAGGCCGGCGTCGGGGTTGCACCCGTAGTTCTGCATGTCGATGACGAGGAGCGCGGCGCGCTTCCAGTCGACCTCGAACTGGGGCCAGGGCATGTGCCAGCCGGCGAAGGTCTCCGGCGAGTCGACGGGCGGAAGCTTGTTCATCTAGTAGTCGCCGACGCTACCGTCGGGCCAGTAGCGCTGCGGCAGGCGGGCGTCCCGGGAGGGACGCTTGCGTGCCTCTGCCTCGTCGAGCTCCAGGCCGAGGCCGGGGCCGGCGGGCGGCGTCACGTAGCCGGCGTGGGCGCGAGGCGCATTCGGGAAGAGCTCGTAGAGCGGCTCGAGCTCCATCCACTCCTGGATGCCGAAGTTCGGCACCGCCATGTCGACGTGGAGGCAGGCCGTGCCGTTGACCGGCGAGCTGGCGTGGTGGAGGGCGGAGCGCTGCCCGTGCACCTCTCCGGCGGCGAGGATCTTCTTCGCCTCGGTGATGCCGCCGGCGTGGACCATGTCGATGCGCAGGTAGTCGACGAGCTCGTTCTCGATCAGCGGCTGGAACTCCCACTTGTGCGCGAGCTGCTCGCCGGTCGCGATCGGCAGGTTCACCTTGTCGCGCACCGTCCGCAGCGAGAGGGGGTTGAGCGGGCGGATCGGGTCTTCGTAGAAGTAGAGGCGGTACGGCTCGAGCGCATGGCCGAGGTAGGCGGCTTCCGCGGGGCTGAACATCGTGTGCGCGTCGAGGATCAGGTCGACGCCGTCGCCGAGGGCGCCGCGCAGCGACTCCGTGGCCTGAATCGTCTGGGCGATCGAGGCCTGCGGATCCCAGTGCGCGAGCGAGTGGTCGTCGAAGGCGGCCAGCGGGCCGAAGCGGAGCGCGGTGAAGCCCTGCTCGCGCCAGCGGAGCGCGTCCTCCAGGAGCTCCTCCGCCGTGCTCCCGCCAGGTGGCGGTAGACGCGCACCCGCTCGCGCGTCGGGCCGCCGAGGAGGTCGTAGACGGGCACGCCGAGCCGCTTCCCCTTGAGGTCCCACAGCGCGATGTCGATCCCGGCGACCGCGCTCATGATCACCTGCCCGGTCGACCAGAACGTGCCGCGCACGAGCTCGCTCCACCAGTGCTCGATCCTCGTCGGGTCCTGCCCGACCAGCAGCTCGCGGAAATGGTCGAGGATGCCGAGCACGCCGCGCCCGCGCCCGGCCGAGGCTCGCCTCGCCGATGCCCGTCAGCCCTTCGTCGGTGCGGACGAGCACGATGATGACGGCGTAGTCGTAGCCCCCGCCGACGCTCACGGGTAGGGTCTCGATCTCGGTGATCTTCATCGTCGCGAGCCTATTCCCTAGTGCGCATCGGCGTCCTCAGCGATCTCCACTGCGAGCTCGAGCCGGCCGGCTCGCGCTGGATCAACGTCTTCGAGCCCGAGCAGCTCGACGAGCGCATCGACGCGGCGCTCGCGTGGTTCTCCGAGGCGCGGGTCGATCTGATCCTCCTCCTCGGCGACAGCGTTCAGTTCGCGAACCCGAGCGATCTCGCGCACGTGTTCGCCCGGCTGGCGGCGGCGGACGTCGCTCCGCTCGCGACGGTGAACGGCAACCACGACCTCCGCCTCGGCGACGAGTTCGCGGAGTGCGCCCGCGAGCATGGGATTCGGCTGCTCCACGAGGAGCCGCTCGAGCTGGCGGCGTGCGGTCACCGGTGTCGAGGTCGACCGCGGCCCGGCGCCGCCGCAGTACGTCGGTCGGCTCGGCGACGTGGAGGCGAGGCCGACCTCGTCGTCGTCGCCTCGCACTTTCCCGTCCTGTCCGAGGCATCCCGGGTGGCCGCGGCCGGCCTGCCGTACGCCGGCGACCTCGTGAACCGCGCCGACCTCGAGAGCCGGCTGCGGTCGGACCCGCGGCCGAAGCTCGTCCTCAGCGGACACATCCACGCGCGCTGCACGACCCACGACGGGCCGCTGCTCCAGTTCACGGTCGGCGCGCTGATCGAGCCGCCGTTCGACGCGACGATCGTCGAGATCGACGGGACGAGCGTGCGGCGCACGGCTCGGCGCCTCGGCGAGATCGCCGTCACCGATCCCGGTCTTCGCCGCCGGACGACGAGCGCTGGCAGGGACCGGCGACCGCTGGGAGCTTCAGCCGCTCGCGTCGAGTGCGGCGAGCACCCGCGCCGTGTCCCAGACCTGACCGAACACCCGCGCGAAGCCGCTCAGCGCCGCGCGATGGTGGTGCTCGAAGAACGTCGCCGTCGCGTCCTCGACCACGATCACGTTGAACCCGCGATCGGCGGCGTCGCGCGCCGTCGTCTCGACGCACATGTCGGTCGCCATGCCGGCGAGCACGAGCGTCTCGACGTCCATGTTGCGCAGCAGCCACTCGATGCCCGTCGAGTTGAACGCGCTGGACGTGTTCTTGTCGATCACGAGCTCGCCGGCCGCGGGCGCCAGGGCCTCGATCACCTCGTGCTCGAACGTGCCGCGATGCCACAGCGCCGGCGTGCCGGTGCAGCGCGAGCGCGTCGACATCACGGCGGCGGCGGCGCGCGATCATGTCGCTGCCGTCGGCGAGGAGCGGCCCGTGGCGCGTGAAGACGACGGGGCGGCCCGCCGCCCGGAAGCCGTCGAGCAGGCGCCGCGCGTTCGGGACGACGGTCTCCGTGACGCGCGGCAGGTAGTAGCGCGCGATCTCCGGATACCGCTCGGACAGCATCGCCATCAGGCCGACGTCGGGGTTGCACCCGTAGTTCTGCATGTCGATGACGACGAGCGCGGCGCGCTTCCAGTCGACCTCGAAGGCCGGCCACGGGCAGTGCCAGCCGGGGAACGTCTCCGGGGAGTCGATGGGCGGCAGGTCGGTCACGGACTAGGGTCTCGAGCGTAGACCGTGATCACCGACGTCCACACCCACGTCGGCGAGTACCCGCTCCACATCAGCGAGAAGTTCGCGACCGAGGCGCGCGCGGCCTGGCCCGAGGTGCCGCTGGGCGCGAGCCTGGACGACCACTACACGCGACGCGCTCGCGGACGTCGATCGCGCGGTCGTCCTCGCCTTCAACGCGCCCGCGGCCGGCTTCGTCGTCCCGAACGACTACGTCGCCGCGTACGTCGCGCGCGATCCCGCCCGGCTGATCGGCTTCGGCGCCGTCGACCCGTCCGACCGGCTCGGCGATCGACGAGCTGGAGCGGATGCAGGGCGACCTCGGCCTCGTCGGCTGCAAGCTCGGCCCGATCTACCAGAACGTCGACCCGCTCGGCCCGGAGTTCCTCCGCGTCTGCGAGGCGCTCGAGCGGCTCGAGCTGCCGATGCTGATCCACCAGGGAACGACGTTCGCCCGCGCCGGCTCGCTGCTGCAGGCACGGCCGATCCTGCTCGACGAGATCGCGCTGCGGTACCCGAAGCTCAAGATCGTGATCGCGCACATCGGCCATCCGTGGTTCGACGAGGCGATCGCGGTCGTCCGGCGGCACCCGCACGTCTACGCCGACATCTCCGGGCTCGTGACACGGCGCTGGCTGCTCTACCAGGCGCTCGTGAGCGCGATCGAGTACCGCGTCGAGCACAAGCTGCTGTTCGGCTCCGACTACCCGTTCTTCTCGGCGCGACAGACGATCGACGGCCTGCGCTCGGTCACCGGCACGGCCTTCGGGCCCGGGCCTGCCGGTGATCGACGAGCAGGTGGTGGAGGACATCATCCACCGGCCGACCCTCGAGCTCCTGGAGATCGCCTGACTAGCGGCCGAGCGTGCTCGGCGGCGAGCGCGCACGATCTCGGCCGCCTGCGCGACCTCGGCGTCGCCGATCAGGCGGTGGGTGACGAAGCGGACGCGGCTCGTGTCGCGCTCCAGCGCCAGGACGCCGCGCTCGGCCAGGAGCCGGAGGAACTCGTCCGGGTCGAGCCCCGTGCCGCTGACGTCGACGAGCACGATGTTCGTCTCGATCTCGCGCCGGCCTGACCTCGAGACCCGGGACCGCGCTGAGCAGCGCCGCCGAGCTCGCGCGCGCGGCGGTGGTCGTCGGCGAGCCGCTCGACGAGCGTGTCGAGCGCGACGAGCGCCGCGGCGGCCGCGATGCCCGCCTTGTGCACGCTCGCGCCGCCGAGCCGGCGCAGCGTCCGGTGCGGCGAGCTCGATCACCTGCGCGCGGCCCGCGAGGATCGCCCCCATCGGCGCGCAGAGCGCCCTTGTTCAGGCTGACCGCGACCGTGTTCGCCGGCGCCGCGAGCTCCCGCACGCGGGACGCCGAGCGCGACCGCGGCGTTGAAGAGCCGCGCCCCGTCGAGGTGGACGTAGGCGCCGTGGCGCTGCGCCGCCGCCGGCCAGCTCGGCCGTCAGCTCCGGCGTGAGCACCGTGCCGCCCGCGCGCGTGTGCGTGTTCTCGAGCACGAGCATCGCCGCGCCGCGTCTCGACGATCAGCTCCTCCACCTCCACCGGGTCGAGCCGCCCGTCCTCGCGCCCAGAGCGAGCACGGGCTCGAGGCCGGCGATCTCCTCGATCCCCATCGCCTCCGAGGTGAGGACGTGCGACGACGCCTCGAGGACGACGGCGCTTCCCCGCGGCGCGATCGTCAGCAGCGCGACCAGGTTGGCCATCCCGCAGGTCGGCACCCAGAGCGCCGCCTCCTTGCCGAGCAGGCCCGCCATCCGCTCCTGCAGCTCGTTGACGGACGGATCCTCGCCGACCGTCGCCCAGCCGAGCTTCGCCGACGCGCATCGCCTCCCACATCTCGTCCGTCGGCTGCGCGTGGACGTCGGAGCGGAGGTCGATCGGCCGGACGTCACCGTCGCAGCAGGTGACGGCCGGGCCGCGCGCCCGTGTGCTCGGCGCCGTCGACGACGAGGACGCCGTTGACGAGCACGTGCTCGACCCCGCGCGCGTACACGGTGGGATTCTCGGTCGTGGAGACGTCGTCGAGCTCGTCGAAGTCGAGCACGACGACGTCGGCGCGTAGCCCGCCCGCAGGAGGCCGCGATCCCAGAGGCCGAAGTGCGCCGCCGGCATGCTCGTCATCTTCCGGATCGCCTCCTCGAGACGCAGCGTGCCCCGCTCGCGCACGTGGTGGGTGAGGTAGTGGACGTGGCCCGCGAAGCCGAGCGGGTGCCTCATGATCTCGCTCGAGCGGCCCGCGTGTCCTGCACCGTGAACGTGTCGACGCCGAGGCAGAAGAGCGGGTGGCCGATCATCTCCGCGAGGTGCTCGTCGGTGAAGAGCGTCCCGACCGTGAGGATCGCCTCGTAGTCCGTCGCCGGCGTCGGCGAGGATGTCGAGGTAGCAGTCCCACGGGTCCTTGCCGAGCCGCTCCGAGATCTGGCGGAAGTTCAGCCCGCCGAGCTCGGGGTGCTGCGGGCGTCGCCTGGAAGTAGCACGCGCTCCCACTCGCCCTTGTGGATGAAGCGCCAGTAGCGGTCGCTCTCGTTGCGCATCCGCTCGCGGAGCGCCGGGTCGCGCAGCTTCGCCGCCGCCGCCTCCGGCCCGTCGTCGGCCACCCACGGCGGCAGGATCCCGGCCATCTGGCCGAGACCCTCGCGGAACGGCGTCGTGTCGGCGAGGACGTCGAGCCCCGTCTCGCGGCTCGCCGCCATCTTCTCGACCGCGCGCTCCCAGCCCCGCTCCGGCGCGTTCGTGTTGTGGCGGACGTTCAGGTGCGAGATCTCCGCCCTCGTGCTCCCCGCCCGCGCGACCGCGAGGAACTCGTCGATCGCCTCGAGCAGGCCCGAGTCGCGGTTGCGGACGTGGCTCGTGTAGATGCCGTCGTACGCGCCCGGCGACGGCGTTCAGGCGCATCAGCTCGTCGGCCGTCGCCTCGCGGCCCGGGTTGAACTCGAGCCCGGTCGACATCCCGAGCGCTCCGGACTGCATCGCCTCGTGGACGAAGCCCTCCATCGTCGCCATCTGCTCGGCGCTCGGCGTCGAGCCCGACACGCCCGCGGCGAGCCGGATCGCGTTGTGGCCGACGAACCAGGCGAGGTTCGGCGTGTGGCCGACGTCCGAGAGGAACTCGAGGTGCTCGCCGAAGGTCGACCACGGGATCGTCGGCTTGTCGAACCCGAACGCGTGCAGCCGGCTGCGGATGACGGGCTCGGAGGCCGGCGTCACGGGCGCGTAGCTCCAGCCGCAGTTGCCGACGACCTCGGTCGTGACGCCCTGGCGGATCGTGCTCTCGGCGGTCGGGTTCGCGAGGATCGAGAAGTCGCTGTGGCTGTGCGGGTCGACGAACCCCGGGCAGACGATCTTGCCGGTCGCGTCGATGACGCGGTCGGCGGTCGCCGCCGCGCCGAGCCGGCCGACGTCGGCGATCCTGCCGCCCTCGATCGCGACGTCGCCGAGGAACGGCGGGCTGCCGGTGCCGTCCGCGACCCAGCCGTTCCGGATCAGGACGTCGAGCACGGCGGTTACTTCTTGACGGGGATGTCGCCGACGTGCGGGCCGAGCCGGGGATCGAGGATGTCGCGCAGCCCGTCGCCGAGGAGGTTGAAGCCCAGCACGACGATCATGATCGCGGCGCCCGGGAAGATCGACAGCCACGGGCGTGATGTCGATGTAGGTTCGCGCGGTGCTCAGCATGCCGCCCCACGAGGCCTCCGGCGGCTGCGTGCCGAGCCCGAGGAAGCTGAGCGCCGCCTCGGCCAGGATCGCGACCGACAGGTAGACCGTGACGAGCACGAGCAGCGGCGCGCCGATGTTCGGGATCACGTGGCGCACCATGATCCGCCAGCCGCTCGCTCCGAGCGCGCGGGCCGACTCGGTGTACGGATAGCCCATCACCTCGAGCACGGCGCCGCGCACGACCCGCGCGAAGGCGGGCAGGATCACGATCCCGATCGCGATCATCGCGTTCCGGCGGTTCGGGCCGAGCAGGCCGGCGATCACGATCGCGAGGACGATCCCGGGCAGCGAGAACATGATGTCGACGATGCGCATCAGCACCGTGTCGACGATCCCCTTGTAGTAGCCGGCCAGCAGGCCGAACACGATCCCGCCCACGAAGGCGATCGAGACGGAGATCAGCCCCGACGTAGAGCGAGACCTGCGCCCCGTGGATGATCCGCGCCAGCGTGTCGCGCCCGAGCTCGTCGGTGCCCATCGGGTGCGCCCAGCTCGGGTCCTCGAAGCGGATGCGCGACCAGCTCGTTCGGGTCGACCGTCCAGACGAACGGGCCGAACAGGGCGACGAGGACGTTGAAGATGATGATGCCGGCGCCGACCAGGCCGATCGGGTTGCGCCACTTGCCGAGGAAGCCCAGGCGCCGCCTCGGCATCGCCTCCCAGACGGTCGCGACGTCGCCGCCGCCGTCGGTCGCGAGCGCCGGCTCGGGAGCTCGTCGTCTCGGGCTCATTCCTGGGTGATCCTCGGGTCGAGGACGCCGTAGAGGATGTCCACGAGCAGGTTGGCGAAGATGAAGGTGAACGCGATCATCAGCGTCATCGCCTGGATGACGGGGTAGTCGCGGCCGAAGATCGCCTGCAGGAGCGTGTAGCCGACTCCGGGCAGCCCGAAGATGGTCTCGACGATCGCGGCGCCCCCGATCAGGACGCCGATCTCGAAGCCGACGATCGTGACCACCGGGATCAGGGCGTTCCGCAGGGCGTGCTTCGAGATGACCGTCCTCCGGCCGACGCCCTTGGCCCGCGCGGTGCGGACGTAGTCCTGCCCGAGCACCTCCAGCATCGTGTCGCGCACCATGCGCATCACGATCGCCATCGTGAACACCGAGATCGAGATCGCCGGGAGGATGAACTGGCTCAGGTTCCCGATCGGGTCGTCGCACGGAGGAGACGTAGGTGAGCGGCGGGACCCAGCCGAACACGCGCGACGTGAAGAGGAGCAGCAGCGTCGCGAGCCAGAAGCTCGGAATGCTGAGCCCGATCAGGCCGCCGACGCGCGCGCCGTAGTCGGCGGCGCTGTCGCGCCTGACGGCGGAGATCACGCCGAGGGGCACGCCGACGACGGTGGCGATCAGGAGCCCGAGGATGACCAGCTCGAGCGTGACGCCGAGCGAGTCGAGGAGGATGTTCGAGACCGGCTCGGTGTTGCGGAGCGAGAAGCCGAAGTCTCCCTGCAGGACGCCGCTGATCCAGCGCCAGTACTGCTCCGGGTACGAGCCGTTCAGGCCGAGCTGCTCGCGCGCCTGCTCCTTGACCTCCTCGCTGGCGGTCAGGTCGCCGCCGAACAGGATGTCGATGATGTCGCCGGGCAGCAGCCGGACCATGAGGAAGATCCCGATCGAGACGACGATGAGCGTCGGGATCGCGAACGCAATCCGCTTGAGGATGTAGCCGGCCACACGTCGGCCGGTCTTACCGGGCCCGATCGTCGGAGGGACGCCGCCGCAGCGGCGCCCCTCCGGGTCGGACGGGACTGCTGTCCGTCAACTGCTCAGCCACACGTTGCGGAGCCCCGTGTTGAAGTCGCTGAACGCGACGTACATGTTCTTCACGCGCTTGCGAATGACCTGGTACTTCTTGATCGCGACGAGCGGGATCTGCACGGGGTTGAGCAGGAGCTGCCCGCTGCGCAGCCTTGTAGATCGGGAGCCGCTTGGCCGGGTCGAGCTGGATCCGGCCGTTGCCGATCCCCCTCCAGGCCTGGACGTTCCGGTACTCCGGGTACCAGATGTTGAAGACGGGCGCGGCCGGGTGGAACTCGGCCACGTACCCGTCGACGTCGCCGCGCATGCCGCGACCGGTGAGATCCCAGTCGAACGTCCCCCGGCCGTTGGCGGCGGCGAAGGTGCCGGCCTCCTGGGCGACGATGTTGACGTCGATGTTGATCGCCTTCAGCTGCGACTGGACGACCGCGGAGATCAGCGGATAGTCCTGCAGCGCGAACGTCGTCATCGTGACCGAGAATCCCCTCGACTCGCCGGCGTCCGCCATCAGCTTCCTCGCCATCGGGAGGTCGAACTTCAGGTACTTCGTCCTTCAGCTCCGCGTCCGTCAGCGGCCAGGGGCCGTAGCCGGGCGGAACGAACCCCGAGTACTCGGCTTCGCCGCTGTAGACCCGCCGGATGATGTCCGCGCGGTTGATCGCGTGGTTGACCGCCAGGCGCACGCGCTGCTCGTGCCACGGCTTGTCCTCGCCGCGCTTGATCGTCATCTGCAGCTCGCGGAACGCGGCGTTGGGCCCCTTCAGCACGGTGAGGCTCGTTGTTGTTGGCCAGCGACCGGGCGACGTCGACCGAGAGCGTCGCGCCGTCGATCGCCCCGGCGCGCAGCGCCGCGACGCGGGCCTGCTCGTCGCCGAGGATCTTCAGCTGCATCGAGTCCATGTACGGGAAGCCCTTCTTCCAGAAGCCGCGGGTTGCGGACGTACTCGATCCGGTCGTTCGGCTCGTAGCCGAGCATCCGGTACGGGCCGGTGCCGATCGCGTTCCGGGCGACGTTGATCTGGTCGTAGAGCCCTTCCGGGACGATCGGCGCGTAGCGCTGCCAGGCGAAGAAGCCGATCACGCGGGCGTCGGGCTGCTTCAGGTGCAGGATGAACACGTACTTCGAGACGACCTGGACCCGGTCGATCGCCGGCACCTGGGCGACGGTGGAGATGCTGCCCGGCAGCGGCGGGTTGAGCATCCGCTCGACCGAGTACTTGACGTCGGCCGCCGTGACTTCCTTGCCGTTGTGGAACCTGATGCCCCGCTTCAGCGTCCAGCGGATCGCGGTCTTGCTGATGATCTCGAACTTCTCGGCGAGCGCCGGCCTGACGTTCAGGTTGCGGTCCCACTCGACGAGCGAGTCGTAGGCGAACTCCTTGGCCCAGTGATTCGCGGTCAGGATCCCGCCGAACGGCGCCACGTGCGCCGGGTCCGACTCGAGCCCCCAGACGAGCCTGCCGCCCCGCTTGATCGGCGTGGCGCGCGTGCCGCTTGGTCGCGGCCTTCGCCCCGCCGGCGAGGGCGCCCGCCGCAACGGCGCCTGCGCCGACCTGCACCCGCCTTCTTCAGCAGCTCTCGACGGTCGAGCTCGCCCCCGGCCGGGCTACCGGACGTAGGTTCGTCTGACATCGTGTCCGCCCCTCCTCTGCCTCGAGGTCGTCAGAGGATCTGACCGACCCTTGGTGCCTCTCCGTGAATGTCGTCATAGAAGACGGACTCACGGACCTGAAAGTTGGAAAGCCGCTGCACGGCTTCCGGATCGAGCTCGACGCCGAGCCCCGGAGACCGGGGCACCTCGACGAGGCCGTCCGTCATCTCGAACGGCTCGACGAGGACGTCGAGCTCCTGCAGCGGGTAGTGCGTGTCGCTCGCGAACGGGTAGTTGGACGACGAGGCGACGACGTGGACGTTGCCGGCTGTGGCGACGCCGAGCTCGGCCCAGCTGCCGATCGTGCACCACTTGCCGGCCGCGTCGGCGAGCGCGCCGATCTGGTGCGCCCGCCGGAGGCCGCCGGCCTCCGACGGGTAGACGACGAGCACGTCGCAGGCATCCGCCTTGATCAGCTCGAGCACGGAGCGCAGGTCGGTGCACGCCTCGTCCGCGGCGATCGGGACCGCGACGGAGCGGCGCACCTGCGCCAGGCCCTGCACGTCGAAGTCCGGCACCGGCTGCTCGACGTACTGGAGGTCGAAGCGCTCGAGGCCCCTGATCCACTTGATCGCCGCCGGGACGCTCCAGATCATGTTCGCGTCGATCCGGATCTTCACGTCCGGCCCGACGCGGTCGCGGATCGCCGCGATCGTGTCGTGATCCTGCTCGAAGTCGCGCCCGACCTTGAGCTTCAGCTCGGTGTAGCCGGCGTCGACGAACGCGCCGGCCTTCTGCGCGTTCGCCTCCGGCGAGTCGATGAAGAGGTAGCCGACGACCGGGACGCGGTCGCGGCAGAAGCCGCCGAGCAGCTCCGCGACCGGGACGCCGAGCGCCTTCCCCTTCAGGTCGAGCAGGGCCATCTCGACGCCGGCGATCGCGTACGCGCCCATCCGGCTCCAGTTGCGCGTGAACTCCTCCATCCGGTGGACGAGCCACTCGACGCGCAGCGGATCCTGGCCGATCAGGAACTGCGTCAGCTCCGCGTCGATGATCGTCTGGATCGTCGGCAGGGTCGGTCCGGGCGCCTCGCCGACCCCGACGAGCCCCTCGTCGGTGTGGATCTGGACGAGCAGGCCCGACGCCGAGTGCCTGGTGCCGCCCGGCCAGACCAGCGGCTCCCGCATGGGGGTCCGCACAGCAATCGTCTCGATCTTGGTGATCCGCACCGAGACGGATAGACTACGGCGCGCAGCCCGAGATTGTCAACCATTTTGAGATTGTCGACATGACCACTCCCCACCGCTCCGACCTGCAGCCTGCCGGCCGAGACGGCCGCGATCGCCGACGGCGGGCGCGAAGGCCGGCCCGCGGGGCCAGCAGGTGATCGAGGCCGCTCCGCACCGCGATCATCTCCGGCCGCTTCGAGCCCGGCGACCGCCTGATCGAGTCGGCGCTCTCGGCGGAGCTCGGCACGAGCCGCGGCCCGGTCCGCGAGGCGCTCCGGCAGCTCGAGAACGAGGGTCTCGTGATGTCCTTCCCCTACCGGGGCGCGGTCGTCCTCGGCGTGTCCGACGAGGAGGTCCACGAGGTGCTGATCCCGATCCGCCTGACGCTCGAGCGCTACAGCTTCGCGCGGGCGATCGAGACGATGACCGACGACGACTTCGCCGAGCTCGGGAAGCAGATCTGGCTGATGGAGCAGGCGGGGAAGGCGAACGACCTGATCAAGCTGGTCGAGGCCGACCTCGGCTTCCACGAGATCGTGATCTCGGCGTCGGGGCAGCTGCACACGGTGCAGATCTGGCGCACGATCTGGCCGCGGATCCGCGCCTACTTCTATCGCTACGAGCGCTTCCGCAGCTTCGAGGAGACGGTGGAGGAGCATCGCGAGCTGCTCGCCGCCCTGCAGACGCGCGATCCCGCGATCGTGCTGGCGCAGCTCGAGCGCCACATCGACGTTCCCGCCCCGCCGGGCGCTCCGAAGGTCAAGCGCGCATGACGCGCCGCTGCTCGCGGTCGAGAACCTCCGCACCGGCTTCGACACGCGCGAAGGCTTCCTGCGCGCCGTCGACGGGGTCGACTTCGAGATCGCGCAGGGCGGCACGCTCGGCGATCGTCGGCGAGTCGGGCTGCGGCAAGTCCGTCACCGCCCTCTCGGTGATGCGCCTGGTCGACCGGCCGGGCCGGATCGCGCGAGGGCTCGCGCATCCTCTTCGAGGGCCGCGACCTCGCCACGCTCGAGGAGAGCGAGCTCGAGAAGATCCGCGGCAACGACATCTCGATGATCTTCCAGGAGCCGATGACGTCGCTGAACCCCGTGTTCACGGTCGGCGACCAGATCGCCGAGGCCGTGCAGCTGCACCAGAACGTCGGCCGCAAGGAGGCGATCGACGCGGGCGGTCGAGATGATGCAGCTCGTCGGCATTCCGTCGCCGGCGCAGCGCGTCCAGGACTATCCGCACCAGCTGTCCGGCGGCATGCGCCAGCGCGTGATGATCGCGATGGCGCTGAGCTGCAACCCGAAGCTGCTGATCGCCGACGAGCCGACGACGGCGCTCGACGTGACCGTCCAGGCGCAGATCCTCGAGCTGATGAAGGAGCTGCGCGAGCGGCTCGGGATGGCGATCCTGCTGATCACGCACGACCTCGGCGTCGTCGCGGAGATGGTCGACGAGGTGGCGGTCATGTACGGCGGCCGGATCGTCGAGCGCGGCCCGGTCGCCGACATCTTCGCCAGCCCGCAGCACCCGTACACCGAGGCGCTGCTCGACTCGATCCCGCTGCTCGGGATGCGGTACTCGCAGCCGCTGAAGGCGATCCGCGGCGTCGTCCCGAGCCCGCTCGAGTGGCCGCCGGCCTGCCGCTTCGCGCCCCGTTGCGACTACGTCTTCGCCAAGTGCCTGGAGGAGGACCCGCCGCTCCTGCCCGTGCCGCCGCAGGAGTCGGCGTGCTGGCTGTGCGAGAACGGCCGCCGCGTTCCCCGGAGCGCCGAGGCGATCGCATGAGCGCCGAGCTCAGCACGACGCGGCTCGACCTCGGCACCGGCGGCGAGCCGGCGGACGTCGCTGCTGAAGGCGCGCGGCGTGAAGAAGTACTTCCCCGTGCGGAAGGGGTTCCTGAAGCGGACCGTCGGCCAGCTCCAGGCCGTGGACGGCGTCGACCTCGACGTCTTCCGGGGCGAGACGGTCGGCCTCGTCGGCGAGTCCGGCTGCGGCAAGTCGACGCTCGGCCGCACGCTGCTGCGCCTGCTCGAGCCGACCGCCGGCGAGATCGAGTTCGACGGCGTCGACGTGCGGCGCCTCGGCAGCTCCGACCTGAAGGCGATGCGCCGGCACATGCAGATCGTCTTCCAGGACTCCGTCGGCTCGCTCGACCCGCGCATGAAGGTGAAGCGACCTCGTCGGGGAAGGCCTGCGGATCCACGGGCTCGAGCGCAAGCGCCGCGACGAGGCCGTGATCGACGTGCTCGAGCGCGTCGGCCTCAGCGCCGAGGCGGCCGGGCGCTACCCGCACCAGTTCAGCGGCGGCCAGCGCCAGCGGATCGGCCTCGCCCGCGCCCTCGTGCTGCGGCCCAAGTTCATCGTCGCGGACGAGCCGGTGTCCGCGCTCGACGTCTCGATCCAGTCGCAGGTGCTGAACCTGCTCGTCGAGCTGAAGCACGAGTTCAACCTGACCTATCTCTTCGTCGCGCACGACCTCGCCGTCGTCGGCTACATCTCCGACCGCGTCGCGGTCATGTACCTGGGCAAGATCGTCGAGCTGGCGACCTCCGAGGAGCTCTTCCGCCGGCCGCTGCACCCGTACACGATGGCGCTGCTCTCGGCGAACCCGGAGCCGGTGCCCGGGCCGCAAGCGCCAGCGGGTCGTGCTCCAGCGGCGACGTGCCGAGCCCGATCAACCCGCCCTCCGGCTGCCGCTTCCGGACCCGCTGCCCGATCGCGCAGCCGATCTGCGCCGAGGTGGAGCCGCTGCTCGAGGATCACGGCGACAGCCACGGCGCCGCCTGCCACTTCGCCGGGACGCCGATCCCGGCAACGCCCGCCCTGATCGGGTGAGCCTGCTCGACGTTCGGCTGCTGCACGACCAGCGGGTGCCGATGCGCGACGGCATCTCGCTCTCGGCCGACGTCTACCTGCCGCTCTCGGGCGGCCCGCACCCGACGATCTACCAGTGGACGCCGTACGAGTCGACGCGCGAGCGCTTCGTCGGCTGGGGCGTCTGGTTCGCGCAGCGCGGCTACGCCGCCGTCGTCTCGGACGTGCGCGGCCGCTACGAGTCGGAGGGCGAGTTCGAGGCGTGGAGCAAGGACGGCGTGGACGCCCACGACTCCCTGACCTGGGCGGCCGGCGAGGAGTGGTGCAACGGCCGGATCGGCACCTGGGGCCGCAGCTACGGCGCGCTCGTCCAGTGGCAGCTGATGCACGAGGGGCACCCGAACCTCGAGTGCATCGCGCCGCAGGTGATCCACGACGACTACTTCTGGGACGGCTACTGGACGGGCGGCGCCTTCCAGCTCGCGCTCACGCTCGGCGCGGCCGCGATCTGGACGAGCGCGATCAGCCTGGTCACCGGCCCGAGCGCCGGCGACCTGATGCTGAACGACCGCGTCTGGCGCCACCTGCCGCTGATCGAGCTCGACGAGGTGACGATCGGCCGCAAGGTCGGCTACTGGCGCGAGTGGTGGGAGCACCAGGAGAACGACGAGTACTGGCACCGGTTCCACCACCGCCCCGAGACGGTGACGGTGCCGATCTTCCAGCAGGGCGGCTGGTTCGACCCGTACTCCGGCTCGCACCTGCGCTCGTTCGCGGAGATCGGCGACCGCGTCCCGAACCGCGTGCTGATGGGCCCGTGGTCGCACGAGGAGGAGGTCGAGACGCTTCCGCGGCGACGTCGACCTCTCCGCCGGCGTGACCGTGATCCGCGACCACGAGCTCGCCTTCTACGACCGCTACCTCCGCGACGAGGGGAACGACTGGGAGGAGCGGCCGCCGCTCGAGCTCTTCGTCCTCGGCCGGAACGAGTGGCGCGGCGAGAGCGAGTGGCCGCTGCCCGGAACCGAGCTCACGCCGTTCTTCCTGCGCAGCGGCGGGCGGCTCGACCGCGACGTGCCGCGCTCCGACGAGCCGGCCGACCGCTACACGTACGACCCCGAGGATCCCGGTGCCGACGATCGGCGGCGTCAACTCGGTGCTGACGATGACGCAGGGCGCGGCGCAGCCGATCCTCCCCGGTCCGTGGGACCAGCGCGAGCTCGAGGCGCGGGACGACGTGCTCTCGTACACGAGCGAGCGAGCTCGACCGCGACCTGGAGGTGATCGGGCCGGTCGAGATGGTGCTCTTCGCGGCGTCGAGCGCGAAGGACACCGACTTCTTCGTCCGCGTCTGCGACGTCTACCCGGACGGCCGCTCGATCTTCCTGACCGAGGGGATCCTCCGCGCGCGCTACCGGAACTCGAACGAGGGCGACAGCACCGAGCTGCTCGAGCCGGGCGAGGTCGCCGAGTACCGGATCCGCTGCTACCCGATGGCGAACGTGTTCGAGCGCGGCCACCGGATCCGCCTCGACGTGACGAGCTCGAGCTTCCCGCGCTTCAGCCGCAACCTGAACACCGGCGAGGACGTGGGCACGGGCACGCGGATCGAGGTCGCGCAGCAGACGGTGCTGCACACGGACGTCTATCCGTCGCACGTGCTGCTGCCGGTGATCCCGCTCGTGAGGCCCGACGAGATGCCGTCGATCGCCGCTCGAGCGCCGGCTTGCAGGCACGGACGTGCTGCCGCTGAAGGGAACGCTCGCGGCGCCGCTGCCGGAGCACGTCCGCGCGGCCGTGCTCGCGGCGCTCGACGAGCACGGTCGTGACGCCGCCGTCGCGCGGGCACGTCGGCTGCGGGAGGCGATCGCGCGAAGCCTGCCGGCGCCGGCCGACCCGGAGCGCGAGATCCTGGTCACGAACGGCGCCATGCACGCGCTCAGCCTCACGTTCCGCGCCCTGCTCGAGCCCGGCGACGAGGTGATCGTGCCGACGCCGTGCTACTTCTTCGCCGGCCTGATCGAGCGGGCCGGCGGCGTCTTCGTCCCGGTGCCGGGCTGGGATCCGCGAGGCGATCGAGCGAGCGGTGACGCCGAGGTCGCGGGTCCTCGTCCTGACGAACCCGAACAACCCGGACGGCTACCTCCCGTCGCGGGCGGAGATGGACGAGCTCCTGGCGCTCGCCTCCCGGCACGACCTGACGGTGATCACGGACGAGGCGTACGAGCGCTGCATCCACGAGGGCGAGCTCGCCTCCGCGTGGGGCGCGCCGAACGTGATCCTGATCCGCAGCCTCGGCAAGAGCCTCGCGATGCCGGCGTGGCGGATCGGCTTCGTCGCCGGCGAGCCGTCGGTGATCGACGCGTGTCTGCGCGAGCTCGAGTGGGACGTGATCCGCGTCAGCCACGTCGCCCAGCGAGCCGCGACGGCCGCGCTCGACGGCCCGCAGGACTGGCTCGCCGAGGTCGCGGAGCGCTATCGCCGCGACCGCGACGCCGCCCACGCCGGTGATCGCCGCGCACCCGATCCTGAGCGCCGCAGCTCCCGGCCGCGACGCCGTTTCTCTGGCTCGACCTCGGCGGGCTCTCGTCGCGAGGACCTCATCGCCGAGGGCTTCCCGGTCGTCGACGGCGCCGCCTTCGGCACTCCCGGCTACGCGCGGCTTCCGTTCGGAGGCTTCGCCCAGCACCATGGCTGACGGCTACCGGATCGGCGTCGACATCGGCGGCACGTTCACCGACGTCGTCCTGCTCGGTTCCGACGGCACGCTGCGGACGAAGAAGGTGCTGTCGACGCCCGACGACTACGCGCGCGGCGTCGTCCAGGGCATCCTCGAGCTGCTGCAGGAGACCGGGGCGGCGCCGGCGAGCGTGACCAAGGTCGTCCACGCGACGACGGTCGCCTCGAACGCGGTGCTCGAAGGGAAGGGCTCGCGCTGCTGCGCTGCTGACGACGGCCGGCTTCCGCGACGTGCTCGAGATGCGGCGGCTGCGGATCCCGGTCATGTACGAGCTCCAGTACGAGAAGCCGCCGCCGCTCGTCCCGCGGCGCCTCCGCTACGAGATCCCCGAGCGGACGGGCCCTCGCGGCGAGGAGTGGGTCGAGCTGGACGAGCAGGCCGTGCGGGACGCGGCCGAGCAGGCGCGCGCCGCAGGGCGTCGCCGCGGTCGCGATCAGCTTCCTGCACGCCTACGCGAACCCGGCCCACGAGCGCCGCGCCGCCGAGATCGTCCGGGAGGTCGTCGGCGACGACGTCTACATCACCTGCTCCTCCGAGATCCTCGCCGAGATCCGCGAGTACGAGCGCACGAGCACCGCTGTCGTGAACGCGTACGTCGGCCCCGTGGTCCAGCGCTACATCCACTCGCTCGAGTCGAGCCTGGCCGAGGCCGGGATCTCGGCGCCGCTTCAGATCATGCAGTCGAGCGGCGGCCTGATGAGCGCCGAGGCCGCGATCCGGAAGCCGGCGCACCTGGTCGAGTCGGGGCCGGCCGCCGGTGTCGTCGCCTGCGCCTTCCTCGCGCGCGAGACCGGCATCCCCAACGTGATCTCGCTCGACATGGGCGGGACGACCGCGAAGGCCGCGATCCTCGAGGACGGCCAGCCGGTCAAGACGTCGGAGTACGAGGTCGGCGCCGGGATCAACCTGAGCAGCCGGCTGATCAAGGGCGGCGGCCACGCGATCCGGCTCCCGTTCATCGACCTCTCCGAGATCGGCGCGGGCGGCGGCAGCCTCGTCTCGGTGGACGAGTTCGGGATGCTGCGCGTCGGGCCCGAGAGCGCGGGCGCCGACCCGGGACCGGCCTGCTACGGCCTGGGCGGCGACGAGCCGACGCTGACGGACGCGCTGGTCGTGCTCGGCTACCTGAACCCCGAGTACCTGGCGGGCGGCGCGGTCGCGATCGATGCCGACGCGGCCGCGCGCGCCGTCGAGTCGGTGGCGGCGACCGCTCGAGAGGGAAGCGGCCGAGGCGGCCTACGGCGTCTTCCAGCTCGCCGTGGCGACGATGACGAGAGCGGTCAAGGCGGTCTCGACCTACCGCGGCCGGGATCCGCGCGACTTCGTGCTCTGCGGCTTCGGCGGCAACGGGCCGGTCGTCGCGGCCGCGATCGCGCGCGCACTGCAGATGCGCCGCGTGCTCGTGCCGCTGGCGCCCGGCGTCTTCAGCGCGGCCGGCCTGCTCCTGTCCGAGATCGAGCACGAGTTCGTGCGGACGCTGACGGTTCGCGGCGGAGACGCCTCGTCGGAGGTGCTGCATGCCGGCTACCTCGAGCTCGAGGCACGAGGCCGAAGAGCGCCCTCGTCGCCGAAGGCGTGTCCCGCGAGGCGGTCGTCGTCTCCCGCTTCGCCGACATCCGCTATGCCGGGCAGGCGTACGAGCTGACGCTGCCGGTCGCGTCCGGTGCTCCCGACCTCGGGGCGGATCGCGGCCGACTTCGACGTCGAGCATCACCGCACGTACGGGCACGCCTCTGCGGACGCGCCGATCGACATCGTCAACGTGAAGCTGACGGCGCGGGCGGCCGGGAACGGCGACGACCCGTACGACCCGCTCGCCGGCCTTGGGCCGAGCGAGGAGCGAGCGGACGCGCCGCGCCTACTTCGGGCCCGAGCACGGGTGGCACGACGTGCCGGTGATCTCGCGCGCCGCGCTGCTCGACTCGCCACCGCGGGACGGGCCGCTGATCGTCGAGGAGTACGACGCGACCTGCGTCGTCCCGCCGGACTGCCGCGCAACGCTCGACTCGCTCGGGAACATCGACATCGCCCTCGACGCATGACCACTGTCCGGATCGATCCCGTCACGCTCGAGGTGGTCAAGAACGCGCTCGCGTCGGTGGCCGACGAGATGGCGCTCGTCGTGATGCGCAGCGCGTACTCGCCTGTCGTCCGCGACACGATGGACTACTCGACGGCGCTCTGCGACCGCGACGGCGAGCTGGTCGCGCAGGGGCTGACCCTCGCCGTCCAGCTCGGGACGTTCCCGACGATCATGCGGCACGTCCGGGAGCACTTCGGCGAGGACGTCCACCCGGGCGACGTCTTCCTCGCCAACGACCCGTACGGCTTCGGCGGCCAGCACCTGCCGGACATGTACGTGATCCAGCCGATCTTCCACGGGGGCGAGCTCGAGGGGTACGCCGCGACGATGGCGCATCACGTCGACGTCGGCGGGCTCACGCCCGGGTCGATCGCCGTGCACGCGACCGAGATCTACCAGGAGGGGCTGCGGCTGCCGCTGCTCAAGCTCTACGAGGCCGGCCGCGAGAACGAGACGGTGATGCGGATCATCGAGAAGAACACGCGCCAGCCGGTCGAGGTGATCGGCGACCTGCGGGCCCAGATCGCGGCCTGCCGTGCGGGCGAGCGCGGCCTGATCGAGATCCTCGAGCGCTACGGCACGCTCGAGAGCCGTCGCTACCTGGACGAGCTGCAGCAGCTGAGCGAGCGCCTGATGCGGGCCGAGCTCGCAGCGCTCCCCGACGGGGTGTACGCGTTCGAGGACTTCATCGACGGGTTCGGCGACGAGCCCGAGCCGCTGCGGATCGCGATCGAGCTGACCGTGCGCGGGCGACGAGGTATGGGTCGACCTGGAGGGAACCGCGGCCCAGGTGGCGGCGGGGCTCAACTGCCCGGTGGGGATGGTCAATGCCGGTGTCTACTGCGCGTTCCGCGGCATCGCGAGCCGCGAGATCCCGAACGCGGGCGGCTACATGCGGCCGATCCACATCAACGCGCCGGTCGGCACGATCGTCAATCCGGTGCTGCCGGCCGCCTGCGGCGCGCGGGGCGTCGTCGGCTACAGGGTCTACGACGCCGTGATGGGCGCGCTCGCGCAGGCCGTGCCGGAGAAGGTGATCGCGCCGGGCGAGGGCGGGCCGACGCTGATCGCGATCGGCGGCTACCAGGACGGCAAGCCGTTCGTCCTCGCCGAGGTGCTCGTCGGCTGCTGGGGAGCGCGGGCGGCTCGCGACGGACTGGAGGGCGTGTCCAACCCGCTCGCCAACCTGTCGAACCAGCCGGTCGAGATGCTCGAGAGCGAGCTGCCGCTGCGGGTGCACGGCTACGGGCTCGTCCCCGACTCGGGCGGCCCGGGCGAGTTCCGCGGCGGTCTCGCGTTCGAGCGCTCGTACGAGCTGCTGGCCGACGAGGCGGTGCTGACGGTGCGCTCCGACCGGCGCTCGCACCCGCCGTACGGGATCGAGGGAGGGGAGGCGGGAGCGCCGTCGTCGAACACGATCGGCGATCGGCTAGTCCCGACCATGCCGATGGAGGCGCTGCACCTGCGCCGCGGTGATGTCTTCCACCACGTCTCGGCCGGCGGCGGCGGCAGCGGCTCGCCGCTCGCGCGAGATCCGGCGCTCGTGCTCGAGGACGTGCTGGACGGGAAGGTGAGCGTCGAGGCTGCGCGCGAGCGCTACGGCGTCGTGATCGAGGACGGCAAGGCGACTCGCGCTTGAGCTTCGACCTCGTCATCCGCGGCGGCACGGTCTACGACGGAACAGGTGCCGAGGGTCGAGTCGCCGACGTCGGCGTCAAGGACGGGCGCATCGCGGCGATCGGCGCGCTCGAGCCGAGTGGGGAGGAGATCGACGCGACGGGCCTGGCGGTCGCGCCGGGGTTCATCGACATCCACAGCCACTCCGACTACACGCTGCTGATAGATCCGCGGGCGGTGAGCGCGATCCACCAGGGCGTCACGACCGAGGTCGTCGGCAACTGCGGCTTCGGCTGCTTCCCGATCCGCGACCCGCAGCACGCTCGGCGCGCGATCTACGGCTACTCAGATGGTTTGCCGATCAGCTGGAGCTCGGCGGGCGAGTACTTCGAGACGCTCGAGGCGTGCCGGCCGGCGGTCAACGTGCTCAGCCTCGTCCCGAACGGGCAGCTGCGGCTGGCGACGCTCGGCCTGGCCGACCGGCCGGCCGACGCCGCCGAACTGGAGGAGATGCAGGTTCTCTTGCGCGAGTCGCTCGACCAGGGAGCGTGGGGCTACTCGACGGGGCTCGAGTACGCGCAGGAGCAGGGCGCGCCGGAGGAGGAGCTGACTGCGCTTGCACGACGGTCGCCGTTCTATGCGACGCATACACGCAAGCGCGACGAGGGCGCCGCCGACGCGGTGGCCGAGGCGATCCGCACCGGCGCGAACGCCGAGGTGCGGCTGCAGGTCTCGCATCTCGTCCCGCGCAATGGGATCGAGGAGAGCCGCCGCTGCATCGAGCTCGTCGAGACCGCGCGCGACGCGGGCCAGGACGTCGCCTTCGATATGCACACGCGCACCTTCGGGCTGACGAACCTTTACGCGGTGCTGCCTGCCTGGGCGCTCGGCGCCGAGCCGGCCGAGCTAGCTGCGATCCTGCGCGATCCGGCGAAGCGCGACGAGATGCGCGGCCACCGATCCATCTTGAGCGCCGGCAACGACTGGTCACGCGTCGTCCTGCTGGACAGCGAGATCTGGCCGGAGTACAGCCGCCGCGACCTCGCCTCGATCGCGGCCGACCGGGGAGTGGAGCCGCTCGACGCCGCCTATGACCTGCTACTGGGCGGCATCGACGAGCTGCAGAAGCTGATGGTGATCATCCACGCCTACTCCGAGGACCAGCAGCGCGAAGCGTTCGCGCACCGACTCTGCGTGCCGGGCTCGGACGCGACCACCCTGGCGCCGAACGGCAAGCTCGCCGAGTCGTACTTCCACGGCGCCTACACGTGGGCGTCGTGGTTCTGGCGCTTCATGGTCCGCGACGAGCAGCTGCTCACCCCGGAGGACGCCGTCCACCGCCTGACGGGCCAACCGGCCGAACGAATCGGCCTGACCGATCGCGGCGTCCTACGCGAAGGCGTGCGAGCCGACGTCGCCGTCTTCGACCCGAGCGCGTTCGCTGAGCGGGGGACGGTCTTCGATCCGAACTTGCTCCCAGACGGCATGCGGCACGTGCTCGTGAACGGGGTGCAGACGCTGCGGGGCGGAGAGCTGACCGGCGAGCGCGCGGGGATGGTGCTGCGACGACCCGCGACCGACTGACGGCCCGCACCCGGTCGTGATGGCACGCGGCTCGCGAGCTTTGCAACGAAGACCACGAGGCGTACAGTGATCCTGCCCTCCGACGACGCTTTCGTGGACACAACGGCCGCTCATATTGCCCGTGCGGACCCCGCCACGCTTCTCGCGCAGTGGCACAACGGCTTGCGCATCGCGCACGGTGCCGGCGTGCTCGCCGCGCTGCAGACGTTTCTTGGCTTCGAACAGCGTGCGGCCAAGCACCGCGAGGTCGCCGCCGCGTACGGAACGCTGCGGCGTGAGCTCGAGACCGGCATGGCCTTTCCGGACGAGAGCGCGAAGCTCTCCGAACTGCTGGATGGCGTCCGCACCCGTTGGGACGCCCTCGACGCGACGGCGCCCGCCACCTCGCGCAGAATCTACGAGGCCGCAACTCGCGCCGTCGTGGGCGCGCAGGACGGTCGGCCGCTACGCGGCGCATGAGCGTCGTTCAGGCGTTCGCGCACCTGCCGTACGTCGCGATCGAGACGACTGCCACGCCGCTGGCTGAGGGCGAGCTCGTCCACCTGGACTTCGATCAGTGGAACGCCCTCGACGGGAACTTCCCGTTCGCCGACCGCGCCTACGAACGGTCGCGACCGCTCTTCTTCCAGGTCGACCTCGACTTCGGCGAGGCGGAGGCCTCGCTGGAGGACGCAGTCGAGGCCATGGCGGGTCTCACTCGCCGCGTCCACGAAGCGATCGTGCTGATCAGCGCAGCGCGTCTCCCGTCGCCGGCCCTCTCGATCACGTACCACGTCGTCTCGGAGAGCGGCGCCTCCGCGACCAGCATCGGGCCGTTCGAGCGCGAGGCCTTGCTCTACACGGACGACTGGCGGCTCGTGCTCGACGAGGAGTATCTCAACCGCGTGCGTTCGTACATCGCGTTCGTCGTCGAGCACCCCGACCTCGTCGAGTTGCCCGAGATCGCGGTTGGGCTCGCCACGCTGGAGCGGACGTCACGTCCCGAGTTGACGCCGCTGAGCTCCCTTGCGCACGAGGTCGCCGCCCTCGAGGCGCTGCTGATGCCCGAGGTCCGAACGCAACTGACGGCGACCTTCGCCCGGCGAGCGTCCGCTCTGCTCGCCGATAGCTACGAGGAGTTGCAACCTCTGCACAAACGTGCGCGCCGCTGGTACCGGGCACGGAGCGAGGTGCTCCACGGCGGGGACGTGGCGGCCGCCATCGCCGACGCCGAGCTGGAGGAAGGGGAGTTCCTCTTCGATGTCAGACGGGGGCTCGTCTCAGCGCTCGGGGCCGCGCTCGGGCAGCTCGCCTCGCGCCCCGGTTTCGGTCTCGAGGAGCTCCGCGCTGCGCTCGAAGCGAGCTGGGAGAGCGAAGAAGCGTTCCTGCGCCTCCGCACGGGCCTGCCATGAGCGAGCTCGACCAGGATGCTGTCGCGATCTTCTACTTCCCCCTGCACGGGCTTCGGGTCGAGGAGGAGCCGGTCCCGATCGCGGAAGTGCTGCTGCTCGAGCCGACGTTCGAGGACTGGCGCGCGATCGAGAAGACCGACGTCGCCGACCAGATGCTCGGCGCGGCAATTGCCGAACAGTTGGGCGTGGCGGTGGCGGGGGAGCGGCCGCCGCTCTGCCTCGCCACGCACCTCGACTGGACAGAGGACCGACGCGACGTGCATCCGATGACCTTTCTGTCAGACGTGGAGCCGGTGGTGACCGATGTCCTCCTCGGGCTGCGCCTGCTGAAGGACGACGTCTTCCTCGATTTCGAGTACGCCGGCCGCTATGTCACCGCCCCTGGTGGCTTGTCGTCGCGGTACCCCGGCCCGTACCGCCAGACGCGCGTCGACCTGCCGGACGAGGTGCGCTACACGCTGCTCCGGGAGGAGGTTGACGAGGTCGAGCAGCTCGCGTTGCTCTCCCAGGCCTACCGGGAGACGGGCGTCGACAATGCGGGCGCGATCGCGGTCGAGAGCCTCCGCCACGCGCACTCCGTGCACGTCGGCGACGTCGACCGGCTGGCCTTTCTCTACGTGGCGCTCGAGGCGCTGTTCGGGAGCTACAACGAGCGCGAGCGCTTCGGCCGCGTCCCGCTCGCCGAGCGGGCAGCGGACGACGAGCTGCGCGCCTACCTTGCTGCCGACGGGCGCCGGCTCCGCAACGCCGTCGCCCACGGCAACCCGCCCGACGGTCCGCTGGACGATGACGTCTCGCGCTTGTTCGCGGTCGTGCGTGCCGGCCTCGTGCACTACATGTGGTTCTGCGTCCGGCTCCAGGAGATCGGGCCCGAGGTGTCGGCCCTCGTCGGCGACCGGGCCTCCTCCTCGCGGATGCGGTTGTTCAACGAGCTCCTCGCCCGCTGGTGCGAGGGCGACGAGCGCGTAGGAATCCTGCTCGCGCCCGAGGACTAGCTGCCGCCCAGCACCTCGCGCCGACGCAGCTCGTTGCGCCGGATCTTTCCGGAGGTCGTCAGCGGCAGCTCGTCGACGAACTCGATCTCGCGCGGGACCTCGTACGCCGCCAGGCGCTCTCGGACTAGCGCTTTCAGCTCTGCGGCCAGCGCTTCCGACGGTGACTCCGCGACGACGAACGCCTTGATCGCCTCGCCTCGCACCTCGTCCGGGATGCCGATCACCGCCGCCAACGTCACCGCCGGGTGGCGGACAAGGCAGTCCTCGATCTCGCCCGGGCCGATGCGGTGGCCGGCGCTCGAGATCAGGTCGTCGGTGCGGCCCACGAAGCGGTAGTAGCCCTCGTCGTCGACCTCGGCCAGGTCGCCCGTGTGCAGCCAGCCGTCGCGCACCTTCTCGGCCGTCGCCGCCTCGTTGCGCCAGTAGCCGAGGAAGACCACCGGGTCGCCCTCGACCCGCACCGCGATCTCGCCGTCGACCAGGCGCAGTTCGTGGCCCGGGTACGCCCGCCCCATCGAGCCGGGCTTCGCCGGCCACGCCTTGCAGTTCCCGATCAGCAGGTTCGCCTCCGTCTGGCCGTAGAACTCGTTCAGCCTCGCGCCCAGCCGCTCCGAGCACCACGCCGCCGTCTCCTCCCCGACCATCTCGCCGCCGCTCGCGAGCGTGCGCAGCGACAGCGCCGGGCCGTCGTGCGCCGCCATCATCCGCAGCGCCGTCGCCGGCATGAAGACGTTGCGCACGCCGAGCCGCGGGATCAGGTCGAACGTCAGCTCCGGGATCGAACTTCGTCGTCTGGAACGCGAGCACCGGGCGGCCGTGGTAGAGGCCCGGCATCAGGACGTCGAAGAGGCCGCCCATCCAGGCCCAGTCCGCGGGCGACCAGATCAGGTCGTCCGGCTGCGGGAAGAAGTCGTGCGAGAGCTCGAACCCCGGCAGGTGGCCGTACAGCACGCGGTGCGCGAGCAGCGCGCCCTTCGGCGGCCCGGTCGTGCCCGAGGTGTAGACGATCAGCGCCGGCGCGTCGGCCGCGGTCGCCACCGGCTCGAAGCGGTCCGACGCGGCCGCCAGCAGCGCAGGCAGCTCGCGGTCGACGTCGATCGTCTCCACGCCCTCGAGCTCACGGTCGGCGAGCACGACCGCCGGATCCGCGTCGCCGAGCCGCACGGCCATCGCGTCCGGGCCGAAGCGCGTCGACAGCGGCACCGCGATCGCGCCCAGCTTGTAGACCGCGATGTGCGCGACCGCCGTCTCGGGCCGCTGCGGCAGCGCGATCCCGACGCGATCGCCCTCGCCGACACCGCGAGCCCGCAGCGCGTTCGCGAGCCGGTTCGAGTCGTCCGAGAGCTCGCCGAACGTGACGCGCCGCGTGACCTCGCGTCCGTCCGTGACCACGATCGCGACCGCGTCGCGCGGGTGGCGCTCGCAGACGTCGACGCCCAGGTTCACCTTCGCCGGCACCTGCCAGCGGAAGCCCTCGTACAGCTCCTCGTAGCTCAGGCCCAGAGACGCTCCAGCAGCGCGAGATAGACCTGCGTCGCCCGCACGAGCTCCGCGACCTCGATCGACTCGACGTCCCCGTGCGCGCCCGTCCCCATCGGGCCGTGGTAGACGGTCGGGATCCCCGCCGCGTTGAACATCGCGCCGTCGGCGACGAGCTTCACGCCGGTGAGCGGCAGCTCCTCGCCCGTGACCTCGCGGTACGCCTCGCGGAGCGCGACCGCGAGCCGGTGCTCGGGATCGATCTCGTAGCGCCCCGCGCACGAGCTGCAGGTCGAGGTCGATCGCGCAGCCGGACTCCGCCGCGATCGGCGCGAGCAGCGCCCGGAACTCCTCCTCCACCTGCGCCAGCGTGTTCCCCGGCGCCCAGCGGCGCGTGCCGACGAGCCGGCACTCGACCGGGTAGCGGTTGTAGAAGTCGCCGCCGTGCACCTCGCCGAGGAAGTACGTCTCGGGGCCGACCCACTCGTGCTCGACCGCCGCCAGCTCCTCGGTGCGCGCGCGGATCGCCTCGATCACCCTGGCGGCGACGATGATCGGATTGGGCGTGCCGGCCGCCGTCTGCAGCTCGTGCGTGACCATCCCCTCCCGCCGGATCGTGATCGCGAACGTCGCGCAGCCCGGGTGCGCGACCGGGAGCGTCGGGCCGCCGAGCTCGCAGACGACTCCGAGGTCGGCCGTGAAGCCGTGCTCGCCGAGCAGGTACGTGAGGTCCTCGCCGCGGCCACCGGGCGCCTCGTGCATCCCGATCGCGACGATCACGAGCTCGCCCGGGAACGACCCCCGCTCCGCAACGACCCGCGCCGCCTCGGCCGCGCACGCGAGCGCGCCCTTCATGTCCGCCGTGCCGCGCCCGTAGATCGTCGAGCCGTCGACGCGCGCAGGCTCGTGCGGGATCGGCACCGTGTCGAGGTGGCCGTTGAGGACGACGGTCGGCCCCGGCTCGCCGCCGCGCAGCCGGCCGATCACGATCGGCGTCGCCGGGAACCGCTCGTCGAGCAGCTCGACCTCCAGCCCGAGCTCCTCGAGCCGCCGCGCGTAGAGCCGCGCCACCTCGGCGGTGTCGCCGGTCGGGCTTTCGACCTCGACGAGCTCCAGGGTCAGGTCGCGCAGGCGGTCCGCGTCGACGCTCACATGGTGATAATGACCTTCCCGCGGGCGTGACCCTCGCCCAGGTAGCGGAGAGCGTCGGCCGCCTCGCTCAGCTCGAAGCTCTTGTCGACGACTGGCTTGATCTTCCCGGTCTCGAGCAGCTCGCGCAGGAACTCGAGGTCGTCCTTGTTGATCTTCGCGATGAAGAACTTGGCCTTCTGGCTCCTGCCCAGGGCGCCCAGCGCGTTCCGAGCACGTGCGACAGCGGCCCGATGCCCTCGTTCGACGGGAACTTCGCCCCGACGACGACGACTGTCGCCTTGGGTGTCAGCACGCGCTTGAACTTTCTGAACGGCTGGCTCCCGGCGATGTCGATCATCAGCGTCGTGGCGCTCGCTGCGCTGCGTGAAGTCCTCCTGGTTGTAGTCGACGACGCGGTCGGCTCCGAGCGAGCGCGCCAGGTCGACGTTCCTCGTGCTGCACACGGCGGTCACGTCCGCGCCGAGCGCCTTCGCGATCTGCACGGCGAAGGTGCCGACGCCGCCGGAGGCGCCGTTGATCAGCACCTTCTGTCCGGGCTGGACGTTCCCCTTGTCGCGCAGCGCCTGCAGGGCGGTGATCGCCGCGACCGGGACCGCGGCCGCTTCCTCGAACGACACGTTGGCCGGCTTCCGCACGAGGCGAACCTCGCGGGCGGGCGCGTACTCGGCCCAGGCGGCGCCCGACGTGCCGAACACCTCGTCGCCCGGCTGGAACTCCGTCACGTCCTTGCCGACGACCTCGACGACGCCCGCGACGTCGGCGCCGACCTTCGTGTTCTTGGGCTTGCGCAGCCCGCCGCCGAACGCGCGGACGAAAGCGGTGCCGGTCACGCCGTACCACTCGACCGGGTTGACGCGAGGACGCGTGCACGCGAAGCAGCACCTGGTCGTCCGCGATCACCGGCACGTCGATGTCGCGCAGCTCGAGCACGTCCGGCATGCCGTACCGCTCGTGGACGATCGCCTTCATCGTCTTCCCCGGGCGAGTCGTCGTCCGCTCCTGATGCAATTCCATGACCGCCACTGCCTCTCCTCTCGCATACGCTGTAAGCTTATGGTGTAAGCTATAAACGTACGGCGTAAGTTTGTCAAGTCATGGCGACGCGAACCAACTCACCACAGCCCCGGATCCCGCTGACCAGAGAGCGGGTGCTGCGCGCCGCGCTCGCCCTCGCCGACGCAGGCGGGATCGAGTCGCTCACCATGCGCAAGCTCGGCCAGGAGCTCGGCGTCGAGGCGATGTCGCTCTACAACCACGTCGAGAACAAGGACGACATCGTGGACGGGATCACCGAGCTGGTGCTCGCCGAGATCGAGGTGCCCTCCGGCGAGGGCGGACTGGAAGTCGGAGATCCGTCGCACCGCGATCTCGTCGCACGACGTGTTCCTCCGCCATCGCTGGGCGTGCAGTCTGATGATGAGCAGGCCGAAAGCGAGCACGCCCAGGATGCTCTGGATGGAGGCGGTCCTGCGAACGCTGCGGGAAGCCGGCTTCTCGGCCGACATGACCCACCACGCGTATCACGCTCTCGACAGCCACATCACGGGCTTCACGCTCTGGCAGGTGAACATGCCGTTCGAGACCAAGGCGGAGCTCGTCGACATGGCCCAGGACTTCCTGCAGCAGATCCCTGTCGACGCGTACCCCTACATCATCGAGCACGCCGAGCAGCACCTCGCCCCGGAGAGCCCCGACGGCGCGACCGAGTTCGAGTTCGGGCTGGAGCTGATCCTCGACGGGCTCGAGCGGCTCCGCGAAACCGACTAGGCGGCGTCCCTCGCGACGCGGAAGCCGATGTGCGCCTGGCGCCGGCTCGGCCGGCTGTGGCTGCGCATCGTGCAGCGGGCGTAGTGGAGGCCCGGGCTCGCGAACGAGCTGCCGCGCAGGATGCGCTCGCCTGGTGGGTACTCGGTCGACGTCCACTCCCAGACGTTCCCGGCCATGTCCAGTAGACCGTAGGGGCTCGCGCCCTCGGGGTGAGAGCCGACCGGCGACGTCGATCCGTGCTTCATGTCAGGTCCGACCGCAGCGCGGCTCTCGTCCTCCTCGTCCCCCCACGGGTACGTGCGCGCATCGGTGCCCCGCGCTGCCTTCTCCCACTCGGCCTCGCTCGGCAGCCGGCCCCCGGCCCAGGCGCAGAAGGCTGACTGCCTCGTCCCAGTCGACGAATGTGACCGGATGGTCGGGCGGGGCCGGCCAGTGCGGAGGCGCGGCCGCACCTTCTCGGCGACGAAGCGTTCGTACTGCGCGTTCGTGACGGGCGTCCGAGCGAGCTCGAAGGCGTCCACGTTGACGATGCGCTGCCGGGTCTCACCGGCGTCGCGGCCGATCGCGTAGTCGCCGGCGGGCACGTCGACCCAGTCGAAGCCTTGTTGCGACTCGACGGCGACCACGCGAAAGCCGATGTACGGATCTCGCGCCGCAGGGTGCATGGGCAGCCGCGCCGAGCAACGCAGATCGTCCGGTTCGCTCAGGTACGAGCCGCCGCGTACCGCGCCGTCCACTGTCCACTCGAAGACGTTTCCGGCCATGTCCACCGCGCCACAGGGCGCGGCCCCGGCCGGATGCAACCCGACCGGCGACGGGCCGCCGATGCCCTGCCCGAACGTCGCGCGCGTCGTGTCGGGGAGCTCGTCGCCCCACGGCCACAGCCGGTCGTCGCCGCCACGGGCCGCCGCCTCCCATTCGATCTCGGTCGGCAGCCGCACGCCGTTCGGGGTGCAGAACGCCTCCGCGTCGGCGCGCGAGACGTACGTCAGCGGCACACCGTCGTCGCCCGTCACAGGCGTGCGGCCGATCCGGAAGCTCTCCACCCGGACGACTCTCCGCGGTGTCTCGTTCGCGTCCGGCGGATAGTCCGCAGCAGGGTCGGTCCCCATCGGGAACGGCCCGGCCGGGATCGGTACCCAGTCGATCACGGAATGATGGGCAAGGTCACCGTGCCGCCGTGCACGGCCTGCTCGGCGACGACCTGATGCGTGTGCCGGCCGATCGGCTCGCCGGTGTTCGGGTTCAGGTCGAGCCGCGGGAAGTTCGAGGAGGACACGTCGATCCGGATCCGGTGGTCGCGGCCGAAGAGGTTGCTCGTCGGCGGCAGCTCGATCGTGACCTCCACTACCTCGCCCGGCTCCATGAAGACCTCCCGCTCGAAGCCCTCCCGGAAGCGGCAGCGGATGAGCGAGTCGTTGAGCAGCATGTCGTAGCCGTCCGGATAGTCCTCGTTCGGGGGGTGGACGTCGACGAGCTTCGCGGTGAAGTCGGTGTCGACGGCACTCGACGACACGCGCAGGGTCACCCGCGCGCGGCCGGTCACCTCGACCGGCGCCTCGAGCGGCTCGGTCTCGTAGACGAGCACGTCGGCGCGCTCGGAGAGCCGCGGGTACGGCTCGCGGGTTGCGAAGAACTCGGGCTTCTCCTGCTGGTCGGCGGGACCGGGGGTGACGATGTTGCGCAGCCTCAGCACGGGGCTGAGGAAGCGCGACCAGGCCGGCTCCATCCCGGCGCCCTCTGCAGGCAGCTCGCCGACCGAGCAGTAGAGCCCGCCGATCGTCGGGACGGGGTGCGCCGGGTCGTAGGTGTAGCGACGAGGCTCCTCCTCGCCCGCCGGCGCGTCGAGCGAGAGCGAGCCGTCCGCGCGCAGGTGGTAGACGGTCTGCTGCGCCCGCGCGAGCGGCCACTCGTGCTCCTCGCGCCAGCGGCCGCCGTGGTCGAGCTTGCCGAGAGCCGTCTTCCGGCCCGAGCCGCCGCCCATCACGAAGATCCGCACCGGCGCTTCTTCCGCGGGCGCTTCCCCGTCCTTCAGCCAGCGGTCGAAGAACGCCAACTGCTCGGCGAAGTAGCGCTGCACGCCCCAGGCCGAGTCGGCGCCGAAGTCGACGTCGAGCGTGTAGGTCGCGTCGCCGCGCATGCCGACGTGGCTCCACGGCCCGATCACCAGCCGCTGCGGCGTCGCGTTCTTCGCCGCCATCGCTGCGAAGTACTCGCTGTCGGCATGGGGGAAGGCGTCGTACCAGCCCGTCGAGTAGGTGCCTGGAATGTCGGCGTGCTCGTCCCAGTAGGCCGTGTAGTCGTACTCCTTCCGCGACCAGAGCTCGTCGTAGCTGCCGCGCGTGTAGTAGTCGAGCAGGCACTTCTCGAGCGTCGGCACGTGCCGCAAGGAGGTCTGTCCCTCGCGAAACGGCGTCTCCCAGAAGAGCTCGCGCAGGCGGGTCAGGTCGGCCCAGACGTCCGCTTGCTTCTCGGGGTCGTCGGCGATGTCTTGGGCGTCCTGAGCGTGGATGAAGAGTGCCCAGAACATGTGAAGCTGCATCGCGCCGCCCTCGCGCGACTGGTTCTGGAAGCTGTTCGTCGGCACGACGTCCGGCCAGATCGCCGTCAGGTGCGGCGGCCGCTCGAGCGCCATCCGGACCTGCGTGATCGCGGCGAACGAGGAGCCGACGGTGCCGACGCGGCCGGTCGACCAGCGCTGCTCGGCGATCCACTCGACGGTGTCATAGCCGTCCTCGCCCTCGTGCGGCGTCGCGGCGTGGAAGTACTCGCGCGTGCCCTCGGAGCGGTAGCGGTCACGGCAGTCCTGCAGGCAGACGGTGTACCCGTGCGGGACGAAGAAGTCGGCGATCTCGCTGTAGCGCTTGTCCGTCTTGTCGTACGGCGTCCGGCAGAGGATCGTCGGGTAACGCCCCTCGACGAGCTCGCCGTCGCGCGCGGGGCGGTAGACGTCCGTCGCGAGGCGGATCCCGTCGCGCATCGGCACCGTCACGTCTTTCGCGAGCGCCACTCCGAATCCGGTCACGCGGCTCCTCTCTCGATCAGCAGGTTGCCGGCCTCGTCGACGAGCGCGGCGTAGCCTGGGTGGACAACAGTGGTGGAGTCGAACTCCTCGACGATCGCCGGGCCGGTGACGGTCGCGCCCGCCGGCAGGGCGTAGCGGTCGTAGATCGGGCAGTCGACGTAGCCGTCCGACTCCGCGAAGTACACGGGCCGCCGCTCCTTCGGCTCGATCTTCCCGCCCGCCTCGAGCGGCCGCGGCGGCGGCTTCGCGATCGCGCCGACGCTCGTCAGCCGCAGGCTCACGACCTCGACCGGCTCCTCCGGCGCGCTGAACCCATACGTGCGGTCGTGCTCGGCGTGGAAGCGCTCGAGCAGGTCGTCGCCCGCGGGGATCGTGAGCTCGAAGCTCTGGCCGACGTAGCGGAGGTCGATCTTGCGGACGAAGCTCATCGCCTCGTCGGCGAGGCCTTCCGCCGCCAGCTCGGTCCGGCCCGCCTCCTCGAGCTCGGCGAAGGTCTTCTCCACCTCGCCGGCGTCCAGGTCGGCAAGCCGCTGCATCACCGTCACGGCGGCGTCGCGCTTCAGGTCTGTCGTCAGCAGCCCCGTGGCGGAGAAGATGCCTGGGCTCCGCGGGATGAGCAGCGTCGGCATCTCGGCGTCGCGGGCGAGCGCGTTCGCGTGCACGGGGCCGGCGCCGCCGAAGCCGAAGAGCGTGAAGTCGCGCGGGTCGTAGCCACGCTGGACGGAGATCAGATGCAGCGCGTTGACCATCGCCGCGTTCGCGATCTCGACGATCCCGTTAGCCGCCTCCGTGACGTCGAGCCCGAGCGGCTTCGCGCAGCGCTCCTCGATCGCGCGTCTCGCTCCCTCGACGTCGAGGCCGATCTCGCCGCCGAGGAAGTAGCTCGGATTCAGCCGCCCGAGCACGACGTTCGCGTCGGTCACCGTCGGTTCCGTACCGCCGCGCCGGTAGCACACCGGCCCCGGGTCGGCCCCGGCGCTCTGCGGCCCGACTCGCAGCAGGCCGCCCGAGTCGACCCAGGCGATCGAGCCTCCGCCCGCGCCGATCTCGACGAGGTCGACGACCGGCGTCCGCACCGGGTAGCCGGAGAGCGACATGCCGCCGATCCCGGCGCCCGCGTGGCCGCCGACGTTGTAGTCCTTGGTCACCGACGGCTGCCCGTCCTGGATCAGGCCGACCTTGGCGGTCGTGCCGCCCATGTCGAAGGAGAGGATGTCCTTTCGGCCGAGCGTCTCCCCGAGGTAGGCGGAGGCGATGACTCCGGCGGCGGGGCCGGACTCGACCATGAACACGGGCCGCGTCCGCGCCGCCTCGGAGCTGAAGACGCCGCCGCTCGACTGCATCACGAGCAGCTTCGCCTGGACGCCCGCGTCGGCAAGGCGGCTCTCGATCCGCTCCAGGTAGCGCTCGACGACCGGGCGGATCACTGCGTTGATCACCGTCGTCGAGGCGCGCAGGTACTCACGGAACTCCGGTGCGACCTCGGCGGAGAGCGAGACCGGGATGCCGGGCAGCTCCTCGGCCAGGATTTCACCGACCCGCTGCTCGTGCTCCGGGTTGACGTAGGCGTGGAGCAGGCAGACCGCGACCGACTCGACCTCCTCGCGCCGCAGGATCGCGGCCGCTTCGCGCACGGAATCGTCCTCGAGCGGCCGCAGCACCTCGCCGGCCGGGCCGAGCCGCTCGGCGACGGTCACCGCCCGGTCGCGGGGGACGAGGGGCTTCGCCTTCTCGAACTGGGTGTCGTAGAGAGACGGACGCACCTGGCGGGCGATCTCGAGCAGGTCGCGGAAGCCTTCGGTCGTGACGAAGCCGCCGCGTGCAATCTTGCCCTCGATGATCGCGTTCGTCGCCACGGTCGTCGCGTGGACGACGAAGCCCACGTGCCCTGCCGTGACGCTGCCGTTCGCGAGCGCCCGGTCGACCGCCTCCATGAACCCCTCGGAGGGGTCGGCCGGAGTCGTGAGCACCTTCGCGATCGAGACCGCGCCCGTCTCCTCGTCGATCAGCATCGCGTCGGTGAAGGTGCCGCCGATGTCGACTGCGACCCGGACGCTCACGCTCGCAGCACCTCGGTGGCCGCCTCGTCGAGCCCGCGATCGGCGATCGCTACGCGATACACATCGCGAGCGCGCTCGGCGCTGACCTTCTCTTCGAGCACGTCGCGCAGCACCCGCTCCGGGTCGCGCTCCTCGGGAGGCCCGTAGCCGCCGCCGCCACACGTGCGGACGCTGATCACGTCGCCGGGCACGAGATCGAGCGTGGTCTTCGAGCTGAGCCTCGTCTCGACACCGTCTCGGACGTGCACGTACTCCGCGATCTGTCCGGTGTGGCCGCCGAACGCGCCCCACGGGCCAACCTTGTCCCGGTCGGCGAGGACGGTGAAGGTCGTGTGCAAATCGAAGAGGTAGTCCTTGCGGAGCCCGAGCCCGCCCCGGAAGCGGCCCGGTCCCTCGGAGTCCTCGACGAGCGAGAGGCCGTTGATGCGAACCGGGTAGTTGAGCTCGGTCTCCTCGATCGGCGCGTTCTCGGTGTTCTGGCTGTGCGACTGGACGGCGTCCGGGCCGTCGCTCGCGTAGCGGCCGCCGTAGCCGCCGGCGAAGGTGTCGTAGAAGCACGTGTACTTCCCGGCCGCGACGTCGAGCGAGCCGAAGCCCGCCTGGCACATCATCCCCTTCGTCCCTGCGGGAAGCCGCTCCGGGAAGGCCGGGATCAGCGCGCGGACGAGCACCTCGATCAGGCGGGCGTGGGTCTCCCAGCCGCCGACGACCGGGCCGGGCCAGCTGCAGTTGGTGACGGTCCCTGCCGGCGCGTGCACGCTGATGAGCCGGTAGAAGCCGTCGTTCACCGGCAGGTCCGGATCGATCAGGCACTTGAGGGCGTAGGCGCAGGCGGAGAACGACATCGCGTAGGTCGAGTTGACCGGTGCGCGTCGCTGCGGGTCGGAGCCGGTCATGTCGAACCGGGCGCCGTCGGCGTCGATCTCGACGCGCACCCGCAGGCGGACCGTCTCGTCGGTGTAGCCGTCCGTGTCGACCGATCCCTCGGCCTCGTAGACGCCGTGTGGGAGCGCGGCGAGCTCGGCCCGGGTGCGCCGCTCGGTGTACTCGAGCAGCTCTTCCATCATCGCCAGGATCGTGTCGCGCCCGTGACGCTCGACAAGCGCCAGCACGCGGCGGACGCCGGTGGCGTTCGCAGCCATCTGGGCGCGGAAGTCACCCGCGGTCTCGTGCTTCGAGCGGATCTGGGCCAGGACGAGCTTGAAGACGTCCTTCACGATCGCGCCACCCTCGACCAGCTTGACCGGCGGGATGATCACGCCCTCCTGGAAGACCTCCTTGAACGCCCCGATCGACGCGGGCGCACCGCCACCGACGTCGACGTGATGCGCGAGGTTCGCGACGTAGCCGATCAGCTCGCCCTCGTGGTGGACAGGCGAGATCAGGCTGACGTCGTTCAGATGGACGCCGCTCGGGTGGGGATCGTTCGTGACGAGCACGTCACCGGCGGCGAGGTTCTCGGCGCCATACTTCCGCACCGCCTGCGGGACCTGCTCGGCCATCGAGCCGAGGTGGACCGGCTGCGCAAACCCCTGCGCGACCGAGCGCAGCTGCGCGTCGAAGAACGCGCACGAGAAGTCCGAACGCGTCTTGATGTTGGTCGAGTACGCGCTCCGCTTCAACGCCAGCGCCATCTCGTCGGTCGCCGCCACCAGCGCGTTCCGGATCACCTCGAAGGAGATCGGATCTACCGCCACCCGTACACCTCTCGCGCCCGCTCGGCGCTGACCTTTCCTTCGCGCACGTCTCGCGCGACGAGCTCGCGATCGCGCTCCTCCGGCGGCCCGTAGCCGCCGCCGCCGCAGGTGCGGTAGCTGACGACATCGCCGGCCTCGAGCTCGACGGTCCCCTTGGCCGAGAGCTGCCGCTCCTCGCTGCCACGGATCAGCACATACTCCGCGGGCTTGCCGGGGAGGCCACCGAGCGCCCCCGCCGGCCCCGCGAGCGTGCGGTCGGCGAGGACGGTGAAGGTCGTCGGGCGGTCGAAGCGGAAGTCCTTGCGCAGGCCGAGACCGCCGCGGAAGCGACCCGGCCCGTCCGAGTCCTCCACCAGCGACAGCCGCTCGACCCGCACCGGATAGTTCAGCTCGGTCTCCTCGACCGGCGCGTTCTCGGTGTTCTGGCCATGAGTTTGCACCGCGTCCGGCCCGTCGCTTGCGAACCGGCCGCCGTAGCCGCCGCCGAACGTCTCCAGGAAGCAGTAGTACTCGTTCGTCCGCGCGTCGACGCCGCCGAAGCCGGCGTGGCACATCATCGCCTTCGTCCCCGCGGGCAGCCGCTCGGGCAGCGCGGGGAGGAGCGCGCGGAAGATCACATCGACGAGCCGCGTCTGCGTCTCCCAGCCGCCGACGACGGGGCTTGGCCAGGTGCAGTTCGTCACCGTCCCCTCCGGCGCGTCGAGCTCGATGACGCGATAGAAGCCGTCGTTCACGGGCAGGTCGGGGTCGATCAGGCACTTGACGGCGTAGGCGCAGGCCGAGAACGTCTGCGCGTAGGTGGAGTTGACCGGTGCGCGGCGCTGCGGGTCGGAGCCGGTCAGGTCGAAGGCGACTCCGTCGGCGCTGATCTCGATGCGCGCTCTGAGCTGCACCAGCTCGTCCGTGTACCCGTCCACGTCCACGATGCCCTCCGCCTCGTAGACGCCATGCGGCAGGGCCGCGATCTCGGCGCGCGTGCGCCGCTCGGTGTAGTCGAGCAGCTCGCGCATCGTGCCCGCGACGGTCTCGAGCCCATGGCGGGCCACGAGCGCCTGCAGCCGGCGGACGCCGGTCGCGTTGGCCGCGATCTGGGCGCGGAAGTCACCGCCGGTCTCGTGCTTGGATCGGATCTGCGCCAGGATCAGGTCGAAGATGTCGCGCACGATCCGTCCGCGCCGCAACGACCTTCACCGGCGGGATGATCACGCCCTCCTGGAACACCTCGCGGAACGCTCCGATCGAGGCCGGCGCGCCGCCGCCGACGTCGACATGGTGCGCGAGGTTCGCGACATACCCCAGCAGCTCGCCGTCATGGTGGACGGGCGAGATCAGGCTGATGTCGTTCAGGTGGACACCGCTCGGGAACGGCTCGTTGGTGATGATCACGTCGCCCGGCTCGAGGTTCTCGGGGCCGTAGTCGAGGATCGCGCGCGGCACCTGCTTCACCATCGAGCCGAGGTGGACGGGTTGCGTGAAGCCCTGCGCGACGGCGCGGAGCTCGGCGTCGAAGAACGCACACGAGAAGTCGGAGCGCGTCTTGATGTTCGTCGAGTACGCGCTGCGACGGAGCGTCAGCACCATCTCGTCCGTGGCCGCGACGAGGGCGTTGCGGATCACCTCGAACGTGATCGGATCCATCAGTACGGCCCCTGCTGCTCGGCGCGCTCGCGCGCCCGCTCGACCGCGTCCAGGTCGATCTCGAAGCCGAGGCCGGGCGCCGTCGGCACGGCCGCCCGGCCGCCGACGATCTCGATCGGAGTCGTCGTCAGCTGCTCGCTGAGCAGGTGGTGCATGACCTGGTTACCGAGCGTCTGGTTCGGCAGGCAGCCCATCACCTGCAGGGCGGCGAAGGTCGAGATCGCGCTCTCCGGACAGGCATGCCGGTTCATCGGGATCCCGTACGACTCGGCCAGGTACGCCATCTGCCGCCAGCGCCAGAGGCCGCCCGATTCGTGGCTGCCGAGGACGATCGCGTCCGCGGCCTCCTGCTCGAGAACGGCGCGGAGCTCGGCGGTCGTGTGCACCGCCTGGTCGGCGGCGATCTTGGTCTCGACCGAGTTCCGGACTCTTGCGAGGCCGGCGACGTTTCCGGCGGCCACGGGCTGTTCGACCCAGTCGAGATCGAACACCTCGAGCCGCCGGATCGCGTCGACTGCACCCGGCACGTCCCAGGCCTCGTTCGGGTCGACGCGCAGCAGACGGTCCGGCCCGATCGCCTCCCGTACGGCGCCGACGACTTCCAGGTCGTCGCGGTGCGCGCGGCCGACCTTGATGTAGACGACGCGATGTCCTTCGGCGGCTTGCGCCGCCGCCTCACGCGCGAGCTCCTCGGCCGTGTCGCCCTGTGGGAAGGCCATGAAGTCGACCTCGTCGTGGACGCGGCCGCCGAGGAAGGTCGACGCCGGCACGCCGAGTCCTTTGCCGAGCGCGTCCCAGCAGGCCGACTCGATCCCGCTCAGGATCTGCAGCGAGAAGTGCGGGACGACGCGCCAGCGGCCGTTGCGCCAGAGGTCGCCGAAGATCGCCTCGATCTCGCCGGGCGAACGGCCGACGAACGCTCGCGCCATCAGTTGGCCGTACGAGACGACGGCGGCCGGGTCCTCGCAGATCGACTCGCCGTACCCGGTCACGCCCTCGTCTGTCTCGACGGCGAAGAGGACGAGGTTCACGCCCTCCTGCACGCCGGAGCGGTAGCGGAACGGCTGCACGAGCGGGAGCGCGATCGGTGTCGCGGTGACCGCGGTGATCTTCACGTGCTCCTCCTCTCGGCAGTTCCGTCGGGTGCGATCACGACGCCGTAGAGCTGCAGCGCCGCCTCAGGGCTGACCTTCTCATTCAGGACGTCGTCGGCGACCGCGGCCGGGTCGCGCTCGAACGGATCGCCCCAGCCGCCGCCGCCGGCCGTCCGGTGCTCGTAGACGTCTCCCGCCTCGATCTCGATCGAGAACATCGGCGGCAGCACCTCCTCGCGGCCGTCGGGGTGGAGCAGCACGTTGGCCGAGAGCGCGCCGGGGCCGCCGCCCGCGAGGCCGTAGGGCGGGTGCTTTGCGCGGTCGGAGCGGACGATCAGCGACGTGCGCGGGGTGAGGCAGCGCCAGACGCGCTCGATCGCGAGGCCGCCGCGGTGCAGGCCGGCGCCGCCCGAGTCGGGCACGAGCCCGTACCGCTCGACCACGATCGGGTACTCGGACTCGGCGACCTCTATCGGAATGTTCGCGGCGAGGCTCGCGGGATTCGTCAGGCCGTCGTTGCCGTCTGCCTCGGGCGTGCCGCCCCAGGTGCCGACGATCAACTCGTAGAAGATGAAGCGCTCGTGCTGGCCATCTTTATTTGGGGGCCGCTCGGCTCCGAAGATCGCGAGCGTGTTGCCGCCCTCACCCGCGGCGGGCACGCGATCCGGGAGCAGCTGGGCGAGCGCGCCGCTCACGGCGTCGAGGATCCGGAACCCCGTCACGCCGCGCATCGAGGACGCGCCGGGCATCACGACGTCGGCGACCGTACCGGGCTTGGTGAGGACGTGGATCGGGCGGAAGGCGCCGGCCGTGTTCGGCACCTCGACGGTCAGCGCCGCGCGCACTGCCTGATAGACGCAGGCCTGGACGAACGAGCGCGTGCTGTTGAGCGAGCCGCGCACCATCGGCGACGAGTCGGTCAAGTCGGCCGTCACCTCGTCGCCCGCGATCGTCACGTGCGCCGTGATCGGCACGTCGCAGACGTCGACCCCATCCGAGCCGAGGTAGTCGGTAAAAGAGGCCGTGCCGTCGGGCCACGTCGCGATCTCCTGGCGGACGAGCCGCTCGGTGTAGTCGATCAGTGCCTCCATCAGCTCGGCCAGCGTCTCCGTCCCATGCCGCTCGGCGAGTGCGACGAGGGCGCGCTCGGCGACCGAGCAGGCGGCGACCTGCGCCCCGAGGTCGCCGAAGGTCATCCGCGGGATGCGGACGTTCGCCTCGATGATCTTGAAGACGTCCTCCACCGGCTCGCCCTCGGAGTAGAGCTTGAGCCAGGGGAGTCGGATGCCCTCCTGAAAGATCTCGGTGTTGTCACACGCGCTCGAGCCCGGCAGCCGGCCGCCGACGTCGCCGTGGTGGGCGGTCGTGCACGTGAAGCCGATCAGCTCGCCGCCGAGGTGGACGGGCTTGAAGACGAAGATGTCCTGCAGGTGCATGCCGCCGTCGAAGGGGTCGTTCATCACGAAGACGTCGCCGGGGCGGATCCGCTCTGCGTAGTGCTCGAGGAGGGTCTCCATCGCGGCTGGAATCGAGCCGAGGTGGAACGGGACGCTGACCGCCTGTGCCACCGTCCTTCCCTTCCCGTCGCACACGACGGCCGAGAAGTCCATCCCGTCCCGGACGACGGTCGAGTGCGCCGTGCGGCAGATCGTCGTCGCCATCTCGTCCGCCATCGAGGCGAGTGCGTTGCCGACGATCTGGAGCGTGATCGGGTCGACGCGCGTGCTAGTCGCCATCGTCGCGCTCCAGGACGAGCGTTCCGGTGGCCGCGTCGCGGCGGACGGACCAGCCCGGTGGGACGACGACCGTCGTGTCGTATTCGTCGACGAGCAGCGGCCCGGGCTCCGGCGTCTCGCCGAAGGACGAGCGGGTCCGTATCGGCGCATCCACGCCGTCGCTGTCGATGTGGATCCTGCGGCTGGAGGCGGCCGCGCTGGTCGCGCCATTGAGCTGGAACGACCGCGTCACCGTTGCCTCTCCGAGCGCCGCCAGCCGTAGCGCCCGGATCTCGACCGGGGAGCCTGCCTGGTCCTTGACGCCGTAGAGCCGCTCATGCTCGTCCTCGAAGCGCGCCCGGAGCGCCGAGAGCACACCGGTGTCGACCGGACCGGCCGGGAAGCCGACCTCGACTTCCCAGCTCTGGCCGCCGTAGCGGAGATCCGCCGTTCGCGCCCACTCGACCTCCGAGCGCCCTTGCAGCGCATCGGCGAGCTTGACCTCCATCTCGGCGAAGAGCGACGTGACCACCGCCGGCTCGACGGCATCCACGTCCAGATGGCAGGTCCGCACCTCGTGGAACTCCGGCCGCGCGAAGAGGAGGCCGACCGCGCTGAAGAGGCCCGCGACCGCGGGCACAAGGACGGTCCGCATGCCGAGATCCTCGGCGAGTCCGGCGGCGTGGATCGGGCCGGCGCCGCCGTAGGCGATCAACGCGAAGTCGCGCGGGTCGCGGCCCTTCTCGGACGAGACCGCCCGCAGCGCGCGCGTCATCCGCGCGTTCGCGATCCGGTGGATCCCGCTCGCAGCCTCGAGAAGCGTCAGTCCGAGCGGCTCGGCGACACGACGCACTGCCTCCTCTGCGAGCCCCGCCGAGATAGAGATCTGCCCGTCCGCGACCGTGACGGCCGGCATGTAGCCGAGCACGACGTTCGCGTCGGTCACCGTCGGCTCGACTCCGCCACGTCCGTAGCAGGCTGGCCCCGGGTCGGCGCCCGCGCTGCGCGGACCGACCTGGAGGCCGCCCGCCGGGTCGAGCCAGGCGATGCTGCCGCCGCCGGCCCCGACCTCGGCGATGTCGATTGTCGGGATCCTCAGCAGCTCGCCCGCGCCGCGGATCAGCCGGCTTCCGGCCGACATCGCGCCGCCGACCTCGTACTCGCGGCCGCGCGAGATGGCGCCGTCCTCGATCAGCGACGCCTTCGCGGTCGTGCCGCCCATGTCGAAGGCGAGCAGGTTGTCGACACCGAGCTGCTCGCCCATCCAGCGGGCGGCGACGACACCTGCCGCGGGACCCGATTCGAGCGCGAAGACCGGCCGCTCCTTCGCGTCGTCCGCGGTCATCACGCCGCCGGAGGACTGCATGATCTGGAGCGGCCCATCGATCCCGATCCCGTCGAGGCCGGTCCGGATCCGGTCGATGTACGAAGACATCAGCGGCCTCACGTAGGCGTTGACGACCGTGGTCGCGGAGCGCTCGTACTCGCGTTGCTCGCGCAGGATCTCGCTCGAGAGAGAGACGTTCGCCTCCGGGAGTTCCTCGGCCAGGATCGCGCCGAAGCGCTGCTCGTGCTCGGGGTAGAGGTAGGAGTGCAGGAAGCAGACCGCGACCGACTCGACCCCCGTCGCACGCAAGCGGACGGCGAGCGAGCGGCATTCCTCCTCGTCGACAGCTCTGACGACGTTGCCGTCCGCGGCAACCCGCTCGTTCAGCTCGAAGCGGAGATGCCGTTCGACGAGCGGCGGTGGCTTGCGCCAGAAGAGGTCGTACATGTGCGGGATCCGCAGCCGGCGGAGCTCGAGCACGTCGCGGAAGCCGGCCGTCGTGACGAGAGCCGTCCGGCTGCCTCGCCGCTCGAGGACGGCGTTCGTCGCCACCGTCGTCCCATGCACGACCTCCGCGACCGGTCCGTCCGCGAGACCGCCGACCGCCTCGACGACGGCGAGGTCGTAGCTCGGGGGCGTCGAGAGCAGCTTGCGGATCACGACCTCGCCGTCCGCGCCGTGGAGGATCACGTCCGTGAAGGTGCCGCCGACGTCGACGCCGACCCGTGCCGCGGCCGTCACTCCGGGAGATCCACGAGGTCGGCGAGGCGCTGACCCTGGTTGAGCGCGATGCGAAGCTCGTCCTCCGCCTCCCGGATCGCCCTGGCGCCGGCCTCGACTGCCGGCCAGTCCGCGGCGGCGACGACGAGGATCGCGTCGCGGTCTGCGATCACCTGGTCGCCGGGCGCGATCTCGACGCCGCCGATCGTCACGGGCTCGCCGAGCGAGAGGACGTGCTCCTTCACGCAGCTGGCCGGGGCGAAGCCGCCGTGGAAGACCGGGAAGCCGAGCGCCGCGATCGTACCGCCGTCGCGGATCGCGCCGGCGATCACCAGGCCCTGGATGCCGCGGTACTCCGCGTCCGTCGCGGCGAGGTCGCCGAAGTGGCCGCAGTCCGTGCGGCCCCCGGCGTCGACGACGAGGATGGAGCCCTCGGGTGCCTGCTCGAGCAGCCGGTGGACTGCAAGGTTGTCGCCGGGCGCGCAGGCGCACGTCGCTGCCGGACCGCAGAGCGCGGTGGTGGACTCGATCGGCGTCAGTCCCTCTACGAACCGGGCCACTCCGCCTGCCGCCTGCAGCACCTCGGGCGTCGAGTAGGCGTTCACGGGAATGAAATTTGAAATTTCATGTTGCGTTCGGGGCGAGCGTAAACGAGACTGACGCCGAATGGAAGGGACCGCCACTCCAGACTTTGCGATCGAGCCGCTCGAGGAGCGGGAGTCGATCGAGCAACGGGTCGCCCAGTCGCTCCGCGCGCTGATCGTCGCCGGCCAGCTGCCCGAGGGCACGCAGCTCGTGCAGCGGGAGCTCGCCGCGAGGCTCGGCGTCTCGCAGACACCGGTGCGCGCCGGCCTGGGCCGGCTCCAGCGCGAAGGCTTCGTCGCGGTCGGCTCGACCGGGCGCGCCTTCGTCAGCAGGCTGACGCGCGAGGACTTCGAGGAGATCTACGCGGCGCGGCTCGGCCTGGAGGGTCTCGCGGCACGACTCGGCGCGGAGGCGGTCGGGGCGCCGGAGCTCGGCGCGATGCGGAAGACGCTCGGCAGGCTCGAGCGGGCAGCCGGCGCCGAGGACGTCGACGCCTACCTCGCGCTCCGCTGGGAGTTCTACGGCACGTGCTACCGGGCGAGCGGCCGGCGACGACTGGTCGGAGAGGTCGAGCGGCTCTACTGGCGCTCGGAGCGCTACAACCGTCTGGTGCTCTCCACCGCACAGCGTTTTCAGGAGTCGCTCGGCCGCTACTCGGCCTTCTTCGCGCACTGCGAGGTGAACGACGGGCTTGCCGCAGAGCGCGCCGTCCAGGACAGCCTGCGCTGGGCGGTCGACAGCGTCGCGGGTGGCCTGCCGTCGGAGGCGGAGTTCAGCTGAGCGTCGCGGTTCAGGAGCTCCGCGAAGCGCTCGTCGAGGCGCTCGGCGAGGACGCGCGCGTGTCGGACGGGGACTCCGAGCGCGACCTCCACGCTGCCGACATCACGTTTCACCGGCCGCAGCGGCCGGACCTCGTCGTCTACCCATCCTCGACGGAGGACGTCTCCCGCGTGCTCGCGATTGCCAGCGACCGCCGTGTGGCCGTGACCCCGTTCGGCGCCGGCTCGAGCCTCGAGGGCCACGTGATCCCGACCCGGGGCGGCATCAGCCTCGATCTCTCGCGCCTGAACCGGATCGTCGAGATCGCTCCGGACGATCTCAGCGCGACCGTCCAGGCGGGCGTCACGCGGACGGCGCTCGAGCGCGCGGCAGGTGAGTACGGGCTCTTCTTCCCGGTCGATCCCGGCGCGGACGCAACGCTGGGCGGCATGGCTGCCACGAACGCGGCCGGAACGACGACGATCCGCTACGGGAAGATGCGTGCCAACGTCCTCGGTCTCGAGGCGGTGCTGGCCGACGGGACGATCGTCCGGACGGGCGGCCGCGCACGGAAGACGTCTGCGGGCTACGACCTCACCAGCCTGCTCGTCGGCTCGGAGGGAACGCTCGCCGTGATCACCGAGGTGCGCGTCCGCCTCTACGGGATTCCGGAGCACGTCGTTGCGCAGCGCATCTCGTTCCCGACGATCGACGCCGCCTGCCGGACGGCCGCCGCGGCCGTCGCCGCCGGCTCGGCCGTCACACGGCTGGAGCTGCTCGACGCGTGGACGCTGGCGGCGATCAACGCCTACCGCGGCTCCGACTACCCCGAGGGCCCCTGCCTGCTCGTCGAGGCGGCGGGAACGGAGGCGACTGTCGAGGCCGATCTCGTGCTCGTGCGCGAGCTGGCCGAGGCGGAGGGCGCGACGGAGATCGTCGACGAACGCGACCCGACCGGCCGCGCCCGGCTCTGGGCCGCCCGCCACGACGCGGCGTACGCGATGGCTGCGGCGTCACCGGGACGGCACGAGCGCGCGACCGACACCTGCGTCCCCGTCTCCGAGCTGGCGGCCGCCGTCGCCTTCGCGCGCGCCGAGGTCGAGCGTCTCGGCCTGGACGCAGCCATCCTCGGCCACGCCGGTGACGGCAACCTTCACGTCAGCCTCCAGCTCGATCCCGACGACTCGGCCGAGATGGCGCTCGCCGACGAGCTGCTCGAGCGGCTGGTGGCCGACGCGCTCGCCCGCGGCGGCACGTGCACCGGCGAGCACGGCATCGGCATGGGCAAGATCGCGGCGCTCGAGCTCGAGCACGGCGACCTCGTGCCGCTGATGCGGGGGATCAAGCGCGTGTTCGACCCGCTCGGGATCATGAATCCCGGCAAGGTGTTCACCTACGAGAGGAATGTCGATGCCGGATAACGGCCTGCCGTTCGCACGTCCCAGCAAGATCGTTTGCGTCGGTCTGAACTACCGCGATCACGCGGAGGAGTCCGGGATGGAGCTCCCGAGCCGGCCGCTGCTGTTCGCCAAGTGGCCGAGCTCGCTGATCGGGCCAGGCGAGCCGATCGTGCTCCCCGAGCAGGCGAATGACGTGGACTACGAGGCCGAGCTCGGCGTCGTGATCGGGAAGCGCGCTCAGCACGTGCCGGTCGCCGACGCGCTCGACTACGTCGCCGGCTACTGCTGCGCCAACGAGGTGAGCGCCCGGGACATCCAGTTCGCCGACGGCCAGTGGACGCGCGGGAAGTCGTTCGACACCTTCGGACCGGTGGGGCCGATCGTGCCTGCCGACCAGGTGCCCGACCCACAGGTGTTGGGGATCCGGTGCCTGTTGAACGGCGAGGCCGTCCAGGATTCCTCGACGGCGCAGATGGTCTTCACGGTCGCCGAGGTGATCGCCTTCATCAGCGACGGGATCACGCTCGAGCCGGGCGACCTCATCCTGACGGGGACGCCGGCGGGCGTCGGCCTGGGGCGCAAGCCACCCGTGTATCTCGCGGATGGAGACGTCGTGACGATCGAGATCGAGGGGATCGGCTCGCTGACGAATCCCGTGCAACGGAAGCGCTGATTCCCTCGAGCGGCCGGCGTCGGGGGCAGCTGTACATCGCCGCAGCCGCGGTGGCGTGGTCCACCGCCGGGGGACTGCAGCGCGAGCTCTCCGTCGACACGCCGACCCAGCTCGCCGGGCGCGCGTTCTTCGCCTTCATTGCGCTGACCCTCTTCGTCGCGATCAGGGACCGCGGCCGCACCGTCGCCGTGTTCCGTTCGATGGGGATCGCCGGTCTCGGCGTCGCCGTCTGCACGGCGATCGCCTCGGGCACGTTCATCGTCGCGCTGAATCACGCGACCGTGGCGAACGTTCTCTTCCTGCAGGCCGTGTCGCCGGTCGCCGCGGCGCTGCTCGCCTGGATCGCGCTCGGCGAGCCGATCACGGCGAGGGCCGGCGCCGCAATGGCGGTCGCGCTGCTCGGAGTGGGGCTGATGGTCGGCGGCCCGGGGAGCGGTGGCCTGCTCGGCGTCGGCGCCTCGTTCGTGATGATGCTCGCCTTCGCCGTCGGCATCGTGATCACGCGGCACCGGCGTGACATCTCGATGGTGCCGGCGATCTGCCTCTCGCAGCTGCTCGTCGTCCTCGTCGCAGGTCCGTTCGCCCATCCGGCGACTATCGGCGAGCGCGATCTCGTCTTCCTCGTGCTCCTCGGGGTCTGTCAGATGGGGCTCGGGCTCGTGCTCTTCACGATGGGTGCGAGGCTGATCGTTGCCTCGGAGGTGGCGCTGATCACGCTCCTGGAGGTCGTCCTCGGACCCTTCTGGGCGTGGGTGGCCGTCCGGGAGACGCCGGCGCTGATGACGGTCGTCGGCGGCGTCGTCGTGGTCGCCGCGGTGCTGCTGCAGACGACGGAGAAGAAGCCCGCGCTCAGCCGGAGGCCAGCGACCGCACGGCCGCCATGATCTCGGCCGGGCCGGGGAGCGTCGCGACCTCGAGGTCCTTCTGGTACGGGATCGGGTGCGAGGCAGCGCCGACGCGGACGACGGGCGCGTCGAGATCCCAGAAGCAGTGCTCGGCTGCGTGCGCGGCGATCTCGGAGCCGAAGCCGCAGAACTGAACGGCCTCGTGCGCGACGACGAGCCGGTGCGTCTTGGCGACCGACTTCGCGATCAGCTCTGTGTCGAGCGGGACGAGCGTGCGCGGGTCGACGACCTCGACGCTGATTCCTTCTCCCTCCAGCTCGTGCGCCGCCCGGAGCGCATGGGGGACAAGCGCCCCCAGGGCGACGACGGTGACGTCCGTTCCCTCGCGGGCGATGCGACCGACACCGAGCTCGATTCCGTACCGCTCCTCCGGCACCGGCGCGGGCTCCCCGAAGAAGAGGAGCTTCTGCTCGAGGAAGATGACCGGGTTGTCGCCGCGAATCGCCGCCGAGAGCAGTCCCTTCGCGTCGTACGGGGTCGAGGGCATCGCGACGACGAGGCCCGGGATGTGCGCGAAGAGCGCCTCCAGGCTCTGCGAGTGCTGCGCGCCGAGCCGGACGCCGCCGCCGGAGACCATCCGGATCACGAGCGGGATGCTCGGCGTGCCGCCCATCATGAAGCGGAGCTTGGCGGCCTGATTCATGATCTGGTCGAAGGCGACGCCGGCGAAGTCCGAGAACTGCAGCTCGACGACGGGCCGCAGCCCGGTGAGAGCGGCGCCGATCCCGCAGCCGACGAAGCCGCTCTCGGTGAGTGGCGTGTCGCGGATCCGCTCGGCGCCGTAGCGCTCGTAAAGGCCCTCGGTGGCGCGGAAGAGGCCGCCGACCTTGCCGATGTCCTCACCGATCACGATCACGTTCGGATCCGCGGCGAGCTCGAGGTCGAGCGCCTCGCGCACGGCGGCGACGAAGCCGAGCGTTCGCTCCGTCTCCGCGGCAGGCGCGGGATAGCTCCGCTGCTGAGCGAACACGGCGGGGAGGAGATCGTCGGCGCTGGCGTCCTCGTCGGCGAGCGCGGTCTCGATCGCGCGCTCGACGTCGCGCTCGACGTCGTGCAAGACGCCTTCGGCGCGGCCGTCGTCGAGGTCGCCGATGTCTCGCAGCAGCCGTTCGAGCCGCGGGAGCGGATCCTTCGCCTCCCACTCCTCGACGAGCGCCGGGTCGCGCACGTCCGGGAGGTTCGCGCGCATGGAGTGCTGCATCCGCCGGAATGTCTTCATCTCGAGGAACGTGGGGCCCGCGCCGTCGCGAGCCCGGTCGAGCGCGCGGGCGACCGCGTCCTCGACGGCGAGCAGGTCGTTCCCGTCGACGATCTCTCCGGCCATCCCGTAGCCGGCCGCGCGGTCGGCGAGATCCTCGACGGCACGCTGCGCACGCCAGTCAGCCGAGAGCGCGAACTGGTTGTTCTCGCAGATGAAGACGACCGGGAGGGACCACGTGGCGGCGAGGTTCATCCCCTCGTGTGCCGCGCCTTGGCCGGCCGCACCGTCGCCGAAGAAGGCGACCGCCACCTGACCCGTGCCTCGCAGCTTGGCGGTCAGGGCCGCGCCGCACGCGTGCGGGATCCCGGCGCCGACGATCCCGTTGCAGCCGAGGATGTCCAGCGAGAGGTCGGCGATGTGCATCGAGCCACCGAGCCCTTTGCAGTAGCCCGTCCGCTTCCCGAACATCTCGGCCATCATCCGGCGAAGGTCCGCCCCGGCCGCAATCAGGTGGCCGTGCGAGCGGTGATGCCCGACCAGATAGTCCGTGTCGCGCATCACGCCTGCGGCGCCGACGGCGATCGCCTCCTGCCCGACACAGCTGTGCGCCGTTCCGAAGATGACGCCCTGCTGGAAGAGCTCTGCGGCCCGGTCCTCGAAGCGGCGAATCAGCGCCATCAGGCGGTATTGCTCGAGGAGCGTCGGCCGGTCCGCGGGCCGCTCCGCCACGACGGTCGCGTCGACGCTCACTGGTCGCCCTTCATTGGGGCGGACGCTGGTGGAACTCGAAGATATAGCCGTCCGGGTCGAGTGAGTAGAGGCTCTTGCCGCCGGCGTTCGGGCCGCCGGTCATCTCCACCGGCCCGTCCGAGCGAAACTGGACGCCGCGCTCCTTCAGCTCCGCGTAGAGCGCGTCGATCCCGGTGACGAAGACGCAGAAATGCCCGGTGCCGTGGTGGGAAGGTGGAGAGCTGCCGGACGGGCTCTCGCAGCCGTGGTACTGGATCAGCTCGACGTCGACGTCGCTGCCGGGCACGCGGAGCATCGCGATCTCGAGCGCCGTCGCGTCGGGAACACCGACGATCTCCGTGATCGCCGGCTCCTCGTAGAGCCGTCGCCAGAGAAGCTCGAGCCCGAGCAGCCCGCCGTAGAACTCGAGCGAGCGGTCGAGGTCTGAGACGGTGATCCCCGCGTGGCGAGGCCCGGTGATCGTCCACTCGCTCATCGGGTTAACGTACTTCGGAGGAGGGCTGGATGCTGGAGAACCGAGTTGTGCTGGTCACGGGAGCTGCGAGCGGGATCGGCCGTGAGATCGCCGAACGGTTCGCGCGCGAGGGCGCCCGCGTGACCGGCTTCGACCGTGTGGGCGAGGTCGCGATCCACGGCGACGTCCGCTCCCCCGCCGACGCAGAGCGCGCGGTCGGCCAGGTGGTGGAGTCAGAGGGCCGCATCGACGTGCTGGTGAACAGCGCCGGTGTTCGTGAGATCGGCGACGTCTACACGTTGCCGACCGACGAGTGGGACAACGTGATCGCCGTCAATCTGAGTGGCACGTTCTATTGCTGTCAGGCCGCGGCGCGGCGCATGCGGGAGAGCGGCGGCGGCGTGATCGTGAACATCTCCTCCGTCGGAGGCCTGATCGGGCTCGCACGGCGTCCGGCGTACACGGCGGCGAAGCACGGAGTGATCGGGCTGACGAAGAGTCTTGCCCGCGACCTCGGTCCGGCGGGAATTCGGGTCAACGCGATCTGTCCCGGTCTGATCCGGACACCGCTGACCGAGCAGTACTTCGCCGAGGATGCATTCGAGGAGGGACTGCGGACCGTCGTCCCGCAGGGCCGCGCCGGTCTAGCCGCCGACGTGGCCGACGCTGCGCTCTACCTCGCGAGCGACCAGTCCGCGTACGTCAACGGCGTCGCGCTGACGGTCGACGGCGGCTGGCTCGCGGAGAAGAGCTTCGCGGCGGGGGAAGCCGCTGAGTCCACCTTCCTGGCGCCGAGCGAGACTGCCGACAGCGACTGACCGCCGGGCGGCAGAGAGTGCGCGGTCCCGCAACAATCCCCAGTGCCCATCAAGCACCCGGTTCGAGCGACGACGCCTGGCCCGAGCTCCCGTACGAGGCGTGGCGCCCCACGCGCGACACGCTGCACATGTACTTGCAGGTCGTCGGCAAGGTCCGGCTCGCGCTGGCACCGATGGAGCCCCAGTGGGCGCAGGTGCCGCTCTACGTCACGGCGCGCGGCCTGAACACGTCGCCGATCCCGCACCCGGCGGGCGTGTTCGACATCGACGTCGACCTCATCGACCACGTCGTCGCCGTGCGGACGGTGCGCGGTTCGGTCGAGCGGATCGCGCTCGAGCCGCGCAGCGTCGCCGAGTTCTACGCGGAGCTGATGGGCGCGCTGACTGCGGCGGGCGTCCCCGTGACGATCACCGAGCTGCCGTCGGAGGTGCCGAACGCGATCCCGTTCCCCGACGACGTCGAGCACGCGAGCTACGAGCCCGAGTGGGCAAACCGCTTCTGGCGCGTGCTCGTCTCGGTTGACGCCGTGTTGAAGGAGCATCGTGCTCGCTTTCGCGGGAAGACGTCGCCCGTGCACCTCTTCTGGGGCACCTTCGACCTCACGTACTCGCGCTTCTCGGGCCGGCCGGTCGAGGTGCCTGCCGACGCCGACGTGATCACCCGCGTACGGCGGCGATGCAGAGCAGGCCTGCGCGGGCTTCTGGCCCGGCGACGCGAGACTGGCCGAGCCGACCTTCTTTGCCTACACGTACCCGAGCCCAGCCGGCATCGCGCAGGGCGAGGTCGAGCCGGAGGCGGCGCGCTGGAATGCCGAGATGGGCGAGTTCCTGCTGCCGTACGAGGCCGTCAGAACCGCGGCCGATCCGCGGCAGGCATTGCTCGACTTCTGCGAGACGACGTACCGAGCGGGCGCCGGCCCGGCGGGTTGGGACTAAGCAGGCCCGTCAGAGAGCTTTCTCCCAGCCTTCCTCTCCATCCGACCACGGCACCGCCGTGCCGCGTTTGAAGATCAGCTCGTCTGCATCGCCGCCGAGGCCCACGAGGATCTTGTCGCTGTCCGGATACACCGAGACGGCCGGCACCCGCGAGCTCGAGAACATCAACGTCCTCGCCGGCGACTCGCTCCGGTTCATCAGCTTGTGCGCCCCGGCGGGACCGGGTGGGAAGCAGACGAGGCTGCCGCGCTCCAGGGTGTGCTCGCCATCAGGTGCGCGCACCACGATGGTGCCGTCGATGACCAGGAGCCATTCCTCCTCGTACTCGTAGTGATACGGGCACGAGCTCTGACCCGGCGCCAGGTCGTAGATGAACATGACGGTCGCCGTCGATCCCACGGCGCCGGCAACGTCGACCCTGCCCTCGGGGTTCTCGGCGCTGAAGATGTTGACCGCTTCCATGCCGTCATTATCCTGCCGCCCTGCGTACCGGCCGACCAGAAGGGCTGGAACCCCGGTCGGGTCGGCGGTGTACCGGTCGCATGATGAGGTCTCTCGTGGCTGGTTCTGGTGCTCGGCCTGCTGTTTGCCGCGGTGGCAGAGGCGAAGCTCAGTCCGACCTTCAGCCAACGGATTGCGCAGCCGGGGGACACGATCGAGCTCGACGTCGGTGAGGGAAGCGCAATGTTCATGGGGTCGCTACGGATCTTTCTCGTGTCGCTCGAGGGCTCCGACCGCGATCAGATCAAGATCGGGGAACTGGGCACACCAGGGAAGTTCGACGTGCCACAGAGATTGCGATTCGAGGTGCCGGACGTCCCCGCAGGCGAGTACACCGTCGCAATCTGGTTCAAGGGTTACGAGACCGGCAGGTGGGCGAACGCGCTCGAAGGCATCAATCCGCTCCTGACCATCGGCGCCGCCGGCGAGCGCGGGGCGTCTCTCGCACCGTCAGACCGGCAGTCGAGGTCCCCGCTCTGGCCTCTCGCGATGACGGTCGGCGGTCTCGGAGTCGGCGTCGTCGCCTGGGGATGGCGACGCGCCGCAGCGAAGCCTGTCGCGCGCTAGCTGCCGCCGCCCGAGTCCCCGCCGCCGCCGCCCGAGTCCCCGCCGCCGCCGAAGTCGAAGCCGCCGGAGTTGGAGTTGGAGCTCGAAGAGCTGTCGCTCGAGTCGCGCGAGTCGTCGGTCGCGCCTCCTGCGACCGCGCCATAGGTGGCGGCGCTCCCGGACTGGGCCGCGGAGCGCCCGCCGCCGAACAGGTCCTTGATCCGATCGAGCAGGCTCATGCGCCAAAGCGTACAGGGCGTGCTTGGCAGACTGGTCGGATGCGCGTCTGCCTGATCGGCTATTGGCGAGGCGGGAAGGGTGAAGACGATGACCGGTGGCCCGATCCTCGCGACCTGATCGATGAGTCTGGAGCAACCAGGAACGCCAGCTAGTTGCCTCGTACTTCGAGCATGGATTCAAGCCGTGGTCATTCATGGGCGTCTCGGGATGCCGGCTTTGTGGGGACTGGAACGGAACAGCTGAGTTCACGGATGGCGTCTATCTCTGGCCCGAAGGCTTGGCCCATTACATCCGAGAGCACTCGGTCAAGCTGCCGGATGAGGTGCTCGCCCATGTCAGACGCCGCTACGACGAGGTGGAGTCGCTGGACGCGGACCGCGACTGGTCGGCCGAGTACACGGATGACGTCTTATTCTGGCCCGAGGGCTTTGCCGATCACATCCAACGGCGCTTGGCTGAGCTGCCGGATGAAGTGGTCGCCCAGTTCAGACACGACCCCGACGAGGTGGAGACGCTCTTCGTGGACCGCGACTGGTGGCCGAAGGTGGCCAGCGTGCCGCGGGCCCACAGACTGCCGCCTCGCGGCGCCAGCCGCGGTCAGGACTTCGGGAGGTAGGTCAGAAGTACGACTCCAGAGTCGAACCGCTTCACGTCGTCGAGTTCCATCCGCACGGTTCCCCTGTCTCCGAGCACATGGACGTTCCCCTTGCCCCAGACGAGCGGGTTCAGGTAGACCTCGTACTCGTCGATCAGGCCCTTCTCGGCGAGGGCGTACGCGAACTCGCCACTGCCGTGCATGAATAGGTCACCGTCGACCTCGTCCTTTAGCTTCGGGATCGAGTCTCGCAGGTCGCCCTCGAGCAGGGTCGCGTTCCACTCGAGTTCTCCGGACAGGGTGGTGGAGCCGACGTACTTCGGCATCGGGTTGACCATGTCCGCCCACTTGCCCGATTGACTCGGCCAGTATCCCGCCAGCCCCTCGTAGGTCTTGCGGCCCAGCACGAGCCCGCTGGATCTCGCCTGACGCTCGAACGAGTAGTCGCCGTGGTCTCCGTCCGCTTGCACCCACTCGCCGACCGGGTCTACGACGCCGTCGACCGTGGCCTGTGTGGTCGCAATCAGCTTTCCCATCTCGATTCTCCTTGTCAGTCGCGGGATCTCTGCGCCTGCCTACCCAATGAGACGAACGGCAAAGCACGAAGACGAGCCACCGAGAAGGCCTAGAGGCACCCGTGGCGTCAGGCCACGTGGTCGAGGACCCGCAGGGCAACGCTCTGGCGTCGCAAAGAGCTCGAGCGCGACGACGTCGCCGATGATCAGCAGCGTCGGGCTCGCGAGGCCGGTGGTCGCCGACGCGAGGTGCACGAGCGTCGTCTTCGCAACTTCCTGGTCCGGGAGGCTCCCGCGTGAGACTGCGGCTGCCGGCGTATCGGGCGGCAGGCCCGCCGCGAGGAGGCCCTCGACGACCCGTTCGACGCGACCGAGGCCCATGAAGAGGATGAGCGTGCCGCCGATCGCGGCCAGCCGGGCGTACTCGGCTTCGCTGCCGTCGGCGCCCTGACAGCTGGCGATCGTCACCCGGTCGGAGACGCCGCGATGCGTGATCGGAATCCCCGCCGCAGCGGGGACAGCGGCGATCGACGAGACCCCGGGCACGACTTCGGTCTCGATGCCGGCTTCGCTCAGGGCAAGCGCTTCCTCGCCGCCGCGTCCGAACACGAACGGGTCGCCGCCCTTGAGGCGCACGACGTCGAGGCCCAGGCGGCCGTAGCCGACGAGCAGTTCGTTCAGTGCCTGCTGGTCGAGCCCGTCACGGGAGATGACCCGCGCGTGGTGTGGCGCCTCGTCGACGAGCTCGTCAGCGACGAGACGGTCGTGGACGAGGACGTCGCACGACCGGATGAGGTCGAGCCCGCGCGCCGTGATCAGGCCTGGATCGCCCGGCCCGGCTCCGACGAGGTACACCGTCATCCGAGCTCGTCCCGCACGATGCCGGCGAAGAAGTCACGGCGTGCCTCGTAGGTCGGCAGGTGAGCCTTCGCCCACGGCCGCAGCTCGCGTAGCCGCACGGCCAGCGCCGCGTGCTCCGGCCGCACGACCTGGGCGATCTCGTCCCGAAGCCGCTGGGCGAGCACCGGCGACGCCCCTCCGGTCGAGATGGCGACGGTGATCGGATCCTCGCGGTGCAGCGCGGGGAGGATGAAGGAGCAGAGCTCGGGAACATCGACGACGTTGCAGAGCAGCGCGCGGGCCTCGGCGTCGGCGAACACGCTCTGGTTGACGGCTCGATCAGCGGTGGCGGCGACGACGAGGATAGCGGCCGTCGAGGTCGGAGCTCCGGTACGTGCGGTGCACGAGCTCGACGGGGAGCGCCGCGACCTCGGCCGACGATCTCCGGGGCGACGACGGTCACGACCGCGCCGCAGTCGAGCAGGCCGCTCACCTTCTCGTGCGCCACGCGGCCGGCGCCGACGACGAGCACGCTCCGGCCCTCGAGATCGACAACGGCCACGTAGTGATGCTTCTCGGCCACGAATCAAACGCCGATCGAGGCCAGCTGGACGCCGCTCCGGTCGAGCCGGACGGCAACCTCGGCGCCACCGGCGACGAGCGCGATCCGGTACATCCCCGGGCCGATGACCTCGATCCGGAACGACTCGAGCGAGCGGCCGTTCAGCGTCGTCAGGGCTGCAGAGACTGAACGAGCCGTCTCGACCAGCCCGGCACCGGCGGGAAGCCGCCGGAAGAGCCGGAGCGCCGCTTGCTCGCCGCCGGGGCCGTACACGCGCGCGGATCCGGCCGGCCTGGAGACCGAGCTCGAGAACGCGCTCGAGCTCGGCTGCCTCCTCGCCGTCCAGCTCGCCGCTCTCGACGGAGGTGACGAGTGCGGCGAGGCGGCCGCGGTACGTCTCGTCGCGGGCGGCCGCCAGCACGGCCTGCACCTCGCCGAGTGCGACTTCGCGCTCCTCCGCCTTCACCGCGACGCTAGTGCTCGTTGGCATCCGCGTCCTTGCCGAGGATCGCGTGGAGCTCGTGCTCGAAGCCTCCCGTTTCGATCGCGCAGTGCATCCCGCACTCCTTGGGCGCGCCGGACTCCCACCACCAGCGGCCGGCGCGCTTCTCCTCGCCTGCGGCCACCGGACGCGTGCACGGCGCGCAGCCGATCGAGGTGTAGCCCTGCGCGTAGAGCGGATGGACGGGCACGTCGTTCTCGCGCACGTAGTCCCACACCTCGTCTTCCGTCCACTCCGCGAGCGGGTTCAGCTTCACGATCGCGCCGTGGTCGTGGTCGATCTCCACCTTGCGGATGTCGGTGCGGCCCGCCCACTGGTCGCGGCGCAGGCCGGTGACCCAGGCGTCGACTCCGCCGAGGTATCGCGTCAGCGGCTGCACCTTGCGCACGTTGCAGCACAGCAGCCGCTGCTCGACCGAGCGGTAGAAGAGGTTCGGGCCATGGCGGTCGACGAGCCGCTGCAGCTGCGGGGCGTCGGGGGAGAGGAGCGTCAGCGCCAGGCCCGGGTAGCGCTCGCGCAGCGTCTCGATCAGCTCGAACGTCTCCGTCGGCAGCCGGCCGGTGTCGATCGAGAAGAACACGACCTTCGGGTCGATCCGGTAGGCCATGTCGATCAGCGCGACGTCGCCCTCCTGGAACGCCGTCGAGATCGCCAGCCGGTCCTCGAACCGCTCGATCGCCCACTCCAGGACGGTCTCTGGCTCTTCACCTTCGAACTCGACCGACAGCTCGCCGGCTTCGAGATCGTCCAACAACTCGGTAGTGCTCATGCGGCTACCTCCTCTTTCCGGCTCTTGGCGGGCTCGCGCCCGGCGAGAACGCCGAGCTCCTCGTCGCTCCTGCGATCGCAGAACGCACGGAAGCTCTCCTCGCCGTCGCGTTGCTGCAGCCACCCGTCCAGAAGGCCGGTGACGGTGTCGGCGAGGTCCTCGACCGGAACTCGCCTGAAGACAGGTCGGGCAATCGCCGCATCGGGGCCGAGGCCGCCGCGCAGCAGCAGGTCGTAGGCCTGGCGGCGGACGCCTTCCTCGTTCCGGACGGTCGAGCCCTGGAAGCCGAGGTCGCCGACCCAGTGGTGCCCGCAGGCGTGGGGGCAGCCGTCGAGGTTCAGCTTCAGGCCGGCGAGCGCCTCGCCGAAGCGCGCCTCGAGGTGCTCGACGAGAACGTCGAGCCGCGACTTGGTCTCGGTGACGGCGAAGTTGCAGTGCGGCTCGCCGGTGCAGGCGATCGCCTCGGCGCGGAGCGGGTTGCCGGTCAGCGGCAGGTCGAGCTCCGCGAGCCGCTCGCCGACACGCTCGACGTCGGCGGTCGAGACCGATGTCAGGACGAAGTTCTGCTGCCTCGTTACGCGAACGTCCTGACCGAGCTCCGCGGCGAGCTCGGCGACGGCGATCATCTGCTCGCCGGAGATCAGTCCGACCTTCACCGGTACGCCGATCGAGACGAGTCCTTCCTGCTTCTGGGCTTGCACGCCGATGTGGTCGTCGATCGGCGGCGCCGGGGCGAGCTCGAAGTCGGGGAGCGAGTAGCCGAGCCGCCGCTCGACCTCGGCGCGCATGCCTTCGGGCCCGAGGTCGTCGACCATGAACTTGATTCGCGCCTTCACGCGCGAGACGCGGTACTTCAGATCTTCCTTCCAGGCGTCGAGCAGGGCGCAAAGCACGGGCAACGCCTCGTCGACCCGGATGAAGACGCCGAGGTCGCGGGCCAGCCGCGGCACCGATGAGAGGCCGCCGCCGACGAGCACGCCGAAGCCGGGCTCACCGTCTCGGATCGCGCCGACGAGAGCGATGCAGTTGATCTCCGGCGCGTTGCAGCGGTGCGCGCAGGCGGAGACGGTGATCTTGTGTTTCCGCGGCAGGTCGGAGTAGTCCGGGTTGCCGTAGAAGAACTTCGTCACGGCCTCGGTGACCGGCGTGACGTCGAAGAGCTCGTCGTGGGCGAGACCAGCGACGGGGCAGCCGGTCACGTTCCGAACCGCGTCGCCGCACGCACCGACGGTCGTCAGTCCGACCTCGTCCAGGCGGCGGAACACCTCGGGCAGGGAGGCAAGCTCGAGGTAGTGGAGCTGGATCGTCTGCCGGGTCGAGAGCTCGCCCGCGGTCTTCCCGTACTGGAGAGAGAGCTCGCCGACGGCCTGCAGCTGCTCGGGAGTCACCCGGCCTGCGGGCAGCTTGATCCGGAGCATGAACGTCCCGATCTTCGGCTTGTCGTGGTAGAGCCCCCACCACTTGAGCCGGACGAGATCCTCTTCGGGTACCTGCTCGTAGCCTGCGGCGATCAGCGCCGGGAGCTCGGCGAGCATCCCGAGCGGGTCCTTCTCGCGCTTGATCCGCTCGACGGAGTTGCGCTTGAGCACGAGCTCGAGCGTGGGCGGTTCCTTCTCGGCCGATCTGCGTGCGACACGCGCCTCGCTCATTCGAACCTGACCTTCCTCTGCCCCTCTGCCCCCGGAAACGGCAAAGGCCCCCGATTCATTCCGGAGGCCTCGTCTCCTCGCCGGGTGGGCGAGGTCTGCACGTTCCCATCTTCCGTTCACCGGTTCCGGAGTCCCGGCTCACGCTGGATGGAGCACCTGACGGACTCTTGTCCCGGTTGCTGCGGCTTCGACGGGCCAGTTCCCTCTGCCGCTCTTGATGGTTGGTGCCCACTCGTTGTAGCAGCCTCACTTTACTTTCGCAAGTAATGAACTGCTTGCGCCGTCCGGCCAATGCTTTACACTGGAAAGCGATGGAGCGACCGTTCGTAGCCGCCGATCGGATTCTGGCGTTCAAGGCCGCCCTCTTTTCGCGCCCGCGACCGCGCTAGCCGGCTCCCCGCTCCTCTCGCCCCTCCGGTCAAGCGCACATCAGGCGAGAGGGTGATCACGGTGTGGGGCAAGGTGAAGGCGGTCGGCCTCTACGACCCGGCGTACGAGCACGACTCGTGCGGCGTCGCGTTCGTCGCCCGTCTGGACGGCGTGGCGAGTCACGAGACGCTCGTGCGCGCGGCGACCGCGCTCGCCAACCTCGAGCACCGGGGCGCCGAGGGCGCCGACGCTCTCACCGGCGACGGCGCGGGCATGACGCTCCAGCTGCCGGACGCGCTGTTTCGCGCCGAGATCGGCGCCGCGCTTCCGCCTCTCGGCAGCTACGGCGTTGCGGTCTGCTTCCTCCCCCGCGAGGCCGAGCGCGCCGCAGCGCTCGAGCGGCTCCTCGCCGAGACGGTCGAGGCGGAGGGGCAGACGGTCGTCGCCTGGCGTGACGTCCCGGTCGACGAGCGGCACGCGGGCGCTTCGGCGGCCGCGACCGCACCGCTGATCCGGCAGCTCTTCGTCGCTGCCGCACCGGGGCTCGAGGCGGACGACTTCGAGCGCAAGCTGTACGTGATCCGACGGGTGGCCGAGCTCGCGGCCGGCCCGGACCTCGTGATCCCGAGCTTCTCATCCCGCACCGTGGTCTACAAAGGCATGCTGACGGCGCCGCAGCTCACGGCCTTCTACCCCGATCTTCGGGACGAGCGCACGGCCTCGGCGCTGGTTCTCGTGCACTCCCGCTATTCGACCAACACGTTCCCGAGCTGGGAGCTCGCGCATCCGTACCGGATGATCGCGCACAACGGCGAGATCAACACGCTGCGGGGCAACGTCAACTGGATGAGCGCGCGCGAGTCGCAGCTGGCGTCCGAGCTCTTCGGCGACGACCTCGCGAAGATCCTGCCGGTCGTTCGTCCCGGCGGTTCCGACTCGGCGACGTTCGACAACGTGCTCGAGCTCCTCGTGCTCGCGGGCCGGTCGCTGCCGCACGCGATGATGATGATGATCCCCGAGGCCTACCAGGGCCGCGAGGACATCTCGCCCGAGCTCGCCGGGTTCTACGCCTACCACCAGTGCCTGATGGAAGCCTGGGACGGGCCGGCGGCGATCGCGTTCACCGACGGGCGCGTGATCGGCGCGACGCTCGACCGCAACGGCCTGCGTCCGGGGCGGTGGCTCGAGACGGCGGACGGCTGGGTGATCCTCGCCTCCGAGACGGGTGTGCTCGCGGAGGCGCCGGAGAACATCGTGCGGAAGGGGCGGCTGCAGCCCGGGAAGCTGTTCCTCGTCGACGTCGAAGCCGGCCGGATCGTCCCGGACGAGGAAGTGAAGCGAACGGTTGCCTCGCGGCGCCCCTACGCCGAGTGGTACCGGAACGAGGTCGTACGGCTCGAGGATCTGCCGGCGCGAGAGAACCTCGCGTGCCCCGCCCAGCCGCTCCGCACTCGTCAGCTCGCGTTCGGCTACACGCAGGACGACATGAAGGTGATCCTCGCCCCGCTCGCGCGAAACGCGGAGGAGGCGATCGGGTCGATGGGCAACGATCTGCCGCTGGCGGTGCTCTCCGACCGGCGGCCGGTCCTCTACTCGTACTTCAAGCAGCTGTTCGCCCAGGTGACGAATCCGCCGATCGACTCGATCCGCGAGGCCGTGGTGATGAGCGTCGAGGCGAGCGTCGGCTCGGAGCGCAACCTGCTCGACGAGACGCCGGAGCACGCGCGGCAGCTCGTGATCGCAAATCCGATCCTGCGCGACGAGGAGCTCGAGCGGCTCCGCCAGATCGACTCGGACGTCTTTCACGCGCACACGATCGACACGACGTGGCCGGTCGCCGACGGGCCGGAGGGCCTCGAGCCCGCCGTCGAGCGCATCTGCGCCGAGGCGGATGAGGCGCTGGCAGAAGGCGTGAACATCATCGTCCTCTCCGACCGCGGCGTCGGGGCGGAGCGGGCGCCGGTTCCGTCGCTCCTCGCGGTCTCCGCCCTGCATCACCACCTCGTGCGCGCCGGCACCCGCCTGCAGGCCGGGCTGATCGTCGAGTCCGGCGAGCCGCGCAGCGTGCAGAGCGTGGCGGTGCTCGTCGGGTACGGGGCGGCGGCGGTGAACCCGTATCTGATGCTCGAGACGCTTGCGGAGCTCGTGGATCTCGGTCGGCTGCCGCCCGGCATGACGAAGGACGAGGCGCAGCGCCGCGCCACCAAGGGGATCGCCAAGGGACTGCTGAAGACGATCTCGAAGATGGGCATCTCGACGATCCCGTCGTATTGCGGCGCCCAGGTCTTCGAGGCGATCGGGCTCTCGCGAGAGCTCGTCGACCGTCACTTCACGGGCACCGCTTCGCGCATCGGCGGGATCGGGATCGAGGCGCTCGCCGCTGACACGCTTGCCCGCCACGCGCGCGCGTACCCGGGCACCCACGACGGGCTGCTGCCCGTGACCGGTCTCTACTCCTGGCGGCGCGAGGGCGAGCACCATCAGTGGAATCCGGAAACGATCGCGCTGCTCCAGCACGCGGTGCGGCACGGAGGCTTCGAGACCTACGAGGAGTATGCGCAGCTCGTCAATGAGGACTCGACGCGCCGTTCGACGCTTCGAGGGCTGATGCGCTTCCGCGAGGCACCGGACGGCGGCGTGCCGATCGAAGAGGTCGAGACCGCGCAGGAGATCGTGAAGCGCTTCGCCACAGGGGCGATGTCCCTCGGGTCGCTCTCCCGGGAGGCGCACGAGACGCTCGCGGTGGCGATGAACCGAATCGGCGGGCGCTCGAACACAGGCGAGGGCGGCGAGGATCCCGTGCGGTACGTCGAGGATCCGAACGGGGACTCCCGGCGCTCGGCGATCAAGCAGGTGGCATCCGGACGCTTCGGCGTGAACGCGAACTACCTCGCGAACGCCGACGAGCTGCAGATCAAGATGGCGCAGGGCGCGAAGCCCGGCGAGGGTGGCCAGCTGCCGGGCCACAAGGTCGACCGGTACATCGCGAGTGTTCGGCTGACGACGCCGGGCGTCGGCCTCATCTCGCCGCCGCCGCATCACGACATCTATTCGATCGAGGATCTCAAGCAGCTGATCTACGACCTGCGCTGCGCGAATCCCGAGGCGCGCGTCTCGGTGAAGCTCGTCTCGGAGGTCGGCGTCGGGACGGTCGCCGCCGGCGTCGCCAAGGCGAACGCCGACCACGTGCTGATCTCGGGACACGACGGCGGCACCGGCGCGTCGCCGCTCTCGTCGATCCTGTTCGCCGGCGCCCCGTGGGAGATCGGGCTCGCCGAGACGCAGCAGACCCTCGTGCTGAACGATCTGCGCTCCCGTATCTGGGTGCAGACGGACGGCCAGCTGAAGACCGGCCGTGACGTCGTCGTCGCTGCGCTTCTCGGCGCGGACGAGATGGGCTTCGCGACGGCGCCGCTGATCGCGACCGGCTGCGTGATGATGCGCGCCTGCCATCTCAACACCTGCCCGGTCGGGATTGCGACGCAGGATCCCGAGCTGCGAAAGCGCTTCGCGGGCCAGCCCGAGCACGTCGTCAACTTCATGTTCTTCGTCGCCGAGGAAGCGCGCCGGATCATGGCGCGGCTCGGCGTCCGGCGCTTCGAGGAGCTCGTCGGCCGAGTCGACCTGCTGGAGGCCGACGACGCGATCGAGCGCTGGAAGGAGCGCGGCCTCGACCTCTCGGCCCTGCTCCACGCGCCCGATGTCCCCGCCGGCGTGGCGGTGCGGCGCGTGCAGCCGCAGGTCTCGCCGCTCGGCGACGCGCTCGACTGGCAGCTGATCGAGCAGGCGCGCCCGGCGATCGAGCACGGCACTCGTGTCGAGGCTGAGCTCGCCGTACGCAACGTCAATCGCACCGTCGGCGGCCTGCTCTCCAACGCCGTGACGAAGGCGCACGGTGCGGCGGGGCTCCCGCCCGGGACGATCAGCTTCACGCTGCGCGGGTCGGCAGGGCAGTCCTTCGGCGCCTGGCTGGCGCCGGGCATCGAGCTCACGCTCGTCGGCGACGCGAACGACTACGTCGGCAAGGGGCTCTCCGGCGGCGTCCTGGCGGTTCGGCCGCCCGACGGGTCCGGCTTCGTCGCCGAGGAGAACGTGATCATCGGCAACACCGTCCTCTACGGCGCGACGGCCGGCAAGGCGTTCTTCCGCGGCCTGGCCGGCGAGCGGTTCGCGGTCCGCAACTCCGGGGTCAGCGCGGTCGTCGAAGGGGTCGGAGACCACGGCTGCGAGTACATGACCGGTGGCCGCGTTGTCGTGCTCGGTCGGACCGGACGGAACTTTGCTGCCGGCATGAGCGGCGGGATCGCCTACGTGCTCGACGAGGACGGCGGCTTCCGCAGCCGCTGCAATCTCGAGCTGATCGGCTTCGAGGAGCTCGACGAGACGGACGCCGACGAGCTGCGCTCCGTTGTCGAAGAGCACTCCGCGCGCACCGGCTCGGCTGTCGCTGAGCGCCTGTTGGACGACTGGGCGGCCGCCGTGCCGCAGTTCGTCAAGGTCGTCCCGCACGACTACAAGCGCGCGCTCGAGGACCTGGAGATCGAGCCGAAGGGCGACAATCCGACTTCGACCGGCAGCGGGTTCCTGACGACAGAATCGGAAGAGGCGGCCTGATGGGCAAGCTAGGCGGCTTCCTCAAGTACCAGCGGGTCGAGCAGCCGGAGCGCGATCCGCGCGAGCGCGTCGGCGACTTCCGCGAGTTCATGGGCACCGTCGAGCTGCCGGTGCTGCAGGAGCAGGGCGCACGGTGCATGGAGTGCGGCGTCCCGTTCTGCCACAACGGCTGCCCGCTCGGGAATCTCATCCCGGAGTGGAACGACCTCGTGTACCGCGACCGCTGGCAGGAGGCGATCGAGCAGCTTCACCGGACGAACAACTTCCCCGAGTTCACCGGCCGCCTCTGCCCGGCGCCGTGTGAGGCCGCGTGCGTGCTCGAGATCAACGAGGGCAATGCGGTGACGATCAAGCAGATCGAGGTGGCGATCGTGAATCGCGCCTGGGAGGAGGGCTGGATCGTCCCGCAGCCCGCCCGCTCGAGCAGCGGCCGGAGCGTCGCCGTCGTCGGTGCCGGCCCCTCCGGGCTCGCGTGCGCGCAGCAGCTGGCGCGCGCCGGGCACGCGGTCACCGTCTACGAGCGCGACGAGGCGGCCGGTGGTCTCGTGCGCTTCGGCGTGCCGGACTTCAAGATCGAGAAGTGGCTCGTCGAGCGCCGCGTACAACAGCTCGAGGGCGAGGGGGTCGCGTTCCGCTTCGGCGTCGACGTCGGCATCGACGTGGCGGCGGAGGAGCTGCGGGAGCTGCACGATGCCGTCGTCCTCGCCGTCGGCTCGCGCGTGCCGCGCGACCTTCCCGTGCCCGGCCGCGAGCTGGACGGCGTGCACTTCGCGATGGAGTACCTCTACCAGCGCAACCGCTGGGTGGCGCGCGAGCTCGGGCCGCAGGTCGCAGGCGCACCGCCGGCGCCGGTCAACGTGATCACCGCGGCCGGGAAGCACGTGATCGTGATCGGCGGCGGCGACACCGGCGCCGACTGCGTCGCGAACGCGCACCGTGAGGGAGCCGCGTCGGTGACACAGATCGAGCTCGTGGGCGAGCCGCCGCCGCGGCGGCCGGACGATCTGACTCCCTGGCCGACCTGGCCGATGAAGCTCCGCACGTCGTACGCGCTGAAGGAGGGCGGCGAGCGCGACTTCGCCGTCTCGACGACCGTGCTCTCGGGGAGCAACGGCCGCGTCGAGCGGATCCACTGGACGGAGAACACCGGCGCGCCGCCCTTCGACCTCATCCCGGGCACCGAGGAGGAGCGGCCGGCCGACCTCGTCCTGCTCGCGATGGGCTTCCTCGGCCCGGACCCGCGCGTCCTCGAGGCGTTCGGGGTCGAGGCCGACGCGCGCGGGAACGCGAACGCGCCGGTGTACGCGACGAGCGTCGACGGGGTCTTCGCCGCCGGAGACGCCCGCCGCGGCCAGTCGCTGATCGTGTGGGCGATCTCCGAGGGACGCCGCTGCGCGGCGGCGGTCGACCACTGGCTCGGCGTTCGCGAGCCGGCGGCCGGCTAGCGGCTAGCGCGCCGCGGTCGCGGCGAGCTCCGGCAGCGCCCGCCGGATGCCGCGCACGGCCTGGGCGATCCGCTGCTCGTTCTCCACGAGCGCGAAGCGGACGAAGCCCTCGCCGCCCGGGCCCGAACCCGACGCCGGGGCTCACGGCAACCTTCGCCTCGCGCGTGAGCTTGACGGCGAACTCGAGCGAGCCAAGCTCCCGGTAGGGCTCCGGGATCGGAGCCCAGACGAACATCGTCCCGAGCGGGCGCTCGACCTGCCAGCCGACACGCGCCAGCCCGTCACAGAGGACGTTGCGGCGCTTGCGATAGATCTCGCACGCCTCGCCCGGATAGTCGCGCTCTTCGTTCAGCGCGACGATGGAGGCGATCTGGATCGGTTGGAAGGTCCCGTAGTCGAGGTAGGACTTGAGCCGCGCAAGCGCCGCCAGCGCCGGTGCGTTGCCGAGCGCGAAGCCCACACGCCAACCGGCCATCGAGAACGACTTGGTGAGCGAGTACGTCTCGATCGCGACGTCCGCGGCGCCGGGAACCTGAAGGATCGACGGCGGCTCGTACCCGTCGAACGCGACGTCTGCGTAGGCGAAGTCGTGCACGACGAGCGCCTCGTTCTCGCGTGCCAGCGCTACGAGCCGTTCCATGAAGCCGAGGTCGACCACGCGCGTCGTCGGGTTGTGGGGGAACGAGACGATGAGCACACGCGGGCGCGGACGCGAGTGTGCGAACGCATCCGCGAGCCGGTCGTAGAGATCGTCGTTGCTCCCGCCGAGCTCGACCTGGATCACGCTCGCTCCTGCGAGGACGGGCGCGAAGAGGTGGATCGGGTACGCCGGCGCGGGCACGACCGCCGCGTCGCCCGGCTGAACGAGCACCCACATCAGATGCGCGAGCCCTTCCTTGGCGCCGATCGTGGCGACCGCCTGCGTCTCGGGATCGAGCTCGACGCCGAACCGGTCCCCGTAGAGGTCGCAGATCGCCTTGCGCAGCTTCGGGATGCCGCGGCTGGCGGAGTACCGGTGGTTGTGGGGCTTCGCGGCTGCCTCGGCCAGCTTCTCGACCACCGCCGGTGGTGAGGCGAGGTCGGGGTTGCCGAAGCCGAGGTCGATAACGTCGTCCCCCGCCCGCCGCAGCTCCAGCTTCAGCTGCTCGGTCACTGCGAAGACGTACGGCGGGAGCGACGGAACGCGGCGAAACTCCATGGGTCCTCACTTTATTTGGTACACCGGCTTGGCTAGCATGACCCGGATGGCGAAGACGCTGTTCGAGCGCATCTGGGAGCGGCATCTCGTGGCCGAGCCCGAGGGGGAGCCGGCCGTCCTCTTCGTCGATCTGCACCTGATCCACGAGGTCACCTCGCCCCAGGCCTTCGACGGTCTCCGGCTCGCCGGCCGGCAGGTCCGGCGGCCCGATCTGTCGCTCGCGACGATGGATCACAACGTCCCGACCGAGGAAGGGCCGGTGACCGATCCGCTCGCCAAGGCGCAGCTGGACGCCTTGAGCAACAACTGTGCCGAGTTCGGCGTGCCGCTGTTCGCGACCGGAAGCGGCCGGGAGGGGATCGTCCATGTGATCGGCCCGGAGCTCGGGCTGACGCAGCCGGGGATGACGATCGTCTGCGGCGACAGCCACACCTCGACGCACGGCGCGTTCGGTGCTCTCGCAATCGGTGTGGGCACGTCGGAGGTCGAGCACGTGCTAGCGACGCAGTGCCTGCCTCAGCGGAAGCCGCGCTCGATGCGCGTTCGCTTCGACGGCGACCTGCCTCCGAGCGTGACCGCGAAGGACATGATCCTCGGCGCGATCGGCCGGTTAGGGGTCGCGGGCGGGATCGGGCACGTGCTCGAGTACACGGGCGCGGCGATCCGCGGCCTCTCGATGGAGAACCGGATGACGATCTGCAACATGTCGATCGAGGCCGGCGCGCGGGCGGGGATGATCGCGCCCGACGACATCACGTTCGCCTATCTCGAAGGCCGTCCCGCAGCGCCGACCGGCTCCGAGTGGGAGCAGGCGCTCGACGGCTGGCGCGACCTCGCGTCCGATCCCGATGCCACCTACGACACCGAGTTCGCAATCGATGTCGCGGAGCTCGCGCCGCAGGTCACCTGGGGAACGAATCCGGAGATGGTCGTCTCGGTCACGGACCGCGTGCCGGATCCCGCCGCCTACACCGACCCGGACCGGCGGCAGGCGGCCGAGCGCGCCCTCACCTACATGGGCCTCGAGCCCGGCACCGCGATGCAGGACATCTCCGTCGATCGAGTCTTCATCGGCTCGTGCACGAACGCTCGGATCGAGGATCTGCGAGCGGCCGCGGCCGTGGTCGCCGGCAAGCATGTCCATCCAAGCGTCCGGGCCCTCGTCGTGCCGGGCTCGGCGACGATCAAGCGTCTCGCCGAGGAAGAGGGGCTCGACCGGGTCTTCGTCGACGCTGGCTTCGAGTGGCGGCGGGCGGGGTGCTCGATGTGCCTCGGCATGAACCCCGACGTGCTCGCCGACGGTGAGCGCTGCGCCTCGACCTCGAACCGCAACTTCGAGGGCCGCCAGGGACGCGGCGGCCGCACGCACCTGGTCAGCCCGCAGCTCGCCGCGGCGACGGCAATCGCCGGCCACTTCGTCGACCCGCGCGAGCTCGTGGCTACCGCATGAAGCCCTTCCACCGCGTCAGCAGCCCGGTCGCCGTCCTCGACCGCACGGACGTCGACACGGACCAGATCATCCCCAAGCAGTTCCTGAAGCGGATCGAGCGGACCGGCTTCGGCGAGTTCCTCTTCTTCGACTGGCGCCTCGATGCGGCCGGCGAGCCCCGGCCCGAGTTCGAGCTGAACGACCCCGACTGCGCCGGCGCGAAGATCCTGATCGCCGGTGCGAACTTCGGCTGCGGCTCCTCCCGCGAGCACGCGGCCTGGGCGCTGCAGGACTACGGCTTCGAGGTCGTGATCGCGCCCTCGTTCGGCGACATCTTCGCCACGAACTGCCTGAAGATCGGACTGGTCACGATCGTCCTGCCGTCCGCCGAGCTTCGCGCGCTGATCGACTCGATCGACGGGCCCGCAGTCGTCGAGGTCGATCTCGAGCGACAGCTGATCGTCGATCCCGCAGGCCGCGAGATCCCGTTCGACTTCGACCCGTTCCAGCGCGAGTGCCTGCTGAACGGGCTCGACGACATCGCTCGCTCGCTCGCCCACGAGGACGCGCTGGCCGAATACGAGACGTCGCACCCGCCGCGCGTGAACACGACTGTGCTCGCCGCTCGCTAGGAAGCCGCCGGGACGCTCCCCAGCTGCTTCAGCACGAACTCGGAGAACTCCGCCGTCGTCGCGCGACCACCTGCGTCGGGCGTCGGCGTCTTCGCCAGCGCCTGCCCGACCGCGTCCTCGAGCGACGCGGCCAGCTCGGGCTCACCGGCGGCGTGCCGCAGCAGCAGCGCGACCGACCGGAGCATGCCCGCAGGATTGGCGATTCCCCTCCCGGCGATATCGGGAGCAGAGCCGTGGACCGGCTCGAAGATGCCCGGCCGGCCGTCGCCGAGGCTCGCGGATGCCGCGAGGCCGAGGCCGCCGCACACGCCGGCCGCGACGTCGGAGAGGATGTCGCCGAACGTGTTCTCGGTCAGAAGCACGTCGAACCGCTCGGGATGCTGGACGAGCTGCAGCCCGGCCGTGTCGACGAGCATGTGCTTGAGCTCCACGTCCGGATAGTCCGCGGCGACGCGCGTGACGACCTCGCGCCAGAGCCGGGACGTCTCGAGGACGTTCACCTTGTCCACGGAGGTGAGCTGCGCCCCGCCGCGCTCCGGCGAGCTCGAACCCGCGCCGCGCAACCCGCTCGATCGCCTCCGGCGCGTAGTGGCAGGTGTCGTAGGCCGAGCCGTCGGGGAGCCGGCCGCTGGCGCCGTAGTAGAGGCCGCCGACGAGCTCGCGGACGATCAGCAGGTCGACGCCGGGGCGGCTCGCGGGACGGAGGTTCGCATAGACGTCGAGAGCGCGACGGAGGGCGATCAAGCCCTGTTCCGGCCGCACGGACGCGCCCTCGAACTGGGGCAGACCGACCGCACCGAGCACGACGGCGTCGGCGGCCTTGCACGCCGCCAGCGTCCGAGCGGGGAGCGGCATGCCCTCGTCGAGGATCGCGCGCCCGCCGAAGCTGTGCTCCTCGATCTCGACCTCGATCGGGAGCGCGCGGAGGACGTCGATCGCGACCGCAGTCACCTCCGGTCCGATCCCGTCTCCGGGCAGGCAGACGACGCGCAGCATCAGCAGAAGCATAAGGGCGCTCGGGTCGACGGCAGCTGCGGCTGCTCCTGCCGCCGTCCCGAGCTGGGTGCTGTTTCTCGGAGGGGAGAGGTTATGCACCGTCATTCGAGCGTATCGTTCTCGGTGTAGAAAGTAAAGTTGACAACCGTCTTCAAACGGCCACTCCGAGCTGTTCGAGCAGCGCATCGGCGTCCGCCTCGATCTCGACCGACGCGAACCGGTCGGCGACCGGGCCTGGCGTCTTCAGGCCGTCGCCGGTGACGCAGAGGACGACGCAATCGTCGGCCGTGACCGTTCCCTGGCTGAGCGCCTCGCGGAGCGCGCCGAGGCAGATCCCGGCGGCAGCCTCGCCGAAGACGCCCGAGTTCTCGGCCAGCAGCAGCATGTTCTGGCCGATCTCGTCCTCGGGCACCGAGTGGATCGAGCCACCTGAGGCGCGGGCCGCGGCCAGCGCGTGGTCGCCGTCGGCGGGGTTGCCGATCGCGAGCGAGGTGGCGGTCGTCTGCGGACGAACCGGTGTCACCGGCCGCTCCTCGCGGTAGGCGGCGGCGACCGGGTCGCAACCCTGCGCCTGGGCGCCGATGAGCCGCGGCGGCGCTCCCTCGACGAGACCGAGATCGATGAACTCGCCGAAGCCCCTGCCCGAGCTTGGAGAACAGCGCGCCCGAGGCGACCGGACAGACGACGGCATCGGGGAGGCGCCAGCCGAGCTGCTCGGCGATCTCGAACGCGAGCGTCTTCGAGCCCTCGGCGTAGTAGGCGCGCAGGTTGACGTTCACGAACGCCCAGGGCAGCTCGAACGAGAGCTCAACGGTCAGGCGGCTGCAGTCGTCGTAGCTCCCGCGCACCTCGTAGATCGTGGCCCCGTAGGCGCCCGCGGAAAGGAGCTTCTCGCGCTCGAGGCCGGCCGGGCAGAAGACCGCGGCATCGAGACCTTCGACAGCGGCCCGCGCTGCGACTGCGCCTGCGAGGTTCCCGGTCGAGGAGCACGCCAGTGTCCGGAGCCCGAGCTCCTGCGCCTTCGCGCACGCGACCGCGACGACGCGGTCCTTGAAGGAGTGGGTGGGGTTTGCGGTGTCCAGCTTGAGATAGAGCTCGCGCAGGCCGAGCACCTCGGCGAGCCGGGGCGCCTGGACGAGCGGAGTCAGGCCGGGTGGGAGCCTGGGGTCGAGCGGGGTCTCCACCGGCAGGAGCGCTCCGTAGCGCCAGAGAGACGGCGGGCCGGTGGCGATCGTCTCTCGGGTCAGACGTGGGCGGATCTCGTCGAGGTCGTACACGGGCTCGAGCGGGCCCCAGCATTTCTCGCAGGCACCGACTCCGTCGAGGCCGACCTCGTGGCCGCAGCTGCGGCAGCGGAGGCTGATGGCGGGCATTGGTTCTCTCCTTCGTCTCGTCGCTCTACATCGATCCGAGCTGGCTGCTCGGCCGGTTGGCACCTTGCTGGGAAGCAGGTTGCCGAGGCGTCGTCGGGCCGGATCCCTCGACCTCTCTTGATGCGGAGCGGGACTCGTGCCCGCCCTCGTCGTGCTGTTTGGAGTGTACAAAGTAAAGCACGATGCGCGAACTTGTCGAGCGTGAGGCGGTTGCCGCGGCCGCAGCGTTGCCGTCGCTGGACGATGCAGCGGTCGGACCGGCTCTGCTCCGCGCGGCCCAGTTGCTCGAGGAGCGGGTGGGCGACGTGCTCGCGGCGAACGAGCGAGACGTGGCCGGCGCGACGCTCGACGAAGGGGGCCTCGACAGGCTCCGTCTCGACGAGCAGCGCGTGGCGACGCTCGCGCGCCAGCTCGAGGCCACCGCGGCGCTCGAGCCCCTCGAGCGGGAGATCGCGAGCCGGACGCTCGCGAACGGGCTGCAGGTGCGCGAGCTCCGCATCCCGGTCGGGACGATCGGTGCCAACTTCGAGGCGAGACCCGGGGTGGCGCTCGACATTGCGGCCCAGGTTCTGAAGAGCCTGAACACGATCGTCCTCCGCACAGGCGGCGCTGCGCTCGCGACGGTCGAGACGCTGGTCGACCAGGTGCTGCGACCCGCGCTGGAGGCAGAGGGCATCGACGGGGGCGCGGTCGGGCTCGTGCGCTCGGCCGATCGCGTCCGGAGCCGAGGCGCTCGTCTCCGTTCCGCGCTGGATTCCGCTCGTGATCCTGCGCGGCAGCGGTGCCTCGACGGCGGCTCTCGCACGCCTCGCGGCCGACAACGGCGTTCGCACACTGGCGCACGCCGAGGGCGGCGGTGTCCTCTACGTCCACGGGTCGGCGCAGAGCCGACCGCGTGACGGCGATCGTCGACTCCAGCCTGGACCGGCTCGGGGTCTGCAACCGGCTCAACCTCGCCCTCGTCGATCGGGAAGCCGCCGGCCTCGCAGCCGAGCTCGTCGCGGCGTGCGAGGGTCGCGGGGTCGACGTCGTCGGAACTCCCCGTGCTGCGGCCGTCGTGCCGGTCCCGCAGCTGGACGAGCCGATCGGGTACGAGTGGGCCGGCGACCCGGCGCGAGTCTCCACCGTGACGCTCGACATCGTCGACGACCTCACCGAGGCAGCGCAGATCGCGAACACCGAGACCTCCGCGCTGGCGGCCGGCATCGTCGCCGAGGACGTCGACGCGGTCGAGCGCTTCTTCTCGCTCTACCGGGGCACGTCGGCCTTCTGGCACGCGAGCACGCGGTTCGCGGACGGCTTCGAGCTGACCGGCACTCCCGAGACCGGGATCAACGTCGAGTGGGCGCCAGGCCCGCGCGGGCCCGTCACCTACCGCGACCTGTGGCTGCGTCAGTACCGCGTCGTCGGCGACGGCACGCAACATCGATGAGGATCGTCGTCAAGCTCGGCTCGAGCCTCGTCGCGACGTCGAAGGGAGCGGTACGGCGCAGCCTGCTCGCCGCGCGGGCGACGGAGGTCGCAGCGCTCGTCGGCCGGCGGCCACTCCGTCTGCATCGTGTCCTCCGGTGCGATCGCGCTCGGCGCGCCGCGGCTCGGCTTCGAGCGCCGGCCCTCGACCATGCGCCAGCTCCAGGCTGCGTCGGCCGTCGGCCAGGCGCAGCTTCACCAGGCGTGGGAGCGGGCGTTCAGCCGCGTCGGCCTCCAGGCGGCGCAGATCCTGCTCTCACCCGCCGACGTCGCCGACCGGCAGACGTACGTCAACGTCTGCAACACCTTCGACGCGCTGTTCCGGCTCGGAGCGGTTCCGGTGGTGAACGAGAACGACGCAACGGCCACCGACGAGATCACCTTCGGCGACAACGACGCCCTGGCTGCTCAGGTCGCCGTCCTGACACACGCGCGGCTCCTCGTGCTGCTCACCGAGGTCGACGGTGTCTACTCGCGTGCCCCGGGAACGCCGGGGGCGGAGCTCCTCGACGACGGCTCGCTCACGTCCGCGGCCCGGCTGGGCCGCGGGACCGGACTCGGCCGTGGCGGCATGGGGAGCAAGATCGCAGCCGCGGAGCTCGCCGCCGGCGCCGGCATCCCGACCGTGATCGCCTCCGGCCAGGCCGCGACGGTGCTCGTTCCGATCGTCGCCGGGGAGCGCAGAGGCACCCGCTTCGAAGGTGGAGCTGCTCCGAGCGAGCCGGCCTTCAAGCTCTGGATCAGGTACGGCAAGCGGCCTCGCGGAAGCGTCGTCCTCGATGCGGGCGCCGAGCGGGCGCTCCGCGGCGCGGGGGCGAGTGTCCTCGCCGTCGGCGTCACGGCGTGCGACGGCGGCTTCGGCGCCGGCGACGCGATCGAGCTCGTGTCGGCGAGCGGTGTCCCGATCGGAAAGGGGATCGCCTCGATCGCCGCAGCGGAGGTCGGCTCCCGGGAGCGTGGGCTCGAGGTCGTGCACCGCGACCGGCTCGTCCTCTACTAACCTGCCGGCGTGACGAAGCTGGCCGCATTCGCGTGCGGCGCCGCGCTTCTCCTCGTACCGGCTGCCGCGCCTGCCACCGAGGCCACGCAACCGCGTCTGCGCGTGCTCGCGTTCACGAAGACGGCCGCGTTCCGGCACGACTCGATCCCGGCTGCCGTCCGCGCAGTGCGCGAGCTAGGCGCGGCGAACGGGATCGCGGTCGATGCGACCGAGGACGGCTCCGCGTTCGCCGACGCGCGGCTGGCGCGCTACGACGCGGTGATCTTCCTGCTCACGACCGGCGATGTGCTCGACGGCGCCCAGCAGGAGGCGTTCGAGCGCTACGTGCGCGGCGGCGGCGGGTACGTCGGCGTCCACTCGGCCGCCGACACGGAGTACGACTGGCCGTGGTACGGCGAGCTCGTCGGCACGTACTTCCGCAATCATCCGGCCGTCCAGCGCGCCGCGATCGACGTGCTCGCGCGCGAGGCGTCGACCGCCCGGTTGCCGCGGCGCTGGGTGCGCACGGACGAGTGGTACAGCTTCAGGTCCTCCCCGAGCACGCGCGTCCGCGTCCTCGCGCGACTCGACGAGAGCTCCTACGACCCCGGTGGAAGCGCGATGGGCGCCGACCACCCCATCGCCTGGGCGCACAGCGTGGGCAAGGGCCGGTCGTGGTACACGGGCGGGGGGCATACGCAGGAGGCGTACGCCGAGCCGCTGTTCCGTGCGCACCTGCTCGGCGGGATCCTCTACGCCGCGGGCTACGGGCGGCCGAGCTTCGCCTCGCTTGCCGTCACCCCCCGCAGCCGGCGTGTCAGCGTGGACGTCCGGGCGACCGGTTGCCTGCGCTGCGCGGGTCGCGTACGCGTGCGCGTGGGCGGACGCTGGCGGACGACGGCGTTGCGCGTCGGCGGGCGACAGGCTTCGGGGGACGACGGGCGTGCTTCCTCCGCGGCCGCCTGCGGCTCGAGGTCGCGCTCGAAGACCGCGCCACCGGCCTCACCGCGACGGCCGCCCGCATGGTCACCGTCCGCTGACGGCGATCGCTTAGATTCCCGCCATGGGCCTCGCGCACTGGGACGACGTCGAGTCGTATCGCCGCGCAAAGGGCGAGATGGACGCCACCTGGCAACGGCTCGGGGACGCCGCCGGCACGAAGGGCGTCGGCCTCAACCGCGTGCGTGTCGCGCCGGGCAGGCTGCCGACCCCGCCACACTCGCACGGCGCGTCGGAGGAGGTCTACTACGTGCTCGGCGGCTCCGGGCTCGCGTGGCAGGACGACCAGGTGCACGAGGTGCGCCCCGGCGACTGCATCATCCACCGGGCGAGCGAGATGGAGCACACGTTCGTGGCCGGCCCGGACGGGCTCGACTACCTCGTCTTCGGCACGCGGCATCCGACGGACTGGGGCTGGCTGCCTCGCTCGAGTGCGGTCCGGTTCGCGTGGCCGTGGGTCGAAGGGCGGATCGACGATCCCTGGGATCGCGAGGCTGAAGGCCCGCCGCTGGCGTACGGCGAGCCGGCCGAGCGGCCACCGAACATCCTCAACATCGACGAGGTCGAGCACGAGCGGTACGGGCGCTCGTCGACGGCCCCGCTCGCCACGAGGGAGCGCTCCGACCAGGCGGGCTTCCACTGGGAGCATCTCGATCCCGGCGGTCGGGGCTCGGTGCCCCACTGCCACTCGGAGGAGGAAGAGATCTTCGTCATGCTCGAAGGCGAGGGGACGCTCCACCTGTGGCCGTCGCCCTCGTTCGCGTCGGGTACCGGCGCCCAGAAGGAGGAGATTCCGATCCGGGCGGGCCACGTCGTCGCCAGGCCGCCCGCGACGCGCGTCAGCCACTGGTTCCGCGCCGGCGAGAACGGGCTGACGATGCTGATCTACGGCACGCGGCGGCCGAACGACATGTGCTGGTACCCGCGGTCGAACAAGATCGCGTGGCGCGGGATCGGCGTGATCGGGCGCATCGAGGTGCTCGACTACGACGACGGCGAGCCTGACGACTGACCTGTTGGCGCAAGATGAGCATCCGCGGAAGCGGATGCTCATCGCGCGAAGACCCCTAAAGGGGCCGCTTCGCGGCCCAAAGTCCCTTCACGTCAGCCTGTGTCTCGTCCCTACGGACGCGTAACGGCTCCCTCCGAGGCGGAGGAGACGAGCTTCGCGTACTTGGCGAGGACGCCGGTCTTGTAGCGGGGCTCCGGCGGCGACCAGGCATCGAGCCGGGCGACGAGCTCGTCGTCGGAGAGCTCGACCCGCAGCTCGCGCGTCTCGACGTCGAGCACGACCGTGTCGCCCTCCTCGAGCGCCGCGAGCGGCCCGCCGTGGAACGCCTCCGGCGTGACGTGGCCGACCATGAACCCGTGCGTCGCTCCCGAGAAGCGCCCGTCCGTGACGAGAGCGACCGAGTCCGAGAGGCCTTCGCCGACGATCGCGGCGGTGACGTGCAGCATCTCGCGCATCCCCGGGCCGCCGGCAGGGCCCTCGTAGCGGATCACGACGACGTCGCCGGGCTGAATCGTGCGTGCCTTCACAGCGGCGAAGCAGGCCTCCTCCGAGTCGAAGACGCGCGCCGGGCCGCGGTGGACGAGCCGCTCGTGCCCGGCGAGCTTCACGATCGCGCCGTCCGGCGCGAGGTTGCCGTAGATCACCCGCAGGCCTCCCGTTGCCTTCAGCGGCGCCTCGAGCGGGACGACGACCTCCTGCCCCGAGGTCTCTTCGACTGCCCCGGCGATCTGCGCGAGTGAGCGCCCGTCGACGTTCGGCGCCGACCCGGTGAGGAGGTCGTCCCGCTTCAGCAGCTCGCGGGCGACGAGCGCGACGCCGCCCGCAGCGTGCATGTCGGTCGCCACGAAGCGGCCGCCGGGCTTGAGGCTCGCGATCAGAGGCGTCCGCGCCGCGACCGCGTCGAAGTCCTCGAGCGTGTAGGGGATGCCGAGCTCCCGCGCGATTGCGAGCAGGTGCAGGAGGCCGTTCGTCGAGCCGCCGCTGGCGGCGATCGACGCCGCGGCGTTGTCCAGAGCCTCGCGCGTGATGATGTGCGACGGGCCGGATGTCGTCGCGCACGAGCCGCATCGCGAGCACGCCCGCGTCGTAGGCGGCCTCGTCCTTCGACGGGTGCAGCGCCGGGATCCCGTTCAGCCCCGCGGGGGAGATGCCGAGAAAGTCGAGCGCCGTGGACATCGTGTTCGCCGTGAACTGCCCGCCGCACGCGCCCGCTCCCGGGCAGGCGACGCTCTCGAGTGCGTGCACCTCCGCGCCGCTCATCGTCCCCGCGGCGTGCGCGCCGACCGCCTCGAAGACGTCCTGGATCGTGACGTCGGCGCCCTTGTAGCGGCCGGGCGCGATCGAGCCGTTGTAGAGCGCCAGACCTGGCACGTCGAGTCGCGCGAGCGCCATCACGGCCGCCGGGATCGTCTTGTCGCAGCCGACGAGGCAGACGAGGCCGTCGAACATGTGCCCTCGCACGACGAGCTCGATCGAGTCGGCGATCACCTCGCGGGAGACGAGCGACGCCCGCATGCCCTCGGTTCCCATCGAGACGCCGTCCGAGACGGCGATCGTGTTGAACTCCATCGGCGTTCCGCCCGCGTCGCGGATGCCGCGCTTGACGTGCTGGGCGAGCGCGCGCTGGTTCAGGTTGCAGGGCATCGTCTCGATCCAGCTGGTCGCGACCCCGATCAGCGGACGGGCCAGGTCCTCGTCGGTGAAGCCGGTGCCCTTCAGCATCGCGCGCGCCGGAGCGCGGTCGGCGCCGTCGGTGAGGGCAGCGCTGTGGCGCTTGGCCGGGTCGGAGGGACGGTCGTACGGTGTGTCGGTCATGTCGGTCCCGCTCCTGTCTGTGCGATCGTCAAGCGGAGGACGTGCTCGTTCGGGAAACGCGATCGAAGCTCGTTCGTGCAGGCCTCCTCTTCCCCGAGCCGCGCCCACACGATCACCGTGGGGCCGGCGCCGGAGAGGGTTGCGCCCACGGCCGCGGCGGGGAGTTGCTCCCGCACCTGGCCGAGCAGGGGCGCGCCGTCCGCGCGGTAGGGCTCGTGCAGCCGATCCTCGAGGGCAGCTTCGAAGAGGTCGGCCGAGCGGCTGCCGAGGGCCGCGCCGAGGAGCGCTGCCCGGCCGGCGGAGAACGCTGCGTCGGCGTGGGGCACCGTGTCGGGCAGCGCGGCTCGCGATTCGGCTGTCAGGCCGCGCGCCGCCGGAATGATGGCGATGGGCGTCGCGGGCGTCGTGTCGGCGATCCGGGCGATCCGCGTTCCCCAGGTCAGGCAAACGCCGCCGACGAGCGCCGCGGCGAGATTGTCCCCGTGCCCCTCCAGCTCGATCCCCAGCGCGAGCAGCTCGTCCGCGGTCGGCTCCTGCTCGGCGACGATCGCCGCAGCGACGAGTCCGAGGGCGATCACCGACGCGCTCGACCCGAGCCCACGAGCCTGCGGGATGTTGTCCGTGAACTCGAAGCTCCAGCCGTCGGCTGGAGTGACGCGCTCGAACGCGCGGACGCCGAGGTGCTCGCGGTCGACGGGGCCGTTGCCGCGGGCGGAGCTCGAGCTCGTTCCAGAGGTCGAGAGCCGCGCCGGCGCAGTCGAAGCCGGGGCCGATGTTCGCCGTGGTCGCCGGTGCGCGGACGTGGATGTGGGCCGGCGTGCTCAACGTGCCGCCTCGCGGATCGAGTCAGGATCGGGATCGACCTGGTCGGCAACGACACCGGGTGAGATCACCGGATCCTTCAGCCCGTGGCCGGTCAGGATGCACACCGCGCGCAGACCGCTGCCGCCGGCCTCCTGGACGAGCGCTGCCAGCCCGGCCGCGGACGAGAGCTCGGCGACGATCCCCTCGCTTTCGGCGAGGAGATGCCAGGCGTCTCGGATCTCGTCATCGCTGAGAGAGACGACTGTGCCACCGCTGCGGGCGATCGCCGCCTCGGCATCGGCTGCGTGCGCGGGCCGGGCGATCCGGATCGCGCTCGCGACGGTCACCGCTCGGTCGGACGCCTCGCCCGCGACCAGCCGTGGCAGCTCGCCGCTCTCCTCGAAGCCGCGGGCGTAGGCGCAGGTGTTCCCGCCGCCGCCGTAGGGAAGCGCGAGCACGTCGGGCGGCGCCCCCAGTTCCTCCACGATCTCGAACGCAGCGGTCTTTTGACCCTCGATGCGGTCCGGGTTGAGCGAGTTGACGAGCACGAACTCGTCGTCCCCGGCGAGCTCCTGTGCCGCGTCGAGCGCCTGGTCGAAGCTGCCGCGGATCTCGAGCAGCCGGGCGCCGGCGGTAACCGCCTGAAACAGCTTCGGCGCGGCGACGCCGCCGGCGGGGACGAGCACGACCGCACGCAGCCCGGCCCGTGCCGCGTAGGCAGCTGCGGAGGCGGCGGTGTTGCCGGTCGACGCGCAGACCACCGTCCGCGCTCCCGTTTCGAGCGCCCGGGCGACCGCGATGGCCATGCCCCGGTCCTTGAAGCTTCCCGTCGGGTTCGCACCCTCGACCTTGAGCCACAGGTCGAGCCCCAGCCGCTCCGAAAGGCGCGGTGCATGGACGAGCGGCGTGCCGCCCTCCCCGAGCGAGACGAGCGGCGTGCTGTCGCCAACCGGCAACCGGTCGCGGAAGCGCACGGCGAGAGCAGGCATCAGATCCAGCCGAGGTCCGGGACGCCTCGCTGGGAGATCACGGGAAGGACGGTCGGATGCCCCTGAGTCTCCGGCAACGCGCCGATCTCTGCAAGGGCATCGGCGACCGAGCCCCAGCGCGCCTCGTGCGTGACGATGTGCAGGCCGGCCGTTCCGTTGATCTGCTGCTGGACGAGACGGGCGACGGAGACCTCGTGCGCGGCCAGCCGCTCGGCGACGTGCGCGAGCACGCCCGGACGGTCGTCGACCTCGATGTGGATGTACGTGGGTGACCGCACGTCGCCGGGCGGCATGCGCTCCAGCGTCCGCCAGCAGGCGTCGTTCTCGAGAAAGCCGGTACCCGTCGTCCCGACGACGCTCACCATGTCCGCGATCACGGCCGAGGCAGTCTCGATCCCGCCTGCGCCCGGCCCGGAGAGCGTGATCTCGCGGATCGCGTCTCCCTGGAGCATCACCGCGTTGAACGCTCCCTCGATCGCCGCGAGCGGATGATGGCGATCGACGAGCGACGGACGAACGCGAACGTCGACGCGTCCGTCGATCAGCGTCGCCGAGCCCACGAGCCGCACCACCGTGTCGGTCGCACGCGCTGCAGCGACGTGGTCCGCCGTGATCTCCTCGATCCCGCGGTAGTCGACGTCGTCGAGCGTGACCCGCGACCCGAAGGCGACCGTCGCGAGGATCGCCATCTTCGCGGCGGCGTCCGCACCCGAGACGTCCTCCGTCGGATCCGCCTCGGCGTAGCCCTTCTCCTGCGCGTCCCTGAGGGCGTCGTCGTACGTCTCGCCGGCCTCCATCTGCGTCAGGATGTAGTTCGTCGTCCCGTTCACGATCCCGAGGACGCGGTGCACGTTCGTGATCACGAGCGCCTCGCGCAGGATCTTGATCACCGGGATCGCCGCGCAGACGCTCGCTTCGAAGCGGAGCTGGACGCCCGCTTCCGAAGCAGCCTCGAAGAGCTCGGCGCCGCGACGCGCGACGAGCTGCTTGTTCGCCGTGATCACCGCCTTCCCGGCACGAAGCAGCTCGAGGACGTGGTCGCCCGTCGGGTCGAGGCCGCCCATCACCTCGGCGACGACGCCGATCGAGGCGTCGTCGCGGATGTCGGCGAACTCGGTCGTCAGCACGCCCTCGGGTGGCTGGAGCTCGCGCTCCTTGTCGACGTCCTTTACGAGCGCGCGGACGACCCGGAGCCTGTGCCCGGTCGCCCGCTCGATGTCCTCGGCGCTCTCGGCTAGGAGCCTTGCAACTGCGGATCCCACCGTTCCGTACCCCAGCAGGGCGACCGGAACGTCAACCGACACTCGGCTCTCCGGCCGGCTGCTTGCGCGTCATCAGCGACCTGAGCTCGGACCCGACCTGCTCGATCTGCCGCTCGCGCGCGGCGGCCCGCAGCTCCTCGAGGTTGCGTTCGCCGGAGTCCATCTCCGCGATCCACTCCCGCGCGAATGTCCCGTCCTGGATCTCGCCGAGCACCTCGCGCATCTTGGCGCGAACGTGATCGTCGATGACGCGATTTCCGCGCGTGAAGTCTCCGTACTCGGCCGTGTCGGAGATCGACCAGCGCATGTGCGAGAGGCCGCCCTCCCAGATCAGGTCGACGATCAGCTTCAGCTCGTGCAGGCACTCGTAGTACGCGACCTCGGGCTGGTACCCCGCCTCGACGAGCGTCTCGAAGCCGGCTCTGATCAGCTCTGCCGTGCCGCCGCACAGAACCGCCTGCTCGCCGAAGAGATCGGTCTCGGTCTCCTCTGCGAAGGTGGTCTCGATCATGCCCGCGCGACCGGCGCCGAGCGCCGTCCCGTAGGCGAGTGCGAGCTCGAGGGCCTGGCCGCTCGCATCCTGCGCGACCGCGACCACAGCGGGCGTTCCGAGGCCTTCAGTGAAGAGACGGCGGACGACGTGGCCGGGGCCCTTCGGCGCGACCATCAGGACGTCGTGGCCGGGCGGCGCCTGAATCCGCCCGTAGTGAACGTTGAAGCCGTGCGCGAACACGAGCGCGGCGTCGTCGGCGAGATTCGCCGCGACGTCTTCCTCGTAGACGCGCTTCTGCACCTGATCGGGGAGGAGGAACGCGACGACCTGCGCGTCCTTGACCGCCTCCGCGACCGTGCCGACCGTCAGGCCGGCTGCCTCGGCCGCATCCCGGGACGCGCTGCCGGGCCGGAGCCCGACCATGACGTCGACGCCGGACTCGTGCAGGTTCAGCGCGTGCGCGTGTCCCTGGCTACCGAAGCCGAGGATGGCGACCTTGCCCGAGAGCAGGTCGACGTTACCGCCGTTGTAGATGGTTGCCACTGTCGGCTTCCTTTCGCTAGTTGGGGACGAGTTGCTTGGTGCTCGAACGCCCGACCGACGCGCGTGCCAGTCCGATTCTGCCGGTGCGGGCCAGCTCCTTGATCCCGTGCGGGCGCACGAGCTCCTCGAACGTGTCGATCTGCTCGGGTGCTCCGACGACCTCGAACACGATCGCGTTCGGGCCGACATCGGCGACGCGGACGCCGAGCACGTCCGCGATCGACAGCAGCTCCGCGCGCTGCGCTGGCGCGGCCGTCACCGTGATCAGGGCGAGCTCCCGCTCGATTGCCTGGCCCGACTCGAGCTCGCTCACCCGCAGGACGTTGACGAGCTTGTGCATCTGCTTCTCGATCTGCTCGAGCGAGCGTTGCTCGCAGTCGACGCGCAGCACGATCCGCGAGACGTTCTGCCGCTCGGTCGGGCCGACGGCGAGGCTCTCGATGTTGTAGCCACGCCGCGCGAACATGCTCGAGATGCGCATCAGCGCACCCGGCTTGTCCTCGACGAGCACCGACAAGGTGTGGAATCACGGGCACGGGCACCGAGCGCTGTTCGTACTCGACGAGATCGAGGGCGGCGGCTCCCGCCGGGATCATCGGGAAGCAGTGCTCGGCCGGGTCGACGCGGCAGTCGACGACGGCCGTGCGGCCGCACGCCAGCGCCTCGGCGAGCGTCCCTTCGAGCTCGTCCTCGGTGTCCGCGCGCAAGCCGACGGCGCCGTACGCCTCGGCGAGCTTCACGTAGTCGGGCGAGTCCTGCGCGAGCCTGACCTGCGAGAAGCGCTCCTCGAAGAACATGTCCTGCCACTGCCGGACCATGCCCAGGTAGCCGTTGTTCACGATCACGACGACGATCGGCAGATCCTCCGTTACCGAGGTCGCGAGCTCCTGCGAGGTCATCTGGAAGCAGCCGTCGCCGTCGATGCAGACGACGGTCGCATCCGGGCGGGCTGCTTTCGCGCCGACGGCGGCCGGGAGCCCGTAGCCCATCGTGCCCAGCCCGCCCGAGGTGATGAAGCTGCGCGGGCGGTCGCAGAGGATGTACTGCATCGCCCACATCTGGTGCTGGCCGACGCCGGTCGTCCAGATCATGTCGTCGCGCCCGCTGGTCTGGGCCTGCAGCGTCTCGAGCACGCGCTGCGGCTTCAACATGTCGCCGTCGTCGCCGTAGCGGAGCGGGAACTCCTCGCGCCAGCCGGCGAGCTGGGCAAGCCAGGGGTTGGTCTGCGACCGGACGCCGTTCCCCTTCAGCGCCTCGAACGCGCTCGCCAGCTCGGCGAGGATCTGCTTCAGAGGCCCGACGACGGGAATGTCCGCCCGCCGCAGCTTCCCGATCTCGGCGGCGTCGACGTCGAGATGGACGACGGTTGCACCCGGCGCGAACGCGGAGAGCTTGCCGGTGACGCGGTCGTCGAAGCGCGCGCCGACCGCGACCAGCACGTCGCACTTGTTCATCGCCCAGTTCGACCACTTGGCGCCGTGCATGCCCGGCCAGCCGAAGTGGAGGTCGTGCGTCTCCGGGAACGAGCTCTTCGCCATCAGCGTCGTGATCACCGGGAGCTGCCACAGCTCGGCGAGCGCGCGCAGCTCATCGCAGGCCTCGGCGTTGATCGTCCCGCCGCCGACGTAGAGGACGGGCCGCTGCGCGTCGGCGATCGCCTGCGCCGCTGCTCGAACCTGCTTCGCGTTCACGGTCGCGGCCGGGCGCCAGCCGGGCAGATCGATCGAGTCCGGATAGCTGAAGTCGATCTCCGCCTCCTGGACGTCGCGCGGAATGTCGACGAGCACCGGTCCGCAGCGCCCCGTGCTGGCGACGTGGAATGCAGCCTTGATCGCGTGCGGCAGCTCGTCCACGTCCTGGACGAGCCACGAGTGCTTGACGATCGGGATCGTGATGCCGGTGATGTCGCACTCCTGGAAGGCGTCGGTGCCGATCAGGTGTGACCGCACCTGCCCCGTCACGCAGACGAGCGGCGTCGAGTCCATCCAGGCATCGGCGATCGGCGTCACCAGGTTCGTCGCCCCCGGGCCGGAGGTGGCGAAGGCGACACCGACACGGCCCGAGGCGCGTGCGAAGCCCTGTGCCATGTGGCCGGCGCCCTGCTCGTGACGCGCCAGGACGTGACGGATCGTCGTCCCCCGCGCAAGCGCGTCGTAGGTCGGGAGGATCGCGCCGCCCGGGATGCCGAACACGGTCTCGACGCCCTCAGCCTCGAGCGAGCGCAACAGAGCGTCGGCGCCGTTCATCAGCATCTAGACAGCCTCCGTGAGGAATTCGGCGTTGGAGTGCGACTGCGGCAGCCGAGCGAGTACGGCGTCGGTCAGCTCGGTGCTCATGGAGACGGTACCGACGGCGCGTGGTTCCCGGTTTCCGCGCACATAGGAGACCGCGGAGGAGAGCGTTGCTGCGGCGCCTCGCTGGCCGAGACCTTCGCCGAGCATCAGCGCTGCTGCGAGCAGCATCGAGCTTGGATCCGCGACACCCTGGCCCGCGATGTCTGCGGCGGTGCCGTGGCTCGGACCGAAGATGCCCGGGCCGTCCTCGGCGAGCCTGCCCCACGCGAGCACCCGGCGAGCGTCGAGGCACCAGCCCAGCTCGGCGAGTGGGGCGAGCAGCGGCAGAGCGCAGACGATGACGTCGAACGACTCAGGATTCGACACGAGCGTGCGGATCGTGCGGCGCGTCGAGAGGAGCGTGACCTCCAGGCCGTCATCGCGTTCCGAGGCTGCGGCCGCCTCGGCCGGCCAGCCGTCCTCGCTCCCGACGAACGTCAGGTGGCCTCGACTCGAGCGTGCCGTGGCGATCGCGCGCTCGAGTGTCCAGCCCCACGCGTCAGGGCGGAGCGGGGCGACGAATGTGATCGCCGCTCCCCGCAGCCTGGCGCGCATCACCGCCGCCCGCAGGTCGAGCTCCCCTTCCAGCGAGTGCAGAAGCGTCCGGTCGATCGTGGCGGCGAGAATCGCATCCGCGGCGAGCGCGGCGTTCCGCGAGGCGAGTGGGAACGGCTGTCCGACCCGCATCGTCGCGTCGGCCCCGAACGGGACGTGCTCCTCCTCGAGCTCGAACCCGTGGAGGCGAGCCGCTGCCCTCATGCCACGGCTCGCTTGGGCCATCACCTCGGGCCCGATCCCGTCACCCGCGAGACAGGCGATCGAAAAGGCAGTCACGTCAACGTCACCTCCTGGAAGAGCTCGTGGATTGAGACCTCGCCACCACCCTGGTCGGCGCGGGCCTTGAAGCGTGCGAACGCCACGACAAGCGCTTCCTCGTCGAGGCTCAGTCCTGCCTCCTCGCAGGCGCGAGAGAAGGCATGGCGCCCGGAGTGCTTGCCGAGCGGCAGCGTCATCGCCAGGCCGAGCTCGCTGGGGTCGATGATCTGGTACGTCGCGACGTCCTTGAGCAGTCCGTCCTGGTGAATGCCTGCCTCGTGGGCGAAGGCGTTTGCGCCCACGATCGCCTTGTTCGGGGGTACCGGGTAGTTCGTCAGGCGCTCGACGAGCCGTGAGGCGGGGCCGATCTGCGAGAGGTCGATGTCCGTGTGCGCGTGCAGAGCGTCGCCGCGCACGCGCATCGCCATCACGATCTCCTCGAGCGATGCGTTGCCGGCGCGCTCGCCGATGCCGTTCACCGTGCACTCGAGCTGCTGCACGCCGGCGGCGAGCGCCGCCAGCGAGTTCGCAACTGCGAGCCCGAGATCGTCGTGGCAGTGGGCCGACAGCGCAACGTCCTCGAGCTCCGGGCAGAGCTGGCGTACGTAGCGGATGAACGTCGTGTACTCGGCCGGCAGCATGTAGCCGACGGTGTCGGGGAGGTTGATCGTCGTCGCGCCGGCCTCGACGGCGGCACGGCAGACGGTGGCGACGAACTCGGGATCGGAACGCGTCGCGTCCTCGCAGGAGAACTCGACCTCATCCACGCTCGCGCACGCACGGGTGACCGAGGACGTTGCGTGGGCGACGACCTCGTCCGGCGTGAGGCGAAGCTTCTTCTCCATGTGCAGCGCGCTGGTCGCGAGGAAGATGTGGATGCGCGAGCGGGGGGCGTCCTCGAGCGCCGCCGTCGCGGCGTCGATGTCGGTGTCGTTCGCACGGCAGAGCGAGGCGACGGTCACGCGCTTCGCCGCCTCCGCGACGGCCCGTACCCCTTCGAAGTCGCCGGGCGACGAGGCCGCGAAGCCTGCTTCGATGATGTCCACGCCGAGCCGCTCGAGCTGCTCGCCGATCTCCACCTTCTCGTCCGGCCGCAGGGCGATTCCCGGCGCCTGCTCGCCGTCCCGAAGCGTCGTATCGAAAATTGTGATCCTGCGAGAGCTCAACGTGTTCCTCCTTGACTCGCCCGCGAATGCAGGCGGACCTGTGGCGTCCGATGTGGGCGTGTGCGCCTTGCAGCGCGTGGTCGATACTCCCCCTAGAGGGGGAGAATCAGGAGGATGAGGCCGATGGACCCGGACGGGTGAGTGACGCCGCGAGGGCGCGTGCTCCGGGCTACGAAAGACATCGGCATCGCCACAGTCTGGTGGCGAAGCTTTACTTTGTCAAGTGGCTGTAGCTCATACAGCTTTGTCGCGGGACCGGTCGAAGTGCGAGGTTTGCCAGCCTGGACTTGCGGTAAAGTTGACGAGGAGTAAAGTCGCTTCTAAAGGTACATCGCGACTTCCGGCGAGCGATCCCCGCCCGCCGTTTCACATGGAGGCAACTGACCGGTGAAGACACAGGAGCTCGAGGACGTCGACTTTGCGCGCAGCGCGGTTTCGTCCACCGGCGAGATCGTCGCCGCAAAATGGACACCGCTGCTCATCCACGAGCTCGGCGGCGGTACACGCCGCTTCCGCGAGCTCGAACGCGTCTGTGAGGGTATGAGCACTCGAACGCTCGCCGACCGTCTACGGACGCTCGAGCAGGCCGGCGTCGTCGCCAGACACAGCTATCCGGAGTCCCCTCCGCGCGTCGAGTACCAGCTGACCGAGAAGGGCAGGGCTCTCCTCCCGATCATTCGCGAGATGCGAAAGTTCGGCACGAACTGGCTCGTTCCCGGTGCCGCGCGCGGCGCGGCCCGCTCCAGCACTCGCTAGGGAGGGTTCGGCGAAATATCGGCTGAGCCGCCGGGCCGCGCTGCTCGCCCCGAGGCCGCGTCCTCAGTCGCACCGATAGCAACCACTATCGGCGCTCCCTGCGTCCTTGCCTCGGAACGAGCATCCACCCCGACGACGAGCGACATTCCACCAAACCCTCCTAGCCCCGACCGACGCCGAGCGCCGCCAGGAAGTCGTCCGCATCCGCCTCGATCTGGCGGGCGGGATAGTGCGAGTCGCGGGTGCTCGGCCTGATCCCGCTCCCCGAGACGACGAGGACGACGCGCTCCCCCGACGCGATCTCCCCTGAGCGGACCAGCTCGACGAGGGTGCCGAACGCGACGCCGCCGGCCGGATCGGCGAGTACGCCGGAGTTCTCGGCCAGTAGCTCGGTGCTCGACTCGATCAGATCCTCCGCGAGTGTGGTGATCGAGCCGCCGGACATCCGGGCGGCGCCGATCGCGAGTTCGCCGTAGCTCGGATCGCCCACGGCCAGCGAGCGGGCGACCGTGTTCGGCGTCACGCGCGACGGTGGACGCTCGTCGGCCCACGCTGCGGCGACCGGCGGGCAACCGCCCGGCTGGGCTCCGTACATCCTGGGCGGTCCAGCGACGACGAGCCCGTGGTCGGCGAGCTCGACGAAGCCCTGTGCGATCTTCGCGAAGAGGGATCCGGACGCAACAGGACTGACGACCGCGTCCGGCGTCTCCCACTTCAGCTGCTCTGCGATCTCGTACGCGATCGTCTTGATGCCCTCCACTGCGAAGGCGTGCAGGTTTCCCTCGAGGAAGCCCCAGGGGAACAGGTGCTCGAGCTCCCGTTCCAGTCGCCGGCAGTCCTCGAAGGTCCCGCGCACGGTGAAGACGCTCGCGCCGTAGGTCGCGGAAGGTAGGGCGGGCTCGTCGGTGTCCGCCGGGCTGAGAATCACTCCCTCGAGCCCTGCCGCGGCGCACCCGGCCGCGACTGCCGCGCCGAGGTTTCCGGTCGAGGCGCAGAAGAGCGTCTCGATCCCGAATCCCTGCGCAGCCGCGAGCGCGCTTGCGGCCATTCGATCCTTGAAGGAATGCGTCGGATTCGCGGATTCCAGCTTCAGGTGGACGTCGATGTCGAGCGCCGCCGAGATCCTGGGCGCCGGCACGAGCGGTGTCGGGCTCGGCATCGCGGTATCGCGGTGCGGCAACAGCGCTCCGCGGCTCCAGAGCGAACGCGGGTCGTCGAGCACACCGCGGCTCCCGTCCCAGACATAGCGAACGTCGAGTGGGCCCGAGCAGGCATCGCAGCTCGAGAGCGGCGCGAGCGGATGCGTCGCTTCGCAGATCCTGCAGCTGAGCATCGCGCTGTTCACTCATCCGCCTCTGTGAATCGAGCTAGCCGGCGGGGCGGGTGAGAAAGGCCGACTAGCGCAAACGCGCGCGCACGATAATAAGGCCCTCAATAAGGCCTGCGGCCGGACATGCGTCCATGTGCGCGCTCATGCTCGTCTGAGAGTAGACGTCCGCGACGAGTTCCGCAAATAAACCGCGTTAGCGGCCGCCGGCCATCGCCGGCAGCAGGATCACCGAGCTGCCGCCGACGGGCGTGTCCAACCCCTCCAGGGTGCGCACGTCGTCACGGCCGACGTAGACGTTGACGAACGGCGACAGGTCTCCTTCGTCGAAGAGATTGGCGCGCAACGCTGGATAGCGAGTGGCCAGGTCCTCGAGGACCTGGCGCACGGTCTCGCCTTCGCCGAGCACTTCGCGCTGGCCCTCGACCTGGTCGCGCAGCATGGGTGGGATCCTGACGGGCGTCATCGGCGGGTCACTTTACTTGATACAGCGCTTCGGTCAGTGTGAAGCGGTCGAGCCAGATTGCACTCCCGGTGACCGCGCCCTCGCAGCCGAGCTCGCGCAGCACGCGGAGATCGTCGAGTGTGGCGATCCCTCCGGCCGCGAGCACGGGCAGGCCCGCTTCGAGCACGCTCTCCAGGAGAGGAACATCAGGGCCCGAGAGGGTTCCGTCCCGTTGCGCGCTGGTTACGAGAACGCGGTGGATGCCGGCTGCCGCGCAGCGGCGGGCGAGCTCCCCCGGCGTGAGCTCGGCCGAGCGCGTCCAGCCGTCCACAGTCACCGTTCCGTGACGAGCATCGATCGCCACCGCGACGCTCTCGTCGAAGCGAGCCGCGGCTGCGAGCAGGAACTCGTCCTCGAGTGCGGCGGTGCCGACGAGCACGCGCGTTGCACCGGCCTCGAGCGCGTCTCCGATCGAGTCGAGGCTGCGGTAGCCGCCGCCGACCTGTACCGGCGGACCGACCGAGGCAACGCGTGAGACGAGATCGAGGTCGGGAGCACCCGAGAACGCGCCGTCGAGGTCGACGAGGTGGAGCCAGGCGGCGCCCTCCGCTGCAAAGCGCTCAGCCGCTGCGACCGGATCGCCACCCTCTACGGTCACTGCCTCCCGGCGGCCCTCCGAGAGGCGAACGACGCGGCCCTCGAGAACGTCGATCGCAGGGTAGATCGTGAAGTGTTTGCGCGTTAGCACGCTAGCATGTTAGCATGCGAGAATGGCTCTCGATCTCAAACGCGACGTCGAGCAGGTTCCCGGGCTCGACGACCTGGCTGACGCGGTGTTGACCCTGCGCACGCGCGACGAGGCGCGCCGCTTCCTGCGCGATCTCTGCACGCTCCCCGAGCTCGAAGCGCTCACGCACCGGTGGCAGACGGCGAAGCTGCTCGAGCAGCACGTCCCTTACGTCGAGATCGCCGAACGCGTTCCGACGAGTACCGCCACGGTGACGCGTGTCGCGCAATGGCTGCGGAACGGCACCGGCGGCTACCGGATTGCGCTCGACCGGACGCACCGAAAGCGAAAGAGGGGGTAGATGGCGTCGAACGGCTTCATCCGCGCCGGCGCGAACGGCCGGCTCACCCTCGGCGTCCCCTCGAAGGGGCGAATGTCCGAGCCCGCGCTGCGGTTGTGCGCCGAGGCGGGGCTGAACTTCGAGGCAACCGACCGAGCCCTGCTTGTCCCGTGCGCGAACGCACCCGTCGATCTGCTGCTCGTGCGCGCGGATGACGTCCCGGAGTACGTCCAGGACGGCGTCGTCGACGTCGGGATCACCGGCGCCAACCTGGTCGCCGAGGCCGGGGCGAACGTGATCACGCTGGCGGAGCTCGGGTTCGCCCGTTGCACGCTGCAGGCTGCGGTGCCGGACGACGCACCGCAGACTGAGCTGACCGACCTCAACGGCCTCCGCATCGCGACCGCCTATCCCGCCACCACGAAGACCCGGCTGGCGGAGCTCGGCGTCGAGGCCGAGCTCGTGCGCGTGTCCGGGTCGGTCGAAGCCGCGCCGCGGCTCGGCCTCTCGGACGCGATCGTCGATCTCGTCTCGACCGGGTCGACGGCGAGCGCGAACGGCCTCAGGCTGCTCGGCAGCCTGCTCGAGTCCCAGGCGGTGCTGATCGCGAGCGAGGCCGCGGTCGGTGAGCGCCGCGAGCTCGTCGAGCGGGTCGTGCTGATGGTCTCCGGCGTCGTCGCGGCTCGCCGCCGCCGCTATCTGATGCTGAACGCGCCGCGCTCCGCGCTCGAGGAGATCAGTGCGCTGCTGCCGGGAATGGGCGCTCCATCTGTGATCGATCTCGCCGAGCCGGGTCAGATCGCGGTGCACGCCGCGGTCGACGCGGACGACATCTGGAACCTGCTGGCGCCGCTCAAGGCTGCCGGTGCCTCGTCGATCCTGGTCTTGCCGGTGGAGCGGCTCGTCGCGTGAGAGGCGCGAACTTCGAGGACGCGCTGCCGCTCGTCGCGGAGATCGTTGCAGACGTGCGGGACCGCGGCGACGAGGCGCTCCTCGACTGGACCGAGCGCTTCGACGGGGAGCGGCCGGAGCTGAGGGTGCCCGCAGACGAGCTCCGGTCGGCGCGTCTCCAGCCGGACGAGCTCGTTGCCCTGCGGGCGCTCGCGGACGCCGTCGCCGACTTCTGCGAGCCGCAGCGACCGCCGGACGTCGCGCTCGAAGCCGTTGCGGGCGTCCAGTCGGAGCGCCGCTGGGTGCCGCTCGCGTCAGTCGGCGTCTACGTTCCGGGCGGGCGGGCGACCTATCCTTCCTCGCTCGTGATGGCGGCAGTGCCGGCGCGCGTTGCCGGAGTCGAGCGCATCGCGATCGTGACGCCGAAAGCCTCCGAGGCGACGCTCGCCGCCGCGCACGCCCTCGGAATCGACGAGGTCTACTCGGTCGGCGGCGCCCAGGCAGTCGCCGCGCTTGCCTTCGGGACGGAGACGATCACGCGGGTCGACAAGATCGTCGGTCCCGGGAACCGCTGGGTCACGGCGGCGAAGCTGCTGGTCTCGAGCCACGTCGCCATCGACCTTCCGGCCGGCCCGAGCGAGGTCGTCCTGATCGCCGATGCCTCGGCCGATCCCGCCCGCTGTGCGGCCGACCTGCTGGCGCAGGCCGAGCACGGGCCCGACAGCGAGGCCATTCTCCTGAGCCTCGATCACGAGCTCTCGGCGGCGGTGCAGGCGCTCGTCGCCGCGACCGAGAACGTCTCGGTCCGCGATGTGGCGACGCTTGACGAGGCGCTCGCGCTCTCCGAGGCCTACGCGCCGGAGCATCTCGAGCTCTGGGTCGCCGATCCGGAACCACTGCTCGAGCGGATACGCAATGCGGGCACGGTCTTCGTCCGCACCTCCGCAGTCGTCGGCGATTACGCCGCCGGCGCGACGCACATCCTTCCGACCGGCGGACTGGCGCGAGGCTCGGGTGGGCTCGGGCTGGAGACGTTCCTCAAGCCCGTGCAGGTCGTCCGCGCCGCCGACGCTCTCGCACGCGCGCGCGATCGGGCTGCCGCTGGCCCGTCTCGAAGGGCTCCCCTTGCACGCGGCCGCCCTGGAGCTGGCGTGAGAGCGCAGCCGCTGCCTGAGGGCTTCCGCGCCTACGAATGGTCGCCGTCGTCGGCGGAAGTCGCCTCGCGGCACGGCCTGCGGCCGGAGCAGATCCTGCGCTACGACCAGAACACGCCGCCCGTCCCCGGCGTGCCGCAGGTGCCGCTGGCGGAGAGCTTCGCGCGGCTGCAGGAATATCCGGACGGGACGTTCGGGGAGCTGCGGGAGGCCGCGGCCGGCTACTGCGGCGTCGGGGCGGAGCAGGTCGTCGTCGGGGCGGGGGCCGACGAGCTGATCCTGGTGTGCGCGCGCACCTATCTCGGTCCCGGTAGCTCGGCGGCGATCGAGGAGCCCACCTACGGGCTCTACCGGATCGCGACGGAGCTTGCGGGAGCATCGATCACGAACTGGGCCGCGGGTGCGGACGTGATCTGGGTGTGCAATCCGAACAATCCGACCGGCGAGCTGCGCGACCCCGCTGAGATCGGAGCGCTCGCCCGTGCGCACCCGGAGGCGGCGGTCGTGGTCGACGAGGCGTACTACGAGTACGCAGGTGCGACCTGTGTGCCGCTGATCGCCGAGCAGCCGAACCTGATCGTCCTGCGGACGCTCTCGAAGGCCTTCGGCTTCGCCTCGCTGCGTGTCGGCTGGGCGGTTGCCTCGCCGGAAGCGGCGGCGGAGCTCGAGCTGCGCCGCCCGCCGGCGAGCGTGAGCGGCCCTGCCGCCCGGATCGGCGCCGCGGCGCTACGCGAGCCGCGCATCGACGTCACGGACACGCTCGCGGAGCGGGAGAGGGTGCGCGCCTCGCTCGTGGCGGCAGGGCACGACTGCCCCGAGGGGCACGGCAACTTCGTCTACGTCCGTTCCGAGGAACCGCTCGGCGCGACGCTGGAGGAGCAGGGGCTCGTCGTGCGCGTGGTCGGTGGCGGAATCCGGATCACCCTGCGGCGGCCGCCCGAGAACGACGTCCTGCTGGCGGCGCTCGGTGCCGCGCCCGAGCCGGCACCCGGTCGCACCGCCTACGTCACGCGGACGAGCACGGAGACGGCGCTGAGCCTGTCGCTCGACCTCGACGGCTCGGGCCGTACGCGTTGCCAGACCGGGATCGGATTCCTCGACCACCTGCTCACGCTCTGGGCGTTCCACGCCGGCGTGGATCTCGAGCTGCTCGCGGGTGGAGACCTCGACGTCGACGAGCACCACACGGTGGAGGACGTCCTCGCCGCGCTGGGCGACGCTCTGGCGGAGGCACTCGGCGACCGACAGGGGATCGCGCGCTACGGCGCGGCGACGGTACCGATGGACGAGGCGAGCGCAACTGCCGCCGTCGACCTGGTCAAGCGACCGCACGCCGAGATCTCCCTTGCTTTCACTGGCGACCGCGTCGGCGGGCTCGCCCTCTCTCTGCTTCCGCACGCGTTGGAGCGCTTCGCGATGCAGGCCGGTTGCACGCTGCACGTCACCGCTGCCGGAACGGACGACCACCACGTCGCCGAGGCGGCGTTCAAGGCGCTCGGCCGGGCGTTGCGAGAGGCGTGCACACCTGCAGCCGGTGGCGTCCAGTCCACGAAGGGGCTCGCGTGAAGGTCGTGCTCGCGGACTACGGCGCCGGAAATCTGCGCAGCGTCTGCTCGGCGCTCGCCCGCGCGGGCGCGCAACCCGTCGTCACGAAGGATCCGGCGGAGGTCGCGGGCGCGCCCCTGGCGATCGTGGCCGGAGTCGGCCACGCCGCGCGCGCCGCTGAAGGGCTGGGGCCGCTTGCGGACGTGCTGCGCGAGCGCGTCTCTGCCGGCCGGCCTGTGTTCGGGATCTGCGTCGGGCTCCAGATCCTCTTCGAGCAAAGCGACGAGGGGGGCGAAGGCCTCGGTCTGCTCGCCGGCCGGGTGTGCAGGCTCGACGCGCCGACGGTTCCGCACATGGGCTGGAACGAGCTCGAGTTCCCCCGGCGGTCGGACATCCTCGACGGTCTCGACGGCGCAGACGTCTACTTCGCCCACAGCTATGCGGTGCGCCCGGACGACGAAGAGCTCGTGGTCGCCCGGGTCGACCACGCCGGCGCGGTCGTGGCGGCCGTCGAGGACGGCGTGCTGGCCGGTGTCCAATTCCACCCCGAGCGGAGCGGTGCCGCTGGTGCCCGCGTGCTCGAGAACGTGCTGCAATGGTCAAGAAGCGCCTGATCCCCTGCCTCGACGTCGCAGGCGGCCGCGTCGTCAAGGGCGTTCGCTTCGAGTCGCTGCGCGACGTCGGCGATCCGGTCGAGCTCGCCCAGCGCTACTCGGACGTCGGCGCCGACGAGCTGGTCTTCCTGGACATCACCGCGACCGTTGACGGGCGAGGACCGATGCTCGAGCTCGTCGAAGACGCCGCGGAGCGGCTGACGATTCCGTTTACGGTCGGCGGCGGGATCTCGGATCTCGAAGACGCTCGCTCGCTGCTCCGCGCCGGGGCCGACAAGGTCGCGGTCAACCGCGCGGCGTTCGACGATCCCGCGCTGCTGACCGGGCTGGCAGCGGAGTTCGGTGCGCAGGCGGTGGTCTGCGCGATCGACGCGCGCGGAGGCCGCGTCGTCACTCACGGCGGCAGAACCGAGCGGGATGCGGACGCGGTCGCCTGGGCGCGCGAGGCGGTGGCACGGGGTGCGGGCGAGCTGCTCGTGACGTCGATCGACGCCGACGGGACGAGAGAGGGCTACGACCTGAAGCTGACGGCGGCGATGGTGGACGCGGTCGACGTGCCGGTGATCGCCTCGGGGGGTGCAGGCGAGGCGCGGCATCTGGCAGAAGCGTTCGGGGTGGGTGCAGAGGCTGCGATCGTCGCCTCGATCGTGCACGAGCGCCCGGAACGGGTGCAGGAGCTGAAAGCGAAGCTCAAGGAGGCGGGATGGAACGTCCGGATCTGATGCCCGCAATCGTGCAGGACGTGGACACGAATCGCGTGCTGATGCTGGCCTGGATGGACGAGGAGGCGCTCCGCCGCACGCGCGAGAGTGGGGAGGCCTGGTTCTGGAGCCGGTCGCGCGAGACCTACTGGCGCAAGGGCGAGACGTCCGGCAACACGCTCGCGGTCGAAGAGCTCCGCGAAGACTGCGACGCCGACACGATCCTCCTCCGGGTGCGACCGGCCGGCCCCGTCTGCCACACCGGTGCGGAATCGTGCTTCGCACCCTGGCTGTGGCGTGTGATCATCGAGCGAGCGTTGCAGCGGCCGGAGGGCTCGTACGTCGTCACGCTGCTCGACGATCCGTCGCTCGCGGCCCGAAAGGTGGGAGAGGAAGGGCTCGAAGCTGCGCTCGCGGGCACCGGGGAGTCGGATCAGCGGCTCGTGGAGGAGTTGGCCGATCTCTGGTTCCACAGCTATGCGCTGCTGGCCGCGCGCGGGCTCGACCCGAGCCTCGTCGAGGAGGAGCTAAGCCGCCGCGCGCACGACCGCTAGTGCACCGGCCGCCGGGCCTGCTGCGGCCGCGGTGAGATCGGCAAGCTCGAACCTCGGGCCCGGGCCGTCCCGAGCGAGGAGCAGGAACGCCGCAGCTTCCTCGGGCTCGTCGGCCCCCGCCCGGCGCAGGCCGTCGAAGAGCGTCTCCCCGTAGGCCTCGACGCCGCCGGCGAGAACGGCGTCGGCCCGGCCGAGCTCGAGCAGGTCGAGCGCCTGACCGAGCGCGTCGAGCCCTGCCGTCTCCCCGCAGAGGGTCACGTTCGGACCGGCGAGCCCGAAGAGGATCCCCAGATACCCGGCGTGCGCGTTGACGACGACGTTGGGGAAGTTCGACGGGTTGACGAGCCCCGGCCCGTCCGTGAGGGCAACGCGGTTGAACTCGACCAGCGGCTCGATGCTTGCGAAGCGCGTTCCCAGGACGACGGCACAACGCTCTCGTGCAGCCGGCGGCGGCTGCGGATGACGGAGCGCCGTCGCCGCCGCGACGCAGGCGAGCCGGCTCGCGCGGGAGAGCGGACGCAGGCCGCGCAGCTGTAGATGCTCGCCGACGTCGAAGTCGCGGTCGGGAGTGATCCAGCCCGCTCCGAGCACGACGGCCATCATCTTCAGCCGGCCGCCCGCAGGACGAGCGATGCGTTGGCACCGCCGAAAGCGTAGGCGTTGCTGAGAACCGCGTCGAGCTCCAGCTCGCGCGGCTCGTTCGGAATCGCATCCCAGTCGCACTCGGGATCGGCTCGGAGGAAGTTCCAGGTGGGCGGTGCGACTTGCCGGCGGAGCGCCTGTACGCAGGCGACCGCCTCGAGCGCGCTCGCCGCTCCGAGCCCGTGGCCGGTGAGCGCCTTGATCGAGCTCATCGGCGGCCCGCTCTTCCCGAAGACGGCCCGGGCGGCAGCGACCTCCGCGCGGTCGTTGGCGGGCGTCCCGGTGCCGTGGGCTGAGAGGTAGCCGATCTCGCCGCGTTCGACGCCGGCGTCCTCGAGCGCCGCCTCCATCGCCCGTGCCGCGCCGCGCCCCTGCGGGTCGGGACTGACGATGTGGAACGCGTCCCCCGAGAGGCCGATCCCCGCGAGCTCCGCGAGCGGCTCGGCTCCACGGGCGGCCGCCGCCGTCGCCGACTCGACGAGGAGCATTCCCGCCCCCTCGCCGAGCACCAGTCCGTCGCGGTCGGCGCTGAACGGCCGGCACGCCTCGGTCGCGAGCGCTCCGAGCCGCGCGAATCCCGTGAACGCGACGCGCGAGAACGCGTCGGTTCCACCGGCGAGAACCGCGTCTGCCCGTCCGAGCCGGACGAGGTCGAGCGCGTGGCCGAGGGCATAGTTGCCGGCGGCGCACGCTCCGGCGAGCACGACGACCCGACCGCCGAGGCTGAGCTCTGCGGCGACGTCCTGTCCGACGCGGTCCGGGCCCGAGCGGACGAGCTCCTCCGCCGGGACGGTGCCCGCGCGCACGTCCGCCGGGTCCCACGCCTCGAGCCAGCAGCTCTCTCCCATCGTGGTGCCGATCGAGAGGCCGACGTCCGTTCCGGCGAGGCCCGCCTGAGCGAGCGCCTGCCGCCCCGCCGCGGCGGCGAGCAGCGCGGCACGCCCCGGCCGCGGGTCGCTGGCGCTCTCGAGCGCGAGGCCGCGCACCTCGCAGCCGATCTGGGATGGAAAGGGAGTTGCGTCGAACGATTCGACCTGGGCCACGCCTGTCGCTCCCGAGAGAAGCGACGCCCAGAAGGTCTCGACGTCCACGCCGACGGGCGAGACGACGCCGAGGCCGGTGATTACCGCCCGCTCGATGCGGCCTCCTGCTCGGCCAGCCGCGTCCGCGTCAGCGCCACGAGGCTGCCGAAGGTCGTGATCGCCTTCAGCTCCTCGACCGTGAAGCTGAGCGCGTAGCGCCGCTCGACGTCGACGGCGATCTCCATCGCCATCAGCGAGTCGACTCCCGCGTCCGCCAGCGTGCCGCTCAGATCGATGGAGCCCGCGTCGAGCTCCGCCACCTCCGCGACGATCGCGCGGAGCTCGTCCTCGATCGCGTCCTCGGTCACGCTGCGAGCTCCGGAGCCGGCGCGAAGACGCGCTCGGCGCGGCGGGCGCCTTCCGCAGTTCCTGCCAGGAGTGCGAGCGGGTCGCCGATGATGCGGTACGGGGTCTGCGAGATGGCGTGCGTCGAGGCCGCGAGCAGCGCAGGCCCGAGGCGCGACTCGCCGGAGCGGAGTGAGTCGGCGAGGCCGAGCATCCAGCGCATGTTGTCGAAGTGAGCGACGACGTCCACCGCTCCGACCGCCGCAGCGGCTGCCCCGCCCGTGACGACGGCTTCCGAGAAGGAGAGGCCGACCCGCCAGCGGTTCGCGGTCAGGCACGTGACCGAGAAGAGCGCGCCGAGCGGCTCGCCGCCCGCCTCCACGAGGTGGCCGGCCCGGAGCCCGTGGTAGCCGGCCCAGCCCTTCGGCCGGCCGTGTCCGAAATAGATGCCGACCCCGAGCCCGAGCCGCAGTCCGGCGACGAGGTCGGATCGCGTGATCCGCTCGGACGTCCAGCGATAGCACCGGGAAGGGAGGCGCGCCTCCACGGCACAGGTTCGCCTCGAGGCGCCCGGCGAGCTGGAGGTAGCGCGGCTCCCACTGGCCGAGCACGGCGAGCGGGCCGGGTGGTCCCGGCCGGCGCTGGACCCGCGCCGCCGCCCTGGCGAAGACGTCGAGACCGGAGCCGAGGTCGGGCAGCCAGCCCGCGGGCACCGCCCGCCCCGACGGATCGAGGAGGAACGGGCCCGGCAGGGCCGTACGCGGAGCGCGCCGCCGGTCGTCGACGAGCAGCAGCCCCTCGGCGCCGGCCGCCGCCTCGCACAGCGCTTCGACCGGGCCGGGGTCGACCACCCGTACCTCGCGTAAGCGCTCGTGCTCGCGCAGAAGCGGGCGGAGCGGCCCGAGGGCCGCTCCGCGTGCCGCGACGACCAATGTCACGCGGCCTGCACCTCCGCGATGTACGGGTCGTACGGCGTCGTGCTCGTCGCCGTCCTTCTTGTGCCTGGAAGTAGTCGGCCATGATCTGCGCCTGCTGCTCCGGGTTGAAGTGGTCGAGCTTGCCGCCGGCGGTCGTGTTCGCCGTCAGGGCTGCCGTTCCGCCGTAGTCGTACGCCGAGTGTCCCTGCGTTCCCTGGGAGAAGAGCGAGTGGCCCATGTAGTACGGACCGGTGTTCTCGCCCTGCCAGACGTGGCCGAGCTCGTGGATCAGCGTGTGCCGGTTGCCCTTCGTCGTCGTGTCGAAGTTGTCGGGCAGGTGGATGATCCGCATCGTCGTCACGGGCACCGCCTCGTCGCGGAACCAGTCGCTCATCCCCGAGACGAACGAGCCCTCGAAGATCTGGACGTCGTCCAGCGGCACGGTCGTCTTGTAGACGATCTTCGCGTCGGCCTTCTCCTCGGCACGGAGCTTGCGGAATACGCCGAAGACCTCGAGGATCACGGCGATCGCCACGTCGAGTGCGCCGACGCCGGCCTCGATCACGCCCTTGAGCACATCCAGCAGGCCCTCGCCGATGTTCTTCAGCGACTGGATCACCTTCTTCTGCGCGTCGAGGGTCGGCTGGATGAACGCGGACTGCACGATGTCCCCGACCGTCTTGCCGAGCTCACGCATCGCCCTCGAAAGGTTGTCGAGTGCGTGTTGGGGGTGCCGGATCGTGTCGGCCACGAGCTGAGCGACCGTGAGGCCGGCCGCGAGCAGCTCTGCCACGACCTCCTTCACGATCTGGATCGCCCGCGTGACCGCCCAGCCGATCAGCTCCGCGACCGCGGCGCCTGCCTTGAGCAGGCCCTTGACGACGGCGCGAAGACCGTCGATCGCATCCGTCGCCATCCACGTGAGCACGTAGCTGATCGAGTTCTTCAGCCGCTGTGTGACCTCGCCGAGCAGCTCGAGCGCGGCGTCGCCTGCGGCTGCGGCCCACCGGAACACCTCGGTCAGCGCGACCCCGGCGGCCTCGATCGCCTTCACGATCCCCTCGAAGACCGCCGCCGTCTTCGCGGCCGCCCACTCGAGGATCTCGTCGACGCTCTTCTTCACGTACCGGATTGCCAGCACTGCCTCCCGGTAGAGCCGGTCGGCCGCCGACGCGGCTTGTGTCAGCACCCAGTCGAGGATGTCGCCGACGGGACCGAGGGCCTTGAGGACCCCGTTGACCATCTTCCGGAAGACGAAGTAGCTCTTCGCCAGGGCTTGCGCGAGCATGTCCGCGACACTCAGGCCGGCCTCGATCATCGCGTCGATCAGCCGAGCGGCGGTTCGGTAGGTGAACGCGATCACCGACCCGACGAACTCGACGATCGTCTTCCCGAGCTGTACCGCCGCCTTGACGATGTCGCGGAGGAGGTTGCCGGCGAGCCGGAGCCCCTCGCGGATGACGTCGAGCAGCTTCCGCCCGAGGTCGAACGCGGCCTCGACGATCCGCTTGATCGCGTTGAAGCCCCACGCGGCGATCTTGCTGACGAGGTCTGCGAGCGCGGCGCCGAAGCGGAGTGCCGCCTGGGCGATCTTCCGGGCGAGCGCCGCAGCCGCGTTGGCGATGTACTCCGCGACCTCGAGGAGGGCGTTTCCGACCTCGACCAGAGCCTTGACGACGGCGTCGAGCACCGCTGCCGCCGCGTTCTTGACTGCGTCGATCAGCTCGGCGACCGCCTTGCCGATCGCGCGGAGCGCTCGAACGACGCCCGCGACGACGTTGGCGGCGAAGCGCGCCGCCTCCTCGAGGAGCTCCCGGACCGCGCGTCCGAGCTCGATCAGGGCGCGGACCATGTTCTCCAGGAGGGAGGCGGCTGCCTGGAACGCCTGGTTGATCAGGTTCCCGATCGTCTTGCCGACCGCGATCAGTGCCTCTGCGAACTTCTTTACGGTTGCGTAGACCTGCGTCGCCATCCAGGAGAGCAGCTCGCCGAGCTGGTGGCCGAGCTGGTCGATCGCCCGGAGCACTGTCTGGAGCGCCGAGCCGACGAGGTTCGCGATGTCGTTCAGCACTTGGAACATCGCGCGGCCGGCGTCGATGATCCCCTTGATGACCTTCTTCACGAAGGCCAGCGTGTCTGCGACGGCGGTCTCGAGCGCGCCCTTGACGATGTTGAAGATCGTCTCGCCCGCGGCGAGCAACGCCTTGGCAAGGTTCGCCATCTGGGCGACGGTGAAATTGACCGCCGCCACGAACGCCTCCGCGATGGACTTGAGCGCGTTCCTGATCGCGTCGACGACCGAGTCCACGGCCTGCTTCACGGCGTCGACGATGTCCTCGACCAGCTCGACGATCGCGGAGTCGTTCGGGTCGTCCTCGACCGGGCGCGTCTTCATCGTCGCGCCCAGATCCGCGAGGTACAACAGCACCTCCTGGATCGCCTTCGTGTCCTTTTTGCCGGCCTCCGTCAGCACGAAGTCCTTCATCAGCGCCCGGCCCTGAGCGGAGGGGAGCTCGCCGATCGCGTGCACGACCCAGCGGTCCTGCTCGGCTTTCCGGTAGCCGTCGATCAGCGTGCGCCGCTCCTTCGCGGGGCGGAGGGCGACCGCCTGGAAGAGCTGGCGGTGGTGGTCGATGTCGGGCAGCGTCTTGGCGAGAGCTGTCGCGACCCGCAGCCCCTGGGTGCGCGATGTTCGGTATGCCGCCTTGTAGAGCGGGCCTACCTCGGACGGGTTTGGTTGCGCCGCGCCAACGCGGAACTCCAGTTCCTCGGCGCGAAGCTTGGGGAGCGGTCCGATCTGCTCGAGCTTCCGGGCTGCTGACATCTGCGGCTCTCCCTTCACGGGGTTTCGGGGTTGAGGCCTGCCGCAGATGGCCCTGGCGCGACCCTACAAAATTGCGACGGGCTTTCGCTACCTAGAGCGTCGGAGCAGGTAGGTGAAGGTCGCCACGAGCGACGAGCACCTGCGCCGCCGCGACTGAACGCAGCGCCGCCTCGACATCGACGCCGCGGTGGCGAGGCGCGTACGGACCGAGCCGTCGCGCCGCTTTCTCGAGCTGGCGCTCGCAGCCCGGACGCCTCCCGCGCCCGGCCTGATACCAGGCGACGGCGACATGGACGAGCCCTTGCAGGAAGTCGCGCTCCTCCGGCGGCGCCTCACGCCATTCGTCTTCGAGCTCCTCGTGCGCGGCGAAGAACTCGCCGGCGGCGATCAGCTCCAGTCCGCGGTCGAGTCCCACGGCGTGATCATTGACGAAGCGTCGCCGGCGCGGGGGATACGATTGCCCAGAGGAGAGGAGGACGGTTGGACGAAAAACCACCGCGCCTGGATCCTGCAAAGGTCGAGGCGTTCGTGACCAAGGCCCACGGGGACCTCGAGGCTGTTCAAGGCTTGTTGGCTGAAGAACCGGAGCTCGTCAATGCCGCCTGGGATTGGGGAGGCGGCGACTGGGAGACCGCACTCGGGGCGGCCGCTCACGTGGGCCGTCGCGACCTCGCCGAGTTCCTCATCGGCCGCGGCGCGCGCGTGGACATCTTCGCCGCGGCGATGCTCGGGCAGACCGCTGTCGTACGTGCACTGCTCGACGCGTATCCCGACCTCCTCGAGGCCAAAGGGCCACATGGGATCCCCTTGCGAGTCCACGCCGAGAAAGGTGGCGACCGGGCGAGGGAAGTCCTCGCGCTGCTGGAAGAGCGGTCTGGTGTTGTGACGACCTGACGGCCGCGTCAGGGGCAGGTGCGGTTGGTGAGGGGCGCGGTGTTGTTCGTCTCGTTCGACTCGGCGACGACGTTCGTCTGGTCGACTGTCGCGAGATACGTCCCGACGCGGCAAGCAAAGGCGAAGGTGGCCGTAGCGCCAGGCGCGAGCGCCGGGACGGTGAACGTTCCCAGGAGGGCCGATCCCACAGTGATCCTCAGGATGGACGACACGCCCGCCGCAGCGTTCCCGCCGTTCCTGATGATGATCGTGGTCTTGGTGAACGAGGCCACGTACAGGTCCGGGAATTGTGGCGGTGGCGGCGGTGGGGGCGCGACTATCGACCAGCCGAAGGTCGCCGGCTGACCCACGTTGCCGGCCGCATCGCGGCCGCGGACCGCGAACGAGTGCGTGCCGACTCCGAGCGACTGGTACGACGCGGGGCTCACGCAGCCGGTGTACGCGCCGCCGTCGAGCAAGCACTCGAAGGCGACGACCGGCTCGCTCGCGGTGAAAGCGAAGCTGGCGTTCGTCTCCGTCGTGGAGGCCGGCGGGGTCGAAGCGAGTGTCACGGTGGGGGCCGTCGTGTCCGGCTGGACGTACCGCCACGCGACGCTTGCCGGCTTCCCCACGTTTCCCGCGCGGTCCGTCGCACGAACCGAGAATGCGTGGTTACCGGGGACGAGACCGGCGAGCACTCTGGGGCTGGCGCACGCGGAGTAGGCGGCGGCATCGAGCTTGCAGGCGAACCTCGCACCGGCCTCGTTGGACGTGAACCTGATTTGCACGCCGCTGGACGAGACCGACGCGCCGGGAGCCTGCGTGATCGTCACGGTCGGCGCCGTCGTGTCCGGCGTCGGCGTGGTGACGATCGGCTTCGGCTTGGGCTTGGGCCTGGACTTCGGCTCGGCGCGGTCGTCTGGGAGCGGGCGTCGTCTCGACCGTCTCTGCCGTCGTCGTCGCCTGCGTGGTCTTCGCTGTGGTCGTCGTCGTTGGCTTGGCGCTTGGGCGGAGCGGGTTTCGGCGCGGGACGCTTGCGAGCGGAGGTGGTCGTCGGCACGGTCGTCTGCGCGACAATCTCCTCACCGGTCGTTACCTCGACTTCGGCCTCCGTCGTCGCCGCCGCGACGGCCGGTCCGGGCTCCCCGCCCCGCGAGAGCGCAACGCCGAGGGCGGTGCCGCCGCCGCTGAGGGCGATGACCGCTGCAACAGCGGCGATGGAACGCTTCGTGCGCCCCACGAGAAGCCAGCCGCCGCGGCGATCCCAGTAGTGCACGGCGTCGAGCCGGCGCTCCACGGCCGCGCGCGCCTCGTCGGTCTCCAGGAAGCCAGGCAAGAAGAGGGTGCGGTAGCGCTTCGAAGCCTCTTGCATGCTCGCGAGTGCGTCCTGGCAGCGTTCGCAGCCCTCGAGGTGCGCCAGGGTCTCCTCCTGCCGCGCTCCCTTCAGCTGGCCGTCGAGGTGCGCCGCGAGCAGCGGTAGGTAGCGCCGGCATTCCTCCGGGAGCCGTTCCGGATCGACCTGTGCGAGCCGGAGCTCGAGGCGCAGGCTTTCGCGGGCCCGGAAGATCAGCTGCGCGACCGCGTTTTCCTTCATGTCGACCAGCTCGCCGATCTCGGCGTACGAGCGGTCCTCGAGCTCGCGCAACGCAAGGACGAGCCGCTGTCGTGGCTGGAGCCTCGCGTTCGCGAGCCGCACCTCGTCCTGCTGCCCCCGCAGGAGCGTTCCCCGCTCGGGGTCGTCCTCGATCGGCGTCGGGAGCACCGGCTCGGGCACCTCCGCCACGGGCTGCTGCCGCTTCGTGCGCTCGACCTGCTTCAGGAAGAGATTGCGCAGGGTGGTGAACAGGTACGCGGAGACGTCCGCCGTCTCCGGGTCGAGCCGGTCGAGGCGTGGGACGGCGCGAACGAAGGTCTCCTGCACGAGATCGTCCGCGTCGTGGACGTTTCCGGCCAGCCGGTAGGCGAACCCGCGCAGACGCGGCTGGTACTCCGCGTAGAGCTCCTCCCAGGCTTCGCGATCGCGTCTGCGAAGCCGAAGCAGGAGCTCTGCGTCAGACGTCCGCGCAACCGTCGCCATCGGACCAGTCTAGGCCGTTCCGGGCGCGGAGAAAATCCGCGAACGCGGCATGTTTGGCGAGGTAGCGCTCGATCGCGAGGACGCCCTCGGCGGCCCAATCGACGATCCAGGCTTCGTCGACCGAGAGAGAAACGAGATGTGTGTGGTGTGTGTTCATGTCCGTACAACCGGCGTGAGCGTCGATTCCTTACGCGGATGCGCCCCGCCGAAGCGGGGCGCATGTTGCGGAGATGGTGGGCGGTGCTACGAAGCGACGGCGCAGATCGCGAAGGCGACCACATGCCAGTTCTCCGCGGTGGCGTTCACTTCATAACCCCTGGCACGCCACGTGTCGGCATCCACCGGCAGGCTCTCGTCGAGAGCGGCTTGAGCGTTGGCACCGTAGACCTGGGCCCCGCCGCCGACGAGCCGCTTGCCTGCGGGACATGTCACGTCGACATCGTGGTGAGTGTTCGAGTTGTCCGCGCTCTCGGCCGTGACGATCTCCACGCCGGCGAGGCCGGGAGCACCCTGCGGACCAGCGGCGCCGGCAGGGCCTGCGGGGCCGGCCGGTCCGGGCTGAAGCTGCCCGGGCGCGAAGTCGACGGCCCTCAGCTGGCCGTTCATCACGTCGATGCTCTTGATCCCGTTGTCTGCGAGGTCGACGCTCTTGACGCGGTTGTTCATCAGGTCGAGGCTGCCGACCGTGTTGTTCTGGATCTGGGCGCCGGTGATCAGGCCAGCCTGCGACTGCCGTGCCTGTGAGCGACAGCAGAAGCGCGAGCGAGGCGATGACTGTGGCGGGGCTGGGGATGCGGACTCTCATGGGGTCTCCTTTGGTTGGTGGACGAGATCCGTTGCTCCTCCAACCCCGGTGTCGACGATTCCTTACGGCCTCGCGGAAATGCGTTTCGAGGAGGTGGCTGGTCCAGCTCGGCCCACGGGTGCGGTAGCGTCGCGGTCGTGGACGACCGGGCCTATCTCGAGACGGTTCGAGACCGTCTGAGCCGTGCGGGGTTTCGCGACGAGAGCCCGCCTCCGGCAGCGGTTTTCAGCGCGCGGCGCCGCGAGGTGAAGCTCACACGGTTCGGTCTCGTGGAGACCGTCGTCGCGGTCAGCGATCGAAGTGGCAGCTCGGAACCCGATGACCTGCGCCTGTTCGGCGCCGACATCGTGCAATTCGCCAAGGATGGCAAGTCCGGGATCCCGCTAGGTCTGGGGAGCAGTCTTGTCGTCTATCCGGTGCTGCTGGTCGACGAAGCGCTCGTCGGAGCTTCGGCAGTTCGCCGGCTCGTACACACCGAAGCACTGGTGCGTCATGGAGTTCCCGGTCGTCGTCGAGAGGAGCACTTGGAGCCTCGTGATGCTCGAACACGTCCCTCTCTGGGGCGCGGCCTACTTCCGCAAGACGCGTCGTGACGCGCAGGAGCTGCTCGCTCCGACATGACGTCGCGCGCTGTGCTTGTCGGGGGATGTCAGTGCGGCGCTGTCCGTTACGCGGTCGCCGATGAGTTCAGGTACGCGGCGAACTGTCACTGCTCGAACTGCCGCAAGGCGACCGGCTCGGCGTTCAAGGCGTTTGCCGGGATCGAACGGGAGAAGCTGGAGATCACGAGTGGCCAGGATGACGTCCTGCTCATCGGAGAGGAGGACGCGAACGACACGCGCTGCCGCCTGTGCGGCTCCTTCCTCTTCTCCGTCGTGCGGGACGGCACGTTCGTGCACGTCGCCATGGGGTCGCTCATCGACGTGCCGAGCATCCGCCCGACAGAGCACATCTTCGTCGGCTCGAAGGCACCGTGGTTCGAGATCACGGACGACCTGTCGCAGTTCGACGGGCACGCGACCTAACTGTTCAGCACCGCGAGCTTGTCGACTGTGGTGGACGCGAGCTAGCCGTCCTCATCCGCCAGGCGGACGATGACTTTGCGGATCGTGCCGGTGAAGGCGTTGTCCCAGGGGTCGTAGTCGCTCGTTACGGGCGAGTAGGCGTCGATGCCGACGTCGGCGGTTTCGGCAGCGAGTGAGTAGACAGCGCCCATCGTCTTGTCGATTCGTCCTTCGGCGACCTTCTTGCCGCCGACGAGGAGTGTCCCGGTGGCGCCTTTGTGGAGTCCGCCGCCGTCGTAGTCGAACCTCGAAGCGGAGGTCGACCTTGCCGGACGGGAGTGGCTCGTCGGCTTCGATCGTGTACTGCTCGCGGGCGAGCCAGTTGTAGACGTACTTGGGCTTGCCGTCCTTGAGGTAGAGGCTCCAGCCGCCGAACTGGCCGGCCTGGGAGAGGATGACGCCTTCGGCTCCGCCTTCGGGGATGTCGAGCTCGGCGTCGATCGTGTACGAGACGGCCTTGGTGTTGATGAAGCCGTTCTCGGTCATGCCGGTCATGCCGGGGTAGAGCGTCAGCTCGGTGCGTCCGAACATCAGGTCCGGTCGTCCTGCGGCGACCGGGTTCAGGCGCTCGAAGGCGCGGTCGTCGAGCGGGAGCACGTTGTTCCTGATCGCCTCCTCGAGGAAGAGCGCCTTCATCTCCTCGACCTTCTCGGGCATCTCGTCGGCGAGGTCGTGGGCGAGCCCGAAGTCCTGCGCGTGTGTTGTAGAGCTCCCAGCGGTCGTCTTCGAAGCGCTCGGCTCGGGGGACTTGCGACCAGGGCTCGCGGTGGACGACGGCGGCGAGCCAGCCGTCGTGGTAGATGCTGCGGTTGCCGGCGCACTCGTTGTACTGGGTCGTGTGCCGCTCCGGCGCGGCAGCATCCGCGAAGGAGTGCTGCATGCTGACGCCGGCGATCGGCGTCTGCTCGTGCCCGTTCACGATCTTCGGCTCCGGCACTCCGACCGCCTCGAGAATCGTCGGGACGACGTCGATCAGATGCGTGTACTGGCTGCGCAGCTCACCGCGCGCGTCGATTCCCTTCGGCCAGTGGACGACGGCGCCGGCCATGTTGCCGCCGCCGTGGGCCATTTGGATGCACCAGGTCGCCGGGGTCGAGCCGGCCACCGCCCAGCCGACGGAGTAGTTCGGATAGGAGTTCTCGCCGCCGTACTCGTCGAGCCGGCTGAGCAGGTACGGGATGTCCTCCGGCGCGCCGTTGAGGGCCGACCATTCGACGAGGACGCCGTTGATCTCGCCGATCGAGGAGCCGCCATTGTCTCCGGCGATGTAGATGAAGAGCGTGTTCTCGAGCTCACCTAGCTCGTCGATCGCGTCGACGAGCCGACCGACCTCGTGGTCGGCGTGCTCGACCAGGGTGGCGTAGACCTCCATCTGGCGGGCGAAGACGGTCTTCTCGTCGTCGGAGAGCGTGTCCCAGCGCTTGATGTACTCCGGGTTCTCGGCCAGCTCGGTGTCGGGCGGCACGATCCCGAGCTGCTTCTGCCGCTCCAGAATCCGCTCGCGGAGCACATCCCAGCCCTCGTCGAACTCGCCCTTGTAGAGGTCGCGCTCGAGCCAGTCCTTCGGCGGCGTGTGCGGCGGATGGCCCGCGCTCTGCGAGTAGTACATGAGGAACGGCCGATCGGGCGTGAGCGAGCGGGTCGCCTGCACCCAGGCGATCGCCTGGTCGGTCATGTCGGTGTTGAAGTGGTAGTCGGGATCGCGCGGCGTGCCGATGTGCGTCGTCCCGTCGATCAGGTTCGGGTGCAGCAACGACTGCTCGCCCGCGAGGTAGCCGTAGAACTTGTCGAAACCGCTCCGTGCCGGCCATCGGTCGAACGGCCCGCTGACGCTCACCTCGTACGGCGGCACCTCGTGGCACTTGCCGAAGTACGAGGTCACGTAGCCCCAGTGGCGAAGCATCTCGCCCACGGTCGCGCAGCTGTCCGGCCGCACACCCGTGTCGCCGAGATAGCCGGTGCTCGCATCGACGACCGCGCCGACGCTGCACTGATGGCTGTTCCGTCCCGTCAGCAGCGCCATCCGGCTCGGTGAGCACAACGCGTTCACATGGAAGTTCGTGTAAGTCAGCCCCTCCTTGCCCAGCCGCTCGAACACCGGCATCCGGATCGGCCCGCCCATCGCCGCCGGGTCGGCATACGACAGCTGATCCATCAGCACGATCACCACGTTCGGCGCGCCATCGGGCGGCTTCACCTCAAACCGCGGCGGCGGCTTCACGTTCCGGTAGTCGAGCTCCGTCATCGGCTCATACCGCGGCCGCGGAATCGGCAGCACCTCACCCAGCGACCCCACCGGCTCGCCCGGAACCTGGACGTACTCGACCCTCGAATCCGACACGGCCCGGCCTTCCCTCTTCACGGGATCAACATCGCATCGCCAGCGGCCCCGCTATTCATGCCGGTTGGACGGCTGGTTGTCATCACCCCCGCAGGATGAGTCAGGGAGCTACACGACTATTAGCTCGAGCGCGAAGCGGCCGTCGGGAAGCTCGTCCGCCGAGCGCCAACGCCACATCCGCGAGCGAGCCGACGAGGTAGTCCGCAGCTGCGAGGCTCTCGGCCTCGAACGTCGTCATGAGAGCGAGCACCGTCATCCCGGCGGCCTTGCCCGCCTCGATCCCGGCAGGTGCATCCTCGATCGACGAGGCAATCCGCGGGATCGACGGAGAGCGCCGCCGCGCCGGCGAGGTACGGCTGCGGGTCCGGCTTGCCGCGCTCGACGTCGTCCGCGGTGATCAGCCGCTCGGGAATCGGCAGTCCGCCGTGCGCCAGACCGGCCCGTCGCAAGCGCCCGCGTGCCCGAGGTGACCACCGTCCAGCTCCCGAGAAGGGAGCGCCAGCGAGCAGCTCCGCGGCGCCGGGCAGCGTCGTCACGCCGTCGAAGTCGACGGACTCGGCCTCTTCGAGCAGGCGAGCCTCGGCCTCGACGTCGAGCGAGGGCGCGATCGCGAGGATCGTGTCGATCGTCCGGCGGCCATGCGCCTCCGCCAGCACCGCGACGGGGTCGATGCCGTGCGCGGCCGCCCAGCGTGTCCATGCCGCTCGACGCCACGCGCGAGTCCATCAGCACGCCGTCCAGGTCGAAGAGGATCGCGCCGCACCGGATGACGTCCACGCGAAGCTTACGGACCGTCGAGGGTGCCTGCGTGGTAGCGGCCGCCGTAGAAGACGAGCGGACGGGCGTCGGGGTCGGCGCCGGCCTCGAGCGGCCGGCCGATCAGGATCGCATGGTCGCCGCCGTCCAGCTCGTGGTCGAGCTCGCAGGCGAGCCAGGCGACCGTGCCTCCGAGCACCGGGACTTCGTCGATCAGCTCGTGCTCGACTCCGGCGAGCTTCTCCTCGCCGCTCGCCTTGGTTGCGAAGCGGCGGGCGAGCTCCTCCTGCTCGGCGCGAGAGCACGTTGACGCAGAAGCGGCCCGAGTACCGGACCGCTTCGAGCGTATTCGAGCTGCGGTCCAGCGCGACCAGCACGAGCAGCGGCTCGAGCGAGAGCGAGGTCAGCGCGTTGGTCGTCGCGCCCGCGCGGGCCCGTTTCGCCGCGGCTCGTGATCACCGCGACTCCGGTCGCCCAGTGGGACATCAGCCGCCGCAGCTCCCGCGGATCGATCGTCGTGCTCACGCTGCGATCGTCGCACAACGGGCATCTGCAACACTCGGCGCGTGGCCGAGCGGAGCTTCGACGTCGTCGTCATCGGCGCCGGCCCGGCCGGCGAGGTCGCCGCGGGCCGGCTCGGCAAGGGCGGGCTCTCGGTCGCGCTCGTCGAGAAGCACCTCGTCGGCGGCGAGTGCTCCTTCTACGCGTGCATGCCCTCGAAGGCGCTGCTCCGTCCGGGCGAGCTGCTCGCCGAGACGCGGCGCGTGCCCGGGGTACGGGCTGACGGGCTCGACGTCGCCGCCGTGCTCGCGCGGCGCGACGAGGTGATCCACGACCTGCGACGACTCGAGCCAGCTGCCGTGGCTGGAGGAGCGCGGCGTCGACGCTCGTGCGAGGGGACGGCCGGTTCGACGGCGAGCGGCGCGTGCGGCGTCGGCGAGGACACGCTCGTCGCGCGCGAAGGCGGTGATCGTCGCGACCGGGAGCGGGCCGGTCATGCCGCCGATCCCGGGCCTGGCCGAGGCGAAGCCGTGGGGGAACCGCGAGGCGACGACGGCGAAGAGCGGCGCCGGAGAGCCTCGTGATCCTCGGCGGCGGCGTCGTCGGCGTCGAGCTCGCGCAGGCGTGGTCGTCGCTCGGCACGCGGGTGACGTCCTGCTCGAAGGGCGCGCCGCGGCTGATCGTCGCGCGAGGAGCCGTTCGCCTCCGAGCAGGTCGAGGCCGCACTGCGCGAGGCAGGCGTGGACGTGCGCACCGGACAGCCGCGCCGTCTCGGTCGCTCGGGACGGCGACGGTGACGGTCGAGCTCGAGGACGGCGACGACGCGCGAGCGGCGCCGAGCTGCTCGTCGCGGTGGGGCGGAAGCCCGCGACCGAGAGCCTCGGGCTCGAGACGATCGGGCTCGAGCCGGGAAAGCCGGTCGAGGTCGGCTCGAACCTGCGCTCCTCCAGGCACGACTGGCTCTACGCGATCGGCGACGCGAACGGCCGCGCGCTGCTCACGCACATGGGCAAGTACCAGGGCCGGCTCGCCGCCGACTCGATCCTCGGCCGGGACGTGGCGCTCGTCTCCGACGGCCCGCTCTCGCCGCGCGTGATCTTCACCGACCCGCAGGTCGCGGCCGTGGGCCACACGCTGGCTCGGCGGAGGCGGCCGGGATGGTGGTGCGGGCAGTCGACGTCGAGACGAGCTCGACCGCGGGCGCGAGCTTCGTCGGCCGCGGTGCGCCCGGAACCTCACGGCTCGTCGTCGACGACGTGCGTCACGTCATCGCCGGCGCGACGTTCACCGGCGTCGAGGTCGCCGAGATGCTGCACGCCGCGACGATCGCCGTCGTCGGCGAGGTCCCGCTCGAGCGACTCGCCCACGCCGTGCCCGTCCTTCCCGACGCGGAGCGAGATCTGGCTGAAGCTGCTCGAGGCAGGCCGGTCTCTGAGATGCCTGCGCTCGACGAGCTCCTGACCGATCTCTTCGCAGGCGACCAGCTGCGCCGCGCGGTGCTCTCGAAGCCCCGCTCGACCGAGATTCCGGCCAGGACGACGATCGATCCGGTCGAGCTGCGCGGCGAGACGGCATACCGCTTCACCGCCCATCTTCCGACCGCACCACGCACGAGAACCTTGCTCCCGACGCCGCACGCGAGCGGCTCGGCGCGCTTCTCGGCGACTACGGGCAGGGGCTGCTTCAGGCCTCCGAGGCCGATTGGCAGGTGCTCGGGGAGACCGTGCTCCGCCGGCCGCCGACCAGGCCGGCTGCGCCGCGAGGAGCACGACCGGCAGAAGCGATACCTGCTCGAAGAGGGCACGCCGGTCCCGTTCCTCGTCGAGCTGGGCGTGATGACGCCCGACGGCAAGGTGCGCAAGAGCCGCTACGACAAGTTTCGCCAGGTCAACCGCTTCCTGGAGCTCGTCGACGACGTCGTCCCTTCGCTGCGCCCGGAGGGGACGCTTGCGGGTGGTGGACTTCGGCTGCGGCAAGTCGTACCTGACCTTCGCGATCCATCACCTGCTGACCGAGCTGCGCGGCCGCTCGGTGGAGATCGTCGGCCTCGACCTGAAGGAGGACGTGATCGCCGCGTGCGCTTCGTTTGCGGAGCGCTCCGGCGCCGCCGGGCTCCGCTTCGAGCGCGGCGACATCGCAAGCTTCGAAGCCGACGAGGGGGTCGACCTCGTGGTCAGCCTGCACGCCTGCGACACGGCCACCGACGAGGCGCTCGCGCAGGCGGTGCGCTGGCAGGCCGATGCGATCCTCGCGGTCCCGTGCTGCCAGAAGGAGGCGTACGGCAGCTCGAGAGCCAGCTCCTCGCGCCGCTGCTCCGGCACGGACTCGCCAAGGAGCGCTTCGCGGCACTCGTCACCGATACGCTCCGTGCCCAGCTGCTCGAGCTCGCCGGCTACCGCACCCAGCTCGTCGAGTTCGTCGCCGCTCGAGCACACGGCGAAGAACGTCCTGATTCGAGCGGTCAAAGGCTCAGCCCGCGGGCGCGGACGTGCGCCGTGCCTACGAGGAGCTGCGCGACTCGCTCGGGCTCGACCCTGCGCTGGAGCGCTCGCTCAACGCCGCGTGAAGACGTAGTCGTTCTTCTTCGCCTGCGCGTGGCACGCGGCGCAGCCGGACTGGGGGAACCCGACCTTCGTGAAGCGGGCCGTAGGCGACGAGCGAGTGAACTCCTCCCAGCGCCAGCCGCCGTTCGCGCTCCCCTTGATCCTCCGCATCGTCGCCACGAGCGAGAGCCATTTCTTGCCGGGCGGCATCGCCGCCTTCACCACGATCGTCCCGAGGGGATAGCGAGCGCCGGTCTTCCGTTTGCTCGTGTAGACGTTCTTCGTCCCCTGATGGGCGGACGAGCCGCCCTTGATCGGCTTGGCGTTCACCTTCTGCCAGGTCTGGTAGCCGTCGGTGTACGAGGGGAGCCCGGGCGCCGCCGTCAGCATTACTGCCGAGGTGAGCTCGGCGAGCATCAGCCTTCGAGGGTGGCCGCGAGTGCGGCCTCGACCGTGTCGTGCACGCCGAGGTGCTGGTCGAGACCGGAGATCTTGAGGGCGCGGTGAGTCTCGAGCCCCGGCGATGCCAGTAGGAACGACTGGCGGTTCACCAGCGTCGTCCGCGCCTCGATCAGGACGCCGAGGGCGGTCGAGTCGACAAAGTCGACCTCGGCGAGGTCGATGACGAGCCGTTCGGGCTGCTCGGAGGCGAGCTCGAGCAGCACGGTCCTCACCTCGGGCGCGTTGTAGAGGTCGAGCTCGCCGACGAGGTGCACGACGACGGCCCCGCCGTTCTCGCGGTCCACGGCCTTCACCGGCGGCACGTTCAGATTCGTCCCTTCGCCCATGACCCTTTCCGGAGCATAGTCTCCTGTCGTGCGTACGTTGCTCGACTATCGCTCGGAGTTCCCGATCCTCGAGCACACGACCTACCTGATCAACCACTCGCTCGGGGCGATGCCGGCGAAGGTAGAGGCTCGGGTCGGGGAATACGCGAGCACCTGGCGCGAACGTGGGATCCGGGCCTGGGGCGAGGGATGGTGGGAGATGCCGATGACGGTCGGCGACCAGATCGGCCGGATCGTCGGTGCGCCGGCCGGGTCGACCGTCATGCACCAGAACGTGGCGATCGCCGAGGCCGTCGTCCTCTCGTGCTTCACGCCGACGCCGGAGCGGAACCGCGTCGTCTACGAGCGCGGCAACTTCCCGTCCGTGCGCTACCTCTACCAGGCGCAGCGCGACCTCGAGGTCGTCGTGTGTGAGGACGACGGCGAGATCGTCGAGGCGATCGACGAGCGGACGCTCCTCGTTCCGATCAGCCACGTGCTCTTCAAGTCGGGAGAGATCCAGGACGTCGACGCGGATCGTCAGTCGCGCCCACGACGTCGGCGCCCACGTGATCCTCGACGCCTACCAGTCAGCGGGAATCGTCCCTCTCGACGTCACCGCCTTGAACGTCGATTTCGCCGTCGGGGGCTCGGTCAAGTGGCTCTGCGGCGGCCCGGGCAACGGCTGGCTCTACGTGCGTCCGGACCTGGCCGAGCGGCTCGAGCCCGCCTACACCGGCTGGCAGGCGCACGAGGCGCCCTTCGCCTTCGAGGAGGAGATGCGCTATGCGCCCGGCGCCGCGCGCTTCCTCACCGGCACGCCGAACGTGCCGGCGCTCTACGCGGCCACGCCCGGCTACGACCTGATCGAGGAGATCGGCGTCGAGCGGATCCGCGAGAACTCACTCCGCCAGACCGATCTTCTGATCCGGCTCGCCGAGGCGGCCGGCTTCGGGATCGCAAGCCCGCGCGATCCCGCCCGCCGTGGCGGCACGGTCACCGTGCATGTGGACGAGTTCCCGGCGGTGCACAAGGAGCTCTCGGAGCGGCAGATCCTCTGCGACTTCCGCCCGGGCGCGGGCATCCGGATCGGGCCGCACTACTACACCTCGGACGCCGAGCTCGAGCACGTGGTCGCCCAGATCACGCGAGATCGTCGAGACCGGGGCGTACGAGCGCCACATCGGCGCCGTCGCCAGACACTAGGTCGCGCGGGTGACGTTGACGCTCAGTCGCGCGCGAGCCTTGGCGCACGCGGCGTAGCCCGGCTAGGCTCCCTTCGTGAAGGCCGTTTGGCAGGGCCGCATGGTCCAGGCGACGAGCAAGTACGGCGAACACGCGCCCATGGCCGCCGTTTGCTGCAACGCCTGCCGAACCTGCGCAACAACGAACCTCGCAAGCCTCGGACTCGCGGCGCTCGCCGGAGTCGGCGCGTTCGTCAGCCGCAATTTCGTAAGGCGCTAGCGGCGGAGCTCCTCGATCACAGCGGCGACGACCTCGTGCAGGTCGCCGACGACTGCGTAATCCGAGCGCGCGAGCATCGGTGCGTGCGGATCCTTGTTGATGGCCAGGATCTTCTTCGCGCCCTTGCAGCCGACGATGTGCTGGATCGCGCCGCTGATCCCGCAGGCGATGTAGAGGTCGGGGGCGATCCTCGCGCCCGTCTGGCCGACCTGGTCGGCGTGTGCCCGCCAACCGAGATTCGTCACGACGCGCGAGCCGCCGACGGCGCCCCCGAGCAGCTCAGCGAGCTCCTCGAGGACGGCGAAGCCCTCCGCGCTGCCCACGCCGCGGCCACCGCCGACGACGACCCGCGCGTCAGTGAGGGAAACGGTTCCGGGAGGGGGCTCCTCGCGCCGGACGACCCGCACCGCGAGATCCGCCTCCGCGAGCTCGAGCGTGAACGGCTCCACCGGGACCGGCGCGGCCGCCTCGACGACGTGCTGCGCCACGGTCAGGAGCTTCACGGCGCCGCCCAGCGTCGCCTCCTCGAGCAGGCTGCCGCCCCAGCGCTGGCGCACCACCTGCCACGGCTCGCCCGGCTGGGCCGAGACGCAGTTCGCCGCCAGCGGCAGGTCGAGCCGTGCCGCGGCGTGCGCCATCGCCTCCTGACCGCGGTCGCTGGCGGCCGCCACGACCGCGTCGGGCGAGTGCTTCTCGACGAGCTGGACGATCGCGGCCGCCCAGGCGCCGGGTGCATAGGCGTCCCCCGCATCGACCGAGAACGCCTGCACGGGCCCGAGCCGCTGCGCGAACGCCAGCGCCTCGAGCGAGAGCTCCCCGGGCTCGACGAGACAGAGGATCATGCGACGCCGAGCTCCTTCAGCACTTCGACGACCCGGGGCGCCGCGGCAGGGCCTTCCCCGAGCAGCTCGACGTGCGAGCCCTGCTCCTGGGGGACGACGAGCCGCTGCTTGCGCAGCTCGCCCTCGCGCCACGCCGGCTCGACCCGCGCGATCTCCAGCTTCTTCGCGCGCAGCCGGCCCGGCAGCGACGCATAGCGCGGCAGGTTGATCCCCTCCTTCAGCGTCAGCAAGGCCGGCAGCCGCACCTCGAAGATCTCCCAGCCACCGCCCTCCTCGCGCCGGACGGTTGCGATGCCGTCTGCGATCTCGATCCCCTTCACGCCGGTCACGCAGGGGAGGCCGAGCGCGTGTGCGACGCGGATCCCGACCTGGTAGCCGCCAGAGTCGGCCGACTCGTTGCCGAAGAGGAGCAGGTCGTGGCCGCCGTCGCCGAGCGCCTCCGCCAGGGCGGCTGCCGTCGCCTGCGGATCCCAGTCGCTCCGCTCCGTCTCGAGCAGGAGCGCCGACTCGATTCCCATCGCGACCGCGTTCTGGAGCTGCTCCGCGGCGGCGGGCGGCCCGAGCGTCACCGCCGTCGTCGTGCCGCCGTGTCGCTCGACGAGCCGCAGCGCCTCCTCCACGGCGCACTCCTCGTGCGGGCTGATCGTGAAGCCGAGGTAGCTGGTGTCGATCTCCTGCTCGTCAGCAGTGAGTGTGATCCGCGCGCCGGTCTCCGGAACGCGCTTGATGCAGACCGCGACGTTCACCAGCACTAACTCCGGACCCTGGTGTTCTCCGGGTCGAAGAGCGGCGTCGCGCCCGCGACCGCCACCGTCACGGGGTAGCGCTCGCCCATGTACTGGACGAGCAGCTGCTTGCCCTCGACAGCGTGCTCGGGCGGGAGGTAGGCCATCAGCACGTGCTTGCCGACCGACGGGCCCGAGCCTGCGGACGTGACGTACGAGGGACGCCCCTTGCGGTCGACGATCCGCTCGCCGTCCGCCGCCAGGATCGGCTCGCGCCCGAGCATGTACCGCTTGACGCCGGACGAGGAGGTCGGATCGTCGACGGTCAGCGTGGACATGATCGCCGCCGGCTCCTCCTCCCGGTGGCGCAGGTACGCCTCCTTGCCGACGAAGTCGTGCTCCTTCACCTTCGGGCGAGTCATCCCGGCCTCGGCCACGTTGTACTCCGACTCGAGCTCGGTGCCATACGCGCGGTAGCCCTTCTCGATCCGCCCTGTCGTTCCGTACACGCCGATCCCCGCCGGCACGACCCCGAGTGGCTGCCCGGCTTCCCAGAGGACGTCCCAGAGAGCCGCCCCGTCCGCCATCGGCGCGTAGAGCTCCCAGCCGAGCTCGCCGACGTAGGAGATCCGCGACGCCAGCGTGCGCACGCCTCCCAGCTCGACCTCACGACAGCGCGCGAACGGAAAGCCCGCGTGCGAGACGTCGTCGCTCGTCACCGACGCGACGAGGTCGCGCGCCCGCGGGCCCCAGACGCCGACCGTGCACCAGTCCTCGGTCACGTCCGTGAGCTGAACGGAGCCGTCCTCGGGCAGGCGGTCGGAGAACCACTTCCGGTCGGCCATCCCGTGCGCGCCGCCGGTGACGACCCGGAAGTGGTCGGGCGCCAGGCGCATCAGCGTCAGGTCGGCCTTGAAGCCCCCGTTGTGGTCGAGGACCGGCGTGTAGACGACGCGGCCGGGGTCGACGTCGAGCTCGGCGAGCACGATGTGCTGCAGCGCCTCCAGCGCCCCGGGCCCGGTGACGTCGAAGATGTGGAAGGCGGTCAAGTCGATCATCGCGACCCGGTCCCGCATCGCCAAATGCTCGGCGTTCACGATCGGCGACCACCAGCGCGACTCCCACTCGGCCTCGCGCGGCATCACGCGGTCGCCGTACTCCTCGAGCAGGGCGGCGTTCGACTCGTACCACCAGGGGCGCTCCCAGCCGGCCGTCTCGAAGAAAACGGCGCCGAGCTCCTGCTCGCGAGGGTGGAACGGGCTGACGCGGACGTTCCGGTTGCTGTCCCACTGCTCCATCGGGTGGACGATCCCGTAGGTCTTGTTGAAGCCCTCCGAGGCGCGCGCGTCGACGTGCCGCTGCTGGCGCTGGTGCGGGTGGAAGCGGGCGATGTCGGCGCCGTGCACGTCGATCTCCGAAGCGCCCTCGACCGCCCACTCGGCCACCGCGCGTGCGATCCCGGGTCCCTCCTTGATCCAGACCGCGGCCACCGACCAGAGGTTCTTCACCTCGGGCGTCTCGCCGAGGATCGGCATCCCGTCCGGGGTCAGCGAGAGCAGGCCGTTGATCGCGTGGCGGATGCCGGCGCCCTCGACGGTGAGGATCTCGGGCATCAGCTCGAGCGCCTGCTCCAGTTGCAGGTCGAAGTCCTCGGAGGTGAACGGGAGCTCGGTGGGGGAGAGCGCGGACTCTTCGATCGACGGGATCTCGTCCGGATCCATCAGGATCGACCGATGGGCGTAGGAGCCGACCTCCATGTCGCTGCCGTTCTGCCGCTCGTACATGTTCGTGTCGACGTCACGGACGATCGGGAAGAAGATCTCGCCGGGCGTCTCCTCGAAGAGCGGGATCGGGCCGACGCTGATCATCTGGTGGACGGCGGGCGTCAGCGGGATCGCAGCGCCGGCCATCTTCGCGATCCGAGGGCTCCAGACGCCGCAGCAGACGAAGACGTACTCCGTCTCGATCGGGCCTTTGTCGGTGTGCACGCGCCTGACGCGCCCGTTCTCGACGTCGATGCCCGTCACCTCGGTGCCCGCGGAGATCGTCAGCGCGCCGAGGCCAGTCGCGGCCTCGCGCATCAGCGTGCCGGCGCGGAGTGAGTCGACGCACCCGACGCCGGGCGTGTGGAAGCCGCCGAGGATGATCTCCTCGTTGATGAACGGCACGAGCTCCTTCACCTGCGCCGGTGTCAGCAGCTCCGACGGCTCGCCCCAGGAGATCGAGGAGGTGATGCGCCGGTTGAACTCCTCCAGGCGCTCCTGCGTCCGCGCGACTTCGATCCCGCCGCTCGTCGTGTGCACCCCGAGCTCGATGTACTGATCCGTCGAGTCTCGCGTGAGCGCGGTCATCTCCTTCGAGTGGTCGACGGGGAAGATGAAGTTGGAGGCGTGGCCCGTCGAGCCGCCGGGATTCGGGAGTGCTCCCTTGTCCAGCAGTACGAGATCGCGCCAGCCGAGCCGTGCGAGGTGATGAACCATGCTGTTGCCGACGATGCCGGCGCCGACGATGACCGCCTTCGCGCTCGAGGGGAAGTCCGTCATCGAGCGAGCGATCCTACGAGTTGCTCGAGCTGCCGCTCCAGTCCATCCGTCCCGACCTCGCGGACCTCGAGCCGCAGGCCCATGAGCTCGGCCGCGTGCTCGGCCTGAAGGAGCAGCTCCGGCGTCGGCTCCTGCGCGAGCCAGACGACCCGCGTGTAGTTGGCGAAATACGCGTCGCGCAGCTCGGGGAGGCGCAACGGCCGGGCGACGCTCGCGTCGAACGTCTTCGACGAGGAAGTCGGTCAGGAAGTAGGTGCCCGGCTCCTCGGCCAGCGCCTCGCGCACCTCGTCGCGGGCGAGCACGTCGTAGCAGTGGTCTCCCTGGAGCCGCGTCGCCCCGTGCTCGCGCAGCACCTCGTCGAGCGCGCCGTAGGTGCCGCAATCCGCGTACGCGACCGCGAGCCGGTCGCAGTCGAGCGAGTGGAGCTCCGCGTCGACGGCTGCCGCGATCCGCTCGGGCCGGTTGTGCAGCTGCGGCGGCAGCGCACGGATCTCGACGTCCCAGCCGCGGTCGAGCGCGAGCCGGCGGACATGGAGCGCAAGCGCCCCGCAGGCAACGACTCCGGTCCTCAAACCGGAAAGGCCAGCTGGTCGACGAACAGGTCGTTGAAGTCGGCGCGGCCGGAGAGCTCGACGTACTCGACCTCCTCGACGATTGCGGCCGCGGCCGCGCGCTCCTGCATCGAGAGCGCGACGATCTTCGCTCCCTCGCCGGCGACGTTGCCTGCTGAGACAATGCGCGTCAGCGGCAGCTTCGGGACGAGCCCGATCTTCACTGCGCTCGCCGCCGAGAGGTAGGAGCCGAACGAGCCCGCGAGCAGCACCTGCGCGATCTCCTCCGGGGCGATCCCGAGGTCGCGGCAGAGCAGGTTCCAGCCGGTCGCGATCGACGCCTTGGCGAACTGCAGCTCGCGCACGTCGCGCTGGGAGAGGTAGACCTCGTCGCTGAGGTGGAAGACGTTCTCCTCGCCGATCTTCCCGAACCGGTCCGACTCCCCGAGCACGAAGCGGCCCGAGCGGTCGAGCAGCCCGGCTCCGACGAGCTCGGCCACCGCATCGACGAGGCCCGAGCCGCACATCCCCTGCGGCTCGACGTCGCCGATCACCGTCAGCTCGATCTCGCCGTCGCGGATCTTCACGCCTTCGATCGCTCCGTCGGCTGCCCGCATGCCGCACTTGATCTGCGCGGCCTCGAAGGCCGGTCCTGCCGGCGCGGCGGTGGCGAGCGCCCGCGCCGAGGAGCCGAGCGCGATCTCGCTGTTCGTGCCGACGTCGATGAAGAGCCGGATCCGGCGGTCGAGGGTGAGGCCTGTGGCAAGCAGGCCGGCGACGATGTCGCCGCCGACGTAGGCGCCCATCGCGGGGAAGAGGACGGCCGGCGCGCGCTCGTGGACGCGGATGCCGAAGTCGGCCGCGGTCGCGGGCGGCAGTGTGGCTGCGGCCATCGTGAACGGCGCCATCGAGAGCGGCTCGGGGTCGATCCCGAGCGCGATCTGGATCATCGTCTGGTTACCGGTGACCGAGATCTCGTAGATCTCACCCGGCGGGATACCCGCCTCCTCGCACACCTCCTGCGCGAGCTCGTCGAGCGTTTCGTGCGCCCGGCTCTGAAGGAGCGCGAGCGCATCGGGGTCGAGCATCGTCGCCGAGACGCGCGAGATCACGTCGGCGCCGAACGGCTGCTGCTTGTTCAGCTGCGACTGCACTGCGAGCGGCGAGCCGGTCTCCAGGTCGAGCAGGTTGGCGACCACAGTGGTCGTCCCGAGATCGAACGCGATCGCGAACGTCCGCCCGGTCGTGTCGCCCGGCTCGACGTCGAGCAGCAGGTCGTCGCAGAGGACGGCCGTCACCTTGAAGTCCGCGGCGCGCAGCGTGCCGCCGAGGGTGCGCACGACCTCGAGCGGAACCCGCAACTCGACGTCGTCCATCGCCGCGAGCACGCGGTCGAGATCGGAAGCCTGGTCCTCGAGCGTCGGCTCCTCGAGCTCGAGGTAGCGCTTCTGGACCGCGGGTCGCAGGATCACGTGCCGGCCGACGCCGACGAGCGCCGCCTTCGGCCGCGAGGAGAGCGGCGGCACCTCGACGACGAGGTCTTCCTCGGCCTGCGCGCGGCAGGCGAGCCGCCAGCCCGCCTTCAGCTCCTCGATCGAAAACGCACGCGGGTCGACGGACGAGAGCGGCACCTTGCCTTCGACGACGCGCACCTTGCACTTCTTGCAGGTGCCGTGGCCGCCGCAGGTCGAGTCGATCGCGATCCCGTTCCAGCTCGCGGCGTCGAAGAGCGTCGTCCCGGCCGGGACGCGCGCCTCCTTCACGGCCGCGCCGTTGTCGCCCGTCGGCTCGAAGCGCAGCAGGACGCGATCCTTCAGAGGCGCCACGGGCAGGATCTCGGCGGCGCTCACGACGCGGCGGCCGCCTGCTTCTCACGGAACGACGCGATCCAGCGCGCACCCCACTCATCGCGGCCGAGCAGGAGGTCGCCCGCTCGCACCGCGTCCACGCACTCCGGCGAGCGTGCGTCCATGATCGCGCTCGTCAGGCCGTGGCTCTGGGCGATCGAGAGGAACGCGCCGCCGAGCGTGCTCCGCCGCGGCAGGCCGAAGGCAGTGTTCGAGGCGCCGCAGGTCGTGTTGACGCCGAGGTGCTCGCGGATCAGCGCGAGCGTCTCGACGAAGAGCGTGACTGCGTTCGGCAGCGCGCCGACGGGCATCGCGAGCGCGTCGATGACGACGTCCTCGGGCGGGATCCCGTAGTCGCCGGCGGCGGAGACGATCTTCTTCGCCACCGCCAGGCGCACCTCCGGTTCCATCGGGATGTCCTCGTCGTTCGCGAGCCCGATCACGGCGGCGCCGTGCTTGGCGACGAGCGGGAGGATCGCCTCCAGGCGCTCGTCCTCGCCGGTGACGGAGTTGACGAGCGCCTTGCCCTCGTACGCCTCCAGGCCCGCTTCGAGCGCCTCGATCACCGAGGAGTCGAGGCAGAGCGGCAGGTCGGTCAGGCCCTGCACGATCCGGACCGCCTCACCCATCAGCGCGACCTCGTCGGCCAGCGGGTCGCCGACGTTGACGTCGAGCATGTCCGCGCCACCGGCCACTTGCTCAGGCACGTCGATCTCGAGCTGCGAGAGATCGCCCGCCTGGAGCAGCGCCTGGAAGGCCTTGCGCCCGGTCGGGTTGATCCGCTCGCCGATGATGCAGAACGGCTGCTCCGGACCGATGACGACGGTCCTGGTCTGCGACTGAATGACGGTTTCCATGCGCGTGCCTCAGGCGCGGAACCGACGCCTGGCGCCGTTGCTCGATCAGGGTCTTCGCGAGGCGGACCGCGGTCGAGGCGTCCGCCGCGTAGCCGTCGGCGCCGACGGCGTCGGCGTACTCCTGCGTCACCGGCGCGCCGCCGACCATCACGATCACCTCGTCGCGCAGGCCCGACTTCTGGAGCGCGTTGATGTTCGCCTTGAACATCGGCATCGTCGTCGTCAGGAAGGCGGAGAAGCCGACGATGTCGGGCTTGTGCTCCACGATCTGCTCGACGAACTTCTCGGGCGCGACGTTGACGCCGAGGTCGATGACCGTGAAGCCAGCGCCCTCGAGCATGATGTTGACGAGGTTCTTGCCGATGTCGTGCACGTCGCCCTTGACCGTGCCCATCACGAACGTGCCCACCTGACGAGCGCCCGTTTCGGCGAGGAGGGGGCGGAGGATGTCGAGCGCGCCCTGCATCGCCCGTGCGGCGATCAGCATCTCGGGCACGAAGTAGTCGCCCCGCTCGAAGCGGGCACCGACCTCCTCGAGCGAGGGAATCAGGGCGTCGTAGAGCATCGACTCGGGGTCCATGCCGTCCTCGAGCCCGCGCTCGACGAGCTCCTTCACTTCGGGCGCATCGCCGACGAGCGTGTGGTCGTAGAGCCCTTGGAGGATCTCGTCGTGCGTCATGCTGCACCTCGCTTGTCGTCTTGATGGCCGAGCTTGTGGGAGAGGGCGTCTGCGTGCTGGACGAGCCCTGGCGCGAGCTCCTCGATGCGGGCGCGTGTCAGGCGGATCGTCGGGCCGGAGATCGAAAGTGCGGCGATCGCGTTTCCGTCGCCGCCGAAGACGGGCGCCGCGAGGGCGGTCAGGCCGACCTCGAGCTCGTCGACGGCGGTCGCGTAGCCGCGCGCGCGAATGGCTCCCAGATCTTTGGGGCTGCTGTGCTCGGAGGCCGCCGCACCCCAGGCGAGGAAGACCTTGCCGTTCGCCGTCAGGTGGTACGGGACACGCTTCCCGACCCAGTTCGTGGAGCCGATGAAGTGCCGGCTGTCGCGCTGGGAGAGCTGGTCGACCCCGAGCGGCGTCGGCACGCCGAGGTTCACCGTCTCGCCGGACTCTTCCGCCAGCGCGTCGAGATGCTCGTCCGCCAGATCGACCAGCGTGACATCGGGCTCGGTCTGCTGGGCGAAGCGGAGAAGGACCGGTCCCGGGCCGCACCGGGCTGCGGTCACCGTCGCGCTGGAGCAGGCCTTGCCGTTGCAGCGCGGCCAGGAGCCGGGAGGTCGTGCTCTTCGGCAGCTTGGTGGTCTCGGCCAGCTCGCCGACTCCAAGTGGTCGCGCGCTCTCGACCACGCGCACGAGTAACTGCGCGGCCCGGTCGACTGCTTGACTTCCGGCCATAACCCATATTATGGAACATCAGTTCCACCTTTCGCAAGTCAGTCGACTCTGAGAGGATCAGGAACATGTTCGTGAACCGGATGCCGCGCTACGAGATCCTCTCCGAGGACGCCGTCGCGACGCTCGACGGCGGCTGGCGGCGGATCGTGTCGGAGCTCGGGATCGAGTTCCTGCTCCCTGAGGCCGTGGACGCGTTCGCGCAGGCGGGTCAGAAGGTCGAGGGCAATCTCGTCACGCTCGATCCCGACTTCGTGCTCGAGCAGGTGGCGAAGGCGCCGCGCGAGTTCGACGTGCAGGCGCGGAACCCGGAGCACTCGCTCCACATCGGCGGCGACCACATGTCGTTCGCCTCGGTGTACGGGCCGCCGTTCGTCCGCGAGGGAGCGGTGCGGCGCAATGCGTCGATGGACGACTTCGAGAACTTCTGCAAGCTCTCGCAGACGTTCCCGCAGCTCGACTCCGCGGGCGGGACGATCGTCGAGCCCGAGGACACGCCGCTCGACTCGCGCCACCTGGACATGGTGCTCGCGCTTCAGACCCTGACCGACAAGCCCTACATGGGCTCGGTCACCTCGGCCGAGAACGCGAAGGACACGATCGCGATGGGTGAGATCCTGTTCGGAAGCCGCGAGGCGATCGAAGAGAAGCCGGTCTCGATCTCGCTGATCAACGTCAACTCGCCGCTCCGCTACGACGACCGGATGCTCGGGGCGATGCTCGAGTACGTTCGCGCCGGGCAGCCCGTTGTCATCACGCCGTTCCTGCTGATGGGTGCGATGTCGCCGGTCTCCGTACCCTCGGCGTTGACCCAGCAGATGGCGGAGGCGCTGGCCGGGATCGCGCTGGCGCAGCTCATCCGGCCCGGAACGCCGGTGATCTTCGGCTCGTTCCTCTCGAACACGGACATGCAGTCGGGCTCTCCGAGCTTCGGCACGCCCGAGTCGGCGGTCGGCCTCCTCTGCACCGGTCAGATCGCGCGCCACTTCGGGCTTCCCTGGCGGAGCGGCGGTGGTCTCACCTCGAGCCAGACCGCGGACGCCCAGGCCGCTTACGAGGCGATGATGACGATGCTCCCGACCTTCCTCGCCGGCGCGAACTGGGTGATGCACTCGGCAGGGTGGCTGGAATCGGGGCTCGTGTCGTGCTACGAGAAGTTCGTGATCGACATCGAGATCCTGCGGATGCTGAAGGAGGAGTTCACGCCGCTCGAGGTGGACGAGGCGAGCCTGGCGTGGGGCGCGCACCAGGAGGTCGGCCACGGCGGCCACTTCCTCGGCGCCGCGCACACGCTCGAGCGCTTCCGGGAGTGCTTCTACCGGCCGCTGCTCTCCTCGACGGAGAACTTCGAGCGCTGGAAGAAGCTCGGCGAGCGCGACGCCACGGCGCGCGCCGGCGAGATCTGGCGCAAGACGCTCGAGGAGTACGAGCAGCCGCCGCTCGACGACGGGATCCGCACGTCGCTCGGGGAGTACGTCGTCCGCCGCCGCGCCGAGCTCGGCGATTAGGGAAGCGAGGAGGGTCTGTTGGCCGTAGAGGTGGAAGTGGTGCGCTCGGTCGAGGTGCCGACGCGGATGGTGCACGGGCCGGGTGCGCTCGCGCGGCTGGGCGAGCTCCAGCGCGAGCTGGGGATCGCGAGGCCGCTGCTCGTGACGGACAAGGGCGTGGCCGCCGCCGGGCTCGTCGAGCGGGCGCTCGAGCAGCTCGACGATGCCGTCCTGTTCGACGGCGTCCGCCCGAACCCGGACCTCGAGCTCGTCGGCGAGGGATCGGCCGCCTATCGCGAGGCCGGTTGCGACGGGCTGGTCGCGCTCGGCGGCGGCTCATCGATCGACGCCGCGAAGGCGATCGGGGTCGAGATCGTGCACGGCGGCCCGATCCTCGAATTCGAGTACGGCGGCACACCTCTGACGCTGCGCGTCCCGCCGCTCGTCGCGATTCCGACCACCGCCGGAACCGGCAGCGAGGTGACCCTCTGGGCCGTGATCACCGATCACGACCGGCAGATCAAGTTCAACGTCGGCGGAACGCCCCTGATCGGCCCGCACGCGGCACTGATCGACCCGGAGCTGATGCTGGGGCTGCCGCCCGCGGTCACTGCCGCGACCGGTCTCGACGCGCTCTCGCACGGGATCGAGTGCTACACCTGCGACTACCACCAGCCGTTCAACGACGCTGTCGCGCTGCATGCGATCGAGCTCGTCGGCGGCTGGCTGCGGGCCGCGTTCGAGGACGGTTCCAATCTCGAGGCGCGCACGCACATGGCTCACGCCGCGACGCTCGGTGGGATGAGCTACGGCACCGAGAGCGCAGGCGCCGCGCATGCGATGAGCCAGTCGGCCGGTGGCGTCCACGACTGCCCGCACGGCGCGCTCACCGCCCGCGTCCTCGTCCCCGTCTGCCGCTACAACGTCCCGGCCGCGCCCGAGCGCTACGCGCGCATCGCGCAGGCGCTCGGCGTCGACACGTCTGGAATGGACATCGACCAGGCGGCGTACGCGGGGGTGGACGAGCTCGCGCGCCTGACGGACGACGTCGGGATCCCGTCGATGGCCGAGCTCGGCTTCTCGGAGGACGAGATCCCGATGCTGGCGCGCATCGCGTACGAGGATCCGCAGACGTTCGGCAACGCGCGTGAGGTAGACGTCAAGGCGTACGAGGAGATCTACCGGGAGGCGTTCGCAGCGTGAGCACGACCACACGCGCGTTCCTCGGCCGTCGCTCGCGGTGCCCGGCCGGAGGGGATGGTACCGAGTAGTACAGACCCGGAGAGCCGGGTGCCGCGAGCGGCGGCAGGCGCCGGCGGAGCCCGGCTCTGCCGGGCGGGAGCCGGAGCCGGCGAGGGGCGCGCGTGACGGACTACGGGATGGTGATCGGGGGCGAGTGGACGGACTCCGACGCCCGGCTCGAGGCGACGAGCCCCGCGAGCGGCGAGGTGCTGGGCTCCGTGCCGGAGGGGACGCGCGAGGAGGCGCAGAGGGCGATCGCGGCTGCGAACGGCGCCTGGCGCGACTGGTCTCGCCGCTCGGCCTTCGAGCGCGCCGCGGCGATGGAGCGGGTCGCAGACCTGATCGTCGAGCGCCGCGACGAGCTCGCGCTGACGCTGACGCTCGATCAGGGCAAGCCGCTGCACAGCGAGGCCTACGGCGAGGTGGACGAGCTGATCGAGTACTGGCGGATGGCGGCTGCAGACGTGAAGCGGCTGGACGGGTCGATGCCGCCGTCGGTCGACGCGTCGAAGCGGATCCTCGGCTACCGCGTCCCGCGCGGTGTCGTCGGTGTGATCACGCCGTGGAACTGGCCCTACACGATGCCCGCCGAGCTGCTCGCACCCGCGCTCGCAGCCGGGAACGCCGTGGTCTGGGCGCCCGCCTCGTCGACGTCGATCTGCGCCGTGAAGCTTGCGGAGTGCGTCGTGGACGCCGAGCTCCCTGCCGGTGTCTTCTCGATGGTCACGGGCCGGGGTGCCGTCGTCGGCGACGAGATCGCCGGGAGCCCGGGAACGCATGCGATCGGCTTCATCGGCTCCGTCGAGACCGGGCTGAAGGTGGCGACGCGGGCAGCCGGGAAGGCGATGCTGCTCGAGCTCGGCGGCAACGGGCCGATGATCGTGCTCGAGGACGCGGACGTCGCCGCGGCGGCGGAGGCGAGTCTCGTGGCTTCCTTCCTCTGTGCGGGACAGAGCTGCACGGCCGGGGAGCGATTCCTCGTTCACGAGGCCGTGCACGACGAGTTCGTCGAGCGGCTGAGCGCCGCGGTGGAGCGCGAGATCCGGCTCGGCGACCCGCTGCTCACCGAGACGACGATGGGGCCGCTCAACAACGAGTCGACCGCGGAGAAGATGGACCGGCACGTCGCCGACGCGCTCGACGGTGGCGCCGAGCTCGTCGCCGGCGGCGCGCGCGCCGAGGGCTTCCCCACCGCGCTCTACTGGCAGGCGACCGTCCTCGATCGCGTCACGGAGGAGATGGAGGTCGCGCGCGAGGAGACATTCGGGCCCGTGATCCCGATCACGACGATCGCGAGCGACGACGAGGCGCTGCAGATCGCGAACGCATCTCCCTACGGGCTTCTCACCGCTGTCTGGACCCGGGATCTCGCCCGCGGCCTGCGCTTCGCCGAGGCGGTCGATGCCGGCTGGGTGAACATCAACGAGTCGACCAACTACTGGGAGAGCCACCTGCCGTTCGGCGGCCGGTCCGGCAAGAGCTCGGGCGTGGGGCGCGTCGGCGGCAGCGAGGCGATGGAGACATTCACCGAGCCGAAGACCGTGGTGGTGACGCTGTAAGCGTGTTTGAAACCCCGACCGGAACCTTGTTCAATCAAGGACGACGATGAGGGAGAGGACGATGTGAGCGCGACTGCGGTGACGAGCGCTTCGGCCCCGCGCGTGTCTCGCGACGGGCCACCGCTGATCCGCGCGGAGGGGATCTGGAAGATCTTCGGTCCCGCACGGCGAGCGGCTGCTCGGCACCGACGACGTCGACCTGCCGCGCCGGGAGCTACGCGCGAAGACGGGCTGCGTGATCGCGGTCCGCGACGTGTCGATCGAGGTCTGGCCGGGCGAGGTCTTCGTCGTCATGGGGCTCTCCGGCTCGGGCAAGTCAACGCTCGTGCGAACGCTGATCCGGCTGATCGAGCCGACGGCCGGTGCGATCGAGATCGACGGACGCGACGTGATGGCGGCGGGCCGCAACGAGCTGCGCGAGCTCCGGCGGCACACGGTCTCGATGGTCTTCCAGCACTTCGGCCTACTCGCGCACCGACGCGTCGTCGACAACGTCGCGTTCGGGCTCGAGGTCCAGGGCATGCCTAAGGCACAGCGCCTCGCCCGTGCAGAGGAGGTGCTCCAGCTCGTCGGGCTCGAAGACTCCGGCAACCAGTTCCCGGACCAGCTCTCGGGCGGGATGCAGCAGCGAGTGGGGCTCGCGCGGGCCTTTGCCGTCGATCCGAAGGTAATGCTCTACGACGAGCCGTTCAGCGCCCTCGATCCGCTGATCCGCCGCGACATGCAGGACGAGGTCTGCCGGCTCCAGCTCGAGACAGGCAAGACGATGCTCTTCATCACGCACGACCTGCCGGAGGCCCTGCGGCTCGGCGACCGGATCGCGATCATGCGCGACGGCGCGATCGTCCAGCTCGGGACGCCGGAGGAGCTCGTCGGGGAGCCGGCCGACGAGTACGTCGCCAACTTCGTGCGCGACATTCCGAAGAGCAACGTGCTGACGCTCCGCTGGATCATGCGCGAGCCGACGCCCGAGGATCCCACCGACGGCCCGAGGCTCGACGTCACCACGACGATCAGCAAGGCCGCGCCGGCGCTCGCGGCGAGCGAGAAGCCGGTCTGCGCGATCGAGGACGGAAAGATCGTCGGCATCGTCGACCGCGAAGCGGTCTTCCAGGCGATCGCCGACGAGAGAGGCGACTAGAGACCATGGCCTCGGTCTTCGCCGAGAGGGCTACCTCCGCACCGGTCGTCGTGCATCGGGCCTGGTGGCGGGGAAGACTCGTCCAGGTAGCGGGAATCGTGGCGCTGATGTACATCGCCTACCGGGCCTGGGGACTCGAGTACCCCTGGCCGAACGACCTCGTCTGGAACTCGCTGTCCGTTCGTCTCGACGACTTTCAGACCTGGCTCCTGACCGAGCGCGGCCAGGAGGACCAGTCGTTCGTCTTCACGGTCTTCGAGGGCTTCAGCTCGGGGGTCGACCACCTCGTCGGGTGGTTCAACCGGCTGCTGCTCTGGCTCACGTGGGCCGGGACGACCGTCGCGGGCGTGGCGCTCGTTCTGCGCTTTGGCGGCCTCCGCGCGGCGCTGTGGACACTCTCCGCATTCGCGACCTTCGCACTGTCCGGCCTCTGGGAGGAGAGCATGCAGACGCTGGCCCTGATGCTCGTCTCCGTCGGGCTCTCGCTCCTCGTCGGAATCCCCCTGGGCATCGTCGCCGGCCGTTCGGAACGGTTCCGCCGGGCGATCACGCCGTTGCTCGATGCGATGCAGATCGTCCCCGCGTTCGCGTATCTGATGCCGGTCGTGATTCTCTTCTCGATCGGGCCGGCTGCCGCAGTCGTCTCGACCATGATCTACGCGATCCCGCCGGCCATCCGGATCACGGCGCTGGGGATCCGAGGGGTTCCCGTCAATACGGTCGAGGCGGCCACGTCGATGGGTGCCACGCGGCGGCAGCTGCTCCGCAAGGTGCAACTCCCGCTCGCGCGACGCATGATCCTGCTGGGCGTCAACCAGACGATCCTGTTCGCGCTCTCGATGGTCGTGATCGCGGGCTTGATCGGCGGCGGCGGCCTGGGGGCAGTCGTCACGAGCGGCCTCTACTCGAACCCGGCTCTTGCAATCCTCGCCGGCTTTGTGATCGTGGTGATGGCGATGGCCCTCGACCGTTCCTTCGAGGCGATCGCCGAGCGGACCGACCCGGCGCGCCGGCACCTAGACGAGGCAAGGAAGCGCGGTCAGACGCTCATGCTCGCCGCGGCGATCGTCGCCGGAGTGGGACTCTCGAAGGTCCTCGGCGTCGGCGCCGCCTATCCGGATGAAGCCGGGAATCCGCCACGCACGGTGACGCTAGAGGAGTGGCTGCTGGCCAAGATCCAGGTCGTGCTCGACTACGTGCAAGACCCCACCACGTGGGTCTTCGCGATCACCGAGCGAGTCGGGATCTTCATTCTCCAAGAGCTTCTGCTTCCGCTGCAGGAGTTCCTGGTGGAGGCCCCCTGGTTCACGACCGTTCTGGGGCTGACCGCGATCGCGTTCGTCGTGAGTGGTCTCCGGCCGGCGCTCACGACGCTCGCGATGCTCGGCCTGATCGGGTTCATGGGTGTCTGGGCGCTCGCGATGGACACGTTGTCCCAGGTGCTCGTCGCCACGGCGCTCGCCGTCCTGCTCGGGGTCGTCCTGGGGGTCCTGGCCGCCGAGAGCGACCGCTTCTCGAAGGTGATGAGGCCCATCAGCGACCTGCTGCAGACGCTCCCGCAGCTCGTCTACATCATCCCGTTCATCTACCTGATGCCGGTTTCGATCGTGCCGGGGATCGTGGCCAGCGTTCTGTACGCGTTCCCCGTCACGCTGCGGCTCGTCGAGCGGGGCGTGCGGGACGTGGCGCCGACGTCGGTCGAGGCCGCGAACGCGTTCGGGGCGTCGAGGCGGCAGGTGCTGATGAAGGTCAAGCTTCCCCTGGCGGGTGACGCGGTGATGCTCGGCATCAACCAGGCGATCATCATGGTCCTCGCCGTGGTCGTGATCGCCGGGCTCGTAGGTTCCGGCGGCCTCGGCTACGAGGTCGCGCAGGGGCTCGTCCGCGGGCAGTTCGGGCAGGGTGTGATCGCCTCGGTCGCGATCCTCGCCCTGGGAATCGCTCTCGACCGCGTCACTCAGGGCACGCGCCAATCGAAGAAGGAGGGCATTGCATGACTGGCAACACCGGGTCAAACAACAAGAGGGAGGGTCGGATGTCGGTTCGAGGTGGCTGGCGAGGTCGCGTAGGCCTGGTCGGTCTGACGCTCGTCGCAGTTGCAGCGCTCACCGTGTCGGGGAGCGCGTTCGGCAAGGGGGCGGCGCCGAGTTGCGGCACCGTGACCATCAACGAGCAGTCGTGGTCAGGCTCGACGGCGAACACGTACGTGGCGAAGTACGTGCTCGAGAAGCGGCTCGGCTGCAAGGTGAAGCTCACTCAGGTCACCGAGGGCCCGCCCTACTTCCAGGCCATGCGGGACGGCAAGGTCGACGTCGCCCTCGAGGACTGGGACAACACGGCGACGAAGCAGGCTCAGCCGTATCTCAAGGACAAGTCGGTTCGCATCGTCGGCTCGAACGGGATCACCGGCGTGATCGGCTGGTACATCCCGCGCTATCTGCTCAAGCAGTACCCGGCGTTCAGGACGTGGCGGGGACTGAAGGGCAAGGAGTCCGTGTTCAAGTCACCCGAGTCGGGCTCGCAGGGGATGTTCCTCGGCGGCGATCCCTCCTACGTGCAGAAGGACCGGGCCCTGATCAAGGAGCTCGGCCTCAACCTCAAGCACGTGGTCGCGGGCGCTGAGCCGGCGCAGGTGGCTCGCTGGAGCCAGCTGTACAAGCAGAAGAAGCCGGTTCTCTTCTACTGGTACGACCCGCAGTACCTGAATGCGCAGTACGACCTCGTTCGAATCCAGCTGCCGAAGCGTTTCCAGGGGTGCCTGGACGACGAGAAGCAGTCCGGAAAGCACGCGTGCGAGTACCCGTCCTACGGCCTCGACAAGCTCGTCTCGAAGAAGTTCGCGACGAGCGGCTCCCCGGCCGTCAAGTTCGTCACCAAGTGGAAGTGGACGTCCAAGGACCAGAACTTCGTCGCCAACCTCATCTCCGGCAAGAAGATGAAGCCGGAGAAGGCAGCGGAGCAGTGGGTCAAGGCGAACCCCGGCAAGGTGAACGCCTGGCTGCAATAACCTTGCGCAAGATGGGCATCCGCGAGAGCGGATGCCCATCGCGCGAAAACCCCTGAAGGGGCCGCTTCGCGGCCCAACTCGCCGACGCGTCAAGGTCTCTAGTGAGCGCCCCTCACCCCCCGGCCGCTAGGAGCGCGACGCCGCCGGCGACGAGGATCGCTCCCGTCAGGCGGACCGGCGTCACGTGCTCCTTCAGCACCACGGCAGCGAGGAGCGTTGCGATCACGACGCTCGTCTCGCGCACGGCGGCAACGGACGCCGCGGAGGCGCGCTCCAGCGCGGCGAGCACGAGCGCGTAGGCCGTGAACGTTGCAATCCCGGCGACGATCGACGAGCGATTGAACTCGCTCCGCAGCGCCACGGTGCCGCCGCGCATCCGAGCGACCCAGGTCGCGTAGAGGATGGCCGGCGCGATCATCGAGACCTCGAGATAGGCGATCGGAGTCGCGTAGTCGAGTCCCCGCTTGTCGACGAGCGTGTACGAGGCGATCACGGCCGCAATCGCGAGCCCGAAGACGACGCCGGCGGTAGCGGCGCCCTTGCGGACACCTCGGATCGCGAGCACGCCGACTCCGACGAGGACGACGCCCGCTGCCTGCGCCCAGGATGTGCTGTAGCCGAGCACGACGATGCCTGCGAGCAGGACGAGGGTCGGCGCCACTCCCCGCGCGATCGGATAGACGACGGACACCTCGGCCTTCCGGTACGCCGTGATCAGCAGTGAGAAGTACAGAAGCTGCAGACAGCTCGTGACGACGAGATAGGGCCAGACCTCTGGTTCGAGCCCCCAGGCGAACACCGACACCGGGGCGAAGACGGTGATCGCGACGAGGAGCGCCACCGCCGTTGCCGCCTCCGGATCGCGCGCCCGCGCGAGCAGCAGGTTCCAGAGCGCGTGCACGAACGCCGCCGCGAGCGCGAGCAAGAGGGCAGAGAGCGGCATCGCGGCGGAGCGTAATCTCTCGTGACGTGCCGATCCGCGCGGTGATCTTCGACTTCAACGGCACGCTCTCCCAGGACGAGCCTGTCCTCTGCCGGATCTACGGCGAGCTCTTCGCCGAGTACGGCAAGCCGATCTCCGAGCGCGAGTACTACGAGCGCCTCTCGGGGCTTGCCGAGCATGCGATCGCCGAGCTCTGCCTCGGTCCCGGCGACCCGCGCGTCCCCGCCTTCATCCGGGAGCGGATCGACCGCTACCGAAGCACGGTCGCGGACGGATCGACAGTGACCGAGGCGATGCGCGCTGCGGTGCGCTTCGCCGCCGAGCGCACGCGGCTCGCGATCGTCTCTGGCGCCGCCCGCGAGGAGATCGTTCCGGTCGTCGCCGCAGCCGGGCTCGCGGATCTGTTCACCACCGTCGTGGCCGACGACGACGTGGCTCGTGGCAAGCCGGATCCCGAGAGCTATCTGCTCGCGCTCGCAGCACTCGGCGCGGCAGGCGCGGAGACGCTCGTCTTCGAGGACACGGAGGCCGGGGTCGCCTCTGCCAAGGCGGCCGGTGCGCGCGTCGTGGCCTTGCTCGGGACACAGGCACCCGAGCGGCTCGCCCAGGCCGACGAGGTGGTGGAGGCGATCGACGTCCCGTTGCTCCGGCGCTTGCTCGCATGACCTGGACGATCGCTCATCGGGGAGCATCTGCCGAGCTGCCCGAGAACACGCCTGCCGCGTTCGAGCGCGCGATCGAGCTCGGCGCCGACTTCGTGGAGTTCGACGTCCACGCCGCCGCCGACGGCTCGCTCGTCGTCTGCCACGACCCGCCGGTGGGCGGTGAGCCGCGGCTCGAGGAGGTCGTCGACCAGTGCGCAGGGCGGATTGGCGTGATGTGTGAGCTCAAGAGCCCATGGCGCTACCGGCGTCACGACGTCGTCGCACGCACCGTCCGGCTGCTCTCGGAGGAAGCTGTCGTCGTCTGCTTCGAACCCGGCGCATTGCGTCAGGTACGAAACCTGCGGACACTGCAGCACGTCGGACTCGGCGTCTCGATCCGGCGAGCCGCGCGCTACGCATGGGCGATCGGGTTCAGCGACCGGCGTGTGAGGCCGCGGGGGCTCGCGCTCGCCCGCTCACTGGGCTTGAAGACGACCGTCTACACCGTCAACGACCCGAGGCGGATGCGGGAGCTCGCCGCGCTCGGCGTCGACGGGATCTTCAGCGACCGTCCGGATCTGCTGCTGGAGGCGATTCGAGGGTGAGCACCCGCGCCGTCTCACCGGGGAAGCGCGCCTGCACCTTCATCCCCACCGGATACGCACTCGCCCGTGTCGCCGGCACGTCGGCCGTCACCTCACTGTCTCCGGAGGTCAGCTTGAGGCGCATCATCGCCCCGAGGAACGTGTGCGAGACGATCTCGCCCGTGATCACGCCCGAGGCGTCGCCGTTCGCCGGCTGGAGCTCGACCGTCTCGGGCCGCACCAGCACCATCACGCGCTCCCCCTTCGTGCGGCCGCGCACCGCGGCGATCGCGAGCAGCTTCTCGCCGTAGGCGACGACGCCTTCGTCCGCAACGGTTCCTTCCAGCCGGTTCATGGTGCCGACGAAATCCGCCACGAAGGGTGTAGCGGGAGCGTCGTAGATCTCGCCCGGCGCGGCGATCTGCTCGATCCTGCCCTGCGAGAGCACCGCCACCCGGTCGGAGATCGAGAGCGCCTCCTCCTGGTCGTGCGTGACGTAGATCGTGGTGATCCCGAGCCGGCTCTGGATGCGCCTGATCTCCTCTCGGAGCTGCACGCGGACCTTTGCGTCGAGCGCCGAGAGCGGCTCGTCGAGGAGCAACACGCGCGGCTCGATCGCGAGCGCGCGCGCCAGCGCAACCCGCTGCTGCATCCCGCCCGAGAGCTGGTGCGGGTAACGCTTGGCCGCGTGCCCGAGGCCGACGAGCTCGAGCAGCTCCTGCACCTTGCCCCGCCGCTTGGCCCGGTCGACGCCACGGATCCTCAGCCCGTACTCCACGTTCCGCTCGGCGGTCATGTTGGGGAAGAGCGAGTACGCCTGGAACACCATCCCCATGTTGCGCTTGTTGGGTGGCACGCGCGTCATGTCCTTGCCGTCCACGAGGATGCGCCCGTGATCGGGCCGGTCGAAGCCGGCGACGAGGCGGAGCGCGGTCGTCTTGCCGCACCCGGAGGGCCCGAGCAGCGAGAGGAACTCCCCCTCCGAGAGCGAGAGATCGATCCCGTCCAGCGCGACCACCTCGTCGAACGCGCGCCTCAGCTCCTGCAGCTCGACGTAGGCCATCAGTGGCTTCCTCCCGCGCCAACCGCCCTGCCGCGCCCGACGAGTAGGAGCGCGAGCATCGCCAGCCAGGTGATGCCGAAGCTCATCAGCGAGACGGCCGCCGCCGGGTAGGTTTTGGTCTCCTGGATGTAGGAGATGTAGGTCGGGAAGGTGCTGAAGGTCGCGAGCACCGCGATCGTGAACTCGCCCATCACGATCGCCAGCGTCAGGAAGGCGCCCGCCAGCGCGGCCGCCCGGATGTTGGGCAGGATCACCCGGAAGAGCGTCGTCCGCCAGGGGGCGCCGAGGCTCTGCGAGGCCTCCGTCAGCGTGTGCACGTCGATCGCCCGGAAGCCCGTGTCGAGCGAGAAGTACATGTACGGGAAGGAGAGGATCACGTAGGCGGCGACGAGGAAGCCGTACGGCTCGGCGTAGAACCAGGTCGGGCTTCCACGGTAGAGCTCGAGCAGCCCGACCACGAGCACGATCGGCGGAATGACGAACGGCACGAGCGCGAGGAACCCGATCAGGGGCCGCAGGCGCGGCAGCTTCAGGTGCACCCAGTACACCGTCGGCACGAGGAGCAGCAGCGCGATCGCGATCGTCTCCAGCGAGAGCACGAACGAGAGACGCAGCGTCTTCCAGAACTGCGGATCCTCGGCGATCACCTGGTAGCTGCCGAGCGTGCAGCACTCGCCGGTGACCTCGTCCTTGAGGCTGAAGAGGAGGGTGGCGAAGAGCGGCAGCACGAAGAAGGCCAGCGCCACCACGAGCCAGACCACCGCGCCCGGTGCGATCCGCTTCCTCATCGCACCCACCGCGATGTGATCCGCTGCAGCGGTATGTAGACCGCCATCATCAGGCCGAGGACGACGAACATCCCGAGCGCGAGCGCGTCTGCGAGGTGCGGGTTGGAGAGGACGTCGCCGCCGACGAGGTAGCCGATCTGGAGCGGCACGAGCGGGACGAAGCCACCCGTCAAGCCGTACGCGGTGGCGTAGGCGGCGAACGAGTTGCCGAAGAGGAGCACCATCGCGCTCAGCAGCGACGGGGCGAGCACCGGCAGCCCGACGTAGCGCCAGAACTGGCGCGGCGTCGCGCCCAGGTTCGCGGAGGCCTCCCGCCACTCCCGGCGCAGCCCGTCGATTGCGGGTGCGATCACGAGGACCATCAGCGGGATCTGGAAGTAGAGGTAGATGATCTCGATGCCCGTCTTGGAGAAGAGCGTGAACCCGTGCTGGTACGGGTTGTAGCCGTGCCCGGCGAGGAACTGGGTGACGATCCCGATCGTGCCGAGCGTGGCGATGAAGGCGAACGCGAGCGGGATGCCCGCGAAGTTGGCAGCCACGGCGGAGAAGGTCGTGAGGACGGTCCGGACGACGCGCGGCGTCCCGTCCCGGATCGCGGCGTACGCGATCAGGAAGCCGAGGATGCCGCCCGCGAGCGCCGTCACGAGGCTCACCTCGATCGAGTTTTTGAAGGCGCTGAGATACGGCTCTTGGAAGATCTCGCGCACGTTCGCGGTCGTGAACCCACCGTCGAGCGACTCGAAGGCGCCGAGCAGCACCTGCGCCGCCGGCAGGAGCAGGAACAACGCCGCATAGGCGAGGAAGGGGACGACGCCGAGCCAGACGAGGCGCGGACGAAAGCCGCGGCCGGCTTTCACCGGCCGCGGCGTCTCCGTCGTTTCGAGCGTCGCGCTCAGGGCGCTACGCGCCGACCTTCTTCGGCCAGTCCTTCGCGATCAGCTTGGCGGCCCTGTCGTTCTGCACCGGACCTGCGAAGCGCACCTTCGCGTACGCGGACGGCGACGGCAGAGCCCTGACCAGTGCTCCCGGCACAACCTTTCGCCGCGCCATGTCGGTGAAGCGGGCCGGATGCGAGTAGCCCTTGAGCCACAGCAGCTGGCCGGCGTCCGAGTAGACGAACTCTTGCCAGAGCCGCGCCGCCCAGGGGTGCGGGGCATAGCGCGAGATCGCCTGCGCGTAGAAGGCGCCGTAGACGCCCTTCGACGGGATCGAGACCTTGATCTTCGCGGCCGGGAACTCCTTGATGTACGCGAGGTTCAGGTAGTCCCAGTCGATCACGATCGGCGTCTGGCCCGATGCGATCGTCTGCGGCGTCGCCTGCACGGGGACGAAGTTGCCGGCGTCCTTGAGGCGTGCGAAGTAGTCGATCCCGGGGCCGACGTTGTTGAGCGAGCCGCCGTTCGCGAGTGCCGCGGAGAAGACGCCGGCGACGGCCGACCCCGACGAGAGCGGGCTGCCGTTGAGGGCGACCTGGTTCGCGTACTCCGGCTTGAGCAGGTCGGCCCAGCTCTTGGGAACGTTCTTGACGACGTTCGTGTTGACGCCGAACGAGATCACGCCCCAGTAGTCGGCCAGCCAGCGGCCGCGAAGATCCTTCATCGCCACGGGGACGCTGCCCCAGAAGCGGTTGCGGTAGGTCGCGTAGAGGCCTTCCTTCGCTCCGGCGATCGCGAACGCCGGACCGACGTCGAGGACGTCCGGCGCGCGGGAGTCGCTCTTCAACGTGCGAACGGCCGTGTTCTCCTCGGCCGAGGAGCCGTTCGGGTTGCTGTTCGTGATCTTCAGGCCGAACCGCTTCTGGAAGGTCGACATGATCTCGCCGTAGTTCGCCCAGTCAGGCGGTAGGGCGATCGTGTTGAGGCGGCCTTCCCTCTTGGCCTCGGCGAGGATCGTCTTGTAGTTGGCGACGGTGCCGCGCGTCGGCGGCGCCGCTGCTCCCGACCGCGCGAACGCGGTCGCAGGTGCGAGGATCGTGAGCCCGGCGGCGGCGGCGAGCGACCGGCGTAGCATCGCGCTCCGGCTGATCCGCTCCTCGGCCACCAGGCGTGCGATCACCGAGTCCATTCCGTCGAGGTCGTCCTCCTGTAGTGCCCGATCCAGGATCTCGTCGATCTCCCAGTGCTGCCCCATGGCTGCCCTCCCGGTCGAAATGTGAAAGGCCAGCGTACGGCCGTGCGTCCGGCGATTCAAGGGGCGGTTGTAGGGTCTTCACCGGTATGGCACCGGATCGCACCGATCCCTTCACGGTCGAGGGCGAGTGGTTGCGTTGCGCTTTCCACGCGCACACGACGGGCTCCGACGGCGAGCTCGAGCCCGACGCGCTCGCGGCTCATTACGGTCGCGCGGGCTTCGACGTGCTCGCGATCACCGACCACTGGAAGCGGACCGAGGCCGCGTCGAACGGGCGTCTGCTCGTGCTGCCGAGCGTCGAGCTGAACTGCATCCTCCCGGCCGCGCGCGACGGCCATGTGCTCGGCTTCGGCCTCTCGGCGGACGCCGATCTCGCCGCGCTCGGCGCCGAGTACGCAGACCTCGAGCGCACCGCGGGTTTCATCACGGAGCACGGCGGCGTCGCCTATCTCGCGCATCCCTACTGGACGGGCGTGACCCCGGGCTCGCTCGAGCTGCCCGAGAACGTCGCCGGGATCGAGGTCTGGAACGCCGGCTGCGAGCTCGAGGTGGGGCGAGGGCTGTCCTCCGTTCACTGGGACGAGCTGCTCGAGAGCGGCGGCCGCTGCTTCGGGCTCGTGACGGACGACTCCCACCATCCCGGCTTCGACTCGGGCCACGGCTGGACCTGGCTGCGGGCGCCGGAGCGGAGTGCCGAGGCAGTGCTGGCGGGTCTTGCAGCCGGTTCCTTCTACGGGAGCTCCGGCCCGGTGCTGCACGACGTCGCGGTCGACGGCGACGAGGTCGAGGTTCGCTGCAGCCCGGCCCGCTCCGTCACGCTCGTGTCGAGTCGCACCGAGGGAGCGGCCGTGAACGCCGGCCGGCTCGGCTACCGGTACGCCGGGGAAGTGCTCGCCGACGACGATCGCGGGATCACGCACGCGCGGCTCCGGCGGCCCGTCGGCGCGGGTTACGCCCGCATCGAGGTGACCGACGCGACGGGCAACCGCGCGTGGACGAACCCGCTGTGAGGGATCTCTCGCAACTGGCCGAGCGACGGTTCGACCTCCTCGTGATCGGAGGCGGCATCGTCGGAGCCGGAATCGCGAACGAGGCTGCGCAGGCCGGCCTCGCAGTGGCGCTCGTCGACCGAGACGACTTCGGCGGGGCGACCTCGAGCGCATCGTCGAAGCTGATTCACGGCGGGCTGCGCTACCTCCGGCTGGGTGACGTCAAGCTCGTGCGCGAGGCTCATCGCGAGCGTCGCGCACTGCTCAAGACCGTCGCGCCGCACCTCGTCCGGAGGCTGCCGTTCCTGTTCCCGCTCTACCGCGACGGTCCGTACCGGCCGACGACGCTGAGACTCGGGCTCGCGCTCTACTCGGGTCTCGCAGGTGACAAGCTCGGCGGCCTGCTGCCGCCCGCGCGTGCGCTGCAGAGCGTCCCCGATCTCCGGCTCGACGGACTGCGCGGCTGCGGTGTCTACATCGACTCGTTCACGCACGACGGGCGGCTCTGTCTGGCCAACGTGCGGGCGACGGCCGCCGTCGGCGGGGCCGTCGCGAACTACGCGGAGGTCATCGGACTGCGTGACGTGGCGGGTCGTGTGCGCGGCGCCGAGGTGCGCGACCGCCTGTCAGGCGAGACGATCTCGGTCGACGCGCGCGCGGTCGTCAACGCGACCGGCCCGTGGATCAACGGCATTCGCGCCTTCGAGGACCCGGCTGCGCCGCCGCTCGCCCGCCTGTCGAAGGGCGTGCACCTGCTGCTGGATCTCGATCGCCCCTGGTCGGCAGCGCTGACGATTCCGCACGACGCGGTGCGCGTCACGTTCGCGTACCCGTGGCAGGGGATGCTGCTGCTGGGGACGACCGACACGCTCTACGAAGGCGACCCGTCGGAGGTCAGCGTCGAGCCCGCAGACGTCACACGGATCCTCGATGAGGCCTCGGTCGGAGTCGAGCGCGAAGTGCTCGATCCGAGTCGTATTCGGGCCAGCTTCGCAGGATTGCGCGTGCTTCCCGGCCCGAGCGGCGAGACGCTGACCGCGCGGCGCGAGACGCAATACGTCGTCGGTCGTGGCGGGATGCTGACGGTGGCGGGCGGGAAGCTCACCACCTACCGCCGGATCGCGCTGCACGCGCTCGAGCGGCTTCGCCCGGAGCTCGGCGGGCTGCGGTTCGAACCCGTGCCGCTGCCGCTGCCGGGCGCGCGCGGGCTCGACGACGCGGGCGTGCGCATCGCGCGCCACTTCCCCGAGCTCGATCCCGCTACCCGCTCGCACGTCCTGCACCTGTACGGCAGCCTGGCGGAGGAGATGCTCGCGCCTGCGTTGATCGAGCCTGCGCTGCTCGCGCCGATCCACCCTGACGCGCCCGATGTGCTCGCGCAGATCGGCTACGCAGGCGAGCACGAGTGGGCGGTCAGCGTCGAGGACGTCGTCTGGCGGCGGACGACACTCGGCTACCGCGGCCTGGCGGACGCTGCCGCTGCGCCGGTGGCGGAAGCTCTCGGGTACCCGGCGGCATTAGGGTCCGTCTGATGCGGACAGAGATGCCGTCGAGCCTCGAGATCGCGCAAGCCGCGAGCCTCCGGCCGATCGAGGAGATCGCCGCCGCCGCCGGGTTGGTGCCGGAGGAGGTCGAGCCGTACGGCCGCACGAAGGCGAAGATCGACCTCAGCGTCCTCGACCGGCTCCGCGAGACGGCGGACGGAAAGCTCATCTGCGTCACGGCGATCACGCCGACGAAGGCGGGCGAGGGGAAGACGACGACCTCCGTCTCCCTGACGCAGGGCCTCGGTCACATCGGCCGGAAGTCGGTGCTCTGCCTGCGGGAGGCCTCGCTCGGACCGGTCTTCGGGATCAAGGGCGGCGCCGCGGGAGGTGGCTACGCGCAGGTCGTGCCGATGGAGGATCTGAACCTCCACTTCACCGGCGACATCCATGCGATCGGCGCCGCCAACAACCTGCTGGCCGCGATCCTCGAGGCGCACATCCTGCACGGCAACAAGCTTCGGATCGACCCGCTCTCGGTCGGCTGGCGGCGCTGCGTCGACATCAACGATCGTGCGCTCCGGGACATCGCCCTCGGTCTCGGCGGGCGGGCGAACGGTTACCCGCGCCAGTCCGGCTTCGACATCACGGCCGCATCGGAGGTGATGGCGATCGTCGCGGTGGCGCGCGACCTGCACGACCTGCGCGAGCGGCTCGGCTCGATCACCGTCGCGTACACCTTCGAGGGCGAGCCCGTCCTCGCAGAGCAGCTCCGGGCCGCGGGCGCGATGGCCGTCCTTCTCAAGGACGCGCTCAAGCCGAACCTCGTCCAGACGCTCGAGGGGCAGCCGGCGCTCGTCCACTGCGGGCCGTTCGCCAACATCGCCCACGGCAACAACTCGCTCGTCGCCGACCTCGTGGCGCTGAAGCTCGGCGACTACGTGGTCACGGAGTCGGGCTTCGGCGCGGACATGGGGATGGAGAAGTTCCTGAACATCGTCTGCCGGGCGGGCGGGCTCAGCCCGAGCGCGGTCGTCCTGGTCGCGACCGCCAAGGCGCTCAAGCATCACGGCGGCGACCCGGACGGCGGGCCGGATGCGATCGAGCGCGGCGCCGAGAACCTGCGGCGCCATCTCGAGATCGTGTCCGAGTTCGGGCTGCGGGCCGTCGTCGCGGTCAACCGGTTCCCGGGCGACTCTGACGAGGAGGTCGACCTCGTCCGCCGGCTCGCACTTCAGCACGGTGCGCACGCCGCCGAGCTGAACGAGGCGTTCGAGCGCGGTGGCGAGGGCGCGGCATCGCTTGCCGAGGCCGTCGTCGACGCCGCCGATCATCCGAACGAGTTCGAGTTCACGTATCCGATCGACGCTCCGATCGAGGCGAAGATCGAAGCGATCGCGACGCGTGTCTACGGCGCGGGCAGTGTGATGTTCCTCCAGACGGCCAAGGACAAGATCAAGCAGTTCGCCGCCGGCGGGCTCGGCACGCTGCCGATCTGCATGGCGAAGACGCACCTCTCGCTGTCGCACGATCCGGCGCTGACCAATGCGCCGACCGGATTCGAGGTGACGGTGCGGGACGTCCGCGCGTACACCGGCGCCGGCTGGCTCGTCGCGCTCTGCGGGACGATGCAGACCATGCCCGGGCTCGGTGCGAATCCGGCGGCGTTCAGCGTCGACATCGACGAGGACGGCCGGACGGTTGGCCTCTTCTAGTTCGAACTTCCTCGACGCCGGCCTGAAGGAGTTCCTCGACGCAGTGCCCGCCCGGACACCCGCGCCGGGGGGCGGCGCCGTTGCGGCGATCGCGGCCTCGCTCGCCGCGGGCCTGACCGCGATGGCGGCTCGCTTCGCGCCCGACGAGTGGGAGCGGCGCGCGGAGGTCGTCGGCCGGGCCGAGGAGCTGCGCGCCCGCGTCGAGCCTCTCGCCGACGCGGACGCCGAGGCCTACGGCGCGTACATGGCCGACCGAACGGACGAGAACGTCGAGCGGATCATCGCCATTCCGTTCGAGCTCGTCGAGATCGCGGCCGAGGTCGCGGAGCTCGCAGCACTCGTGGCGGCAGAGGGAAATCCCAACGTGAGCGGCGATGCGGCCGCCGGCGCGGATCTCGCAGCCGCGGCGGCGTCGGTAGGCGCCCGGCTCGTCCGCATCAACGCATCGCCCGGCGACGTGCGCGTCGAGGGGGCGCGTGCGCTCGCCGAGAGCGCTGCCCGGGCTGCCGCGGCCGCAGATTGACACGGAAGGTCCTCGCGCGGCCTCGTAGAGAACAAGGCCGCGCGAGGGAACTACAAGTCACCTAGACGGCGACGACGTTGAACGCCTCCGGGCCCTTCTGACCCTCGCGCGCCTCGTACTCGACCTTTGCACCCTCGGAGAGGGACTTGAAGCCCTCGCCGCCGATGCCGCTGTGGTGGACGAAAAGATCCTTACCGCCGTCCTCCGGTGCGATGAAGCCGAAGCCCTTCGCATCGTCAAACCACTTGACTGTGCCTGCTGCCATGGAAATACACCTCCTACCAATTAACTCACGAACGGTAAGAGAGGTGTTGGGCACCCAGGTTACGCGCTCTAAAGAACTTACTTACCCCGAGTCTAGCCGCAATTCCCGTTTGTGCGTGCCATCCAGACAAGTGGGCCGACCAGGGCCGCAAAGGGACGAGCGTGACGGCGAAGCGAGCATCGGGGATGAGTTCACGCTCGGGATCGATCAGCGGTCGTCCGCACGGACGAGCTCGAGCAGCCGCGCGGCGTAAGCGGGGGCCGTCGGTGACGTCCTCGTGCTGGAAGTACGCGTAGACCTCGAGGCCCGCAGCGAGTAGTGGCTCGATCGTGGCGGCGATCCCTGCGAGCTGCTCCTCGGAGTACGGCGGCTCGCGGAAACGGAGATACCGGAACGGGCCGTCGGCATCACGGTCGTTGACCCGGACGGCGGGTGCGACGTCGACGCCTGCCCAGCTCTCGTCTCTCAGGTCGAGCGCCAGCCGAAGATCCGTGGAGCCGAGCAGGAGGGCGAGCAGGCCGTCGTCGCGCGGGCTCTCGACGACCACGCGCACCGGGCCGAGCCTGTCGCCGAGCATCCGGACGCGCTCTTCGAACGTGCCGAACGACCGCAGCGCCTGCGGTGAGGCCTTCACCGCGAAGCGGAACCCGTCCGGGGTAGCCGCGGCCCAGCGCCTGAACTGCTCCTCGGACGGGAGCCGGTACCCGGTCGAGTTGAGCTCGACGGACGGGAACCGCTCGGCGTAGAAGCCGAGGAAGTCCTCGTTGGCGAGCCCGGAAGGGTAGAAGTCGGGTCGCCAGGACGGGTAGGACCAGCCCGACGTGCCGATCAAGGCGGAAGGCATCATCCGTCCGGGGACCTCAGTACCCTCGAAAACCCGTGGCAGTCACCACCGAAGTGATACCCGACGCCTCAATTCCCGTCCTCGACCACGGCTTCGTCCGGCTCGACGCGGCGATGGCCGACGACCTCTCGGTCGTCAACGCGGCACGCGTCAGCTTCGCCCGCCGGCGCGAAGAGGTCGACGATGCTGACGCCGGGCTGATCCGGTTCCTGATGCGCGACCGGCACGGGACGCCGTTCGAGCACAACTCCTTCCGTTTCCACATCCGCTGCCCGATCTTCGTCGCGCGCGAGTGGTTCCGGCACCGGATCGGCTCCTTCAACGAGTTCTCGATGCGCTACGCGAAAGCGACCGACGACTTCTACATCCCCGAGGTCGACGACGTCCGCAGCCAGGTCGGAAAGCCCGGCGCGTACTCGTTCGAGCCCGTCGACCCGGAGCTCGCGGAGCGGACGCGGGAGGAGCTGCAGGCCGTCTACGACCTGGCCTACGCGACGTACACTCGCCTCGTCGAGGAAGGAGTCGCGCGCGAACTCGCCCGCTCCGTCATCCCCGTCGGCGCCTACACCGAGTTCTACTGGACGGTGAACGCCAGGGCCCTGATGAACTTCGTCTCCCTGCGGGCGGCAGAGACCGCGCAGCGCGAGATCCGCCGCTACGCCGAGGCGTGCGAGCGGTTCCTCGCCGAGAAGATGCCGATCACGCACGCCGCGTTCGTCGCGAACGACCGCACCGCTCCCTGAGTGCAGCGCGTCACCGGCATCGGCGGCATCTTCCTCCGGGCTCGCGATCCCGAGGCGCTTCGCTCTTGGTACGAAGCGAACCTCGGGATCCCGGTCTCGGAGTGGGGCGGTCACGTCTTCGAGGCCGTGCCGGGGACCTCGACCGTCTGGTCGATCTTCCCCGGCGACACCGGCTACTGGCCGCTCGAGCAACAGGTGATGGTCAACTTCCGCGTCGACGACCTCGACGCGATGCGCGCCCAGCTCAGCGCAGCCGGCGTCGAGGTCGACGAGAAGGTCGAGGAGCAGGAGTTCGGCCGCTTCGGCTGGGCGATCGATCCGGAAGGAAACCGGTTCGAGCTCTGGCAACCGAGTTAGGTCTCCGAGGTTGCGATCAGCGGCACGTATGAGCCGCGTCGGGTGACGACCCAGCCGTCGTACTGGCGTAAGCCGTACGGGACGCTGAGCCTGACTTTCGTCAGGCCGCTGTGCACCGTGAAGCGGCCGCACGGGTCTGCGAGCTTTCCACCCTTCGTCAGCCACAGCTCGTAGTAGTCCGTCCGGTCGCGGCTCGGTGTGAGCCCGCGGATGAGGACGTTCATCGGCCAGTTTCCCGCCGCGTCCTGCGGCAGGAGCTCGATCGACGCCGTGGCTCCGCGCGCCTGCGCGGTGCCGGCCATCGGGATCACGGCCTCGGACTGGACGTCGTCGCTGCGCGCACTTGCGAACCAGCCCGCGCCGAAGGCCGCTGCGGCCAGCGCGGCGGCGAGCAGGGCGAGCGCCGTACGCCGGCGGCGCGGAAGCAGTTGCACCGGCTCGGGCGGCGACGGGGCCTGCAGCGCTGGGGAGACCTCCGGCGGTGGGTCGACCGAGAGCAGCAGCTGATGCACGCGGCGCAGCCGATCATGCTCGTCCGGATCCTCGATGGGGCCTACGAGGTCGTCGAAGCGCTCTTTCATCGGAGCTCTTCCTCGAGCAGGTCCGCGAGCCGCGCCAGCGCGCTCCGAGTCCGAGTCTTGATCGTGCCCAGCGGGATGTCGAGGAATGTCGAGATCTCGCTCTGTGAGAGACCGCCCCAGTAGGCGAGCTCGATCACGGGACGCTCGTGGTCGGGCAGCTGCTCGAGAGCTCGGTGAACGCGCCACGCGAGCCACGACGCTTCCGCACGCTCGTCCGGGCCTCCCTCGCCTGACGGCTCGTCGGGCGCCTCCATCGGCGGTTCCGGCCGCCGACGCGCGCCGTCGACGATCGCGTTCCGCGCGACGGTGTAGAGCCACGCGCCGCCGCGGCCGCGTTCCGGGTCGTAGCTCGAGGCCGAGCGCCAGATTGCGGCGAACGCATCCTGGAACGCATCCTCTGCCCGGCCGCGGTCGCCGAGCCTCCGCAGCGCTAGGCCGAGCACGGGCCGCCTGTAGCGTCGGTAGAGCTCCTCGAACGCGTCGCGATCGCCGTTGCCGACGCGCTCGATCAGTTCCCCGTCCGTCGGCTCTTCGCGCGGCACTCCCCTGATGCTTACGGCTTCAGGCTGGTAAGGCAAGGAAGAACGGTCGATGTTCATGACTGCGGCCATTCACACGGACTACGCATTGCTGTTCCGCCCGGTTTGCAACAGACGACCGCCGTCGACGACGATCGTCGTCCCGGTCACGAAGTGCGCGCCGGCGAGATAGAGGATTGCGCCGGTCACGTCGTCGGGCGAGCCGATGCGGTGGAGCACGGTTTCGGCCGCGCGGCGCGTCTCCTGGTCAGGCTCAACTGCGACCGTACCCGGGGCGACGCCGCAGACCCGGACCTCGGGGGCGAGGGCTCGCGCCAGGACGCGCGTCAGCATCGCCTGTGCGGCCTTCGCTGCGCAGTGGGCCGCGAACGAGGGCCACGGCTGGTACGCCGCGACGTCCTCGACCATCACGACGAGCCCACCGCTCTCGCGCAGGTGCGGCGCGGCCGCTTGCGTGACGAAGAAGCTCCCCTTGACCGTTGCCCCCAGGGCAGCGTCCACGTCCTCCTCCGACACGTCCTCGAATCGCTTCGGCTCGAATCCCGACGATGCGGCGTTGACGACGACGTCCAGGCCCCCGAGCTCCGCAGCAGCCCGCTCGACGAGCGCTCTCGCGTCGTCGGCCCGGGAGAGGTCGCCGTCGCGGCTGCCGGCCGCAATCACCTGCCACCCTTCGTTCCGCAGGCGCTCCGCAACCGGGGCGCCGAGCTTGCCGGTGCCGCCGGTGATGAGCGCCCTCATTTCGTAGGAGGGTTTGGCGAAATATCGGCTGAGCCGCCGGGCCGCGCTGCTCGCCCCGAGGCCGCGTCCTCAGTCGCCCACGGGCTACCAGCCCGCGGGCTCCCTGCGTCCTTGCCTCGGAACGAGCATCGCACCCCAGCGACGAGCGACATTCCGCCAAACCCTCCTAGGGTCGCTTGTCTGCAGCTTCGAAGCGGCGGCCGACCTCTGCCCAGTTGACGACGTTCCACCAGGCCGCCAGGTAGTCGGGGCGACGGTTCTGGTAGTTGAGGTAGTAGGCGTGCTCCCACACGTCGATGCCGAGAAGCGGCTCGTCGCTGTCCAGGAGCGGGCTGTCCTGGTTTGGCGTCGACTTGACCGCCAGGCCGGTGCCGTCGTAGACCAGCCACGTCCAGCCGCTGCCGAAGCGCTTGACGCCGCCGTCGTTGACCACCTTCTTGAGCTCCTCGGTCGAGCCCCAGAGGTCGTCGATCGCAGCCTTCAGCTCGCCCTCGGGCTCGCCGCCGCCGTCCGCGCTCATGATCGTCCAGAAGAGGCTGTGATTCGCGTGGCCGCCGGCGTTGTTCCGCACTGCCGCCTGGATCGCGTCGGGTAGCGCGGCGAGGCTCGCGAGGACCGACTCGACGCTGTTGTCGGCCCATTCCGTTCCTTCGAGGGCCTTGTTCGCGTTGTCGACGTAGGCCTGATGGTGCTTCGAGTGGTGGATCTCCATCGTGCGCGCATCGATCGTCGGCTCGAGCGCGTCGTAGGCGTAGGGAAGGTCAGGGAGGGTGAACGGCATGCGCGACTCCTTCGTCTCGGCAACTGGGTGGAAGGATATGCTCCGCGCCGTTCCCGCCGAGTGATGTGCCGAGTGATGTGGAGGTATGGATGTCGAGTTACGAGGAGATCAGACCCCGTGAGCTGAAGCCGGCCCTGCTGGAGCTGGACGGGATCTCTCGCGCCTCGGTCGAGGCTCACTACAAGCTCTATCAGGGTTACGTGAACAAGCGGAACGAGATCCTCGGCAAGCTCGCGGCCGCCGACACCGGCGCCGCGAACCAGATCTATTCCGACTTCCGCGCGCTCAAGGTCGACCTGTCCTTCGCGGTCGGCGGGATCAAGAACCACGAGGTCTACTTCGAGCACCTCGGCGGCGACGGTGGCGATCCCCAGGGTGCGATCGCCGACCTGATCAAGCGTGACTTCGGCTCGACCGACGCGTGGCGCACCGATTTGAAGGCGACGGGATTGGCCGGGCGCGGCTGGGCCTGGACCGCCTACGACTGGGACGAGGGGCGGCTCTTCAACTACATCGGCGACGCCCAGAACACCTTCCCGATCTGGAACGCCACGCCTCTGATCGCGCTCGACGTCTACGAGCACGCGTACTTCCTCGATTTCCAGACGGACCGCGCCGCATACATCGACGTCTTCTTCAACAACCTGGACTGGGCTGTCGTGAACGACTGGGTCTCGAAGTACCAGATCCCACTGAAGTAGCCGGATGACCTCGGCTCTCGTCGTCCTTGGCGGTTACCTGCTGGGGTCGATGCCGTTCGGCTACTGGGTCGTCCTGCTCGTGAAGGGCGAGGACATCCGCAAGGTGGGCAGCGGCAACATCGGTGCGTCGAACGTGTGGCGGACGTATGGGCGCTGGATGGGGATCCCGATCGTCGTCCTCGACGTTGCGAAGGGCTTCGTGCCGGCGCTTGTGGGCGCGCTCCTCGTCGGCGAGCTGACCGCGGTGCTCGCAGGCGGCGCGGCGATGCTGGGCCACTGGCGGCCGCTCTTCCTCCGCTTCCAGAAGGGCGGCAAGACCGTGGCGACCGGGGGTGGTGTCTTTCTCGGCGCAGCGCCTCTGCTGGGCTTGATCGGGGTCACGGTCTGGGTCGTCGCCTTCCTCGTCACCCGCTACGCGTCACTGGCCTCGATCGTGGCCGCGCTCTCGTTGCCGGTCGTGGCTGTTCTGCTCGGCGAGCCGTGGCCGATCGTCGTCTTCGGTGCAATTGCTGCAGTCGGCGTCCTCCTGCTCCACCGGCCGAACATCGCCCGTCTGCGTGCGGGAACGGAAAGCCGCTTCCGGTTCCGCCGGACGAAGCCCGTCTAGCTCCGGAGCCAGTCGGCGAGTGAGGTGTGCTGCTCCGGCGGCGTGCCCGACTCGAGCTCCGCCCGCAGCTCGCCGACGGTTCCCTCGCGCTCGGCCAGGACGTCGTGCGCGTGGATCGTCTCGAAGTTGAGCTGCCGGGCGAAGAGGAAGTCGCCGTCCCCGAGCTCCGGCATCGCGTCGAGAGCGCCCTTGAGCGAGAGCCGAACCGAGTCCTCGACGAAGCGGGGCTGCAGGTGAGCATGCTCGACGACGAACAGCTCGTCCGGCCGCTTCAGCAACTCGTAGATCGGCGCGCTCATCGAGCCCTGGACGATCGTGACCAGATCGTTGGCGTCCAGCTGGCGCTCGGTCCCGACGTAGAGCGATCCCTTGCCGCGCTGGTTGTGCGTGGCGAGCGGGACGAGATCGAGGATCCGGTCGACGTCCTCGTAGCCGGCCTCGGCGAGGCGCTCGGCGGCGCGACCGCGAACCAACCCCTGGGCACAGGGGCAGGCGTTGATTCCCGTCGCTTCGACTCCGACCACCCGGCGCACTCCGTCAGTGGTTGCCGCCGCGATCCCGACGAGCGAGACCATCTCCTGCGTCGAGAGCTTGCTCACCGGTGTCGTTCGGCGCACGGGCCAGCGTGCCGTGATCCTCGCCTCGGCGCGGAGCGCGCTCTGCCGGCCGACGATGTGCTGGGCGATGTGCTCGGCGAGCGACTCGATGTGGAGCGCCTCGCGTGCCGACCACTGCCTCGATCGCCTCCTCGAAGAGCTCGGCGAAGCGCGACATGTGCACGCCCTTCTGGCTGTGCGAGAGATCGACTGTGCACTCGATCTCCGCTGCCATCACCGTCTGGTGCCCCTCGTGGCTCACGCGGACTGCCTTCTGCACGCCTGTGACGCCGGCGCGGGTCAGCGACAGCCGAACCTCCGGGGTCGAGGCCTGGAGATCGGGGGTGACGCTTGAGATCTCCGTCATGCAGTTACGCTAGCAGCGCTCTGGACGCCGATTTCGCACGTCTTGTTTCTCTCGCCTGCCACGACCTTCGTACACCGCTCGCGACGGTGCAGGGGTTCGCGAAGACGATGGTTCGGCTCGACGACCTCGAAGAGGAGAAGCTCAAGCGCTATCTCGGTCTGATCGACAGCGCCTCGGACGAGCTTGCCGTCTTACTCGAGCTGCTGTCGCTCGCGGCGCGGATCGAGGGCGACCGCTACGAGCCGGTGACGCGCGAGGCCGACTCGCTCGAGCTGGCGCCCGCGGGCGCAACCGGCACCGGTGCGACGGTGATCGTCGAGCCCGATGCGGTCCAGCGCTCGCTCGCGGCGCTCCAGCTCGCCGCGGCGAGGCACGGCGGCGCGGAGGTGCAGGTCACCGTCGACGGGCCGAACGTGAGGTTCGAGCCCGTGTCCGAGAGTGCCGCGCCGATCGTCCTCGGCGAAGAGCAGAGGGATCTGGGTGCGGCGGTCGCCGTGATGCTGGTCCGCTCGCTCGGCGGCGAGGTCGCCCTCGACGGCGAGCAACTCACCGTCACGCTGCCGACGAAATAATAGCTCCGCCGATGTCGCTCCCGGCAGGCACGCACACGCTCGGGCCCGAGAACGGCACCCTGTCTGTGAGGACCGGGCGCACCGGCGCCGCTGCGAAGGCCGGACACGATCTTCTGATCCACGTCGCCGCGTGGGAGGCGACACTCGAGGTCGGCGAGGATCCTGCGCAGACCAGCATCGCGCTCGACGTCGATTCGACCTCTCTCCGGGTTCGCGAAGGCACCGGCGGCATGCAGCCACTGGGGCGCGATGACAAGGCAAGCATCGAGACGACGATCGACGACGAGGTCTTGAAGGGACAGGCGATCAAGTTCCGCTCGACTGACGTGCAGGCCGGGTCCGACGGCAGCCGGCTGAACGTGGGGGGCGAGCTGACGCTGGGCGGCGAGACCCGTCCGATCGCGTTCGAGCTCGTCATCGGCGACGGCGCGCTCTCGAGCCGCGTCGTCGTCAACCAGACCGACTGGGGAATCACGCCCTATTCGACGCTGTTCGGTGCGTTGAAGGTCGCGGACGAGGTGGAGGTCGAGCTCGATGCCAGCCTGGAGCCGCGGGCGCAGGCGGGGCTGAGCTACGAGCGGATCAGGCCGCGCGAGCTGAAGCCGGCGCTCCTGGAGCTCGCGTGGATCTCGCGCGCGTCGGTCGAGGCTCACTACAAGCTCTACGAGGGCTACGTGAACAAGCGAAACGAGATCCTCGGAAGGCTCGCTGCAGCCCCGGATCAGCTGCCGGCGCTGAAGGTCGATCTGTCGTTCGCGGTCGGTGGGATCAAGAGCCACGAGATCTACTTCGAGCACCTCGGCGGTGAGGGCGGCGACCCGAGCGGCGCGTTCGCCGAGCTGGTCAAGCGCGACTTCGGCTCGACCGACGCGTGGCGCACCGATCTGAAGGCGACGGGGATGGCCGGCCGCGGCTGGGCCTGGACCGCCTACGACTGGGACGTCGGCCGGCTGTTCAACTACATCGGTGATACCCAGAGCACCTTCCCGATCTGGAACGCGACGCCTCTGGTCGCGCTCGACGTCTACGAGCACGCCTACTTCCTCGACTTCCAGACCGACCGCGCCGCCTACATCGACGCGTTCTTCGACAACCTGGACTGGGCCGTCGTGAACGACTGGGTCTCGCAGTACGAGATCCCGCTCAGCTGACGGGAGTCACTCCGTGTAGACGGTCTGCGCGTCGAGCCCGCCCTCGACTCCCGGGCGGTAGCGCGCCTGTGCCGTGGGCGTAGAGCGCAAGGTCCTCGACCGTCTTGACCTGCGTCGGGTCGGTTCCGCCTGCAGCCCACGCTCCGTTCGACCACGTGAGCGTCTCCGGTGACGCGTCGAGCGCCATCCCGGCAAGAAGCTGGGCCTTGGCGCGGATCTTCCCCGCCGCGCTGACGACCGCCGCCGAGGTGCCCTCGGACGGGCTCGTGTTGTAGCCGTGACCGACTCCGAACCGGTCTGTGTCGACGGGGACGACCTTGACGTCCAGGGCGGGGACGCCGAGCTCGTTGGCCACGAGCTGCGCGTACTCGGCCTCTTTTCCGTCGGGCTCGGTGGTCAGGCTGAGCACCATCTTTCCGGTCGGGTGAACACGCAGAAAGACTGCTCGGTAAGCCTCGTTAGCCATCCTTGCGTCTCCTCTCGTTCGCGAGGCGCTCGCGCTCCTGGTGGGCGGTGAGCGCATTGTGCTCTTCAAGGTCACAGAAGGCAGGCTGCGGCCCGCCGAGCGGATTCGCGGGCACCGCTGGCCGTTCGCAGCCCGGGTAGATGCACGTCTTGGTTGCGGCTTCACTCATCGGTCACCCAGCCCGGCGTGATCTTTCCCCTGCTCGGGCCGTGCCCGCTGGGCATCCCGACGGAGCTGCCGGGTACCGGGGTGGCGCTTGCCCACGGCTCGACCTCGTCGGCCACGACTGCCGGCGAGCTCTGTTCCCACGACCGGGCTCCGATCGCCTCCACGACCTCGCCGAGTGCAGCGAAGTTGTGTCCGCTCACGAGCGCGTCGCAGTGCGGCAGCGCGGCCATCATGCCGCCGGCCTGGACGGAGAAGGCACCTGCCCCGACCCGCGGATTGACCCACACGATCCGGTACGCCAGGCGCGCGAGGCGCTCCATCTCGCGCCCCACCAGCATCGGGTCGCCGCGCTCCCAGCCGTCGGAGAGGATCACGATCACCGCGCCACGGGCCATGCCGCGACGACCGTGCCGGTCGTTGAACTCCCGCAGCGCATCGCCGATGCGCGTTCCGCTCGACCAGTCGGGTGCGGCGGCGGCGGCACGCTGGATCGCAAGCTCCGGGTTGCGAGAGGCCAACGCCCGGGTCACGCGGGTCAGCCGAGTTGCGAACACGAACGCCTCGGCGTTCGGTCCGCTGCCGGCAGCGCTGGCCAGGAACTGCAGGTAGGCGCGCGCGTAGGGCTCCATCGAGCCGGAGATGTCGCACAGCAGGACGAGCCGCCGGCGCGCGATCCGGCGGTGTCGACGTGTGAGGCGGATGGCATGGCCCCCGGTTCGAAGACTGGCGCGGAGCGTTCGCCGCATGTCGATGCGCTCCCCGTGGCGGCCCTTCTCGTAGCGGCGGGTGCGCCGCAGCGGAGTCGCGAGCTCGAGGCGTGACATCAGCCGGTAGAGCTGAGCGAGCTCGTGCGGCTCGAGTGCGTCGAAGCTCTTGTGTCCCAGCAGCTCCTCGTCGCTGGCCAGCGCCAGCGGCACCTCGATCTCGGCCGCATCCTCGTCCTCGTCGCTGCTCGCCGGCGGGAGACGACGACACGCCCGCGCGGATCGTGTGCAGCCGACCTACTGAGCGAGGACTCGTGATCGGCCCTCGGACGGTCGTCGGCCGGTGAGGCGACGGTCTGGGCGTCTTGCAGCTCGAGGTCCTCGCCTTCCGCGCGGCCGCCGAAGACCGAGAAGAACACCGCGTCGAAGGCCTTGACCTGGGCCGGGTCCGACACGAACACGGCGCGAGCGGTCCAGTACAGCCGCCGGCGCGCGATCGGCTGGACGAGCGTGAGTGCCCGGGCGAAGTCGGCCGCCCGCGCCGGGGTGGTGGGGAGGCCCGCGTCGCGCAAGCGCCGGCTCAAAGCGCCCACGAGCGGCGGCAGGTCGACGTCGATCGTCTCGACGCCGAAGTCAGTCACCGGAGCGCACGAGCTGCTCGAGGCCCGCCGCGCGGATCACCTCCTGGTCCTCGTCGTACTTCAGCACCGACCCGAGGGTGCGGTCCACTGCCGCGGCGTCCAGGTCCTCGATGCCGAGCAGACTCAGAGCCGCCAGCCAGTCGATCGCCTCGGCGATGCCCGGGGGCTTCTGCACGTCGCTCTCGCGCATGCGTGCGACGGCGTTTGCGACCTGCACGGCGAGCGTCTCCGACGCGCCCTTGACGCGCCGGCGCACGATCTCCACCTCGCGCGACGGAGTCGGGTAGGCGATCCGGTGGTAGAGGCAGCGGCGCTTGACCGCGTCGTGCAGATCGCGCGTCCGGTTGGAGGTCAGCACGATCACCGGCGGGTGCGTGGCCCGGATCGTGCCGATCTCCGGGATCGTCACGCTCGCGTCCCCGAGCAACTCGAGCAGGAACGCCTCGAAGTCGTCGTCGGCACGGTCGATCTCGTCGATCAGCAGCACCGCGGGCCGAGGGCCAGGATGCTCGAGCGCCTGGAGCAGCGGGCGGCGGATGAGATAGTCCGGACCGAAGAGCTCCTCTTCGCCGAGCGCCGAGCCGCTCGACTCGGCAAGGCGGATGCTCAGAAGCTGGCGCGGGTAGTTCCACTCGTACAGCGCCTCCGCCGCGTCGATCCCCTCGTAGCACTGCAGTCGGACCAGCGGCGTGTCGAGCACCAGCGCCAGCGACTTGGCGGCCTCGGTCTTGCCGACACCCGCCTCGCCTTCGAGCAGCAGGGGCTGCGGCAGCCGCAGGCTCAGGAAGATCGACGTCGCCAGACCCTCGTCGACGAGGTAGTCCACGTCGGCGAGGCGCTGGGCGAGCGTCTCGATGTCCGGCACGAGCTGGCGGATCTCGCCGGCCGCCTCACCCGTGACCTCGCGCGGGCTCATGACACGGCGGCGGGCGTCATTGCGGGGGCCCTGTCACTGTGGAGGCTCTGCACGTCCTTGCATCGCCGCCCAGACACGTGCCGGGGTGCAGGGCATGTCGATGTGGTCGACGCCGTGGGACTCGTACAGCGCGTCGATGACCGCGTTCACGATCGCGGGTGGCGACCCGACGTTCGGCGACTCGCCGACGCCCTTGGCCCCGAGCGGGTGGTGCGGGCACGGAGTGACGGTCTCGCCGAGCTCGAAGTCGGGACACTCGAGCGCCGTCGGGATCAGGTAGTCCATGAACGACGAGTTGAGGCAGTTGCCCTCCTCGTCGAACGAGATCAGCTCCATCAGCGCGATGCCGACGCCCTCCGCGAGGCCGCCGTGGATCTGGCCGTCGACGATCATCGGGTTGATCCGAACGCCGCAGTCGTCGACCGCGATGAAGCGCCTGACGGTGACATGGCCCGTATCGGGGTCGATGTCGACGACCGCGATGTACGCGCCGTAGGGATAGGTGAGATTCGGCGGGTCGTAGATCACCTGCGCGTCCAGCCCACCTTCCATTCCCTCGGGCATCGCTTCGCCGCTGTACGCCCGCGCCGCGATCTCCTCGATCATCGCGCCCTTCTCGGGGTCGCCCTTGACGTACCAGCGGCCCTTCTCCCACGCGAGATCCTCCGGCCTGGCCTCGAGCATCGTCGAGGCGATCAGCCGCGCCTTGTCGCGCACCTTGCGCGAGACGACCGCGACCGCGCCACCGGACACCGGTGTCGAGCGGCTGCCGTAGGTGCCGAGCCCGTACGGTGACTTGTCCGTGTCGCCGTGTCGGACCTCGACGTCCTCCGGCGGGATGCCGAGCTCCTCGGCGACGATCTGCGCGAACGTCGTCTCGTGGCCTTGACCCTGCGGCTGGCAGCTGATGCTGACCACGGCCTTGCCCGACGGATGGACACGGAGGTCGGCGCCGTCGTTCATCGCGAGCCCGAGGATGTCCATGTGCTTGCGCGGCCCGGCGCCCACACCCTCCGTGAAGAAGGAGACGCCGATGCCCATCAGCTCGCCGCGGGCGCGCTTCTCGGCCTGCTCGGCGCGCAGCTGCTCGTAGCCGGCGATGTCCATCGCCACGCGCATCGTCTCTGCGTAGTTGCCGGAGTCGTACGTCCAGCCCGTGGTGGTCTCGTACGGGAACTGCTCAGGTGCGATGAAGCTGCGCATCCGCAGCTCGATCGGGTCGACCTTCATCTCGAGCGCAAGTGCGTCGACCATTCGTTCCACCAGGTAGACGGCCTCGGTGATGCGGAACGAGCAGCGGTAGGCCACGCCGCCCGGCGCCTTGTTCGTGTAGACGGCCTTCACCTTCACGTGGGAGGCCTCGAGGTCGTACGAGCCGCAGACGATGTGGAAGAACCCGGCCGGGAACTTCGTCGGCTGCGCGGTGCTGTCGAAGGCGCCGTGATCGGCGATCACGTCGACCCGTAGGCCGGTGATCTTGCCGTCCTTCGAACAGATCTCGCTGCGCATGATGTAGTCGCGGGCGAACCCCGTGGAGACCAGGTTCTCGGTTCGGTTCTCGATCCACTTGACCGGGACTCCGGCCACGATCGAGCCGGCGATCGCGCACACGTAGCCGGGATAGACAGGCACTTTGTTGCCGAAGCCGCCGCCGATGTCCTGGCACTGGATCCGGATCATGTGCTCGGCAAGTCCCGCGACGTGTGCGTAGACCGTGCGGTGGGCGTGCGGCGCCTGGTTGCCGTTGTAGATGTCCAGCTGGCCGGTCTCCGGATTGAAGTCGGCGATCATCCCGCACGTCTCGAGCGGCGCCGGGTGGCAGCGGGGATAGATGATGTCGCGCGCCACGACGGTGTCGGCTTCGGCAAAGGCGCGATTCGTCGCCTCCTCGTCGCCGGCCTCCCAGGTCGGGCTCGCGAGGTTGTCCCGCTGTCCGGTCTTGTCGTCGCGGATCAGCGGCGCGTCGGGATCCAGCGCCTTGCGCGCGTTGACGATCGCCGGTAGCGGCTCGTACTCGACGTCGATCAGCTGGAGCGCGTCGTTCGCGGAGTACTCGTCGGTCGCGATGACGAACGCGACCTCCTGGCCCTGGAAGCGAACCTTGTCTCCGGCGAGCACGGCCTGTGTGTCGTACGAGATCGTGGGCATCCATGCGAGTCCGAGCGTCTCGAGGTCCTTGGCCGTGATGACCGCTGCGACGTTGGGGTGTGCGAGCGCCTTCGACGTGTCGATCGAGACGATGCGCGCGTGCGCGTACGGGCTGCGCAGGATGGCTCCGTGGACCATCCCCGGCAGCCGGATGTCGTCGAGGTAGGTGCCCTGGCCGCGGATGAAGCGCGCGTCCTCCCTGCGCTTCAGGCGACCGAAGCCGATGGGACGCTCGGTAGTCGCGCTCGGCAGGTTCTCGGCTGTGTCCTCGACCGTGGCCATCATCAGACTCCCTGTTTCGCGGTTGCTTCGTACTCGGCAGCCCAGCGTATGGCGCTGACGATGTTCTTGTAGCCCGTGCACCGGCAGATCGCGCCCGAGATCGCGGTTCGGATCTCCTGGTCGGTCGGATCAGGGTTCTCGTCCAGCAGGGCGCGGGCCGTCATCAGCATCCCCGGCGTACAGAACCCGCACTGGAGAGCGTGCGTCTCGTGGAAGCCCATCTGGATCGGATCCAGCTCGCCGTCGACCTCGAGCGACTCGACCGTTCGGATCTCGTGGCCCTCGCACATCGCCGCCAGGGCCGTGCACGACTTGAGAGGCTCACCGTCCATCAGCACCACGCAGGCGCCGCAGTTGGACGTGTCGCAGCCCCAGTGGGTGCCGGTCAGCCCGGGTGTCTCGCGAATGAAGTGGACGAGCAGTTGACGCGGCTCGATCTCGCGGGAGACCTGCTCGCCGTTCACCGTGATCGAGACGTGCATGCTCAAGCCTCCTGAGGTAGGGCGCGCGCGGTCGCACGGAGCAGAGCGCGGGTCGTGAGGACACCTGCGAGATGACGCTTGTAGTCGATCGGCCCGCGACCGTCCGCGCTCGGAGAGCAGTCGGCGGAGGCGATCTCGCCAGCCTCGGTGAAGAGCTCCTCCGAGGGAGCCTTGCCCCGCAGCAGCTCCTCGGCCCGCGTGAGGTGGATCGTCGTCAACCCGACCGCGCTGAGCCCGATGCCCGCGTCGGCGATCTTGCCGCCGTCGAGCCAAACGGCCGCCGACGCGGCAGCGATCGCCCAGTCGCCCGCTCGGCGCTCGACCTTCTCGTGCGCACTGCCACCGCCCGGACGCAGCGGAACGCGAACCTCGGTGAGCAACTCGCCGTCACCGACTGCGGTCATGTACGGCCCGACGTGGAAGTCCTCCATCCCGACCACCCGCTCGCCAGCGGCGCCGTGGATCACGACCTTTGCCTTCACGGCCGAGCAGACCGCCGAGAGGTCCTCGGCCGCGTCGGCCTGGCACAGCGAGCCGCCGATCGTGCCGCGGTTGCGCACGACCGGGTCGGCGATCACGGTCTCGGCGTCGCGAAAGAGCGGCAGGTGTCGCGCGAGCAGCTCGGACTTCAGGAGCTCCACGTGGCGGGTCAGAGCGCCGATCCGAATCTCGCCGCCCTCCTCGCGGATGTAGGACAGCTCCTTCAGGTCGTTGATGTCGATCAGGTGCTCCGGGTTTGCGAGCCGGAGCTTCATCATCGGCAGCAGGCTGTGCCCGCCCGCGATGATGCGCGCCTCGGAGCCGAGACGCTGAAGCGACGCGATCGCGCCCTCCACGCTCGTCGCGCGCTCGTACTCGAATGGTGCGGGGGTCTGCAACCTCTCCTCCTACGCCGAACGGCCGGGGAGTCGCTTGCGCGGGGCCCCGATGTCGTCCCGCTGCTCGTACTGCTCGGGCGCGTCGGTGCCGATGACCGGCGACCGCGGCAGCGACTCGGGCCTCGTTTGCCGGATCTCGGGGTAGAGCTGCCGCGCGGCCAGGCTTCCTCGCTCGACGTCTCTCAGCGCAGGTCCTGCCGGGTTGCCAACGGCGATCGGCGCCTCGCGGCCGAGCCGGGCGAGCGTAAGCGTGCCCCGCGTGTAGACCTCGCCGATCCTGGGCGCCGTGATCGTCGTGCTCTCCGGGAAGTTCCTGAGCCCCGCGGCGGACGCGCCGGCGTAGAGGCCTTCGACGAGGCCGACGGCGTCGACCAGGCCGGCCTTCTTCACGAGCAGGCCCTCGAGCAGGTCGACCCCTGCATCGAGCTGCCCGTTGATGGTCGTGACGACGTCGTTGACCGGGGCGCTCTTCTGCACGATCTCGCCGACGTGGCCGATTACCTCGTCGAGGCCGTTGGTGATCCTTTGCAACTCCAGGATCACGGAGACGAGGTACCAGACGAGGGCGAGGACGATCAGCGCGACCGCGAGGATCGTGACCGCGCCGACTGCCATGAATGCGAGCACCGGTGTCACTTCCTCTCTACGATTCGGCGTCGTCGAGTATTACGTCGAGGGAGCCGCCGTAGTTTGCGACTCCGGCAACGGTCCGGGTCACCTGGTCTTGGGTCGTCAGCAGCAGCGCGGCGGCGTCGAGATCCTTCGACCCTGCGGCCGCCACGGACGCGATCTGCCGCACGCTCGGGACGATGCTCCTTGCTGCGTCCAGCACGCCGCGGAGCAGGTACACGACGACCGGAAGGACAACGGCGAGCAGGACGACGTTTCCGATCCACCAGAGCGTCATCGCGGCCTCCGCTCGGCGACGATCGCCGCCTTGCCGGCGATCCCCGGCAGCGCGCCGAGGATGATGTCGAACTGGCCGTTGATCGCCGTGACGGCGCCCTCGAGCGGCCGCAGGTGCTCCGACTCGACGCCCTGCAGCGCGGCTGCGAGGGTCGCAAGCCCCGCGGAGATCCGGGAGAGACTCCTTCGCACGAGGATGAGAGCGACGGCGAGCACGAGCACGACGACGGCGACCAGCACGACCGTCAGGAGCGCAAGGAGATGGGTGTCGCTCATGCCGCTCCGAACCCGTCGGTGAGCGCGTTCATGTAGCCGTCCTGGACGATTGCTTCGTCCACGATCAGGGCCAGCACGGGCGCCGTCGCCTCGAGTTGCGGGATGTTCGCCGTGTTCGCGCCGACCTTGCCTGCGATCTCCAGTAGGCCGTCGACCGACTTCTCGATGCTTCCCACGGTCAGCACCAGCACCAGCAGCAGGATCGCGACGACCACGGCCGCAGCGGCTCCGAGGCCAAGAGCGACTGCCCAGTACCCGTTGGAGGTCAGCGCGACGATCACTTGCCGACCGCCACCTTGCGGAGGGACCGGGCCGCGTGGAGGATCCTCACCCCCGAGTCGTTGATCTGCGCGATGCCGCCGAGCTCGGCGGTCTGCTGCCGCACCACCTCGAGCGCGCCGACGGCCGTCTTCGCCTGCTTCGCGATTCTGAGCGCCAGCAGGACGATCGCGATCACGATCGCTGCGGCGACCAGGACCACGACGATGCCGAGCACGAGCCCCACCTGCCACTGGGCGGACGACGCGATCACTGGAGCCACCATAGTTCCCGCGCCGAAAACGAGTCAAGGCGAGGTGGCGGGGCTACGCATCGGCCGGTGGCGCCTGACGACGTTCCGCAGGCTTTCGCGCAGGCGGCGGCCGAGGACGGGATCGTGCTCGCCGGTGCGTCGTTCGACTGGCTGTGCGAACAGGGCCACGTGGGGCTCGAGCGAGTCGCGAAGGCGCGACGCGACCCGGCGCTCGTCGGGCCTGTCACCGCGGCGGTCGAGCAACTCGGCGCGATCTACGCCCGCCTCAAGGGCGACGCATCGGTGCTGCACGCCTCGCGTGAGAACCTGTTGCTTCCGGTCGAGCTGATGCACGAGCCGACGGGGACCCTGATCGAGCTCGACGAGCCTGCTCACTTCACCTCGTTCCGGCTGACGGCACTCGAGCTCTACCCCACTGATGCGGATCGTCGGGTTCGACCCGGAGGAGCACAAGGAGTTGTGCCGTGCCTGGAGCCCGCGGACCGACGGGCTCGAACGCGGTCTCGCCGCCAAGGGGTTCGGCTTCGGCGGCGTGCAGCGCGAGCGGGCGTATCACGACGCGCTGCGCGACCTCGCCACTCCGGCCATGGGCCATCCGCCGCTCGTTCGGATCGCAGCGCTGGACGGCGACGGAGCAGCCGCGTACGCCCGCCACCGGGACGCACTGCTGGCGCTGCTCGGCGCCTAGGACACGCTTCCGTCGAACCCGTCGATGACGGCCACGTTGACCGTCGAGCACCGCCCGCAGCGGACCCGGACCTTCTTCGTCATCTGCACCGGGTGCATCGCCCGGGCGAGGATGTTGCCGCACTCGACACAGGCGTAGTCGTCCGGGCCGCTGCCATGAAAGACGGGCCGGTCGGCATCATCCTGGACTGCAGTGCCGCCGTCGGCGGGCACCTCGCCTTCGCGGATCTGCGCGCATCGTGATCGTCGCCATCAACGGGCCGATCAGAGCGCGGAGAGCTTGCCGCTGAAGTCCGTGATCAGCGCGTCCAGGACGCCGACGACAACTCCTTCGCCCATCGATGCGGCCTTGCCGGTGATCTGTGCGTTGGTGTGGATCGTCCCGCCGCCGTCTGCCAGCGCGAACTCGACGGTCGCGTTCGCGTGCCCCTGGCCGCCGGCTTCCCTGGACTTGACGCTCATCACGGCCCGATGGGCGTCGGCATCCTGCTCGACGATCTCCACGGTGCCGGTGAATGTCATCGACATCGCGCCCATCTTGACCTTGATCTCGGCCTTGACGGACTCCGGGGACGTGGCCTCGAGCACACTCCCTCCCTCGACGCACGGGATCACACGCTCGAGGTCGAGGATGGTGGCGAAGCTCTCGTCGATCGGCTTCGTGGTGGAGAAAGAGTGGTCGAGCTCTACGGCCATTTTGACGACGCGACACTATCGAAGCTCTATCCTCAAGGGGTGAGCCGAGAGGGGATTCTGATCCGGGCCGGCAAGCTGGCGGAGGAGGGCAAGCCCTACGTCCTGGCCACGGTCGTCCGCGTCGAACGTCCCGCGTCGACGAGGCCGGGCGATCGGGCCCTCGTGACGCCGGAGGGTCAGCTCGAGGGGTGGGTCGGCGGCGCTTGCTCGGAGCCGATCGTGATTCGCGAGGCTCTGCGCGCGCTGGCCGACGGCGAGCCGCGGCTCGTGCGCATCGGACCGCCGGGCCGCGCCGCTGAGGCGCCTGGAGACGTCGTGGTCGCGGAGAGCTCATGCGCCTCGGAAGGGGTGGTCGAAGTGCTTGTCGAGCCTCAGGTCCCACGGCCGCTGCTCGTCATCGTCGGTGACAGCGCGGCCGCGATCACGCTCGCGGAGCTCGCGCGCACGATCGACTGGCGGGTGACGACCGAGCTGACCGGGGACGCAGACGCCGTGGTCGTCGCGACGATGGGCCATGCCGACGAGGAGGCTTTGGAGGTGGCTCTCGCCGGTCGGGCTGGGTACGTCGGTCTCGTGGCGAGCGCCAGGCGCGCCGGGGTCGTGCTCGGCGCCCTGCGGGAGCGCGGGATCGGCGAGGAGCAGCTGGCGCGCGTGCACAGCCCGGCCGGGCTCGACCTCGGTCCGGCGACGCAGCCGGAGATCGCCGTCGCGATCCTGGCGGAGCTCGTTGCCTGGCGCCATACGCGTGCCGGGGGCGAAGCTGTCCTGCTCGAGGCGATCGATCCGGTCTGCGGGATGACGGTCGCCGTTGACGCTGCGGGCGACGCGGTCGTGCTCGACGGCGTGAGCTACTACTTTTGCTGTGCCGGGTGCCGCAGCCGCTTCGAGGCCGAGCCTTCGCGCTACCTGACGGCTACCTGAGCAGACGGGACATCCGCCGGTCCTTGAGCACCCGTCCACCGGTCTGGCAGCTCGCGCAGTAGAAGACCGTGTGCTCCTCGTAGTCGACCTGCCGTAGCGGCTCGCCGCAGCGCGGACACGGTTCGCCGAGGCGCCGATGGACGAGGTAGACGTCCTTGTCGCCCTTGCCGGCCTCGCGCAGCTCGAGCGCACGCGTCAGGTCCTCGTCGATGGCGCTCGCGAGGCGCTCGATCTCCTCGTCGCTGAGCTTGCTCGAGAGCGCGAAGGGCGAGAGCTGCGCTCGGTTGAGGACCTCATTGGCATGCGCGCGGCCGATCCCGGCGAGCGCCCGCTGATCGCGAAGCAGGGAGTGCAGCCTCCGGTTGTCGCCGGCGAGGATCTCACGGACCTGGTCCGCGCTGAGCCCGAGCGCCTCTGGCCCGATGTGCGCCAGCTCGGCCTCGGTCTGCTCCGGCGTCTCGAGCCAGACCCCGGCGCGCTTCTTGGGGCCACCCTCGGTGAGGATGAGCTCACCTCCGTCCTCGAAGCGGAGCCGGAACGCCGGCCGCTTCGGGCCCTTCTTCCCCGACGCGAGGTGCCGGATCCGGCCGGCGCTCATCAGATGGATCCGAAGCTGCAGCCCGCCGTCCTCCGTCGGGAACAGGAGCCACTTGCCGCGGCGCCGCGCACCCTCGAACCGGCGTCCTTCGAGCTCCCGCAGCGGCGGGTCGAACGTCTTCAGGGTCGCGATGTGAGCGGGACCGGCCTGCAGGATCGGTGAGCGCGACACGAGCGGGTCGAGCTCGCGCACCCAGGCCTCGACTTCGGGTAGCTCGGGCATGGACTGAATTGTGCTCTACAACCGCGTTCAGACCGGTTCGTCGACGGGTGAGAGCGGATCGGCGATCCCCGGCAATGCGGCGCCGAGCTCCATTGTTCGCGGCTCATCCTCGATCGGCTCGGGCATCTCGCGCAGGTGGCGTTGAGGCGAGAGGAGGATCCAGAGGAACGAGGAGCCGCTCCCAACCGCACCGACCACGAGCGTCTCGCGAAGTCCGATCGTCGACCCCAGCGTGCCCCCCAGGAGAGTGCCGATCGGGATCGTTCCCCAGACGAGGAAGCGCATCACGGAGTTCATGCGTCCCTGCAGGCGCGGCGGGCAGATGGCCTGCCGGTAGCTGACCTGCGTGATGTTGTAGACGACGATCACGAAGCCGAGCACGATTCCCCCGGTCACGATGAACGGGATCGGAAAACTGACCGGAGCGAGTGCGATCAAGAGCATCGCCGGCAGGTTCAGGAACGTCACGACGATCGTCGTCGGGCCGATACCGAAGCGCGTCGAGATCCGCGTCGTCGTGAAGGCGGCGATGAGAGAGCCGACGCTCCCGACCGACAACAAGACCCCGATCACTCCCGGCGACAGCTCCATTTCACGCACGAGGAAGACGAGGAAGATGGAGAAGGTGACGCTGAAGAACAGATTCGACGTGGCGGTGCAGCCGGCTTGAGCCCTGAGGTTGGGATTCCCGAGGACGAATCGCAGGCCCTCCTTCAGCTCTACCCACAGGCTCGGCTTCGCCTCCGTGGTCGTCGCGGTTCTCAGAGGCTCTTCGCGTTTTCGGATCCGCAGCAGGAACATCCCCGACGCGAGAAAGCTGAAAGCGTCGACCAGCACGGCATACGGAGCGGTGATGAGCTCCACGAGCACGCCACCGAGCCCGGGTCCGGCGAGCTGTGCGGTCGAGCGGCTGATCTCGAGCTTCGAGTTGCCCTCGCGGAGCTGCTCGCGGTCGACGAGCGACGGCAGGTACGACTGGTACGCGACGTCGAAGAAGACGGTGAAGACACCGGTCAGGAACGCGACGGCGTACAGCTGCCACAGCGTCAGGACGTCCGCGACGTACGCGATCGGGATCGTCGTGAGCACCGCGAAGCGCCCCAGGTCGCCGATCACGAGGATCGGCTTCCGCGGCAGACGGTCGACCCAGACGCCCGCAGGAAGCGTGAACAGGATGAACGGCAGGAAGTTCAGCGTTCCGTACACCGCTACCTCAAAGGCACTCGCGTCGAGAACGATGATCGCGACGAGGCCGAGCGCGAGATCGTCGATCTGCGACCCGAACTGGCTGATCGTCTCCGCCGCCCAGAGGTTGCGGAAGTCGCGGTGACGCCAGAGCCCGCCGCGGTCGGCGCATCAGCGCGGTGTCGAGCGATAGAACGCGGCGGCGAGGCCCCACGGCTCGCCGTCGGGCGTCTCGGCGGCCCGCACGTCGTCCACGAGCTTGTCGAGCCGACGGTTGAATCGCTTGGCGGCGGCGGCGTCGAGGCGGACGCGCAGCAGAGCGTGCATCGCTACTTCCGGGGCCGCCGCGACTTCGGCGGCGGCAATGCGGAGCGAGGTCGCCCCGACGCCGTGCAGGAGCTCGTCGGCGTCTTCGTCGCAGCTCCTGTAGAGGAAGAGCCGGGCCACTCGGCCGTAGTACTTCTCCGTCACCGCTCGGACGCGCCGGGTGCGCACGACGTGCACCAGGCCGGCACGCTCGAGCACTTTCAGGTGGTGTCCGACGGTGCCCTTGGGCATGTCGAGAAGTCCGCCCAGCTCACTCGCGGAGGCCGCCCGCTCGCGCAGCAGCGCGATGATGCGGCCGCGCACCTCGTCGCTGAGCGCCCGTAGCTGAGCAGGCTCGGAGACCACGAGCGTGTCCGCGGCTTCATAGTCGAGGGGGAGCGGCGAATGGGCCACTATTCCCGACCATACGGCAAAAGTCGCCCATTTGTCAAAACATAGACTCCCGCGATGGATCCGATCGAGGTGATCGTGTGGCGCGGCGACGTCGTCGAGGCGATCCACGTCGTCCACGCGGTCGCGGTGCGCGACGGCGAGGTGATCGAGGAGGCGGGCGATCCCGGCCGCGTTGCCTATCTGCGTTCCTCTGCGAAGCCGTTCCAGGCGCTCCCACTCGTCCGCGCGCGCGACGACCTGACGACGGAGGAGATCGCAATCGCCTCCGCGTCGCACCTCGCCTCGCCCGAGCAGCTCGCCGCGGTGCGGAGCTTGCTGGCAAAGGCTCCGGCCCGGGAGGACGAGCTCGAGTGCGGCCCGGAGCCAACCGCGCTGCAGCACAACTGCTCCGGCAAGCACGCGGGGATGCTCGCGCTCTGCCGCACGAAGGGCTGGGCAAGCGGCGGCTACCGACTCGCGACGCATCCGGTCCAGCACGGCTGCCGCCGCGAGGTCGCGGCCGCGGCGGACGCCGATCCCGACGAGATCCCGACCGCAGTCGACGGCTGCGGCGTGGTCACCTTCGCCTTGCCGCTCGAGCGGATGGCGCTGATGTTCTCCCGCTTCGAGCACCTGGAGGGCGGCGCACAGGTGGCTGCGGCGATGCGCGCGCACCCGGACCTGATCCGCGGCCCGATGGCCGCCGACAGCCTGCTGATGCGCGAGCTCGACGGCTGGACGGCGAAGGGCGGAGCGGAGGGACTGTTGTGCGCCTGCGGCCCCGGCGGGGTCGGGGTTGCGCTCAAGGTGGAGGACGGGAACATGCGTGCGATCCGCCCGGCGCTCGCCGAGCTCCTCAGCCGGCTTGGCTACGAGACCGGCGAGCTGGGCATCGAACCGGTCGTCAACTCGCTCGGCGATGTCGTCGGCGAGGTTGTTACAGAGTCGTCTACGGCCGGTTGAAATCCGGCTTCCACGAAATCTGGAATCCGTTGTAGTATCCGCACCGATGGTCAGAGCCGGGGCACCGCGAGCCGGCTCTTCGTGCGTCTAGGTCGCTCGTAAGGCAGGTCAGCCCCGTCCACCCGCGCGAGAAAGCCGAGGTCACGTGCTCACCGTCGATATCGCTCTCCCAGAGGTCGAGGAACTCCACAAGCTCGTCCAGCACGGCCAGGAAAAAGGGTTCCTCACTTACGACGAGATCGTCGCCGGCCTCGAAGAGGTCGATCTGACGAAGGAGCAGATCGAGGACTTCTACACCTATCTGATCGACCACTCGATCGAGCTGGTCGAGGGCGAGCAGTACAAGTCGCCGCCCCACGAGCAGCCGGCGCTCGCCGAGGACGAGAAGTCGGCGCCGAAGCTCGACCTCACGGTGGAGCCATCGCTCGACTCGCTGCGCCTCTACCTGCGCGAGATCGGCAAGGTGCCGCTGCTCACCGCCGACCAGGAGATCTATCTGGCGAAGCGGATCGAGCGCGGCGACATGGCCGCCAAGACGCAGATGACCGAGGCGAACCTGCGTCTCGTCGTCTCGATTGCCAAGGGGTACCTCGGCCGTGGGCTGTCGTTCCTCGACCTGATCCAGGAAGGATCGCTCGGCCTGATCCGCGCGGTCGAGAAGTTCGACTACCGCAAGGGCTTCAAGTTCTCGACGTACGCGACCTGGTGGATCCGGCAGGCAGTCACGCGCGCGATCGCGGACAAGGCGCGCACGATCAGGATTCCGGTGCACATGGTCGAGAAGCTCAACAAGGTCGTCCACATCGAGCGTCAGCTCGTGCAGCGCCTTGGCCGCGAGCCCAGGCCCGAGGAGATCGCCGAGGAGCTCGAGATCACGACGGACGAGGTGCGGGAGATCCTGCGCATGGCGCAGCTTCCGGTCTCGCTCGAGAAGCCGATCGGCGAGGAGGAGGAGAGCTCGCTCGGCGACTTCGTCCCGGACGACTCGGCCGAGTCCCCGTTCGACACCGCGTCGCTCTCATTGCGCCGCGAGGACGTCGAGCACGCGCTGATGGCGCTGCCCGAGCGGGAGCGAAGGGTGATCGAGCTCCGCTTCGGGCTCTCCGGTGCGCAGCCCTACACGCTCGAGGAGGTCGGGCGGGCGTTCGGAGTGACGCGCGAGCGGATCCGGCAGATCGAGAACAACACGCTCAAGAAGCTCGAGGGTCTGCCCGAGGCTCAGGCACTCAAGAACTGCATGTAGCGGTCAGTCAGTCGAGCTCTGGGCCGAGCGGGGCGTCCTCGATCCGGTCCTCGGGGACGAAGAGCTTGCAGTGCGGGCACTTGAAGCCGCGGTGGCGCTCGACACCGCCTGCGATCAGCTCGCCTGTGAAGGTCTTGCGGCAGTGTGGGCAGCTCGCCAGCTGAGTGTTTTCAGAGCTGGCATCGCCCGCCATGACTTCACGTTAGCGAACCTGGCCGTGTTGCCGGCCGGGTGCCGTCCGACCTCATCCGTACTCTCGCGGCGTGGAGTACGACCCTCTTCGTCGCGGCATCGCGGAGTTGATCGGCACGTTCACGCTGATCTTCGCCGGCATGGGCTCGATCATGTTCGCGTCGAGCGGCGTCCTTGGCGTCGCGCTCGCTCACGGCCTCGCGATCGCGATCATGGTCTCGGCGGTGGGGCACATCTCGGGCGGCCACTTCAATCCCGCGGTCACCCTCGGCTTCCTCGTCACCCGCCGGATCGCACCGGCGCTCGCGCTGTTCTACTGGGTCGTGCAGCTCGCCGGCGCGGTGCTCGCAGCGCTCGCGCTGAAATGGACTTTCCCCAGCGAAGTGAACCTGGACTCGGGTGTGCCAGTCCTGAATTCGACGATCGGGGTCGGCTCCGGTGTCGTCCTGGAGGCGATCATGACGTTCCTCCTGGTCTGGGTGGTGTTCGCGACGGCTGCCGACCCGGGTGGCACGTTCAAGGCGATCGCCGGCCTGGCGATCGGTCTCACGATCACGATCGGCGTTCTCGCCGCCGGCCCGCTGACAGGGGCGGCGTTGAACCCGGCGCGCGCGCTAGGCCCCGAGCTCGTCTTCAACGTCTGGGACGACTGGTGGGTCTACATCGTCGGGCCTGGACTCGGCGGGGCGGCCGCGGCGTTGCTCTACAACTGGCTCTACCTGCGTCCCGTCCGCTCCGGTGCCGGTGGTCGGCACGGCCGAGTCCGGCGTGCTCGAGCCGCGTCCCGGCGACGCGGCGACCGACTAGGGCTACAGCGCGGAGTCGAGGATCTCGGCGTGCTCGCTCTCGGGCGGGGCGCCGTAGGCGTAGACGAGGAGCTCCTCGTCGCCGTGGTTGGCCGTCTGCAGCGTCGTGCCCGGCTCGACGTGGATGAGCCCGCCCGTGGGCACGTCCTGACGCTCCGGCGGGTCGCCGAGGTACATCGAGAGCGTCCCCGCGAGGACGACGAACGTCTCCTCCTGGAGCTTGTGCCTGTGGCGGCGCCCCTTGGCGCCCGGCTCGTAGCGCCAGAGGTTCGCGCGCGTGCGTGCGAAGCCGGCCAGCTCGCTCAACTCGGCGACGTGGCGAGGCGCCTCGTCGGGCTCGTGCGGGCGCGTAATCCACTCCAGCTCGTCGGTCCGGACGACACGAAAGGCCACGACGGCAGCCTAGCCAGGGCTAGCTGCATCTGTTAGACCTCAAGATGTGAGACGGCTCGTCGCAGTCGGCTTCTCTCTCGGGGCGCTCGTTCTGGTGGTCGCGGGTGCCGGAGTCTCTGCTCCTGCCGCGCCACGATGCGCACCGACGGTGTCGGACGGGGCTGGGCCGTTCGGACGAGGGGCGCCGCCACGGCGAGCCTCGATCGGCAAGGGACATGTCCTGACGGGCGTCGTACTCTCCGTCGACTGCCGGCCGCTCGCCAGAGCCCAGGTACACCTCTGGCAGGTGAACAGGCTCGGTGTGTACACGCGCGCGACGAGCGCGACCGTCCTCACCGACCGTACGGGCCGCTTCCGCTTCGAAGGCCCGCGCCCGGTGTCGTACGAGGGCCGGTCGCCGCACATCCATCTGCGGATCGTCGCGGCGAAACACGAGGTGCTGCTGACGCGCTACGTGCCGCTGCCGCGAGCGAAGAGCGGCTCGATCAGGGTCGTGCTCATCCCCGTGCGGCTGTAGCGCGGGCGAGCACGCGGCCGACGACCGCGCCGTAGGCGGCGTGGTCTGCGAGTTGCGGCAGGACCGGCAGGGCGCGGATCCGCGGCAGAACGCGCGCCGCGAGGCTGAGATCGACAACGCCGATCGCGAGGCCGGCGACGGCTCCGCGCCTAGCGCCTCGCACACCGGCGCGGTCGAGCGCCAGCGCCCAGGCGAGCGAGAGGGCGAGATGAACGGGGACCGCAGCGACGAGCAGCCGGCCGCGCCGCGTCTCGCCGGGCAGCAGGATCGACCCCGCTGCGAGCGACGCCTCGAGCGGGTCGCGTCGGGTCGCAAGCGCGTGGAGCGTCGACGGGGCGCCGCTCAACACTGCGGCCCAGGCTCCGGCTCGAACGGCGGGCGGGACTCCCATTCCGCGAGGATAGGCTTGCTCGATGCCCGCCCGCACGCGTGAGAGCGGCGAGGAGCGCGTCACACCGCTCGAGCTCTTCTTCGACCTGATCTTCGTCTTCGCGCTCACGCAGGTGACCGGGCTCGTCGTCGCCGACCCGACCTGGGCAGGGCTCGTTCGCGGGCTTGCTGGTGCTCAGCGTGCTCTGGTGGGCCTGGGCTGCCTACGCCTGGCTGACGAACACGATCGATCCTGAGGAGGGGATCGTGCGGCTCGCCATGTTCGGGGCGATGGGGGCGATGCTGATCGCGTCCTTCGCCGTGCCGGACGCGTTCGGCGACGACGCCTTCCTCTTCGCCTGTGCCTACGCGATCGTCCGGATCGCGCACCTCGTCCTCTACGCCGTTGCCGGGCGGGGCGACCGGGAGCTGCTCGCGGCGGTTGCCAGGCTCGGGGTCGGCAGCGCGCTCGGGGTGGGCCTCCTGTTCGTCGCCGCAGCGCTCGACGGCAAGCTGCAGGTCACGGTCTGGGCAGTCGCGATCGCCTCCGACCTCCTCGGCCCGTACGTCGGCCGGGCCCGTGGCTGGCATCTTTCGCCGGGCCACTTCGTCGAGCGGCACGGACTGATCGTGATCATCGCGCTCGGCGAGTCGATCGTCGCGCTCGGTGCCGGCGCAACGAGCGATCTCGATGCGGGCGTCATCGTCGCCGCTCTCCTCGGCTTCTCCGTTGCCGCCTGTCTCTGGTGGGCGTACTTCGACGTCGTCGCGATCGTCGCCGAGCGCCGGCTGACGGAGACGGAGGGGAACGCGCAACTCGCAATGGCGCGTGACTCCTACAGCTACCTCCACCTGCCGATGGTCGCCGGAATCATTCTCTTCGCCGTCGGGGTGAAGAAGACGCTGGGAGACGTCGGCGAGCCGTTGAAGCTCGTGCCGGCGGTCGCGCTGTGCGGCGGCGTCGCGATGTACCTCGGCGCCCACATCCTCTTCCGGCTCCGGAACGTGCGCTCCCTCAACAAGCCACGGCTCGTCGTGACCGGGATCCTGGTGGCACTCGTGCCGGCCGCCCTCGCGCTACCGGCGCTGGCGACTCTGGGATTGGTCACCGCGGTCTGCGTCGGCCTCATCGCCTACGAGGCGATCCGCTACGCGGAGGCTCGTGACCGGGTGCGCCACGCTCCCGAGCCGGCTAAACGAGCTAGGAGCGCTGGCTGATCCGACCACCCTCGAGCGGGAGCCCGGCTGCGACCCAGTCGTTCTTGCCCTCGGCGTAGTGGCTGACGTTTCGTAGCCAAGCTCGAGCAGCCGCTTCGCGACGATCGACCGAGCTGTCGCACATGACGTCCGAGCAGTAGACGATGACCTCGGTGCTGCGGTCGGGGATCCGCCGCTGGGCTCGCCCGTCCACTGAATCGGGCGGGAGGTTGATCGCGCCGGGTAGGTGCGACGTCGCATAGGACATCGGCGAGAGCGCATCGACGAGCACGAACTCGTCGCCGCTCTCGATCTTCTGCTGGAGACTCTCCCGGCCGATGCTTCCAAGCGTCGGGCTCATGGCGCAAAGTGTGCACGAAGGTCTGCGGCTTTTCCGCACCAAGAGTGCGCCGCGGCCACGATAGGAAGACGCTAGCGCGCTCCTACTGTGCGTAGACGGTGAAGACCTACGCAGTCAAGTGGCGCGAACCGAACGGGCAGACCTTTGTCGGACGACTCGCGCTCGGCCTGTACATGCTCCACCTCGACGGGCGCCGGCGTGGGGTGGATGAGCCTGCTGTCAATCGGCAGTTCGGTTACGACGAGCTTCGTAGTGCGCGCATCGGCAACCGCGGCGCCGATCGGCTCGATGGGCGCCCGGCTCTCGTCGTCGGGGTACGTGCCGGTGACTATCTCGTCACCGACGCCGGGCTGGGCGCTCCGATCGTCCAGGAGCTCGTCGAGCGCCTCGGCGAGCTCGTCGGGCCGCAAGAAACCTGCGGCTAACCCGCAGCCGGTGTGTGCCCTGCCCCGGATAGACGCGCGCCGTTCCAGATCTACGTTACGGCTACCAAACCGAACCAAGGGAGGCACGACATGAGGAAGCTATTCGAAATCGGCGGGATCGTCGCAGGCTAGTGCTGATGGCCTTCGGCGTCGCTGCGATCTCCATGGGCATCGACGGACGCGCGACGGTCCGCGACAGCCTCAAGCAGGAGCAGATCGTCTTCGGCGCAGCTGACGATCCGGCAGTCGCGAAGTTCGCTGCCGAGTGGGCCGAGAAGCCGCTCCAGACCGGCACACAGGCCCGGGCATTCGCCCAGGTCTTGCACGAGCACGCACTCGAGGGTTCCGACGGACTGGCGTACGCCCAGATGGGACGCTTCGTCTCCGCCGCCGACCCCGAGAGCGCGGCCGGCACGAGTGACGAGGCGGCTGCACTGAAGGACGAGAACGGGAATCCGGTCTCGAACGCGGCCCGCAACACCTGGGTCACAGCGACCGCTCTCTCGACCGCGCTGAACGTGAGCTACATGGCCGAGCAGATGGCGCTCTTCGGCATCGTCGTCGGCATCGCTCTCTTGCTCGGCGGTATCGGCTTCATCGTCCTCACGGTGCGGTGCACTTCGCCGCCGCGAGTTGGCGCCTGCCAAGGACCAGCAGACCGCGCGGGCCGTCGAGGCCCGCACCCGCGATCGCTGAACCCTCACCTCGTGCCCCCGTATCGAGGGCGGCTCCGGCCGCCCTCGATCTTTCTTAAGGAGGAGAACCATGGCTTCACCCCGCACAACCGCCCCGCGCCGGTCCAGACCGAGTCGGGTGTGTTCGCCAAGGTTGCCGCGATGCTGCTCGGCATCCTGGTTGCCGTTCTCGGCTTCTTCTCGCTCTTGATGTGGGCGGATGCGCGCGAGTCGCGCGACGCTCCGCCGCTGCGAGCGAGCCGGCCGCCCACGACCATGCGACCGATCACAACGTGGCCTTGCCGTTGAACAGCTTCGCCGGCGTCGTGCCGGAGAACGCGGCCGGAGCTCGCCGCTGCGCACAAGCCCTACGACGCGACGCTGCCGCCGTTGGCTGCCGGCGACCTCGTGAAGGTGCACATGACCCTGAAGGACATGACGGTCGAGATCGCTCCCGGCGTCAAGTACAACACCTGGGCCTTCGACGGCCACGGCGCCCCGGGACCGGTGGTGCACGTTCGCGAGGGCCAGACCGTCGAGATGACGCTCACGAACGGTGGCGCGATCCCGCACTCGATCGACTTCCACGCCGCTCGGATCGCCCCGAACAAAGCCTTCAAGGATGTCGCGCCCGGCGAGTCCTTCACCTTCCGCTTCAAGGCGAGTGATCCGGGTGTCTTCATGTACCACTGCGGCACCAAGCCGGTGCTGGCCCACATCGCCAACGGGATGTACGGCGCGATCGTCGTGCAGCCGAAGGAGGGGCTGCCGCCGGTTGACAACGAGTACGTGCTGGTCGCGAGCGAGTGGTACCTGAACGGCGACGGGATCGAGGAGCCGGCCTCGCTCGACATGGCGAAGGCGCGCGCGATGATGCCCGACTGGGCGACGTTCAACGGTTACGCCAACCAGTACGTCACCCATCCGCTGACCGCCAAGCCGGGCGAGACGACCCGCTTCTACGTCGTCGCGGCAGGGCCGACGCTGGACACCAACTTCCACGTCGTCGGCGGACTCTTCGACCGCGCCTGGGTCAACGCCGACCTGACGAGCCCGCCGCAGCTCGGCGTGCAGACGGTCATCGTGCCCGGCCGGCGGCGGCGGCGTCTTCGACGTCAAGATCGACGACGAGGGCCTGTATCCGTTCGTCAGCCACGCCTTCGCCCACGTCGACCTCGGCCAGGTCGGCCTGCTCAAGGTCGGAAACCCCAAGGGGACGATGACCCACTGATGGCCAAGACTCCGTAGAACAGACCGGTGGAGCTTCGCCGTCGTGACTCGGCGTCGCCGCGGCCGTCGCGGCCGCTCCTCATCGGCGCCAGCCAGGTCGGCGCCGGGCGACGCTCGGACGACGGCAGCCCGCTCCGGCAGTCGCGTCGCCCTTCGCCGGGATCGAGCAGCAAGGCGATCGCTCTCGGCTCGCCCGACGCGCCGGTGACGCTCGTCGAGTACGCCGACCTGCAGTGCCCCTACTGCGCGCAGTGGTCGCGCGAGACGCTGCCGGTCCTCGTCCACGAGTACGTCGCGAGCGGGAAGTTGAGGATCGTCTTCCACGGCTTGGCCTTCATCGGCTCCGACTCCGACAAGGCTCTGCGCACGGCGATCGCCGCCGGCCAGGACAACCACCTCTGGGACCTCGTCCACGGCCTCTATGCAGGCCAGGGCGCCGAGAACGCCGGCTGGGTCACAGACGGGCTCGTCAGTGAGATCGCGGCTGGAGTGCCCGGTCTCGACGGCGAGAAGCTCCTCTCCGCACGGTGGGAGGACACTGTCGACGCGGAAATGAAGCACGCAGCCGATGCGGCCACGCGCGCCGGTGTGCACAGCACTCCGGCCTTCCAGATCGGGCCGACCGGCGGCCGGCTCGAGCTCGTCGAGGTCAGCTCGCTCGGCCCGACGGCATCCGTCCCGGCGATCGAGGCGGTGCTGGCACGATGAGCGAGCGCACGCTCCGGCTCGCAAGCGCCGCGATCGCTGTCCTGGGCGCCGCGATCACCGCCTACCTGCTCTATGTTCGTCAGACCGGCGGCGCATTGGTCTGCTCGACCGGCGGCTGCGAGACCGTGCAGAGCTCCTCCTACGCCGAGGTGCTGGGCGTTCCGGTCGCGGCGCTCGGCCTGGTCGGGTTCCTCGGCCTGCTCGCTGACGGCGCTCGCCCGCGGCGAATGGGCTCGGTTGAGCCACGCCACGCTCGCGCTCACGGCCCTCGCCTTCAGCGCCTATCTCCTCTACATCCAACTGGCCGTCATCGACGCGATCTGCCAGTGGTGCCTGGTGACCGATGTGCTCACGATCGCCATCGCCGTGCTCGGATGCTCCGGCTCCCGGCCCCGCGACGGCCGCGATCTAGGCTGGCTCGATGACTGCGACGGAACACGCCGATGTCATCCTCCGCGACGGCGGTACGCTGCGGCTTCGCTCGCCCGGCCGCGACGACGCGGGCGCGCTGCTGGCTTTCTTCGCGGGGTTGTCGGCGCGGAGCCTGTATCTGCGCTTCCACGGCCTCCCGCGAACTTCGGCCCGCGCCTGGTCGAGTCGCTCGTCGAACCGGACTGGCAGGAGCGCGGCGTGCTCCTGGGCGCGCTCGTCGACGAGGACGGCGAACGGGTCGTGGCGGTGGCGAACTATGTCCGCTTGCGCGACCCGAAGCTCGCCGAGGCGGCCTTCGCCGTCGCCGACGAGCAGCAGGGCCGAGGCATCGGCACCCGTCTGCTCGAGCAACTCGCCCAGCGGGCGGCCGAGGTGGGAATCGAGCGCTTCACGGCCTACGTGATGGCGGACAACCGGGCGATGCTCGGTGTGTTCGAGGCGGCCGGGTTCGAGCTGACGCGCGAGCTGGAGAGCGGCGAGCTGGAGGTGCAGTTCCCGATCGCAGCGACCGAGGTCTATCGCGAGCACGTCGACGCACGCGACCACCAGGCGGTCGTGGCTTCGCTGCGGCCGTTCTTCGAGCCTCAGAGCGTGGCCGTGATCGGCGCCTCCAAGCGCCGCGGCTCGATCGGCGGCGAGCTGTTCCGCAACATCCTCGTCGGCGATTTCGCGGGCGCCGCCTACCCGGTCAACCGCGACGGGGAGCCGGTCGCAGGCGTCCGCGCGTACCGCTCGATCGAGGAGATCCCCGACCCGGTCGATCTCGCCGTGATCACGCTTCCGGGCGCGGCGGTGATCGGGGCGGCGGAGCAGGCGCTGCGCAAGGGCGTCCGCGCTCTCGTCGTGATCTCGGCCGGCTTCGCCGAGGTCGGCCACGAAGGCCTGGATCGGCAGGAGCAGTTGCTCGCGCTTGTCCGCTCGTACGGTGCGCGGCTGATCGGGCCCAACTGCCTCGGCATCGCCGTCTCGGGGCCGAGTCTCAACGCGACGTTCGCCGCTCGCTCCGCACCTGCCGGCAACATCGGGTTCTCGTCGCAGAGCGGCGCCCTCGGCCTCGCGCTCCTCGAGGCGGCCGAGTCGCGTGGGCTCGGACTGTCGGCGTTCATGTCGATCGGCAACAAGGCCGACGTCTCGACCAACGACCTCCTCGAGTGGTGGGAGGAGGACGAGGCGACCGAGGTCGTGCTGATGTACGTCGAGTCGTTCGGCAACCCGCGCCGCTTCGGCCGGCTCGCCCGCCGTGTCGCCCGCACCAAGCCGATCCTTGCGCTCAAGAGCGGAACGACGGCGACCGGACAGAAGGCGGCGAGCTCGCACACCGCTGCGCTGGCCGGCTCCGAGACCGCGGTCGACGCGCTCTTCCATCAAGCCGGGGTGATCCGCGCGTCCTCGCTCGAGGAGCTGGTCGACGTCGCGACGCTGCTCTCGAACCAGCCCGAGCTGAAGGGCCGCCGCGTCGCGGTGCTGACCAACGCCGGCGGGCTGGGGATCCTCTGCGCCGACGCCTGCGAGGCTGCCGGCCTCACCTGCCCGAGCTCGGCGACGAGACGCGCTCGGCCCTCTCCGAGCTCCTGTCCGCGGAGGCCAGCGTCGACAATCCGGTCGACATGCTCGGCGGCGCCACCGCGGAGACCTATGCGTCGGCGCTGCCGCTCCTCCTGGGCGACGTGCAGGTCGACGCAGTCGTCGTCCTCTTCGTCCCGACTGTGACCGCAACCGCCGACGAGGTGGCCGAGGCGATCGACGCGCGCGACCGCGCCAGGCCGCGAGCGAGAAGCCCGTCCTCGCGGTGGTGCTGAACGCGAGTGGCATCCGGCAGCACTTCGTCGCAAGGAAGCGCACGTTGCGGCCTTCCTCTACCCGGAGTCGGCGGCGCGGGCGCTCGGACGCCTCGCCCAGCGAGCCGAGTGGCTGCGCCAGCCCTATGGCACCATCCCGTTGCTCGACGGCATCGACCGCGGTGCCGCCGAGCACGTCGTCGAGCGTGCGCTCGCGGACGGCGACGATGTTTGGCTGACTCCGGCGGACACTCGCGAGCTGCTGCTCGCCTACGGCTTGCCGCTCGTACCCGAGCGCCTCGCCGGTGGCCCTGACGAAGCCGTCGCCGCGGCCGAGGAGCTCGGCTTCCCGGTCGTCGTCAAGACCGCGATCCCCGGCGCGCACAAGACCGAGCTCGGCGGCATCGCCCTCGACCTCGCGGACGCCGACGCCGTGCGAGCCGCAGCCGAGCGGATCGGCGGGCCGCTGATCGTCCAGCCGATGATCGCGGGCGGCGCCGAGCTCCTCGCCGGTGTCGTCCAGGACCCCGTCTTCGGGCCGCTGGTCGCCTTCGGCCCCGGTGGCGTCTTCGCCGAGCTGATCGGCGAAGCCGCTTCAGGATCGCGCCGCTCACCGACCGCGACGCAGAAGAGCTCGTCAACGGCGGCAAGGCCGGGATGCTCGTGCGCGGCTTCCGCGGCGCCCCGGCCGCCGACGGCGCGGCGCTCGCCGATCTGCTTCTGCGCCTCGCCCGCCTGTGTGAGGACATCCCTGCCGTCGCCGAGCTCGACCTGAACCCGGTGCTCGCGCTCCCGGACCGCTGCGTCGCCGTCGATGCCCGCGTCCGCGTCCGGCGCCCGGAGCTCGGGGTCCGGGCCAAGACCTGGTGACCGTCGTAGAAGTGGCGTGCTCGGCTACGCCGTCCGCTCTCGAGCAGCCCCTGCTCGAGTGCGTAGCGGACGAGCTCCGCGCGGGTCGCGAGCCGGAGCTTCTGCATGATGTGCGCCCGGTGCGTCTCGGCCGTGCGCACCGAGATGTAGAGCTGGCTCGCGATCTCCTGGTTGGTGTGACCGAGGGCGAGGAGGCGCAGGACGTCGCGCTCGCGGTCGGAGAGCGGATCGTCCTCGGCGCGCTTGCGCTCCTCGGCGTCGGCGGCGACCATCCGCGCTCCGAGCGCCGGATGCACGTAGCGCCCGCCGCCGGCGACGTCGCGAATGGCGGCGACGACGTCGGTGTCGACGGCCTCCTTCAGCACGTAGCCGGACGCGCCTGCGTCGAAGGCCTCGCGCACGTAGCGCGGGTCGTCCTGCATCGAGAGGATCAAGACCTTCGCCTCGGGCGCGTCGTGGAGGACCTCCGGGATGGCCTCGATGCCGGTCTTCCCGGGCATGACCACGTCCATCAGGATCACGTCGGGCTTGGTCGCGCGCGTCTGGAAGACGGCGTTCTGGGCGTCGCCTGCCTCGCCGACGACCTCGATGTCGGGCTCGGACTCGAGCACCTTGCGCAGGCCGGTCCGGACGACGGCGTGGTCGTCGACGATCAGGACGCGGATCATCTCGTTCTCGCTCATCGCAGCGGAACCTCGGCCACGATCGTCGTCCCGGCGCCGGGGCTCGACTCGATCTTCAGCTTGCCGCCGAGAAGCGCGAGCCGCTCGCCCATCCCGAGCAAGCCCGAGGCCGTCGCCGCCGCCGTCCGGCGTGAAGCCGCGCCCGTCGTCCTCGATCACGGCCGTGACCGCGCGGCTGCTGCGGGCGAGGACGATGCTGACCGCGCTCGCCTGGGCGTGCTTGACGATGTTCGTCAGCGCCTCCTGCACGATCCGGTAGAGCGCGGTCTCGACGTCGCTCGGCAGCCGGTCGCCGACGTTCGCCTCGAGGTCGACGCGCATCCCGGTCTGCTCCGAGAACGTGTCGCGCAGGTGCTCGAGCGCCGCGACGAGGCCGAAGTCGTCGAGGGCCTTCGGCCGCAGCTCGACGGCGAGCCGGCGGACGTCGTGCAGCGTCTCGACGACCTGCTCGCGAACGGCAGCCAGCGCCTCGGCGCGCTCCTCGTCGCTCTTGGCCTCCTCGACCGCCTTCAGGCCGAGCAGCACCGAGGTCAGCTCCTGCCCGGTCTGGTCGTGCAGCTCGCGCGCCAGCCGGCGCCGCTCGAGCTCCTGTGCCTCGACCACCCGACGCAGCGCGTCGCCGGCGACGCGCGCGGAGAGGTCGACCGCGACGGCGGCACGCGGAGCGAAGGTCTCGGCCAGGCGCAGGTCGGCATCGGTGAAGCGCGGGTCGGCGCCCTCCTTGTCGTGGGCGACGATCACGCCGATCGGCCTGTCCGCCCGCGACGAGCGGGACGTAGAGGCCGCTGCGCGCGCCGAGGCGCCGGGCCGCTTCCTGGTCGACCTCGGGGTCGTCGAGGAGCGAGTCGACTCGCTCGGCCCGGCGCCGCTCCGAGCACCCGGCCGCTCTTCGACCCTGCTCGCTCGAGCTGCATGCCGACGATCTCGGCGGCGCCGTCGCCGTCGGCTGCTTCGATCCGCAGCGTCCCGTCACCGGCCGGCAGCGCGATCGTCACGAGCCGTGCGCCGATCAGGCCGCGCAGGCGGCGGGCGATCAGCTCGAGCAGGCGCGCGAGCTCGATCTCGCTCGCGAGCGCCGTCCCGACCTCGTTCAGCGCCTCGAGCTGCTCCGACCAGGACGTCGCCGCCTCGTACAGGCGGGCGTTCTCGATCGCCACCGCCGCCTGGCTCGCCAGCGTGCCCACGAGCTCCTCGTCCTCGGCGGTGAACGGCCCCGCCTGCCTTCTCGGTCAGGTAGAGGTTCCCGAAGGCCCGGCCGCGGAGCAGGATCGGCACACCCGAGGAAGCCGCGCATCGGCGGATGGTGGGGCGGGAAGCCGACCGAGCGCGGGTCGTCGCCGATCGACTCCAGCCGCAGCGGGCGCGCGTCGCTGATCAGGGCGCCGAGGATGCCGCGGCCGCGCGGAAGGTCGCCGATCTCGGTCACCGTCTCGGCGTCGATACCGGTGTTGACGAAGCGCTCGAGCCCCGTGCCCGACTGGTCGATCACGCCGAGCGCGGCGTAGCGGGCGCCGGTCAGGGCGGCGGCCGTCTCGGCCAGCTTCCGCAGCAGATCGTCCAGCGAGAGCTCCGAGCTGAGCGCGATGCCGGCAGCGACGAGTCCCTTCAGGCGCTCCTGTTGCTGGGCCGGAGTGGTCACTGGGTGGACGCTACCGCCGCGCGTCCGGGCTCGCCGCGGCGATACGGTGCGCGGTGAGCGATGCACGAGCCGGGAGCAATCGAGGTGGAGGCAGCGCGCCGGCGGCTGGAGGCCGGCGACGGCGGCTACGAGATCGTGCATACCTCGCCCGGGCTCGAGCTGGGCGTCTACGTGCTCGTGGCGCCCGAACCGGACCGCCAGCAGCCGCATGCGGACGATGAGGTGTACGTCGTCCTGGACGGGACCGGCGTGCTGATGATCGAAGGGAAGCCCGTGCCGGTGCGTCCCGGCCAGGCCGTCTCGTGCGGCGGGCGCGGACCACCAGTTCACTGCGTACGGGGCCTCAGCCTGCTCGTCATCTTCACGCGGTAGCCGACCGTCGATCCTCCACTACGGCTTCGCCCCTCCACGGTCACGGGAACGCCACGTCGTCTGGGATATCCAGCGCGGCTGAGGCGGGACCGGACTCCGACACCTGACGCGGTCTAGGCTAGGCGAGATCGTGGACCTCGTCGTCGCCTGGCTTGTCTTTCCGGTCGTACTGCTCTCCTTGGCGACGGGATGGGGTTGCGCGGTCACCCATGTTTGCCGCGTTCGCCTGCCGGGCGAGCTCGTGCCTCCGCTCGGCTTCGCTGCGATCGTGGTGGTGTCGGGGCTCATCACGCTCGTCCCGCGTGCAGCTCAATTCGCGACGCCCGTCGTCGTCGGCGGCGCGGTTGCAGGATTGGCTGCAAACAAGCCCAAGGCGGCTGAGACAGCGGCCACAACCCCCTGCGCCACACCAACTGCGGTGAGGCACCCGTTACGACACGCCCAGCTTAGCGCGGTGGTCGAAACGGTCAAAGTCGGGAGAACACGGACCGCGGCATGCGTTGACGTCAGCCGCTTCGAGGCCGTCCCGCTCGAAGCGTGAAACGGGCTACGAGTACGGCTTGACGGTCCCGTTCCCGACGAGGCGCAGGGCCTCGCCAACCCGGGGCGAGTAGACCTCGACCTGGTACGGCTGGTCCGGGTAGGCGAGGTGGACGTTCGTGCCGCGCGTCTCGCGCGATGGCGAGCCCGCCTCGCGGAAGCTCCAGCTTGGTGACATTCTCACCCTTTGCGGCGCGGCTCACCTCGTCGAACGCCTTCGACCGAGGATAAGTGGCAACGGTAGAGCGTAGGCGCGGTGGAGCCCGCCGGCTCACCCGGGGGCGGGTAGCGGATGAAAACCGTGCCGTCCCTAGCTGTGAGCTCGATCCGTCGTCCCGTTCCGGACTCCCGCCCAGTAGAACGTCTCGCTTGAGTCAGCGAGCGTACGTAGGTCGGCGAGGGATGCGATCGCGGGCACCGCCTGCGACGGCGCAGTGGGAGCTGCACTCGTCTCGTCGTTCGTGCGAACGACAAAGAACGACGCGAGGAAGGCTGCCACCAAACCGACCGCGCCGACTGCGCCCACACCGAGCAGCACGCGCCAGCGCGAGGAGGACGCGGGTGCGTCTTCCGAGCCGCTGCATCGCCGACCGGGACGTCGTCTGGCTCGCTCATCGCTGGGATCGTAGTCCGGAGCCCGTCGGAGCGAACGGGCGCTCCCCGCGGGCTTGACCCGGATCGGCGACGCCCACTGCGGGCTCCGCGCGATCCGCGCGCGACGCGCTGTCGAGACGCCGATCTCGCTGTACCTGCGCGGCGGCGAGTCGAAGCTCTCGCCACTCCGTGACGGCCGGCGGCATGCCAGCCGCGCTGATCCGGTGGATCAGCGCACCGTCTGCACTACAAAGACCGTACGACGGTGTGGTCTGTGGGGTTACGGCCGGCCGTGCTCGCGGCTCTCTGTGGAATCGCGTCTCCGCCGACGAAGGATCACGGTCCCGGATCTTCATCCTGTTGCCCGGTCTGCCCCTGTTCCGGAATCGCAAGCCAGTCGAAGTTGAGGGGTTTCGGCGCGAAAGAGAGCGCTCCGGTCTCCGTGCTTCGCATCGTGATCAGGAAGCTGGTCAACGTCTTGTTCGACACATGGATATAGACGCACCCATCGATGGCCTGCTCGCACGTGCCGCTTGGCCCCGCGATGGGGCCGATCGTGGTGATCGAGACCGCCACCCTGTAGTTGAGGGTCGGCAGCGGAAGGAAGAACACGCGCACGGAAGCAAAACCGAAGCCCATCGTTGCGTTCACCGGCTCGGTAGTCGGGTGTCGGACCGGTTGGGCCGGCAGGCCCATGAGGCCTGTGGCATCAGTTGCTCCCGTCTCTCCGGGCGGCCCCTGTAGGCCTTGCGGGCCGTCGGCTCCGGCTGGTCCTGTTAGCCCTCGGCGCCTGTGGCTCCGGTTGCGCCGGCTGGCCCTGTCGGCCCCGTCGCCCCGTCGGCTCCCGGTGTTCCGGGCGGCCCTTCGCTCCGGCTCGCGCGCCGTCGGCTCCGACGGCCCTTGCGCTCCTGGCCTCCCTGCGCGCCGGTTGCTCCGGCTGGCCCTGTCGGCCCTGTTGCGCCGTCTGCTCCCGGCGTTCCGGGAGGCCCTTGCGCGCCCGGCAATCCTTGCGCGCCATCGGCTCCGACCGGGCCTTGCACCCCCGGCACTCCTTGCGCGCCATCGGCTCCGACCGGGCCTTGCAGCCCTTGAGCACCTGTGGCTCCGGTGGCTCCAGCTGGGCCTTGCGGGCCGTCGGCTCCGGCTGGGCCGCAGGTCCCGTTGCCCCGTCGGCTCCGGCTGGGCCGGCAGGCCCTTGAGCTCCTGTGGCTCCAGCTGTTCCGGCTGGCCCTGTCGGTCCCGTCGCCCCGTCGGCTCCCGGTGTTCCGGGCGGCCCTTCGAGCACCCGGCACTCCCTGCGCGCCATCGGCTCCGGCTGGCCCTGCCAGCCCTGAGCACCTGTGGCTCCGGTGGCTCCAACTGGGCCTTGCGCGCCCTCGGGTCCGGCTGGGCCGGCAGGCCCGGTTGCGCCTGTGGCTCCAGTTGCTCCGGCTGCGGCCTTGCGCGCCCTCGGTGCTCCCGGCGTCCAGGCGCCTGTCGCTGCCGGTGCTCCGGCTGGGCCTGCCCGCCCTGTCGGCTCGGTTGCTCCGGCTGCACCGGTCGGGCCCCGGTGCCGCTTCCGGCGTTCCGGTGGCCCTTGTGCGCCCGGCACTCCTTGCGCGCCTGTGGCTCCGGTTTCTCCGATTGGCCCTTGCACCCCCGGCACCCCTTGCGCGCCTGTCTGCTCCGGCTGGGCCTTCAGGCCCCTGCGCGCCTGTGGCACCGGTCGCCCCGGCTGCACCCGTCGCTCCGGTCGCTCCTGCTGGGCCGGCCGGTCCCGGGTCCCGTGCCCGATCCTCCACTTCCGGCTGGGCCGGGCGGCCCCTGGGCCCCGCTGGTCCCTGCGGGCCGGCAGGCCCGGTCGCACCGGCGGGTCCCTGAATGCCTTCCGGCCAAGACACAGCCAGCTCCCCGGTCTGGCAGCGACCGGTTCTCAACTTCAGATCACGGAACGTCTGCGCGCCCCCGCGCATCTCGATGCAGGCCGAAAACGACGTCAGCTCGGCGTCGCGGCCGCAGGCGGAACAGGAGCGGCCAGCGCCGACGTTGAAAAGAAGCTCAAGGCGGCCGCGATGCCGGCCACAACCCCCCTGCGCCACACCAACTGCGGTGAGGCAACCCACCACACACCCAGCCTAGCGCGATTTCGAACCCTCAAAGCCGGGAGAGCAACGCCGAGGGTCGCTACGGTTCGCGCGAAGGGCACACTTGGACGCCGTGGAGACGACACAAACAGACCCAGCGACGACCGTCCGAACCGGCGGCGTCAGGGAGTGCGAGTCGGAGCGGTCCTCGCGGTCGCCTTCGCCGCGGCTTTCGTCGCCTGGCTCGTCCTCGAACGCACCGACGACGAGCCGTCGTCGGTCGCTGGAACGACCGCTCCCGCATCCACGGCAACGACGCCGGCGGTAGCCGAGGCACAGCCTGCGATCGCGTCGGTCGCCGAGCTGCGAAAGGCCGCTGCCTCGAGCGTGGTCCCGATCTACTGGGTGGGTGCTCGAGACGGCACCCGGATCGAGCTCACCCGCGCTCCGGGCGGGACGGTCATCGTCCGGTACCTGCCGCCGAGCGCGCGGGCGGGTGCCGCCGGTCCGTTTCTCACGATCGCGACGTACGCCGGCCGAACGGCTACCGGGAGGTGCGCACCGTCTCGACGAAGCCGAGCGCCACGACGATCAAGCTCGCCGGCGGCGGCATCGCCGTCTACAGCTCCGACGAACCGACGAACCTCCACCTTGCCTATCCCGGACAGCCGTACCAGATCGAGGTCTTCGCGCCGCAGCGCGATCTGGCGAGAAGGCTGGTCTCAGGCGGCGCGGTGCGGCCCGTCGGCTAACGCCGCGATCGGCTCTCACCTAGGTTCGGCGGCGGTTTCGCGCGGGGGTCGCCGGCGAGGTAGCGGCCGGTGACCTGCTTGAAGGCGTCGGACGTCCCCTGGCCCAGCTGGCCGTCCTCGCGGAGGACGATCCCCGGGAAGCCGTTCAGGAATCGCTGCAGCTGCTTGCCCTCCTCGGTGACCAGCTTCGGCGCATACCGCAGGATGGGGCCCTTCGCCTTCGGCACGGCGCCGAAGGCGATCAGGCTCTTCTCCGCCATCCGTCGCAGCAGGACTGCGACCCCGCACTGCGCCGAGACCGCCGTCTGCGACCACTTGCCGTCCGCCACGTACTTCCCGCGGCCGTAGTGGGTCGAGAAGCTCCAGAGGTACGGCGAGGGCACGTCGGGATGGTGCGTGCGATAGCCGAAGCCGTTGTAGGCCTCGAGCTTGTAGAGCGTCCCGGGATCGACCAGTCCTTCCACTTGTCGAAGCCCTGGTACCGGAGCGCGTCGCTCGCGCTCGCCTCCCACGTGAACGGCGGCTGTCCCGTCTTCGGCCTGCCCGCGGGAACCTGCACCGTGCGGGCGGTGAGCGGATCCCCGTTGTGCAGGTGCCGGCCGAAGTTGAGCGAGGACTCGAGCGCGTGGATGACGCCGACCACGTACCACGGCGTGCCGACCGGATCACCCGCCGCCGCGTAGCGTTTCCGATTGCTCGCGATCCCGCCACGAGCGCGTCGACGTCCGCCATGCGGTTGGGGCGGATCACGCAGGTGTCGAACCGCCGTTGGTAGTCCGTTTTCAGCTCGGTGGTGAGTTGCGCCATCCGCCTCGGCGCGAGCCTACTCCACCGCGCCCGCCGGTTGGTAGACGAGGATCGCCACGCCGTCGCCGACGACCTTCGAGTCGACGAGCCGCAGCGCCTTCTTGTCGGTGGTCTCGCCGAAGAGCGCGCTTGCCGGCTCCCAGCACGACAGGGAACACCATCAGGTTGTACTGGTCGACGAGGTCGTGCTCGACGAGGGTCTGCACGAGCTGCGGGCTGCCGTGGACCACGATGTCGCCGTCCTGCTCCTGCTTCAGCTTCGCGACCGCTTCGACCACGTCGCCCTCGAGCACCGTCGTGTTGTTCCACTCGGGGTCCTCAGGGTCGAGGAGACGACGTACTTGGGCATGCTGTTGAACTTGTCGGCGAAGCCGAACTCGTCGGTCCTGGACGGCCACGCCGCGGCAAAGCCCTCGTAGGTCACTCGGCCGAGCAGCAGGGCCTCGGACGACATGGTCTCGTCGAGCTTGAACTCGTTGCCCTCGTCGCCGCGGTCGATCTCGAAGCTCCAGCCTCCGTACTTGAAGTCCTCGCCGCCGCCGGGGGCCTCCACGACGCCGTCCAGCGACATGAACTCTGTTACCACGATCCGTCCCACGTGCTCCTCCTTCGTCCGGTTTCCCCGATACCATAATCAACCGGACGTTTGATAAAGCGGACAGGTGATTACGAATGGCAGTCGACGAGCTCACGAGCACGTTCGCGGCCCTCGCCGATCCGACTCGGCGCGCGATCGTGGCGCGTCTCGCGGAGGGTGAGGCGAGCGTGAACGAGCTGGCCGAGCCGTTCCCGATCAGCGTGCAGGCAGTCTCCAAGCATCTCAAGGTGCTCGAGCGGGCAGGGTTGATCACGCGGGGCCGGTCGGCACAGCTTCGGCCCTCCCGCCTGCGGGGAGCACCGCTGCAGGAAGCGGCCGACTGGCTCGAGCGTACGGCCGATTCTGGCAGGCGAGCTTCGACCGTCTCGACGAGCGACTCGACCGTGGCTGAGCCAGGGATCACGATCACCCGCGTCTTCGACGCGCCGCGTGAGCGCGTGTGGAAGGAATGGACCGAGGCCGAGCGTTTCTCGGACTGGTTCGGCGGCCCCGAATGCGAGGTGCCGCTGTCCAGCGTTTCGATGGACGTCAGGCCCGGCGGCTCATGGCGGCTGACGATGTTCGCCGGGTCAGGGCGGCGCGAGATCCACTGGAAAGGCGAGTATCGCGAGGTCGTCGAGCCCGAGCGGCTCGTCTTCACGATCACCGACCAGCCGGAAGACGACGACGTCGAGCTGGTCACCGTCGTCCTGACCGACCTCGGCGACGGCCGGACGGAGATGCTCTTCCGGCAGAGCGGCGGCACGCTGTCCCCGGACGAGTACGAGCGCGCCGGGCAAGGATGGGGTCGGCTTCTTCGATCACCTGGCGGAGCGTCTGGCCGGTACCTGAACCCCGCGTTCGTATGATCGCGCGGTGGGAGTCGGGCGATGAGCCGTGTCGTCGTCACCGGCGGCGCCGGCAAGGCGGGCCGCGCAGTCGTTCGCGACCTGCTCGAGCACGGTTACGACGTGGTCAGCGTCGACCTGCTCCGCGATTCGAAGCTGACGGAAGGCCAGCAGCTCGTCGCCGATCTGACGGACTACGGCGAGGCCGTCGACGCGCTCAGGGGCGCCGACGCGGTCGTCCATCTCGCGGCGATCCCGGCTCCCGGGCTGAAGCCGGACGAGCTGACGTTCCGCGTGAACACGACGAGCACGTACAACGTCTTCGCGGCGGCGCAGCTCCTCGGGCTCCGCCGCGTCGTCTGGGCGTCGAGCGAGACGACGCTCGGGCTGCCGTTCGAGCGCGAGCTGCCCCGCTACGCGCCGATCGACGAGGAGCATCCGCCTGCTGCCGGAGTCGAGCTACGCGCTCTCGAAGGTCGTCTCGGAGGAGATGGCGCGGCAGTTCAGCCGCTGGAGCGGGATCCCGTACGTCGGCCTTCGCTTCTCGAACGTGATGGAGCCGCACGACTACGAGCGCTTTCCCGGGTTCTGGGACGACGTGCAGCTGCGCAGGTGGAACCTGTGGGGCTACGTCGATGCGCGCGACGTCGCCCAGTCGTGCCGGCTCGCGCTCGAGGCCGAGCTCGCCGGCGCCGAGGTGTTCATCATCGCCGCCGCCGACACGGTGATGAACCGGCCGAGCGCCGACCTGATGGCCGAGGCGTATCCGGGTGTCGAGCTGCGGGAGGGCGTCGGCGAGTTCGGGACGCTGCTCTCGATCGAGAAGGCGCGCCGGCAGCTGGGCTACGAGCCGGCGTTCTCCTGGCGCGACGCGATCACTTCCTGACGCCGAGCAGCGCAGCCTCGACGTCCCTGAGCCGGTCGACGTCGCCGCGCATTCCGGCAGCGGCGTCGTTGAAGAGGAAGGCCTCGGCGAGCTTCACGATCGCGTACGCGAGCGTCGCCGGCTCGACCGGCGGCTCGTAGGCTCCGTCGCGCACCTCGTTCTCGATCAGGCCCGCGATGTTGGCGACCATGCGGCGCTGCGGGATGCCGTCCGTCGTCAGGATGCGGAGCGCCGCGTCCCGCTCCTGCTCGACGAAGCGGAGCAGCGCCGGAGCCTCGACGAGCTTTCGGTTGAGGCGGTCGAACGTGTCCAGGAGAGCGATCCCACCCGTTCCCTCCGCCTCGGCACGAGCCTCATAGAGCAGCGGCTCGCCTGCCTGCGCCAGCACCTCTCCGATCAGACCCTCGCGTGATCCGAACCAGCGGTAGATCGTCGACCGTCCGAGGCCCAGCTCCGACGCGATCTCGCGCACGTCGACGCCGGCCGCGGAGGTAGCGGTACATCGCGGCGGCCAGGACATCTTCGCGGCTCGCTGCGGGCGGGCGCCCACGCGGGCGTGGCGTCTCGGTGGAGGTCATCGGTTTGGTACATCATGAGGTTGTGTTTTGAAACATCAGCAAGCGTTTGTATTGTTACACGCACAGGTCGGCGCCGGACTCCCGCCCGGCGCCGGCCCGTTCGGCGTCACGCTCGTCAGGTGACGAGCTTGATGACGCGCGTCGCGGTGGCGACCTTTCCGGCGCGGTCGCGGGCGGTCAGGACGAGCCGGGCTGTTGCCAGCGGCCGCCGCGCAGGCGGCTCAAGAGCCGATCGATGCCCGCGTCCGGTGGCGCGACGGCCATCCGCTTGGCGCGCCTGGGCCAGCGACGCGCGGGCCGGGCGGATCGTAAGCGAGCCGCCGCCCGGGAGTGCGATGCGGCCGGTGACGACCAGCGAGCAGTTGCGGCTGCACGCGGCGCTGAGGACGATCGCGAACTCCCGGCCGAAGTGCTGACGTGCGGCCCCCGTCACCCGCAGCGCCAGTCGCTCACTCGGGTCTGCGGCTGCATTGCCGCACGGGGCCGCGCCGCGATCGCCAAAGCGCTGGACTCGGTGGTTGTCGGCGTCGGCGACGTAGAGCGATGCCCTTGCAGTCCAGTGCCAGGTAGGTGGGATGGCTGAACGCGCCGTCGCCGGATCCGGGCCGGCCGAGCGTCTCCAGGTGGCGACCGCTCGCGTCGAACCGCTGCACCGTCGACAGCGCGCGATCGGCGACGTAGACCGACCCGTCGCCGGCGACGGCGACGCCCACCGGTGCCTGGAACTGGCCCGGGACCGCTGCCCAGCTGGCCGAAACTCGCCGAGGAAGCGGCCGTCGGCAGCGTAGTGCTGGACGCGGCGGTAGAGCTCGTCGCTCGCGTAGATGCTCCCGTCCGGAGCGATCGCGACCCCGCGCGGCGTCGAGAGCTTGTCCGGCGAGACGAAGAGCCCTTCGCCGCGCCCGATCGAGGCGACGTAGCGGCCGTCGGCGGTGAACTTCTGGATTCGATGGTTGCCGGCGTCTGCGACGTAGACGGCACCGCCGGCGTCGATCGCAATCTGGCCGGGCGTGGAGAGCTGGCCGTCGCTCGTGCCGCGGTCGGCGAAGGAGGTCATGAAGCGACCGGTCCGGGACCACACCGAGACACGTGCCCGGCTCGAGGACTCGACGACGTAGAGGTTTCCGTTCGGCCCCACGGCGACGCCCTGCGGCGACTGGATCTCGTCGATCTTTTCGACTGGACTGGGCGGCGCCCCGATCGACCGGACGAAGCCGCCGGCGGTCGTGAACTTCTCGACCCGCCCTCTTGAGTCGGCCGCGTAGACGTGGCCGTTCCGGTCGGTGGCGATGCCGCCGACGGTCTGGAACTGCCCGTCTCCCGTGCCGCTCGTCCCCCACTTGCCGAGGAAGTCTGCAGCGGCGCCGAGCGCCGGCGTGAGCAGCAGCCCGCCAAGTACGAGCCCCGTCAGCGTGGCCGCGCGCCGCATGTCACCTTCCCCAGCTCGGCTGGATGCCGGAGCGCACGAGCAACCGCGGACGTCCAGCGTCGCTGCCGTCTGCGTGGACGACGTAGATGCTGCTGCCCCGGTTGAAGGCGATGAGCGAGCCGTCCGGCGACCACGTCGGATTCGAGTCGTGCTGTCCATGGGTGAGGTTGCGGACGAGCTCGGCCGTCCCGGACGAGTAGAGTCGCGATGCTCCCGTCGATCCTCTTGGTCGTCTCGTTCGCGGGCGGGCGAGGGGCCGCGGTGGCGGCGATATAGCGCCCGTTCGGCGAGCCCGCGGGCCCCCAGAGGTTGCGGATCGGGTCGACCGCGACGTCGCGCTCGCAATGGTGGCCGGTGTTCGTGCGAAGCAGGCAGATCGACTGGCCTTCCTCGGCGCTCTTCCGGTCGCCGATCAGGATCCGTCCTCGCCACCAGCCGGCGGTGGCGACGGCGCGCGCAACGGTCTCCAGCTTGCCGTTGCCCGCCGGGCGGATGAAGAGGTAGGGCATCGCCCCGCCGATGCAGATGTAGCCGGGGCAAAAGATTCCTATGGGCTCGGGCAGGATCTTGACCAGCGCGACCTGCTTGCCGTCCGGGCTGATGTAGTCGGTGCCGACGCGGCGCTCGAGCAGCTTGCGGTCGGTCGCGTCGCCGCGCGCGACGTAGAGGTCGTTGCCGAACGTGAAGGTCATCTTCCTGCCGTCGCGCGAGTAGGACGGCACGGCGTAGAGCGGCCCGCCCGGCCGCCCGTCGCGCGTCAGCCGCGTGACGGCGCCGCTGCTCGGATCGATCTTGCAGAGGTTGCTGAACCCGGTCCGCAGCGGTAGACGATGTGTGACGTCGCGCCAGGGCCGGACGCCGCCGCGGCAGGGCAGTGAGGGCTGCAAATGCGAATCCGACCGCACCGATCAGCTTGATCCTCGTCACGCCTAGTGACGGGGCATACGTGCGCGGCCGCCTCGTTCGGATTGCGGCCGCTATCTCGCTCTCTACTCCGGGCCTTTCCAGAGTCCGACGATCACGGGTTTGATGCCGCGCCTGCCGACGAGCAGAAAGCCGGCGGCCACGAGCCCGCCGATCGCGCCGCCGACCTCAGGTGTCATCGAGACGTGGGCCACCCCGAGCAGCCAGATGACGATGGGGCCAATACCCGCGCCGGAGCCCAGAGCCACCGATGCATTCGGGTGGTTGGAAACGGCCCTTCGGGTTGCGCTCCGCGTGCGGTGCGGAAGCGACTGCAGCCTGTTCGCTCATGAACAACCTCCGTTGGCGGAGCGGGGCCTGCAGGCCCCGCTGCCTTTTGACTCAAGACGGCCGGGCGGCAGTCAATCTTCCCTCCGGCGTGACGGCCCTTGACGCTCGGCTGGCGCGATGCGTAGCGTCGGCGAGGTGCAGATCGGTAAGGCCGCGGCCCCTGTCAGCCACATCTGCCAGGCCTACCCCGACCGGGTCGAAGTGCGAGGGCGCGACCTCTGCGGCGACCTGATGGGCAGGCTGAGCTTCACCGAGTACTTCCACCTGCTGCTCACGGGCCGCGAGCCGACCGAGGAGCAGCGCTATTTCCTCGATCTGCTCCTGATCAGCATCGCCGAGCACGGGATGATGCCGACGAACGTCGCCGCGCGGATGACGCTCGCCGCCGACCCCGGCTCGCTGCAGGGCGCTCTCGCGGCGGGGATCCTGGGGGCCGGCCCGGTTGTCCTCGGCACGTCCGAAGCGTGTGCGCGCCTGCTCGAGGAGACGCGTTCGACCGGTCGCGCGCCACGCGAGCTGGTTGAGGAGATTCACGCAGCCGGAGGCAAGGTCCCGGGCTTTGGGCATCCGGTCCACAAGCCGGTCGACCCCCGTGCAGAGCGGATTCTGGAACTGGCGGACGAACGCGGGATCAGCGGGCAGAACGTCGCACTCGCGCGCGCGTTCCGCGAAGCCGTTCACGAGGTCTCGGGCAAGCCCCTGACGATGAACGTCGCCATGCCGATCGCGGCGGTGATGCTCGACCTGGGCTTCCCGTCCTCGTCCGTGAAGACCGTGCCGCTGCTCGCGCGCACGGCCGGCCTGCTCGCCCATCTGGTCGAGGAGCGACAGCAGCCGCTCGGATTTCTGATGGCTGCGAAGGCCGAGGAGGCGATCGACTACGAGACCGGGGCGGAAGACGGGTAGGAGTGATGCTTGCGCCCGAGGTCGAAGGCCGCCCGTGGCCCGAGCAGGTCGCAATCGATGACGCCAGCTATCGAGCCCAGCTCGGCTACCTCTTCGACCGCTCCGCCTTCTATCGCGACAAGCTGACCTCGGCGGGATTCGCGTCGGCAGAAGCGGCCGGCGGCCTCGCGGACATCGCGCAGCTGCCTCTGACCGAGAAGAGCGAGATCCGTGCGACCTGCACTCCCGACAATCCCATCGGTGGGCATCTGTGCGCGACGCCCTCCGAGATCGTGCGGATCTATTCGACGAGCGGCACCACCGGCACTCCGAGCTACATCCCGCTCACGGCGAGCGATCTCGACAACTGGGTGACGGGCTCGTCCCGCAGCTACGCGGCTTCAGGCGTCACGGCAGGCCAGCGCGCCGTTTCCTCCTACAACGCCGGGCCGTTCGTGGCCGGCGCGGCGATCGAGGCCTTCGACCGCATCGGCCTGTGCCACATCCCGCTCGGCACCGGGAACACCGAGCGCCTGATGTCGGCGGTCGAGCTGCTCAGGCCGGAAGCCGCGATCCTGACGCCCTCCTACGCCGCCTATCTGATCGAGTGGGCAGCGGAGCGCGACGTCGATCTCGCTGCGTCGAGCGTGACGCGCGTGCTCGTGGCGGGCGAGCCGGGGGGTGGCGAGCCTGCCTTCCGCGCCAAGCTCGAAGCGGGCTGGGGCGCGAGGGTGACCGAGGCGATGGGCATCGGCGACATCGGCGTCTCGCTCTGGGGTGAGTGCGAGGAGCAGGACGGGATGCACCTCGGCGCGCGGGGCTTCATCCACGCCGAGCTGATCGATCCGGAGACGGGCGTCGCCGTCGAGTTGGACGACGGCGCCACGGGTGAGCTCGTGCTGACGCATCTCCAGCATCGCGCCGCACCGCTGCTGCGATTCCGGACGCGCGACCACGTCCTCCTTCGGCTGGGCGAGTGCAGCTGCGGCCGCACTGGCCCACGCGTTCGTTGCATCGGGCGAACGGACGACATGCTCATCGTCCGCGGCGTCAACGTCTTTCCCTCGGCGGTCCGCGAGGTGGTGAGCGCGTTCGCTCCCGAGGTCAGCGGCAACATCCTCGTCAAGCCGCTGGTGCCGGGCGTGAAGCAGGAGCCGCCGCTTCCCGTTAGCGTCGAGCTGGCGCGGGATGCGGCCGCGGACGCTGGGCTTGCGGACGCGATCCGTGAGAGATTGCGCAACGTACTCGTCGTGCAGACCCAGATCGAGCTCGTGCCGTGGGGGAGCCTGCGGCGCAGCGAATACAAGTCGAAGCTCGTAGAGCACTAGAGACCAGGAGGCTCACATGGCTGCGATCACGCTCAACATCCTCAAGCCGAGCGTCAACAACCTGACCGTTCGGATCTTCGTGCGGGCCGCGGAGCTCGACTTCGAAGAGCAGGACGTGTGGGGGAAGACGACGAGCCCGGAGTATCTCGAGAAGTATCCGGCGCACCTGACGCCGATGATCGAGGAGGAAGGGCTGCCGAGGGGAACGCTCGGGGAGAGCTGCGCGATCATGGCGTACCTCTGCAACAAGCACGGCCTCGAGCAGTTCTATCCGACGGATCCCGGCAAGCGCGCGATGGTCGACAACGCGATGTTCTATTTGATCGGCACGTTCTATCCGCTTCTCACTCGCGCCACCTACCCGGCACTCGGCTTCCCGCAGTACCCGGGCGAGGTCGCGACGTCCGGCGCCGACGACCAGATGAAGGCGACCGCACAGCAGGATGCGGAGGCCGCGCTCGCCGAGCCTCTCGACGTCTTCCGCTCGTTCTTCCTGGACGGCAAGCCGTTCATCGGCGGCGACTCGCCCTCGATCGCAGACATTCGGCTGTCCGCGACGCTCGAGTTCCTGAACGCAATCGACTACGACCTTCCGGCCTGGGCGAGGGAGTTCATGGCCGCGATGGAGTCGTCCCTCGGGGAGGCGTACGCCGAGCCCGCGGCGGATGTGCGCGGGTACATCGCTTCCGTGAAGCCGTAGCGGTGGTCAGCGCTCGGCGAGCTCGCGCTCGAGCGCTCGGCCGCAGTGGACCAGGGCGTTGCGGAGGCTCGCCACCTCGTCGGCGTCGAGATCGCCCAGCATCTCCTGCTCGACCTCGTCGACGGCGCGGTCGCATCGCTCGAGCGCCTGGCTGCCCGCCTCGGTCAGCTCGGTGCGGATGATGCGGCCATGGTCCGGGTCCGCGCGGCGCTGGACGTAGCCGCGGTCGACCAGCTGGGTGAGCGCCTCGCTCATCGACTGGGGCGTGACGAGCGAGCGGCGGGCGAGCTGCGCGTTGGAGAGGCCGTCCTGTGCGCGGAGCACCGACAGCGCCACGTAAGCGGGCAGCGTGAGTCCTGCCGGCTCGACGGCGGCCGTCAGGCGTCGGCGAAGCACGCGGTCGAGGCGGCCGATCAGGTAGCTGAGCCGCGGCTCCATGGTCAGGATGGCGCCGGCGGCTCGCCGGCCCGTCTCTGCGCGGCCGTGGTGGTCGCGGCCGAGGAACGTGTTCGCCCAGGCGCTCGTTCGCGCGAGCGCGTTGTCCTTGACGATCACCGGGCCGTCCAGCATCGATTCCTCCTCGCCGTATGCCTTGAGCCTCTCATAGGCCTGCGACCAGATGCACTCGGTGTCGTAGACCTCGCACAGGCCGTCCCGCGTGCCGCCGCACGGCCCGTTCCGCTGGTTCTTCGCGCACTGCGACTCGGGACAGACGTAGGCGATGTCGGGAAGCGAGCAGTCGCCGCAGTCGCGGCAGCCGAAGAGCGGCACCTTGGCCGCCTGCTCGAGCGCGTGGGCTGCCTTCCGGGCCGGCGGAACCTTGTCGACCGCCTGGTAGAAGGCGCGCCCGGCCGAAAACAGCGGCGCGTCCTGCTCGAAGGCGGCGGCGTGGAGCTTCCGGCTGAAGCGGTACTTGAGCGGCACGCGCAGCTCGGTCTTCCGCGTGCGCTTGGACTCGAGGTACTCCGCGTTCACCTCACCGGACGAGAGCTTCGTGTCCGGGTCGGGCTCGAAGAAGTAGAACTCGTCTCGCGACCGGGTAGTGGATCTCCGACGCGAAGGCCCGCCAGTCGTCGCCTGCGAACGCCGCCGCCTGGTCGAGGATCTCGCCGAAGGTGGAGGCCGGCATGTGGCCGCCGAGGTACACGCCGTCGAAGCCGAGGCCGCGCGCGATCGCGACGTGCTTGGCCGCCTGGTCGACGAAGAATGCCCGGCCCTTGTCCGGGCTCGCGCCGTGCCGCTCGGCGAGCGCGAGCAGCTCGTCGGTGACGACGACTCCCGGGATCTTTCCCTGATGAAAGGCGCGCGCCGCCGCAGGCGAGAGGAGATAGACGTTCGCGATCGCCGACAGCGGTAGCTCCTCGCGTCTGATCCACCGCAGCAGCTCGTCGTCCTTGCGCGCGTTCCAGCCGATCTGGTTGATGACGAAGCGCGCGCCGGCCTCGACCTTCTTCCGAAGCTTGAAGTACTGCGGCATCACCTCGCGCTCGCGCCGCTTGTGGTTCGTCACGACGCAGCCGAGGAAGAAGTCCGTCCGGTCGAGCCGAGCCGTCTCGGCCTCGTTCATCCCGGAGGCCGTCGTTCATCTCCGAGAAGAGGCTGAGCAGTCCGACGGAGTCGATGTCGAAGACCGGAGCAGCGAGCCCTTTGTGCCCCGTGACCGGATAGTCGCCGGAGATCGCGAGCACATTGTCGAATCCCTCCGAGCCCAGCTTCCAGCCGCGGCTCTCGAGCGCGTTTCGGTTCCAGTCCTTGCAGGAGAGATGAATGATCACCTCCTGGCCGCGCGAGATCAGATCCGTCCCGAGGGTGTCGGGCGAGAGCATCGCGTGGCCGCCGGGGTTGTCCGTGATCGAGAGCACGTCGACGCGCGGGTCGGCGGCGAGCTCACGCGCGACCTCCAGAACCCGGTGGCTGCTGTCCGCCGTGATCAGTCCGCGGCTCGTGACCAGCTCGGCGGCGACGACGAACGCATCGGGCCGCGCGAACCGTTCACGAAGAGTGGGCATTTCCAGTGTCAGTCTGCCTGATTTATCATCGCCGGATGCCCAACCTGCACGTGCTCGACGACGAGACGGCTCGGTTGGTGGAGCGGGTTTGCGACACGATCGTTCCCGGCTCGGCTCGCGTGCGTCCCGCCGTCTACATCGACGCGCTGCTGGCGCGGATGGAGGACGGGCCGCGGGCTGGCACGCTCGCCGCGTTCGCGTCCGTGGCCGGCGGGGAGATCGAGGAGCACCTCGGGACGCCTGACTTCCTGTTGGTGCGGGCGCTGGCGGTCGAGGCGTTCTACAGCGACTTCGTCGCGCCCGGGGTCGACGCGACCGGCGCCTGGGCGGAGATCGACTTCAACACTCCTCTCGCCACTCGGCTGGCGAAGGACTGGTCCTACCTCGGGATCTCATGAGCGAGCGCTTCGACATCGTGGTCGTGGGGTCCGGTGCGGGTGGGGGAGTCGTGGCCGGCGAGCTCGCGGATCGCGGCCGCCGCGTCCTCCTGCTCGAGGTCGGGCCGCACAAGACGGCGGCCGACTTCTCGCGGTGGGAGGCGAAGGCGGCGCACGATCTCTGGTGGCCGATCCGGTTCGCGCTGATCGACGGCGGCGCCGGCGGTGCGGTCGGGCTGGTCGCCGGTCGCTGCGTCGGTGGCTCGACCACGATCAACACGAAGGTCGCGCTGCGCGCGCACGCGAAGGACCTGGCGAAGTGGCACGAGGCGAGCGGGCTCGTCGTCGACCTCGATCCGCACTACGACCAGGTGGAGAAGCGACTCGGGGTCCGCGAGCGAACCGACTGGCCGAAGAGCGTCCGCACCGTCGAGCCCGGCTTCCGCGCGCTCGGCGCGGAGCTCGAGCCGGTGCGGTCGTACACCGACGCGAACTGCATGCGCTGCGGCTCGTGCCTCCAGGGCTGCCCGACCAACGCGGGCAAGTCGACGCTCAACACCTACATTCACGACGCCTGGGCGGCGGGCCGGCTCGAGCTCGCGCGCCGACTCGCGTGTCGACCGGGTTCTGATCGAGGACGGGGAGGCGGTCGGCGTCGAGTACGTCGACCGCGACGGAGTGACCAAGCGTGTCGATGCGGGCGCGGTCGTCGTCGCTGCCGGCACGCTGAACACGCCGCAGCTTCTCCTGCGGTCCGGCCTGGCGGACAGCCCGAGCAGCCGGTTGATCGGACGCAATCTCGGCTTTCATCCGGCTCGTCTCGTCTACGGGTTGTTCGACGAGCCGCAGGACGCGCACATGGTCTACCCGATCACGGCGCACGCGATGGGGCACCAGCACGACGAGGACGGCGGCTTCGTGATCGAGGCGACGACGATCCAGGATCCGATCGGCTTCGCGACGACGCTCGAGGACGAGAACGGCCCGCTCTGGGGCACGGCCCTCGTCGAAGCGGTGAAGAAATTCCGCCACTGGGCTGGTCTACTTGTGATGGTGAACGACGACAACAACGGCAGCGTGCAGCTCGACGAGGACGGCGAGGAATCGTTCGAGGCTGCGTTCACGGCGGCGAACGCGAGCGCATGGACGGCGCGCTCGAGTTCACGCGCGAAGTGCTGGCGGCGGCGGGTGCCTCGAGCGTCCGCTGGACCGGACTGATCACGACGCACGTGCAAGGCACATGCCGCATGGGCAGCGATCCCGAGCGGTCGGTCGTCGATGCAGACGGACAGTCCTGGGACGTCAAGCGGCTCTATGTCGGAGACGGCTCGCTCGTCCCGCGGACGCTCTCCGTCAATCCGTCACTGACGATCATGGCGCTCGCGAACCGGCTGGCCGACCACCTCCACACCGACCCACACGGGTATCTCTAACCGGTAGCCCTCTTCGGCCACTGGCTCCGCGTCAACCGCGGTTGCGGGTGTCAGAGACGAGTCTGGCACGAGTCAGAGACGAGTCCGACACCGTGCCAGTACGCGGATTCCCCTAGCCGACTTCGACCCGGACGAAGCCGTAGGCCTCGAGCGCCCCGAGCAGCTCCCGGTGGCCGAAGGCCTCGCCCGGCGAGGCGAAGCCGACCTTGCGCGGTGGCCGGTGGACGAGGTGGTGCGCCGCGAACGCCTGGATCAGGCCGGTTTGGAGATAGGCACCCTGACCGTGCGCGGACACGCGGACCGTCTCGAGGCTGCCGCGACCGACGACGACGTCAACGGTGCGCTGCTGGCGCCGGTTCTCACGCGGCGGCACGCCGGGCTGCATCGAGTCGGCGATGCCGGCGAGCACCGCGCGCTGCTCCTCGGGCGGCAGCGGCTTGATCTTCTCCTGGTAGTCCCGCTGGCCCGCGACGATGCCCTCCATGATCGAGCGGTCGAGCAGGCCGCCGAAGGCGCGCACGTTCGCGATCTGCGGGTGGTCCTTGAACCAGACCGGGTGTGGGAAGCCGCCCCAGGGCAAGGCGAGCTGAGTCGTGATCGAGCCGGGGATCGTCACCTCCAGCGTGGTCACCGGCGGCCATTCCTGGTACTCGTTCTGCTCGAGGTAGATCGACTCCCACTGGAGCTGGCCGAAGATGGTCTGGGTGGATCCGTAGGTCGGGAAGCCCATGAACATCGAGAGGATCTCGAGCGAGTCGATCCCGGGTGCGCGCTCGATCGCGATCCGTGCGCACGCCTCTGCCACCGCCGACATGTACGCCGTCGCCGGCGCGAGCAGCAAGCCCGCCTCGGCGAACTTCGCGCCCCACTCCTCGTGCGCGAGCCGCACCCACGGCGTCTCGCCGCCCGTGTCGATGTAGTGGCAGCCGGCATTGAGAGCCGCCTCGGCCACCGTCGAGCCGTGATAGATGCAGGGTCCGACGGTGTTGCACACGACCCTGGCGCCGTCGAGCACCGCAGGCGAGGGCGTCGACGTCGTGGTCGACCTGGACGATCTCATAGTCGGCCGTGCCGATGCCCGGCACGTGCGAAAGGACCTCCTCGATCCTCTCGCGGTCGCGCCCGGCGGCGACGAACGGAACGTTGTACTCGCGCAGGAACTCGATGATCAGCCGGCCAGAGAAGCCGCTGGCTCCGTAGACGACGACGGGCCGCTTGCCGCTCACGAGCTCGGAGGCCCAGCGAGGCGGATGGCGTTCTCCTTCAGGATCAGCGGCTTCACCTCGGGCTTGATCTCCAGCGCTCGAAGTCCGCCAGCCAGCGGTCGGGGGTGATGAACGGGTAGTCGCTGCCGAACAGCACCCGATCGCGAAGCAGCGTGTTCGCGTGCTGGACGAGCTGCGGCGGGAAGTACTTCGGCGACCAGCCCGAGAGGTCGATGTACACCTGCGGCTTGTGCACCGCCACGGCGAGATCGCCTCGTCCTGCCAGGGGAACGACGGGTGCGCGAGGACGATCGTGAGCTGGGGGAAGTCGACGGCGACGTCGTCGACGTGCATCGGGTTCGAGTACTTGAGACGGACACCGCCGCCGCCGGGTAGACCCGAGCCGACGCCCGACTGTCCGGTGTGGAAGAGCGCAGGCAGCCCCGCCTCCTCGATCACCTCGTAGAGCGGGTACGCCATCCGGTCGTTCGGGAAGAAGCCCTGCACGTTCGGGTGGAACTTGAAGCCGCGCACGCCGTGCTCGGCGATCAGCCGCCGCGCCTCGTCGACGCCGCGCCGGCCCTTGTGCGGGTCGATGCTCGCGAACGGGATCAGGACGTCGGCGTTCGCCCTCGCGACCTCGGCGATCTCCTCGTTCGAGCACCCGCGTCTGGCCGGTGAACGACTCCGAGTCGACCGTGAACACCACGGCCATCATCCGCCGCTCGCGGTAGTACTGCGCGAGCTCGACCGCCGTGGGGCTCGCCGACTCGCCGCGGAAGTGCTGGACGGCCGCGTCGCGCAGCTCGTCGGGAAGCGAGTCGCCTCCCGCCTCCGACATCTCGACGTGGGCGTGCACGTCGATCGCGACGACATCCTCGAGCGTGAGGCGCTCGGTATCAGCCAGGGCGGCCAGCTCCGCCGCGATCGCGGCGAAGATGTCGAGCGAGGTCGGGTCGAGGAGCGAGTCCCTGCTGGCGACGGCGTCCACCGGCTCGCCGCGGAGGATGCGCTTGACGGGTGTCTCGAGCTTCTTTCCCGTCAGCGTGCGCGGGATCGAGGGCACGTCACGGATCGCGTCGGGTACGTGGCGCGGTGAGAGCTGCGAGCGAAGGCACCCGGCCGATGCTGCTGCGCAGCTCGTCGTCGAGCGCGCAGCCGTCGGCCAGCACGACGAAGAGCACGAGCTCTCCCGGCCCGCCCTCATCGTCCTCGAGGTGGACGACGAGGCTGTCCGTGATCTCCGGCAGCTCCTCGATCGACGCTGTAGAACTCGCCCGTGCCCAGGCGGACGCCGCCGCGGTTGAGCGTCGCGTCGGAGCGGCCCGTGACATCGCAGCTGCCGCGCTCCGAGAACTTGATCCAGTCGCCCTGGCGCCACACTCCCGGGAAGAGCTCGAAGTAGGAGCTGCGGTAGTGGGAGCCGTCCGGGTCTCCCCACAGCGCGACGGGCATGGACGGCATCGGCCTCGTGATCACGAGCTCGCCCAGCTCGTCCACGAGCGGTTCGCCGTGCGGGTCGTAGGCGTCGGCCGCGACGCCGAGCAGGCGGCCGGAGATCTCCCCCTCGTAGACCGGTAGCAGCGGCGACCCGCCCACGATCCCGCTGCAGACGTCGGTGCCGCCGCTGCCGTTGATCAGCAGCACGTCAGGGCCGAGCTGGTCGTAGATGTAGCGGTAGGCCTCGGCCGGAAGGGGGGAGCCTGCGGTGCCGAAGACACGGATCGAATCGAGGTCGTAGTCTCGCCCGGGCTCGAGGCCTGCCTTGCGGCACGCCATCAGGAAGGCCGGGCTCGCTCCCATGAACGTCGGTCGCGTCTCCTCTGCCACCCGCCATTGCCAGCCGGTGTCCGGCCACATCGGGTCGCCGTCGAGCATCACGATCGACGACCGCACCAGGAGCGCCGCCACGAGCGCGTTCCACATCATCCAGGAGGTCGTGCTGAACCAGAGCAGACGGCCGCCCGGCTTCAGATCCCAGCTCAGCGCATGCGCCTTGAGGCTCTCGAGCAGGATGCCGCCGTGCCCGTGGACGATGGCCTTCGGCGGCCCGGTCGTTCCCGACGAGAACAGCACGAACAGCGGGTGGTCGAACGCGACCGGCTCGAATGCCAGCGGCCCGGTCTCGGCGAGCAGCTCGTCCCAGGAGAGCGCGTTCGCGAGCGCGTGCTCGCCGTAGGGGACGTGGACCACATGGCGCAGCGTCGGGAGGGCGGCGCGGATCGTCGCCACCTCGTCGCGGCGGTCGACCGAGCGGTCGCGGAAGCCGTACCCGTCGACCGCCAGCAGCACCGAAGGCTCGAGTTGAGCGAGCCGGTCGACGACGCTGCGCACGCCGAGCTCGGGTGCGCAGCTCGCCCAGACCGCTCCGAGACTCGCCGTCGCCGCGAACGCCACGAGCGTCTCGGGGATGTTCGGCAGGAAGGCGACGACGCGGTCACCGGGGCCGACGCCGAGCCGCACGAAGCCCGGCCCGCGCACGCGCCACCTGCTCGCGGAAGTCCGCAAACGACAGCTCGACCGGCTCGCGCGTCTGCGAGTGCGAGACGATCGCGACCTCGCCGGCGTCCTCCTCGTGGCCCATGAGGTGCTCTGCGAAGTTCAGCCGCGCGCCGGGGAACCAGATCGCGCCGGGCATCGCGTCGGAGGCGAGCACCGCGCTGTGCGGGGCGTGTGCCTTGACCTCGAAGAACTCCCAGATCGACGACCAGAAGCCGGCGAGGTCGTCGACGGACCAGCGCCAGAGCGCGTCGTAGTCCGGGAACGCGAGCCCTCGCTCGCGCTCGAGCCAGGCGAGGTAGCGCCCGATCTCGGTCGTCTCCCGAACGTCGGGCGGCGGCGTCCAGAGGACGCCGTCAGGCGCGTCGCCTACCTGTGTCCCATGCTGAGCGAGATGTCGTGTGCCGATGCGGATGACCGGGGGCCGAAGCGGGCGAGCAGCTCGTCCATCGAGACCATCGTGCGGTGGACGGCGAGGTTGACCGCGGCGAGGACCTCGCCCGCTTGCGAGTGGATCGGGGCGGCGATCGACCGCAGCCCGTAGGCGAGCTCCTCGTCGTTCACGGCGATTCCCGACGCACGGATCGTGCGCAGCTCCTCTCGGAACGCGTTGGGATCGGTGAGCGTATTCGGGCCGCGCGGCGCGAAGTCGATGCGCTGGATGATCTCGTCGAGGCGGCTCCTCGGGCACGAAGGCGAGGATCGCTTTCCCCATCGCCGTGCAGTAGGCAGGCAGCCGCGCACCCACGTGGAGGTTGAGGTCGATCTCCCGCTGGTGGGGCCGGGCCGTGCGGCAGCGGTCGATGTAGACGACGTCGGTGCCGTCGAGGATCGCCAGGTTGACCGTGCACCCCGTCTCGTCGCTGAGCAGCCGCAGGTGCGGCGCGGAGATCTCGCGCAGGTCCATCGAGTTGATCGCCGAGAAGCCGAGATCGAGCACCTTCGGGCCGAGCCGGTATCGCTTCGAGTCGGGGTCCTGCTGCAGGTAGCCGAGCTTGGCGAGCGTGGCGACGTAGCGGTGGGCCGTGCTTCGGCTCAGGTCGAGCTCGCGGGAGAGCTCGCTGCCGCCGATCAGCGGCCGGTCGGGGTGGAACGAGGAGAGGATTGCCAGGCCGCGCTCGAGCGACTGCGAGGTGGCCGTGCTTCCCTCCGACGGCGGCATGGAGCTGATCCTAACGTCTCGTCCCAGCAATTGGAACGCCGTCTTGACAAACGGGCACAGGCTTGAGTGACTAGCGGCCATGAGCGCCCAGAGCCTGGAAGGCCCTCCTCCAGACAGTCGGGAATCCGGTCACCCTGGTCCGAAACTCGCAAATCGGGCCGTACGTGTACCCGAAGGTCCCGAGCGAGTTCTCGAACTGGCGAGACGAGCAGCATGCCTGGCGCGAGACGTGCTGTCTCTTCGACCAGTCTCACCACATGACGGACATGTACATCAAGGGCCCGGACGCGCTCAAGCTGCTCACGGACGCTCGGCGTCAACAGCTTCGCGACGTTCGCGGTCGACAAGGCGAAGCAGTTCGTCGCGGTCAATCCCGACGGCTACGTGATCGGGGACGCGATTCTCTTCTACCTGGACGAGGAGCTGTTCAACCTCGTCGGCCGCCCTCGGCGCACAACTGGGTGCAGTACCACTGTGAGACGGGCGGGTACGACGCCGACGCTCGAGCGGGACGAGCGCTCGGCCGTCAACCCGGGCAACCGGAAGCTCTACCGGTACCAGATCCAGGGCCCGACCGCGCTCGAGGTGCTGGAGAAGGTCAACGGCGGGCCGTTGCCGGAGATCAAGTTCTTCAACCTGGGTGAGCTCACGATCGCGGGCCGGAAGGTCCGCGCCCTGCACCACGGCATGTCCGGCGTGCCCGGGCTCGAGCTGTTCGGCCCCTGGGACGACGGCGACGAGGTCAAGGCGGCGATCGTCGAGGCCGGTGAGGAGTTCGGCCTTCGCAGGTCGGATCCAGGGTCTATGCCACCAACACGCTCGAGTCGGGCTGGATCCCGTCGCCGCTGCCGGCCGATCTTCACCGGTGACGAGCTGAAGCCCTATCGGGACTGGTTGCCCGCGGCGCGGCTACGAAGGGACCGGCTCGCTCGGAGGCAGCTACTACTCCGACGACATCGAGGACTACTACCTGACGCCGTACGAGCTCGGCTACGGGCCTCACGTCAAGTTCGACCACGACTTCGTCGGGCGGGAAGCGCTCGAGCAGCTGGTCCGCCAACCCGACCCGGAGGAAGGTCACGCTCGCCTGGAACGGCGACGATGTCGCCCGCGCGATGGGAACGATGTTCCAGGCGGACGGCAGGGCGAAGTACATCGATCTGCCCCTCTCCAACTACTCGACCTGGCCCTACGACAAGGTGCTGAAGGACGGCAAGCTGGTCGGCGTCTCGACCTTCTCCGGCTACAGCTCGAACGAGAGCTCGATGCTCTCGCTGGCGATGGTCGACATCGACCAGAGCGAGCCGGGCACCGAGGTCACGCTCGTCTGGGGCGAGGAAGGCGGCGGCTCGGCGAAACCTGTGGTCGAGCGCCACGTGCAGACCGAGATCCGGGCGATCGTCGGGCCTGCCCCCTACGCCGAGGTCGTCCGCACCTCGTACCGGCCGCGGTAGGCGTGGGCGAGGACGTCGAGCTCGTCGGCCTGTACTGGACGGTCTCCGGGCCGGTCGAGGTGCACAGCGGGCGGGAGTGGAGCCTCTTCGACTGGGCCGACCGCTGCGCCGAGGCGAGCAAGGTCGGGTTCAGCGGGCTCGGGCTCTGGCACGCCGACCTCCAGCACCTGCTCGAGACGCGGAGCCTGCGCGACGTGAAGCAGGTCTTCGACGACAACGGGCTGCGCCATCTCGAGCTGGAGTTCCTGATGGACTGGTTCCTGGACGAGGACGACGAGCGCCGCCGGGCCTCCGACGAGATCCGCGAGCTGCTCCTCCGACGCGGCGGGCGAGCTGGACGCCCACCACGTCAAGGTCGGCAACATCCCCGGCGTGCCCGCCGAGATCTCGCAGCTCACCGAGCGCTTCGGCGAGCTCTGCGCGGAGGCTGCCCAGCACACCGATGCGAAGATCGTCGTACGAGTTCATGCCCTTCGACGCGAACGTGAACAGCGTCGACACCGCGCTCGAGGTCGTCGGCTGGCGCGGGCGCCGAGAACGGCGGCGTCGCGATCGACACCTGGCACATGTCGAAGCTGGGGATCGAGCCCGACGAGCTGCGCCGCATCCCGCTCGAGTACCTGTCGTGGGTCGAGCTGAGCGACGGCAGGCTCGACGACATGGACGACCTCGTCGACGAGACCGTCAACCACCGCCGAGCTGCCCGGCGAGGGCGAGTTCGACCTGCGCGGCTATGTCGAGGTCTGCCGCGACCACGGCTACCCCGGGCCATGGGGCGTCGAGGTGCTCTCCGAGGAGCTGCGCAACAACCCGATCGACGTCATCTTCCGGCGGGCGTACGAGACGACGGCCGCCCAATTCGGATCAGAGAGGATCTCCGCATGAGCACAGCGAGTGGAGTGGAGGAGCTCGACCGCGACCGGCTCGTCTGGATGTACGAGCAGATGCTGCGCATCCGGGAGTTCGAGGAGCGGGTCAAGCGCACCTTCGTCGAGCATCCGGGCGTGATCCGCGGTCACACGCATCTCGCGGACGGCGCCGAGGCGTCGATCGTCGGGTCGATCGCCACGCTCGGGCCCGAGGATCAGTTCTTCGCGACGTATCGCTGCCACGGCTATCCGCTGGCGCGCGGGACGGACCCCAAGGCGATGATGGCCGAGATCTACGGGCGCAAGGACGGCCTCTGCAAGGGCATCGGCGGCTCGATGCACCTCGCCGACCCGTCCAACGGGTTCCTCGGCACGTCCGGGATCGTCGCAGCCGGGATCCCGCACGCGACCGGCGCGGCCTGGGCGGCGCAGATCCGCAAGCAGGGTCAGGTCGTCCTCTGCTTCTTCGGCGACGGCGCGTCGAAGCAGGGTGCGTTCTCCGAGTCGCTGAACATCGCGTCGCTGTGGAAGCTCCCGATCGTCTACGTGATGGAGAACAACGGCTACAACGTCCACACGCGCACCGAGCAGGAGGACGCGAACCGCGCCAACGGCGAGGATCTCTCCGTCAAGGCGAAGGCGTTCAGCATGCCGGGCATCACGATCGACGGCCGCGACCCGATCGCCGTCTACGAGACGGTCGGCGCGGCGGTGGCGCGCGCGCGAGCGGGCGACGGGCCGACGCTGATCGAGTCGCAGATGTACCGCCTCTCGGCCCACGGCAACATCATCGCCCCGCCCGGAGTGCCGCTTCACTTCCCGGAGCACGAGGCGATCGAGAAGTTCGGCGCGCCCGAGGAGTACGAGGCCGCCTTGAAGGGCGATCCGGTGCCGGCGTTCCGCGGCCGGCTCGATCGCCGACGGCATGCTCTCGGCCGCTGAGGCGGACGAGATCCCGAGGCGGTCCGCGAGGAGATGCAGGCCGCGGTGAGCTTCGGTCTCGACAGTCCCTTCCCGGACGTTGAAACCGCCCTCGAATACGTCTACGCCTAGGAGGCGATCGATCCATGGCACATGAACTGCCCTTCATCGCCGCGATCGACGAGGCGATCAGGCTCGAGATGGAGCGCGACGACACCGTCCTCTACTTCGGCCAGAACATGGCCACGACCGAGAACGAGCCGTACGTCGACGCGTTCGGCAAGGACCGCGTCCGCGTCACCCCGATCTCCGAGACGGCCGAGATCGGCATGGCCATCGGCGCGGCCATGGCCGGCTTCCGGCCCGTGGTCGAGCTCTACATGGCCGAGTTCATGCTCGTGGCGATGGACCAGGTGATCAACGAGGCGCCTCGCTTCCGGGCGATGAGCGGCGGCCAGGTGAAGGTCCCGCTCGTCCTCAAGGCGGGCTTCGGCTTCACCGCCGGCTGGGCGGGCCAGCACACCGGCACGATCGGCGCGCTCTTCATGGGCGTCCCCGGCCTGAAGGTCGTGATGCCCTCGACCGCCGCCGACGCCAAGGGCCTGATGGCGACCGCGATCCGCGACGACAACCCGGTCGTCTACCTCCACCACTACCTGCTCACGCTCGAGCACGGCGAGGTGCCGGACGGCGAGTATCTCGTTCCGTTCGGGGAGGCCGCGATCAGGCGCGAGGGCGGCGACGTCACGATCGTCGCCACGGGCTGGACGGTCGACCGCGCGCTCGGGGCGGCCGAGCAGCTGGCCGCCGAGGGGGTCGAGGCAGAGGTGATCGACCCGCGCACGCTCGCGCCGCTCGACACGCAGACGATCCTGGAGTCGGTCGACAAGACCGGCCGGCTGGTGCTCGTCGACCAGGCGACGCGGCACGCGTCCGCCGCGACGGTGATCGCCGGCGAGGTGGCCGAGTACGGGTTCTCGTCGCTGAAGGCGCCGATCGTCCAGGTCACCGCGCGCGACGCGACGATCCCGTACAGCGAGCCGCTCGAGGCCTGGGTCCTGCCCGACGAGGACAAGATCGTCACCGCCGTGCAGCAGGTGCTCGGGTCGGCGCCAGTCAACGCGTAGTGGACGCCGCGCAGGCCGAGAGCCTGCTCGCGACGATGTGGCGGATCCGCCTCTTCGAGGAGCAGGTCGCCGTGCTCGTGCGGTCCGGCGAGGTCGAGGGACTGATCCACCTGAGCATCGGCGGCGAGGGCGTCGCGGCGGCGGTGTGCGGCCAGCTGCGCGACGGCGACGCCGGTGTATTCGGGCCACCGGGCGCACGGTCACGCGATCGCCAAGGGCGCGCCCCTCGATCGCCTGCTGGCCGAGCTGCTCGGCCGCGAGACGGGCCTGTGTCGCGGCCTCGGCGGCTCGATGCACCTCGTCGACACCGAGCACGGGTTCATGGGGGCGACCGGCGTCGTCGGCGGCAACATCCCGATCGCGCTGGGGAGCGCCCTCGCGGCGCGCCGCGCGCGGCGACGGCTCCGTCGCGGTCGTGTTCTTCGGCGACGGCGCGGTCCAGGGAGGCGTCTTCAACGAGTCCGTGAACCTCGCGACGCTCTGGGGACTGCCGCTGCTCCTCGTGTGCGAGAACAACGGCTTCGCCGAGTTCACGCCGCGCTCGGCCCACACGAACGTCGAGCGTGTGAGCGACGTCGTTGCGCCCTATGACGTCGAGCGGACGACTGTGGACGGCGCCGACGTCGGCTGCGATCTGGGACGCGTTCGGCGGCTTCCTCGCTCAGGCCCGCGCAGGCCACGGCCCGTTTCTGCTCGAGTGCCTGACGCATCGGCTGCGCGGCCACTACGAAGGCGATCCGGCCGCATACCGCCAGGCGCTCGCGGCCGAGGAGTGGCAGGAGAAGGATCCGATCGCCCGGCTGACCCGTGAGCTCGGCGATACGGCGTCGATCGAGGCAGACGCCGCTGCGGAGGTCGAGCGCGCGCTTCACTTCGCGCGCGAGAGCGCGTTCCCGCCGGTCGAGCTGATCGAGCAGCTGGTCTACGCGGATGGCTGAGACGACGTACATCAAGGCGATCACCTCCACGCTGGCCGCTGCGATGCGAGCCGACGAGCGCGTGTTCGTCCTCGGGGAGGACGTCGCCGAGGGCGGGCCATACACCGCGACCGCCGGGCTGGCCGAGGAGTTCGGCGCCGAGCGCGTGATCAACACGCCGATCAGCGAGGCCGCGATCACGGGCGTGGCGATCGGAGCGGCGCAGTCGGGCCTGCGCCCGGTGCTCGAGATCATGTTCGTCGACTTCATCACCCTCGCGCTCGACCAGCTCGTCAACGCTGCGGCCAAGGCTCACTTCATGTCGGGCGGCCAGCTGACCGTGCCGATGGTGCTGCGCACGCAAGGCGGCGCCGGCCAGCGCGGCGCGGCGCAGCACTCGCAGAGCCTGGAGAGCTGGCTCACGCACGTGCCGGGCCTCAAGGTCGTGATGCCGAGCCGTGCAATCGACGTCGCCGGGCTGCTCGCGCGCCGCGATCGCAGACCCCAACCCGGTCGTCTTCATCGAGAACAAGACGCTGTACTTCCGCAAGGAAGAGGTGCCGGAGGGGGCCGCAGTCGGGACGGATCGGCCAGGCCGCCACCCTCCGCGAGGGCAGGGACGTCACCGTCGTCGCCCTCTCGCGGCTCGTCCACGATGCGCTCGACGGCAGCCGAGCGCCTCGCTGCGAGGACGGGCATCGACGTCGAGGTGATCGACCCGCGCACGCTCGTCCCGCTCGACCTCGAGTCGATCGTGGAGTCCGTCAAGCGCACCGGCCGGCTTGTCGTCGCCCACGAGGCCGTCGAGCACGGCGGGTTCGGCGCCGAGATCGCGGCGCAGGTGCAGCGAGCTGCCTTCGACTTCCTCGACGCGCCGATCGGGCGTGTCGGCGCGCCGTTTGCGCCGGTCCCCTTCAGCGCGCCGCTGGAGGACGCCTACCTGCCGGGTGCAGACGAGATCGTGGCCGCCGTGCGAGCGACATTGTCCGACAAACCATCAGGGCCGTAGTATCTGGCTACCTGATATTGAGGAGGTTCGGGTGTACGACTACGTGATCGTCGGCGCGGGATCGGCGGGATGCGTGCTTGCGGCGCGCCTCAGCGAGGACCCCGACGTCAAGGTCGCGGTGCTCGAGGCCGGTGGCTGGGACAGCCGGCCGGAAATCGCGATGCCGATGGCCTTCGTGCTGCTGCTCAAGTCGAGCATCGACTGGGACCTCTACGGCGAGGAGGAGCCCGGGCTCGGCGGCCGGAGGCTGTACATGCCCCGCGGCAAGGTGGTCGGCGGCTCGGGGTCGATCAACGCGATGATCTACGTCCGCGGCAACCGCGCCGACTACGACGGGTGGGCCGCCGGCGGCGCCGAGGGCTGGAGCTACGACGAGGTGCTGCCGTACTTCAAGCGCTCGGAGGACAACGAGCGCGGCGAGGACGAGTTCCACGGCGTGGGTGGGCCGTTGAGCGTGTCCGACAGCCGCGCCATGAGCCCGATGATCGAGACGATGATCGAGGCGACCCGGCTCGCGGGCTACGAGGTCAATCCCGACTTCAACGGCGCCCGCCAGGACGGTGTCGGACGCTTCCAGCTCACGCAGCGGAACGGGCGCCGCTGCTCGACCGCCGCCGCCTTCCTGCATCCGGCGAAGGAGCGGCCGAACCTGGACGTGCTCACCGGCGCGATGGCGTTGCGGGTTCTGTTCGAGGGCTCCCGCGCCGTCGGGATCGAGGTCGACCGCGAAGGCCAGGTCGAGGAGATCCGAGCAGAGCGTGAGGTGATCCTGTCGGCGGGCACCTTCCAGTCGCCGGTGCTGCTGATGCTCTCGGGCATCGGTCCCGCCGAGGACCTCACGCTCTACGGAATCGAGGTGCGCGAGGACCTGCCGGTCGGCCACAACCTCCAGGACCACTGCATGGCGCAGCTGAACTACGAGACCGACCAGCCGTCGCTCTTCGGGGCCTTCAAGCCGGAGAACTTCGAGCTGTTCGAGACCGAGGGTCGCGGACCGCTGACCTCCAACATCCCCGAGGCCGGCGGCTTCTTCCGCACACGGCCCGAGCTGGACGCACCCGACATGGAGTTCCATTACGCGCCGTCGATGTTCTACGACGAGGGGCTGACCGCGCCGCACGACAGCGGCTACTGCTTCGGCCCGGTCGTGATCAAGCCGACGAGCCGAGGGCGCGTGATGCTGCGGGCGCCGGTGGCGGACTCCAAGCCGCGGGTGCTGTGCAACTTCCTCACGACCGAGGAGGACCGCAGCTGCATGCTGGCGGGCATGCGGATGGCGCTCGAGATCGCCGAGCAGGAGCCGCTGAAACAGGCGCTGCGCACGCCCTACAGCGTGCCGGCGGGCGACTCGGACGAGGAGCTGATGGCCTTCGTCAGGCGCGCCGCCCAGACCGTCTATCACCCGACGTCGACCTGCGCGATCGGGTCGGTCGTCGACCCGGAGCTGCGGGTCTACGGCGTCGAAGGCCTGCGGGTCGTCGATGCGTCGGTGATGCCGACGATCACGCGGGCAAACACGAACGCGGCGACGATCATGATCGCCGAGAAGGCCGCGGACCTGATCAGAGACCGTAGTCCCGAGACTCAACGAGTAGAGGAGCGCGTGTCATGAGCACCGTCGAACAGGCCGTTGAGGATCTCCTCAGCGAACAGGACTGGACGGGCAAGATCTTCAGCGACGGGTGGGTCGACGCGCCGGAGACGATCGAGACGGTCGAGCCCGCCACGGGCGAGGTGCTCGGGACGGCCGGGTGTGGCGAACGCGGCCTCGGTCGCAGCGGCGACGAAGTCGGCGGCGCGTGCGCAGCGTGAGTGGGCGGCGCTCCCGATGGCCGAGCGCGTCGCGGTCATCACCCGCGCAGCCGAGCTGCTCGAACAGCCACAGAGCCGAGATCGCGGGCTGGATGGTGCGCGAGTCCGGAGCGATCCCGCCGAAGGTGGAGCATGAGATCGGCGCGTCCATCGGACAGCTCAACGAGGCTGCGTCACTGATCTCGATTCCACTCGAGCAGGAGCTGACGTCCGCGATTCCCGGGCGGTCGTCGAGCGCCCGCCGCGCGCCGATCGGCGTCGTCGGCGTGATCACGCCCTGGAACTTCCCGATCGTGCTGGCGATGCGTTCGCTCGGGCCGGCGCTCGTGCTGGGCAACGCAGTCGTGCTCAAGAGCGATCCGAACACGCCCGTGAGCGGCGGCGTGATCATCGCGCGGATCTTCGAGGAGGCCGGTCTGCCGTCGGGCGTCCTGCACGTTCTTCTGCGGCGGTCCCGAGATCGGGCAGGCGCTGGTCGAGGACCCGAACGTCCGCATGATCTCGTTCACCGGCTCGACCAAGACGGGCCGTGTGGTCGGTGAGGCTGCGGGCCGTGGGCTGAAGCGGGTCGTGCTCGAACTGGGCGGTAACTGCCCGCTGATCGTGCTCGAGGATGCCGACATCGAGGCCGCCTCGTCTGCCGGTGCCTGGGGGTCGTTCCTGCACCAGGGTCAGATCTGCCTGGCCGTGAGCCGGCACCTCGTGCACGAGTCGATCGCCGAGGAGTACCTGGCGGCGCTCACCGAGCGTGCGGCCCGGCTGCCCGTGGGCAATCCGGCAGCGGGCGAGGTGGCCCTCGGCCCGATGATCAACGAGAAGCAGATCGAGCGAGTGCAGCGGATCGTCGACGAGACGGTCGCAGCAGGCGCCACGGTGGTCGTCGGCGGCTCCCGCGACGGCATGTTCTTCCCGCCGACCGTGCTCCGTGACGTGCGGCCGGGGATGGCCGCATTCGAGGAAGAGATCTTCGGCCCGGTGGCCGCGGTCACGACCTTCAAGACCGACGACGAGGCCGTCGAGCTGGCGAACGCGACGGAGTACGGCCTCTCGGCCGCCGTTCAGTCCGGAAGCCAGGAGCGGGCTGACGCTGTCGCAGCGCGCCTCGAGGCGGGCATGGTCCACGTCAACGACCAGACCGTCAACGAGGAGCCGTCGGCGCCGTTCGGCGGCTTCAAGTGCTCGAGCAACGGTGGCCACTTCGGCGGCGTCGGCCAGCTCGACCTCTGGACCGAGTGGCAGTGGGTGACGTCGAGGGAGAAGGCCGGGCAGTTCCCGTTCTAGACAGCCATGAAAGCTGCGCTCCTGCGCGAGTACCACCGGCCGCTCGAGCTGGTCGACCGGCCGCGGCCGGAGCTCGGCGCATCCGAGCGACGTGCTCGTGCGGATCGGTGGTGCAGGCGTCTGCGCCACCGACCTGCACGCGATCGAGGGGCTGATGGAGCCTGCCGGCGTCACGCCTGCCGCGCGTCCTCGGCCACGAGAACGCCGGCTGGGTGGAGGAGGTCGGCGACGCGGTCTCGACCGTGGCCGCAGGGCGACGCTGTGCTCGTCTACCCGCCCTACAGCTGCGGCCTCTGCGTCGCCTGCCGCCGCGGCAACGACATGCACTGCGCGCGGCATGAGTTCACGGGCCTGTCCGTCGACGGCGGCTTCGCGGAGTACGTCCTCGTCTCGGAGCGGTCGCTCGTGCGGCTGCCCGACGGCGTCGAGCCGGCGGCCGTCGCGCCGCACTCGGACGCCGGCCTGACCGCCTACCACGCGGTGAAGCGGCTCGCGCATCTCGCCGTCCCGGGGTCGACCGCGGTGATCATCGGCGTGGGCGGCGTCGGGCACATCGCGCTCCAGCTCGTCCGCGAGCTGGGATCGAGCTCGGTGATCGCCGTCGACACCGACGAGCGGCGGCGGCGGCTGGCGACGGAGCTCGGCGCGGACGAGGTGGTCGAGCGAGCCGACGCAGTGCGCGAGGTGACCGACGGCCGCGGTGCCGACCTCGTGTTCGACTTCGTCGGCACCGACCAGACCCACGCCGACTCGGCTGCGATGCTCGCCCGCGGAGGAACGTATTCGGTGATCGGCTACGGCGGAACGATCTCGATCGCGTCGCCGGCGCTCGTCGTCAACGAGCACGCGGTGGTCGGCAACCTCGTCGGCACCTGGATCGACCTCTGGGAGCTCCTCCAGCTTCACGCGGCCGGCCGCGTGACGCTGAAGACCGAGACCCACCCGCTGGACTCGGTGAACGACGTGCTCGAGAAGCTGCGCGACGGTGAGGTCACCGGCCGCGCCGTGCTCGTTCCCGACTAGGACGCGTCCCCAAGTCGGTTCAGCCATTGCCGACGCCTTGCCGCACGTGGCCAGCAGGCTGGACTGCGTCAAGGTCGTCGAACGCACGAAAGGAGCACGATGAGCCCCACCAAGAAGAAGGAAGGATTCAGCGCCGAGGAAAAGGCAGCGATGAGAGCGCGCGCCAAAGAGCTGAAGGCGGCGGCTGAGGGGGAGACCGCCGTGCTCGACGCCCTCGCAAAGATGACGCCCAGCGATCGTGCCCTCGGCAAGCGGATTCACGCGATCGTGACGGAGGCTGCACCGGACCTCGTTCCGAAGACGTGGTACGGCATGCCCGCGTACGCCCGAGACGGAAAGGTCGTCGTCTTCTTCCGCGACGCGGCGAAGTTCAAGGAGCGATACGCGATGATCGGCTTCAACGACATCGCGAACCTCGACGCGGGCTCCATGTGGCCGGTCGCCTACGCGCTGACGAAGCTGACTGCAGCCGACGAGGCCAAGATCCGCGCCCTCGTGAAGAAAGCGGTGAAGTGACTGACTCCTAGTCGACGTCGACGTCGAGGGTCATGTCGCGCAGGAGATACGCCGAGCGAAGGAGCTCGGGCTCGTCCTTGAGCCGCTGCGCCGGGCCGTCGGTAGCGGATCCGGCCGCCTTCGAGCACGTAGGCGTTCTCGGCGAGCCCGAGCGCGACGTGCGCGAACTGCTCGATCAGCAGGACGCCGACGCCGCTCGCGGCGGCGGCCTCCAGCGTCGGGACGAGCCGCTTGACGACGACGGGCGCGAGGCCGAGCGAGAGCTCGTCGACGAGCAGGATCCTGGGCTGCGAGACGAGCGCCTGCGCGAGCACGACCATCTGCTGCTCGCCGCCGGAGAGCAGCCGGGCCAGGCTGGTCCACCGTTTCTCGAGCTCCGGGAAGAGCTCGAGCGCGTAGTCGATCCCGCTCGCCGCGTCCGAGCGGCTGAGGGCGTACGTCGCGACGCGCAGGTTGTCCTGGACCGTCAGCCCGGGCAGGAGGCGCCGTCCCTCGGGGACGACTGCGACGCCGGCCGTGCGCACGCGCTCGGGCCGGAGGCCCGTGAGGTCGAGGTCGCCGAGCAGGACCCGCCCGCCGCTCGGGCGCAGCAGCCCGGCGACTGCGAGCACCAGCGTCGACTTGCCGGCGCCGTTGGCGCCGAGCAGCGTCGTCACCTGGCCCGGTGGGATCTCCAGCGAGACGTCGCGGACGACAGGCCGTCCTCCGCGGGCGACCGAGAGCGCGTCCAGTCGGAGGCCCGGCGCCGTCGGCGGGCCGGTCTCGCTCACAGCCTCGCTCCTCCGTTCCCAGGTAGGCGCGCATCACGTGCTCGTTCCGCAGGATCTCCGCGGTCGGCCCGGACGCGATCAGCTTGCCGAAGTCCAGCACAGCCGTCGTCTCGCAGCACGCCGAGACGAGGCTCATGTCGTGGTCGACGAGGATGACGAGCGCCCCGAACTGCTCCGGGATCCTCTGGATCATCTCGCCGAGGTGCTCGGTCTCCTCGTCGGGAAGCCCGGCGGCGGGCTCGTCGAGCAGGACGACGCGGGGGCTTCCGACGACCGCGCGGGCGACCTCCACGAGCCGTCGCTCCTGCACGCCGAGCTCTCCGACCCTCGTCTTCGGCGGCGCCTCGAGCCCGACGAAGTCGATCGCGGCCAGCACGTCGGCTCGCCGCGAGGCGCGTTTGGCGCCCGAGTGCTCGTGGATCATCGCCACGTTGTCGAACACCGACAACTGCTCGATCGCCATCTCGGTCTGGAACGTCCGCCGCAGCCCCCAGCGCGCCCGCTTGTAGTCCGCCATCCCGAGCAGGTCCTCGCCGAACGCCGAGATCGACCCGACGGCAGGCTTGACGAAGCCGCTGAGGACGTTGAAGAAGGTCGTCTTGCCGGCGCCGTTCGGGCCGATCAGGCCGCAGGTCCCGGCCGGGAAGACGACGCTCATGTCGTCGATCGGCGTGACGCCGGCGAAGCGGACCGTGAGCGCCTCGACCTCGATCACGGCGCCTTCTTCTCCTCGACGCCTGCTCGCGCACGCGTGCCGCGACCAGCCGGCCGAGCCGGGCGAGATCCTTCGGCAACTGGTCGGCGAGCCCGCCGGGCGCCGTCAGCAGCACCTGCAGCAGGCCGGCGCCGAAGATGATCAGGAGCAGGTTCGAGTTCAGCCCCCATTGCGCCTGGAAGAGGAACGGCACGAGCTGCTGGAAGCAGCCGGCGACGACCGCGCCCCAGAGGCTGAAGATGCCGCCGATCAGCGCCGTCGCGGCCAGGATGAGCGAGTCCTGGGTCTGGAAGGTGATCGCCCGAGGGACTCCCACCTGGGCTGCGAGCAGGCAGCCGGCGACGCCGGTGACGAAGGATGCGAGCGCGAACGCCCAGAGCTTGTAGAGGGTGATGTTGACCCCGACCGCCAATGCGCCGCGGGCTCGCTCTCGCGGATCGACGCCCAGGCGCGCCCCGGCTTGCCCGAGACGTGCAGCAGCGCGAGCAGGAACAGGAGTGCGCAGACGACGACGGTGTAGCGGTAGTACGCGGTGTCCGCCGTCGCCATGGATGGCCGTCGCACCGGGGGCGTGCTGGTCGTGAGCTCTCCGGTCAGCGACCGTCCCTTGAAGCCGCCGCCGCCGTTGGGGAAGTCGATCGCCGACAGCACGACGGTCGTCGCGCCCGCGAACATCAGCGTGATCAGCGCGAGGTAGAGACCCGACAGCCGCAACGCCGGCAGTCCGACGAGCGTGCCGATCGCGCACGTGATCGCGCCGGCGGCGAGCAGGAGCAGCGGAAAGGGGAGCGAGGTCGCATAGGCGAGCCGAGTGCCGACCCAGCAGCCGACCGTCAGCAGCGCCACCTGGCCGAGCGAGATCATCCCGACGCGGCCGTAGAGGATGCCGAAGCCCAGAGCCGCGACCGAATAGATGGCGACGCTCGTGAAGGTCGTGATCCAGTCCGCGCCCACGATCGCCGGCAGGACGCCGATGGCGACGGCGAGCAGGCCGAGCGTGACCGCGCCGCGGGCGATCGTTCGCCACTCGAGCGGCGGCGCTGCGCGCGCCGCCGCGGTGCTGTCGCTGGCTGCGGGCGCCTCCACTAGGCCGTCGCCCGCGCGAACGTGACGACGCGGCGTCGCGAGAGATACAGGAGCGCGGCGATCGCGAGCACGAACGGCGCGGCGGAGCGGTACGCGGACAGCGAGGCGTACGGGCTGAGCACCGACTGCGCAAGACCCACTGCGAGCCCGCCGAACATCGTCACCCAGAGCGATTGCAGCCGGCCGATCAGCGCCGCCGCGAGCGACGAGATGACGAGGAACGTCAAGGCCGAGTAGTCGAGCGAGGTGAGCAGGTCGGGGAGGATGAGGCCGGCCGCACCGCAGGCGAGCCCCGAGCCGAACCAGGCAGCGGCCTCGACGCGACGCACCGGGACGCCGAGCGTGGCGGTGATCTCGCGGTCGTTCGCGAGCGCCCGCATCGCGGTGCCGAGCTTCGTCACCCGCAGGAAGATGCTGACGGCTGCCGTGATCCCGATCGCGAGGCACCAGCGAGATGATCTGCGTCAGGTTGACGGTCGTCTCGAGGATCACGTAGCGGTGCTCCGTGCTCGGCAAGCGGCAGGAAGCGCGCGAAGGCGCCACCCACCGGCGCGAGCCACGCCATCACGCCGAGCAGGATCAGCGCCAGGCCGAGCGTGCCCATCATCTTCACGAGCGGGTCGCGCCGCGCGAAGGCGGGGCCGAAGACCATCCCGTAGAGGAGGTTGACGACCCCGCCGAACGCGACGCAGACCGCGAACGCGAGCCATTCGGGACAGCTCGTGTGGTTGATCAGCCAGTAGGCGATCAGGGCGCCCGCGGCCCCGATTGCGCCGAACGCGAGGTTCAGCACACCGGTGGCCCGGTACAGCACGACCAGCCCGACGCCGGAGAGCGCGTACACGCCTCCGAACGCCAGGCCGATCACGATGAACGGCTTGATGAACTGCCACTCGACGCCGAACACGCTGAACGCGAGCACGTCAGTCATCGAAGCCTCCGGGCACCCTGATCGTCGTCTCATCGTCTCTTGGTCCGATTTCCTAGCCGGTGTTGAGCTTGAACTTCTTCTCCCAGACGCGCGTCTGGGCGATCGACTTGTCGACGGCTGCGATCGCGAAGCACTTCTCCTTCACGACCACCTTGCCCTTCTTGTAGTCGACGGTGATGTCCCAGTTGTTCGGGATGTGGTACGGGAGCTTGCCGACGTAGAACGGCTTGCAGAGCATGTCCGTCTTCTGGTTCTTCAGGTTCCGGACCGCGTCGTTGTACGACTTCGCGGTGATCGACCCCTTGATGCTCAGCAGCGCGTTGGTCGAGAACTTGCCCGCCATGAAGCCCATCTGGGCAAACGCCTGCGGCGCGATCTTCGTGTACTTCTTCAGGATCTGGAACATCAGCGCCGAGTCCGGCCCGACCTTCGGGTCGACGTTGCTGAACTCGCTGTTGATCCAGAGGTGGCCGTCGAACTCCGGGAACTGCGCGGCCATGAACGTGTTCGCGATCGGTGTCGACGAGCCCCACTTCACCTTCTCGACGATGCCCTGGGCGATGGCGGCCTTCATGAACGCCGGCGCCGTGTCGGGCGTGAAGTCGATGAGGATGCCGCCGCCGTCCCCGGCGAACTGGTACATCTGGATCAGCTGCGAGGTGGCGTCCGTGACCGGGAGATGAGTCGGGAAGATCTTGAACGGGATGCCGGCCTTCTTCGCAACGAGAGCCGGACCGCCGTCCGCGTACGCCGAGATCGTGTCGGGCGAGGCGATGGCGAGCTTCTTGATCCCGGCCCTGACGAGCGCCTGCGCAGCGCCCACGTTGCTGTAGCGGGGGCCCATGTTCACCTCGGCGAAGGACGGCGTGCTGAAGCACTCGGCCTGCACGCCTGCGCCGATGACGACGAAGCCCTTCCGCTGGTAGTACTTCCAGTTCGTTCCGCACTCGGCGAAGCTCGTGTTGCCGACGACGCCGACGACCTTGTCCTGCTCGATCAGCTTCCTGGCGAGCGCGGCCTCCTGGGCCGGATTGAGTTGCTCGGTGTACTGGATGTACTGGATCGGGCGGCCGTTGATGCCGCCGTTGTCGTTCACGCACCGGTAGTAGGCGTTGGCGGTCTTGCTGATCGTCGTGAAGTCGACGCCCGGGATCAGCATGTTGATTCCGCCGAGCTTGATCGGCGTTCCCGTCGCCTTCTTGCCGGTGCCCTTGCCGCAGACTGCCGTCGCCGTCGCGGCGGATGCGGCTGTCGAGCCGACCGGCGCCGCGGTCTCGGCGGTTCCCGCGCCGATGGACACCGCGGTCACCAGCACCGCGAGAAGGCTGGCCGCTGCGCACGCCACACCGACTTTGATCTTCGTCGATCTCATCAGTTCACTCCTCTGAGTTCGCTAGCTTCGTAGGGCTGGACCACGAGGTCGGTCGGCGCGCTGGATAGGGCCGCGCCACCGATCAGGATCTCGTCAAGTGCGCCCTCCTCGCGTCGGACGGCGACTGGGCGTCCACGTCATGACAGGGGGCCTGACACGTTCCACCGGCGTCTGACCTCTGCGCCTCCAAATGCACGTCCCGCATGCTAGACCACTGTCTCGACGAATGGAACACCACGCCGCAAGTGTCGACCGATGAGTTCGTGCTGCTGGGATCGTCTAAGTAGAACAGACACCTCAGACGAAAGGACGACCCATGCAGAAGCTCACCCCATGTCTGTGGTTCGACACCGAAGGCGAAGAGGCCGCGACGTTCTACACCTCGGTGTTCCCAAACTCCAAGATTCTCGAGATCACGCGCTACGGCTCGGCCGGCCCGCGCGCGGAGGGGACTGTGATGACGGTCAGCTTCGAGCTGGACGGCCAGAGGTTCACCGCCTTGAACGGCGGCCCCGATTTCACGTTCAGCGAGGCCATCTCGTTCGAGGTGAGCTGCGACAGCCAGGAAGAGGTGGACCGGTTCTGGAGCACGCTCTCGGAGGGTGGGGAGGAAGGGCCGTGCGGCTGGCTGAAGGACAAGTTCGGTGTGTCGTGGCAGATCGTCCCGAAGGTCCTTATCGAACTGCTCGCCGATTCGGACCAGGAGAAGGCGCAGCGCGTGATGGCCGCGATGCTGAAGATGAGGAAGATCGAGATCGACGAGCTCGAGCGCGCCGCGGCCGCCGCCTAGGCTTCGGGCGTCAGGGGATCGCGACGCCCTGGAGCACGACCGGGTTGTGCACCGTGTAGTCGAGCTCGTCTGACTGGAGGACGCCCGAAGGCGGGATCACGTCGACCGCCTTCGGGACGGTGCCCGGGTTGACGGTGCAGTGCGGATCCGCGCTCGGCGCCGCGCAGACGCCGAACTGGAAGTCCTGCGGCGTCGACTGGAAGCCGCGCGCCTGGTCGCCGCTGAACCCGTCCTGGCCGGTGAGCACGACGGTGAACACCCAGCCCGGACCGGGTGAGCCGAGGCTCGCCTTCGGGACCCTGAAGGTGATGAAGCGGGAGATCTGATTCGCGCTGATGGCGACGGTGCCGAGCGGCGTGCCGGAGGCGTTCTCGTAGCGCTGGCCGAAGCCCTGCACCTGGATCAGCCGGCTCCACGCGTGGGCCGGCGCGATCTGGAAGTTGCGCGACGCATTCGCGGCGGCGGTCGAGGTCGAGCCCGGAGGTGCACTCGGATCGTGGACGTAGACGTCGACGAGCTGGGCTCCGAGCGGGCTGCCGAAGGTCGGCGACAGATCGCGGATCTTCACTCGGAAGATGACGTTCGTTCCGTCGTCGAACACCTGGAACTGCTGGATGTCGAAGGCGCCCGGATGGAAGCCGCCGAAGGTCGGGTAGGCGTAGTTGCCGGGCCCGTTGTCGTCACCGTCTGGATCCGCGACGTCCAGGAGCAGTGTTCCGGGCACGAAGTCGAAGACGACGGTGCGCTTCACGTGCGCCGTGCCGCCGCTCGCGCTGACGGCGACGACGTTGAGGACGGTCGTCCCGCCGGTCACCGGGACGGCGACGCTGAAGTTGCCGGCCGAGTCGGCCGTCGTCGACGCGCTCGTCGTGGCCGAGTTCGCATCCGTGTTCGTCGCCGTGACGTAGACCGCGTTGCCCGGCGCCGTCGTGCCGGTCACCGTCACGGGTGAGGCGGTCACGGCGCTCAGGTCCGGCGGGCTCGTGACCGTCAGCGGCGTCGTCCCCTGCGTCCGCGCGACGTAGCGCCGGAACGTGCTCTGCGGCCGGTCGAGGAGGCGGCCGGCGCCGATGTCGGCATGGAGGCGCACGAAGGACGCGGCCGACCAGGTGAGCGGATTGGCGGAGCCGGCAGGCTCACCGTTGACGAAGCCGATGGAGGCGACTTCAGGCGGTGTTCCAAAGGGAGAAGCCGCGAGGTTCGGGCCCTCCCAGTTCTGCTCGGGAATGAGGCTCACGCCGCCGGCGAACCGCTCCATGCCGTCGAGCAGGGACGCCGCGCCGGCTTCGTCCCCGGTCTGCAGCATCTGCTCGGCGCGCTCGGACGACAGCGCCGGCCAGAGGTGGCCCGTCCCCTGGCCCGACGGCGCCCACGGGCGGCCGTCGCTCGCGCGATCCCCGTAGCCGTCGCCGTTGTAGCGGTGCCAGCCGAAACCGCTCGCCGTGTTCGAGCGGATCGTCGCATCGACGACGGGCAGTGACGCGAGGATGTCCGGGTCGTTCGCAGGCAGCTCTCCGAGCCGGGCGAGCTCGAGGAAGCCGGCGTCGATCACCGAGCGCTGGTCGAGTGTCGGCCCGCCGTTGCCCACGTTGTACGAGATCGCGGCGTTCGGGTCGCCGGTCTTCGAGAGACGGATGAAGTAGCGCGGCGCGAGCGGGCCGGTCGTGGTCACCGTCCAGCTCTTGATCGAGCGCTGGTAGTCGTCGGCGACGCCGCGCCACACGGCCGCCGAGACCGGGTCGTGATTGATATCCGCGAGATGTGCGGCGGCGATGAGCCCGGCGATCTCGGACGCGATCGTCGAGGGCGAGTAGCCGTCCTGCTCCTCCCAGCGCTCGACGCCGAAGGCGGGGCCGCGGCTCGCCACGAAGTTCGCAGCGGGCTTGATGTGGTTCTCGTAGAGCGAGGCGTCCGTGAGGTGCAGCTCGTCGGCCATCAGCAGCGGGTACGCCGTCTCGTCCAGCTGGGTGCCGAACGAGTCGGGCGCGGTCTTTCCGTTCAGGAGGCTGTTGCGCGGCATCGACCCGTCCGCCTGCTGCTGGCGCTCGAACAGGAAGAGTGTCGCGGCGCGAGCCGTTGCCCGGTCGCCGACGGCCATCAGGCCGGTCCAGGTCTCGTAGAGGTCGCGCGCGAAGACCTCGCGGTAGGAGCCGAAGAACGTGTTGCCCGGATCGCCGGCCGAGACGGCCTGTCCCCAGGGCGACGCCATGCTGGCGACGATCGCGCCGGGGAAGGTCTTGTCCTCGGAGGCCTTCAGCACGTTGGCGTTCACGAAGTACGCGTCGCGCAACTCGTCCGCTCGCTTCGACTTGATCCCCGGCAGTTTCTTCGGCGGGTCGTTGAGCCCCCTGTCGTAGGCGTCCCAACCCCGGTCCGAGTCGCGTCGCGCCTTGTCGAACGTGTGCCGCAGCGCCCGCTCCGCCGTCTGCACCGCGCCCGCCTGACTCGCGCCGAAGCCGAGTGCCATGGTGAACTCGAGGTCGCCGTCGTCGTGCTTCTTGCCCAGCACGCGAGCCGTCTGGACGACGTTGCCGTTGCTCGCCGACGTGTACGACGTGGTCAAGTGCGTGCGTGGCGTCGAGCTGCGTGAGCCCGTCGCTGGCCGTCCCGGCGAAGCCGCTGGTCGACTCGGCGAACGGTGCGTCGAGGGCGGCGTAGACCGGCTGGGCGTAGTCGCGGTTGACCGCGTTCGTCGTCGTGTTCGGGTCGGAGGCGACGAGGATCGTATGGCCGGTGGAGGTGTCCGTGGTTGCCGAGTCGGCGCCGCCGTTCCCGCCGCCACCGCCGCCGTTGCCGTTCACCGTCGGATCGAAGCGGACGTAGAGGCTCAGCCTCTCGCTCTTCTTCCGGTCCACCTCGAAGGCGACCTTCATCAGGATCGCGTTCGCGCCGGGGTCGGCCACGTAGTCGGTGACGATCTCGGTACTTCCCGCCCGCGGGCTTGCTCGTGACCCGGCAGGCCATGCCGCTGCTGTCGAGCGCGCGGACCGTCGAGGTCATGTCCCTCGTCTGGAGATCCGTGAACGTCGACCCGTCAGTGACGACGTACTGAAGGGTCTCGACGTTCGTGTTGTCGATCGTCGGGTAGTAGACGTCGCTCAGCACGCCGTCGGCGACCGTGAACCACACCTTCGACGTCGTGTTGCGCGCCGTGCCGAGGCAGTCCTTGCGGGCGAGGTCGAAGTGGGACAGCGCGCCCGGCCCGTCTGGGGCCTCGCTCAGCGGCGCAGTTCCGGCGCCGGAAGCGACCAGGAGGACGACGCATGTCGCGGCGGCAAGTGCAAGACCGGCCAGCCGACTCCGTGGAGACAAGCTGCTCATGGATCGGACCGAGACGCTATACCCGCAGACGCGTCGAGTTCAACCGCGTCTCAGCGCCGGACGATCGTGAACCCTCCCGGCGCCACCGTGACCGGCACAGTCTGCGCCCGGGTGGTCGACCGGCTCAGCAGTTGCGCTGCGTCGTCGTACACCTCGACCACGGCGGGGCCGCTGCCCGCGATCCGCACGAGGCGCGTGCGAGCTTGCTGCCCGCGCTGCGCAGCAGCGCCGTCCCGTGGCCGTCGCCGGCGAGCACGAAGCGGGACACCAGCGGCTCGAGCATCACCGCGTCGAGCGCGGCCTCGTCACCGCCGGCGGCGGATGTCGCCACCCGCAGCGCCGTCGCGCTCTGGCGGCAGCGTGCGCGGCAGCGTCACCGGGAGCAGCGCCCCGGGCGCCGGGGAGTCACCCTGCGCGCCGATGTCGCCCGACGCGACGCGGCCGAGCGTCTTGTCCGTCGGCCGACCAGGTGGTGACCGCGGTGCTGCCGGGCCGGAGGTCGACCACCGGCATCACGAGGCGGTCGTCGTCGGCGCCGGGCAGGGAAACGTGGTGGTCGCCCCGTCGCCGAGGGCGAGGTAGCCCGTGCCGCCGAAGAGCGACTCGCCGGTCCACGATCGAGGCCGGCGTGACGACGCGCGGCGGCGCCGGCGTGGTGGCGTCCTCCGCCTGCAGCGTCGTCGTGCCCGACCCGCGTCGACGATGGTCGCCGATCCGCGCGGCCTCGCGCGACGTCGGGGTTGGCGTCGAGCGCGAGCATCGTGAGCAGCCCGTGGATCGTCGACTCGGCGCCGGAGTTGCGGTTGACGCGCCGTCGCCGGAGATGCCGTCGAAGGTGCGCCGGTGGCCGGGTCGTACGTCGGCGCGCCGGCCGCGTTGGCGCCGAAGAACCAGGCCGCCTGCATCCCGGCGAGCCGGTCGCAGGCCGGCCTGTCCCGGCGGCGTCGGCGGTCGCGAGCAGCGACTGCACGCGCGAGTCGGCGCCGTAGGCGATCTGGGATGGTCAGCCGGGTCGGGCAGCCGGCCGTTGTCCGGGCCGCCCGAGGTGAGCAGCCACGGCGTGAAGGCGGCGGAGTCCTCGACGGCCGGCGGCGAGCAGGTCCGCGGTCGCCGAGCGCCTGCGACGCGCGGGCGAGCGCGGCCGGCATCTGCGCGCCCCAGGCGTGCCAGAGCGACCGCGGACAGCGCCCACGGGCAGGACCGCGCCGAACGGCCAGCTGCCGGGCGTCGCCGCCGGACAGCTCCGCGATGCCCTCGGCCAGCTGCGCGCAGCGCCGTGCGGGCTGCGCCGGCTGCCGCCGCGCCTCGACGTACGCCGCGAGCCCGAGCACGGCCTCGGCGGTGGCGTCGGCGCCGTCGGCGATCAGCCAGGCGGGCGTCGGCCGCCGTCGATGACAGCGTAGCTGGCCGTACGTGTCGAGCACCTGGCGGTCGACCGCGTCGATGGCGAGCTCGAGCCGGTCGCGAGGAACGCGGCGAACGCGCGGGTCGGCGTCGTGCGCGAAGGCGGCGTAGCCCTCGCCGAGCGCCCAGATCGTGCGGGCCAGCCAGTACGACGCGTCGCTGTCGGACGGGTCGGGCAGCTCCACCGGCTCGGCGCTGGGGTTAGCGTGCCGTCGGGCTGCATCCACAGCACGACGTTGCCGGCGTTCGGGCCGCTGGCGGTCTGCAGGTAGGTGAGGCCGCGCAGCATCTCGTACGCCGCGTCGCGGCTGCTCGTCGAGCCGGTCGCCTGCCAGTGCCGCAGGTAGACGACGGCGGCGCGGCGAGACGTCGTCGGCGTTGAACGCGCCCTGGCCCCAGGTGTCGGTCGCCGGGTCGTACGGCCCGCCGCCGACGCGCTGGTCAGCACGCCGTCGCGGCGGCTCGGCGTAGGTCCACAGCACGCCGACCTCGGGCTCCTCGGCGAGCCGGTACGTCGTGTGCCCGGCCTGGTCGGGCGGGTCGACGGTGTCGCCGAGCAAGTCGAGGTGGGCGAGGTTGGTGAGCGGCGCGTCGGCGCCGGCGGCCTGCGCGGCGAGCGCGCGGCCGGCGACGCGGCCGGCGCCACGGAGGCCGGCGGCGAGGCCGCCGCCAGACGGCGGCGAGGGCACGGTCGCGAGGGCATGTCAGCTCGTCCTGGTGCGGTGGCGGTGGGTCAGTGCGTCGGTGCCTCGATCCGGTCGAGCCGGGCGACGCCGATCGTGGAGTCGGCCATGCCGTAGAAGACGTAGCGGACTGCCCGTCGACCTCCTCGATCGCGGTCGGGAAGACGACGTTGGGCACGGTGCCGCTGCGCTCGTCCGCGGTCTCCGGCGCGAGCAGCGGCTCGGTCGGTGCGCGCGAGCGACGCCGGCGACGGGTCGTCGGGGTCGAGCAGCATCGCGCCCGCCGCGTAGCTGCACGTCCTGGTCTGCGGCGTCCCAGCCGCTCGGCGATCTCGCCGCGTCACGCCGTGGTGGAGCGAGCAGCCAGCCCTCGGGCGACGCGGACCGGCGGCGGCCCGGCGCCGATCTTCAGCTGACCTCGCACGGGTACTCGCGGCAGCGCGACGCAGCCGGTGGTCGCGCAGGTCGCGACGAGCGCGCGCGACGTCGCCCTCGACGTCGCTCGGCGGGCACGTAGGAGATCCAGATGCCCGGGCCGGTCGTCGGTGACGCCGGCGGGCAGGTGCGTGCCCTCGCCCTCGCGGATCCAGCCGAGGTCCCACATCGGGCGGTGCAGCATCGCGTACGCCGGCCGCCCGTCGGGACCGGGCACCGGCTCGGGGAAGAACACCGCGTCCTTGTTGGGGAACAGGTTGAGGTCGGTGTCGAGGTCGCGGCTGGTAGTCGAAGTGCACCGGGCCGAGCCGCCGCCAGTGCTCGCAGGTCCTCGGACGACGCGCGAGCGCCAGCCGCGGCCCGAGCGGGCCGAAGGCGACGTAGGTCATCAGGTGCAGCCCGAGGCTCGGGCACCCAGGTCACGCGCGGGTCCTCGACGCCGGCGTTGTCGGCGCCGCGCTCCCAGCCCGCGTCGGGCGCGAGCACGACGCCGCGGCGCCGGACGCCGACCGGCACGCCGTCGGCGCAGCTACGACCTCGGCGAGGCCGACCCGCGAGCACGTTGCCCGCGCTCGACCAGCCGGGGCAGCAGGTGCAGCCGCCCGTCCGGGCGTGCGGCCGCTCGCCGGGTTGAGCACGCCCTCGGCCTCAGCGGGTTGCCCGGCTCGGGCGTCATCACGACGCCGAGCGCGGGTGAGCGCGTACGGGACGTCGGTGCGGACGATCCGGTCGTGACGGTCACGTCATCCCTTCACGCCCGACCCGATGTCGGAGGCGATGAAGTGCTTCTGGAACGCGACGAACAGCGCGACCGCGGGGGCGGCGAGCACCAGGCGCCGGCGAGGATCGCGCCGAACGGGTTGGCCGCCCGGCCGGCGACGTTGCTGATGTAGTTGGCGAGCGAGACCGCGAGCGGCTGCAGGTCGGCCTCCTTGGTGACCAGGAACGGCCAGAGGAACTCGTTCCACGGCCCGATGAAGGTGAGCAGGACGCGGTGAGCAGCGCCGGCCGCACCAGGGGCAGCGCGATCGACCACAGGATGCGCAGCTCGCTGGCGCCGTCGATGCGGGCGGCGGCGAACAGCTCCTCGGGCAGCTGCAGGAAGAACTGCCGGAAGATGAAGACCGCGGTGGAGTTGATCGCGAACGGCAGCGATCATCCCGAGGTAGGAGTCGGCCAGCCCGTAGTTGCGCACGATCATCACGTAGAGCGGGATGATCAGCAGCTGGAACGGGCACGATCTGCACCAGCAGCATCGACCGCGAACAGCGTGCCCCGGCCGCGGAAGTGCAGCCGCGCCAGCGCGTAGCCGGCGAGCACGCCGAAGACGACCGTGCCGAGCAGGACGCCGCCGGTGAAGATGCCCGAGTTGACCAGCGACTGCGACCAGGTCGACCCGGCTCGTTGATGTCGCGCGTAGTTGTCCAGCGTGAGGCCGCCGGTCGGGAACGCGCCCGCCAGCGAGGTGTCCGGCTCGCTTCTGCAGCGAGCCGATCGAGCATGTAGTAGAAGGGGAACAGGAAGAGCAGCGGCGCCCAGGCGAGCAGCGCCACGCGCGCAGCTGGCGCGTCGCAGGCCGAGCTCGACGGTGTCCGTGTCATCGTCAGTCCGCTCTCCAGGAGCTTCTGTTGACCAGCGAGATCAGCAGCACGCCGATCACGAGGATCACGCCGATCGCCGGCGGCGGTGTCGGGGTTTCCCTGCTCGATGCCCTTCTGGTACATCACGAGCACCGGCGAGGTCGACGCCCCGTTGGGCCCGCCGCCGTTGGTGAGCAGGTAGGGCTCGGTGAACAGGTTGGCGCCGGTGATGGTGGCCAGGATGACGCACCAGCGTGGTCGCCGGCCGGACGCCGGGCACGGTGACGTGCCAGAACGACCTGCACCGTGCCGGCGCCGTCGATCGACGGCCGACTCGTAGAGCTCCTTGGGCACGTTCTGCAGCGCCGCGAGGTAGAGCAGGATGAAGAAGCCGAGCTGCTTCCAGGTCACGAACAGCGCGATCACCGGCATCGCCAGCGTGCTGTTGACCAGCCAGGACGGGTCCGGCGCCAGCGGGCCGAGCAGCTGGTTGACCAGCCCGCCGCTGGCTGAACAGGAACAGCCACACCGCCGACCAGCGCGACGCTGGCGGTCACGTAGGGCACGAAGTAGGCGACCCGCAGGAAGGTGCGGCCGCGGATCGCCGCCGTTGAGCGCCGTCGGCCAGCACCAGCGACAGCACCACGGTCAGCGGCACGTTGATGACCAGGAACATCAGCGACGTTGCACGAACGACTCGCCGCACGTCGGGGTCGCCGAGGACGGCGCGCGTAGTTGTCGAGCCCGACGAACGGCCGGTCGACCGCCGCGCCCGGGCGCGGCGAAGAAGTAGTCGTGGAAGCTGATCCACACCGCCAGCCCGAGCGGGTAGGCGAAGACCAGCGGCGAGGAACACGGCGTACGGCGCGGCGAACAGCGATGCCCAGCGGCTGGCGGCCCAGCAGGGCCGCCAGCCCGGCGGCGCGTGCCGGCGGGTCCGGCGCCGCGGTCGCGCGTCGCGGTCATCGTCGCGTCCGGTCAGGACTGGCCGGCGAGCTCGGTCGACCTTCGTCGGCCGCCGTCCGAGAGCGCCTCGTCGACGGCGGTCTTGCCGAAGATCACCGACGGACGAGTACGCGTCGCGGAACGTCTGCCAGATCTCGATCGAGTTCGGCACGTTGGGCACCTCGACGGTGCGCGACGGCCTGGTCGGCGAACGTCTCGTAGTCCGGGTTGCGCCTCGAAGTAGTCCGGGTAGGTCGCCTGCCAGGTCGCTCGCGCATCGGCATCTGGCCGGTCATCTCCAGCAGCTTGCCGTCCTGCTCCTCGCTGGTGGCGAACTTCAGCACCTCCCAGGCGGTGCCCTGGTTCTCGCAGGCGGAGTAGAGGCCGATGTTCTTGGCGTCGGAGAAGGTGTAGGTCTCCTCCGGGCGCGGTGCCGGCCGAGGTCGGGACCGGGACGGCGCCCCAGTTGACCTTCTCGCCGTAGACCGCGATCGCCCACGGGCCGACGATCGCCATCGCGGCCTTCTCGTCGGCGAAGGAGTCGCCGTTGTACTTCTCCTTCGGGCGAGAGCCCTCGTCGTACATCGTCTTCCAGAAGTCCGCGACGGCCTTGCCGGCCGTCGGCGTCGAAGGTCGCCTTGCCGTCCTCGACGAGCTGCGTGCCGCCGGTCTCGGCGGCGTACAGCGGGTAGAAGTCGAACCAGGACTGGAAGAACTCGCTGGTCGGCGCGGGCCAGATCGCGGCCTCGGCGGCACCGCTGTCGACGATCTTCTTGCTGGTGGCGAGGAACTCGTCGTAGGTCGCCAGCGGCGGGTTCTCCGGGTCGACCCCGGCCTTCTTCAAAGTCCTTGTTGTAGAAGATCATCACCGGGTTCGACTTCCACGGGATCTGGTAGAACTTCCCGTCCGGCGACTGGTACTGCTCGGCCGCGTCGCCGGTGCGCTCCTCGATGTAGTCCGTGCCGCCGTCGAAGTCGTCGAGCGCGACCAGGCCGCCCTGCTTCTGGAACTGCGGGACGGCGGCCGGGCGAGGTGTTGAAGACCAGGCACGGCGCGTTGCCGGCGGTGATCGCGGCGCCGATGACCTCCTCGGAGGTCTTGCCGGCCGGGATCTCCTGGGCGGTGATCTTCTCGTCGGGGTGCTCGGCGTTCCACGCCTCGACCATCTGCCTTGCCCCAGGCGATCTCCTCGGGGTTGTTCGACAGCCAGACTTGATCGGGCCGGTGGCGCTGGTGGCGCTCCGAGCCGCCGCCGCCGCCGTCGTCGCCCCCGCAGGCTGCGGCGCTCAGGGCGAGCAGCGAGGCTGAGTCCGAGGGTGGTGGTCGTCTTGATGTTCATGCGGGATCCGTTTCTGTTGTCGTGCGTTTCGGCGGGCGGCTGTCGAGCCGCGAGCCGTTTTCGTCGAAGAAGTGGAGCTTCGTGAGGTCGACCCAGAGCTCAGCCTCACGCTCGATCTGCACCTTGCTCGCCGGGTCGAGGCGGGCGACGGCATCGCCAACGCTCGCCGTTCCGAGCAGCCGGGTGGCGCCGGCTTCGCCTGCGAGCTTCCGTAGCTCGCCGGAGTCGAGCTCGCTCCACTCGATCGGGAAGTGGGCGAGGAAGGTCCGAGCTCGTCGACTCGACGACCTGGATCGTCGTTGTGAAGGTCGCGCCTCGGTTGCGCTCGTCGTGGACGAGCGCAGCGTCTTCGAAGTCCTCTGCCCGGACGCCGACGACGAGCGTCCGGGCGCCGCCCCCGGACTGCCCAAGCGTGGTGCGCCCTTCCTCGGGGAGCTTCGCTTCGAGAAACGGGAGGCGGATCGTGTCGCCCTCGATCCGTGCGGGCATGAAGCTCATGGCCGGCGAGCCCATGAAGCCCGCGACGAAGAGGTTCACCGGCTCGTCGTAGAGCTCCTTCGGCGTGCCGACCTGCTGGACGACTCCCAGTCGCATCACCGCACACGGTCGCCGAGCGTCATTGCCTCGGTCTGGTCGTGCGTGACGTACACGGTGGTGGTCCCAGCTTGTTCTGGAGCCGCGCCACCTCGCCGCGCATCTCCACGCGCAGCTTCGCATCCAGGTTCGAGAGAGGCTCGTCCATGAGGAATGCGACCGGGTCACGGACGATCGCGCGTCCCATCGCAACCCGTTGGCGCTGGCCGCCGGAGAGGTTTGCCGGCTTGCGGTCGAGGTGATCGGTCAGCTCGAGGATCTCGGCCGCCTCGCGCCGCGCCGGTCGATCTCCTCCTTCTTCACTTCTGGATCTTGAGCGCGAACCCCATGTTCTCGCGGACGGTCTTGTGCGGGTAGAGCGCGTAGTTCTGGAACACCATCGCGATGTCGCGCTCCTTCGGCGACAGCGTGTTGACCACGCGACCGCCGATCCGGAGCTCGCCCTCGGGTGTCTCGAGCCCGCGCGATCATCCGGAGCGCGGTCGACTTGCCGCAGCCCGACGGGCCGACAGGTCATGAATCGCCGTCCTCGACCTGCAGGTCCATGGCTGACCGCTTCCGTCCCGTCGGGGAAGCGCTTCGTTACAGTCATCGAGGACGATCTGGGCCACAGTGGTGCGACTACCCGCTCACGGCGGTGTTCGAGCACCGACGGAGAGGGGCCTGCTTTCGCAGGCCTCTCGTCGCGATCTTGGGGGCTACGGGTACGAGACGATGTTGACCGGGGTCGTGTCCGGGGGCGTCGGCGCGCCAACGTCGTTCACGACGTGGTCGATCGTTCCGTGGGCCGTGATCGACAGGGTGAGGATGTCGTGCAGCTTCACGCCGGCTGTCACCGGCACCTCGAAGGCACGGCTCGCGTGGATCGTGGGATCCACGTTGAAGAAGCAGTAGCTCCCGAGACCCCAGCCCTCGTGCGTCTTGACCCAGTCGGCGACCTTGTAGGCCGCCCAGCCGAGAACGCCGTTGTGCTGCCATGCGGCCTGGTTCGGCGGGTCGTACGGCATCTCGTTCTGGAACATGATCGTCTTGCCGTTCTCGCCGGCCCAGAAGACGTTGTACTTCTGGTAGTGCTCGGCGAAGAGACCCGTCGCCACCACGTTGTCGCCGGTGACGACGACGCCGATGTCTGCGGTGTTGGTCGTCCACCCGACGCCGCTTCCGTGGTCTGCGCGCCAGGCCCAGATGTGGTCGAGGATCGTGTTGTCGCGGCCGACAACGAGGCTCGTGAGCGCCTTGCCGACGTGCGGCCCGCCGATGCGGAAGAACACGTCGTGGAGCGTGCCCGGGTCGCTTGCGTCATCGTGCTTGCCGCCGCCGTTCACGCCGAGCGGATTGCCGAATACGAGCAGCGCCGGCGAGGTCTTGGCGCCCGCGTCGAAGATCAGCCCGGCGATGTCGACGCCCTTCACGTCTGCGACCGTCATCGGGATCACGCCGTTCTGCGCGGTGAGTGTCGCCATGCCGAGCCCGAGCACGATCGTGTCCGGCCGCTTCACCTTGATCGTCTTGTCGACGTCGTAGACGCCGGGGGTGAAGAGGAGGTTCTTGCCGTGCGACAGCGCGTTGTTGATCGACTTGACGCTGTCACTTGGCTTGGCGATGAAGAAGTCCTCGATCGGGATCGAGTGGCCCGGCGGCAGCCCGTTTGCCCACGATACGCCGGACGAATTGAAGCGGGCGTCGGCGACGAACACCTTGTAGCGGCCGCTCGCGTCGAGGTAGAGGAACGGCTTCTCGCGCGAGGCGGGGTTCGTGTCGAGCGTCGTGTACGGCGGGCTCGGGAACGACTGCGGCGGCGCGCCCTGGACGCCGGCGAAGACCTGGTTCCAGACGCCGTTTGTCCAGGTGCCGACGCTGCTGTTCCGCACCAGGTACTGCTGCTGCGAGCCGTTGACGACGGTGTCAGAGAGCTTCGAGTCGGCGATGAAGCCGCCGCTGGCGAAGGACGGAGCCGAGCAGTAGTCCATGAGCGTCATGAAGCCGTTGACGTGGACGCGTCGCATCGGCGCGGCCTGGGATGCCGCCCAGAACTCCCCGGTCTGGCAGCCCGACTTCCCTGCGACGTTGATCGTCAGGTTCGACAGGGAGCGCCAGAAGTTCACGAGCGCGGTGCAGTCGCCGGGCCCGAAGCACTGGTTGTAGACATCGATCGTGCCGTTCACGACGACATCACTCGGCGAGCTGCCGAGACCTGCCACCTCGGTGTAGTAGCCGACCTGGAAGTTGAGGGGCTCGGTGGGAGTCCCGTAGGTGCCGGGCCGGAAGAGCAGTGCGTAGCGCTGCGTCCCGAACTGGTTCGAGACCTGCTCGGCGGCAATCGCGTCGACGGTCGCCTTGATCTCGCTCGTCGACATGCTCGGATCGAAGATCTTCACGTTGGGGCCGAAATCCGGGGCTCCGGGAGCCGCATGCTGCGAAGCGGCAGCGGCACCGGAGATCGCAAGTGCGCTCGCGATCAGGGCAATCGCAGCGACGAGCCGGACGGGTGCGACGAGAGGCGAGGCCACTTTGGCACGTCCTTTCCTCGAGATGGCAGGACCTTAATCACCCGGCACGCCTCGGAAGAAACCGGTTGCCCGACCCGTCTCTTGATCGACAAGCGAGCAGGGCAGCGCGCGCTGCCGGCGCGACGAATGGAGGAGGAAGGCATGGCGATTGAGGACAAGATCGAGACGTATTCGGTCCACATCTCCCAGAACAACTTCGTGAACTACTTTCGGTCGATCAGGCTCAGCCTGGAGTCGGGCGGCACGGCGTTCATCGCGTTCCCGAAGGTCCGGCCGAACGACTGGCTACAGCTCAACGGCGCGTCGACGAACGTCTTCATGACGGAGGATCAGTTCGACGACGTCTACCACGTCCTGCAGACCGAGAGCCCGGTCTTCTTCACGGCTCTGAACCTGTTCGGGCTCCAGGTGGGAGCGGTGCACACGGAGCTCGATCTCAGTCTCGGCGAGCCGACCGGTGAAGGGTGTCGAGGATGCCCAGAGCCTCGAGGCGCTGGTCCGGCGTGCGAAGAGCCAGGCCAAGAGCTTCTGTGGGCTCCGCAACGAGCTAGACGCCGCTCTCCAGCCAGTCGACCTGCGCGGGGCTCAACTCGATCTCCGAGGCGGACAGCGCTTCGTCGAGGTGCGCCTCGGAGAGCGTGCCGACGACTGGGAGCACGTATTCAGGCTGGTGGAAGACGTACGCAAGCGCGACTGCTGCGGTCGAGGTCCCGAGCTCTTCGGCGAGCTCGGCCGCACGCTCGCGACGTGCCCGGTTGCCGGGGCTGTCCCAGCTCGCGGGATCGCGCCCCGCGAAGAAGCCGGTCGCGAGGCTCGACCACGCCAGGATCAGGAGGTCGGTGTCGGCGAGGGCGAACAGATCCTGCTTGTCGACCGCCAGGCAGCCCGGCCATGGCTCGGCCACCATCTCGGCGAGCGAGAAGTGGTTGCTGAAGACGGCGAGACCGTCCTCACCGCTCTGGTCGAGATGCTGCTGGAGCTCACGGAGCCGGGGGACGGTCCAGTTCGAGACGCCGAAGCCGCCGATCGTCCCCGCGGCGACCTGCTCCAGAAGGGCGTCGGCAAAGGCGGCGACGGGGAGTGACGGATCGTCCCGGTGCAGGACGAAGACGTCGATCCGCTCCAGGTCGAGCAGCCGGCGCGCCTTGTCCAGCTCGGACGAGACGAGCGCCGGCTCGCAGTGCGGAGGGTGGCAGCCCTTGGCGTAGACGACGACGCCGTCAGGTGAGTGTCGGTCGCGGAGCCATTTGCCGACGGCCTGGGCAGACTCGCCGTCGCGGTAGACGTTCGCGACGTCGAGCGCTCGTCCGCCCGCCTCGTAGAAGTGATCGAGGATCCGGGGTGCCAGCGAGGTATCGGGCAGGTCCACCGTTCCGAAGACGAGTCGCAAGGCATCACTCCTTCTCTTGTAGGAGCGGCCTGCCCCGCCGCGACCGTCGCGACGGGGCAGGGCGGCTCGAGGTGCTAGCGGTGGTGCGAGGTCGAGAACTGGTAGATGGTGGTGGTCTTGTAGACCTGCCCTGGACGGAGGACGGTGGAGGGGAAGTTCGGCTTGTTCGGCGAGTCGGGGTAGTGCTGGGTCTCCAGCGCGAACCCGTCGCCTTGCCTGTACATCCGTCCACTCGTTCCGACGAGAGTCCCGTCGAGGAAGTTCCCGGAGTAGAACTGGATTCCGGGCTCTGTCGTGAAGATCTCGAGAACTCGGCCGCTGTCGGGCTCCTGCACACGCGCCGCGCGGATCATCGACGTGTCGCTGGGGCTGCGCCGGTCGAGTACCCAGTTGTGGTCGTAACCGCGGCCGATCACGAGCTGTTCGAAGCTGTCGCGGATCCTGTCTCCGATCGCCGTCGACCGGGTGAAGTCCATCGGCGTGCCGGCCACTGGATCGATTGCGCCTGTCGGGATCAACGTCGGATCCACTGGGGTGTAGTGCGACGCGTTCAGCTTCAGGACGTGATCGTCGATCGAGCCGGTTCCCTCGCCTTCCAGGTTCCAGTAGGCGTGGTTCGTCAGGTTGACGATCGTCGGCTTGTTAGTCGTCGCCCGGTAGTCCATCCGGATCTCGTTCTTGTCCGTGAGCAAGTAGACGACCTCGGACTTGAGCGTGCCCGGGTATCCCTGATCGCCGTCCGGGCTCGTGAACGTCATCTTGAGACCGACGCCGTCGCGATTCTGGATCACCGTGGTGGCCCAGATGTGCTTGTCGAAGCCGACGGTTCCGCCGTGAAGCGAGTTCGGCGGGTTGTTGATCGGCAGCTGGTAGGTGACGCCGTCGAGCGTGAACTTGCCGAGTGCGATCCGGTTCGCGTATCGGCCGGTGATGCAGCCGAAGTACGGGCTTCGCTCGACGTAGTCCGTGAGGTTGTCGAAGCCCAGGGTGACGTTCTCGAAGTGCTTGCGGCGGTCCGGCACCTTCACCGACTGGATGATTCCGCCGTAGGTCATGATCTTGACTTCCATGCCGTTCTTGTTCGTCAGCGTGTAGAGGTCGACGGCCTGACCGCCGACGGAACCGAACGGCTCCTTCTTGACCGACGACGACCCGGGCTTGTGGGTGTTGTTCGACGCAAGCGCGCCGGAGAACCCGACGGCGGCGACAAGTAGCACTGCCAGGCCGGCTAGTGCCATTCTGCGGAGCGATCTGCGCATTGCGTATTCCTCCCCGATCTCGGTTTTCTCCGATTAGCCGCAGACTTCGGCCCGTGTGGGGCCGCTGGGGTCGTCCGAGAGGCGCTAGGACATCCGCACCTCCTCTCCCGTGCGGTCGCGGATCCGTTTGAGGCTCTTCATCACGCCGTCGCCGTCGCGCCCGAACAGGTCGTGCAGGACGACGTACTGGGCGTACAGGTCGCTGTACACGGCGTGATGCGCCTCGTTCGGCTCGTAGGCGTGCTCGCTCAGATGCGCCATCCGGCGTGAGGCCTCGACGATCGAGTCGTAGCCGCCGGCCTCCGCGCCCGCCGCGACCGCGGCGGACATCGCCGCTCCCAGCGCCGGCGTCTCGGCGGACGCCGCCACCGAGAACTCGCGGCCGGTGACGTCGGCGTAGATCTGCATCAGGAGCTTGTTCCGCTCCGGCAGGCCGCCGCAGGCGACGATCTTCGCGACCGGCACGCCCGCCGACTCGAACGCCTCCACGATCACCCGCGTGCCGAAGGCCGTTGCCTCGAGCAGCGCCCGGTAGACCTCGGGTGCCTTCGTCGCCAGCGTCATTCCGACGAGCAGGCCGCTCAGGTCGGCGTCGACGAGCACGGAGCGGTTGCCGTTCCACCAGTCGAGCGCCAGCAGGCCGCTCTCGCCGGGCCGGAGCTGTCGCAGCCTCCCGCTCGAGGATCCGCGTGCACGTCTTCGCCCTGCCGGCGCGGCCGCCTCGTGATACTCGGGCGGTACCGCCTGCTCGGCGAACCACGCGAAGATGTCGCCGACGCCGGACTGGCCGGCCTCGTACCCGATCAGACCCGGGACGACGCCGTCCTCGACGGCGCCGCACATGCCCTCGACGAACACGAGCTCGTCGCCGAGGAGGATGTGGCAGTTGCTCGTGCCCATGATCACGACCATCGAGCCGGGCTCGGTCACTGCCGCCGCGGCCGCCGACACGTGGGCATCGACGTTGGCAACCGCGACCGGCGTCCCGGCACGAAGGCGTGTCAGCGCCGCTGCCCACGCGGTGAGCGCGCCCGCTCTGCTGCCGGGCGGCAGGAGCGTGCGCGACATCTTCTCGTCGACGACGTGCTCGAACCGCGGGTCGAGCGCGGCGAAGTACGCGCTGTCGGGAAACCCGTCTCGCTTCGACCACATCGCCTTGTAGCCGGCCGTGCAGCTGTTGCGGGTCTCGGTGCCGGTGAGCTGCCAGACGACCCAGTCGGCGGCCTCGATCAGCCGCTCCGCGCCGGTCGTAGAGCTCGGGTGCCTCGTCGAGGATCTGGAGTGACTTCGCGAAGAACCACTCCGAGGAGATCCTGCCGCCGTAGCGGGCGAGCCACGGCTCCCCGCGCTCGGCCGCGACGGCGTTGATGCGATCGGCTTCCGGCTGCGCGGCGTGGTGCTTCCAGAGCTTGACCCAGGCGTGCGGCTCGCCGCGTAGCTCCTCGAGCAGGCAGAGCGGCGTGCCGTCGGCAGTCGTCGGCAGCATCGTGCACGAGGTGAAGTCGATGCCGATCCCGATCACGTCGCCTGGATCGACTCCGGAATCGGCGAGCACCTGGGGAACGGCGTACTCGAAGGTCCGCAGGTAGTCCTCCGGGTCCTGCAGCGCCCAGTCGGGCTCCAGCCGAACGTGATCGTGCGGCGCGGGCAGCCGCTCGTCGATCACGCCGTTGGCATACGGGAAGGACGCGCTCGCAAGCTCCCGCCCGTCCGCGCAGTCGACCAGGACGGCCCGCCCCGACGCTGTGCCGAAGTCGACGCCGACCACGTACGCGCTCACTCGGCACCCCGCTTGTCTTCCCGCTGGGGCTCGACGACGACCTTCAACCCGCGCCTCTCGCTCAGGCTGGCGAACGCCTCGGGTCCGTCGGCCAGCGAATACCGCTCGCTGACGAGCCCGCCCAACTCGATGCCGCCCGTTCTCGGCGAGGTCGATCGCGCGCGGCAGGTCGCTCGGCTTCATCCGGCGGCAGAGTGAGATCGTCAGCCCCTTGCGGCGTGCGGTCGAGGCCGTGAAGCACGAGCGGTCGTCCGCCGGGATGCCCACGAGGACGAGCCGACCGCCGGGTCGCAGGGTCGTGATCGCCGTCGCAATTGCGTCGTCCTCGCCGGCCACCTCGAACGCGACGTCGACGCCCCCTGAGGCTGCCGCGGGCAGGATCTCCATGCCCGCCCGGCGCGTCTCCACGGCCGGTCGCACCGAGCGCTTCGGCGGCCGCGACGCGGTGGGGGAGTGGATCGGTCGCCACGAGCACGGTGACGCCGGCGCGCAGAAGAAGCTGTACGAGCAGGAGACCGATAGGGCCACAGCCGTAGACGCCTGCCGTCGTGCCCGGCCGCACATGACCGAGGTCGAGCGCGTGCAGCGCCACCCCGAGTGGCTCGAGCAGCGACGCCTCGACGTCGGGAACCGAGTCGGGCAGGTGATGGGCGAGACGTTCCGGCCACGCCAGGCGGGAGCGCAGAGCACCGTCGACCGAGTTCCCGGCAAACCGGCAGGCGACGCAGAGGTTCTCGTGGCCCGCGACGCACGGCGCGCAGACGCCACATGCGATCGCCGGGTCGAGGGCAACCCGCTCGCCCGTCCGCGCTCCCGTCTCGATCACGCCGACGAACTCGTGGCCGAGAACGAGCGGCCGCGTCAGGACGACGTCGCCGATGGCGCCCTCGTCGAACCAGTGCAGATCGGAGCCGCAGAGCCCGACGGCAGTGACGCGCACGAGAACCTCGTCGTCACCCGGCGTCGGCACCGGCTCCTCGTGGAGTCGCAGGTCGCGCTTGTCGTGAAGGCGCAACGCGATCATCGGGGCTGCCCGTAGTAGGCGTCCGGCCCGTGCTTGCGCGTGAAGTGCCGCTCGAGGAGATCGTCGTCGAGCGCCGACGTCTCGGCCTTCAGCACGAGCGTGTACAGCGCGAGCTCGGCCACCGTCTCGAGCGCGGTCGCGTTCTCGACCGCCTGCGCGACGTCGACACCCCAGGCGAACGGCCCGTGCGATGCCACGAGGGCCGCCGGCGTCTCGAGCGGATCGAGTCCCCGGCCTTCGAACGTCTCGACGATCACGTCGCCGGTTCGCTGCTCGTAGTCCCCCTGGATCTCGTCCGCCGCCAGCGCGCGCGTCACCGGGACCGGGCCGCGGAAGTGGTCGGCGTGGGTGGTGCCGAAGCACGGCAGGTCGCGCCCGGCCTGCGCCCACGCGCTCGCGAAGCGCGAGTGTGTGTGGACGATGCCGCCGAGCGCCTCGAACCGGCGGTAGAGGACGGCGTGTGTTGCCGTGTCGGACGACGGTCGGTCGCCGGCGACGACGTCGCCCGTCTCCAGATCGACGACGACGATCGCCTCCGGCCGCAGCTCCTCGTACGGAACGCCGCTCGGCTTGATCGCGAGCACGTTCTCGCTGCGGTCGACGCCGCTCACGTTCCCGAACGTGAGGACGACGAGCCCCGCGCGGACGAGGTCGAGGTTTCCCTGGAACACCTGCTCCTGCAGTTCGCCGTGATCGGCCATCGCCGCTACAGCCCTCCGGCCAGGTGGTAGGAGGCGTGGTTCCAGCGGAGCTCCTGCTTCAGGCCGGCGACGGTGGTGCTTTCGTCGATGGCGACGATCTCGATGCCCGCGATCTCCGCGAGGTCGGAGATCGCCTCCATCGTCAGCGCCTGCGTGAAGCTCGTGTGGTGAGGGCCGCCGGCCTCGAGCCACCCCTCGGCTGCAGTCGCGAAGCTCGGTTTCGGCCTCCAGATCGCTCGAGCCACCGGCAGACGCGGCAGGTCCTCCTCGGGCTCGACGACCTCCACGTCGTTCGCGACGAGTCGAAAGCGATTGCCGAGATCGAGGAGCGCGACGACGACGGCCGGCCCCGGCGCCGCCGTGAAGACGAGCCGCACCGGATCGCTTCGGGCCCCGATCGAAAGCGGGTGGATCTCGCAGCTCGGCTTGCCGCCGCTGATCGTCGGGCACACCTCGAGCATGTGCGCGCCGAGCACCTTCGGGTCGCCCGGGGCGAAGTGGTAGGTGTAGTCCTCCATGAACGAGGTGCCACCCTCGAGCCCTGCGCTCATCACCTTCGTGATGCGAACGAGAGCCGCCGTTTTCCAGTCTCCCTCCGCCCCGAACCCGTAGCCGTCGGCCATCAGCCGCTGGACGGCGATGCCGGGCAGCTGGCGCAATCCGCCGAGATCCTCGAAGGTCGTGGTGAAGGCCTTGAAGCCGCCGGCCTCGAGGAACGCGCGCAGGCCGGCTTCGATTCGCGCCGCATCGCGCAGCGACTCCCGCTGCTCGCCGCCCGCCCTCAGCGTCGGAGCGAGCTCGTAGGCGTCCTCGTACTCTGAAACGAGCCGGTCGACGCTCGCGTCGTCGACGGAGCCGACCGCCGACTCGAGCTCGCCGACGCCGTACCCGTTGACGGAGACGCCGAGGCGAATCTGCGCCTCGACCTTGTCGCCGTCCGTGCCCGCGACCTGGCGCATGTTGTCGCCGAAGCGCGCGACCCGCAGGGACTGTGCCTCGTGCCAGCCGCAGGCCGCCCTCGACCAGGTGCCGATCCGCTCGAGGACGCTCGGGTCCGTCCAGTGCCCCGCGACGGTCTTCCGGCGGAGCCGCATCCGCGTCGCGAGGTAGCCGAACTCGCGATCGCCGTGCGCCGACTGGTTCAGGTTCATGAAGTCCATGTCGATCTCCGCCCACGGGAGCTCGCGGTTGAACTGCGTGTGGAGGTGGAGGAGCGGCTTCTGGAGCGCGCGGAGGCCGGCGATCCACATCTTCGCGGGAGAGAACGTGTGCATCCAGGCGATCAGGCCGACGCACTGCTCGGAGGCATTCGCCTCGAGGAGCAGAGCGTGGATCGACTCGGCGCTCGTCACCGGCGGGGTGTGCACGACGCTCACCGGGATCGCGGCAGCGGCGGCCAGCCCAGCCGCCACCTGCCGAGACTGCTCGGCGACCTGCTGCAGCACCTCCTCGCCGTAGAGATGCTGGCTTCCGGTGACGAGCCAGACCTCGAATCTGTCGAGCGCTTTCATCCGTCTCCCTTGGCTATCGGGCGCGGGGGCAGGAGGGCTAACCCCGCGCCCGATATTCGGCGGCGACGATCTCCGTCAGCTCGTCGACCGACGTCTCTGAAGTTGGTCGGTCAAACACGATCGTTCCGTTGCGGAGCAGGTTGACCCGGTCGGCGATCTCGAAGACCTGGATGTAGTTGTGGGCGATGACGACGATCGAGACGTCGCCGCTCTCCTTCAGGTCGCGGATCAGGTCGAGGATCAGCTTCCCCTCCCGGGCGCCCATCGCCGCGAGCGGCTCGTCGAGGAGGAGGGTGGTCGCGCCCGAGTGGACGGAGCGGGCGATGGCGATCGCCTGCCGCTGTCCGCCCGAGAGCATCGCGACTTCGGCATTGACCGACCGGAGGGTGCCGATCCCGATGTCTTCGATGTACTTGCGCGCCCGCTTTCGCATCTCGCGGTTGTTCAGCCACCTGATCGGGCCGACGCCGTTCGTGATCTCGCGCTTCAGGAACATGTTGTGCGCGACCGACAGCGACGGCACGAGCGCGAGATCCTGGTAGACGGTGTCGATGCCGAGCGAACGGGCGTGGTCGACGGAGCGGATGACCGTTTCCTCGCCGTCGACGAAGACGCTCCCGGCGTCCGGCCGCATGAAGCCGCTGAGGATCTTGATCAGGGTCGACTTGCCCGCCCCGTTGTCGCCGAGCAGTCCGAGTACCTCGCCCTTCGCCAGGTGCATCGAGACGTCTTCGAGCGCGATGACCGCGCCGAAGCGCTTCGAGACGTGCTCGACGCGGAGCACGTCCGTGCGCTCGGCAGCGCTCACTGTTGACGCGGTGCTCACTGGAGCCTCCCGAGGTTGCGCAGCCTGGCGACCTGAACGTTCGCGATCATCGAGGCCAGGATCGCGAGGCCGATGATCAGGTCGAACGTGAAGGCGCTGACGCCGAGGATGTTGAGGCCCGTGCGGAGGATGATCAGCACCGCGACGCCGATGAACCCTCCGATCACGCTGCCCACGCCGCCGAAGAGCGACGTGCCGCCGATCACCGCGCCCGCGACCGCGAGGAACATCAGGTCCGGGCCGCCCTGGAGCGGAACGATGGTCGTGACGCGGGTCGAGTCGAGAATCCCCGCGAACCCGGCGAGCACGTTCGCGAGCATGAAGTTGCCGATCTTGATCCAGCGGACGTTGACGCCGTTCTCGGCCGCGGCGACCGCGTTCCCGCCGGTGGCGAAGGTCCACAGGCCCCAGCGCGTCCAGGTGAGGATCGCCTGCACGATGAGAATGAGCCCCAGCGCCCAGAAGAACTCGGAGTTCAGGAAGAGCTTGTAGTGCTCCGGCTGCGACCCGAAGATGTTCTGGAACGTCTCGCCCCCGGGCATGAACTGCTGCGAGCCTTCCATCAGGTGGAGCGTGACGCCGTTCAGGAAGAAGAGCATCCCCAGTGTCGTGATGAACGACGGCACGCGGAGGTACGTCGTGATCACGCCGTTCACAAGGCCGACCGACGCCGAGAAAACCAGGGCGGCGCTGAAACCGAGCCAGATCGGGAGGTTGTACTTCTCGGAATCGCAGAGGATCCAGACGATCGCGGGGGCGAGCGCGTAGACGCGGCCCACGGAGAGATCGATCTCGCCACAGATCAGGAGCATCACCTCGCCTGCCGCGACCAGCGCGATCGGGGCCATCGTCTCGGTGATGTTCTTGGCGTTGTCGCCCTCGACGAAGACGGGGTTCTTGGCCCAGAAGTACACCGTCAGCGCCACCGCGACGACGAAGATGCTCGCTTCGCGGCGGCGAAGGAGCGTGCCGGCAACGCGCCAGCCGAGGCTGGCGCGTTGCCCTGTGGTCGTAGCCAACGTCACGGCCGTCGGCTGTTACGAGACGGGGTACTTAGCTTTCGATGAGGAGCCTTCGTACCGCGACTTCGTCGTGAGGTACGGCTTGACGTTCGCCTTGGTGACGAACAGCAGGCCGGTGTTGGTGTCGGAGGGTGCCACCAGGCCGCTGGACAGCTTGTAGAGGAAGAGCTGCATGACCGGGTAGAAGCCCTGCAGGTACGGCTGCTGGTCGATCGTGAAGTTCAGGAAGCCTTGATCGACCAACTTGAGCGTGCCGGGCAGGAGGTCGTACCCGCCACCGGCCACTTTCCCTCTCAGGCTGTACTTCTGGATGATCTGCCCGACGCCCTGGGTGTCGCCGGCGTCGACCGCGAACATGCCTGCCACATTCTTGTGGCCGAGATAGTAGGCGTCGATCGCCGCGAGCTCCTTGCTCAGGTCGGCGTCCGTGGCCACGATCTTCGGGTTCAGGGGCTTGCCGGACTGCTTGATCGCCGCCACCGCTCCGTCGATGCGCGGCTGGATGTTGAGTGCACCCGGCGTGGCGATGAACAGCGCCACGTCGCCTTTCGGCACCATCGCCGCGATTCTGGCGCCCATCGCAAAGCCCGATTCGTAGAGCGCCTGGCCGATATACGCCATCCGCGCTTTCGCACCAGCCCGTGCCCCGTCGGCGTTGTAGGCGAGGACCGGGATCCCACGTCGGAGCGCCCGCCTGATCGGCGCCTCGAACGCACCCTTGTCGACGACGCACACTGCGATGCCGTCTGCCTTCGCGCTGATCGCCGCATTGAAGGCGTTGATCATCTCGCCGACGTCGGCCTTGGTCGAGCCGCCCCACGTGTAGCTCACGTTGACGAGCGCAGCCGCGTCCGCCGCGCCGTACTGCGTCGGCACGAAGAACGGGTTCGTCGTCACGTGGTTGATGAACGCGAACTTCCACTTCGGATGCTTCGGAAGTGCCGCCAATCCCTCCGAGCCGGCGAACGCCGCCTGCGCGCCGTAGAGAGCCGGTAGCGAAACCGCGGCGCCTCCCAGCGTGATCCGGCGCATCAGTGCCGCCCGATCCATGCCTTCAAGTTCCTGAGGAACGACCTCGTCGTCGCGCTTCACGAACCTCGACCTCCTTTTGACCCGGGTGGTGTAGGGCTTGCGCGCCGCCTGCTGCGGTGGGTCTGGCCCCGTTCAGCGAGGTGTTGCTCTGCACAAGCGCCGTTGATATACAACATCCGTATGCACTATGCAAGCGTATGCAGTGAGGTCGTATGCCCTACGCAGATGCGAGGCGAGCGCTGGACAGCGGGTGACGCTGTCGCGCAGGATCGACACTCGTGAGCGTGAGCGGCGAAAAGAAGCCGACGCAGCGGCGGCCGGCGACGATGAAGGACATCGCGAAGGCTGCCGGCGTCGCACAGAGCACCGTGTCGCGAATCCTGAACGACACGCCGCTTCTCGTTCCGATCTCACCCGAGACGCGCGAGCGGGTGCTCCTCGCCGCCGCCGAGCTCTCCTACCGGCCGAACCCGCACGCCCGCGGGCTGCGTGGCGCCCCCACGATGCTGCTCGGCGCGATCGTGCGCGACATCACCGACCCCTTCTTCGCGGGCGCCATCGACGCGCTCTCGCTCGAGGCGCGTCACCGCGGGTACAGCGTCGTGCTCGGCCACGCACGCGAGCGCGCCGACGAGGCGCTGGCACTGGCAGCGGTGCTGGAGGCGCGACAGTGCGACGCGATCGTGATCGTCGGCGACATGCGAAACCAACCGCGCCTGATCGGGGACCTCGAGAGCGTCCACGTTCCGGTCGTCGCCGTCTGGCACGGCTCGCGGCACGACGGCTTCCTCACCGTGAACGTCGACAACCGCCACGGCGTCGACGCGGCGCTCGACCATCTGATCGGCCTTGGCCACCGGCGTGTCGCCTTCGTGGGCGATCCAGTCCTCGGCGACATCCAGGAGCGTCAGGCCGCCTACGAGGAGTACGTCGGACAAGGACGCATCGAGACGCGTGACGGCTACATCCAGCACACCCGGAATTCGCCCAGCGGTGGCGTTGCGGCCTTCGAAGCGCTCCTGGAGCTCGACAGAGCCGCCGACTGCGGTTGCGGCGTCGACGGACGTTCTGGCGATCGGAGTCCTCCACGCGGCTTTCGAGCGCGGGTTCCATGTTCCGGCCGACTTCTCCGTTGTCGGTTTCGACGACATCCCGTTCGCCGCCACCACGGTTCCGGCCCTGACCACCGTCCGGATGCCCGTCGAGGAAATGATCCGGGGCGCGGTCGAGATGGTCGTCGACGAGACCCTGCGCGACGCCGCGGGGAGCCGGGACGGTGTTCGGGTGTACCAGCCCTCGCTCGTCGTCAGGCGGTCGACCGCGAAGCTCGAGCCTCGCTGAGGCCCGCCTCTACGGGTGGTTGTCGCGTGGATCCCAGAGCGGGATCGACGCTGTCCTCTCGTACGCCATCCCGTGCGGATAGCTGATCAACTCGATGTCGGTGCCGAAGGGCGTCGCGAAGTAGTTGATCGTCTGCCCGGCGGCGGGGCCTTCGGTGACGGGGAAGGGACCGAGCCGTTTCTGCACGCCTTTGGCTTGCAGGTGCTCGACCGCCTTGTCGATGTGGCGGACGTAGAACGCGATGTGGTGGGCACCCCAGTCGGAGTTCTTCCGGAACGTGCGGTCCTGGTCCGGCGCCTGGTACTGGAAGAGCTCGACGCCGGGGCCGTTGCCGGCGCGGACCATCCGGATCTGCTCGACCACGGCACGGGGGTGGACGTCCACCAGCTGCTGCATGAAGTCGCCGGTCGGATCGCTGAAGGGACCGAACGTCAGTGGGTTGCTCCCGCCGAGGACACGCGTGAACCACTCGGCAGCTGCAACCACGTTCGGAACGGTGATCCCGACGTGATCGATCCCGAGCAGTCCGGGCACCGTCGTCGCCTTCGAGCGGAGCCCATTCCGCTTCGGCGACCACAGCGGCTTGACGCGCTCCTGCTCGTACGCCATCCCCTTCGGGTAGCTGATCAGCTCGATGTACGTCCCGAACGGCGTCTTGAAGTAGTTGATCGACTGACCGGCCGCGGGCCCGGCAGTCAGTGCGAACGGACCGAGGAACTTCTCGACGCCCTTCGACACCATGTGGGCGACGGCCGCGTCGATGTCCGTGACGTAGAACGCGACGTGGTGGCCGGACCAGTCCGAGTTGCGCGGATGCGTGCGGCGCTGGTCTGGTGCCTGGTACTGGAACAGCTCGATGTTCGCGCTGCGGCCGAGGCGGAGCACCGTGATCTGGTCGATCACCGCGCGCGGATCGACGCCGAGCAGATCGTGCATCAGCGTGCCGCTCGGATCCGCGATCGGACCGAACGAGAGCGGCGCGGACGCGCCCATGACGTCCTGGAACCAGGCAACGGCTTCGCCGATGTCGGGGACGGTCAGGCCGACGTGGTCGGCCCCGACGAGCCCGAGCTGGCCCTTGCCACGACCATTGCTCGCCCCGAGGCGCGCCGTAAATGGGTGAAACGCCGTCGCGGCGGCGACGACACTTGCGCCCTGCTTCAGGAACTCCCCGCGGTCACTCCGGTACTCGCTGCTCATGCCGCCACCTCTCTCTCGACCGGTCGAATGGCGCGAAAAAGCCTCTCATGCCCGGCTAGCGCTTGTCGAACCAGGCAGGAGCGCCGAGCACGACCGATGTCTCGATCTGCCGCTCGTTCACCGGCCAGTACGTGCGAAGCAAGCGATCCTTCTCCTCGGGGGAGACGAGTCGGAAGCCGTGCTTCTCGTAGAAGCGGATCGCCCATGCGTCCGCCCACGTGCCGACGAGGACCGGGCGGTCGGTCTGGGCGTTGAGGAACTCGAGGAGCGCGACGCCGATGCCTCGCCGCTGTGACGCTGTCCGCACGTACGCATGGCGAATGAGGGTCACGTCCCGGACGTCCTGGAGTCCCATCACGCCGGCGAGCGCACCGTCGTCCTCGTAGCCCCAGAAGTCGATGCCTGCACCGATCTCCTCCCGAAGCTTCTCGCGCGGCATGTACGGCTCGGCCCAGCAGTCGTCCGGGATGACGCCCCGGTAGGCGGTGGCGGCGTCGTTGACGATCTCGTAGATCGCCTCGAAGTCGTGCTCGTCGCAGCGGCGGATCATCTCCATCATGTTTGCACTACGGTCGCGCGGCTCGCACGCGGGAGCGGTCCTCGCGGTAGTGGATGACATCCCAGGCGATCAGGGCACAGCAGATCCCGGTCACGAGCAAGAGTGCGCCGAGCGCCGGTAGCTCGAGAACGGCCGGCAGGACTACGAGCATCGCGATCCCGGTGGCGAGTCTGCCGGGGCCGATCCAACCCGGCCTCTCCGTCGTCGAGCGGCGGATGGTCTGGACTGAGCGAATGCGGAGCGCGACGTGGGTGAGGAAGTACAGCGACAGCCCGCCGCAGAGCGCGACGGCGGGGACGGTGGCCAGCGGGTCGCCGACATGCTCGACCGTCTTCTTCAGGCCGAGTGCGAAGAGGACGATGCCCGCGATCATCGGCATGTGCAGGTAGCTGTAGTAGTCGCGTGCCAGCTGTGCGCGCGCCACGCCGTGCGTCTCCGAGAGTCGCCGTTGCGCGTCGACGGCGTAGACGTCGAAGTACGCCCACCAGAGAGCGGCGATGATCACGATGCCCAGCACGGCGGCCGCGACAATGCCGGGTGTGAGTGGCACGTCCGCCGCGCCGATGCCGATCGCGACGACCGACTCGCCGAGCGCGATGATGACGATGAGACCGTGGCGTTCGGCGAAGTGCGCCGGCGACACGCGCCAGCCCTCCATCCGCGCGCCCAGGACGCCGAGGTAGTCGACGGCGAGGGCCACGATCCAGAGCGCCGCCTGTGCACCTCCGTCGACGAACCCCGCGATGACGATGAGCACAGGCGCCGAGATGGCCGACGGCACCAGACGAAGCACAGCCCCGAGCAGGTCGGGGTCGCGCTTGCCGGCGATCGCGTAGAGCCCGACGTGGAGCAGACGCACGATCAGGAACGCGACCCCGAACAACACAGCGTCGGCGTCGAACGCCTCCGGAACGGCGAGGGCGACGACGAGCATCGCCGCCATCGCCGCGAACATGCCCGCGCGCACGGGCCCTTCCTCGGGCTCGAGCGTGTTCGTCAGCCAGGCGTAGCCGGTCCACGCCCACCAGAGCGCGGCCAGGATGAGCAGACCGCGCCCGAGCCCGTCCCACGTCGGGTCGTCTGACATGAGCCGGGTGACCTGCGTGATGGCAAAGACGAGGACGAGATCGAAGAACAGCTCGAGCGGGGTGACCCGCTGCTCACGCTCGGCCATCGGCGGAGCCTAATATCGTCGGCTGCCCGTGAAGCACGTTCAGGTGAACGGTGTCGAGCTCGAGTACGTGGACCAGGGCGCGGGTGTCCCGGTGGTGTTCTCGCACGGAGGCAGCTTGGATCTCCGCTACTGGGAGCCCCAACGGCGGGTGTTCGCTGCGCGCTATCGGTTCGTTGCCTACAGCCACCGGTTTCACGGACGCGGCCCATGGCCTGCGGAGGGCGACTACTCGGCCGACGCGCACACGGCCGACCTGGTCGCCGATCATCCGGCGGCTGGAGAGTGGGCCCGTACACCTCGTCGGCTTCTCCACTGCGATCGCGCTCCGCGCCACCCTGCGCGAGCCCGGCCTCGTCCGCAGCCTGACGATCATCGAGCCCAACGTGCCGTGGCTGCTGGAAGGCGATCCCGAGGGCGAGGCGGTCCTCGCGTGGTGGCGCGACGAGAACGACCGCGTCCGGGCCGAGGCCGCAGGCGACGCCGAGCGCCGGGCCGGCCTGTGGTTCGAGCTCGTCAACAACCGGGGACCGGAGACGTTCGAGTCCCAGCCCGAGGCTCTCCGCCGGATGTGGCTCGACAACTTCAACAGGAAGCGACCCGCGGCCCCGCCGCCGGAGCCGCTGACCTGCGAGCGACTCGGTGCGATCACGGCGCCCACACTCGTCGTGGGCGCCGAGTACGGCATGCCTTACTCGCGGCGGATCGTCGACCGGCTGGCTGCCTGCATCGGCGGCAGCCGCCAGGTCGTCGTCCCTTCGGTGACGCACTTCATGAGCTACCAGGAGCCAGGCCTCTTCAACGACGTCGTGCTGGACTTCGTCTCACGAAATTGAGCTTGACTCACGCGGGAGTTGCCGTCTTCGATTCGCCTGACGCACGCCCGGCCGATGAGTTTCCGCCTCAGCCACAGTCTGAGCTGTAGACCCCATCCAAAGGAGGACGAATGGCAGCGACCGGGATAGACGCGTCAACCGGGTTGGATGTGCGATTCACGGCCGTGATGGAGCGGAGTCCCGCCAAGGGTGGCTGGACGTATGTCGTCTGGCCGGACTCAGTCGAGTTCTTCGGCACGCGTGGGCTCGTGAAGGTGCGTGGTTCGATCGACGGGCACCCGTTCGAGAGCTCGTTCATGGCGATGGGAGACGGCACGCACAAGCTTCCGGTGAAGGCCGACACGCGGAAGGCGATCGGCAAGGAAGCCGGAGCGACGGTGACAATGCACCTGAAGGAACGCCTGAGGCGAAGCTCTTAGCCCACCGTTCGGCGCTGGCTGAGTATCGACGCCTCGCCTGCGGTCAAGACTTCGGGAGGTAGGTCAGAAGTACGACTCCAGAGTCGAACCGCTTCACGTCGTCGAGCTCCATCCGGACGGTTCCCCTGTCTCCGAGCACGTGGACGTTCCCCTGGCCCCAGACGAGGGGGTTCAGGTAGACCTCGTACTCGTCGATCAGGCCCTTTTCGGCGAGGGCGTACGCGAACTCGCCGCTCCCGTGCATGAAGAGGTCACCGTCGACCTCGTCCTTGAGCTTCGGGATCGAGTCCCGGAGGTCCCCCTCGAGCAGGGTCGCGTTCCACTCGAGTTCTCCGGACAGGGTGTTGGAGCCGACGTACTTCGGCATCGGGTTGACCATGTCTGCCCACTTGCCCGATTGACTCGGCCAGTATCCAGCCAGCCCCTCGTAGGTCTTGCGGCCCAGCACGAGCCCGCTGGATCTCGCCTGACGCTCGAACGAGTAGTCGCCGTGGTCTCCGTCCGCCTGTACCCACTCGCCGACCGGGTCGACGACGCCGTCGACCGTGGCCTGCGTGGTCGCAATCAGCTTTCCCATCTCGATACTCCTTGTCAGTCGCGGGGTTCGGAAACTGAATCATGAGGATGGTGGCCCAACCGGAGCCGACGCTAGCTGACCGTCGCGTCGTCTCAGAGCAGGTCGGTCTCCATCTCTGGTGCCGCGACATCGCGCTGGTAGCAGCCCTCGGCAAAGAGTCGACGCCTTACAGCGAAGCCCAGTGTCCTCTCGCCTGGGTGGCGCGTGAAGGCTGCGGCGGCCCGCGGTCAGAGCGGGTCGGCCCGCAGGCCTGCGAACACGGCAAACGACGGCTTCTTGCGGCCGTCGGTCGTGATCAGCCCCGATTGCCAGCTCTCGGGTGACGGGCTGTCCTTGAGCATGAACCACGTGAACAGGTCGATGCTGGGGTTCGAGCGCGCGATCTCGAACGCCTGCCGGAGGTATGCCGCCTGCTTCTCCCAGGAGACGCCGAAGATGTCGTCCGGCGGCCTCGTCTGGTAGCCGTACTCGGTGATCCAGAGCGGCTTGCGGCCGTACAGGCGCGTCACTTCCGAGATGAGGACGTCGATGTTGCCGAGTCCGACAACGCGCGAGCCGAGGTTGCGCGTTGCCGGGGTCTCCCACGGGCCGCCGTAGTACGGGTGGTGCGCCCAGGCATCGAAGGCGCGGAGACCAGCACGCTTGGCCTCCTGCAGGAACGTGAGCGGCGAGATCGAGGGACGCGGACCCGTCGGGTCGTTGTGAGCCACGCGGCGCCGTCACTCCGCAGGCGACACGTTCGGGTCCTCCGGCAGCGTGGACGCCCGCATAGATCGCGTTGCAGATCTTCGCGTAGGCGGCCGGCGCCGCCGTTCGCCACTTGCCACCCACGCGCTCGAACTGCGGCTGCAGGAACACAGGGCTGTTCGGCTCGTTCCAGGCGAGCCACCTCTCGACCCGCGGGAGGATCCTCCCGCTCGCGGTGTCGAGGAACGTGCCGCTGTACCGGCGCGCTGCGGCGTAGGCGAACTGTCGTAGCGTCGCCCCGGAGCTCGGCGCGTACTGGGCCGCCCGCCCGCCGTTCGCCCACGAAGGTGTACCGACGATCGTCAGCAGCACGTCCATTCCGGCCCGGTCGGCACCCTCGATCGCGTGGTCGTAGCGGCTCCACTCGTACGCCGGGTCGGCCGGATCCGTCGGCCTGGCCGGACGCTTGTTCGCGACCCCGTCTCGCCCGCCCCAGGGGAGCATCATGCGCACGACCTGAACGTTCAGCGACTTCAGCGTCGGGAACGTCGGTCTGCGGCGAGCCGAAGACGGACGCGTCATCGAAGATGCCGACGGCCATCTGCTTCGAGGCGGCTGCAGGGCTGGGAAGCGCCAGGATGAGCGATTCCAGAGTAACGCGGCGAGTGGGAAGGAACCGGCGTCGCGACGGCCAACCCCGAACGGTGTCCATCGCGGGACGTTCTGAGGTGCTTCGCCTTTTCCTGCCGCGTCCGCAGGTCGCTGGTGTCGGCCCTGCTGCTCGCCGCGCTCGTCGCCGGGGCCGGCGTGCGCAACGCCGACGCAGCCATCGGGCCGACCTCACAGGCGAGGCCGATGGTCGCCGGAGAGGCGACCCAGGGCAAGCGGCTGCTCGGCGTGAAAGGCTCGTGGGCCGGGTCCGGGACGGTCACGTACGCGTACCAGTGGTTCCGCTGCGACCAGATGGGAGCGCACTGCGCGCTGCTGCGCGGCGTGCACGAAGACGAGCTACGTGCTCGGCGAGAACGACGTCGGCCACACGCTCGGCCTCCTGGTCCGCGCCAAGGACGCGCGCGGCTCGACGACAGCCGTCTCGAGCCTGATCGGGCCGATCGGCGGCGCTCCGCCGCTGCTCGTCTCGACTGTCCAGCCGACCGTCTCGGGCGAAGCCAAGCAGGGAAGCACCCTCAAGGTCACTGCGGGCACGTGGAGCCGGGTGCCGGAGTCGTTCAGCTACCAGTGGGCTCGCTGCAACAGGCTGGGACGCGCGTGCGCGCCGATCAAGCGGCGCGACCGCGGAGACCCACCAGGTGGGGGCCGACGACCTCGGACATGCGCTTGTGGCGATCGTGCAGGCCCGCTTCGGCGCGACCTCGCAGGCCGTCTTCAGCGTCGCGACCGCACCGGCCGTCGCGGGGGCCGGCGTCGCACCGGTTCCCCCGAGCCTGCGCCGCCGCCGGTCGCAAAGGTGGCGGCAGGCCCGCTCAGCTCGGCGCCGCCGCACGTTGCCGTCGTCGTCCAGCAAGGCAGGCGGCTGACCGGTGCCGTTGGATCGTGGTCCGGGACGGGCGCGATCAAGTACGCCTACCAGTGGTACCGCTGCAACACGGCCGGCGCGCGCTGCAAGTCGATCCCCGGCGCGACGAGCCGCGCCTACACGCTCGTGGCCAAGGACGTGGGGCAGACGATCGGCTTCGGCGTGCGCGCGACCGACAGCACCGGCACGACGCGCGGGTATGCGAGCCTCGTCGGGCCGGTCGCGGGGCCGAAGGCCAGGCTCGTCTCGACCAGCCAGCCGACGGTCACCGGCGTGCCCAGGGAGGGCCAGGCGCTCGAGGTCTCGGCCGGCAGTTGGAGCCCGAACCCGGCGACGATCGGGTACCAGTGGCAGCGCTGCAACCGGAACGGACGCCTCTGCAAGCCGCTCCCCGGAGCGACCGCGAGCACCTACGCGGTCACGCGCCGCCGACACCGGCCACGCTCTGCGCGCGGTCGTCCACGCGAGGTCGGGAGCCGCATCCCAGTCCGCGTTCAGCGTTGCGACTCCCGCGGTCGTCACCGCCCAGAAGACAGGCCCGTCGAGCCACGCGCCGCCCACAGCGGCGGGGACGAGCCAGCAGGGGAAACAGCTCACGGGCTCGACCGGACACTGGTCAGGCTCGGGCACGATCAGCTACGGCTACCAGTGGTACCGCTGCGACGCGGCGGGCGCGCACTGCAGCTCGGTCCACGGCGCCACGGGGCCGACCTACACGCTCGGTCGCCAGGGACGTCGGCCACACGCTCGGCTTCGCCGTCCATGCCACCGATGCGACGGGTACGCTACCGCCTACGCGAGCCTCATCGGCCCCGTCGCGGGAGCCAGCGTCACCCTCGTCTCGACGGCGCAACCGACGATCGCCGGCCTCGCCAGGCAGGGGCAGACGCTCCAGGTTTCCGACGGCACCTGGACCGGGAAGCCCGCCTCCGTCACCTACGCGTGGCAACGCTGCAACCCGAACGGCCGTCTCTGCAGTCCGATCGCCGGCGCGACGGCCGCCACCTACGCCGTGACGCCGGTCGACGCTGGTCACGCGTTGCTCGTGGTCGTCCAGGCCCGGCGAAAGACGTCTCGCAGACGACCTTCAGCGTCGCCACCGCTGCCGTCTCGTGACCGCTCTAAGCGGTGAGAGAATCTCATCCGCGTGATCGATCTCCCCGCCACCGCGGCGTGGCGCCATCTCGGCGCCCGCGACGGATTCGAAGTGGTGTTTCTCAGCCGGGAGTCCGACGGCTATCGCATCGAGGGACATTCGACCGCGGTCGAGGAAGACGAGGTGTGGGCAGTCCGCTACGCCATCACGCTCGATGCGACCTGGACGACCCGCTCCGCGCATGTGGTGGGGCAGTCGGCGCTCGGCTCGCGCACGAAGTCCGGCTGGAGTGTGACGGGACCGGCGAGTGGCACGTCGACGGCAACCCGGCGCTTGCACTGGCGGGGTGCCTGGACGTCGATCTCGAGGCGTCCGCATTCACGAACGCGTTCCCGGTGCATCGGCTCGCGCTCGAGGTCGGCGACAAGGCCGAGGCGCCGGCGGCGTACATCCGCGCGTCCGACCTGCGCATCGAACGCCTGGAGCAGAGCTACGCCCGGCTGCCGGACGACGGAGCGCGCTCGCGCTATGACTACGCAGCACCGCCGGTCGACTCCCGGCTCCAGCTCGTCTACGACGCGTTCGGGCTGGTGCTCGACTACCCGGGTCTCGCAGTCCGAGTCCGACGGGCCGGCAGCGTCACAGCAGTAGCTGAGAGCGGATACTTTCTCGCACCCGACAGGAGGAGAGAGAGATGGTCGAGGAGGCACGGCTCGAGGAGACGGAAACGGGGCTCATGCCCGTCGGCGAGGGCTGGTTCGTCGTGAACGCTCGCGACGCCAGATGGGCGAGGAATGAGGCGTTCGGCGCGCAGTGCGCGTTCGAGGGGCCCTGGCCGGACGCCTGGTTCGCCGAGCTCGGAGTCAAGCTGACCGTGCTCCAGCCGGGTCAGCCGAACTGCCTCTATCACCGGGAGTCGCAGCAGGAGGACTTCCTCGTGCTCGCGGGCGAGTGCCTACTGCTCGTCGAAGGCCAGGAGCGGCCGCTGAAGGCCTGGGACTTCTTCCACTGTGCGCCGAACACGGAGCACGTCCTCGTCGGCGCGGGGGACGGCCCGTGCGTGGTGTTGATGGTCGGGGCGCGATCCGAGGACGAGGGTCTGTTCTTCCCGGCCTCGGAGCTCGCCCGCCGTTACGGGGCGAGCTCCGAGAACGACACGGATTCGGGCGACGTGGCCTACGCGGCGACGGGATTTCCCGGCAGCGAAGCAGGACGGCCCGATTCGTGGCGCGAGCTCCCCTGGACTTAACTCCCGCCTGGCACCTTGTCCAGGAAGCCGAACACGCTCCGGACGCGTCCGTCCTCCCCGGTCACCGCGACGTCGAAGCCAACCGCGAGTGACTCGCCGCCGGAGGCGGGCACGAGCTCCCACGAGAAGCGCACGAGGTTGTGATGTGTGTCGACCCGGTCGTCGAGAAGGCGGAAGACGTGACCGGGAGCCTGCTGGTGGACCCCTCCGATCAGCTCGGAGATCTGGTCGTGCCCTGAGACGCTCGCGAGCGGGTCGACGTACTGCGCGTCCTCTGCCCAGACGCTTGCGACGGCCGATCGGCGGGCGTCGGGGTCGGTCTCGTTCCACGTGTCGAGGTAGCTCTCGACCAGCTTGGTTGCTTCCATCTCGCGCTCCTTTCGCTGTCATTGACGAGGCGAGACTGCCCGTCCTCGCGCTACTCGTCCATGACCTGAGAGGTAATGAGTTGGGCGCTGTGGGCGGGCTAGGATCGCCCGCATGACGGTGATCGCGAGTCGTCCTCCGGTTGGCGCACTGCTGCGGGAGTGGCGTCAACACCGCCGGCTCAGCCAGTTCGAGCTCGGGTTGCAAGCAGGCGTCTCCTCTCGTCATCTGAGCTTCGTCGAGACCGGTCGCTCGCGCCCGAGCGCAGCGATGCTGCTCCACCTCGCCGAGCAGCTCGAGGTGCCCTTGCGAGATCGCAACCAGTTGCTCCTTGCCGCCGGGTACGCCCCGGTCTTCGCGCAGAGGGAGCTCGACGCGCCGGAGCTGGGACCCGTGCGAGACGCGATCGATCAGGTGCTGCGCGGCCACGAGCCCTATCCCGCACTCGTCATCGACCGGCACTGGGCCTCGTCGCGGCCAACCGTGCGCTCGGCCTCCTCGTCGAGGGCGTGGCACACGAGCTCCTCGAGCCGCCGATCAACGTCCTGCGGCTGAGCCTGCACCCCGACGGCCTGGCGCCGCGGATCCTGAACCTGCACCAGTGGCGTGCGCATCTCCTCGAGCGCCTGGCGCGTGACGCGCTGACGAGCGGCGACCCGGCCCTCACGGTGCTGCACGACGAGCTTGCCTCCTACCCCGGAGGTGAGGCCGGGCCCGGCCTCGACTCCGCTTTCGCCGACATCGCCGTGCCGCTCCGCCTTCGACACGGCGAGATCGAGCTCGCATTCATCAGCACGAGGACGACCTTCGGCACCGCGGTCGACGTCACCGTCGCCGAGCTGTCGATCGAATCGTTCTTTCCAGCGACCCGCAGACGGCGGCGGCGATGCACTCCCTCGTCGGCGCAGAGGAGCCATGAACGAGATCGAAGAGACGTCTGCCGACATGAGCCTGCAGGGATCAGTCGGGTCGGCTGGGCAGGTGCAGCCGGCGCCGCCCGGCCCGTAGCGAGTCGAGCAACGCTGGGAGGAGGCCGTGCGGGAAGAACAGCATGACGGTGATCAGAATGAAGCCGAAGACGCCGAGCGACAGGATCGTCGGTGCTTGTGGTGGCAGGTCCCAGCCAAGCAGCGTCTCGCGGGTGCCGAGCACGCGGAGCTTGTGCTCCAAGTAGAGGATGGAGACGGTGCCGACGACGGCTCCGTAGACGTTGCCGAGTCCGCCGACGGCGACCATGACGACGAACTGGAGGCTGAGGACGATCGTAAAGTCCTCGGGTCCGAGGAACTGTGCGTAGAAGGTGAAGAGTCCTCCGGCGAGTCCTGCCAGAGCGGCGGCGAGGACGAAGAGACGCAGCTTGAACCTGGCAACGTCGATCCCTGCGCTTGCGGCTGACGGCTCGCTGGTCGCGATGGCCTGGAGTGCCCGTCCTGCGCGCGAATGGACGAGGTTTGCCGACAGCAAGAGGGCGACGGCGACGAGACCCCAGACCACGGCGGCGTGAGTCGCGCCGCTGATCGTATGGCCGCCGATCTCGAGCGGCTTCGTAACTGTGACTCCGTACTGCCCGCCCGTGAATCGGTCTTGAGCGTAGAGGAGCGACACCATGATCAGGTGGAATGCAAGCGTGGCGAAGGCGAGGTAGTGGCCACGAAGGCGAAGGAGCGGCACGCCGATGACTGCTGCGACTACGGCCGTCACGACGGGTGCGACCGCGACGGCGACCAGGGGGTCGATGCCGGCGTTGACGTCGACGAGGCGCTTGCCGGGGTCGAGGCCGACGGTGAGTAAGCCGGACGTGTACGCGCCGAGCAGGAAGAACGCGCCCTGCCCGAGCGAGACCTGGCCCGCGAAGCCCATGAGCAGCGTCAGTCCCAGCGCGACGAGTGTGTACAGCCCCATTCGGTCGTAGAGACCGACATCGAATTGCGAGAGCTGGAACGGAAGCCAGCACGCGAAGGCGGCCGCGGCGAGGAGCGCCCCAAGTCGGGCCGGTCCCGCCAGCCGGCGCAGGGCTCCCTACCGCTCGCCGCGTCGGCATTCACACCGCAAGCTCCCCGCGAGACCGCCAGCCAATGAGGATGAGCATCGCGATGAGCGCGATGGTGAGGTTGTACTGCGGGTCGACATAGCCGACGACCAGCTGCTCCATGATGCCGAGCGCGTAGCCGCCGAGGAGGGCGAGCCGGATTGACCTAAAGCCTCCGAAGACCGCCGCCGCGAAGCCGTTGATCGTGAGCGCGAGGTCCGAGTTGAGACCAGGGGACGGTCGGAGCGAGGAGAGCGCCACCGAGGGCGCAGAGCGCTCCTGCGACGGCGAAGGCGATCACCGCGATCGAGCGGACGTTCAGGCCGACGAGCTCGGCCGCCCGCGGCGAGTCCGCAGAGGCGACGAGCGCCTGGCCGACGATCGTCCGTCGGAGGAAGAAGGTCAGACCGACGGCCGCCGCAATCGCGACGGCTGCAATGAGGACGTACTGCGGCTGGACGAGGACGCCGCCGATGTCCCAGGCGTGCTCCGAGAGGCCCGGGTACGAGCGCGGAACCTCGCCGAACGTCGCAAGCAGCACAGCCTCGGCAAGGAGCGCGATCCCGACGGTGATGACGAGGCTGGCGAGATGTGTCGTGCGGCCGCGGATGCCGACTGCGACCACTGCAGTGAGGGTTGCGAACAGCGACGCCAGGAGGATCCCGCCGAGGATGGCCGGCGCCAGCGGCATGTGCTCCTGAAGCTCGAAGGTGAAGAGACCGCCGAGGACCGCGGAGACGCCCTGAGCGAAGTTGACGATCCCGGTGGTGCGGTAGACGAGCACGAGCCCCATCCCGACGATCCCGAAGACGGAACCGGTCGAGATGCCGACCACGATGAGTTGCAGGAAAGTCGTCACGCGCGAAGGCTCGATCCGTCGCCGAGATAGGCACTTCGCACCTCGGGCCGCGTCTGAAGCTCTGCGGTCGGCCCCTCTACGGCCACCCGACCCGTTTCCAGGACGTACGCCCGCTCGCAGAGTCCGAAAGCCAGCCGGGCATTCTGGTCGACGAGCAAAATCGCGACGCCTTCCTCGGTGTTCAGGCGGACGAGGAACTCGACGAGCTGGTCGACCACGAGAGGAGCGAGGCCGAGTGAAAGCTCGTCGATCGCCAGGAGGCGCGGCTCGGCCATCGACGCAGGCCGATCGCGACCATCTGCTGCTCGCCGCCGGAGGTGCGCCCGGCGGGTCGCTCGCGTAGCTCCCGTAGTTTCGGCAAGAGCGTGTAGACACGTTCGAGCCGCTCCCGCATCTCCGGCTTGCGGCGGATGTACCGCAGCGTGGAGGAGACGATCTCCAGGCTGAAGAACCGCCCGTACGCGCCGAGCTGCAGGTTGGCCTCGACGGGCAGCGTCGCGAAGACGTGTCGGCCCTCGGGCACCTGGCTGAGCCCGTGGCGGACGACGACGGCCGGTGTCGAGCCGGTGACGTCGTCACCGCCGATACGGACGCGTCCGGAGACCGGCCGGGACCCACACACCAGACAGCGTTCAGCAGCGAAGCTTTCTGCCCGCCCTGTTCGGGCCGATGAGGGCG
>CAVVYB010000004.1:0-263981 GCA_963752405.1 uncultured Gaiellaceae bacterium
TGCACATCCGAGATGTCGACGGGGCCGTTCTTGCAGTGTTGCGGGAGGCAGCGCGCGAGAACGATCGCTCACTCAATGCGGAGCTGGTAGCAACCCTCGAGGAACGGGCCGCTCGCCATCAGCAAAAAGGCGAGATGACTCGGCGACTTGCCGAGATCGCCAATCGTGTTCGACTTCCACCCGATGCGCCGAAGCCGGAAGATCTGATCCGCGCCGATCGTGATAGCCGCTAACACGGCCGTTCTGGACGCGAGCGTGCTCGTTCGGTCGGTGGTTGAGCCACGTGGTGAGGGAGCACAGTGGGTCGCCGCCGTCGATCAAGGAATGGTCCAGGGGCACACGGCGACGCTCGCATTCACGGAAGCGGCCAACGCGCTTCTGGGGTACATCCGAGCAGGCGCGTTGAGCTTCGCGGACGCCACCAGCGCGCTTGAGGCGCTCCGCGGGGTGCCGTTGCGACTGCATGGGTCCGAGCTCGCGCCGGCCGCCCTCGGCGCGGGCTTCGATCTTGGGCTCTCCGCCTACGACGGCACGTATGCAGCTCTCGCCGAATCACTTGACGCCGTGCTCGTCACGGCCGACCGTCGGCTCGCTGCCGCGGTCCCGTTGGCGAAACTGCTCTCGTAGGCCCGGCGCGTAGGCTGAAGGAGTGAGCAAGGAGACCCTGAAGCGCCTCGCGGCGCCGCTTCGCAACAAGCGCGTCTACGTGACCCTCGAGCTGATCGGGCTCGCGATTCTCCTCGGCGCGCTCTGGTGGGCCCTCCGCGACGTGTGGGCGGAGGCCAAGCCTCTGCTCCGGAACGCGGATCTCACCGACTTCGCGATCGGGACGGCGATCGTCGCCGCCTACTACCTCGTCTTCGTGCTCGGCTGGATGCGGATCCTCGCGGCGTACGGGATCCGGGTCCCGTATCAGGTTGCGCTGCAGTCCGAAATGCTCTCGATGCTTGCGAAGTACATCCCGGGCGGCGTCTGGACGCCGACGGCGCGCGTCGTCGCGCTGCGTCGCTTCGGCGTCAAGGACACACCGGTCGTCCTCGCGACGATCCTGCTCGAGGCCGGCCTCTCGGCGGTCGCCGGTGTCATCGTCTTCGTCGTCGGGCTTGTGATCATCGGCGGCGCGGACGTGCCGCTGCTGCCGGTCGCCGCCTTTGCGGTCGTCGTCGCCTTCCTGCTGTACCCACCGGTGTTCGGCTCGGTCGCGAGCCGGCTGCTGCGTCCCTTCGGTGCAGACGTGGTGGCGCCGCTGCCCTCGCGAACGGCGTTCGAGTTGCTCGGCTTCTACGCGCTCACCTGGCCGCTCGGCGGCGCCGGCCTCTTCTTCATGCTGCGGTCGGTGGGGGGCGACCCGGCGGTCTCCACCATCCCGTACCTCGGCGGTGTCGCCGCCGTCGGGGCGATCGTCGCCGTGCTGGCGGTCTTCGCCCCCTCGGGGCTCGGCGTCCGCGAAGCGTCGATGTACGGGCTGCTGCTTGCCGTCGTCACCGAATCGGTCGCCCTCGGGGCCACGATCCTGAACCGGCTCGCGATCACGCTCGTCGAGGCCTTGATCGTTCTCGTCGGCTTCGTGCTGCTTCGCGGGTCACGGAAACCGACTGTTGCCGGGCGCGAGGTCGAGGCTGCCCCCGTTCCGGCACTCCCGCGGGACGAGGTACTCCGGGGCTGAGCGCCCGTACGTCGCGTTGTCGGCGAGCTGCTGGCGCATCATCCGTGCCGCGGTGGCTTCCGAAAGACCGAGCCGCCGGCCGAGCGCGACGCCGCTCTGGAAGGCGTAGCAGTTGGTGACTCCCTCGTCCGTCTCGCCGTGGAGGTGCCACGCCTCATGGGCGAGAACGGCGATCGCGCGCGCGGTCTGGCTGAACGGGCCCTCGTCGCCCTTGTACTTGAGCCGGTAGAGCCGGTAGCAGATGTCCGGCGTCAGGTACGCGTTCCTGCCTCCTACCTCGGCGATCCCGTCGGCGTGCTGGACGATCCCGACCGCCTCTCCTCTGGCGTCGCAGTGGACGTCGGCAACAGCGTGCCCGGCGATCCGTGCCGCCTCGAACGAGAGCATCGCCTCGGTCGCTGCCTGAGCGGCATCGTCCACGCCGTCCCAGTCGCGGTCGGGCACGAGCACGAAGAGGACGAGCGCGAGCGCGCCCAGGACCGCAACCCCCTCCAGCCGGGCAAGCAGCCGCTGGCGGCCGGGAACAACGGCCGTCGGCGGCTGCGGCCAGAGACTGTGCGCCGTCTCTCCCTGTAGGAGCCGCTCGCGGCTCTCCTCGATCAGCTCCTGGACTTCCTCGTCGCTCTTGCCGCCCGCCGGAATCCAGACGTCTTGCCCCTCGATCCGGACGAGCATCGGCTCTAGCCACCCTTCGCCTCCGAGCTCGTCGATGTCGCCGGTCTGCGGGATCTGCCCGCGCGTGGCGGGGACGTGCGGCTCGCGCAGCCCGGAGACGAGGAAGTTCAGCTCCAGCGCGGCGTAGGCGAGAAAGGGGATCCAGATCGGAATCCAGTCCTTGACCTCGGGCAGGAAGAACCACGCGACGATCAGCGCGACTGCCGCGATCCGCAGCCGCCGGGCTCCGGTCACCGCCTAGACCTCGTCGTTCACGAGCACGAGCTCGAGGTGGCCGCGCGAGGCGTTGCCCCGAATGTCAGCTGCTTCCACGTCGAGCCGGTACCGGCCGTCGCGGTGACGGCGCGTGTCCCAGCCGCGGATCAGCCAGAAGCGATAGCGGCCGCGTGCGTTCGGATGGTTCTGGCGCGTTCCCGCCGCGTAGATCTCGTGAAACCGGAACTCGGTGCGAAGCTCGGTGCGGAAGTCGGCCGCGACGCGCCACGGAATCACGGCACGTCCGTCGCGCACGAGCCGCCAGCGCACAAGCGCCGGCGTGACGGGCAGGCCACGCCACGGCGGCGGGGCGGAGATCGGCGGGTTGTCGTGCGCGACCGCGATCAGGTTCACGACGCCCGTCAGGCATCCTCGGGTCGAGCCGCCTGCTGGCGCGTTCGGCGACGATCAGGTCGACGACCGGCGCGCCGTAGTCGTGGAAGGGCGTCAGCGCCCCTTCGCGCAGCGGGTTCCAGTACTTGCCGTCGAGGCGCTCGGCGAAGTGCACGTGGCCCCAGCTCCGCGCGATATGGCCCAGCAGCGCGTGCTTTCTCACCCGCTGGCCATGACGGACGCGCGGCACGATGTGCCAGTAGCCGTGCGAGCGGCCGCTGCCGGTGACGATTCCGATGTTCTGGCCGCCTTCGAAGTGAACCTTGCCGCCCGCGACCGCGTAGACAGGCGTCCCGTCAGGCGCGGAGACGTCGATGCCGAAGTGGAACGCCTTGCTGCCCTTCGCTCCGATACGCGGATCGCAGAAGAACCCGCGAACCGCGTGCTGCTCGTCGAACGGCTTCACTGGCCAGCCGTAGCTCATCGTCAGACTGGCGGGTTCCGAATCGCGATCTCGATGTCCTTGCGAGCGCGGTTGCCGGCCGCGTCCCACGCCCTGACGACAAGGAGGTAGCGGCCGTTCTTGACGCGCGTCGTGTTCCAGTACGGCTTCTGGAAGAGCCGGAACCAGTATTCGCCTGCGCCCTGGATCCTTCGGTCGAGAGCAGGCTGAGCCGGATGGTTCTGCTTCGTCCCGGGCGCATAGTGCTGTCCGGTTGCGATCGGGATCTGCGCGGCGGCGATGTAGACGGTGCGGCGCAGCACGACTCGCTCGCTCGGGCGCGCGATCAGCAGCAGGCCGATCCGATAGGGGTGGTGCGGCGCTGCGAGCAGAGAGACGTTGCGGAACCAGCCGACGAACGACTGCGGATCGCTCACCCGCGCCCTGATGTCCACGATCCCGGTCAGGCTCGACTTGTCGAGCCGGCGCCCCGCCGGCGGCAGCTGCGCAACGCCGGTCACGCGCCGGCCCCAGGCCGGCGTCGCGGGTGTGTAGAAGCGGACATCGTGGATGATCGGCGGCGCCGTGTCGACGTAGGGCTTCAGCTTCCCGCCCGGCCGAAGCGGGTTCAGGAGCATCCGCCGGCCCCCGCTGGTGGTGTGGAACTCGGTCAGGTGGACGTGCCAGGAGCCCTTGGTCGTCCAGCCGATGAACTGGCCCGCCCGCACCCGATCGCCTTTCTTCACGCGCGCGTCGACGTGGCCGTAGCCAAAGTGGCCGATGCGCACGTTTCCGCGTACGCCCGGCCGCGTGGCCTCCTCGACCACGCCGCCCTCGATCGCGAAGACGCGGTGTGTCCGCCCGGCCGGCGCGCCCGCCTCGGGCCGGTCGTCCCGGACCGCGACGTCCACTCCCGTGTGGTAGATCGCCCCCAGATCCGGGTCCGGCCGCGGGTCGAGAAACGTGCCGCGGACGGGATGCTGCTGATGCTGGGGCGACACCGGCCAGCCGCGGAAGTCGTCGTTGTAGCGCTGGGGAAAGAGCGGCATGTGTCCGAACAATTACACGTTCGGTGGTAGCAGCCCGAAGCGCCGCAGCGCGCCGGGGAGGTTTACCTGCATACCGGCGGAGTGCGTCCAGTTCCCCGCGACGCCGGTGACCGGGGCTGCGGGGTTCAGCTCCTTGATCCGCCGGAAGAGGAAAGCGGAGTTGTGCGCCTGGTCGAGCACGACCTCGTCGGCCAGGCTCCAGAACATCTGCAGCGGCACCCTCGAGAAGGCGATCGCCCGCGCGTAGTTGATGGGACTGCGCCGAGCGTACGCCCCCGGGTAGCTCTCCGGCACGCCGCCGACTTCGCGGCGCGCCAGCTCCTGTAGGGAGCGACCGTTGGACAGGCGAGCGAAGTCGCGATACCGGCGAGCAAGATCCGTCGGCGAGTCGAGCGCGACGGCGCCGGCCAGGAGGGTGTTGTACCGAGCGACCAGCAGAAGCGTTTCCTGGCCGCCCATGCTGCCGCCCATCGCGTAGACGCTATGCGGCCGGATGCGCAGCCAGGGCAGCGTCGCCTTCGCGACGTACTGCATGTTTGCGAGATCGTCGATCTGCCGTCCCCATCCCCACGAATGGAGCGGTAGCACCCGTCCGTGTCCTTCGGGACTGATCACCGCGAAGCGGCCACGGGCCGGCAGGTCGCCCCAGAAGTCTGAGATTCGCACGACCTGTGATACCGCGCCCGTGCGGCGAGATGATCAATGGCACCGGCGGGTTGTTCGCCGGACCGAGGTCGCCGGTAAGGCAATATGCGCCTCTCGCGCGAGACCGTTATGAGCTCGATAGCGAACGGTCCAAACTCGAGGTGCAGCCATGGTCTCAGCCGGACAGCATGCCGCTGACCAGCGCGCGCCAGGTGATCGGGCCGACGATGCCGTCGGACGGTGTCCCCACGGCGGTCTGGAAGCCGCGCACGAAGGCATCGGTGCGCGGGCCGAAGATGCCGTCGATCTGAACTCCAGGGCCCTCGCCGTCCGACTGGTCGTGGAACTTCATGACCTCCTGGAGCGCGCGCACGGCGTCCCCTGTGCTGCCCTTCTTGATCTGGACGACGAGCTTGCCCCAGGTCTGCGGGCCGACGATGCCGTCGGCGCCGAGGCCCTTGCTCTGCTGGAACGCCTTCACTGCGGACTCGGTGTTCGCGCCGAAGATCCCATCCACCGCAACGGGGTGGTTACGCGCGCGCAAGAGCTGCTGCAGCGGGCGCACGGGGAAGATCCTGTCGCCGCGGCGGACCAGCGGGAAGGGTGCAATCGGGTCGGCGGGCATTGCGGCTCCTCTCTCGGATTCGGGCCGATTATCCCGGTCGTGGCGTGGCCGCGTGCCTGGAGCCGACGAATGGTGCTCTCGTCAAGCCTCCAGGCACGCGGCGGTGCGTTACGTGCCGCATGGCCTAGGCGGCCAGCTCGCGCTTGACGCGCAGAGCCCGGCGCCGCCAGCGTCGCTGCCGCTGTTCGCGGATCTGCATGGCCAGGCGTCGGTTCTCGGCCTCGCGCTGCAGCCGCTCACAGCGGTCATGGGTCAGCTGTAGAAGTACGTCGTAATGCATCATGGCTTTTCCTCCTCTCGTTCTTGGTCGGTCGCTCGAGTCGGGCTGTATAAGTGCGAACGAGTTCGCTGCTCACGAATGAGCCATCCTTTCCTTGTCGATTTACCGGCGTCGATGTCCGGCACCCTGTAACAGGGCGTGTGGAATTACGTCTTTCTTTTTCGCCTGCGGTTCAGCGAAGCAGGCGCTTGCGGGGCCGGCAGTCTACGCCGTGAACGCGAGAGGCCAGCCGACGCTGATAACCGATGCGTTTCTCATACTGACCTCCTTTCCCGCTTGAGCCGGGCGGGATGCCCGGCGACGAAGCTAAAGAGTGTGCCGACTTCTTGCGGCGCTGTCAAGTAATTGGTTGAAATACACGTTACAATTGCGCCGGCGTCCGACGCCGCCCGAAGGCGGACGCGGACTGAGAGGAGGTCGGGCGTCAGTCGCCGGTGTCGTACTTGAACGAGATCGAGAGCCGCACGCGGTAGCTCGTCACCTTGCCGTCCTCGATCGTCAGGTCCTGGCGGCTCACCTCGGCGATCCGCAGGTCGCGGACGGTCTTGGCCGCGGTCTCCACGGCGGTACGGGCGGCTGCTTCCCACGACTCGCTGCTGACTCCGATCACCTCTGTGACCCGATAGACGCTGTCGGCCATGCTCCACTCCTTCCGCTTCGAGAACGACTCGCGGATGTTGTCATGCTGCGAGACTTGACGCGAGATGCATGAGGGGTCCGCCAACGTCATCGAGGAGCTCCGGTCGCGCTACGACACGCGCGTCTCGACGAGCGAGTCCATCCTCGACCTGCACGGGCGGGACGAGTCGTACCACCCCTCGGCCCCTCCCGATGCCGTCTTCTTCGCGGAGTCGACCGAGGAGGTGGCGGACGTGGTCGGCGCCTGCGCCGCCGCCGGCGTTCCCGTGATCCCCTTCGGGGCGGGGACGTCGCTCGAAGGCCACGTCGGCGCGCTGCGGGGCGGGGTCAGCATCGATCTCACCGGCATGACCAAGGTGCTCGAGGTCAACAGCTCGGACCTCGACTGCCGCGTCGAAGCCGGGCTGACCCGACTCGCCCTCGCGCAGCGCCTGGCGCCGGAGGGCCTCTTCTTCGCCGTCGACCCGGGAGCGGACGCGACGATCGGCGGTATGGCTGCAACCCGCGCGTCGGGAACAACTGCGGTGCGCTACGGGACGATGCGCGAGAACGTCCTCGGCCTGACGGTCGTCCTCGGCGACGGCCGCATCATCCGGACCGGCGGCCGCGCGCGGAAGTCGGCGTCCGGCTACGACCTGACCCGGCTCTTCGTCGGCAGCGAGGGCACGCTCGGGGTGATCACCGAGGTGGCGCTCCGGCTCTTCGGCATCCCGGAGGTGATCGCGTCGGCGACCTGCGCGTTCGAGACGATCGAGGGAGCAGTCGACTCGGTGATCGAGACGGTGCAGCTCGGCATCCCGGTGGCGCGGATCGAATTGCTCGACGAGGTTCAGGTGCGGGCCTGCAACAGCTACTCGGGAACCGAGCTCCCGGAGGTGCCGACGCTGTTCATCGAGCTCCACGGCTCGGAGGCGGGGACGAAGGAACAGGCAGAGGCGCTCGCGGAGATCACGGGCGGGCACGGGGGGACGGGGTTCGCCTGGGCGACGAGCACCGACGAACGCAACGCTCTCTGGCGCGCGCGCCACGACGCGTACTACGCCGCGCTGCACCTCGTTCCGGGCGCCAAGGGCTTCATCACCGACGTGTGCGTCCCGATCTCCCGCCTCGCCGAGTGCCTGGTGGAGACCAAGCGCGATCTCGACGCCTCGTTCCTGGAGGCGCCCATCGTCGGCCATGTGGGGGACGGGAACTTCCACGTCACCCTGCTCATCGATCCCGACGACGCGAGCCACATCGCCGAGGCGCGCCGGCTGAACGGGCGGATGGTCGAGCGGGCGCTCGCTCTCGGCGGCACGACGACGGGAGAGCACGGCGTCGGCCACGGCAAGATCGCGTACATCGAGCAGGAGCACGGACCTGCGATCGAGGTGATGAGAGTCGTGAAGGCGGCGCTCGACCCGCACTCGATCCTGAATCCCGGCAAGATTTTCAGGGAGCGCGAGTGAGGAGATCCGAGCGCACGTCCTCGAGGCGTGGGAGCGTCTCCCAGTCGCCGGTCCCGGCCAGCGCACCGGCGGCGATGACGTTGCCGGCTCGCGCGCACTCCGCCGGGCTCCAGCCTTCCAGCAGGCCGTAGACGAAGCCGGCGGCGAACGCGTCGCCGGCGCCGACCTCGTCGACGACGGACGCCGGGCGCGGCGGGGGCACCTCGACGCCGTCGACGATCGCGCCTCTCGCACCGACGCGAATCACGGAAGGGACTGGGATGCCGCCTTCCGGCCATAGGAGCTCGGCCTCGCCCTCGCCGCAGAGGTACCAGTCGACGTGCTCCAGGACCGCCTGCTGCCGAGCGGCCGCGGCGTCTGGCGTGTCCGGGAGTGCGGGGCGGAAGTTGGGGTCGAAGACGACCGTCGCGCCGCGCTCCTTCGCTCGCCGCGCGACGTCGAGCACGAGCTCGCGGGCGCTCTCGGAGATCGCCATCGTGATTCCGGTCAGGTGGACGACCTGCACGCCGTCGAGCGCCTCGTCCGGAACGTCTCCGACCCGCAGTCGCGACGCGGCCGAGCCGGCGCGGCGATAGGTGACGTGGGACCGTCCCTCAAAGCGCCACTTGCAGAAGAGGCCGGTTGGCGCCTCGTCGCGCTGCACCCAGCGCGTCTCCACGCCTTCGCCCTCGACGGCCGCGAGGATCAGGTCGCCGAACGGATCGCGGCCGAGCTTCGAGATCCAGGCGACCTCGATGCCGAGCCGGGCGAGGGCAATCGCGAAATTGGACTCGGCGCCCGCGAAGCGGAGCGTCAGCGGCATCCCGAGCCGCAGCTCGCCGTCCTCCAGCGGGTCGAGCAAGGCCATCGACTCGCCGAGCGTCAGAACGCTCACGTCACGTCGTAGATCGCGATCCCGTTGTCGAGGTCGAAGAAGTGGAGCCGCCGCGTGTCGACGGCGACCTCGATCGGCGCGTCCACTGCGGGCCGGCGTTGCGTCTCGAGCCGCGCGATCAGCACCGTCCGCCGCTCCATCGCCTCCGATTCGAGCCGCTGGAGTGCGGCGGCGTCGACGTCGCCGGCGACCTCGCGCACCTCCTCGGTGAGCACCGGCTCGGCCGCGACCTCGAGGTGGACGAGGAACTCGGAGCCGAGCGCCTCCGTCGCCCGCACGGCGCCGCGCAGACGCGCACCGCCGTCGCCGTTTGCCTCGCGCAGGTGCTCGGGCCGGACTCCAAGGCCGATCGTGCGCCCGGCGTACGCTCGCAGCCCGCGCCGCTCCGCCACCGTCTCGGCCGGGATCGGGAGTCTCTGCTCGCCGACGTGTACGGCGAGGCCGCCGCCGCTCTCCGTGAGCTGCGCCTCGACGAGGTTCATCGGCGGGCTGCCGATGAAGCTCGCGACGAAGAGGTTCGCCGGCCGGTCGAAGACCACCTGCGGATCGCCGGTCTGCTGCAGCACGCCGCCGCGCATCACGGCGACGCGGTCGCCCATCGTCATCGCCTCCACCTGGTCGTGCGTGACGTAGATCGTCGTCACGCCCAGCTCGCGCTGGACGCGCGCGACCTCCGCGCGCATCTGCACGCGCAGGCGGGCGTCCAGGTTCGACAGCGGCTCGTCCATCAGGAAGACCCGCGGCTCGCGCACGATCGCGCGGCCCATCGCGACGCGCTGGCGCTGGCCGCCGGAGAGCTGGCGTGGCTTGCGCTGCAGCAGGTCGGCCAGGCCGAGCGCCTGGCCCGCGCTCTCGACGCGGCGTCGGATCTCCGACTTCGGAGCGCGGCGCGCACGGAGTCCGAAGGCGATGTTGTCGAAGACCGTCATGTGCGGATAGAGCGCGTAGTTCTGGAACACCATCGCCACGTCCCGTTGCCGCGGGTCGAGCTCGTTGACGGTCTCGTCGCCGATCGCGATCTCGCCGGCGGTCGATGTCCTCGAGCCCGGCGACCATCCGCAGGGCGGTCGTCTTGCCGCAACCGGAGGGGCCGACGAAGACCATGAACTCCCCGCCTTCGACCTCGAGCGAGAAGTCATCGAGCGCCGTGACGTTGTCGTAGACCTTCGTCACGCGGTCGAAGGTGACGGACGCGGGAGAGCCTGTGGCGGTGCTCACGAGGTGGGAGTATGCACCCGCGAAGTTGTCATTACAACATACTTGCATTACATCGTCCGACCATGTTACGTTCGCCTCGCTTTCGGCCTCAGTCAAGGGAAGCCAAGGGAGCAGGAGGGAGAACCATGGACGACCGGGACGTGTTCGAAGAGCTTCTCGCCGAGGAGCTCGAGTCGGGAATCACACGGGCGGACGTGCTGAAGCGAGGTGCCGCCGCCGGCGTAGGGATAGCCGGGGTGTCGGCGCTCTTCGGCCCAGGGACCGCGCTCGCGGGGATGGAAGCGCGGTCGTTGACGCCCACCTTCTACCAGTGGATCTACGACAACTACCCCGTCATCCCGAAGAACGTCAACAAGGACTACGCGAAGAAGCACAAGCTGGACGCGAAGATCGCGCCGGTCGCGGGCTTCGGGATCGAACGATTCGTCGCCGAGGCGAAGAAGAAGAAGAGCACGTGGGACGTGTACGTCGGCATGACGCCGTTCGTCGAGATGGCCGCGCTGATCGAGGCGGGCACGATCGAGCCGTGGGACAAGTACATCCCGAAGTCGGTGCTCGACGACCTGATCCCGTCGATCCGGGCGGAGGCGACCTACCAGGGGCACATCTGGTCGTTCCCGTTCCTGCTGGACATCATCATCCAGGCCTGGAACGGCGACCTCGTCGAGAAGGCGGGCCTCAATCCGAACCAGGCGCCGAAGACGTGGGACGGGTTCATCGCCAACGCGAAGAAGGTCGTCAGCTCGAGGGCGGCGCCGTACGGTGCCGTCTTCGACGCGCACGGCTGGCGCTCGCTCGCGCCGATCGCCCACACGTTCAGCACGAACGTCTACACGCCGGCCGGTCTCTTCGACTTCACGAGCGACGCGGCCGTGAACGCCCTCGAGATCATGAAGCGGCTGATGGAGGTCGCGCCGAAGAACATCCTCGAGGAAGGCAAGACCGACGGTGGCGTCAACATCGACGCCGGACGAGGAAGCGTTCTCCGCGCGCCAGGCGGCCTACTACATCAAGTACCAGAACGCGCCGACGCGCTTCGCCGGCACGTGGCCCGACCCCTCGAAGCTGCACATCGCCGGGCCTCCCGAAGGCGCGGAGCGGTGGCGGCACCGTGTTCTGGAACACGGGCGCGGCGCTCTTCAAGTACGGGCAGAACAAGCAGCAGGCGGCGGCCTACATGGAGTTCCTGACGCGGGACGTGCGCGTCTGGAAGCACGCTCTCGGCAAGGATGTCCGGGGCGCGTCGGGGCAGCTCTCTCCGTACCAGTCCGACTGGGCGAAGTGGACGAAGTCGCCGCCGTCCTGGATGGCCGACTGGGCGTTCACGGTGCGCAAGGAGCTCGCGACGAGCAAGGCGATCAAGACGCACAAGTTCGGCCTGAACCAGTTCGTGATCGGGAAGCCCGGCTGGGAGGCGTACCTGAAGGGCGACGAGAAGAACGCGAAGAAGGCGCTCGCCAAGGCGAAGGCCCTCGTGCTGGCCGAGGTGAAGAAGAGCCGGAGGGGGTAACACATCCCCCCGGAGCCAGTGTTGTGCCCTCCTAGGGTAAGGCGGTCGGGCGGTGGCTAGTAGAGCAGCCACCGTCCGGCCGCCTTCCAGCTTTCACACGCTCTGGCGGTCGACGACGCGCTTCGCGCGGACGTGGCCGTACCTGATCCCGGCGCTCGTCTTCTTCGTCGGCTGGCAGCTCTTGCCGATCGTCCGGGCGCTCTGGATCTCGTTCACGAACTACAGCTTCCTGCTCGACGACTCGCCGGAGTCGGCGAAGTGGATCGGGTTCGAGAACTACGTCAACGCCCTGCAGGACCCACTCGTGCGCACGGGGCTCTGGCATGCCGCGATCTTCACCGCGATCTTCCTACCGGGGATGGTGTTCCTGCCGATGGTCATCGCGGTCCTCGTCGACCGCGTCCGCAACCAGAAGCTCGCCACCTCGTACCGGCTGATCCTGCTGGTCCCGGCGATGATCCCGGGCCCGCTGATCTTCATCCTCTGGGTGTGGATGTACTCGAACGGAATCGGCCCGATCAACTATTTCCTCGTCGACGTCTTCCACATCTACGACATCCAGAACCAGCCGACCTGGCTCGGCTCGACGAACACCACCTTCCTCTCGCTCGCGCTGATGGAGTGGTGGTGGGGGCTCGGCTTCCACACGATGTTCTATCTGGCCGGCCTCTCGACGATCCCGAAGGAGCTGTACGAGTCGGCTCGGGTCGACGGCGCGAGCGAGTGGCGCATCTTCTGGCGGATCACGTTCGCCCGGCTGCGGCCGATCCTGCTCGTGCTCGTCGTGCTGCGCTTCGGTACGGCCTACGCGCTGATCGACGAGTACATCCTCACCGGCGGTTTCGACCGCTCGAAGCCGACCTACACCTGGACGGTGTACATGTGGGACACGGCCTTCAAGGTCGGTGACCAGAACCGAGGGTACGCGGCTTCGATCGGCTGGATCGGGACGATCGGGATGCTCATCGTCGTCCTCTGGCTCTTCTACGTGTTCAGGAACAAAGACTGATGGCGAGCCGGGTCGAGACTGAGCCGAGCGCCGCTAGGCGCCGCCCGCCCGCGCGTCGTCGCAGGCGTGTCCCGTGGGGCTCGATCGTCAAGCACGGGATCCTCCTCCTCTGCTGCGTCGTGATCCTCTTCCCGCTCTTCTGGGTCTTCCTGCTCTCGATCAAGTCGCTCCCGGACGCGTACACGAATCACATCTGGCCGAACGACTTCGAGTTCGGCTCCTACCGCAATGCCCTCACCGCGGTCGACACGCTGCGGCAAAACGTTCAAGAACAGCATCGTCCTCACACTCGCCACGATGGTCATCACGACCACGGTCGCCGTACTCGCCGGCTACGCGCTCGTGCACCTGCCGACGCCGGGCAAGCGGCTCGTGCTCGCGATCCTCGTCGCGTCGCTCTTCGTGCCGAGCCGCGTCACGGGCCTCATCTCGATCTGGGAGATCCAGGACCGGCTCGGGCTCATCAACTCGACCTGGGGTTTGATCCTTCCGTACCAGACGCTCGCGCTGGCGGTCAGCATCTTCATCATGCGCGGCGTCTTCGAGACGATCCCGCGAGAGCTGGCGGAGTCGGCGCGCGTCGACGGCGCGAGCTCGTTCTTGATCCTGCGCCGCATCATGCTCCCGCTCGTCCGGAACGGCGTGATCGTCGTCATGATCACGAACTTCATCGCGGCCTGGGGGGAATGGCTGCTGGCGAACACGCTCACCAACGATCAGGAGAAGCGGCCACTGACGGTCGTGATCGCCGCGGCGAACGCCGGCTTCGGTCAGTGGCAGTGGCCCACGATGGCGGCGATGTTCGTGGTCGCGATCCTGCCCGGCCTGATCGCGTTCATCATCGTGAACCGCTGGTATATGCGCGGACTCCAGGAAGGAGCGTTGAAGGGATGAGTCGACTCGACGGCAAGCGGGCGCTCGTGACCGGCGGCGGCTCGGGGATCGGGCGCGCGACCTGCCGGCTTTCGCGGCCGAGGGCGCGACGGTCGTCGTCGCCGATCTTCTCGGCGAGCGGGCCGAGGAGGTGGCGGCGGAGATCGGCGGTACCGCGGTGCAGGCGGACGTCACGGTCGCCGCGGACGTGGCGCGGCTGGTGGAGGCGGCAGGCCGGATCGACGTGCTCGTCAACAACGCGGGTGGCGGCTTCGCCGACGACGTGCTGGAGATCAGCGAGGAGGAGTGGGACGCGGACGTCACCGCTCAACCTCAAGTCGGCGTTCCTCTGCTCGAAGGCCGTCCTGCCGGGGATGATCGAGCACGGCTCGGGCGTGATCGTGAGCATCGCGTCCGTGAACGGGATCGCCTTCTTCGCGAACGAGCCGTACAGCGCCGCGAAGGCCGGCCTGATCAGCCTCACGCGCAGTATGGCCGTGCGCTACGGCAAGCACGGGATCCGCGCAGTCGCGATCGCGCCCGGCACGATCCGCTCGCCGCTCTGGCAGGAGCGAGTCGACAAGGAGCCGGCGATCTTCGAGCGGCTCGTCCGCTGGTACCCGCTCGGCCGGGTGGGGGAGCCGGAGGACGTCGCGAACGCAGCCGCGTTCCTCGCCTCCGACGACGCGGCGTGGATCAGCGGCGACGTGCTGCGGGTCGACGGTGGCCTGCTCGCCGGCAATGCGCAGATGGCGCGCGAGCTCGTCGCGAACTTCTCGCCCGACGACGAGACCTAGTGCTGGACGTCGTCATCAGGGGCGGCCGCGTGATCGACGGCGCCGGCAATCCCTGGTACCGCGCGGACGTCGGCATCGCGGACGGTCGGATCACCGCTGTTGGTCGCGTCGACGAGCCGGCGGAGCGTGGGATCGATGCCGACGGGCTCTTCGTCTGCCCCGGCTTCATCGACATGCACACGCACTCCGACCTGCAGCTGCTCGTGAATCCCCCGCACGAGGCGAAGGTGCTCCAGGGCGTGACGCTCGACGTGATCGGCCAGGACGGGCTCAGCTACGCCCCGGTCACCGACGAGGTGCTCGAGCAGCTGCGCGCGCAGCTCGCCGCCTGGAACGAGGACCCGCCCGGCTTCGACTGGAGCTGGCGCACGGTCGGCGAGTACCTCGACCGGCTCGACGCGGACGGGATCGCCGTCAACGCCGCCTACCTCGCGCCGCACGGGACGATCCGGATGATCGCGATGGGCACCGACGACCGGGCGCCGACGGCGGACGAGCTCGCGCACATGAAGCGGCTGCTGGCCGAGGCGCTGCGGGATGGCGCCGTCGGGCTCTCGACCGGGCTCACTTACACGCCCGGGATGTACGCCGACGACGACGAGATCGTCGAGCTGCTCGAGGTCGTCCGCGAGCACGGCGGCTACTACACGCCGCATCACCGCAACTACGGGAAGCGCGCACTCGAGGCCTACGCCGACTGCATCGAGATCGCGCGCCGCTCCGGCGTGCCCCTGCACCTCGCGCATGCCCACCTCGGCTACGAGATCAACAAGGGCCGGGCGCCCGAGCTGCTCGCGCTGCTCGACGAGGCGCGTGACGACGGGATCGAGGTCACGCTCGACACCTATCCCTACCTCGCCGGCTCCACGTATCTCGCCGCATTCCTCCCGAGCTGGATGCACGTCGGCGGCAGCGCGGCAACGATCGAGCGGCTGCGGGACCCTGGGCTGCGCGAGCGGCTGCGGGTGGAGATCGAGGACGAGGGCTCCGACGGCTTCCACGAGATCCCGATGGACTGGTCGGTGATCGTCGTCGACGGACGCCCGGTCTCGGAAGCCGCGGCGGAGGCCGGCTCCCGTCCGATCGACTACGTCTGCGAGCTCCTCGTCGAGCGGAACCTCGCCGTCTCGTGCATCGCCCACACGGGCAACGAGGAGAACGTGCGCGCGACGATGGCGCACTGGTCGCACACGGTCGGCAGCGACGGGATCATCGTCGGCGACCGGCCGCACCCGCGCGGCTGGGGGACCTTCCCGCGCTACTTCGCGGTCTACGTGCGGGAGCTCGGGATCCTCAGCTGGGAGCAGGCGGTGCGGAAGATGACCTCGCTGTCCGCCCAGCGGCTCGGCTTTCCCGATCGCGGGCTGCTCCGTCCCGGCATGGCCGCCGACGTTACGTGCATCGATCCCGAGACGATCCTCGACACCGCGACCTACGAGGACCCGCGCCGGCAGCCGGAGGGCATCCCGTACGTGCTCGTGAACGGCGTTGTCGTGGTCGACGACGGGCGGCACACGGGTGCGCTCGCCGGCCAGGCGCTGCGGGCGGGGAGCGTGTCGGCTCCCCGCCCGCACTGAGTGGGGCTACGCCTCGGGCGTGGGAGCGTTCGGATCTGTCTGCCAGAGACCGAACTCGTTCCCCTCGGTGTCCGTGGCGGTCGCGAACCAGCCCATTCCAGGCACCGGCATCGGCTCGCCGGCTTCGCCGCCGAGCTCGTTGACGCGAGCGGTCTCCGCTCTTGATGTCGTCGACGTCGAAGTACACGCGCGCGCCGCGCTTGCCGCCGTCGGCTCCGTAGATCGCGCCGCCCGTCGTCTCCGAAAACCGGGTCATGTGGTACTCGGTCGGCCCGGGATACTCCTCGAACTGCCAGCCGAAGAGTGAGCCCCAGAACTCACGGGCCTTGGCGGTGTCGCCCGCAGGAAGCTCGACGTGAACCATCTGGCCTGCCATGTCGTTCCCCTCTCGTCGCTTTAGGCGGTTGCCCCGCCCCTTCATTCAATAGGACGAACGAGCTGCCGAAGAATCGACACTGGATCGATACCGAATCGTCACGGGACCGACGCTCACGTCAGTGCTTCTTCCCGCTGTGTGCTTCACCTTGACGAGCGCTCGTATCAACGGGTGGATGCCCCCCGAATTCAGCCACTTCGGTGAACGTGTGAGCGCGGCCGCCGACGTTCTTGACGCGAATGCTCGTGCCGGCTTTCACCTCCAGGTACGACGGATCGTTCCGCCAGGCCTGATGGCCGATGACCGACGCCGCGAGTGGTGAGTCGAGCTCCTCCGTGAACTCCGCCAGCGAGACGTCTCCTCGCCTGAGGGTGCAGCCGCCGACAGTCGCCCAGGTGGGACACCGTCAAAGAGCGCTAGTCACCTCGGCCCAGCGTTCGGGACAGGAGCGCGGACTCATCTGGTCCGCTCACCCCAAGGAAAGGGCGTTGTTTTGAGGGCTGCGCGTGCGACGAGTCCGCACTCATGTCTCTCTCTCCCCGTGGTGGCTAGACGGGCGCCGACATCGACGGCTTCGAGCAGACGCCCCGCCCGACCGGAGCCGAGCGGGGCGCGAGCGGCCTCAGCAGCCCCAGCGGGGGTTGCAGATGATGCCGTCTTTCATGATGAAGCCCGTGACGACCTCGCCACCCGACCGAGTCCCCGACGCCCCGAGCGGCGAGGACAACAGCCCTGCAGACGCGGGTGCCGCCGAGACGGCGAGCGCGACGATAGCGGCGAGGATGGTGAGTACGCGGAACATGATGGGCCTCGCTGCGCGAAGCTCCTGCTCGTTCTGCTGGCTCTTGCCGGTCATGACTCCCTCCCTTTCGTTGATGTCCTTGCCCCTAGGACACCGGGAAGGGGCTGCGTATTCCCGCGATCGGGACAGGTCCGACGGCGGCAGCCTCGCTCGAAGCTGCGAGGGGAGGACGCTGGTGTGGGCCAGCGTTGCTCCTATGTCAATAGCGGCTCGTTTTTGAGCGTTGTGTAGACGGTGCGTGCGAGTTGTCGTTTGAGGCAGCGGAGGGCTTCGCGGCGGCTCTTGCCTTCGGCGTGTTTGCGCTCCAGGTAGGCGCGAGCGGGCGGGTGCATCCGCGCCTGGGTGATCGCGATCCGATGGAGAGCGCAGTTGAGTTGCCGGTTGCCGCCGCGGTCGAGTCGGTGTCGTTGGTGTTTGCCGGAGCTGGCTTCGAGTGGGGCGACGCCGGCGTGGCGGGCGAGCTGAGCGTCGGTGTCGAAGCGGTCGATCGGTCCGATCTCACCGACTAGCTTGGCGGCGCTCAAGGCGCCGCAGCCGGGCAGTTCGAGCAGCGCCGGTGCGGTCTTCTCGATCCGAGCTTGTAGCTCGTGGTCGAGGGCGAGGATCGTGCGGGTGAGGCTGCGGCAGCGGCCGAGGAGCTCGCGTGCGATCTGGACGAGCACCGTCTGCTCGCTCCGGGCGAGCCGCCGTGCGAGCCGGTCGAGCCAGACCGCCCGGTCGAGCGCACCGGCAGGGACGACGAGTTGCGGATCGAGTTCGTGCAGGTGCCAGCGCAGCCGCTGCTGCGCTCTCCTTCGTTCGTCGACGAGGTCATCGCGGTGATCGATGAGCAGCTTCAGCTCCCGCAGCCGCTCCTCACCAGGCCGAGGGTGATCGAGGCGCGGCTCTCGCAGCGCTGCTCTGGCGACCGCAAGCGCGTCGATCGGGTCCGACTTTCCTCGCGTCCGGCCGACGCGCCTCTGCGGCGCGGTCAGCTTCGGCGGCACCCGCACCAGCCGCTCACCGGCGCCCACGAGTGTCCGCTCGAGCTGGCGGGTCAGCTGGCGGCAGTCCTCCAGCGCCCAGAGCCGCTCCTCCTCGCTCAGCGACGCCGCCCACTCCAGTAGCGCCTGGCCGTCGCCGACGGTCTGCTCAGCGACTGGCCGGCCGACCTCGTCGACGGCGACCGCCGTCAACGAGTGCTTGTGGACGTCCACACCAACAACGATCATTCAGATCGCCTCCTTCTAGAATGGGGCGACCGACGAGCGGACGGGCCTCACTTGAGGCAGCTGCCAAGCTCCTATCAGGTCACGCTCGACGGTCTCGGGAAGGCGGCGGCGACACAACGCTGGCAAGTCAACCCTCCGGGGGCGACATCCGGGAATCGAGTCAGCCGCCGCCAACCCGAGTCTCTGCTCCACAGCAGACGACACCAGCCGAGGATGACAGTGAGTTCGGGAATGTCCCCTGAGCCGAGGTAGTGCTTCGCCCCGAGGCTCGTCCATAGCCGGGCAGATCGGTTGGGGCCGGTTACGATGCCGCCTTGACTGAGACTCCCGATCCTATCGACGACGGCATCTGGCGCTGGACGGCGCGTCACCCCGAGTGGCACCCGTCCGGGTTCGGGGACGAGGTTGCCTGTTTTGCCGTGAAGACCGACGCCGAGCTGCTGCTGATCGACCCGTTGCTGCCAGCCAACCCGGTGCCGGTCCACGAGTTGGTGGATGCCCAAGGTGGTGAGGACGGGATCGCGGTGCTGATCACGATCCCGTACCACGTGCGTGACGCGGAGCGTCTGCGCAGAAAGCACGGTAAGCGCTGCACGATCTGGGGACATGAGGCCTGTGCGAGCCGCCTCACCAAGCGCGCCGGCTTCCACCCGATCACGCCCGAGACCGAGCTTCCCGCCAGCGTCCGCGCCCACGCGATCGGCAGCCCGCGTCGGCAGGAGCAGCCGCTCTGGATCCCCTCGCACAAGGCGCTCGCCTTCGGCGACGCGGTGATCGAGACCGGCGATCGGCTGCGGGTCTGGGAAAATGACCTCGACAGCGAGCAGCGCACGCGCTGGTACCGCGAGCGCTTCGTCCCGACGCTGAAGCCGCTGCTCGACCTCCACCCAGAGCGGGTGCTCGTCACCCACGGTGCCCCCGTGCTCGGCGACGGACGCGCGAAGCTCGCCTCCGCGCTGCGCTCGAAGCCGTGGAATCGCCGCAGCGCCGCGTCCAACTGACTAGCGGAGCTCCGGCTCCCTCCGCCCCGGCAGCACGTCGCTGACGCGATCGGCGAAGACCGCTCTTACGTGAATGAGGCTAATGGGTAGTGGACGCCCGACTGGGCCAGCGTTGCTCCTATGTCAATAGCGGCTCGTTTTTGAGCGTTGTGTAGACGGTGCGTGCGAGTTGTCGTTTGAGGCAGCGGAGGGCTTCGCGGCGGCTCTTGCCTTCGGCGTGTTTGCGCTCCAGGTAGGCGCGAGCGGGCGGGTGCATCGCGCGCCTGGGTGATCGCGATCCGATGGAGAGCGCAGTTGAGTTGCCGGTTGCCGCCGCGGTCGAGTCGGTGTCGTTGGTGTTTGCCGGAGCTGGCTTCGAGTGGGGCGACGCCGGCGTGGCGGGCGAGCTGAGCGTCGGTGTCGAAGCGGTCGATCGGTCCGATCTCACCGACTAGCTTGGCGGCGCTCAAGGCGCCGCAGCCGGGCAGTTCGAGCAGCGCCGGTGCGGTCTTCTCGATCCGAGCTTGTAGCTCGTGGTCGAGGGCGAGGATCGTGCGGGTGAGGCTGCGGCAGCGGCCGAGGAGCTCGCGTGCGATCTGGACGAGCACCGTCTGCTCGCTCCGGGCGAGCCGCCGTGCGAGCCGGTCGAGCCAGACCGCCCGGTCGAGCGCACCGGCAGGGACGACGAGTTGCGGATCGAGTTCGTGCAGGTGCCAGCGCAGCCGCTGCTGCGCTCTCCTTCGTTCGTCGACGAGGTCATCGCGGTGATCGATGAGCAGCTTCAGCTCCCGCAGCCGCTCCTCACCAGGCCGAGGGTGATCGAGGCGCGGCTCTCGCAGCGCTGCTCTGGCGACCGCAAGCGCGTCGATCGGGTCCGACTTTCCTCGCGTCCGGCCGACGCGCCTCTGCGGCGCGGTCAGCTTCGGCGGCACCCGCACCAGCCGCTCACCGGCGCCCACGCAGTGTCCGCTCGAGCTGGCGGGTCAGCTGGCGGCAGTCCTCCAGCGCCCAGAGCCGCTCCTCCTCGCTCAGCGACGCCGCCCACTCCAGTAGCGCCTGGCCGTCGCCGACGGTCTGCTCAGCGACTGGCCGGCCGACCTCGTCGACGGCGACCGCCGTCAACGAGTGCTTGTGGACGTCCACACCAACAACGATCATTCAGATCGCCTCCTTCTAGAATGGGGCGACCGACGAGCGGACGGGCCTCACTTGAGGCAGCTGCCAAGCTCCTATCAGGTCACGCTCGACGGTCTCGGGAAGGCGGCGGCGACACAACGCTGGCAAGTCAACCCTCCGGGGGCGACATCCGGGAATCGAGTCAGCCGCCGCCAACCCGAGTCTCTGCTCCACAGCAGACGACACCAGCCGAGGATGACAGTGAGTCCGGGAATGTCCCCTGACCGCGACTCTGTGTGTTGCGTCCTGTTTCTGGAGGTCTGATGTTCGCGATGGCACGGGTCCCTGTCGGATGATTGTCGGCGCCGAGTTGACCCATCCGGGCGAATCAGCTTGACCGGCACGTTGTCGCCGCCGTCGCGAAGGTGACCCGTCACGCCCGCGATTGCCTGCCAGCGCGTCAAGCAAACGGTCCGCCCCAAAGAATCGGCACCTCGGGGCGATGTCCCCCGTCGATATGTCCGCGCGTTCGGGGGCACGGCCAGCGCGGGGCAACGCGACCCCGAGCCGTCGTTCCGTCGCGAGGGAGCGGCCAACGTGCCAGGACAAATCACGTCAAGCCGGAACTCGCGTGGACCGGTATCGCAGGGCGACCGCCCCCGACCGGAACTCATGGCGATCCACGAGCTCGACCTGGATGCGCTCGCGCAGACCGGCGAGCAACGTCGGCCCGTGTCCGGCAAGGACCGGCTGCACAAGGAACTCGTACTCGTCGATCAGTCCCAGATCCGCCAACGCGAGGGGGAGCGTCACGCCGCCCACCCACAGGCCCTCGCCTGGCTCCTGCTTGAGCCGCTGAACCGCTTGCCCCAAGTCGCCTCGCACCAGCTCGGCATTCCAATCGACCCCGCTCAGCGTGCTCGACACGATGTACTTCTTCGCCCGGTCGATGGTCTCGGCGAACGGGACCTCCCACTCATTCATCCAGTCAGGCCACGTGCCCGTGGCCGGCTTCCGCCACGCCGACTCCATCATCTCGTAGGTCACCCGGCCGAATAGCAGGGCATCGGCTCGTTCCATCTCAGCGGTCCAGTAGCGCATCGACTCCTCGTCCGGCGGGAGCCCTGCCTCGTGATGGCAGCAGCCGTCGAGCGTGACGTTGATCGAGTATCGAAGTGGTCTCATCCCGTTGCTCTCCCTTGATGCGCGCCCCGCGTTCACCGGACCGTACTCAGACTACTGCCGGCGCCATTTCTTATCGGCGCCCCGATTCGCGACCCGCAGCACCTCCCGCTCCTGCTCGTAGAGCGACGGCCGGTCGGGGTCGTACGGCTGGATCGTGATCGACTGAGTCGACCTCTCTAGGGCCTACGGACAGCCGTCCCATTTCGTCCCGAAGCACAACGGAGCCGTTCCGAACTCGACCAACTTCTCCACGCAGCAGGTACTGCCTCAACTCGACGCGAGTCGTAACCGAGGCCACACTCGAATGGGCCAGTGATGCTTCTATGTTTGTCAAGTGGCCAGTGGCGGTCCGTGTTCGAGGAGTCGGTAGAGGTTGCGGGCGAGGTAGCGCTTGAGGCAGCGGTTTGCTTCGCGTCGGGTCTTGCCTTCGGCGAGGCGGCGTTCGATGTAGGCGATCGTGGCGGGGTGTGAGCGTTTGCGGGTGACGAGGATCATGTGTAGTGCGCGGTTGAGTTTGCGGTCGCCGGATCGGTCGAGGCGGTAGCGGACTGTCTGGCCGGAGGAGGCGGGGATCGGGGCTGCGCCGGCGAGTCGTGCGAAGGCGGCTTCGGAGTTGATGCGGCCGTGGTGGGACCAGGAGAGGACGAGCTGTGCGGCGGCGTGCGGACCGACACCGGGCTGGTCGAGCAGTTGCGGCGCGAGCCTGCGGGTGATCGTTTCGATCTCGTGGGCGAGCTCGCGTTCCTCAGCGGTCAGCTGCAGCACTCGGCGGGCGATCGAGCGCAAGGCGAGCAGGCTGCCGCGCAGCTCGGCGTCGTCTCGGCCATGCGGTCGGTTGCTGCGAGGCGTTGCAGGAGCCGTGCGCGTGTGAGCGGCCGTAGCTCGCTCCGCAGCGGCTCCGGTGTTGTGATCAATAGGTCGCGTAGCTGGCAGAGCCCCGCCCGTTCGCGTTGACGGCTCCTTCGCGTGCGGCCACCAATGCCTGCAGCGCTGGCGTTCCCCGCCCGCCCGAGGTGTCGCGGGCCGCTTCTTGTGAGCACACTCCGGCGGCGCGGAGCGCGTCGAGCGCGTCGGTCTTGCCGCCCGAGCGGCGCTCCCGCCGCAACCGGCCCACCTCGAATACCTGCTCGCCGTGGGCGGTGAGGAAGCGCGTCAGGCCGGCACCGAACGAGCCGGTGCCCTCGACCGCGAACGCTCGCCGACCAGGCGCATGCTCGTCGACGAGCTTCAGCGCCTGCGCGTAGCCGTCGCTGCTCGCGACGACCGTCGCCTCGAACACGACCGCGCCGCTGACGACGTGCACGATCGCGAGCGCATGCGAGTCACGGTGTGGATCGACACCGACGACGTAGTCCAGCTGATCTGCAAGCATCCGTAACTGACCTCCAGCCGAGGCGTTGGGGGACACATCCGGTGTCGGTCTGGGGTGGAAACCGCGGGCGGCATAACTGTGACGGGTCACGCGCTCGCAGACGCGGACAGGCTTCTGATCAGGCCAGCAAGCGGGCGCCAGGCCGACACCGGTCTCTCCGTTCGGACACATCACTGGAAAGACACCGACAGCTCGGGTCATTCGAGAATCGAGTCACAAACAAAGAGCACCGACGCCAACCTGACAAACGCCCCAGACGGGACGGCTCACACACTCACAGTGCGGGAATGTCCCTTGAGCACGAAGGCAGAAGGGGTCCTCGTTGTTTGAACCAGAAGCCAGCGTGACAGACTTGTGACCATGCGTGAGCTGCGGCCGGGTGTCTGGCATTGGCAATCGTCGCATCCCGCCTGGAACGAGGAGGAGGAGTGGCCCGAGGCTGTCTCGTCCTATGGGATGGAGCTCGGCAACGATTTCGTGTTGTTCGATCCGCTCGCCGTTCCCGACGAGCTACGTGAGCGCGCGACCGCCGTCGTCCTGACGGCGCCGTATCACGAGCGCGATGCCCGTGGACTTGGCCTCCCGGTGCACACGCCGCCGGCGGACACTTGGCAGGACTGGGTCGAGAAGTTCGGCATCGACCCCGAGCGCGTGCGCGGCATGGAGAGTGAGGACCTTGCCTGGCTTCGCGCGGGTGAAGGCGAAGGACACTTTCACGGTCCTGGAACGTGGCCGTTCGGCATCGACGCGTACGCGGGCCGCGAGGACAACGATCTCATCCTCTGGCTCCCGTCGATCGGCGCGATCGTCACCGGCGACTCGCTCTCCGACTTCGGCGACGGACTGGACATCTGGATCGCCGATCGCAAGCACGTGACGCGCGACGATGTCGTCCAACGGCTGCGTCCGCTGCTCGACCTGCCGGTCGAGCTCGTGCTGCCCGCACACGGCGAGCCGACGGATCGCGCGGCGCTCGAGCACGTGCTCTCGTGAGCGGTGCCGGCAGGATCAGAGGCTCAGGCGACGTGGCGCCTTCCTGGGCCAGCGTTGCTCCTATGTCAAAGCGGGCTCGTTTTTGAGCGTGTGTGAAGACGACGCGTGCGAGTTGTCGTTTGAGGCAGCGGATGGCTTCGCGGCGGCTCTTGCCTTCGGCTTGTTTGCGTTCGAGGTAGGCGCGAGCGGGCGGGTGGCATGCGCGCCTGGGTGATCGCGATCCGATGGAGAGCGCAGTTGAGTTGCCGGTTACCGCCGCGGTCGAGTCGATGGCGTTGGTGCTGGCCGGAGCTGGCTTCGAGCGGAGCGACGCCGGCGTGGCGGGCGAGCTGGCGTCGGTGTGGAAGCGGTCGATCGGTACGATCTCGGCGAGCTAGCTTGGCGGCGGTAAGGCGCCGCAGCCAGGCAGTTCGAGCAACGCGGGCGCGATCTGCGCGATCACGATGCTTGTAGCTCGTGATCGAGGTCGAGGATGGTGCGGGTGAGGGAGCGGCAGCGGCTGAGGAGCTCGCGTGCGAGCTGGACGTGCACCGTCTGCTGGCTGGCGGGCGAGCCAGCGGCGCGAGCCGGTCGAGCCAGACCGCGCGATCGAGCGCACCGGCAGGGACGACGAAGATGCGGATCGAGCTGGTGCAGGTGCCAGCGCAGCCGCTGCTGCGCCGGCGGCGTTCGTCGACGAGATCGTCGCGGTGATCGACGAGCAGCTTCAGCTCCCGAGACGCTCCTCACCGGGCGCGGGCTGAGGAGGCGCGGCTCTCGCAGCGCTGCCTGGCGACCGCGAGCGCGTCGATCGGGTCCGACTTCCGCGCGTCCGGCCGACGCGCCTCTGCGGCGCGGTCAGCTTCGGCGGCACTCGCACCAGCTGCTCACCGGCGCGTGAGCAGCTATCCGCTCGAGCGGGCGGGTGAGATGGCGGCAGTCCTCGAGCGCCCAGAGACGCTCTCCTCGCTCAGCGACGCCGCCCAAGCCAGTAGCGCTGGCCGTCGCAGACGGTCTGCTCAGCGACTGGCCGGCCGACCTCGTCGACGGCGACCGCGTCAACGACTGCTTGTGGACGTCCACACCAACAACGATCATTCAGATCGCCTCCTCCAAGCAATGGGGGCGACCGGCGAGCGGACAGGCCTCACTCGAGGCAGCTGCCAAGCTCCTATCAGGTCACGCTCGACGGTCTCGGGAAGGCGGCGGCGACACAACGCTGGCAAGTCAGCCCTACGGGGGCGACATGCGGGAATGGAGTCAGCCGCCGCCGACCCGAGTCTCTGCGCACAGCGGACGACACCATCACGCAGAGGATGACAGTGAGTTCGGGAATGACGCCTGAGCACCCGCGTAGACTCGCGGCGTGCGCGCGCTTCTGCGTCCGCTCATACTGCTCGGCGCAGCGTCGCTCGCGTGGTTCGCGCTCGGCCGCGTAATAGGGCACCTGAGGGATCGCACACGCGCCGAGATGCCTCGTGCGACGGTGGATGAGCAGGCGAGAGCGATAGGCGCCAAAGGTCACACCGGCAAGATCGTGCTCGGCATCTTCGCCACGATGGCGGTGGCGGCTACGGGGGGCGATCTGGCTGCTTATCCTTCTCGTTGGCGAGGTTGCTTGACTGCGCGAGCGTGCTCTCGCCCGAGCTCTAGCGTCCAGGCGGAAGTGCAGGCGTCACCGCTTCGCGGATCCAGTCCAGGGCGTCCAGCCGCATCAGGCCGTAGTGGTAGAAATCCACGCGGCGTAGCCCGCGCTCGCGCGCCAGGTCGACCTTTGCTCGCAGGTCCTCGGCCGAGTCGCAGTCGGGCGTCGACGGGCGGAAGATGACCGAGACGGCGGTCTCGCCGTAGGTGTCGAGGTCGCGTGCGACCCAGGCCGGGTCGGCCGCATAGCCCATCGCTTCCAGGCCGTCGCAGGCGGCTGCGACCGCGTTCACGTCGACGCCAAGCTGCCAGGCGATCGTCGGCGACGGGTCGCCTGTGGGCCGCCCGTCGGCGTAGCCCTTCACCGCGCCCGAGAGCTCGATGAACTCGAACGGCGTCTCGCCGGCCGCCTCGGCAACTTCGGCGACGAGCGACGCCACGATCTGCTCACGGACGCGCGCGTAGTCGTCGCGCTCGGGCTCGCCGCCCGGGTCCTCGCCCGCGAACGCGCGCTCGATCGTCTCGCGCGCCTCCTGTCGTACGGCGTCGCCGTCGACGCCGGCCGCTCGCGCCGCCGCGAGACAGTGCTCGCAGAAGCAGAGGCCGAGGAGATAGCGCACCCGCGCGCTGAGCGGGACGAAGTAGCGCTCGTGCGCATAGCCGTGCTCCAGGCCCAGGTAGTGCAGCGCCTCCGAGCAGATCCCGTCCACACCGAGCGCTGCGATGTCGGCCGCGAGCGAGCGGGCGTAGGCGCGAGCGTCCGGGTTCGCCGGGCAGAGCTCGGTCACGTACCGGTCGCCGAACGCGTTCTCGGGCGCGCACTCGGGGTGTGCGGCGGCGAGCGCGCCGTTGTGGAGGAACACGGTCCACGCCCGGACGGCCAGCCCGCGCCGGCCGGCGGCGGCGATCGCCTGCGGGCAGCACGTGCGCCGCCTCGCTCACCGGCGGTTGCAGGCGGGCCGCGCGCAGCGCCGGCCCGGGCGGGAAGAAGACGGCGCCGCCCTCGAGGAACCGCACCTTGCGCACGGGGTTGTGCGGGAAGACGTCGCGGCCCTCGTGATACGCGGCGGCCACCGTGATCCCACCGAGCCCGCCGCGCTGCTCGACGTTGTCCAGCACGTTCTCGATTCCCTCGTCCGCGAGGTCGGTCGCGAAGCAGTAGATCGAGCTGTCCACTAGCGGCTGAGCCAGCCGCCGTCGACCGGCAGGGTCACGCCGTGCACATAGTCGGCCGCTGCCGAGGAGAGGAAGACGACGGCGCCGCCGATGTCGGCGGGCTCGCCCCAACGACCGGCCGGGATGCGGACGTTGATCTGCTCCGTCCGCTCCGGGTCGTCGCGCCAGATGCGGGCGTTCAGTGCCGTCTTGACGTAGCCCGGCGCGACCGCGTTCACGTTGACGCCGTGCGGCGCCCACTCGTTCGCGAGCGCCATCGTCAGCTGCGAGACGCCGCCCTTGCTCGCTGCGTACGAGGAGATGCGGAACCCGCCCTGGAAGCTCATCACCGACGCGATGCTCACGATCTTGCCGCTGCCCTGGGCGATCATCAGCCGGCCGGCGAGCTGGCAGAGCTCGAAGGTCGCGGTGAGATTCACCTCGATCACCTCGTCCCAGTCGGCGAGGTCGTGATCGACGGCGTCGGAGGCTCGGCCGATCCCGTGCGAGTTGACGAGGATGTCGAGACCGCCCAGTCCCTCGACCGCCTCGGCGAAGCCGCGGCGCAGCTCGTCGCGGTCGGAGAGGTCGGCGCGCACTGCGATCCCGCCCAGCTCGGCGGCCGCCTCGTCCGCGCTCTCCGAGCGGCCGAGCACGGCCACGCTCGCCCCGGCGTCGGCCAGCGCCCGTGCCAGTCCGCGCCCGATCCCGCCGCCGCCGCCCGTCACGAGCGCGCGGCGACCGGTCAGGTCGAAGGGACCGGCCACGCTGTTAGGTCGCGGGCGCCGAGCTCGGCGAGGATCCGTGCGGTCTCGCGATACGACTCCTCGACCAGCTCGACCATCCGGTCGGGCTCCGGCACGCGTTCGAGCTCGACGGAGACCGTGCCCGTGAAGCCGGTGTCGAGGATCGCCTGCAGGTACTCCTTGATCGGCGTCACGCCGCGGCCGGGCGGCATGTCGCCGTGCACCTTGCCGTCGCAGTCGGAGACATGGACGTGGCCGATCATTCCGGTCAGCACCGCGACGTCGTCGAACGACGCGCCGGAGAGCTGCAGGTGCGAGACGTCCGCGTTGGCCTTCACGGCGGGGTGGTCGACGAGCCGGATCAGGTCGGCGAGCTCGTGCACGCTGTTCGCGACGGCGTGCTTGAACGGCTCGAGCTCGATCGCCAGCTCGATCCCCTGCGGCTCGGCGTGCTCGGCGAGCTCGCGCAGGTTCTCGGCGACGAGCCCGAAGATCTGCTCCTTCGAGAACACCTGCAGGTCGCAGTAGTACTCGCCGGCGACGAGCAGCACGTTGCGGCCGCCGAAGTAGGCCTGCTGGTCGATGTACGCCTTGCAGCGGTCGAGCGTGAAACGGCGCACGGAGGGCACGAAGTCGACGAGGCCGAGCGCGATGCAGACCGCGGAGCGGATCGGCAGCCCGAGCTCGTCGCAGGCCTCCTTGATCTGCCGGCGCTCGTCGTCGCTCGTGGTCAGCGGATCCTCGAAGACGTCGTAGCTGTCGAAGCCGATCTCCTTCGTCTTCGCGATCCCCTCCAGCACGCCGAGCGTGGTTCCGTGCCAGGCCGAGCCGATCAGCCCGAGCTCGAGTGCGTTCGCCATCAGTCGGCGACGTGAGCGGCGCGCGCGCCGGCCAGGTCGTCCGTGCCGGAGGGGCGGAACAGCTCCGTCTCGAAGCGGCTGCGATCTCCGCGGTGCAGGCCGATGAAGTACTCGATCGGGGTGCCGTCCTCGAGGTATGTGACGCCGCTGAAGGCAAGCACCGGCGATCCTTCAGGGCACGTCGAGGTGGTGCGCGATCTCGGTCGTCGCGGCCCGTGCCTCCATCGCGCGCGTGCCGCGGTGGAGCTTGAGGCCGAGCTCCCGCTCGTACGTCTCGAAGAGAGAGCGGTCGCTCATGTCGAGCTCCAGGATCGGGGCGCAGAGCGAATGCGGCATGTACGCGGTCGTCACGACGAGCGGCTCGCCGCGCAGGAACCGCAGCCGCTCGAGGAGCACGATCTGCTCCGACTCCGGCAGGTCGAGCATCGCGGCGACATGCGGCGAGACAGGCTCCACCTCGAGCCGGAGCACCTTCGTCTCCAACCGCTCACCGCGGGCGCTGAGGTCTTCGTGGAGGCTCGTCAGCGACTGCGCGACGAACTCCGAGACCTTCGGCTGGGCGACGAACGTCCCTTTTCCTTTCAGTCGAGTGACGAGCCCTGTCCGTTCGAGGTCGCTCAGCGCCTGGCGGACGACGGTCCGGCTCACGTCGTAGCGCTCGCAGAGCGACGCCTCCGTCGGGATCTGCTCCCCGGCACTGAGCACGCCGTCGGCGACCGCGCGCTCGAGCAACTGGCGCAGCTGGTAGTAGAAGGGGACCGGGGAGGCCTTGTCGATCGTGCCCGCGATCCCGGTCGTGCCCTGGATCGCCGAGGCCGTCTCGCTCACCAGGATATTGTAATTACAACATGCTTGCATTACAACATCGCCCGGGTTAACGTCGGCCGATGCTTGATGCATCCGTGCTCGGCCCTGGCTCGCTGATCGGAATCGTGCGCTTCCACGAGGGCGGTGACGTCGCGGGCGCCATGGCCGCGCTCGTTCGCGGTGGGATCGAGCAGGTCGAGGTGACGATCGACACGCCCGGCGCTCTGGCTGCGGTCGCGGCCGCTGCGGACGAGGGAAGGACGGTCGGCGTCGGCACGATCGTGGACTCGGAGCAGGTGCGAGCGGCAGCCGACGCAGGCGCCCGCTTCGTCGTCAGTCCCGGCCTTGTTCCGGAGGTGATCGAGACCGCGCTCGGGCTCGGGCTCGAGCCGATGCCCGGCGTCTTCACGGCGACCGAGATCCTGACCGCGGCTGCAGCCGGTGCGCGCGTGATGAAGCTCTTCCCGGCGTCGTGCGGCGGGCCTGTCCTACCTGAGTGCCCTGCGCGGCCCTTTCCCCACGATCGCCCTCATCCCGACCGGCGGTGTCCGGATCGAGGAAGTCCAGGCCTACCTGAAGGCGGGTGCGACGGCGATCGCGCTCGGAAGCGATCTCGTCGGGCGCGTCGCACCGCAGTCGGACGCCGACCTGGACTGGATCGCAGCCCAGGCCGTCCGCGCGACGGCGGCTGTGCGCGACGGCGTGCTGTCCGCGCAGGCGAGCGTCTGATGCGGATCTCCGAGCTCGAGACGCCCGTGCTGACCGGCGACCTCGATGCGATCGAGCGGAACGTCTTCCGGATGCAGGCCTACTGCGACGACCACGGGGTTGCGCTGCGGCCGCACATCAAGACGCACAAGCTGCCCGAGCTCGCGCGCCTGCAGCTCGAAGGCGGGAGCGGTCGGGATCACCTGTCAGAAGCTCGGCGAAGCGGAGGTGATGGCCGATGCCGGCTTCGAGGACATCCTGCTCTCGTTCCCGCTCGTCGGCGACGGCGAAGGCCGAGCGGCTCGCCGCGCTGGCGGAGCGCGTGAAGATGACCGTCGTCGGCGACTCGGCGGAGGTCGCGCTGGGTCTCGCGCCTGTGCTCGCCCGGCACGCGCTCGAGGTCGACTTCCTGGTCGAGTGCGACACGGGGCTGGGGCGGACCGGCGTCCAGACCCCGCAGGAGGCCGCCGAGCTGGCCGAGCTCGTCGACGGGCTCCCGGGGCTGCGTTTCGCCGGGCTGATGACCTATCCGTCGCTGCCCGAGACGGCGGCGTGGCTGTTGGAGGCGCGCGATGCGATCGTGGCGCGCGGGCTCTCGGTCGACCGGGTCAGCGGCGGCGGCACGCCGACGGCCGAGCGAACGCACGAGCTCGGCGTGGTCGACGAGCTCCGCGTGGGCACGTACATCTACGGCGACCGGGCCTGCATCGCGAACGGCTCGGTGCCGCTCGAGGACTGCGCCCTGCGGGTCGTCGCGACCGTCGTCAGCCGGCCGACGCGCGAGCGGGCGATCATCGACGCCGGCTCGAAGACGCTGACGTCGGATCTGGCGATCGGCGCCACCGGCCACGGCCTGCTCGTCGAGTTCCCGGACGCGGAGGTGTACGCGCTGAACGAGGAGCACGGCTACGTCGACGTGAGCCGTTGCGAACCTCCGCCCGCGATCGGAGACCGCGTCACGATCGTCCCCAACCATGCTTGCACGACCGCGAACATGCACGACGAGATCGTGATGCATCGCGGCGGCGAGGTCGTCCAGACGCTGCCGACAGCGGCGCGTGGAAAGGTGAGGTGAGAGATGAAGGAAGCGATTCAGCCGGACGGGGTTGCGCGCCCCGCGGCGCCCTATTCACCCGTCGTCGTCAGCGGCGACCTCGTCTACACGGCGGGGCAGGTCGGATTCGACGAGTCCGGGCAGCTGACGGCCGACGACATCACGGGCCAGACCACGCAGGTGTTCGAGAACCTCCTGGGCTGCCTCGAGGCCGCCGGCTGCGGCCCGTCCGACGTGATCAAGGTCAATGCGTACCTCACCGACCTCGGCAACTTCGGGGCCTTCAACGAGGTCTACAAGACGATCTTCCAGGAGCCGTATCCCGCCCGCACGACGGTCGGCGTCAGCCTTCCGGGCGGCATCCTCGTCGAGGTCGAGGCGATCGCGCGCAAGCCCTAGGAGGGTGTGGCGAAATATCGGCTGAGCCGCCGGGCCGCGCTGCTCGCCTGGAGGCCGCGTCCTCAGTCGCGCCGATAGCAACCGCTATCGGCGCTCCCTGCGTCCTTGCCTCGGAACGAGCATCGCACCCCGGCAGCGAGTGACATTCCGCCAAACCCTCCCAGTAGATCCTGCACACAGTTTCCTGACATGTAGTTGCTACCGTGACAACACGGAGAGCCATCCGGCCCCGTGGAGATCTAGCTTCTCGTTCCTCCTTTTTAGGTTGTTCGAGGTCAGTTGCGTCTCGAACATGCACGTCAATCAAGGAGTCGAACACGTGTCACAGTCCTTCCAGGAGCTCGGCGTCAGCGCGCCCGTCATTCGGGCGCTCGAGACAGCCGGGATCACCCATCCATTCGCCGTTCAGGGGCTCGTGCTCCCGGACGCCCTCGCCGGTCTCGACATTCTCGCCGAGTCGCCGACGGGCTCCGGCAAGACGCTGGCCTTCAGCGTGCCGATCGTCGAGCGCACGGCCGGCTCGAACGCGCGGCCCGGCGCACTCGTCCTCGTGCCGACGCGCGAGCTCGCGATCCAGGTCGCAGCCGACATCCGTCCGCTCGCGAAGGTCAAGGGTCTCCGCGTGGAGGTCGTCTACGGCGGCGCCCCGATCGGAGCCCAGATCAAGAAGGCGCGCGACGCTCACATCCTCGTCGCGACGCCCGGCCGGCTGCACGACCTGATGGACCGCCGCGCCGTCAGGCTCAACGACGTCCGGATCCTCGTCCTCGACGAGGCCGACCGGATGCTCGACATGGGCTTCAAGCCGCAGGTCGACCGGATCCTTCGCAGCGTCCCGGACAACCGCCAGACGATGCTCTTCTCGGCCACCTTCGACGGTGCCGTCGCCGAGCTCGCCCGCGCCTACACGGTCAAGGCCACGCACGTGCGGGCCGAGGCTCCCGCCGAGGCGCAGCGCGGCGAGATCGACCACACCTTCGTCGCCGTCACCGCCGAGGACAAGCTCGACCGCCTCGTCGAGCAGCTCCGCGGCGACCGCGGCCTCGCGCTCGTGTTCGTGCGGACGAAGCACGGCGCCGACAAGCTGGCCCGGAAGCTCGAGCGGCAGCACAACATCCGCGCGGTCGCGATGCACGGCAACCTCTCGCAGAGTCAGCGGGAGCGCGCACTGGCCCAGTTCGAGTCCGGACGCGTCTCGACGCTCGTCGCGACCGACGTCGCCGCCCGCGGCCTCGACGTCGACGACATCACGCACGTGATCAACTTCGATCCGCCGCAGGGCGACAACGACTACGTCCACCGCGTCGGCCGCACAGGCCGCGCCGGGCGCAGCGGCACGGGCGTCACGCTCGTCCTGCCGGATCAGCGCGGCGACGTCGGCCGCCTCGCCACGCGCCTCGGCCACGGCAAGCAGTTCGGCGACTCCGGCATGTCGGTCTCGACGCGGCCCGCCAGGCCCTCAGGCAATAGCCGCTCGGGCAACAACGGCAACGGCGGCCAACGACGCCGCAAGCGCCGCTAGTACCCTGCGGGCCATGTCGATCGGCCCGCAGAATCGCATCACCGACGAAGTCGCAGAGCAGCTGAAGGCAGCCACCGAGCTGCTGGAGGCGGTCGTTCGCGACCGCAGCCTGCTCGCGGCGTTGTCGGAGGAGGAACGGACCCGGCTGCTCTCCGCGGCCGGGGACGTCTTCAATCCCGATCTCGTCGCCCGGCGTCAGTGGGGCAAGACGATGAAGCGGCAGCAGAAGGCCGCGAAGCTCGAGCGCGACGAGAGCGTGCTCGCGGAGACCGGGATCCGGGTGCTGCGCGAGAAGCCGGTCTTCACGACGCCCAACGTCTTCCCGCCCGACGGAGTTCGAGCAGGCCGAGGTGGACGACGATCCCGAGTTCCGCGAGGTCGTCGAGCCGCAGCACTGCTACGTCTGCAAGCAGCTCTACCGCGACATCCATCCGTTCTACGACCAGCTGTGCCCCGCGTGCGGCGACTTCAACTACGCCAAGCGCACGGAGACCGCCGACCTCTCGGGCCGCGTCGCGCTGCTCACCGGCGGGCGCGTGAAGATCGGGTACCAGGCGGGGATCAAGCTGCTGCGGGCGGGTGCGCAGCTCATCGTCACCACGCGCTTCCCGCGCGATGCCGCGAACCGCTACGCACAGGAGGCCGACTTCGAGGAGTGGGGCGACCGGCTCGAGGTCTTCGGGCTCGACCTGCGCCACACGCCGAGCGTCGAGGCGTTCTGCACGCACCTGAACTCGACCCGCGACCGGCTCGACTTCATCGTCAACAACGCCTGCCAGACCGTTCGCAGGCCGGCCGAGTTCTACCGCCACATGCTCGATGGCGAGCGAGAGGCCGAGCGCGCGCCGGCCGAAGTGCGCGCGCTGCTGGGCTCGTTCGAGGGCGTCCGCAGTACGCAGATGCTTCCTTCGGGCGACGCCGAGCTGGTGCCGCAGAACGATCTCTTTCCCGAAGGCCGCCTCGACCAGGATCTGCAGCAGGTCGACCTGCGCGAGCGCAACTCGTGGCGCCTGCTGCTCGCCGAGGTCTCGTCGGTCGAGCTGCTGGAGACGCAGCTCGTCAACGCGGTTGCCCCGTTCGTCCTCAACGCGCGGCTCAAGCCGCTGCTGCTGCGAACGCCCGACCGCGACAAGCACATCGTCAACGTCTCCGCCGTCGAGGGGCAGTTCTACCGCCGCTTCAAGACCACGCGGCATCCGCACACGAACATGGCCAAGGCGGCGCTGAACATGATGACCCGCACCTCAGCCGCCGACTACTACGCGGACGGGATCCACATGAACAGCGTCGACACCGGCTGGGTGACCGACGAGGATCCGGTGCAGATCGCGGAGCAGAAGACGGCGGAGCACGGGTTCCGGCCGCCGCTCGACATCGTCGACGGTGCGGCCCGCATCGTCGACCCGATCATCGACGGCTTCAACACCGGCGAGCATGTGTGGGGTCAGTTCCTGAAAGACTTCCGCTCGACCGACTGGTGAGCGACATGGCCCGTGATCCGGACGTGAACGTGGTCGGCGGCGAGCTGCTGCCGTGCTCGACCGAGCCGCTGACGGGCTTCTATCGCGACGGCTGCTGCTCGACGGGGGAAGACGACGTCGGCAGTCACACGGTGTGCTCCGTGATGACCGAGGAGTTCCTGGCCTTCAGCAAGGCCGCGGGCAACGACCTCTCGACGCCGCGGCCGGAGTGGGGCTTCGAGGGCCTGCAGCCCGGCGACCGCTGGTGCCTCTGCGCCGCGCGCTGGCTGGAGGCGCACGAGGCCGGCCAGGCGCCGGAGGTCGTGCTCGGCGCAACGCACGTGCGGGCGCTCGAGATCGTGCCGATCGAGGCGCTGACCGCCCGCGCGGTCGCGCCCGACATCGCCTAGGACTTACCGGGCGCGCGGATCGAGCTGCTCGACGTATTCCCCCGCCTCGCCGGTCTTCCGCACGACCCAGTACGCGTCTTCCTTGACCACCAGGTCCTCGACCTCGGGCGTGTAGTGATCCGGTAGCACGACGAACTGCCTGCCGTCCGCGCGTACGGCCTCGTAGGTCTCGAGCGGAAGGGCGATCCGGAACGTGCAGTCGGCGTTCGCGCACTCGCAGAGGAACTCGTACGGAACATGCGGGCCAAGCTGGTGGGCTGCAGCCTCGATCCGCTCGTTCACTTCGCGAAAGAGCGCCTCGTTCTGGGCCAGCCTCTGTTCACGGGCATCCATGTCCTAGGTTCAACGCGAGCACGCCCGAGGGAGTTGCGGTCCGTCCTGGCAGACTGCGGCCGTGGCGGGAGGGTCGAGCCAGAACGAGGGGTTCTTCGGCGAGCGTGCCGCGTCGGTCTACGACGAGCATGCCGCCGAGATGTTCGATCCGGCGACGGTGGGGCCGGTCGTCGAGCTGCTTGCCGGACTTGCCGAGCAAGGGAGGGCGCTGGAGTTCGGGATCGGGACCGGCCGGATCGCGCTTGCGCTCGCCGGGCGCGGCGTCCCGGTCGCCGGCATCGACAACTCGGAGGCGATGGTGGCTCGGTTGCGCGCGAAGCCTGGTAGCGGAGAGATCGAGGTTGCGATCGGCGACTTCGCCACGACCCGCGTCGGCGGCGAGTTCTCGCTCGTCTATCTGGTGTTCAACACGATCTTCAACCTCGTCACGCAGGATGCGCAGGTCGCGTGCTTCGAGAACGCCGCCGGGCACCTTCGGAGCGGGGGTCGATTCGTGATCGAGACAGGCGTTCCGGGCATCCAAGGGCTCCCGGTCGGCCAGACCATCGTTCCCTTCCGGGCCGACGCCGAAGGGATCGGGTTCGACGTCTACGACGTCGTCACGCAGCGCTTCAGCTCCCAGCACTACCACTTCTCGGAAGACGGAGTCCAGACGTTTCCCGTCGAGTTCCGATACGCGTGGCCCGCGGAGCTCGACCTGATGGCGCGCCTCGCCGGGATGACCCTGGAGAACCGCTGGTCCGGCTGGCAGCGGGAGCCCTTCACGAGCCTCAGCAGCTCCCACGTCTCGGTCTACCGGCGTCCGTAGGCCGATGCTGTTCACGCCGGAGGCGCACGAGCCGCTTGCAGACGAACCGTGGAGCGCTGAGAGGGCGCGCACGGCGATCGCCTCGATCGTCGCCGACGCGGAGAGCGCGTTCGACGACGGCTGGACGATGCACCCAGTGGACGTGGAGAAGGACGACGACCCGGCTGCGCGGTTTCGGACGCTGTATCTCGGGGGTGCGGGAGTCGTGGCTGCGCTCCACGGTCTTGTGCTGCGTGGCTTCGTCGAGCTGCGGCGGGACTACGTCCCGTACCTGGAGCGCTCGCTCGAGGCGCCGGCAGACTTTCCGACCGAGGACGCCGAGCGCAGCCTCTGGGCGGGCGAGACGGGAATCCGGCTGGTGTTGCAGCGGCTCGCGCCTTCACAGGCGAACCTCGAGCGGCTGTCCGAGCTGATCGCGGCGAACGAGCGGGACGAACGGTGCGAGCTGATGTGGGGCAGCCCCGGCACGATTCTCGCGGGCCGCGAGCTGGGACTCGACGTGACGGCGAGCGTCCAGTGGTTGCAGGGGCAGCGCGATGCGGACGGCCTGTGGACGCAGCACCTCCATGGGCACAGCGGCCGCTGCCTCGGTCCGGCACACGGGTTCGCAGGCTGTGCGCTCGCGCTCGGCGATGTCGCGGACGTCTCGGAGACGCTCCAGCCCTTCGCCGTCGAGGAGGACGGGCTCGTCAACTGGCTTCCGTACGCCGGGATGACGCAGCTCGCTCCACCCCGCGACGGGCAGATCCGGATGCAGTGGTGCCACGGCGCGCCGGGGATCGTTGCGACGCTCGGCGACATGCTCGACGAGGAACTTGCAGTCGCGGGAGCCGAGCTGACGTGGCGCGCCGGCCCGCTGCGGAAGGGCGCAAGCCTCTGCCACGGCACGGCCGGGAACGGCTACGCGTTCCTCACGCTGCTCGCGCGCACGGGGGACGAACGGTGGCTCGCGCGGGCACGCGCGTTCGCGATGCACGCGGTAGGTCAGGTGGAGCACGGCCGGTCGGAGTACGGGCGGGGCCGCCAACGCTCTGGACCGGCGACCTCGGCACGGCTCTCTACCTCGCCGACTGCGTCGACGGTAAAGGCCAGCTACCCCTTCCGTAGCGAGCGAACGATGCACAAATGTCGATCTCGGTCCTGCCCGTGCGTCTTCCGTACATGAGGCTGGAGCCAACGACACGAAGGAGCGACGATGAAATTCCTACTGCTGGTCTGCTGGGACGCCGAGAAGATGGACGCCCTGACCGAGCCCGATCCGACTGACACCCCCGACGAGGAGGGCTTCCCCTGGCTGGACGACCTCCAGGCGCGGGGTATCTGGGTCACCGGCGATCAGCTTGCTCCGCCACGCCGGGGACGCTCCGTCCGCGTGCGCGACGGGAAGCCGCTCGTCACCGACGGTCCCTTTGCCGAGACCAAGGAGGCGGTCGGCGGCTTTGACCTGATCGAGTGCGGCAGCCTGGAGGAGGCCGTCGAGATCGCGGCCGGCCACCCTGTCGCCCAGACGGGAACGATCGAGGTCCGGCCGCTCTGGGGGAGCTGACTCAGGCTAGGTTCGACTAGCCCTCCTCGGGCGTGTGGCAAACCGCCTCGAGCTTGATTCCATGTGGATCTAGCCAGTAGGTCGCAAAGCAGTCCGGCCCGTACTGGGGGAACTCGCTGGGTCTCGTCCAGCACGACGGCGTCGCGTGCACGGGCCCACTGGTGTGCTGCTCGAACGACCGCGCGGCTCGCAACCAGGAAGGCGAGGTGATGAAGGCCCGTCTGGCGGCGTGAGTAGGTGCCCGGTTCCTCTGCCTGGTAGAAGAACAGCTGTGAGCCCAGAGCACCGTCCGGCCCGTAGTTGAGTGGCCCTCCGGGGCCTGTCTCGAACCATTCGCGGAGCCCGAGGACGGACATCAGGTCGTCGTAGTAGTCCTTGGCCGCCACGAGATCCGGAACGCCGATGCCGATGTGGTCGATGAATCCGGTCTGAGGCAAGGGTCATCTCCCTATGTCCTGGAGGACTCGATCGTCCTCTCTCGTGAACGACGGAGATGGTAAGCGGTCGCGCCATTCCGAACCTGGGTGAGCGATCGTCATCCACGACTTGACCGACAAGACCGAGCGCAGCCTCAACGTCCGCAGCAGCGACGCACAAGAGAGTGTCGACTCCCCTGCCTCGGTCGCCAGATGGCAACGAAACTGGCCTTCACTCGCTCGGAACTTGTCGCGAAGTCCGAAGACCACGTCTACACGATCAACGTCGACGGAAGCGGACTCCGACAGTTCGAGCTTCGGGCCGCAAAGGCTGCGACTTACAACCGATCGAGCAGCTGAGCCTTCTTGGCTTCGAACTCCTGTCACTGATCAGCCTATGGTCGCGCAGCTCGCCGAGCCTCTTGATCTGCTCGGGGATGTCGGGTTCGCCCGCCCGGTCCGGGCACCGGCGTGATGCGCGGCGATGTAGTGCTCGACAGCCGCGCGAATCATGTTGAACCCCTGGGCCTGCCCCCTGCGAAGGTCACCGCGTTCTCGTCCCTCATCGCGTTCTGCAAGCCGCCCCGGAACTCAGGCTTCCGGCGAAGGCGAACCTGATGAAGCCGTCCGTAAAGACGCGACCGTGTCGCAGCTGCACTGCAGTGATCGACGCGAGTGGGATTCGCCGAGCTCCCTCCGACTGGCCAGCGCCACCGAAGCCCGTCCGGTCGATCGTCAACCAGTCCCCGTCGATCGTGATCACGCCGTTGCTCCCCTTGGCGAACAGCTCAGCCACCCCGCCACTCTACTCCCGCGCTCCGCGCGCGCCCGGTGAACGTGCCCCGCAACGCACCGGAATCGAAGACTGGCAATACGACCGATAGCCTTGCGGGGCGGTCACACTCACCTGGCCAGCGTGCTGTCGCCCGGCCCAGCGCCCAGGAGTGGCAGTGCTAGCGGCGAGGAGAAGCCGCGAACGAGGCGTACGCCCGCTGCAGCACCTCTGCGAGGTCGGCTCCGCCGACGCGCAGCCCGCTCGGGCCGAGGCGCTTCAGCACCGCCCCGGTCGGCAGCGGCCGGAGCGGGCGCGGCTCGGGTAGCGGCCCGGCCTCCCAGGCGTCCTCCGGCATGACGAGCGGAGCGGTCGGGAGCCTCGGGCTCGCCCTCCTCCTGGGCCTCGCACCCGCGCCAGCGCAGGAGCATCGCGGGGTCGCGGTCGATCTCCCGCGCGAACGCGTAGGCGAGCGCGGCGAGGTGCTCGCACCCGCCCGCTCGATCGCAGGTGCAGCTCCGCGCGAGGGCGCTCGTGCGCGGAACGAGCGGCTGCTCCCAGTCCACCATCATCAGGTGCTCGAGCTGCACCGACTGCGCACGCCCTTCCACGGCTGCCTCGAGCTGGGTGTTGTTGCGCGCGTACCGGGTCATCGCGGCCCAGATGCGCGGCGGCACCGGCTCGGCGGCGATCGTCACGTCGCAGTCATCGATGCGCGCCGAGACGGTTCCCGACGTCACGACGAGATCCTGAACCGCATCCTCCTCGACCAGCACGCGGCCGCGCTCGGCAAGCGACGATCCCTCGTCGGGGAGCACCGCGCTCACGAGGAGTCGCGCCCACGGCCCTCTGCCGAGGCGCTCCGTCATGCCGCCTCCTCCTCGAACGGATCGACCGAGAGCTCGACCGCGGCCCTGATCGCGCCGAGATCGAGGTCGCCGAGCCAGTCCTCGGCGCGGCCCGCGATGACGCTCTCGGCGAGCTCCCGCTTCGATTCGAGCATCTGGTCGATTCGCTCCTCGAGCGTGCCGGTGCTGATGAGGCTGTGCACGAACACGTGCTTGCGCTGGCCGAACCGGTGCGCGCGGTCCGTGGCCTGCTGCTCGACGGCCGGGTTCCACCAGCGGTCGAAGTGGATGACGTGATTCGCGGCCGGCAGGTTGAGGCCGCGTCCACCCGCCCGGATCGAGATCACCAGCACGGTCGGACCCTCCTCGGTGGCGAACGACGCCAGCAGATCCTCCCGCTGGCGCGCATTGAGGCGGCCGTGGAAGAAGCCGACGCTCTTGCCGAGCTGCTGCTCGAGGTGCGGCACGAGCCGGTCGAAGCCGGGGTACTGCGTGAAGACGAGCGCCTTGTCCCCGGCCGGCACGAGCTCGAGCAGCTCGAGCAGCCGGTCGAGCTTGCCGGAGCGGCCGTCCAGCGGCTGGCCGGTGGCGACCACCATCTCCGGGTGGTTGCAGACCTGCTTCAGCTGGCTGAGCATCGCCAGCACGGCGCCGCGCCGGCCGAAGCGGTCGTGGTGCGCCTCGACTCGCGCCAGCCAGCGGTCGACCGTCGCGCGATACAGGCTCGCCTGCTCGACGGTGAGCCGGCAGTAGTCCTTGGCGATCGTGATCGGCGGCAGCTCGAGCTCGACCTCGGGCGAGTCCTTCGGCCGCCGGAGGACGAACGGCTGGACGATCGAGCGCAGCCGCTCCAGCGCCTCGGTGTTCCCGAACGACTCGATCGGCTTGGCGAAGGTGCGCTCGAACCAGTCGCGGGAGCCGAGCAGGCCCGGGTTGACGATGTCCATGATCGCCCACAGCTCCCCGAGCCGGTTCTCGATCGGGGTGCCGGTCATCGCCAGCTTCCGGCGAGCCGGAAGCCGCCGGAGCGCACGCGCCCGCTTGGTCGCCGGGTTCTTGACGTCCTGCGCCTCGTCCAGCAGCAGCCGGTCCCAGGTGACGAGGGCAAGCGTGTCGACATCCCGGGTTGCGATGTCGTACGAGGTGACGACGACGTCGTGCGTGTGCGCGGCACCGGTGAGCGCTGCGCCGGTGAGCCGTCCGGTGCCGTGGTGGAGATGGACGCGCAGGGACGGTGCGAACCGCGCGATCTCCGCTCCCCACTGCTTGACGACGCTCATCGGACAGACGACGAGCGTCGGGCCGAGGGCTTCGCGCCCGAAGTCCTCGCGCTCGGAGGCCAGCATCGCGATCGCCTGCACCGTCTTGCCGAGGCCCATGTCGTCGGCGAGGATCGCGCCGACCCCGAGGTCGCCGAGCATCCGCAGCCAGCCGTGGCCCCGCTCCTGGAACGGAAAGAGCTCGAACTGCATCGCCGCGGGCGTCGGGCGCGAGCGGAACCGCTGCTCCCCGTCGTCGAGGAGCGAGGCAAGCGGCGCATCGAGCGTGACCTCGCCGAGCTCGACACCCGCCTCGTCGGTCTCCAGTCCCGAGACGGCACGAACGAGATCGACGATCCCGGCGCCCGCGCGGCGGCGGTCGAGGAAGCGAAGCGCCCGCTCGACGTCCGAGCGGCGGAGCGCATGCCACTTGCCGGCGACGCGGATGAACGGCTCCTTGGCGGCCGCGAGCTCGGCGAGCTCGTCGTCGGTGAGGACGACGTCGCCCACGGCGAGCCGCCAGTCGAACCGCGCCAGCTCCGTCGGAGAGAGGAAGCCGCTCGCGCGGCGCGCAGGCTGGCTCGAGGCGGTGAGGTTGACGCGCACCTTGCCGGGCGACCGCATCCACGCGGCCGGCAGCAGGACGGGAATGCCGCGCTCCTCGAGCGCCGGCAACCCGTTGCGCAGGAACAGGCGGACGGTCTCGGGATCGAGCGCCGCCTCGTCCGGCTCGGTCGCGTCGAACTCGATCCCCAGCTCGGCCAGCACGGGGTCCAGCTCGGTGAGCTGGCGGATCAGATCCCGCCGCGGGTCGCCGTCGCGCAGGAAGGCGAAGACGTCGTCGTCGCCGCTCCACAGCAGTGACGCCGGCAGCCCGAGCGTCGGATCGTCCTCGGCCTGCAGCCACAGCTCGAGCACGAGCGCGTCGCTTTCCCGCTCGTCGAGGTGCAGGCCGATCCGCCAGCGGGTCGACGTGCGTCGCCCGAGGCCGGCGTCGACCCACCCCGAAAGCTTCCGGTCGAGAGCCGAGTAGCCGGCGTGCCGTGGCAGCACCGCATCGGGAGCGGTGAGCCCTTCGAGGAAGTGGTCGAGCGCCGTGGGACGAACCTGCTTCATGGCGCTCGCCAGCCCCACGCCGTCCGCGCGCAGGCGATCCCTCGCGATCTGGTCGACGAGCACCGGATACAGGTCGTGCACGGTGGCGTCCCGATCACCGTCGAACGCGTCGGCCGAGACGGCGGGGAGCGCCGCGGCGATCTCCGTCAGGGTCGCCTGCACGCTCTGGTCGAGCGTCGCGCCCCAGAACGCGTGCCACCAGCCGCCCCCGTGGTCGAGGTCCGGGTGGACGAGGCCTTCGGCGACGGAGCGCTGCGCCAGCTCCACGAGAGCGAAGATCGCCCGTGCGCTTCCGCCCGGCGCGGGCTCGTCCGGCGGCGCGTCGGCCAGGCGAATCAGCTGCTGGACGTCGAGGCGGCGGGCCGCAAAGTCGTCACCGGCCAGCGCGAGCTTCGCAATCGTCGGACTTCCCAAGCCCGAGATCGCCTGCCGACAGCGCGCCGCCGGCGTCGCGAACGAAGAGGATCGCCGTCGCGTCCTGCTGCCAGACGATCTCCAGCGTCGGGTCCATGGTTGTGCCGTCCTCGGACATCAACCTTTCAAAGTAACTGCAAAAGACGACACCGGCGTCCCCCGAACAGTTTTGGCGCGCCGTTCGCCACTTTGGTTGACTCCTCCGGACAGCGTTTCCGACCTGCGGCGGAAGAAGGAGATCGAGATGGCGAGAGCACGCCGGCAACCCAAGCGGATCCTCAATTGCGTCGCCTCGCGCGAGCGCGACGAAGACTGGAGGATCGACACCGCGGAGGACGCTGGGGTCGTCGCCGCAGCGCCGCGCATCCCACCGAAGAAAGACCTTCGGCAGACGTGGTGGCGTATCAACGACCAGGGAACGACAGGGTCGTGCGTCGGCTGGGGCTGCGCCGACGGGGTGCTGCGCTGGCACTTCGTGAAGGCGAACAGGATCGCCACGAACGAGCTGCTCTCGCCCCGTTTCCAGTGGATGGCCGCGAAGGAGACCGACCAGTTCAACACCCGCCCGACCACGTTCGTCGAGGCGGAGGGCACGAGCCTGAAGGCGGCGCTCGACGTCTCCCGCAAGTTCGGGACCGTCCGCGACTCGGTCCTGCCGTTCGCAACCGGAATGCTGTTCCCCGGCAACGCGAGCACGTTCTATGCGATCGCGGCGCAGCTCAAGATCAGCATGTACTTCAACCTCGGCCACGAGCTCGCAAACTGGCGCCTCTGGCTCGCCACCAAGGGGCCGATCCTCACGCGGCTCGACGTCGACTCCACCTGGGACCGGGCGACGGCGACGAAGGGCAAGCTCGACGTCTATCGGCCCCAGACGAAGCACGGTGGCCATTGCGTCGCCCTCGTCGGCTACACGCCGGAGACGTTCATCGTCCGGAACAGCTGGGGGACGGGCTGGGGTGACAGGGGCTTCGCGCACGCGTCGCTCGCGTACGCACAGGACGCGTTCACAGAGGCGTATGGCGTCGAGCTGTAGCGCGCGACCGTGAGATAGTCGCGCGGACAACGAGGGGAACAGGGGAGGAACTGTGAAACGACTGACAGGTCGCCTTGCCGCGGCGCTACTCGCCGCGCTCGTCATCGCCCCGGCTGCTGCCGCGACCGATGACCACGGGCGTAAGAAGCACGACGAGCTCGAGATCAGTGTCGTGTCGAGCCCGGCGAAGTACGTCTCGGGCGGCGATGCGCGGATCGAGATCGCCGTGCCCGACCGGACGGATCTCGACGACGTCGACGTGACGCTGAACGGCACGGACGTCACGTCCGCCTTCGGCGCCGGATCCCGAGGGGAACCATCAGCTGGAGGGCGTCGTCACCGGCCTGCCGCTCGGCGAGAGCCGGATCGTCGCCAGCAGCCACAAGAGCGGGAAGGGGAACAAGCACCGCGACGAGCTCGAGCTCGTCAACAACCCGCTCCAGGGCCCGATCTTCTCCGGTCCGCACCAGCAGGTCTTCCTCTGCTCGACTCCGGGCAACGCCGCGAACAACGGCCTGCCGCCGATCGCGCAGTCACCGACCTGCGAGACGCCGACCGTCGTCTCCTTCATCTACCGCGACACGACGGGCGCCTGGCTTCCCTACGACCCGGCCGCACCGCCGCCCGCCGCGTCGATCGCGCAGACGACGACGATGGACGGGAAGACGGTGCCGATGATCGTCCGCTGGGAGCGCGGCGTCATCAACCGCTTCATGTACTCGATCATGATGCTCTCGCCCGCGTCGCAGACCGCGACGCCGGACTTCTCCGCCTGGAACAAGAGGCTCCTGTTCAGCTTCTCCGGCGGCGTCGCGATCGGGCACTACCAGGGCAGCCCGAGCGTGAACGACATGCGCTACCTCAACGGCCTGCAGATGGGCTATGCCGTCATCTACTCGACCGGAACGCGCACGAACACCCACTACAACCTCCAGCTCGGCGGCGAGACGGCGATCATGGTCAAGGACCGCTTCGTCTCGGCCTATGCAGAGCCGGAGTACACGGTTGCGGTCGGCGGCTCCGGCGGCGCGATCCAGCAGTACGTCTACGGCCAGAACCATCCGGGCCTGATCGACGCGGGCGTGCCGCAGTACTCGTATCCCGACATGGTCACGCAGACGATCCACGTCGGTGACTGCGAGCTGCTCGAGCGGTGGCTCGACTCGAAGGTGCTCGCCGACCCGCTCTCGGTCTGGCGGACGTGGGTCAACCGGACGCTGATCGAGGGGCTGAACTCCTCGGCGGTGATCCCGAACCCGTACGCGGCGGTGATGCCGTACATGCCGACGCCCGGATCGACGGAGTGCATCAACGGCTGGCGCGGTCTCTCGCCGCTCGCGCTGAACCCGCACTTCGGCACCGCGCCCGGCTACAACCCGGCCGTCCACGGGCCGGTGGAATGGACGCACTGGGGCGACCTGGTGAACATCTACGGCACCGACGAGACAGGCTTCGCGCGGTCGCCGTGGGACAACGTCGGCGTTCAGTACGGGCTCGCCGCGGTCAAGAGCGGCGCGATCACGCCGAACCAGTTCCTCGACCTGAACGCCAACGTCGGCGCGTGGAAGCGCTCGGCGGACATGGTGCAGGAGGGATGCCCGTACATCGCCGCCCTCTGTGCGACGCAGCTGCCGGACGTCTGGAGCGCGCGCAACATGCAGCTCTCTCCAGACGGCGGGGCGACTCCTGCGCCACGGCGCTTGGGCGACCCGAAGGCGCAGCACGCCGCCTACCGGTCGGGGATGGTCTTCCGCGGCAAGCTCGACATCCCGGTGATCGACTGGCGCCACTACCTCGAGCCGTTCCTCGACATGCACAACTCGCACCAGTCGTTCGCCGCGAGACAGCGGCTGCTGAACTACGACGGCAGGGCGTCGAACCAGCTGATCTGGTTCACGGCCGCCCCGGCGCCCGGCGCGCCGGGGACGCGCTTCGACCAGACGCCGCAGGCGCTGCTCGTGCTCGACCGCTGGCTGGCGAACATCGCCGACCATCCCGAGCGGGGCGTCGGCAGGAAACAAGCCGGCCGACGCCGTCGACTCGTGCTTCAAGGTCGACGGCTCGCTCCTCGCGAGCGGCCGCGACGTCTGGGACGGGATCCTCGACGACGGGCCGAAGGGCGAGTGTGCGGCGGCGTTCCCGCCGTTTGGGACCTCGCGGATCGTCGCCGGCGGCCCGATCGAGGGCGGCGTGTTCAAGTGCCAGACGCAGTCCGTAGGCCGCGCGATCGAACGCGGTCTGTACGGCTCGTGGCAGCCGACCGCGGCCGAGCGCACCCGGCTGGAGCAGATCTTCCCGACGGGGGTCTGCGACTACAGGAAGCCGGACGCAGGGTTGCCGCCCGAGTTCCGGCACGGCCACAGGTAGGACGAGGAAGCGGGCGGCCGCGTCAAGCGGCCGCCCGCGTACCTCGGATTGCGGAACTGTTGCGCCTTCGTTAAGCGCCTAACTCCTTTGCATCCGCAGCGTTCTAGCTCACATGAGCGTCGCCCACGCCGAGCCGGTCACCCTGGAGCTCGACGCCGCACGCCAGTTCGACTTCTGGCTCGGTGAATGGGACTGCTCCTGGTCTGACGAGAGCGGCCGGCACCTGGGGACGAACTCCGTCTACCTCGATCTCGACGGCTTCGTCGTCGTCGAGAACTTCGACGGCCGGCCGTCGCTGGACTTCCAGGGGCTCAGCTTCTCGGTCTACGACCGCAAGGCACGCCGCTGGAAGCAGACCTGGGTCGACAGCCAGGGCAGCTACCTCGACTTCGTGGGCGGCTTCGCGGACGGGGTCATGGAGCTCCAGCGCTCGGGCGAGTGCGACGACGCCGGGTCGGTCTTCCGCATGCGCTGGGAGAACATCGAACGCGACTCGTTCGACTGGTCGTGGCAGCGCTCGGACGACGGCGGCGAGACGTGGCACTCGCTCTGGGAGATCGAGTACACGCGTGTCGTTTAGCTGGGTAGATCCGCATTTCACGGCGCTGTACGCGCGCCGTGAGGAGGAGCGGCTCGCAGAAAGGCTGATGACGAGACTGCGCGAACGCTCCGCCTGCGAGCCGTCCCCGGGCGCCATCTTCTGGCGTGAGCCCGGCTGGATGGAGCAGGACGCGTTGATCCGCTGCCATGTTCGCCTGCTGTAAGCGGAAACTCGTTCTCTAAATAGACAACGGCAGCGAAGCCCTCCGAAGCGCGTCCTAGAATGGCCGTTCCGTGAGCGCCGACTTCGTCCACCTGCACGTCCACAGCGAGTACTCGATCCTCGACGGGGCGTGCCGCATCCCCGCGCTCGCGGCGCGAGCGGCCGAGCTCGAGATGCCTGCGGTCGCGCTCACAGACCACGGCTCTCTTGCCGGCGCCGTCGACCTCTACAAGGAGGCCGGAAAGCAGGGGATCAAGCCGATCGTCGGCTGCGAGGTCTACATCGCCGACGACCGCCACACACGCACGCGCGGCTACGCGCACCTGACGCTGCTGGCGGAGTCGAACGAGGGCTACGCGAACCTGATCAAGCTCTCCTCGCTCGGCTTTCTCGAGGGCTACTACACGAAGCCGCGCGTCGACTGGGAGCTGCTGCAGACCTACTCGAAAGGGCTGATCGCGCTCTCGGGCTGCCTCTCCGGCCGCGTCTGCAAGGCGCTCGAGGAGAACCGACCCGTCGACGCGCGCACGGATCTCGATCGCCTGGCGCAGATCTTCGGGCGCGAGAGCACCTACGTCGAGCTCCAGAACGCGGGCCTCGATGTGCAGCAGCGCGTCAACCCCGAGCTCGTGAAGCTCGCCGCCGAGGCGAAGCTGCCGGTCGTCGCGACGGGTGACGTCCACTACCTCAGCGCCGCGGACGCCTACTCGCACGAGGCGCTCCTCTGCATCCAGTCGGGCGACTCGCTCAAGAACCCGAACCACTGGCACTTCGACACGAACGAGTTCTATTTCAAGACCCCGGCCGAGATGGCGCTCGACTTTCCCGGCCACGAGGACGCGATGCGGCGCACGCTCGAGGTCGCAGAGCGCTGCTCGCTCGAGATCGAGCTCGGCAACATCTACTTGCCCAAGTTCCCGACGCCGGAGGGCCGCGACGCCTTCGAGTATCTCGTCGAGCTGTGCGAGCGAGGGCTGGAGCGCCGGTACGACAAGGTGACGCCGGAGCTGCGTGAGCGGCTCCAGTTCGAGCTGAAGACGATCAAGGAGATGGGCTTCGCCGACTACTTCCTGATCGTCTGGGACTTCATCCACTTTGCGAAGGTGAACGGAATCGGCGTCGGCCCGGGCCGCGGCTCGGCTGCCGGCTCGCTCGCCGCCTACTCGCTCGAGATCACCGACATCGACCCGATCCGCTACGACCTGCTCTTCGAGCGCTTCCTGAATCCGGGCCGCAAGGAGATGCCGGACATCGACATCGACTTCGCCGTCGAGGGCCGCGAGCGGGTGATCAACTACGTCTCCGAGAAGTACGGGCGCGACCGCGTCGCCCAGATCATCACGTTCGGGACGATGGCCGCCCGCGCCGCCGTCCGTGATGCCGGCCGTGTGCTCGAGATCCCGTACGGCGTCGTGGACAAGATCGCGAAGCTGATCCCGGAAGGGCCGGGCCAGACGCTCGCCGACTGCCTCAAGCCGGGCTCCGACCTCAAGAACGCCTACGACACCGAGCCGGCCGCGAAGGAGATCATCGACCTCGCGAAGCCGCTCGAGGGTCTCATCCGCCAGGACTCGATCCACGCCGCCGGCGTCGTCATCGGTGCCGAGCCGCTGATCGACGTCGTGCCGCTCCAGCAGAAGGGCCCCGACCAGGAGGTCGTGACGCAGTTCTCGATGAACACGGTCTCGGCGCTCGGCCTGCTGAAGATGGACTTCCTCGGCCTGCGGAACCTGGACGTGATCGACAAGGCGGTCGAGCTGATCGGCGGCATCGACATGACCACGATCCCGCTCGACGACAAGAAGACCTACGCGATGCTGGCCCGCGGCGAGGCGGCGGGCGTCTTCCAGTTCGAGTCGTCCGGGATGCGCGAAGCGCTCCGGCAGGTGAAGCCGACGGTGTTCGAAGACCTGATCGCGCTCGTCGCGCTCTACCGGCCGGGCCCGATGCAGTACATCCCGAACTACGCCAAGCGGAAGGCCGGGCAGGAGCAGGTCACCTACATCGATCCGCGGCTGAAGTCGATCACGGGCACCACGTACGGCATCGCGATCTACCAGGAGCAGTCGATGGAGATCGCGAAGCAGATCGGAGGCTTCAGCCCGGCCGAGGCCGACGACCTGCGCAAGGCGATCGGGAAGAAGATCCACTCCCTGATGGCGTCGCTGAAGGACAAGTTCATCACGGGCTGCATCGCGAACAACACCTCCGAGTCGGTTGCGCGCCAGCTCTGGGACGACATCGAGAAGTCACAGGACTACTCGTTCAACAAGGCGCACGCCGCCTGCTACGCGCTGATCGCCTACCGCACCGCCTGGCTGCGCGCGAATCACCCGTGCGAGTACATGGCGGCGCTGATCTCCTCGGTGATGAACACCAAGGACCGGGTTCCGGTCTACGTCAATGCCTGCGACGAGCTGGGCATCGAGGTGCTGCCGCCGGACGTCAACTCCTCGCAGACCGACTTCGCGGTCGTGGAGGGGAAGATCAGATTCGGGCTGAACGCCGTCAAGAGCGTCGGCGAGTCGGCTGCGAACGCGATCATCCGGGCGCGCGAGGAGGGGAGCCGCTTCGAGTCGATCTGGGACTTCACCGAGCGCGTCGACCCGCAGGTGGTGAACAAGCGGTCGCTCGAGGCGCTCGTCAAGTGCGGCGCCCTGGACTCGACCGGGGCCTCGCGGATGGGGATGCTCGCCTGCCTCGAGCAGGCGCTCGCGTGGGGTCAGAAGTACGCGGCCGACCGGCTGGCGGGACAGGCGTCGATCTTCGACCTCGGTGGTGACGGAGCCGATGGGGGCATCGACGAGCAGAGCCCGAAGCACCATCCGACGATCCCGGCGAGCGAGTACGAGAAGCCCGAGCTGCTGAAGCTCGAGAAGGAGACCCTGGGTCTCTACGTCTCGGAGCACCCGCTGAAGGCGGTTCGTGAGCAGCTCCGCCGGAAGACGGACTGCGTCCTCTCCGAGCTCGAGCGCCGCCGCGACGGCGAGGTCGTGACCGTGGGCGGGATCGTCTCCTCGGTCAAGCAGCTGACGACGAAGCGCGGCGAGCCAATGGTGTTCCTCGCGCTCGACGACCCAACCGGCGGCGGTGAGGTCGTCATCTTCAACTCGACCTATGCCACGGCGCGGGAGCTGTGCGTCACCGACCGGATCCTCGTGATCAAGGGCCGGATCGACCACAAGCAGCAGGGCGAGACGAAGCTGATCGCGATGGAGGTCTCGGCGTTCGAGGCCGTGCAGGAGCGGACCGAGATCCGCTTCAAGCTCGACGCCCGTTCGGCGCGGGCTGGGCTGATCAAGGATCTGGCCCATTTGGTCAAGGACTACCCGGGTCCGTCGATGGTCTTCGTGTCGCTCGAGACCTCACTCGGGCCGAAGACGCTTGCGCTCGGCCCCGACTACCGCGTCGCGATCGACACGGACTTCCTCACCGAGGCGCGCACCCTCCTGGGCGCCGACGCGATCATCTAGACGCTCAGAATCTTCACAAACAGCACTTGGGCTGCTTACGAAGCCGTCCGATAGTGGTTGTGTGTGGAGCAAGCTCTCTGGCGGGACTGCCGTCGCGGCGATCGTCGTGCTCTCCTGCGTGTCCGCGGCCACAGCCTCGCCCGGTCTTCGCGGCGGGATCACCGACAGCGGCGCCGCGTACTACCACGATCCGGCTGAGTTCTATCCGGCGCTGGAGGAGCTCGGCGTTCACTTGCTGCGCGTCCATCTCAACTGGGGCGGCAAGCTCGGCGTCGCGACGCGGCGGCCCCGTGAGGGCACCGACTTCGAGGATCCGGCCTACGACTGGCATCTCTACGACCGGGTCGTCCTGCAGGCGGAGCGGTACGGAGTCGAGATCGTGTTCACGATCTTCGGCACGCCGGCCTGGGCGAACGGCGGCGGGGCCCCAACCCGCGCGCCGGGCAACGCGTCGCGGCTGCGTGAGTTCGCCTATGCGGCTGCGATGCGTTACAGCGGCACCTACGTCCGTCCTGACGGGAAGCTGCTTCCGCGTGTCCGCTACTGGACGGCGTGGAACGAGCCCAACCTCCAGATCGGCCTGATCCCGCAGTGGCGGCGGGTCGGCAAGCGCTGGGTGATCCAGAGTGCGATCGACTACGCGCGCATCTGCAACGCGGTCGTCGACGGCGTGCACACCTCGATGCTGCGCGGGCAGAAGGTTGCGTGCGGCGTCACCGCGGCGCGCGGCAACAACAACCCGAACGGGACGAAGCCCTCCGTCTCGCCGCTCGCGTTCCTGCGGGCGATGAAGAAGGCGGGCGCCCGCGACTTCGATGCCTACGCTCACCATCCCTACTACGGCGCTCCCTCCGAGTCGCCCGCCACGGCCTCGCCCGGTCGGCGCGGCGGCGTCACGCTCGGCAACATCGACGACCTCGTCCGCGAGCTGACGCGCCTCTACGGCCCCAAGCGGATCTGGCTGACGGAGTACGGCTACCAGACGAACCCGCCGGACGGAGTCTTCGGCGTCTCCTGGGCGAAGCAGGCGCGATACGTGGGGGAGGCGTTCGCGATCGCCAGGGCCCATCCGCGGATCGACATGCTGCTCTGGTTCCTCCTCCAGGACGAGGGCGACCCCGCGCGGTGGCAGTCCGGCTTCATCTCGGCCGACGGCAAGCGGAAGCCCTCGTTCGAGGCGTTCCGCGAAGTGCTTGCCGAGCTCAAACGCTAGGAAGCCTAGTAACAGACTGTTACTAGGCTGTCGGCCGCGGCGGTCGCCGCGACTCGCTCGGATCGGCTCAACGGCGCGATCCGAGCAGGCCGTCCGCTCCCGTCGCCGCCTCCTAGTAACAGACTGTTACTAGGGTTCGGCGGCGCAGCGTGCGGCCGCTCGTCAGATCTCGAGCCTCGCGTCCTCGAGGTCCAGGTCGCGCTCGACCCGGCGGGCCACCTCGTCCGAGATCTCGCCCCGCCGTCGCAGCTCGTGCACGGCCGCGCGCTCGGCGTTGAGGAGCTCGCGCCGGAGCCGCTGGAAGTCGAGCGAGCGCGCCTCGATCGAGCCGTCGTCGCCGCCGTCGAGCCACGCGGAGAAGCGGGTGCGTCTGAAGTCGTAGCCGCCGCGCACGCGTTCGGCCGTGTCCGAACGCACCCAGTCCTCCTCGGCGAGCTCGTCGAGCCGCAGCAGGGCGGCGGTCGCCGCGTGGATACGTGCCTGTGCCAGCTCGCGTGCGTCGTCCTCGCCGTCGTCCTCGAGGTGAAGGAGTCGGATCACCGCGGGCAGCGTCAGGCCCTGGACGACAAGGGTGCCGAAGATCACTGCGAACGTGAGAAAGAGGACAAGATCGCGGCCCGGGAAGGGCTCGCCGGCGTCCGTGGCGAGCGGAATCGCGAGCGCGGCCGCGAGGGAGACGCCGCCGCGCATCCCGGACCACGCGATCAGCGTCAGCGCCGGCGGGAGTCGGCATCGGATCGCGCTCGCGGATCCGCCGGACCAGCAGCCGGGGAAGCTTGGCCGCCGGGTAGACCCAGAGGGCGCGGGCGACGAGGACGGTGAGCCAGATCACCACGGCCCACCAGAGCAGGTCGGTGGCCGAGTACGCATCGAGCTCGTCGAGGATTCCGGGCAGCTGCAGCCCGATCAGCATGAAGAGGATCGCGTTCAGCGTGAACGTGACGATCTCCCACGCCGACTCGCCCATCAGCCGCACCTCCGGCGTCGTCAGCTCGGGCGTGTACCAGCCCATGTAGATCCCGACCGTCACGGCAGCGATCACGGCCGAGACGCCGATCAACTCGGCCGGGATGAACGCGAAATAGCCTGTGAGCAGGGAGATCGTCACTTCGGCGGGCGGGAAATCGAGCCGGCGGCGAACCTGGCGCACGATCCACCCGACGGCGACGCCGACTGCCACTCCGCCGAGGACGTTGAGCACGAACGAGATTCCCGCCTCCCACAGCGAGAACGCGCCGCTGACCCCCGCGACGACCGCGAAGCGGTACGCGACGAGCGCCGTGCCGTCGTTGACCAGGCTCTCGCCCTCGACGATCGAGACGAGTCGGCGCGGCACGCCGAGGCGGTGCATGATCGCCGTCGCCGCGATCGGGTCGGTGGGTGAGACGACGGCGCCGAGCACGAACGCCGCCGCCCACGGCAGCCCGGGGACGATCTCGTGCGCGACGACCGCGACGACGACCATCGTCAGGAGCACGAGGCCGATCGCGAGCAGCCCGACCGGCCGGAGGTTCGCGCGCAGGTCGCGCAGCGACGTGAAGAACGCGGCTCCGTAGAGGAGCGGCGGCAGCACGCCGACCAGTACGAGCTCGGGCGGCATGTCGAACTCGGGCAGCCCGGGCGCGAAGCCGAGCGCGAGCCCGCCGAGCACGAGCAGGATCGGATACGGGATCCGGAGCTTCGGGACGAGCACCAGCATCGCGGCCCCTGCGACGAGCAGCACGAGCAGGGCCAGGAGGTCCTCGGTGGCTCAGATCGATCATGGCGAGGCCCTTGTCGCGCAGCTCCTGCAGCGCCGACTCGCTCTTCTCGACCTCGACCCCCATCCCACGCAGGATCTCCGGCGTCTTCGTGAACTGGATCTCGGAGTAGGCGACGACCTGCACCTGGTTTCCCCACGGGTCGAGGAACGAGTTGCCGCCGAAGATCTCCGCGCCCGCTTCGCGTGCGGCCGCGATCACCGCCGCCTGATCGTCGACGACGAGCCCGAAGTGGCGGGCCGCATCAGGGCCCTGGGTCCGTCCTTCGGCGAACGCGAGGAACTGGTCGCCCATGTCGACGAAGGCCATCCCGTGCATCCGGCTGCGCAGCTCCAGGTCGAACAGTCGCCCGTAGAAGTCGAGCGCCTCGTCGATCGAGCCCACTTCGAGCGCGAGGTGGTTGATTCCGAGTGCCCGCGGCACGGTCGCTAGGCGAGTGCGCCCTCGGCGAGTGCGTTCTCGACGGCGCGGTCGGCGAGGGTCTGCATCACCTTGAGCTGGATTTCCGGTGAGTCGCGCAGCAGCCGTCTGAACGCCTGCTCGTGGACGACCAGTACGCGAACCGGGCTCAAGGCCTTCACGGTGGCGTTGCGCGGCAGAGACGAGACGAGCGCCATCTCGCCGAAGAACGCGCCGTTTGCGAGGCTCTTCACCTTCCGTCCCTTCATCCGGACGTCCACCTCGCCGTCGACGAGCAGGAAGAACTCGTGACCCTGCTTCCCTTCGGTGATCAGGGTCGTCCCTTCCGGCAGCGTGAGCTCGTCCGCGAGCATGCTGATCTCGCTCAACTCACGCTTCGTGCAGCCCGCGAAGAGTGGCACCTGCCGCAGCAGCTCGAGCTTTGCATCCTTGCGCATCGCACGGTCCGATCCTATCTCCCGTTGTAGAAGCGCCGAATAAATGAGAAGGTGGTGGTTCGGGGGATCGGGTCACAGCTGGGCATGCAAGGAGGCACTACATGCGGAAACATCTGACTCTGCTCATGGCGATTGCGGTCGGCAGCCTGGCCGTTGCGGCTACCGCCTGGGCAGGGTTTCCTCACATCTTGCGTTTCAAGGATCCGGTGCTGGTCGACGGCGGCTCGGCCTCGGGCGCTGCGTCGCTCGCAGCGGCGAAAGCGTCGACCACCTCGGTGGTCTCCGACCCCCGCGTCTTCGTGGAGGAGATTGTCGTCGTCGGAGTCAAGGAGGGCGTCACGACCCGCCTGACCGCGCCCTTCCAGGCGGTCTACGTGTGCGTCAACCGCAGCGGTCAGGTGCCGAGCGCTGCGAACAAGACGACACTCGTCGGGAACCTCGCGGCGAGCGCCCTGTTCCCGGCGGCGAAGAACGGCAAGGCGACGGGCTCGCTCCTGACCGGCCCGCTGCCGTCATCCGCGGAAGCCGCAGCCGCGACGGGGTTCACCTGCCCGTCGGGACAGTCGCTCGAGTTCGACCGGGTCATCTTCTCCAACATGGTGCTCTCCGTGGACGGAGGCGAGACCATTCCGCTGCCCACGGTCCTCGTGTCCGAATCGGTACACGGCGTGAACTAGTCGCACCGCGGGCGTCCGCCATCTTTAGTCGCGGCGGCGGACGCCCGCTTCTACACTCGAATGATGTTCTGCCACGAGTGCGGCCACGGCGTCCATGAGGGCGCGAAGTTCTGCCCGGAATGCGGCACCCGCCTCGCGGGCGGCCGGCCCGCCGTCGAGCAACTGCCGGTGGAGACGCGGCGGAACGTCACCGTCCTCTTCATCGACGTCACGGGCTCGACCTCGCTCGGCGAGCGGCTCGATCCCGAGGCCATGCGGCGGATCCTTTCACGCTACTTCGGCGAGGTCGCGACCATCGTTGCCCGTCACGGCGGCACGCTCGAGAAGTTCGCCGGCGACGCGCTGGTTGCCGTCTTCGGCCTGCCCGTCCTGCACGAGGACGATGCGCTCAGAGCGGTCCGTGCGGCCGTCGAGGCGCGGTCGGCGCTCGCGGTCGTCAACGACGAGCTCATCCGCGACTACGAGCTCGGGCTCGACACCCGCACGGGCGTCAATACGGGCGAGGTCGTCGGCGGCGACAGTCCTACCGGGAGCACACTGGCGACAGGCGACATGGTCAACGTGGCCGCCCGGCTCGAGCAACGCGCGCAGCCGGGGGAGATCGTGATCGGAGAGGCGACGTACCGGCTGGTGCGGGATGCGATCACCGTCGAGGAGCTCGAACCGCTCGAGCTGAAGGGCAAGTCCGAGCGGGTATCCGCGTACCGCGTCGTCGACCTCGCGCCGGATGCCCCGGGGCTCGCGCGACGGCTCGAGTCACCGATCGTAGGCCGCTCGCTCGAGTTGGCAGAGCTGCTCGAGGCGTTCGACGAGACGCTGGAGTCGCGGACGAGCAGGGTCGCAACCGTCCTCGGTGAGGCGGGCGCCGGCAAGTCTCGGCTCGTCCATGAGCTCGTGAGCGTCGTCGGCGAGCGTGCCGCGGTGCTCGAGGGCCGCTGCGTCCCCTACGGCGAGGGAATCACGTACTTCCCGCTCGCGATCATGCTGAAGCCGCTTGCACAGATCGCAGACGAGGACACCCGGGACGCAGCACGCAGAAAGCTACTCGCCCTCCTGCCGGACACCGAGGAATCGAGCCTGGTGGTCGCGCGGCTCGCCGGCGCGATCGGGCTCGACGATCTCCTCGCACGGCCGGAGGAGATCGCGTGGGCGGTCCGCCGCCTGCTCGAGTCACTCGCCCAGGAGCGGCCGATCGTCGTGGTCTTCGACGACCTGCACTGGGCGGAGCTGACGTTCCTCCGGCTCGTTCAGTATCTGGGCGAGCATTGCCGTGACGCGCCGGTTCTCGTCGTCGGCTGCTCGCGGCCGGAGCTGACGGAGCTCGCACCGGCGCTCTTCGAGCTCCCGGGCCTGCGTCGGATCGAGCTCGAGTCGCTTGCCGACCTCGCCTGCGCGACCCTGATCGGGAACCTGCTCGGCGACAACGTCTCGCCGGAGATCGCAGTGCGCGTCGCGGAGGTCGCCGAAGGGAACCCGCTCTTCATCGAGGAGACCGTGCGCATGTTGCTCGACGAGGGCTTGATCGCCCGCGAAGGGGAGCGGTGGAAGCCGGCACGCGATCTGGCCGATGTCGTCCTGCCGCCCTCGATCGAGGCAGTGTTGGCCGCCAGGCTGGACCGCCTCGAGCCGGCGGAGCTGGCCGTGGTTCAGCGCGGGGCGGTGATCGGCCGCATCTTCAGCTGGGCCGCAGTGCGCGCGATTTCACCCGAGGAGGAGCAGGCGGCAGTCGCCGGCGCGCTCGAGGCCCTCCTCCGCAAGGAGGTCGTCTTCCGCGACGCCCAGGCGCTGAGCGGGGCGGAGGCGTACCGCTTCGGGCACATCCTCGTGCGCGACGCGGCATACAAGGGGCTGCCCAAGGAGAAGCGAGCCGAGCTCCACGAGCGCGCAGCGACCTTTCTCGAGGAATCCACGGGCGACCGCGCCGCCGAGTACGAGGAGCTCATCGGATACCACCTCGAGCAGGCCTTCGGCTTCCGGGTAGAGCTCGGGCCGGTGAACGAGGCGGCCGCGGCCCTGCGCGAGCGCGCCCACGTCCGGCTTGCCTCGGCAGGGCATCGTTCGCTGCTTCGTGGCGACCTCCCGGCGGCCCTCAACCTCTTCCGCCGTGCAGCGGCGCTCGCCGCAGGTGAGTCCGACAAGGCGGAGCTGCTGACGCGGATCAGCGGCGTCCTCGTTCAGCTCGGCCAGTTCGCCGAGGCGGACGCACTGCTCGAGCAGGCGCTCGACCAGGCGCGCGCCGACGGGGACGAGCTCCGTGAGGCGCACGCATCGGTCGCGCGGGAGTTCGTGCTCCTGCAGACCGATCCGGCCGGGCGCAGCGGCAAGATCGTCGACGTGACGGAGCGTGTCGTGCCGCTGTTCGAGGCGCACGGTGACGACTACGGGTTGGCACGGGCGTGGCGGCTGCGCAGCGAGGTCGGTCGGCTCGTGTGCCGTTTCGGCGAGGAGGCCGCCGCGCTCGAGCGGGCACGCGTGCACGCTGAGGCTGCTGGTGAGGAGCGTGAGACGGTGGAAATCAAGCTCTGGCTCGCCAACTGCCTCTGCTACGGGCCGACGCCGGTCGGGGATGCGCTCGCGCAGACGGCCGAGCTGCTGGACCAGGCACACGGCGTGCGCTGGGTCCAGGCCTCCCTCCTCGGCATGCGCGGGTACCTGCTCGCGATGGCCGACCGGCCAGACGAGGCACGCACCCTGCACGCGCGGAGTCACGCGATCTTCGAGGAGCTCGGGATGAGCTTCGCGAACGTGGCCCGCGCCGTCATCCCGGCAGGGATCGAGCAGATGGCGGGGGACCTGGAGGCGGCGGAGCGCGAGCTCGTCTTCGGTCACGATCAGCTTGAAGCGATCGGAGAGAACGAGCTGCGTTCGACGATCGCGGCGACGCTCGCCCATGTCCTCTACGAGCGGGGCCAGGACGTCGAAGCGGAGAGGTTCGCGCGGGCCAGCAAGAGTGCGGCCGCGGAGGACGACGTCGGCTCGCAGGTGTTGTGGCGATCGGCACTTGCCAAGGTCATCGCGCGGCGTGACGGCTCTGACGAGGCAGAGGAGCTCGCATCGGAGGCCGTCGTGCTCGCCGCAACGACGGACATGCTCAGCCTCCACGGCGCCGCCCTGCTGGATCTAGCCCGCGTCGAGGCGCTGCGCAATGACGGCAGGCCGCCCGGGCACATCGTCGAGGAAGCGATCGCCCTCTTCGAGCGCAAGGAGGACGCTGCTTCGCTTCGGCGTGCGGCGCTCGAGTTTGCGGGCACTGGCGTCACCTCGATCCGCGCCTGAGGGTGCCGGAACTCTTGCACCGTCGCCGGTGTAGTAGCGGCGAGTGGTGAGCCGACCACCGACAGAGGACGAGCTCGTCGAGCGTGCACGTGACGGTGACGCCACCGCCTTCGCCGCGCTTGTCCGCGACCACCAGGAGATCGCTTTCCGCACCGCATACCTGATCACCCGCAACGCGGCCGATGCCGAGGACGCAGCCCAGATCGGGCTGACGAAGGCCTGGCGGGCGCTGCCGCGCTTCCGCCGCGGCGCGCCGCTGCGTCCGTGGCTGCTCGCGATCGTGGCGAACGAGGCGCGCAACCGGCGGCGCGCCGAAGGCCGCCGCGACGGGCTCACCCTCCGCGCGGCCCACGAGCTTCCCTCGGGGGACGCGGCTCCGTCTCCCGAGGGGAGGGCTATCGCCGCCGAGGAGCGCGCGACGCTGCTCGCGGCGCTGGAGCGGCTGAGCGACGACGACCGGCTCGTCCTCTCGTGCCGCTACCTCCTCGACCTGGGCGAGGAAGAGACCGGCGAGGTGCTGTCGCTGCGACGCGGCACGGTCAAGTCGCGCACCTCGCGTGCGCTCGGACGGCTGCGCGAGCAGCTGGAGGCGACCGGTGTCTGAGCTCGAGCTCCGCCTCAATGCGCTCCGGGACGAGATCGCCTGGCCCGAGACGCCGGCGTTCGAGGCGCTGACATTTGAACCCGTGTTCGAACGGAGGCCGGCCCGCCGCTGGCCGGTGCGGCAGCTCGCGCTCGGCTTCGCGATTCTGCTGGCCGTGCTCGCCGGCGTGCTCGCGCTCTCTCCGGGCGCGCGCAGCGCCTTCCTCGAGATCTTCCACATCAGCGGCGCGACGGTCGAGCAGGTCGAGACGCTGCCGGATGTCCAGGCGCAGCGGCATCGACTTCGGCGAGAAGCGTGAGCCGCGAGGAGGCGGAGCGCCGGTCCGGCTTCCCGGTCGCTCGACCTGGGCAGCGAACCGGACGCAGATCTTCATCGCGGCCGGACGGGCTCGTATCGGTCGTCTACGGCGATCCGTCTCGGCCACGGCTTGTGCTTTCGCAGGCCCGGGGCGCGATCTTCGACGGTTTCATCAAGAAGGCCGGTAGCCGCGGCACGACTATCCGCGCAGGTGACGGTCGACGGCGAGCCCGGCCTCTTCGTCGACGGTGCCGACCATTTCGTCATGTTCCTCGACGAGAACGGTGAGATCAGTGACGAGGCGACCTATCTCGCCGGGCACGGTGCTCCTCTGGAACCGCGGCCCGCTGCTGCTGCGGCTCGAGGGCGACATGACCCTGGGCGAGGCGATCGCGCTCGCCGAATCCGTCGAGTAGGGAACCGATCCGCGGCGTGCGGTGTATTCGCATCGTCACCCCACTCTGGAGGTCCGCATGAAGAAGCTCCTGCTCGTGCTCGCCGTGGCCGCCGCTGTCGCCGTACCGGCCGCGAGTGCCGGCGGCTGGGCGACCGTGGGCCTCAGCTCCCTGCCGCCGTCCGGCCTCGAACCGAACCAGGCGTGGCCGGTCGACATCACCGTGCTCCAGCACGGTGAGACGCCGCTCGCCGGCGTCGTGCCGATCGTCCGGATCCGCGACGGCGGCGGCAAGGTCGTCAAGAGCTTCACGGCCACGCCCACCGGCAGGACCGGCGTCTACCAGGCCGTCGTCAAGTTCCCGTCGTCCGGCACGTTCTCGTACGAGGTCTATGACGGCTTCACCACGTACGGCAACCCGCAGACCCACACGTTCAAGCCGGTCGAGATCGGCGCACCCGGCGACTCGTTCCCGTACCTGCCCCTCGGGATCGCCGTCGCGCTCGCACTCGCCCTCGCCGCCGCGACCGTCGCCGTCGGGCGCCGCCGGGCACCCGAGCCGGCCACGGTCACGAATCTGAAGGAGGCTGCATGAAGAAGCTCTTCGTCCTGGTCGCGACAGTCGTCACCGGACTCGCGCTCGCAGGCGTCGCGCAAGCGGGCTGCATGGCGACTGTCGGTCTCGACTCGAGGCCGAAAGCCGGGCATCCGGCGGGGAAGGCCGTGGGTCGTCACGATCCGCGTGCTCCAGCACGGCCGCACGCCGATGCCCGACGCGAAGCCTGAGGTCAGGATCCGCAACGTCGCCGGCAAGCTCTTCGTCTTCAAGGCGACGAAGACCGCGCTAGTCGGCTCGTACAAGGCCCGGGTGGTCTTCCCCAAGGCCGGCCGGTACTCGCTCGGCGTCTACGACGGCTTCCCGTACAAGGACTGCGCGAGGGTGCACACCTTCAAGTCCGTCCTGATCGTCGCTGTCTGACAACTCTGGTGCGGCGCCGGCCTAGTGCGGCCGGCGCCGCACGCCCGGCCACGCCGAGGCGGACGGTCGTGCTGCGCCCGCCGACTCGGATGTCGAGCGGCACGCAATCTGCGCGCGAGCGGAGAAGGTGGAGTGCGATCTGTTCGCAGCTCGCAGTCGACGGGGGCGCCGAGTCGGCCGATTGTGCGCCAACGGCGGCGAGTGCCGGAAAGACGAGTAGAGCCAGGATTCGCAGAAGCTTCATTGGCTGTTCATACCGTGATCCCGAAGCTGGACCTCGACTACTGGCCGTGAGAGCAGGCGCAGGGCTAGGTCACGATCCCGATCGCGATCGTGCCGACGTATCCCTTGAGGCCGCCCGAGCGCTTCGCCAGCTTCACCTGCGCGTTCGAGCCGCCCGCCTGCTCGTAGATGTTGTCGCTCGAGTGCGGCGTGTCGTACGTGCCGCGGCTCGAGTAGGGAGCCTGCTTGTAGACGGCGGCTGTGATCTTCTCGTTGAAGAAGATCTGACCGGTGTGGACTTCTTTGCCGCCGACGTAGACCTTCATGTGGATGTGCGGCGTGCGGCCGCGGTACCACCCGGGGAAGATCGTCAGGAACTCCGCCTTCCCGCTCGCGTTCGACTTCTGGTGGCCGCGGAGGAAGCGGGTCGAGGCGCCGTTCACGGCCGAGTAGTTGCCGAGAGCGTCGCAGTGCCAGATCTCCACGTCGGCGTTCTTGATCACTCTGCACGTCTTCGCGTTCAGGATCGTGAAGCGCAGAACGAGCGGGAGGCCTGCCTTCCCCGAACGAACGTCTCGGCGGGTGAGGGAGGTCTCGACCCAGTACGGCCCCTCGGTCACCTCGGGTGTGAGGAGGCAGGTGGTCGCCGCCTGTGCGTCGTCGCCGAGGAAGTCCAGCGCACGGGCGCCGAAGACGGTGGCCAGGCCGGCGCCTCCGATTGTCTTCAACACGTCTCTTCGGTTCAACTCGGTGTGCATGTCGGCTCCTTTCAGTGAGTGATGCACCGACGGTACGGGCCGAACCTGATCGTGACTTAAGAGTCGCTTCTGAAGAGAGTAAGAGTCCGGGGCGCTGCCTACGCCCCGGACCCTTTGACCGGCGGTTAGAAGTCGCTCGAGCTCGTACCGCTCGAGTCGGAACTGCCGCCGGACCCGCTACCGGAGCCATTGCCGTCATTCGGACAGTCGCCCGGAGTGGCTGCGTTGCCGTTGTCGTCCTGCACGAAGGCGGCGACCGGGTCGTTGGTCGCCGCCGGCTCGCTCGATGGGGTCGAGTTGCCGGCGGCGAGTGCGGTCGCCGCCCAGATCGAGACTGCTGCGAAGATCACCGCGAAGGCGATGAGCAGCGGCCGCGGGTTGAACTGACGGGCTTTCTCCTCCATGTCCTTCACCTCCTTTCGGGTCGTGGGCTACGGGATTCGTCCGAACCAGAGGGTCGAGAGCGCTCCGCCGAGAAGCAGAAGGGCAGCGCCGGCGGCGGTGAAGAACACGGTCAGCTCACGCTGCTTGTGCTCGACCCCGACCTGCGAGCCGATCTCGTCGTAGACGCTCTCGAGGGCGTCCTGGTCGGCGGCTTCGAAGAACCTGCCGTCCGTCAGCTCGGCCACCCGGGAGAGGGTCTCCGGGTCGGGCGGGACGCGGATCGTCCGGATGCCGCCGTAGCCGTCGGGGCCTTCGACCGTGCCCGCATCGGTGCCGAGGGCGACGGTGTAGACCGGCACGTCGGCGTCCTTCGCCTTCTGAGCAGCCTCGAGCGGCTCGTAGTCGCCGGTCGTGTTCGCGCCGTCGGAGAGGAGCAGGACGACGACAGGCGTCTCGCTCGCTGTTCGCGGCCAGCTGCTCGTCGAGGCTCGTGACGCCGAGGTCGACCGAGCGGGCGATCGCGTCGCCGAGAGCGGTGCCGTTGTCGGCCCGGAGCCCGCTCAGGCCGCGGAGGGCCTCGTCGTGGTCCGCGGTCGGCGGGACGACGACGTCGGCCTCGTTGGAGAACGAGACGACGCCGACGCGGAAGCCGTCAGGCAGTCCGTCGACGAACGAGCTTGCAGCCTCGCGCGCGGCGGTCATCCGGTCGGGCTGCGACGTCCGTCGCAGTCATCGAGCCCGAGCTGTCCATCGCCAGGATCACGGTCGCCTCCTCGCGCGGTACCGCCACGGCGACCTGCGGCCGGGCCATGCCGACCACGAGCGCGCTGAGTGCGAGCAGCGTGAGCGCGGCCGGAATGTGGCGTCGCCAGCGGGGTGAGGCGGCGACCACGTTCTCGAGCAAGTCGAGGTTGGTGAAGCGGACGACGTAACGCCTGCGCCGCCGTTGCGCGACGAGGTAGGCGATCAGGGCCAGCGCCACGAGCGCAAGGCCGGTGAGGGCAATCGGCCAGGCGAAGCTCATCGTCGCCTCCCTTCGGTCTGCAGGAACCCGACGAGGCGTCGAAGCCAGTCGCCGGAGGTGGAGAGGGTCAGGTGGGCGACTCCGAGCGAGCGCAGCTCTCGGGCGAGCTCTTCGCGCTCGGCCGCGGCGTCGGCGCCGAAGCGCTCCCGCAGCTTGCGGCTGCGGGTGTCGACCCGCAGTTGCTTGCCCGATTCCGGGTCGACGAGCCAGAGGTCGCCGACGTCCGGGAGTTCCTGCTCGCGCGGGTCGCGGATCTCGATCGCGACCACGTCGTGGCGTGACGCCAGCTGGAGCAGGCGAGGCCGCCAGTCGCGCGGGCCGCGGAAGTCGGAGACGACGACGATCACGGCGCGGCGACGGGCGAGCCGGCCGAGCCGGCTGAGCGCGGTCCCGAGCGACGTCGGTCCGGCGGGTTCGAGATCGGGCTCTCGCCTCAGGGCGAGGAGGAGGGCCAGGAGGCCGCGGTTGCCCTGCCGGGCCGGCGAGGCGAAGGGATTTCGGTCGCCGAACGTGGTGACTGCGAGACGGTTGCCTCGGCGGACGGCGAAGTTGCCGACTGCGAGCGAGACGCCTTCCGCGACGTCCCACTTCCGCCGGTCGGCCGTCCCGAAGGTCATCGACGCGGAGGTGTCGAGCAGCAGCCAGGTCTCGACTGCCCGCTCGGCCACGTTGACGCGAACGTGCGGCTCGCCGGTCCGAGCCGTCACGTTCCAGTCGATGAGCCGCACGTCGTCGCCGGACACGTACGGCCTCACCTGGGCGAGCTCGGCACCGTCGCCGAGCGCCCACGAGCGGTGGTCGCCCGCCAGCAGGCCGTCGATCCGCCGCCGAACGACGAGGTTCACCTTCCGCAACAGCGCACCGGGAAGCGGCCCGGGGCCTGGACGGCCCGGCGTGCGGGCCGGGCCGAGAGTGTGTGCGGTGCTCATGCGACCTCCTGTCGCGCCAGGTCGAGGTTGCGGCACTCGCGATCGTCTCGAGCACGCGGTCGAGGATCCGATCCGCGTCGACGCCTTCGGCGAGCGCCTCGTAGCTCAGCACCATCCGGTGCCGGAGCACGTCCTTGGCGAGCTCGCGGACGTCCTGCGGCAGCACGTAGCGGCGGCCGCGCAGAAGCGCGAGCGCGCGTGCGCCGACGACGAGGTTGATCGGACCGCGCGGGCTGGCGCCGTAGTCGACGTAGGAGGCGAGATCCTCCAGGCCGGCGTCGGCCAGCCGCCGCGTGGCCAGGGCGATCGAGAGCGCGTACCGCGAGCACGCCGGATCGACGTAGACCGCCGGGCGGCAGCCTGCAGCTCCGCGAGCTGCTCGACCGACGAGCAGTTGCTCGACCGTGACCGGATCGGCGAGTGCGCGCTCGATCACCGTCAGCTCGTCAGCCGGCTCCGGATAGTCGACCAGCACCTTGAGCATGAAGCGGTCGACCTGGGCCTCGGGCAGTGGATACGTGCCCTCGGACTCGATCGGGTTCTGCGTCGCCATGACGAGGAACGGCGACGGGCACGGTGTGCGTCTCCTTGCCGATCGTCACCTGCCGCTCCTGCATCACCTCCAGGAGGGCCGACTGCACCTTGGCCGGGGCACGATTGATCTCGTCCGCGAGCAGGAAGTTGCAGAACACCGGCCCCAGCTCGGTATCGAACTCGTCCTTGCCCGAGCGGTACATCCGCGTGCCGACGAGGTCCGAGGGCACGAGATCCGGCGTGAACTGGACCCGCTGGAAGGTGCCACCGATCACCTCCGCGACGGTCTTGATGGTCAGCGTCTTCGCGAGGCCGGGGACTCCCTCGATCAGGAGGTGTCCACCCGCGAGGAGGCAGACGAAGACCCGCTCCAGCATCTCGTCCTGCCCTGCGATGACGCGCTTGATCTCGAAGACCGCGCTCTCGACCGCATCACGGTCGGTGCCGGCTTCGACGGCTTTCAAACGGCTTGAATCGGCCACTCTTGCAACTCCTTGGTCTGGTAGAGGCAACTGCTGACCAGGGTTGCGGCTCGGCCTAAGAGCGTCCTGAGAGAAACGTGAGAAAAACTTAAGACCCGATACGGCTTTTCAAAAGCCTTACTGAAGCTTCATCCCAATCCCCTTTCAGGGGGACAACCTCTTGGCTCTAGTGGACGAAGTAGGGGTAACACGACCGGAGGGCACGATGGCTGCGGCTGAACTCACCAGAGCGGAGACGGAGCAGGAGCGGATCGCTCGCTGGCGCTCCGAGGAGCTCGAGCGGGCAGGGTACGAGGCGACGGCCGCCTCGCTGCTGGCGGCTCGGGCAGACGTGGACCTGCACTACGCGATCGACCTATTGCGGAACGGCTGTTCCCCGGAGCTCGCGCTCCAGATCCTGCTCTAGCGCACCGACCGCAGGGCTCCCGCCGGGCGAAGCCCGGCTCCGCCCGGCTCGCGCCGCTGAGTGCACGCGGCTCTCCGGGTCTGTGCTATCGCACTATCCCCTCCGGCCGCGCACCCTCAGCGACACGTCGGAGCACTAGAGCCTTCGCGCTCTAGCGCGCTCCGTCTGCGAGTCTCGGCAGAATGCGGTCTGCCTTGACGTTCCTTGCCTCTATCCCTTCGCCTTCGTCCGGCACGATCGACCTCGGGCCGCTGACGATCCACATGTACGGCCTGATGCTGCTGGCCGGCATCGCCGCGTGCATCTGGATCACCGGGCACCGCTGGGTTGCGCGCGGTGGTGACTGGGATCTCATCTTCCGCGTCGCCGTCTGGGGCGTCGGCGCCGGCATCGTCGGCGCGCGCCTCTACCACCTGGCCACGAGCTGGAGCGAAGTGCCGGACGAGTGGTGGGGTCCCTTCGCGGTCTGGGAGGGCGGTCTTGGGATCTGGGGCGGCATCGCCGGCGGCGTTCTCGTCGGCGGGTTCATCGCCCACCGGGCCGGGGCGAGCGTTCCCGCGCTGCTGGACGCGGCAGCCCCGGGGCTCCTCGTCGCCCAGGCGATCGGCCGCGTCGGCAACTGGTGGAACCAGGAGCTCTTCGGCGAGCCGACCAGCCGGCCGTGGGGGCTCGAGATCGACTCCGCGCGCCGGCCCGACGAGTACCTCTTCAACGAGACCTTCCACCCCACGTTCCTCTACGAGGCGCTGTGGAACCTCGGCGCGGCAGGTCTGCTGCTGATCCTCGACCGCCGCTTCCGCTTCCGCCCGCCGGCGCTCTTCGCTCTCTACATCGTGCTCTACACCGGCTTCCGGTTCTATCTCGAGACGCTTCGGATCGATCCCTCGGAGGAGCTCGCCGGCCTGCGGGTGAACGCCTGGGTGTCTGCGGTTCTCTTCGTGCTCTCCCTCGCGTTCTTCATCTGGTGGCAGCTGCTCAACGACAGCAGCGGCCGCCGGCGTCGTCGCCGCCGCGAGACCAAGGCCGAGCCGCGGCCGACGATGGCTGTCCCGCGCGGCCGCGTCCGACCACGCCGCTAGCCTCGCGCGAGGCCATGGTTGTCGTCCGCGAACTCGAGCTGGACCTCGACGCGTTCGAGGGTCCCTTCGATCTGCTGCTCACGCTGCTCCTGAAGGAGGAGCTGGAGCCCGCCGACGTCGACATGGCGGCGATCGTCATCGCCTTCGTCGAGCGCCTCGCCGAGCGGGAGGAGCTCGACCTCGAGGCCTGCGGCGAATTCCTCGTCCTGATCTCTGCGCTGCTCGAGCTCAAGGCACGGGCGCTCTTCCCGGACGAGGACGCCGAGCTCGCCGAGCTCGAGCCGGAGGAGGCTGCGGAGGAGCTCGCGCGCCGGCTCGCCGAGTACCGCCGGATGAAAGAGGCGGCAACCTGGCTGGCAGAACGGCTGGCAGGCGAGCGCGACCGCTTCTTCCGCGTCGGCCCCGCGCCGCTCGCACCGCAGCCGGAGCGGAAGCTCGCCGCACAGGATCCGCAGCAGCTGGCGGCCACCCTCCGGCTGCTCGCCGAGCCGCCTGCGCAGGTCTCCCTCGCCCACATGGCTCTTCGGTTCCCGCCGGTCGCGCAGTTCCTCGAGCGATTCCGCGCCGTGCTGCGGCGGCGGAGTCGCTTCGACTTCGACGCCGAGGTCGGCTCGCTGTCGCGCGTCGACCAGGCCGTCGCCTTCCTCGCGCTGCTCGAGCTGCGCAAGACAGGGGAGATCGCCCTGGAGCAAGCAGCACCTTTCAGCCCGATAAGGGTTTCGCGTCCCGCCGCACGTCCCTGGTCGGCGACGGCTCCCGCCGGGCAGAGCCCGGCTCCGCCGACGCCTGACGCCGCTGGCGGCGCTCCAGCCGACGGGCCGTATCAAAATACTGTCCCGTCGGCTTACGCACCGCCAGCGACGCCCCAGGAACGTGCGGATGAGCCGGGACAGGAAACTGAGAGTCCAAGCGAAAGGAATAGCGAATGGATCGCCCGCTCCGCCTGATCACCGCGAATCCGCTCGACCAGCTCGCCCGGACGGTCGAGGCGCTGCTCGTCGTCGCCTCCGCGCCGCTGTCGGCCGAGGAGCTGGCGCAGGCCGCGGACGACGACTCGGAGCGGGTCGAGCTCGCGCTCGGCCTCCTCTCGGATCGTTTCCGTGAAGGACGGAGTGGGATCGTGCTCGAGCGCGTCGCGGGCGGCTATGCGTTCCGTGCGTCGCGCGAGGCTGCGGCCGCGTGCGCGCGCCTGTTCGAGCGGCCGGTGGAGCGAGGGCTCTCGCAGGCCGCGCTCGAGACGCTTTCGATCGTCGCCTATCTCGGCCCGTGCAGCCGGCCGGAGATCGCCCGAATTCGCGGCGTCGCCGCCGATTCGGCCGTCGCCGGCCTGCTCGAGCGAGGGCTGATCGCGGAGGCCGGCCGTGACGACGGTCCCGGCGGGGCCGTGCGCTACCGGACGACTCCGCTCTTCGAGCGCGTCTTCGGGCTCGAGAGCGTCGCCGAGCTGCCGCGCCTCGACGACCTCGGCGAATCGGCGGCGGAGATCCGCGAGCGACTGCACTCGGTCGCCGTGGGCCAAACCGCCTGACCAAAGCCAAGTAACAGTCTGTTACTTGATTGAACGCGCTCCGGCACGCGCCCCGAGCTGGCTTAGTAACAGACTGTTACTAAGCAACGGTCACGACCGGTCGTTGAGCACCCGAGCGAGAACGCTCCCAGCACGAACTCGGTCTTCGCGACCGTGTACGCCTCGCGGTCGTGCTGGTGCTCGTCGGCGAGCCGCTGTTTCAGCTCCTCGTAGGCGCGCGCCGTCTCCGGCTCGGCGCGAAGCGCGTCACGGAACGCGAGCTCCTCGCGCCAGGCCTGCGAGCCCGGGACGACCATGTGCAAGTGGTGTGTCCGCCGCTCCGGCGATGGCTTGCAGAACCAGTTCATGCGCTCCTCCTGGTACGGCGCCCACCAGTACGAGAGCTGCTCGTGGAGCGGGTCGATCGCGGCCTTGCTCTCTTCGAGGCTGTGCACCTCGGCCAGGATGTCGATCACCGGCTTCGCAGCGAGCCCGGGAACGCTTGTGCTGCCGACGTGATGGATGCCGCCCGCGAGCCAGGGCGCGAGGATCGGCTCCAGCCGCGCCTTCTCTGCCTCGAACTCCTCCGGCCAGCCAGGGTCGTACGGAACGACTCGACAGATCTAGATCTGCCACGCCCCGCCGCGCAGCACCGGCACCCGGTCGCCGTCGCGCGTGATCCCGTCCACGTCGAGCTCGTTCGAGCCGATCATGAAGTCGACATGGATGCCGCTCTTGTTGACGCGCTCGCGGTCGGCCTCGTCCTCGACCGGGAACGTGTAGGCGTTCCCGAGCGCGATGTGGCTCGCGGCGTTCTCGTCCAGCAGCGTCTCGTAGAACACCGTGCGAAGCGGCCCGATCCGGCCTTCCTTGTCGACGAGGGCGATCTCGCCGAGCCGTGAGGCACCGTCGTCCTTCGCGACTGTGGCCCGGAGCGCGTCCGCGCCCTCGTCGGCGTCGACCTTGACGGCGCGTCCGCCCTCGAACTCGATCCGGATTCCGTTCATGTAGGAGCCGTAGAGCTCGAGCGGCCTCGTCGCCGAGACGTGGCCGTCGACCCGCTCCGGATCGGGGGTCGTGAAGACCTCTTCGGTCGGAAGGTTCGGGTAGTGCGTGATCCCAGCCGCGGTCGAGAAGTCGGCTCCGAGCCACTTCGAGCTCGGCATCAGGCCGATCGTGAGGTCCGTGCCGTCGCCCTTCAGGTGCAGCGAATCGAAGCGGCGCTCCGTCATTCGGTCCGCGCTCGCGACGATGACTTTCATCCGCTCGCGCCAGGCCGCGACCGGATCCTCCGCGTCCAGCCGAAGCACGTACGTGCACTTCCTCCCAGAGCTTGTCCAGCGCCGCCTCGGGCTCGAGCTCCGGGTGCACGCGCTCGGCCCAGCCGGGATTCGGGCACGGGCCCGCGGTCCAGTTCGTCGTTCGGTCGTTCACGATCCGCGGGACGGCGGAGACGTACGGGAGCGAGTCGCGGCCCGTTCGCGCCGGGTCGATGCCTTCGAAGACGCTTGCGCTCGTCCCGGTCAGGGTCACCCGCGCGGCTCGTTCGTCCGAGAGCCATTGCATGCGCTGGTCGATCCACGGCGGGATGTAGTCGAGCGTCTCGTCGGCCGCGAGCTCCAGCCGAGCCCGCTTGACGAGCTGGTCCCACCAGAAGACGTCGACGTACTTCGCGCCGTGCTTGTAGCCCGCGCGCGCGACGGCGCGTGCCGCGTCCTCCATCCCGAAATAGGCGGTGACTCCGAGGATCTGACCGGGCTGCAGATTCGCGCCGAAGCCGACGAGGAGGTCGGCGAGGCGGTCGACATCGGCGGAGTGGTCGCGCACAGCGCGGGCACACTACACACGCCATGCGGCTGAACGCATTCCTCGCTCGCGCCGGTGTCGCCTCGCGCCGCAAGGCGGACGAGCTGATCAAGGCCGGGCGCGTGCGTGTGAACGGCGAGCCGGGCGAGCTGAACACGTTCGTGGAGTCACGCGACGTCGTCGAGGTGGACGGGGAGCAGGTCGCGAAGCAGGAGCTGGGCTACGTGCTCCTGCACAAGCCGGCCGGCGTGGTCACGACGGCGAGCGACCCGCAGGGCCGGCCGACCGTCGTCTCTCTCGTCGGGCACGAGTCGCGCGTCGTCCCCGTCGGGAGGCTCGATGTCGACACCACCGGCGCCCTGCTGCTGACGAACGACGGTCCGCTCGCGCACCGGCTCGCACATCCCCGCTACGGCGTGGAGAAGGTCTACGAGGTCGAGACCTGGAAGGAGCCGACCGACGAAGCGCTGCGGCGGCTCGCCGAGGGCGTCGAGCTCGAGGACGGGCCGACGTCACCCGCGCGCGTCCGTCGGCTCGGCGCCGCCCGCTTCGAGCTCGTTCTCCATGAGGGCCGGAACCGCCAGGTGCGGCGGATGTGCGACGCGGTCGGCTACCGCGTCCGGCGGCTGCACCGGAGCATCTACGCGGGTCTAGGCGTTCACGGGCTCGCGCCGGGTGAGTGGCGGGAGCTCTCGGCCGACGAGGTCGAGGCGCTCCGAGTCAGCGGCCCGTCTCGCCCCTGACGAAGCCCATCCGCTCGTACATCTGCTCGAGTGTCGGCGCCGACACTTCCCGCGCCTTCTCGGCTCCGCGCGCCAGCAGCCGCTGGAGCTCGCCCGGGTCGGCGCGCAGCTCGCGATAGCGCTCCTGGACCGGGGTCACGGCCTCGACGACCGCCTCGGCGACGTCGGTCTTGAACTGGCCGTAGCCGGCGCCCTCGTAGCGCGATTCGATCGCCTCCGGCGTTCTCGCCCGTGAGCGAGGAGAGGATGTCGATCAGGTTCGTGACGCCGGGCTTGTCTTGGCGCGCGGCGGACCTCGGAACCCGAGTCCGTCACCGCAGACTTGAACTTCTTCCGGATCACGTCGAGGTCGTCGAGGATCCGGACCGTTCCCTGCGGCGTGCCCGAGGTCGTGGACATCTTCTTCGTCGGCTCCTGCAGGTCCATGATCCGCGCGCCGACCTCGGGGTAGACACCCTCCGGGACCTTGAAGGTCTCGCCGAACCGCGAGTTGAAGCGCGCGGCGACGTCGCGGGCGAGCTCGAGATGCTGGCGCTGGTCGTCGCCGATCGGGACGATGTCGGTCTGGTACAGCAGGATGTCGCCGGCCATCAGCACCGGGTACGTGAAGAGCGCGGCGGAGACGAACTCGTGCGCATCGGACTTGTCCTTGAACTGCGTCATCCGGCCGAGCTGGCCGTAGCTCGTGACCGAGCCGAGCAGCCACGCCGCCTCGGCGTGCGCGACCACGTGGCTCTGCACGAACACGCGTCGCGCGGTCGGGATCGAGGCCGGTCGCGAACAGGATCGCCGCCAGGTCGAGCGTCTGCTCATGGAAGTCCTGGGGGTCGTAGTCGACGCTGATCGAGTGCAGGTCGACGATGCAGAAGAAGCCTTCGCCGCGCTCCTGCGTGGCGGCGTACTGGCGGAAGCCGCCGATCAGGTTGCCGAGCGTCTTGTCGCCCGTGGGCTGGATGCCGGAGAAGATGCGCATGGGTGGCGGAACGATAGGGACCGGCCTGGATACCCGCAACTACACTGGCGCGATGGCCGTGACGCCCGCCACCTGGACGCCGTCGAGCTGGCGTGGACACCCCGCGTTGCACCAGCCCGAGTGGCCCGATGCTGCCGACGCCGAGTCCGCGCTCGAGCGGCTTCGTGCTCTGCCGCCGCTCGTCTTCGCGGGCGAGGCGCGCGACCTTCAGGCCGCGCTCGGCGAGGTCGCCGCCGGCCGGGCCTTCCTCCTCCAGGCGGGCGACTGTGCCGAGTCGTTCCGAGACTTCACGGCGGTCTCGATTCGCGAGAAGCTGAAGATCCTGCTGCAGATGTCGGTCGTGATGATCTACGGGTCGGCGCTGCCGCTCGTGAAGGTCGGCCGGATCGCCGGGCAGTTCGCAAAGCCGCGATCCGAGCCGGTCGAGCGCGTCGGGGACGACGAGTTGCCGTCCTTCTTCGGGCACATGGTCAACGACGACGCAGCCGTCGCCGGAGGCGCGAACCTCCGACCCGGCGCGGATGGTCCAGGCCTACCACCAGTCCGCGGCCACGCTCAATCTGCTTCGCGCCTTCACGAAGGGCGGCTTCGCCGACCTGACGCAGGTGCAGATGTGGAACCAGGAGTTCGTGGCGAGCGCACCGGAAGGACAGCGCTACGAGGTCGTCGCCGCCGAGATCGAGCGGGCGATCAGCTTCATGCGGGCCTGCGGCATCGATCTCGCGCACGCGCCTCAGCTCCACCAGGTCGATGTCTGGACGAGCCACGAGGGACTCGTCCTCGACTACGAGGAAGGCCTGACGCGGCGCGATTCGCTCACCGGCGACTGGTACGACTGCTCGGCGCACATGCTCTGGATCGGCGAGCGCACGCGGCAGCCGGACGGCGCCCACGCCGAGTTCTTCGCGGGCGTGCACAACCCGCTCGGGGTCAAGGTCGGGCCCGACCGCGACCCCCGAGGACATCCTCGAGCTCACCGAGAAGCTGAATCCGCTCCGCATCCCCGGCCGGCTGACACTCATCGTCCGGATGGGCGCCGAGTCGCTCCCCGAGGCGCTTGCCGCCGCTCCTGCGGGCCGTGCGCGACGCCGAGCAGCCGGTCGTCTGGGCGTGCGACCCGATGCACGCGAACATCTTCCGCACGGCGTCCGGGATCAAGACGCGCGAGCTTCGACGCGATCATGGACGAGGTCGTCGCGTTCTTCGCCGTCTGTCGTGAAGAGGACGTCTGGCCCGGCGGCGTCCATCTCGAGTTCACCGGCGAGGACGTGACCGAGTGCCTGGGCGGCTCGGCGGCCGTGCTCGAGGAAGAGCTGACGACCCGCTACGAGAGCCTCTGCGACCCGCGCCTCAACGCACGGCAGTCGCTCGACCTCGCATTTCGCGTGGCCGAGCTGATGCGAAGGTAGGAGTCCATGGCCGTCGTCCGCTCTCTCGCCGTTGTCGGCACGGGCCTGATCGGCGCGTCGGTTGGGCTCGCTGCGCGCCGCGCGGGTGTCGAGCGCGTCGTCGGCTGGGATCTCGACCCGGCGCACCTCGCCACCGCGGCCGAGCGCGGCGCGGTCGAGGCCTCTCCCGATCTCGAGGCAGCCCTCGCCGGCGCGGAGCTCGCAGTCGTCGCCGCACCCGTCACCGCGCTGCCGGCCCAGGTGCGCGCGGTGCTCGCTGCGAGCGGGCCCGACTGCACGGTCACCGATGTCGGCTCGACGAAGGGCGGCGTCTGCGACGCGGTGACGGGCGTCGGCAGGTTCGTGGGCGGACACCCGATCTGCGGCTCGGAGGCGCGCGGGCCGGAGTGGGCGACGGCCGAGCTGTTCGACGGGCGCGACCTGGTTCCTGACTCCGGTCGCCTCGACCGACCCGGACAGCTTCAAGGTGCTGCACGGCTTCGTCTCGGCGCTCGGCGCGGTGCCCGTCGCGATCGATCCCGAGGCGCACGATCGGCTCGTCGCGGTCACGAGCCATCTGCCGCACGCGCTGGCGAACGTGCTCCTGAACCAGGCCGGCGGCTCCCGCATCGACGGGCACGAGCCGCTTGCGGCGGCCGGCGGTTCGCTTCGGGACATGACCAGGGTCGCCGGCGCGAACCCGCGCATCTGGGTCGACATCTTCCTCGAGAACCGTGAAGCGCTCGCCGCCTCGCTCGCCGAGCACCGGCGCCGCATCGAGCAGGTCGAAGCGGCGCTCGCGGCCGGAGACGCCGGCTTCCTCGCGCGCTGGATCGGCGAAGCCTCCGTCGAACCGGCGGCGACTCCTGGAAACCGCGTACGAGGATGCCGGCGAGCTCCAGCGGCTGCGCGTTCACATACCCGACCGGCCCGGCGTGATCGCCGGGATCGCGCAGGCGCTCGGCGCCGAGCGGATCAACATCGCCGACTTCGACCTCCAGCACCTCTCCAGCGAGCGCGGCGGCACGGTCGCGATCCTCGTCGCCGGCGAGGAGGAGGCAGCCCGCGCGGCGGCGCTCCTCGAGCAGCAGGGCTACGGCGTCGTCGTCGCGCCCGTGCTCGAGGACGAGCTGTGAAGATCGAGCCGACGGCGGCCGTCCACGGGCACATCGGCGTCCCCGGAGACAAGTCCCTCTCGCACCGCGCGCTGCTGCTCGGCGCGATCTCCGACGGCGAGACTCGCATCGCCGGCTTCGGTCGCTCGAACGACACGGAGGCGACGCTCGCTGCAGTCCGCGCGCTGGGGATCCGGGTCTACGAGGCCGACACGGACACGCTGCGCGTCTTCGGCGGCGGACTCCGCGGCCTGGTCGCCCCGAAGGAGGCGATCGACTGCGGCAACGCCGGCACGCTGATGCGACTCCTCCCGGGGATCCTCGCCGGCCAGCAGGGCCGCTTCGAGCTGACCGGCGACGAGTCGCTGCGCTCGCGTCCGATGGAGCGCGTCGCGGAGCCTCTCCGCCGGATGGGCGCCTCGATCGAGACGGAAGACGGCCACGCCCCGATCGTGATCGAAGGGACGGCGCTGACGCCGATCTCGTACGAGCTGCCGGTCGCGAGCGCGCAGGTCAAGTCGGCTGTGCTGCTCGCAGGGCTCTATGCGGAGGGCGGCGAGACGACCGTCGAGGAGCCGCTGCCGACGCGCGACCACACGGAGAACATGCTGGCGCAGGCGGGCGTGCCGATCCGTCGCAAGCCGAAGAGCGTCAGCGTTCAGCCGGTCGAGCGGTTCGAGCTCGGGGACGTCGAGATCCCCGGCGACTTCTCCTCGGCGGCACCGTTCCTCGTCGCCGCAACGCTGCTCGCCGGCTCGGACCTGACCGTCCACGGCGTCAATCTGAACCCGCGGCGCACCGGCCTGCTCGACGTGCTCGAGCGCATGGGCGCCAACGTCACCGTCTTCAACCGGCGGCGGATCGGCGGCGAGGCGGGAGGCGATCTCGACGTGCGCTCGGCGGAGCTCGTCGCGACGACGATCGGAGCGGGGGAGGTGCCGCTGCTCGTCGACGAGCTGCCGCTCTTCGCGCTGCTCGCGGTGCACGCGCACGGCGACAGCGTCCTGCGGGGCGCCGCGGAGCTGCGCGCGAAGGAGACCGACCGGATCGAGGCCGTCGTCGACGGCCTGCGAAGGCTCGGCGCCCACATCCGCGCCACGCCGGACGGCTTCACCGTCCGCGGCGTGCCGTCGCGATTGCGAGGCGGCTCGATCGACGCTCGCGGCGACCACAGGATCGCGATGCTCGGCGCCGTCGCCGGCCTCGTCTCGCGCGAGGGCGTGGAGGTCGAGGGCGCGGAGGTGGCGGCGGTAAGCTTCCCCGGCTTCTTCGACCTTCTCGATTCGCTCCGAGCGACCCAGACCCAGACCTGATGATCGTCGCCATCGACGGGCCCGCAGGGGCCGGCAAGAGCACGGTCGCACGGCATCTCGCCGAGCGGCTCGGCTTCCGCTACCTCGACACCGGAGCGATGTACCGCGCGCTCACCTGGCTCGCGCGGCGTCGCGGGCTGGCACTCGACCTCGCCGCCGAGCTCGCCGAGCTCGCGGCCGAGAACCCGGTCGGCTTCGACGAGGCGGGGCGCGTCTTCATCGACGGCAGCGACGTGACCTCCTCGATCCGCAAGCCCGACATCGACAAGCTCGTCCCGGTCGTGGCGCGCCATCCGCAGGTGCGCGAGGTGATGCGCGAGCGCCAGCGGGCGCTCGCCGAGGAGGGGGACGTCGTGATCGAGGGGCGAGACATCGGCACCGTCGTCGCACCTAAAGCTCAGGTAAAGGTTTACCTCATCGCCGACCGAATCGGTGCGGGCCGCGCGCCGCAGCTCGGAGCGTCCCGGCATCGGCGCCGACGCGCTCGCGACCGACCTCCGTCTCCGCGACGAGAAGGACGCGATCAACATGCGACCGGCCGAGGACGCGATCCAGATCGACACGACTGCCCTCGACGTGGACGAGGTCGTCGATCGGATCGAAGCGCTCGTCCATTCTCGGCAGACGCAGTGAATGGAGTCGACGCAGTCTGGGCCGTCGGCCGCCTGACGATCGGCTCCGTCGTGCGGCTCTTGACGCCGCTGCGGAACTACGGCGTGGACCGAGTGCCGCGCACCGGCGGCGTCGTGCTCGCGTTCAACCATTTCCACTGGATCGATCCGCCCGTCTTCGGCTACAGCTCGCCGCGCACGATGTACTTCCTCGCCAAGGTCGAGGCCCATCGCGTGCCGGGGCTCGGGCAGCTGATCAGGAGCTTCGGGACGATCTCCGTCCGGCGTGGGGAGTCCGACCGCGAGGCCGTGCGGCGAATGCGCGAGGTCGTCCGCGACGGCCACGCGCTCGGTCTGTTCGTCGAGGGAACGCGCCAGCGCTCAGGCCGCCCGGGGCCGTTCAGCCCGGCGCCGCGATGGTCGCGGTGCAGGAGCAGGTGCCCGTCGTCCCTGCCGCGATCTACGGCTCGCACGAATGGAAGCCCGGCAACTTCCACCCGATCTCGGTCGCCTGGGGCGAGCCGGTCCGCTTCGACGGGCTGCCGAAGGGAGCGAAGGGCTATCGCGAGGCATCCGCCGAGATCGAGCGGCGCCTCCACATGCTCCACGACTGGCTGGCCGAGATGCACGCAGCCGGCCGGCCGAAGCAGGCGGTGCCGCCGCGATGAGCGAGACCGAGAACCCTCCCCAGAGCCCCGAGACGCCCGAGATCATCGGCACCGTCGCGATCGTCGGCTTCCCGAACGTGGGCAAGTCGACGCTGATCAACCGGCTGACCGAGACCCGACAGGCCGTGGTGCACGAGACACCCGGCGTGACGCGCGACCGCAAAGAGCTGCTTGCCGACTGGAACGGGAAGCACTTCCTGCTGATCGACACGGGTGGCGTCGACGACCTCGCCACCGACGCCTTCAGTCCGAAGATCGCGAAGCAGGCGCGCGCTGCGATCGCGGAGGCCGACCTCGTTCTCTTCGTCGTCGACGCGCGACACGGGATCACGCCGGGCGACGAGGAGCTCGCAGTCACCCTGCGCGCCTCGAAGAAGCCCGTGATCGTGCTGGCGAACAAGATCGACGATCCCCGTCGCGATCTCGACGCGATCGAGTTCCACAAGCTCGGGCTCGGCGATCCGTTTCCGCTCTCGGCGCTGCACGGGCACGGCACGGGAGACCTGCTCGACCAGATCGTCGAGCAGCTGCCGGGAGTCGGGCCGGCGCAGGTCGGCGAGGAGGCGATCCGCGTCGCCATCCTCGGGCGGCCGAACGTGGGCAAATCGTCGCTCCTGAACGCCCTGGTCGGCGCCGAGCGCGTGATCGTCTCCGACGTGCCCGGTACGACGCGCGACACGATCGACACGATCCTCGAGCGCGACGGCCGCACCTACCAGCTCGTCGACACCGCGGGCCTGCGACGCAAGCGGAAGCAGCGGCAGGGGATCGACTACTACTCGGAGCTCCGCGCGCTCGAAGCTGCCGAGCGGGCCGACATCGCACTCGTCCTGATCGACGCGAGCGAAGGGATCGTCGACCAGGACCTCGCTGTCGCCGACGTCGCGCGCAAGGCCGGCAACTCGACCCTCGTCGTTCTCGCCAAATGGGACGAGACCGAAGTCACGATCGAGGACGTTCGGCCGAGGATCGAGATCAAGCTGCGGCAGCGGCCGCCGTTGATCGCCGTCTCGTCGAAGACCGGACGCGGGCTCGACCGGCTGCTCGAGTACATCGCCGATCTCTTCGAGAAGCACACCGGCCGGATTCCGACGCCGGCGCTCAACAACGCGCTCGCCGAGTTGAGGCAGGCGCGTCAGGCCCCGTCATCGAAGGGGAAGCGGCTGAACCTCCTCTACGGCACCCAGGTCTCGACCAGGCCGCCGCGGATCCGGATCCACGTGAACGATCCGTGCCTCGTCACGCGCGACTATGCGTACTGGGTCGAGAACGAGCTGCGCAAACGCTTTAACCTCGCGGGCGTGCCCGTGTCGATCGACTTCGTCAAGCGGTCGTGAGGTTCGTCATCGTCGGAGGCGGGTCTTGGGGGACCGCGTTCGCACGGGTCCTGCAGAACCGCGAGCACGACGTGACGCTCGCCTGCCGCGACGCGGAGCAGGCGCGCGTGATCGCCGAGACGGGCCGGAACCCGCGCTATCTGTCTCACTGCAACCTCCGCGGCGTCAAGGCGACGACGATCGAGGCGGCCCCGCTGTCGGAGGCAGACGTGATCGTGCTCGCCGTCCCGAGCGCCGTCTACGGCGCAGTCGCTCGAGTCGCTCGGTGGCGACGCACCAGTCCTGTCGCTGACCAAGGGTCTCGACCCGGCAACGGGCGCCCGGCTCTCGACGCTCGTCCAGCGGCGGCCGGTCGCGGTGCTCACGGGGCCCAACATCGCGGACGAGATCTCTCGCGACCTCCCGGCCGCAGCAGTGATCGCGAGCGAGGACGAGCAGCTCGCGCTCGAGCTGCAGGCGGCGATCAGCTCGATCACGTTCCGCGTCTATGTCAGCGACGACCTCGTCGGCGTCGAGCTCTGCGCGGCTGCGAAGAACGTGATCGCGCTGGCAGCCGGGGGTGCCGACGGCCTCGAGCTCGGCGACAACGCCAAGGCGGCGCTGGTCGCCCGCGGTCTCGCCGAGATGGCCCGCCTTGCCGAGGCCGCCGGCGGCAAGCAGGGCACGTTCGCGGGACTCGCGGGCATGGGCGACCTCGTCGTCACCTGCTGGTCGAAGTCCGGCCGCAACCGGAGGGCGGGCGAGCTGATCGCGCAGGGGACCGATCCCGACGAGGCAGTCCGCCAGATCGGAATGGTCGTCGAGGGCCTGACGACGGCCCCGGTGCTGCGTGAGCTCTCGCACCGGCTGGGGATCGAGCTGCCGATCACGGAAGGCGTCTGTGCCGTGCTCGACGGCGAGCCGCTGCACGAGTTGGTGGGAACTTTGATGCGGCGAGAGCCGACAACGGAGTAGGTACGCTTCCGGCCGATGGCAGCCCGCTCGTTCTCGTTCACCTCGGAGTCGGTCACCGAAGGCCACCCGGACAAGATCGCCGACCAGGTCTCGGACGCGGTTCTGGACGCCGTCCTCAAGGGTGATCCGGCAGGTCGGGTCGCCTGCGAGACGCTGATCACGACCGGCCTTGTCGTCGTCGCCGGCGAGATCACGACCGAGATCTACGTGGACATCCCGCGGCTCGTCCGCAAGACGATCGCGGAGATCGGCTATACCCGCGCGAAGTACGGCTTCGACGCCGAGACGTGTGGCGTGATCGTCGCGATCGACGAGCAGTCCTCGGACATCGCGCAAGGTGTCGACGATTCCTTCGAAGCCCAGCGCGGCGATGACGACCCGCTCGACCGCGTCGGCGCGGGCGACCAGGGAATGATGTTCGGCTACGCGTCGCGCGAGACCGACGAGCTGATGCCGCTGCCGATCCAGCTCGCGCACAAGATCTGCAAGCGGCTCTCCGAGGTGCGCAAGGCCGACGTGCTGCCGTACCTCCGGCCGGACGGCAAGGCGCAGGTCACGATCCGCTACGAGGTCGACGAGCACGGCCGCCAACGGCCGGTGGAGATCGAGCGCATTCTGATCTCGACGCAGCACCGCGACGGGCTCGACTCGGAGACGCTGATCAAGCCAGACCTGATCGAGCATGTTCTGCATCCGATCCTGCCGCACTCGCTCTACGACGAGAAGCGGCTGGAGGAGAAGGACTTCGTCTTCGTCAACCCGACCGGGAAGTTCGTGATCGGCGGCCCGATGGGCGACACGGGCCTGACGGGACGCAAGATCATCGTCGACACGTACGGCGGCGCGGCCCCGCACGGCGGCGGCGCTTTCTCCGGGAAGGACCCGACGAAGGTCGACCGCTCGGCGGCGTATGCGGCCCGCTACGTCGGCGAAGAACGTCGTCGCCGCGGGCATCGCCGACCGCTGTCAGATCCAGGTGGCATACGCGATCGGCGTCGCGCACCCGCTCTCCGTGCTGGTCGACACGTTCGGCACCGAGGCGGAGGGGATGACGCAGGAACGGATCGAGGAGCTCGTCCGCGAGCACTTCGACCTGCGGCCGGCCGCGATCCTGCGCGACCTCGACCTGCGTCGCCCGATCTACGAGAAGACGGCGGCGTACGGCCACTTCGGCCGTGACGACCGCGACTTCACGTGGGAGCGAACGGACAAGGCCGAGGCGCTCCGCCAGGCCGCCGGGCTAGCCACGGCCGCGACCGTCTAGTCCTCAGGCTCGAGCCGGCACCACGAGCGGTGAGTCGCCGCACGGGCTCCGCGTGACGACGACCGGGTGGTCGAAGACGCTGCCGAGCAGGTCCTCGCGCAGGACCGCCCACGGCGGGCCGAGCCCGGCCAGCCGCCCCTCGGCGAGGAGCGCGATCCGGTCGGCGTAGGCGGCTGCGAGGTTGAGGTCGTGCAACACCGCGATCACGGCGCCGCCCGAGTCGGCGTAGGAGCGGGCGACCGTCATCGCCCGCTCCTGGTGGCGGATGTCGAGCGCCGCCGTGGGCTCGTCGAGGAGCAGGATCGGCGACTCCTGCGCCAGCACGCGGGCAAGTGTCGTCCGTCCTCGCTCCCCACCCGAGAGCGTCGGGTACGTGCGCCGACGGAGGTCGAGGGTCTCCGTCCAGCGCATCGCGCTCTCGACCGCCTCGCCGTCGCGCTCGCTGCCGTTGCGGCGATGAGGATGTCGACCCATCGCCACGACCTCACGGACTGTGAACGCGAACTGAAGCACGGTCTCCTGCGGCATCACTGCTCGGAGCCGTGCGCACTCGTCGTGGTGCAGCCGCCCTAGCGGTCTGCCGTTCGAGCTCGACGACACCGCGCGTCGGCTCGAGCTCGCCTGCGAACAGGCGGAGGAGCGTCGACTTCCCGGCCCCGTTCGGGCCGGTGAGCGCGAGCACCTCGCCCGACGAGAGCTCGACGTGGACGCCGTCGACCAGCGCCCTATCGCCGACTTCGAACGTCAGGTCGGTGCCGCGGAGGACGACGCTCATCCCCAGCCTCCCTGCGCGCGTCTCGTCCGCCAGAGCAGCCAGAGGAAGAACGGGCCGCCTGCGAGTGACGTGATGACCCCGAGCGGGAGCTCGACCGGCGCCGCCGCCGTTCTCGCCACGACATCGGCGAGAACGACGAGCGCGGCGCCGCCGAGCGCGCTGGCCGGAAGCACGATCGCGTGCGCCGGTCCTGCGGCCAGCCGGACGAGGTGGGGGACGACGAGACCGACGAAGGCGATCACGCCCGCCGCCGCGACCGCCGCTCCTGTCGCGAGCGCGAGCGCGAGCACGAGGATCAGCCTGGCCCGCTCGGTGTCGACGCCGAGGTGCGCGGCCTCGCGCTCGCCGAGTGTCATCAGGTCGAGCTCTCGCGCCCGTGCGCACGCGACCAGGATGCCGATCGCCACGCAAGGTGCGGTCGCGCCGACTACGGGCCACGTCGCGCCGCCGAGGCTGCCCATCGACCAGAAGACGATGTCCCGCAACTGGGCGTCGTCGGCCCGGGCGATCAGCAGCCCGATCGCCGCGCTGACGATCGCCGTGACGGCGACCCCGGTCAGGATCAGGGTGACCGTCTCCGTCCTGCCCTCGTAGCGCGCGAGCGCGTAGACGGCGAGCGAGGCGACGACGCCGCCGGCGAAGGCCGACAGCTGCAGCCCGGCCGGCACGACAGCCGTGAGCCCGAACACGATTGCCGCGACGGCGCCGAGCGACGCGCCGCTCGCGACCCCGATCAGACCGGGATCGGCGAGCGGGTTGCGAAACACTCCTTGCAAGGTCGCGCCGGCGACGGCGAGCGCGCCGCCGACGAGTGCGCCGAGGATGACCCTCGGCAACCTGATGATCCAGAGAATCGCGTCGTCCTGCGGATCGACGCGAGCACCGGTGCCGAGGCCGAGATGGTTGAGCACGATCGCGAGTGTGTCGCCCGGCCAGATCCGGACGGCACCGACGCCGACGCCGAGCAGCAGGGCCGCAGCCAGCAGTGCGATGAGGCTGGCGAGAAGGGCGGCGGGCCGGACGAGCCGGCCCGCCGCAACACGTTGCCCTCTTCGCACAGCCAGCTCGGCCATCCGCTAGCGGAGCTCCGGGTGCAGCCCGCGCACGAGTCGCCGCAACGCCGACCCTGTCCGCGGCCCGAGCCCGAGCAGCAGCGCGTCGTCGTAGTCGAGCACCCGTCGGTTCTTGCCGGCGGGCGTCTGGGCGACTCCCGGGATTCGCAGCAGGCCGTCGATCCCGCCGACGGACTGGAGTCCGAGGGTGGGGACGAGGATCACGTCCGGCTGAGCGCTGACGAGCGACTCCGCGGTGATCGGCCGATACCCCTCGATCCCGATCTCCGAGCCGGCGTCTCGTCCTCCCGCGGCCGCGATCATCGTGTCCGCGCGCGTGCCCTTGCCGCCGATCATCTGCACCGGTGCTCCCCGCACGTAGAGGAACGCGACCCGCGGCTTCGTCGTCGTCGCGGCCGCCTCGCGCTTGGCCGTTGCGATCTGCCCTTCGACCTGCTTCGCGAGCTTCTCGCCCCGTTTGGGGACGCCGAGCGCCCGGCCGAGCAGGCGGAGCTTCCGCGGGCCGGCGTTGAGCGTCACGATCTCCGGGATCACGAGCACGGTCACGCCCGCTGCCCGGAGCTGCTCGAGCACCTGCGGCGGACCGGCTTCGGTCGAGCCGATCACCACCGTCGGCCGCAGCGACAGGATCCCCTCCGCTGAGAGGGTTCGCTGGTAGCCGATCTTCGGAAGCTTGTCGACGGTTTGCTTCGGATAGAGCGCGCTCGTGTCGACGCCGACCACGCGACTGGTCAGACCGAGCGTGAAGATCGTCTCGGCGATGTCGCCGTTCAGCGGCACGATCCGGCTCACGTTCCGGATCACGACCGTCTTGCCGTTCACGTCCTGGACGCGGGTGGGGAGGACGGGGGCCGACTCGACCGGTGCCGGCTTGGCATCGATGCGGGCGCTGGCCTCGCCTGCGAGAGCGAGCGCGAGCACGAAGGCGGCCACGAGGGACAGGCGGGCTTTCACGACTCCACTCCGACGGCGACCGGAGCATGCTCCGAGAGAACGAGTCTGCGGACGCTGAGGCCGTCGCCGTCGGCGCGGACAACCGTCCGGCTCGCCGGCACGAGCACGCCGTCGAACTCCGTGTACGTGTCGGTGTAGGCCTCGCTCGCGGAGAGCGTCCCATCGGCGGCCCAGAAGGCGACGCAGAACGTCGTCGGAACGGACGTGCCGTCGCCCGCGGGCGTGCGGCCCTGGACGACGATTGTGAACCGCGAGCCATGCGCCGTTCGCGTGACGGCGGCGATCTGGCCGTTGCCGACGAGGTACGAGGAGCTCATCTCGTCGTCGAGCTCGATCTTGCTGCCGAGCGCATGGGCGTCGTCGGTGACCCGCTTTGCGATCGCGCCGTCGCCCTCCTCGTACGGTCGCGGTGAGCGGTGGGCGACCATAGAGCGGAGCTGGCCACTTGCCCACTCGTCGAGCTCGCTCGCCTCGACCGGCGTTTCGCCGCCGGGGCGGACCTCGACCGTGCCCTCGCCCGAGCTCGCCGGTGTCTCCCAGTCGACGCGAGCGGTGAAGCCGTCGAATCCGGCGGGGAAGCGGTACCCCCGCTCGTGCGCCTCGCGCAGGAGCTCGTCGGCGTTCGTCGTCGATGCTGCCATGCGATCCTCCTTTCGCCTTACATTGATTGTAAGGGAGACCTTACAAAAAATAGAAGGATCGCCGAACAGTTCTGCGAAGTAGGGTCGTCGCCGTGCGCTCGCTCGACGCGATCTGCGAGACGTTCGCGCCCGGAGCTGTCGACCAGGGCGTCCCTGACGCGGTGCTCGACGCGATCGAGCACGACCTCTCACGCCGCGAGCGCCGGCGGCTGCACCTTCTTCTGAGGACGTGGCTGCCCGGGTACTCGCGGCTCCCGCAGGCGCGGCGGGAAGCAATCCTGCGCGGTTGGCGTGACAGCCCCGTGCCGCTGATGCGGACCGGCTTTCAGGCGCTCCGGAAGGCTGCGCTCGCGTTCGCGTACATGCTTCCCGGCCGCTGGGACGCGATCGGCTATCCAGGGCCGCTCGGGCCGCACCCCGATGCGCCAGGGCCGCGGCTCGAGCCGATCGAGCCGCGCGGCCCGCTCGAGCTCGAGTGCGATGTGTGTGTCGTCGGGTCCGGCGCCGGTGGCGGCGTCGCAGCCGCAGTTCTCGCCGCGGCCGGACTGGATGTGGTCGTGCTCGAGGCGGGTGGCTACTGGTCGGAGCGCGATTTCGACGGAGCCGAGCGGGCAGGCCTGCGACGGCTCTACCGCGGCGGGGGCGCCTCGGCGACCGACGACCAGGGCGTGGGCTTGATCGCGGGTGCCTGTCTCGGCGGCGGCACGGTGGTCAACTACTCGACTTCGTTTCGCACTCCGGCCGAGGTGCTCGAGGAGTGGGAAGGGCTGGGCTTCCCGTCCGCGGAGCTCGGCCCGAGTCTGGACGCAGTCTGCGAACGGCTCGGCGTCAACACCGACCACAACCTGCCTTCGCGGCGCGACGAGGTGATGCGACGCGGCCTCGAGTCGCTCGGCTGGCACGTCGACGCGATGCCGCGCGACGTCCTCGGCTGCGAGCAGGGCATCGTGTGCGGCTCCTGCGGGTACGGCTGTCCGCTCGGCGCGAAGCAGTCGACCCTGCGGACCTGGCTCGAAGATGCGGCGGCGGCCGGTGCCCGGATCGTCGTCCGGACGAAGGCTCGGCGCGTGCTCGTCGAGAACGGCCGAATCGTGGGCGTCGACGCCGGGGCGGTGCATGTGCGCACATGCACCGTCGTCGTGGCCGCCGGGGCGATCGAGACTCCGGCCCTGTTGCTTCGCTCGGGCCTGCGCAACCCGAACGTCGGGCGCGGCCTGCGTCTCCACCCCGCGACCGCGGTCTTCGGGATCTTCGACGAGGAGATCCGCCCGTGGGAAGGGACGATGCAGGCGCTCTACTCCGACCAGCACCGGCACCTCGACGACGGCTACGGGGTCAAGTACGAGACCGTGCCGGCGCACCCGGCCCTGCTGACGACGGCGTTGCCGTGGGACGGGGCGGCAGAGCACGCTCGGTTGATGGCGAGCCTGCCACACCTGTCGGGGATCGCCGTGATCCCACGCGACCGTGGCTCGGGGCGGGTGCGGGTCGGTCGCGACGGCGAGCCGATTGCGACCTACGGTCTCTCGCCCGACGACGCACGCCGGCTGGCGACCGGAGTCGACGGGGCGGGAAGGATCATGGCTGCGGCGGGTGCGCGTGACGTCTTCACTGCGAACGCGCGCCTGCAACGGTTCACGGACGGCTTCCCCGCCGGCGCGTTTCGCTTCGGGCCCGGCCGCGGCGCTCTCTACTCGTTCCACATCATGGGCTCGGCCCGGATGGGCGGCTCACCGGCGATATCGGTGGCGAACCCCGCCGGCGAGACCTGGGAGGTGCCGGATCTCGTGGTCGCCGACGGCTCGGCGTTTCCGACCGCCTCCGGCGTGAATCCGATGATCACGATCGCGGCGATCGCGCACCTGAACGCGAGCCGCCTGGCGGCGAAGCTCGTCTAGACCGGTGCCGCGGGGCGGACGTACAGGCCGCCGGCGGCTTTCTCGCCGATCGCCCGCTCGTCCTTGCCGCCCAGCAGCACCTTGAACTGGGCCGCGGCGGGCTGGGCCTCGCGAATCACGACCTGCGTTCCCGGCGTGAAGCCCTCGTCGTAGAACCAGTGCAGTAGCTCGCCGTCGTGCTCGGCGAGCCGGACGATCTCGGCCTGCTGGCCGACTTTCAGGTCGGTGAGCGGTGCCAGTTCCTTGTTCTCGGCCTGTTCGAACGCGGGATCGACGGGCCAGCCGTGCGGGCACCGCTCGGGATTGCCGAGCCGCTTCTCGATCCGCTCGACCATGTCCTCGGAGAACGTGTCGCCGAGCTCGTCGGCGTGGACGTGTGCCTCCGCGGCGGTATAGCCCATGAAGTCGGTTAGCAGGCGCTCGATGATCCGGTGCTTCCGGACAACGCGCTCGGCACGCTCGATCCCGGTTTCGGTCAGGATCGCCTCCTTCTGCTCGCCGCGCTCCACGAGCCCGTCCGCCTCGAGCCGCTTCAGCATCTCGCCGGCCGACGCACGTGAGACGCCGAGCATGTCGGCCACGCGCGAGGCGATCGCGGCAGACGAGTCCGGATCGGGCCGGTACTCGCCGATCGGGAAGGCGAGGAAGTAGATCGTCTCCAGGTATTCGTCGACTGAATGGCCGGCCACGCACTCCACTCTAGCCGTGCTCCGGCCCGCGCGCCTTTACTCCTCCCGGAGCGGAATGTCCCAACCAGTCGCGTCCGCGCGGGACGCGTCCGGGGACTGTCCCCGGACACGTCTGCGGGGGACGGTTGGGGAGAAATCGTTGCGGAATTGTTGCGTTCGACACGGCCACGACGGACGGGAGGCGACGGGCGGCCTGTCCTGTCGAGCGGGTCGCGCCGGGGCCGCAGCTAGCCTCGGCGGGTGCCGCTCGCCTCCGTCTATCCGCTCGTCTCGTCGCGGTCGGTGGCGCGGCCGTTCACGTACGAGGTGCCGGACGGGGTCGAAAAGGGCGCGGTCGTCGCGATCCGCTTCGGACGCGGTGCCGCGCGTGGTGTCGTCGTCGAGACCGGAGTCGACGCGCCGCCGGGGATCGAGACGGCGCCGATCGAATCGGTCCTCTACGAGCTGCCGCCGGCGCTCGTCGATCTCGCGCTCTGGGTCGGCGACTACTACGGCTCGACCCCGGCACGCGCGCTCGAGCTCGTCGCACCGAAACTGCGCGCCCGGCGAGGCGAACGGCGCGTGACCGGAGCCGGGCTCGCGGGCGAGGCGGAGCCGGCGGAGCTGACGCAGCCTCAGCTGAAGGCGATCGCGCGGATCGTCAAGGCGCTCGATGCCGGCGGCGCCCATCTCCTGCTGGCCGGGGAAACCGGCAGTGGCAAGACCGAGGTCTATCTCCAGGCGTGCGCTGCGGCGCTCGAGCGCGAGCGGGGGGCGATCGTGCTCGTGCCCGAGATCGCACTCACCCCGCAGACCCTGGGCCGCTTCCAGGCCCGCTTCGGCGACCGGATCGCCGTGCTCCACTCGGGCCTGACGGAGGCCGAGCGACGCGACGAGCGCGAGCGGATCGTCTCGGGAGAGGCGTCGGTGGTCGTCGGAGCACGCTCGGCCGTCTTCGCGCCGGTGCCGCGCCTCGGCCTGATCTGCATCGACGAGGAGCACGACTCCTCCTACAAGCAGGAGTCCGACCCGCGCTACGACGCGCGCACGGTCGCGGCGAAGCGGGCCGCGCTCGAGGGTGCGGTCGCGGTCTACGGGAGCGCGACGCCGCGGCCGGAGAGCTGGGAGCGGCTTGAGCGCCTCCAGCTCGGCGCCCGTCTCGGTGCTCCGATGCCGTCGGTGAAGATCGTCGACCTGCGCCGCGAGGCGGGCTACCCGCTCTCGGCGCCGCTCCTGGCCGAGCTCGGCCGGATCTCGGAGCACGGAGGCAAGGCGATCCTGCTCCTGAACCGACGTGGCCTCGTGCCGGCGATCCACTGTCGCGCCTGTGGCGTCTCCCGCCGCTGTGAGCTCTGCGACGTCTCACTGACGCTGCACCGTGACCAGCGGCTCCACTGCCACCACTGTGGGTACTCGGAGGCCGTGCCGGAGGCGTGTCCCGCCTGCGGCTCGTCGGAGCTGGCGCGCATCGGCGCCGGCACGCAACGACTCGAGGCCGAGCTCGAGAAGCGTGTGCCGGAACTGGCGCGCATCAGGCTCGATGCGGACACAGCTTCGAAGCCCGGCGCACTGCGCGAGGCGCTGGACCGATTCGTCGCTTCCGATCGTGCCGTCCTCGTCGGCACGCAGATGGTCGCGAAGGGCCATCACTTTCCAGGCGTCTCGCTCGCAGCCGTCGTCGACGCCGACACGGGTCTCGCGCTTCCCGACTTCCGCGCCGACGAGCGCACCTTCCAGCTCGTCACGCAGCTTGCCGGACGCAGCGGCCGCGATGCACCGGGGAAAGTGATCGTGCAGACGTTCCAGCCCGATGCCACTCCGCTCCGGTACGCCGCCCGCCACGACGTCGCGGGCTTCCTCGCCGAGGAGCTCTCGCGCCGGCGTGAGCTCGGCTACCCACCCTTCCGCCATCTGATCTCGATCGTCGCCTCCGGCGCCGACGCCGAGGCGCCGTCGCGTCTGCTCCGGGAGTTGAACTCGGAGCTGGCAGGCGCCGACCTGCTCGGGCCTGCGCCGTTGCTCCGTCTCCGCGGCCGTCACCGGGCGCAGCTCGTCGCCAAGACCGATCAGCCGCGCGCGCTGGCCTCGCGGGCCGGCCAGCTTCTCGCTGCAGCAGCCCCGGCGATGCGGCGGGCCGGGCGTCAGCGCGGTCGTCGACGTCGACCCGCAGTCCCTCTGATCCCTCCGTTGAGTGACGGATGTCCTGTGCAGCGTCACTAGACTCGGGTCATGGCGGCGAGGAGGGCAGCGGACCCCCGGAAGAGGTAGACAGCGGCGACGAGCGGGACGAGCGCGAGCTCGACGCGCAGGAGAAAGCGCGCCGTCGTGTCGCCCTTGCGCAGATTCGCCAGTACCCGGACGCCGTGCTGCGGATGCGTGCCAACGAGGTCGAGCGGTTCGACGACGACCTGGCGCGTCTCGCGGACAAGATGGCGCACCTGATGCGCGACGCCCACGGCGTCGGCCTGGCCGCGACGCAGGTGGGCGTGCTCCAGCGGCTGTTCGTCTTCCAGGCGCGGGACGCGGAGGACGTCACGGCAATCGTCAATCCGGAGATCACCAAGCGCTCGGAAGGGGTCGCGGTCGCCGACGAAGGTTGCCTGTCGCTCCAGGGAGTGCTGGTGCCCGTCGAGCGCGCGCTGGACGTAACGGTTGAGGGAAAGGATCTCGCCGGCGCGCCGCTACGACTCGAGCTCGACGAGATGGACGCCCGCGTCGTCCAGCACGAGATCGACCACCTCGACGGCGTGCTGATGCTCGAGCGCACGACCGACGAGGCGCGCCGCGAGGCGCTCGCGACGCTGCGCAAGACGCTCTGAGAGCGTCCCTTGGCGTAGCCTCCAGGCGTGAGGATTGCGGTTGCCGCCACGGCCCCGTTCGGCGCGGACGTGCTCGAGCGGCTCGCCGCCCGCCACGACGTCGCGGCGCTGCTGACACGCCCAGACCGGCCCGCCGGCCGGGGTCGGAAGGCTCGCTGCTCCGCCCGCGAAGCTCGCCGCCGAGCGGCTCGGGATTCCCGTCCTGCAGCCCGAGCGGCCGACGGCCGAGCTCGAGCTTCCGGCCGAGACGATCGTCGTCGTCGCTTACGGGCTGCTGATCCCCGACGATCTCCTCGAGCGCGGCCTGTGGCTGAACGTGCATCCGTCGCTGCTGCCGCGTTGGCGCGGCGCGGCGCCGGTCGAGCGCGCCCTGCTCGCGGGCGACGCCGAGACCGGCGTCACGATCCACGAGACGGTCAAGGAGCTCGACGCCGGCCCGATCGCCGCGCAGCGCGCGTTCCTCGTGACGCCGGAGGACGATGCGGGGACCGTCTACGACCGTGCCGCAGAGCTCACGGTCGAGCTGCTCGACGAGGTGCTGCCCGAGCCGGTCTTCCGGCCGCAGGAGGGCGAGGCGACCTACGCCGCGAAGATCGAGCCCGACGACCGCCTGCTCGACCTCTCCCGTCCGGTCGAGAGCCTGAACCGGATTCGCGCGCTCTCGCCGCACATCGGCGCGCGCGGCGAGCTGCACGGGCGGCCGGTCACGATCTGGCGGGCGCGGCTCGAGGACGGCGAGCTCGTCCCGGAAGAGGTGCAGCCGGAAGGCGGCAAGCGCATGCCCTACGAGGCCTTCGTGCGCGGCCTGCGGTGACCGAGGTCGCCCCGGCCCGCAAGGCGGCCTACGACGTCCTCCGCCGCGTCGCCGAGGACGGCGCCTACGCCGACCGTGCGTTGCGGTCCGCCTCGGAGGGTCTCGACGACCGCGACCGCGCGCTTGCACGCCAGCTGGCGTTCGGCTCGGTGCAGCGCCAGCGGACCCTCGATCACGCGATCGAGACGCTCGGGAAGCGGCCGGTACGGAAGCTTGATCCACCGGTCCTCGCCGCGCTGCGCCTGGGCGCGTACCAGCTCGGCTACCTCGGCGGCGTCCCGCGCTACGCGGCGGTGAACGAATCGGTGGAGCTCGTGCGCCGCGCAAACCTCGAGCGGGCGGTTCCGTTCACGAACGCGGTCCTGCGGCGGGTCTCCGAGGGAATCGCACTGCTCCTCTTTGAGCTGCCGGAGGGACCGCTCAAGCACTCGTTTCCCGACTGGATCTGGGACGTCTGGCGCCGAGATCTCGGGGAGGACGAAGCGCTGGCGCTGATGCGCGCCCAGAACGAGTCCCCGGAGAGGATTGTCAGGCTCGTCCGCGGCGAGATCGAGGGCGAGGCCCACCGACATTCCCGGCGCCTGGCGGCGTCGACCGCGTCGACGAGCAGGCTCTGGCCGAGGGCCGGATCTGGCCGCAGAGCCGTGGCTCGCAGCTCGCCGGCCTGGTCGTCGGCTCGCAGGCGGGGGAGCGCATGCTGGACCTCTGCGCTGCGCCCGGCGGGAAGGCGACGATGCTCGCGGGTGACGTGACGGCCGTCGAGGTGAACGAGGCGCGGGCGCGCGAGCTCGAGGAGAACGTCGCCCGGCTCGGCGCCACGAACGTGCGCGTCGTCCACGCTGACGGGCTCGCGCTGCCGCCGGAGCTGACCGCCTTCGACCGGGCCCTCGTCGACGCCCCCTGCTCGGGCCTCGGAGTCCTCGCTGCACGGCCCGACCTCCGCTGGCGCTCGGCGCCGCTCCCCGAGCTTCAGCTCGACCTCCTGCGCGCAGCGGCCGAGCGCACCCGTGCCGGCGGCACGATCGTCTACTCGGTCTGCACCGATCAACGCCGACGAGTCCGAAGCGGTGGTCGACGCCTCCGGCCTGACGGTCGATCCGATCGAGGAATGGCCGGAGTTCCGCCATCGGTCGAGACCGGAGTTCCTGCAGACGCTGCCGCATGTCCACGGCACGAGCGGCTTCTTCATCGCACGTCTGCGCGTCTAGCTGACGCCTCGCCTAACTAAGATCGCCGTGTGGCGTGGCGGGAGTGGGTTCGCACGGTCGAGATCGAGCCGTCCATCTACGCGGCGGACTTCACGCGCCTCGGCGACCAGGTTCAGTCCTTGCTCAACGCCGGCGTCCGCATCTTCCATTTCGACATCGGCGACGGGCACTTCATCCCGCCGGTGACGATCGGGCCGATCGTCCTGCGTTCGATCGCGCCGATGATCCACCGAATGGACGGCCGGATCGACTGCCACCTGATGGTCGACAATCCGCCGCATCACTTCGAGGAGATCGCTGCGTCCGGTGGCGACAGCGTCACCTTCCACGTCGAGGTGGTGGACGACGTCGGTGCCGTCCTTGCGGAGGCTCGCGAGCACGGGCTCGGCGTCGGCGTCGCCTTCAATCCGGGAACGCCCGTCGAGGTGGGAGCCGAGGCCGCGAACCTGGGCGCCGATCTCTGCCTCTGCATGTCGATCGAGCCCGGCTACTCGGGCCAGGAGTTCCTCGAGGAGTCCTACCCGCGAATCGAGCGAGCTGCGAGGGCTCGTCGACTGCTTCGTGCAGGTGGACGGCGGTGTCAACCTGGACAACGTCAGCAGGGTGCAGGAGGCCGGAGCGGATCTGATGATCGTCGGGAACGGCATCTTCTCGCACGAGGATCTGCCGCGGGCCTACAGACGGCTGGTACAAGCACTCGCATGAGCTTGGAGCGGGCGTTGGAGCTCGCAGCAGAGGCGAACGGCAGGGCCTATCCGAAGCCGACGGTCGGCGCGGTGATCGTCGCGGACGGTCAGGTCGTGGGCGAGGGTGCGACCGAGGAGACGGGCCGGCACGGCGAGATCGTGGCGCTCGAGGCCGCCGGTGAGCTCGCCCGTGGCGCGACGCTCTTCGTGACGATGGAGCCGTGTACCCACCACGGCACGACGCCGCCCTGCGTCGACGCGGTGCTCGCGGCCGGGGTCTCGCGTGTGGTCGCCGGGTCGCTCGACCCGAACCCGGAGGCGCAGGGTGGGCTCGAGCGGCTGCGAGCGAGCGGGGTGGAGGTCGAGCACGCCGACAGCTTCGACGCGCGGCGACAAAACGAAGCCTGGCGAACCTGGGTCGCACTCGGCCGCCCGTTCGTCACGTACAAGGCGGCGATGACGCTCGACGGGCGGCTCACCGTGCCGGGCGAGCGCTGGGTCTCGGGCGAGGCATCGCGCCGACTCGTGCACGAGCTGCGCGCGTCCTCCGACGTTGTGGCGGTCGGAATGGGAACCGTGCGCCTGGAGAATCCGCGACTCGACGCGCGCGACGTCGACGCGCAGCGGCAGCCCAGGCGGCTGGCCTTCGGGAGTGGGCCGCTGCCGGAGGGCTCCGTGCTCGAGCTGCGCTCCGGCCCGCTCGAGGAGGAACTGCGCTCGATCGCCGCGGACGGCGTCCAGTCGCTGCTGCTCGAGGGAGGCCCGACGCTGGCCCGAGCGTTCCTGGAGGCGGGACTCGTCGACAAGCTGCTCCTGTTCGTCGCGCCGACCCTGTCGGGTGCGGGGCCTGGCCTGGTGGAGAGCCTGAGCCGGCCGCTGGACCTCAGGCGACTGTCGAGCCGCCAGGTCGGCGAGGACGTTCTCCTCGAGGCGTACCTCCGCGAGCCGTAACCTCTGGTCATGTTCACCGGGCTCGTACGAGAGGTGGGAAAGGTCGCGTCCTTCGAGGCCGGAAGGCTCGTGGTCGAGGCGCAGACCGCTGCCGAGATCGGCGATTCGATCGCGATCGACGGTGTCTGCTTGACGGTCGTCGAGGCCGGCTCCGGCTCGCTCGCCTTCGACGTCGTGCCGGAGACGGTGGCGCGAGTGAAGTTGTTCGGCGATCGCGTCAACGTCGAGCCTGCGCTCCGGGCCGGAGACCCGCTCGGCGGTCACCAGGTGCAGGGCCATGTCGACGGCACCGGCACGGTCGCCTCGGTCGAGTCGACGGAAGACGGCGTCCGCATCCGCGTCGAGGCGGCGCCGGGGTTGCTCCGCTACTGCGTGGAGAAGGGATCGATCACCGTGGACGGCGTCTCGCTCACCGTCGCCGCAGTCGACGACACCGGCTTCGAGGTCGCACTGATCCCGCACACGCTGGAGGTCACAACGCTCGGTGACGTCGCCGCTGGAGACGACGTGAACCTCGAGACGGACGTCCTTGCCAAGTATGTGGAGAAGCTGCTCCCGCCCCTGGCCGGCGGCGCCTCCCGGCAGGCGGAGCCGGCCTCCGGCGACGCCTGACGCCGCGCGCGGCACGCGGCTCTCCGAGTCCGTACGTCCGTACTGTCCTCTCCGGCCGCGCACCGCGAGCGACGCCCCAGGAACGGGAGCGAGCTCCCGGTAGCATGCGGCCGTGACGATGGCAGTCGAGCCCCGCACCGAGAGCCCCTTCGCGACCGTCGAGGAGGCGATCGAGGAGATCCGCGAGGGCCGCTTCGTCGTGGTCGTCGACGACGAGGATCGCGAGAACGAGGGCGACCTCACGATCGCGGCTCAGTTCGCGACGCCGGATGCGGTCAACTTCATGGTCACGCACGCCCGCGGCCTCGTTTGCCTCTGCCTGACCGAGGAGCGCTGCGACGAGCTCGGGCTGCGGCAGATGACTGATCAGAACGAGACGCCGTTCGGCACTGCGTTCACCGTGACCGTCGAAGCGCGCGAAGGCGTCACCACGGGCATCTCAGCGCAGGACCGCGCCAGGACGATTCAGGTCGCAGTCGACCCCTCGTCCGGCCCGCGCGACCTCGTCCAGCCCGGGCACGTCTTCCCGCTCCGCGCTCGCCGCGGCGGGGTGCTCCAGCGCTCGGGCCAGACCGAAGCGGCCGTCGACCTCGCGCGGCTCGCGGGCCTGATCCCGGCCGGCGTCGTCTGCGAGATCATGAAGGACGACGGCACGATGGCCCGCGTGCCCGACCTGATCGACTACTGCGCGACCCACGAGCTGAAGATGATCACGGTCGCCGACCTGATCGAGTACCGGCGCCGGCACGAGAAGCTCGTCGAGCGAATCACGTCCGTCAACCTGCCGACCGCGTACGGGAAGTTCACGGCGGTCGCCTTCCGCGAGACGCTCACCGGCAAGCACCACGTGGCGCTCGTCAAGGGCGACGTCGCGGGGGAGCAAGAGGTGCTCGTGCGCGTCCATTCCGAGTGCCTGACGGGCGATGTCTTCCACTCCCTCCGCTGCGACTGCGGCGAGCAGCTCGAGCTTGCGTTGCGCCGGATCGAGCTGGAGGGGAAAGGCGTTGTCCTCTATCTCTCGCAGGAGGGCCGTGGGATCGGACTGCTCAGCAAGCTGAAGGCCTACGAGCTGCAGGAACAAGGGCTCGACACCGTCGAGGCAAACCTGCGCCTCGGCTTCGCCGCCGATCAGCGCGAGTACGGGATCGGCTCGCAGATCCTCGCCGACCTCGGCCTCTCCACGATCCGCGTCCTGACGAACAACCCGAAGAAGATCTCCGGCATCGCCGGGTTCGGGCTCGAGGTAGTCGCCCAGGAGCCGATCGAGGTCGTCCCGAACGACGAGAACCGCCGCTATCTGGAGGCGAAGCGCGAGAAGCTCGGCCACACGCTCCATCACCAGGACCTGCGCTTCGACCCCGAGCTCTACGACGGAGCAGAGGCGTGACCGACCGCGACCGCTGGCCCGACTCGCCGGAGCTCGACGACCCACCGGACACCGAGGAGCCCGCTGCGGAAGCGGCGGTCGAGGAGGAAGCGGTGGTCGAGCAGGAAGCTGCGGTCGAGGAAGAAGCCGCGGTCGAGGAAGAAGCCGCGGTCGAGGAAGAGGTGTCGGAGACCGAGCCGGAAACGGCGCCTGCTGCCGAGCACGCCGAGGGCGACTTCTCGGTCCCGGACGGCTACGGCGTCCTGCAGGGGAGCGGCCAGGGCGCCCGCCGCGCGGTCGGGGTCGTCGTCAGCCGGTTCAACGGCGCCGTGACTTCGAAGCTGCTCGAGGGTGCTCTTGCCGAGCTCGAGAGTGCCGGGGTGGCGCGCGAGGCGATCACGGTCATGCCGGTGCCGGGTGCGTTCGAGTTGCCGATCGCGGCCATGGCGCTGGCGAAGACACGCCGCTACGCCTGCATCGTCGCGCTCGGCTGCGTGATCCGCGGCGACACGCCGCACTTCGACTTCGTCGCCGGGGAAGCCGCGTCGGGACTCCAGTTGGCGGCGCTCGAGACAGGCGTCCCCGTTGCGTTCGGCGTGCTCACGCTCGAGCAGGCCGACCAGGCCGACGACCGGCTGGACAAGGGCGCCGAAGCCGTCCGCACCGGACTCGAAATGGCCGACGTCTTCGCTCAGCTCAGAGCCGCAGCGCAGCGCTAACAGCCGGGGTAGCCGTACTCGACGGCCTTGTCGCAGAATTCCTGCTCGTCGGCGGTGAAGAAGTGGCGCACGCTGTTCGGCTTGCGGACGTAGTAGAGGTAGTCGACCTTCGCGGGCTTCGCTGCGGCACGCATCGACGGCAAGCCGGGATTCGTGATCGGGGTCGGCGGCAGACCCTTGAAGCGGTGTGTGTTGTACGGCGTGCTGCTCCGGAGGTGTGACTGCTTGAGCGGGCGCGTGCCCTGCACGCCGAGGCCGTAGCGCAGCGACGCGTCGATCCCCAACGGCATGCCTCGCTCCAGCCGGTTGTAGATCACCGCCGCCACGAGCGCGCGCTCGCCTGGCGCCACGGTCTCCTTCTCGATCAGCGACGCGATGGTCAGGACGGCGTACGGCGACTGCTTGCGCGCCTTCGCGGCGCGAAGATCGATCGACGCCCACCGCTGTTGGAAGGTCTCGATCTGCCTCGCGACTAGGCTCGCCGAGCTCGACGAGGGCTGGAAGAAGTACGTCGAGGGGAAGAGGAAGCCCTCGACGCTTCGGCGCTTCAGGAACGGCCTGAACGCGGCCGGCGGCTTCGCGGCGCGGGTCGCGGCGGCATAGCTCGCGCCGCTCAGCCGCGGCGTAACCCCGCGCTTTCGGATCGCGATCTGTCGAACCTCCGCGGCCCGGTCGGCCATCTGCCGGGCCGACCAGCCTTCCGGAAAGATGATCTTCAGCTCCGGCTCGGTCGCTGCGGGAGCGGTGGTCGCGGCGAGCCCGGCCGCGGCGACCGCGAGGAGAAGCGAGAGGCGTCGCATATGCCCGCAAGGTAGCGGGCCGCAATCCAATGGCTGACGGTGGCCGTAGCTTCAAGAGGGCGATGCCAGCAGAGTGCGGCGTCGAGGGCCGAGGAAGCCAGGGACGGGATGCAGCTGACGGACCGTGAGATCTGGGCGCTGGTGCACGGGCTGGTGATCGGCGGGCCGTTTCTGCTCGCGTTCACCGGCGCATTGGTTGCTCTCGCGGGGCTGCGCAGTGAATACATGACGGCTGAAGGCGTCCGGAGTCAGGTCGCGCGGCTGCGGATCGGCGCCTGCGTGATGGCCGTAATGGCGTGGGCGATCGTCCTCATCGGGACGTGGGTGCTGCTCCCCTGGTACCGCGAGGACGTCTCCGACAGTCCCCAGTCGATCCTAATCTCGGACCCCGACACCAGGCAGTGGCACGAGTTCGCCGACGTCTGGAAGACGCATGTCGCGTTCATGGCACCGATCCTCGCGACAGCGGCTGCGATCCTCGTCGTGTATTACGGCCGCTCGCTCGCCCGCGACCGCACCGCCCGCAACGTCGTCCTCATGCTGTTGCTCAGCGCCTTCGCGGTCTCGAGTCTCGCGGCGCTCATCGGCTCACTCGTGACCCGTGCCGCGCCGATCCGCTAGAGGAGCTCCCTGACGCGCGCGCTTACCCGCAACCCGGTCGCGAAGCGGCGGACGCCTGCCGCTGAGGCGACGAACGAGCCGCTCGCCGTCGCTGAACTCGCCCGCCCTTCAGGGCCGGCGGCGGCTGTCATTCTCGCCGCAGGTCTCGCATCGTTCACTCTCGGGCTGCTGTCGGTCCTGACCGCAGCGAGCGCGTCGATTTCCAACGCATTGACTCTCAGCGATCGCGTCGGTGACATCTCGGGTCTGACCACGGCAGCCGCGGTCGTCTTCTTCGGCTCGTGGGGCCTGCTCGCGATCGCCTGGCGTCACGCCGACCCGTCGCTCGCTCGCGTCGCAACGGCAGCCGCCGCCCTGATCGCACTTGGCCTACTCGGCACCTTCCCGCCGTTCTTCAACGCCATCGCCGGCTGAACCTCAACCGGCCGTTGCTACACTCCGCGGCCGATGTCCAAGGTCTGCGCATCCTGCGGCAAGAAGCCGTCCTTCGGGAACAACCGGAGCCATTCGATGGTGGCCACCCGCCGCCGGTTCAACCCGAACCTCCAGAAGGTGCGCGTCCTGATCGACGGCGTTGCGAAGCGCGCCTACATCTGCACCCGGTGCCTCAAGGCCGGAAAAGTGCAGAAGGCCGTCTAGCCCGCAACCTTTCGCGTGATCCGCAGCGTCTAAGCTCGCGGATCGTGGAGCGGGAACACCTCACAGAGCAGTCCCATCTCGGGAAGATCACGATTGCGCCGGACGCGATCGCTCAGATCGTCGGGCACACCGCAGCCGAGTGCTACGGCGTCGTCGGCATGGCCGGCAAGGGCATCAAGCGGCTCCTCACCCGCGACAAGCTGACGCAGGGAATCGGCGTCTCGGCCGACGCGGACGGGCTCAGGCTCGACCTCCATGTGGTTGTCGAGTACGGGCTGAACCTCGCCGAGGTCGCTGCGACTGTCCGGTCGCGCGTCGCCTACGAGGTGGAACGGCTGACCGGCCTCCAGGTCGCAGCGGTCGAAGTGCATATCGAAGACGTCAGGCGGAGCGCGTGACGGAGCTGGAACGTGCCCGGGAGCTCGGGCGAGCGGCGTTCCAGACACTCGAGGCGAACCGCCGCCGCATCGACGACCTGAACGTCTATCCCGTGCCGGACGGCGATACCGGCACGAACCTGACGGAGACCGCGCGCGCGATCATGGAAGTGCTCGAAGCCTCGACTGCCGCGGATCGCGCCGTGCTCGCGAAGGAGCTCACGCGAGCGGCGCTCATGGGCGCCCGCGGCAACTCGGGCGTGATCTTCTCCCAGATCCTGCGCGGCGCCGCCGAAGCCCTGGGCGAGGCGGGGCTGCTCGATGCCGCCACGATCCGCCGCGCCTTTCGTGCCGCGAGTGACGCCGCCTACCGTGCCGTGCGGCGTCCGGTGGAGGGGACGATGCTGTCGGTCATCCGCGAGCTCGCCGAGGAGGCGGAGGACCCGCGCAACGCAGATCTCGAGCCCGCGGCGCTGCTGAAGAAGCTGATCGAGCGCGGCGAGGATGCGCTTGCCCGCACGCCGGACCAGCTCGCCGTCCTCAAGGAAGCCGGGGTCGTCGACGCGGGTGGTGCGGGCCTACTCGAGATCGTCCGCGGCGTCTCCGCAGCGCTGTCGGGCGAGCCTCTCCCCGACGCGCCGGCCGAGGACGCTCACGAGGCCGGGATCGACGCGGTCCACCAGGAGCTGTCGGAGTACCGGTACTGCACGGTCTTCGTGATCGAGGGAGAGGACCTCGACGCCGACTCGCTCGAAGCCGAGCTCGAGCAGTTGGGCGACTCGCTTCTCGTGGTCGGCGACTCGAGCGCGCTCAAGGTTCACGTCCACACCGACGAGCCCGGCACCGCGCTCGCGTTCGGGACGGCGGTCGGAACGATCGAAGGCGTCGAGATCGCGAACATGCACAAGCAGGCGGAGGAGCGGACCGATCGGATCCTCGAAGCGGTGCCCGACGCCGCGCTCACGCTGGAGACCGGTGTCGTCGCCGTCGTGCCCGGGGGCGGCAACCGCCGACTCTTCGAGAGCTACGGCGCGACGCGTGTGATCGAAGGCGGCCAGACGATGAACCCGTCGACGGCCGACATCGTCGCCGCGATCGAGGCCACGCCCGCGACCGAGGTGCTGGTGCTCCCCAACAACTCGAACGTCATTCTCTCCGCGGAGCAGGCTGCGAAGCTCACGGACAAGCTCGTCCGCGTGATCCCGTCGCGCTCGGTTCCCGCCGGGCTCGCCGCGATCGTGCGCTACCTACCGTCGCTCGACGCCGCCCAGAACGAGGCGTCGATGCTCGAGGCGCTCGAGCAGGTCGCCACCGGCGAGGTCACGCTTGCCTCGCGCGACGTCGAGCTCGACGGAGTCGACGTGCGCAAGGGCGCGTGGCTCGGCCTCGCGGACGGCGAGGCCGTCGCATCCTCGTCCGACTTCGAGGCGGTCGCGTTCGCGGTTGCCGAGCGCTTGCTGGGCGACGGGCGTGTGGTGCTCACGCTGCTGACCGGCGAAGAGGAGCCCGATCTCGAGGGCTTCCTGCGCCGCGTACAGAGGGCGCATCCCGACGTCGAGCTGGACGTGCAGCCCGGCGGCCAGCCCCACTATCCGCTGCTCCTGTCGGCCGAGTAGGGCTTTAAGGTGCCGAGCGTGGAGGCTGGCCCCCCGCCAATCCGCGTCCTCCTCGTCGAAGACAACGACGTGTTCCGGCAGGCGCTCATCCTGCTGCTCGAGCTTCAGGAGGGGATCGACGTGGTCGGCGCCGTCTCCGAGGGGAACGGCGCCGTCGCAGCCTGCCGCGAGCATGACCCGCACGTCTGCGTGATGGACTTCCGGCTGCCGGGCATGGACGGGGTCGAGACGACGATCGCCCTAACCGAAGCGTGCCCGGACGTGGCCGTCGTCTGCTTGACCGCGTCAGCGAGCCCGAGGGAGCTCGAGGCGCTGATGGCCGCGGGTGCCGTCGACTGCCTGCGCAAGGACCAGCCGCTCGAGGAGATCGTGGCCGCGATCCGCAAGGCGGGCAGCTCGCACCGATGAACCTGACTGCCGAGAACACCGCGATCGTCCTCGACTCCACCGCGGACTTCCCCGACGCCCAGATCCGCTTCCCGAACATGCGGGTCGTGCCGCTCTACGTCCGCTTCGGCGAGGAGAGCTTCCGTGACTACGTCGAGCTCGACCCGCACGACTTCTACCGGCGGCTGCGAACCGCGTCGGAGCTGCCGACGACCTCGCAGCCGACCCCGCAGGACTTCGTCTCGACCTACCACGCGCTCTCGGCCTACGAGCGCATCTACTCGCTCCACATCTCGTCGAAGCTCTCCGGCACGTTCCAGAGCGCGTCGCTCGGAGCATCGGAGGACGGCGGCGACCGGATCCGCCTCGTCGACAGCGAGTCGGCCTCGGTCGGAATCGGAATGCTCGCGCTCGCGGTCCAGGAGCTGCTCGCCCGCGGCACGACCGATGAGGAGATCGAAGCGCTTGTCGAACGCCACCGCGAGCACGCCGGCATCCTCTTCACAGTCGACACGCTCGAGTTCCTCGCGAAGGGCGGTCGCATCGGGCGCGCCCGGGCCATGATGGGGAGCCTGCTGAACGTGAAGCCGATCCTGGCGATCGAGGACGGGGAGGTCGTCCCCGTGGGCAGGGTGCGCGGACGGGCGAAGGCCTTCGAGGAGTTCCGCAAGCGGTTCGAGGAAGCGACGACCGACGGTCCCGGGCTCGGCGTTGCGATCGCCCACGCCGAGGCCGAGGAAGCGGTCGAACAGCTCCGGACGGTCGTGCTCGCCAGCCGCCCTCAGGCCGAGGTCAAGCTGGTGACGAGCCTCGGCGCCGTCGTCGGCACTCACGCTGGTCCGGGCACAGTCGGCTTCTTCTGGTTCCAGGCCCCCTGACGTCCCTGGCCGCCTGCGCCTCCCGGCCGGCGGAGCCGGCCTCCGGCGCAGGCTCGCACCGCTCGCGGCGCTCCAGCCGGCGGCCCGTACCTCCGTACTGTTCCACCGGCCTACGCACCGCGAGCGGCGCGCCAGGAACGTCAGTCCTGCTAGCCGGACCCACTGCAATACTCGACCGATGAGCCGGCCGCTGACCGGTTTCGCCGCCGTGGACCCGCCTGACGGCTGGACGGCCACGCGCGGCCGTTTCCGCCCCGAGCGGCTCGAGGCGCCGATCGATTCGCTCACCGGCGTCGGCCCGACCCTGAAGAAGCGGCTCGCGAAGCTCGGGCTGGAGCGCGTCGGCGACCTGCTCGACCACCGCCCGCGCCGGTACGAGCGGCCTGCGCCCGAGAAGCGGATCGCGGATCTGTATTTCAGCGAGCACAGTGGAGACGAGGAAGTGCTGATCGAGGGCGAAGTGCGCACGACTTCGCTCCGCCGCGGGCGCGGACGGCTCCAGATCCTCACCGCCCAGGTCTCCGACGGCAGCGGTCAGATCTCGGCGACCTGGTTCAACCAGCCGTGGCTGAAGGACAAGCTGACGCCGGGGACGCACGTGCGCCTTCGAGGCCAGCAGAACCGGTTCGGCTTCGCCGTCCGCTCCTTCGATCTCAACGGCGGCTCGGCGACCGCGGACTTCGCTCCCGTCTATCCGGCCAGCGAGGAAGTCTCGGCGGTGAAGCTCCGGGAGCTCGTCGAGTCCGCGCTGCCGCTCGCGACCGACCGGCCCGATCCGCTGCCGGCCTCATTGAAGGCGGAGCGTGGTCTGCCGCTCCGGGGCGACGCGCTCGCTGCCCTTCATCGGCCGCGCTCGCTCGACGAGGCCGAGTACGGCAGGCGCAGACTTGCCTTCGACGAGCTGCTCGTCCTCCAGCTGGCGCTCGCCCGCCGGGCCGCGGAACGCGAGGAGCAGGTCGCCGCGCCGCTGCCCGGGCCGGGGGAGCTGATCGAGCGATACCGCGGCGTGCTGCCGTTCGAGCTAACGGAGCACCAGGAAGGAGCGATCGCGGAGATCGACAGCGATCTCGCGCGGACGACGCCGATGCAGAGGCTGCTCCAGGGCGACGTAGGCTCCGGCAAGACCGTCGTCGCGCTCTACACGCTCCTCCGGGCGGTCGAAGTCGGGCGCCAGGGCGCGTTGATGGCCCCGACCGAGACGCTTGCCGAGCAGCACTTCCTGACGATCGAAGGGATCTGCGCCGAGCTCGGCGTCAGCTGTGCGCTCGTCACCGGCTCGATCAAGTCGAAGATCGGAGGGCAGGCGGACGTCGTCGTCGGCACGCACGCCTTGATCCAGAAGGGGTTCGAGTTCCGCGATCTGGCGGTGGCGGTCGTCGACGAGCAACACCGCTTCGGCGTCGAGCAGCGGTCCGCGCTGACTGAAGGGCGCGCTCCGCATGTCCTCCACATGACCGCGACGCCGATTCCCCGCACGCTCGCGCTGACCGTCTACGGCGATCTTTCCGTGAGCGAGATCGCGAAGCCGCCCGCGAGTCGCAAGCCGATCGTGACGGCGTGGGTGACGGACGAGCGCAGCTCGGAGGCGTACACGCGGCTGCGAGCGCATCTTGCGGAAGGCAGGCAGGCGTACGTCGTCTGCCCACTGATCGAGGAGTCGGCCACGTCGACGGCCCGCGCCGCCGAGCAAGAGGCCGAGGCGCTTCGCGCCGGCGAGCTGGAAGGCTTCCGCGTCGGCTGCATGCACGGGCGCCTCAAGCCGGCGGAGCGCCGCGAGCTGATGGCGCAGGTTCAATGCCAGCGAGCTCGACGTGCTCGTGGCGACGACCGTGATCGAGGTCGGTGTGGACGTCCCGAACGCGACGATCATGATCGTCCAGGAGGCCGATCGCTTCGGCCTGGCTCAGCTGCACCAGCTTCGCGGCCGGGTCGGGCGTGGGGCGGACCAGTCGTACTGCCTGCTCATCTCCGGGCCGAAGGAGGAGCTGACCGAGAGCGCGCACGACCGGCTCGAGGCGCTGGTGGCATCGACCGACGGCTTCGAGCTCGCCGAGAAGGATCTCGAGATCCGCGGCGGCGGCGCACTGCTCGGCGCCCGCCAGTCGGGGCTTTCCGACCTTCGCTTCGCGCGGATCACGAAGGACCGCGAGCTGCTCGAGGAAGCGCGGGACACCGCGCGCTCGCTCCCCGCCGGGACGATGGCGGCGGAGGTCGAGGCACTGCTCGGCGGCGCCGAGCACCTGGGCCAGTCATAGAAAACGGAACCGGGCCGCTTCGACAGGGGTAGAGGCAGCATGAAGCTTGCTGCGCTCATCCTTGCCGTCCCCGCACTCGCAGCGGGCGGCGCCGCTCCTTCCCCGGCCGCACCGAGCGTTCCGCGCGCCGTGCACACGGCCACCTGCTTGCTTCGGGAGACGTCCTCCTCGTCGGCGGCTGCGCCGTCGACGGGTGCGAGCTCGACGAGCGAGGCGCGACGACCGAGATCTTCGACGCGAAGACGCATCTCTTCCGGCCCGGGCCTCCGCTCAAGCGCCCGCGCGACGGCCACGGAGCGGTCCGGCTCGCCGACGGGTCGGTGCTCGTCTTCGGGGGCTGGACCGGCAACAACCCAACGACGAGCGCCGAACGCTGGCGGCCGGGCGCCGATCGCTTCGAATCGGCCGCGCCGATGCGCACGCCGCGAGGTGGGTTCACGCTCACGAAGCTGCGGGACGGACGTGTCCTCGTCACCGGCGGCACCGATGGCACGCGCACGCTTCGCAGCGCCGAGCTCTTCGACCCGGCTCGCGGCCGCTTCGTCGCAACCGGATCGATGCGCGCTGCTCGCGCAGCCCACACGGCGACGGTCCTCCCGGACGGTCGAGTCCTCGTCGCGGGCGGCAGCGCCGATGAGAGTGGCGTGCTCTCCTCGGTCGAGATCTGGAGCCCACGCACGGGACGCTTCACGCCGGCTGCGCCGCTGCACGACGGGCGCCACAAGCACGCGGCCGTCGCCGTTCGCGGTGGTGTGCTCGTCCTCGGCGGCTCCGACGACCGCGACTTCGCCGGCCGCCGTTCTTCGGCAGAGCTCTACCAGCCTGCAGTGCGCCGCTGGGTTCGCGTCGGCTCGCTTTCGGCGCCGCGCTTCAAGCTCGGCGACGCCGTGGTCGCACTGCCGGACGGCGGCGCGCTCGTAGCAGGAGGAGCGCCGGTCGCCGATCGCTACGACCCGCGAGCACGGCGCTTTCGGCAGGAGCCGGGACCGGGCGCACTCTCTCCTTCGCGACCGCCACCCGCCTGACAGACGGCGAGGTGCTCGTCGTGGGTGGCTACGACGATCACATCGCGGTCGCCGCGGACGCCTGGCTCCTCCGCCCCCAATGAGGGTTAGCTGAGTTCGTGCAGCTGAGCCTCGACGCGTGCAGCGAGGTCCGCCGCCTCGCCCGATTCACGCAGCAGCCCTGACACGGCGCTCGTCAGCGCCCGACGAAGCTCCCCCGTCTCCAGGGAGCGCACGAGCGCATCGTCGAATGGTGCAAGCACATCCGCAGGCAGGTCGTCGAAGCCGCGGCCTTCTGCGACGGCGAGCCCGCGCCGGCGGCATGCGAGCGCCAGCGCCTGGTCGCGCACGCCGCTGATCCAGTACTCCGCCTGCCACCGGCGGCCCCGCTCGATGCAGAAGCGCGCGCGGACAGCGTGGTGGACACCGAGCCCGAAGAGCTCGTCCGCAGAGGCCGGCGAAGGCAGCGGCACGTCGACGGCTTCGCCGAACAGCAGCCTGAACCGCGGTCCTCGTGCGCCGAACGCCGCGGCCGGCGTGAACGACAGGTCGACCTGCAGGCAGCCCGGCAGCAAGAACACGCGGTAGAGAGAGGCGCCGGCAAGCAGGTCGAACAGATGCACCGCGCCGAGCTCCTCCGCGAGTGCACGAGTCCAGTCGTCGAGGACGTCGCTCACCGGTACCTCGTCCGCGACGGCGAACGTCAGGTCGAGATCCGACCAGCGATCGCCGCCACCCTCTGCGAGCCCGCCGACCACGGCCGCGGCGACCACACGCGGATCGGCATCCGCCATCTCCATCACGCGCTCACGCACCCGGTCACGGTCGTCGACGCTGAACACGAGCGCATGCTGGCAGAACCGCGGTAGGTGTTTGCGGTTTCTGCTTCGGATGAGAAACTACGGCCGTGACCGCCGTGAGCGACACGATCCAGATCGACGAGACTGCATTCCGTGGGCCGGTACTTGCTCCCGGAGCTCCGGACTACGACGTGCACCGCAAGATCTGGAACGGCTCCTTCGACAAGCACCCGGCGGCGATCGTTCGCTGCGCGGGCGTCTCGGACGTGATCGGGGCCGTGAAGTTCGGGCGCGAGAGCGGGCTGCCGGTTGCGATCCGGAGCGGCGGACACTCGTTCCCAGGTTTCTCGGTCGCGGACGACGCGTTGATGATCGACCTCTCGCCGATGAAGGGAATCCGTGTCGATCCGGAGAAGCGAACGGCGCGCGTGCAGGCCGGCGTGCTGCTCGGCGAGCTCGACAAGGAGACGCAGGCGTTCGGGCTCGCGGTGCCGTCGGGGATCGTCACGCACACCGGCGTCGCCGGGCTCACGCTTGGCGGCGGGATCGGCTGGATCATGCGCAAGCACGGGCTCTCGGTCGACCAGCTCATCTCGGTCGATCTCGTCACGTCCGAGGGCGAGTTCGTGAAGGCCAGTGCGGACGAGAACAGCGACCTGTTCTGGGGCGTGCGCGGCGGCGGCGGCAACTTCGGGATCGTCACCGAGTTCGAGTTCAATTGCGTGCCGCTGGGGCCGCAGATCCTGGCAGGCCCGATTATCTGGCCCATGGAGCAGTCGGGCGAAGTTCTCCGGTTCTACCGCGACTGGGTCGCCGACGCGCCCGACGAACTGATGACGATCACCGTCCACCGCAAGGCGCCGCCGCTTCCGATCATCCCGTCCGAGCTGCACGGAAAGCCGGTCGTGATGGTCATCCCCTGCTGGGTCGGAGACATCGAAGAGGGGCAGAAGTTCATCCAGCCGCTGAAGGACTTCGGCCCGCCTGTTGCGGACGTCTGCGTCCCCAAGCCGTACCTCGCGCACCAGGCGATGCTCGACCCGAGCTTCGTGCCGGGCCGCTGGTACTACTTCAAGAGCTGCGACATCGCCGAGCTGACCGACGAGGTCATCGACATCACCGTCGAGCGTTCACTCCAGATCAATTCGCCACTCACCTCGTTCCCGATCTGGCAGATGGGCGGCGCGGTGAGCCGGGTGGGCGACGACGAGACGGCGTTCAACGGGCGCACCGCAACCTTCACGTACAACATCGGCGCCAGCACGGAGACGGGCGATGGCTTCGACGAGGAGCGCGAGTGGGTGCAGAGCTTCTGGTCGGCCCTCGAGCCGTGGCACCAGGGCGTGTACGTGAACTTCCTCGGTGACGAGGGTGCTGACAGGGTCCGCCAGTCCTATGGGCCGGCGAAGTACGACCGGCTGCGAACCCTGAAGCAGAAGTACGACCCGGACAACTTCTTCCGGATCAATCAGAACATCGCACCGAACTAGGCTCGCCCGATGACGAGGTTTGTCGTTGACGCCGGCGCCGCCATCCATCTGGCGAGCGAAGGCATCGAGGTCTCGAGCGAGCACGAGCTCCTCGCACCGACGCTCCTTCGGTCCCAGACGCTGTCGGTGCTGCACGAAGCGGTTCAGCGGGGCGAGATTCCGGCCGACGTCGCGCGCGACCACCTCGCCCGCATCGGGCGGATGTCGATCAGGCTCCTCGGCGACGCCGTGCTCCGGCGCCGGGCCTGGGATCTGGCGAGTCAGCTGGGATGGGCCTCGACGTACGACGCCGAGTACGTGGCGCTCACTCAGCTGCAGGCCGACGCGCTCGTAACCCTGGACGCGGAGCTGGCGCGCAGGGTCGAAGGGGTCGTCGCCACCGCGTCGATCGACGCGCTGCGCTAGCGCTCGCCTGACCGGAATAGGGCCGGGCGTTCGACCGTTCGAAAACCTATGGCTTCGATCGCGTACAGACCACTCCGCGCCGGCGAGCGCACCCCAGTGCTCGAGGTCTTCGCCGGCCTCTCGGAGCGCTCTCGCCGGCTGCGCTTTCTCGGCTCGAAGCCGCGCCTGCTCGAGAGCGACCTCGCGCATCTCGTCAACGTGGGCTGCTGCGGGCGCGAAGCCGTTGCGGCGATCGATCAGGAGTCGGGCCGGACGGTCGGGATCGCTCGCTTCGTGCGCGACGAAGACGCGCCCGAGGCGGAGATCGCATTCGAGGTCGTGGACGAGTGGCAGGGGAGAGGGCTCGGCAAGCGACTCGTCGCCGAGCTGAAGTCGCTTGCCCGCGAGCAGGGAATCCTCCGTTTCCGCGCCCTGGTCGCCCACGGCAACACGGCCGCGCTCGCTCTCGTCCGGAGCCTCGGCGACGAGCTCGTGCACGGATACGTCGACGGCAACGTCGAGCTCGTCGTCCGCCTCGCCTGACGACAGAATGCGTCGATGCGAGTCATTGCCGGCACCCATCGCGGGGCGCGGATCGCCGCGCCCAAAGGGCTCGCAACCCGTCCGACGGGCGATCGCGTCCGCGAGGCCGCCTTCAACCTGATCGGGCCGGTCGACGACGCCGCAGTGCTCGACCTCTTTGCCGGCTCGGGCGCGCTGGGGATCGAAGCGCTCTCGCGAGGAGCCGCCAGCGCGACGTTCGTCGAGAGCGACAAGGCCGCCTGCCGGACGATCTCGCAGAACCTCGAGAAGCTGAAGCTGACGGGAGCACGCGTCGTCTGCGCCGATGCGGTGTGGACTCTGAAGCAGGAGACGCGGACGTACGACCTCGTCCTCGTCGACGCGCCCTACGAGTCGTGGGCCGAGCTCGAGCCGAAGCTCGCGCGGCACCTGGAACGGGTCCTCGCACCGGACGGGCTGCTCGTGGTCGAGACCGGCGCCCGGACGGAGCCGGCGCTTCCGCTTCCCATCCGCACCTCGCGGCGGTACGGTTCCGCGCGGCTCACCCTCTTCGAGCACCCATGATCACGGCCATCTGCCCAGGAAGCTACGACCCCGTCACGTTCGGACACGTCGACGTGATCGAGCGCGCGTCCGCGATCTTCGACCGCGTCGTCGTCGGGGTCGTCGGCAGCCCGCGCCACAAGGAGACGCTGTTCGATCTTGACGAACGCGTCGAGTTCCTGAAGGAGGCGCTCGTCAAGCTGGACAACGTCGAGGTCGACGTCTTCTCGGAGCTCGTCGTCGAGTTCGCGCGCCGCTGGCAGGCGAAGGTGATCGTCAAGGGATTGCGCGTGATCTCGGATTTCGAGTGGGAGTTTCAGATGAACCAGCTCAACCGGCATCTCGCCCCGGAGATCGAGACCGTCTACGTGATGGCGAGCCCGCAGGTCAGCTTCGTCTCGTCGAGCGGAGTGAAGGAAATCGCAGCATTCGGCGGAAAAGTGGACGAACTGGTCCCCGACACCGTGGCGCGCCGGCTGGCGGAGAAATTTCCGAACGGCAGACCCGGTGCTCCAGAGAACCCCCGGGAGTAAACTGAGGAAATGGACGTTCTCGTACTCATCGACAAACTCGACGACCTCGTGCACAACGCGAAGGCCGTCCCTCTCACGGACCAGGTGCGGATCGACCGTGAGGAGATCTACGACATCCTCGACCAGATGCGCGCGACGATTCCGGAGGAGATCAAGCAGGCTCGCTGGATCGTCAAGGAGCGGCAGGAGATGCTGGCCGAGGCGAAGCGCGAGACCGACCGGATTCTCGGCGAGGCTCGCGAGCAAGCCGTGCGCGAGGCCTCGCAGACCGAGATCGTGAAGCTCGCGGAGCGGCAGGCGCAGGAGATCGTCGACGACGCACGCCGCCAGGCGCGCGAGACACGGCTCGAGATGGAGGACTGGGCGGACGGGATCCTCTCGACTCTCGAGGTCAACCTCGACAAGTTCTTGACGGCGGTCAAGCGCGGCCGCGAGCGGCTCCACGAGCGCTCGCAGGAAACGGTCGTCGCGGGCGTCGGCCCCAGGGAAATGGGGCCAAGAGAGCCGGAAGACGACAACAGCTACCTCTAGCGGGGTCCGATGACCCGCTTCCCGCTCCGTCGCCTCCGCCTTCGCCCCGGAGAGGAGCAGCGCGACGCCGTTCCGATCGAGCTCGAGCCGTTCGAGCTCGGCGGTCAGCGCTACCTGCCTGTGCCTCACGAGGTCGAGGGCGACCTGACCGTTGCCCAGGCGACGACCGGGCTCGATCTCCGGCTCGCGTTCGACGTGCGGCTGCACGGTCCGTGCATGCGCTGTCTCGAGGACGCGGTCCAGGACGTCCACATCGACGCCCGCGAGTACCACGCGAACGAGCCCGGCGACTCCGAGGAGCTCCGCAGCGAGTACGTGGTCGACGACCAGCTCGAGCTCTCCGCCTGGGCACGCGATGCCATCGCGCTGGCGCTCCCGGACCAGATCCTGCACGCGCCCGATTGCCTGGGGCTGTGCCCAGTCTGTGGCAAGGATCTGAACGTCGAGCCGCACACGCACGACGAGGACGCACCGGACTCGCGCTGGTCGGCCCTCGAAGAGCTGCGCGACCGGCTCTAGCAGCGCCCGCAACGGACATGTCCGGGGTCAGACCCCGTCATGTCCGGAACGGCCACGCCTGTTGTGGCCTTCTTCCCTGCAACAGCGGGGTTCTCTCGCTGCGGCCGCGACCTGTCGGGGTCTGACCCCTGACATGGCCCGAACCGCCGGGTAGGATGCGTCCGGCGTTTCGGCGCCTTCCCATGACGGACTAGACGAGACACAGACGTTTCTTCCGGCGCCTCTCGGCGCCCGTCCTCGTTTCCCGTCTCCGCAGGAGGTGTCCGTGCGAGTCTCACTCGCAGGCGTCGTCCGTTCGTTCGGCGCCCGTACCGTTCTCGACCGCGTCGATCTGACGCTCGGGCCGCGCGCTCGGCTCGGTCTCGTCGGCCCCAACGGGGCGGGCAAGTCGACGCTGCTCCGGCTCGCCGCCGGCCTCGACGAGCCTGACGCCGGCACTGTCGAGCGGACGCCCAACACGCTGACGGTCGGCTACCTGCCGCAGGAGCACGACCGCCGTCCCGGCGAGACGCTGATCGCCTATCTCGCGCGGCGCACGGGCGTCGCCGACGCCGAGGCCGCGGTCGAGCAGCACACGGCGGACTGGAGCGCGGACGCGTACGCCGCAGCGCTGGAACGGTTCCTCGCGCTCGGCGGCGCCGATCTCGAGCGCCAGGGCGCGGACGGTCTGCGCCGAGCTCGGCCTGCCGGTGTCGCTCGAGCGGGAGACCGCCACGCTCTCGGGCGGAGAGGCCGCGCGCGCCGCGCTCGCCGCGATTCTGCTGTCGCGGTTCGACCTGCTGCTCCTCGACGAGCCGACGAACGACCTCGACTTCGACGGCCTCGACCGGCTGGAGCGCTTCCTCGACGGCTTCGCGGGCGGGATCGCGGTCGTCTCGCACGACCGAGCGTTCCTCGACCGCACGGTGACGCGGATCGCCGAGATCGACCCCTGGACGGGCGGGCTGCGCGAGTACGCAGGCGGTTGGAGCGACTTCGCCGCGGCGCGTGAGCGAGCGCGGCAGAAGCAGTACGACGAGTTCGAGCACGCCCAGGACCGCCGTCGCGAAGTCGAGGCGCTGCTCCACGCTCGCCGCAATCAGGCGCGCGCCGGCGGCGGTTTCCTCGCCAAGATGACCGGCGGTTCCGACCGTCGCGGGACGAAGGCGCTCTCCGGGAAGGTGCGCCAGGCGGCGCGCGCCCTGGAGCGGGTGGAGCGAGTCGACAAGCCGTACGAGCCATGGCAGCTCCACCTCTCACTGGCCGCCGCGCAGCGCCCGGGCGATCACGTCGCATCGCTCGAGAACGCCGTCGGCGAGCGCGGCACGTTCCGGCTCGGCCCGGTCGACCTCGACCTCGCGCCGGGGGAGCGCCTCGCGGTCACCGGCCGGAACGGCAGCGGCAAGTCGACGCTGCTCGCGCTGCTGCTCGGCGAGCTGCCGCTCGCCGCCGGCACACGGCGCGTCGGCCGGTCGACCGTGACCGCAGCCCTCGACCAGCGCCGGACGGCGTATGACGGCGCGGAGCCGCTGCTCGCGACCTTCACCGCCCGCACCGGCCTTCGCCCGGTCGAGGCGCGGACGCTCCTTGCCAAGTTCAACCTCGGCGCCGAGCATGTCGAGCGGCCGTGCGCGACGCTCTCGCCCGGCGAGCGCACCCGCGCCGAGCTAGCGGAGCTGATGGCGCGCGGCGTCAACCTGCTCGTGCTCGACGAGCCGACGAACCACCTCGACCTGGAGGCGATCGAAGAGCTCGAGACAGCGCTCGCGGCCTACGACGGCACCCTCGTCGTCGTCTCCCACGACCGTCGTTTCCTCGAGGCCGTCGCGCCCACGAGGTCAATCAGGCTGTAAAGGACGCCTGACGCTCGGGTCTCGCGCGATCGCGGCCCGATCTGGCGTGTCTGGGCCGCTCCCGGCTCGGCTTCCAGGCCGCTGCGCGGGCCTTCCAGCCGAGCCGTCCGCTCCACGCCGCCGGGCCACCACCGATGCCACCAGCATCGGCGGCGTCCCGCCGTCGTGTCCCAGAGCTGCCAGCTCGGGCCGCGAGGCGGGCGATCACCGACCATCAGGCGTCTAGCTATACTCGCCTCCGCTCATGGCCGTCCCCAAGAAAAAAACCTCGAAGGCCCGTCGCGACAAGCGACGCGCGCAGCACGGCATCGACGCGCCGCGCGTCAACGTCTGCCCGACCTGCCATCAGCCCAAGCGGCCGCATCACGTCTGCCCGACCTGCAAGACGTACAAGGGCCGCGAGATCGAGCCGCTCCGCACCCCCGCCCCGTAGCCTTGGCCCGCATAGCGGTCGACGCGATGGGAGGCGACCGGGCGCCGGACGAGATCGTCGCGGGCGCATTGGATGCTGCCGCGGAGGGGATCGAGATCGTCCTCTTCGGCGCGGCCGGAATCGACACGCACGGCCTCGAGCTCGTCGAGGCGCCTGACGTGATCGAGATGCACGAGAAGCCCTCCGAGGCCGTGCGCGCCAAGCCGCGCTCCTCGCTCGTCGCCGCCCACATCGCGGTGGCGCGAGGGACGGGCGGACGCCGTCCTCTCAGCCGGCAACACCGGCGCGATGCTGGCCGCAGGGCTGCTCCATCTGCGGCGGATCCCCGGCGTCATGCGGCCGGCGATCGCCGTTCCGATCCCGACCCGGAGTGGCCACCCCTTCGTCCTCCTGGACAGCGGCGCGAACGCCGACGGACGCCCGGAGCACCTACTCCAGTTCGCTCACATGGGCGCCATCTTCGCCGAGGACATCCTCGAGATCACGCGGCCCGAGGTGCGGCTGCTTTCGATCGGCGAGGAGCCTGAGAAAGGCAACCAGCTCACGCTCGAGGCGTACGGATTGCTCGAAACCAGCGCGGTGGGTTTTGCCGGCAACGCCGAGAGTCGCGACCTGCTCGAAGGCGCCGGCGACGTGATCGTGTGCGACGGCTTCACGGGCAACGTCGTGCTCAAGCTGCTCGAGGGGACGATCAAGACGATTCTCGACGCGCTCCGCGAGGAGGTGCTGGCGACACCCCGCGGCAAGGTGGGCGCGTTCCTCATCAGGCCCGCGGCCAGGCGGCTTCGGACAAAGTTCGACCCGGACACGTACGGCGGCGCGTACCTCCTCGGTCTGCGCGGACTCTCCGTCATCGCGCACGGCAACTCGTCCCGCACGGCGATCGCGAACGCCATCCGGCTCGCCGCGAGGGGGGTCGAGCACGACGTCGTCGGCCGCCTCGCCTCGCGCTTGCCGGATCCCGAACAGGAGCAGGGCAAAGCCCCGCTCCTGCGGGAACTTCGTAGAGCAGGTCGAAGTCGCCTGCCGCTGTATGATCGGGCGCTCTTTAGCCCAAACCAACGAAAAGCGAGGTCGATTTGGCAGCGTCGCGTGAAGAAGTCTTCGAGCGGGTCAAGGAAGTCCTCACGGAGCAACTCGGGGTCGACGAAGCAGAGATCACCGAGGAGGCATCGTTTCAGGAGGATCTGGACGCCGACTCGCTCGACCTCGTCGAGTTGATCATGGAGCTCGAGGACCAGTTCGGGATCAAGATCTCGGATGAGGACGCCCAGAAGATCACGACCGTCGGGCAGGCCGTCGACTACGTCTCGTCGCACCAGTAACGCCGCGCCCACAGGCGATCCGAGAAAGCTCGGACGCCTGATCGACGCGCTGCCGCCCGAGCGGATCGAGCACGTCTTCACGCACACGTCCTGGGCTCCGGACCGCGCGTCCTCGTACGAGCGGCTGGAGTTCCTGGGCGACAGCGTGCTCGAGCTCGCGATCGCGAAGGAGCTGTACGACCGCTATCCGGACGCGTCCGAGGGCCGGCTGGCGAAGATCCGCTCACATGTCGTCTCGCGCCAGAGCTGCGCCGCCGTCGCACGCGAGCTGCGCCTCGGCGAGCGGCTCGGCGAGGCCGCCGGCAAGGAGCTCGCGGGCGAGGAGCTCGGCCGCATCGTCAAGAGCGGGAACGTCTCGGCGGCGCTGCTCGAGGCCGCGATCGCGGCGCTCTTCCTGGAGCACGGCTACGAGAAGATCGCGCCGGCGATCGTGGCCGCGTTCTCCGATCGGATCGAGTACGCGCGAACGACCCACGTCGACCACAAGACCGAGCTGCAGGAGGCTCTCGCCAAGTCGGGCCGCAGCGTCACTTATGCGGTCCTCGCGATCGAGGGGCCTGCGCACGAGCGGTTCTTCTCCTGCGCGGCGCAGATCGACGGCGAGGAGCTGGGGACCGGGACGGGGCGGACGAAGAAGGATGCCGAGCAGGCCGCGGCCAAGATGGCGCTCGCAGCAATCGGCGCCACGCCGTAGGGACGCAGGCGGCGTCCGCGGCGCCCGCTAGGTTCCCACTCGTGCATCTGCGCTCAATCCGCATGCGCGGCTTCAAGTCGTTCCCGGACACCCTCGAGCTGAAGCTCGAGCCCGGCGTCGCGGTCGTCGTCGGACCGAACGGCTCGGGCAAGTCGAATGTGGCCGACGCGATCGTCTGGGCTGCGGGCTCGCTGACACCGTCCGAGCTACGCGCCGAGAAGCCGGACGACGTCCTCTTCAACGGGGCTGAGGGCCGGACGGCGGCGGAGAGCTGCGAGGTCGAGCTCATCTTCGACAACGAGAGCGGCGGCTTCGGCGAGCTCGATTTCTCCGAAGTCTCGATCGCCCGGCGTCTGCACCGCGGCGGCGAGGGCCAGTACCTCGTCAACAAGGCACAGGTTCGGCGCACCGACCTCGTCGAGCTGCTCGCCGACGTCGGTCTCAGCGGCTCGATGCACTCCATCGTCAGCCAGGGCAAGGTCGAAGCGGTGCTCGCCTCCAAGCCGGACGAGCGGCGGGAGCTCGTGGAGGAGGCGGCGGGGCTCGGCAAGTTCAAGCAGCGTCGGCACCGGGCGGAGCTGAAGCTGAACCGGGTCGCGATTCAGGTCGAGCGCGCCCGCGACGTCGAAGCAGAGGTGAGGAAGCGGCTGCGCCCGCTCGCCCTGCAGGCGACGGCAGCCGAGCGCGCGGAGAAGCTCGCGGAGGAGATTGCCCGGCTGCGAGCACGCATTGCAGAGCTCGACCTCGCTGCCGCCGACGCGCGCCGCGAGGCTGCGGAGGAGCGGAAGACGGCCGCGGGTATCGCCCGGCGGAGCGCGCAGGAGAAGCTGCAGGCACTCCTGGCCGAGCGGCACGCCGCCGAGGAGGAGCTCGCCGACGCGGCCGGACGCAGGGAGGCGGCGATCAAGGCGCTCTATCGGCTGCAGGCGGCGACCGAGCGAATCGCGCTGCGCCAGGAAGGTTCCCAGGGTTTGCTGACGCGGCTCCGAGCCGATCTCGGGGAGGCGGAAGCAGCCGCGATGGAGCAGACAGACGATTCGGCACTCGAGCTCGAGCGGACGGCCGCGCACGCGACGGCGGACGCCCGTGCTGCGGCCGCCGCGAGCGGCGCCGGGGCCGAGCGTGCCCGTGCCGCGCAGGAGCGACTCGCCGCGCTGGAGCGCCTCGTTGCCTCTCGCGCCGAGGAGCGGCTCGACGCTCTGCGCACGGAGCGCCACGGCATCGAGAACGAGCTCGCCGACGCGGCAGGAGGACGTGAAGGTGCAACGGCCGCGCTCTATCGCCTCGGCACCGCCCGCGAACGCATCGCCATGCGGAGCGAGTCGGCCTCCGCGCTGCGCGAGCGTTTTCGCCTCGAGCTCGCCGAAGCCGGAGCGGCGGCCAAGCGGCCCGGGCTGTCGCCGGCCGAGCTCGAAGCAGCGGCGAACGAGGCGACCTCGGCCGCGCGTGCGGCCGCTCATGCGCGCGATGACCTCTTGGCGCGCGCGCTGCTCGGGAAGGAACGGCTCGCGGCGCTCGAGCGCTCGCTCGCGGAACGTGAAGGAATCCCGCCCGCGGCGCGCGCGCTGGCCGATGAAGGCGCCGAGCTCGCTCTCTCGCTCCTCGACGTCGACTCCGGCAACGAGCGCGCGGTTGCGGCGGCGCTCGCGTGGCGTGCCTCCGCTGTCATGGCCGACGACGCCGCAGCCGGGCTGGCGCTGCTCCAGCGCGCACGCGACGCCGGGCTCGGAAGTCTGGCGGTGCTCATCGGCAAGCGGCCGGTGGAGCGCGTCGCCGAGCTTCCCGTCGTCGCGCTCGACGACCTGCTCTCGGCCCGTGTCGCGTCGGTCACCGAAGAGGGGTTCGGCTTCGATCCGGAGCGCGGCGAGCTCTGGTTCGCGGGCGAGGCCGCCGAGGCCGTCCTGCTCGAGCTCGAGAGCCGCCGCCGTGAGCTCGAACAAGAGGTCACCGAGCTAAGGGCCCAAGCGCTGCTCGCCGAGCGTGAGGCCGGCGACGCGGCCGCGCGCGCCGAGGAGGCCGAGGCCGCCTACGCGCGGGTCGCTCACCTGCGTGTGGTCCGCGCCGCCGATCCGGTCGTGCTTCGGCGGCTCGTTGCCGGCACCGATCGGCTCGACGAGACGCTGATCGCGGCGGTTGCCGTTGCGGCCCGGCTCGAGCAGCCGCTGCGGGCACGCGCCGATGCGGGCGCGGAGCGTGCCGCCGAGCTGGGGGCCGACCTCGCCAGGGTCGGGGGCCTCGAACACGAGGCGCGTCGCGAGTCCACTCGCGCGAACGAGTGTGCCGCTGCGGCCGAGCTCGAGCGAGCGCGGCTCGGCGGTGAAGGTCAGATCAGGATGCTGCAGGTCGACGAGCACGAGCGCGAGCAGGTCGAGCGCGAGGCTCGCGAGCTGACCGAGGAGGCCGAGCGGCTCGCCGTGCTTGCAGCCGAGGCTGCGGAGCTTGCGCGGGGCGCGGCAGCCGACACCGGCGCGCGTCGCGCCGCCGTGCTCGACGCCGATCTCGTTCGTCGCGTGCTTGCCGGCGCCGAACGACTGGACGAGACGCTCGCCGCGGCGGCCGCAACGGCCACCCGCTTCGACGCACCGCTGCGGGCCCGCGTCGACGCGGGTGCCACTCGCACCGGCGAGCTCGGCTCGCAGCTCCGCGACCTGGGCGCCGCCGAGGTTGCGTTGCGCCAGGGCGCCGAGGATGCTGCGCAGCGGGCGACCGAGGTCGAGATCGAGCTGACGCGGATCGAGGGCGAGGCCGCAGATGCCCGCAGACGGCTCGGCGAGGCGGGTGCGGAAACGGCCGAAGGGGACGACCGCGATGAGCTGGCCGCCCGCACGGAGCGGCTCGAGCAGCGGCGCATCCAGCTCGGCCAGGTGAACCCGCTGGCGAAAGAGGAGTACGACGCCGAGAAGGAGCGGCTCGCGGAGCTCGAGGTGCAGCGCGAGGATCTCGAGCAGAGCCTGAAGGAGCTCGCCGACCTCCGAGACGAGCTCGCGGAGACGGTCGACCGTCGCTTCGCCGAGACGCTACCAGGCCGTCGCGGCGCACTTCGAGGATGTCGCCGCGACGCTCTTCCCGGGCGGCGAGGGCCGGCTTCGCCTCGTCGAGCCGGAAGAGGAGGGAGGCGAGACCGGGGTGGAGGTCGAGCTGCGGCCGGCAGGGAAGCGGATCACGCGCCTCGGAATGCTCTCCGGCGGCGAGAAGGCGCTCGGCGCGATCTCGTTCCTGTTCGCGCTCTTCCTCGCGAAGCCGTGCCCGTTCTATCTCCTGGACGAGGTCGAAGCGGCGCTCGACGACGCCAACATCGGCCGTTTCGTCGAGCTGCTACGGCGCTACGCAGACAAGGCCCAGTTCGTCGTGATCACGCACCAGAAGCGCACGATGGAGGCCGCCGACGTGCTGTACGGCGTCACGATGGGCGGCGACGGCGTCTCGCAGATCGTCTCGCGGCGGCTGCCGCGCGAAGAAGCGATCGCCGCCGCCTCCTAGTCGAACTCGTGCTGCGCTGCGAGCCGCTTCGGCGCCTGGATCAGCCACGCGTCGATCAGGCGTTCCCGCACCTCGTCCTCGTCGATGAACTCCAGCCAGATGAGCAGGAATGCGGGCGAGGCTTCGAAGTGCGGAGTCAGCCGGTACGCGTCCGGGTTCGAGGCGACGAGCAACGGCCGCTCCTCGCGGTCGCACCTCGACCACATCGCGCCTTCGTGCCGTGTTGAGAGACCGGCGAACTTCTTCCCGCGCACGGCGAACGACGGTTTGCCCCACGATGTCGTCTCCTCGATCTCCGGTAGCTCCCGCGCAATCTCTGCCACTCGCTGCCACGTGACCATGCGCTGAGGCTAACGTTCCGCGCCGATGGCGAGAAGCTGGTCAGAGCTACTAGGTGATGCGGAAGGCCCGGCGGAGACCGCCGAGGAGCAGCAGGGCTTCTTTGGACGGCTCCGCGACTCGCTCGGCAAGAGCCGGCGCGCCCTCACGGGCGAGCTCGTCGCCGCGACCTTCGATCCCGGCAACGACGAGGACTGGGAACGGCTCGAGGAGGCGCTGATCCAGGGCGACGTGGGCGTCCGCGCGACCGCCGAGCTCGTCCGGCGCCTCGAGGCTCGGAACGAGCTCGGCGATCTTGGCTCTGCGCTCGCGGAGGAGATCGCCGACATGCTCGGCGAGCCCGGGACGCTCAATCTCTCCGCGTCGCCGAGCGTGATCCTCGTCGTCGGCGTCAACGGCACGGGGAAGACGACAACGATCGGGAAGCTGGCGCAGAAGCTCCGCGAGCACGGGCGGACGGTGCTGCTCGGCGCTGCCGACACCTGGCGCGCCGCCGCGGAGGAGCAGCTCGAGATCTGGGCGGACCGGGCCGGAGGCCGACTTCGTCGGTGCGGCACAGGGGGCGGACCCCGCCTCGGTCGCCTACGACGCCGTCGAGGCCGCCCGCGCCCGCGGCAAGGACGTCGCGATCGTGGACACCGCCGGCCGCCTCCACACGCAGTCGAACCTGATGGAGGAGCTCGCGAAAGTGCGCCGCGTGATCGAGGGGCGGCTCGAAGGCGCCCCGCACGAGACCCTCCTCGTCGTCGATGCGACCACCGGCCAGAACGGGCTCCAGCAGGCGCGGCTCTTCGGCGAGACGGTCGGCGTGACGGGCGTCGCGCTGACGAAGCTCGACGGGTCGGCGAAGGGTGGGATCGCCGTCGCGATCGCGTACGAGCTCGGTCTGCCGGTGACGTTGATCGGTGTCGGCGAGGGTCTCGACGACCTGCGTCCGTTCGACCCACACGATTTCGCCCGGGCGCTCGTGTCCGGTTGAGCGGTGCACGTTCCCTCGCACTGGCGATTTTCATCAGGTTTCGGCCTCGCCGGCCGATGAAGAAGGTGATGGAAAAGTTGCTGGCGATCGCAAGATCGCGCAAGACCAGAGTTGCCTTCAATGTCGTCTCCGCCGCGATCGCGGCGGTGATCGGCGTGCTGCTCGTTCGGCACTTCCGGACCGAGGGCTGGCCGCTGAGCGGCGCGAAGGTGTACGGCGTCATCATTGCCTCGGCGCTCTTCTTGCTCGGCTACGCCCTGAAGGCGCTTGGCTGGCGGCGGCTGTTCGCTCCGGGCGAACGACCGGGGTCAATGGCGCTCGCCGCGGCGGGCGGTGCCGCGTCGGTCACGGGCATCGCACTTCCCGGACGCTTCGACGAGCTCGTGCGCGTTGCGGTCGTTCGCCGCTATCCGGGTTCGTGCGCCGGCGTCGGCGGTGTCTGCCTCTCGCTCTTGCTGCTCGGGTTGATCGACAGCGCCGCTCTCGCTCCGCTCGCAGGTCTCTCCGCCGCTGTGCTCGCCACGACGGGACTGTTTCGGGCCGGACTGATCGTCGTCGCCGTAGCCGGGATCGCCGCGGCCGCCGCGGTGCTCTTGCTGCCGACGATGGCGCGGGCCAACAAGGTCTCCCGTTTCCGGCTCGCCCGCTGGCTCCGCGATCACTCCACGTCTCCGCGCGAAGCCTCGAAGGCCTGGGCGCTCGTCAGCCTGTCGTGGCTCGTCCGTGGCGCCGCACTCTTCGTGTTGCTGGACGCGCTCGCCCTCGACGCCTCGATTCCGCTCGCACTCGCCTTCCTCTGCGCATCCGCGGCCGCCGCGGCGCTCCCGATCGCGCCGGCAGGTGCCGCGACCCAGGCGGGCGCTGGTGCCGCGATGCTCGTCGCGAGCGGCGTCGGGCCGTCGCAGGCAGTTGCCTTCGCGGTCGCCGCGCAGGGGCTCGCGATCATGGTGGGCGCGCTGATCCTCCTCGCCGCCGGACTCTGGCAGGCGAGCCTGCGTCTCCGCCCGCGCCTGAGCTTCTAGCGCTCGCTCGACCGCCAGCGTCGGCGAGATCTGCCAAGTAACAGTCTGTTACTAGGCCTCCCGGGCCGTCTCTACACTGTCCGCTCGGTGTTCGACACCCTGTCAGACAAGCTCCAGCACGCGCTCGGCGACCTCGGCGGCAAGGGCCGGCTCGACGACGAGAAGATCTCGAAGGCGATGCGCGAGATCCGCCTTGCGCTGCTCGAGGCCGACGTCAACTTCCAGGTCGTCAAGGACTTCGTCGCCCAGGTCAAGGAGCGCGCGAGCGGCCAGGACGTCCTGAAGGGCCTCGATCCCGGCCAGCAGGTCGTGAAGATCGTGCACGAGGAGCTGACCTCGCTGATGGGCAGCGGCGACTCGCGCCTCGCGTTCGGGAAGCCGCCGACCGTGATCCTGATGGCCGGCCTCCAGGGCTCGGGCAAGACGACGACGTCCGCCAAGCTCGCGCTCCTGCTCCGGAAGGCCGGAAAGAAGCCCGCGCTCGTCGCCGCCGACCTGCAGCGGCCGGCGGCGATCGACCAGCTCGAGCAGCTCGGCCGCCAGATCCAGATCCCGGTCTACCGCAAGGACACGAAGGATCCGGTCGAGGTCGTCAAGTACGGCATCCAGGCGGCGCAGACCGCCGGTCAGGACGTCGTGATCCTCGACACGGCCGGGCGGCTCCACATCGACGAGGACTTGATGGAGGAGCTCGCGCGAGTCCGAACGGCGGCGAAGCCGACGAACGTGCTGCTCGTCCTCGACGCGATGACCGGCCAGGAAGCCGTCAACGTCGCGCAGGCCTTCCAGGAGCGGGTCGCCTTCGACGGCGTCGTCCTCACGAAGCTCGACGGCGACGCCCGCGGCGGCGCCGCGCTCTCGGTCCGAGCGGTCACCGGCAAGCCGATCAAGTACGTCTCGGTCGGCGAGAAGCTCGACCAGCTCGAGGAGTTCCACCCCGAGCGGATGGCGTCGCGGATCCTCGGCATGGGCGACGTGCTCACGCTGATCGAGAAGGCGGAGGCGGCGGTCGACGAGGACGAGCAGGCGGTGATGGAGGCGCGGATGCGCGCCGGCATCTTCACCTTCGACGACTTCCTGTCCGCGCAGAAGATGCTGAAGAAGATGGGGCCGATCCAGGGCGTGCTGAAGATGATCCCGGGGCTCGGCAACCAGCTCAAGGACGTCGACATCGACGAGCGTCAGCTCGCGCGCGTCGAGGCGATCGTGCTCTCGATGACGCCGCAGGAGCGCCGGATGCCGCACGTGATCGACGGCTCGCGCCGCAAGCGGATCGCCGACGGCAGCGGTCAGACGATCCAGGACGTGAACAAGCTCCTCTCCGCCCGCAAGCAGATGGAAAAGATGATGAAGCAAATGGGGAAGGGAAAGATGCCTACACTTCCCGGGCAACTAACCAAGACAGGACGGAGATAGACCGAATGGCAGTACGGATGAGGCTGACTCGTGTCGGCTCGAAGAAGAACCCGATCTACCGCGTCGTCGTGGCCGACTCGCGCTCCCCGCGCGACGGACGCTTCATCGAGATCATCGGCCGCTACAACCCGCAGACCGACCCGTCGACGATCGAGCTCGACGAGGTGAAGGTGAAGGACTGGCTCAGCAAGGGCGCGCAGCCCTCCGACGCCGTCTCGAAGCTGATCAAGGTCGCGGGCATCGGAACCTCGTAGTGGCCGAGCTGCTCGCGTGGCTGGCGAAGCAACTGGTCGACGATCCTGACGCCGTGCGGGTCGAGCAGGTGGAGAGAGAGGACGCCACGATCCTCGAGCTGTACGTCGCGCCAGAGGACCGCGGCAAGGTGATCGGCCGCCAGGGCAGGCTCGCCCGGTCGCTGCGGACGATCGTGCGCGCGAGCGCCGCGCGCTCGCGCAGGCGCGTCGTCCTCGAAATTGTCGAGTGACGCTCGTCACGGTCGGTCGTGTCGGCAAGCCGCACGGGATCGACGGCTCGTTCTTCGTCGACGGCGGGAGCGCGTCCGCCGAGCGCTTCGCACTGGGTGCGACGCTGCTCGTCGACGGCGCTGCGGCCGAGATCGTCGGCTCCAAGCGGGCGGCCGGTGGCCGCTTCGTGATCAAGCTCGACCGCGACGCTCCGCGTGGCGCGACGCTCGCGGTCCGCCGGGAGGAGCTGCCCGAACCCGGCGAGGACACGTACTACGTCTTCCAGCTCGTCGGCCTCGCAGTCGAAGAGGAGGGAGGGCGTCCGCTCGGCGTCGTCGCCGAGGTCGAGAATCTCCCGGCGAACGACGTGCTTGGTGCTCGACTCGGGCGGTCTGCTGCCCCTCGTCGACGCGTGCGTGCTCGAGGTCGATCTGGAGGCGGGCCGTGTGCTGATCGCACGGGGCTTCGCCGACGACGAGCTAACCTCAGCCGACCTTGCGCCTCGACATCTTCACCCAGGTTCCGCACGCGTTCGCCTGGATGACGGAGCAGCGCCCGCTCGCCGCCGTGCTCGGAACCGAGCTCGAACTGCGTCTCTTCAACTATCGCGACACGACGCCGCTCCGGGCCGGCCAGGTGGACGACGAGCCGTACGGTGGTGGTGCCGGCATGGTGCTGCGCGTCGACGTGGTCGCGGCAGCACTCGACGCGGTCTACGGCGAGCGCCGGAGCAGCGCGTCATCGCTCTCACGCCGCAGGGGAGGCCTCTGACCCAGGCCGTCGTCGAGGAGCTGGCGACCGAGCCGGCCGTGACGCTTCTCTCCTCGCGTTTCGAGGGCTTCGACGAGCGGATCGTCACGCATCTCTGCTCGGATGCGATCTCGATCGGCCCGTACGTCCTCTCGGGCGGCGAGCTGCCCGCAATGGTGCTCCTGGACGCGATCGCCCGGCGCCTGCCCGGCGCGCTCGCCGAGGGCTCGGGCGAGCACGAGAGCTTCTCCCTCGAGCTCGCAGGAGGACTCGAGTACCCGCACTACACGCGACCCGCGGAGTTCCGCGGCTGGCCCGTGCCCGACGTCCTCCTCTCCGGCGACCACGGCCGGGTCGACGAGTGGCGGCGCGAGCAGAGCCGTGAACGGAGCACACGTTGAACGACCACTACGCAAGCCTCGGCGTCGATCGTGAGGCCACGCGGGCGGAGATCGACGAAGCCTTCGCCCGCGAGCGCGACATGGCGTGGAGCGAGGAGCGCATCCGGGAGCTCAAGGACGCCTACCAGACCCTCGCCGACCCGTTCCGCCGCGCCGAGTACGACCGCACGCTCGCGGCCCGACTGGGCTCTGCCCTCGGTCGCCGAGCCTGTGCCGGAACCGCCGCCGCGGCACCGCTCGCGCAATCCGGTCGACCGCCTGACGCAGGGCCTCCCGCACGGTCTGCGCGTCACGATCGACTGGATCGTGACGATCGTCGGCGCGATCGCGATCGTGCTCGCGATCAAGGCGTGGGTCGTGAACCCGTACCGGATCCCGTCCTCGTCGATGGAGCCGACGCTGCACTGCGCGAAGCCTGCCAACGGCTGCGAGGCTCGCTTCTCGGACCGCGTGCTCGCGAACCGCTTCATCTATCGCTTCCGCGACCCCAGGCGCGGCGAGATCATCGTCTTCGAGACGCCGCCGGCCGCGCGCGACGCGCTGCGGCGCCGGCGGCACGTTCGTCAAGCGGCTGATCGGCCTGCCGGGCGATCTCTTGGAGCTGCGCTCGGAGGGCGGGCTCAGCTACGTCTACATCAACGGGAAGAAGCTCGACGAGCCGTACATCGGCCAGAACCGCCGCGACACCCGCGGCCCCGACACGTTCCCGGTGCCCCAGGGGCAGTACTTCATGATGGGCGACAACCGATCCCAGTCGTGCGACTCGCGCGAGTGGGGGACGGTGCCGAGGAAGAACCTGATCGGGAAGGTCTTCGCCACGTATTGGCCGCCGAACCGGATCGCGTCCGCTAATATTCCGCCCCGGCCGTCCGGTCGCCCTTTGCCATGAGCACGATCATCGAGAGCATCGAGCAGCGCCAGCTGCGCAAGGACATCCCCCGCTTCAAAGCGGGTGACACCGTCCGCGTGCACTTTCAGGTGATCGAGGGCACGCGCCGCCGCGTGCAGGTCTTCGAAGGAGTCGTGATCAAGCGGCAAGGCTCGGGCGCGCGTGAGACGTTCACCGTCCGCAAGCAGTCGTTCGGCGTCGGCGTCGAGCGGACGTTCCCCGTCCACTCGCCCAAGATCGAGAAGATCGAGGTCGGTGCGGTCGGCGACGTGAATCGCGCCAAGCTCTACTACCTGCGCGAGAAGGTCGGCAAGAAGGCCCGCGTGCGCGAGCTGCGCCAGACGCCCGCCCAGGTCGCCGCGACGAAGGCTGAGGCGGAAGCCGGGAAGGCGGCGATCGCTGCGGACGAGGCGGAAGCCGAGGCTGCCACCGCCGCTGCGGCCGAAGCGGTGGAGGCAGAAGCGGCTGCTGAGGCAGAGGCAACCGCCGAGGTCGAGGCCGCCGCAGCCGCTGATCTCGAGCCGGTGGAGGTCGAGGAAGCTCCGGTCGAGGAGCCTGTGACCGAGGAGGCTGCCGAGGAGGAGCCCGTGGTCGAGGCAGAGGCAGACGCCGAGCCCGAGGCAGTCGCCGACGAGCCAGCCGCGGATGAGGCTCCGGCGGACGAGCCGTCCGACGACGCGCCTGCTGACGAGAAGTCGTAGCGCCGCCTTTCTGACGGCGTTCGCGCTCGTCGCCGTCGGCTGTGCCGCCGAGGACGCGCAGCAGGAAGCTGCGCGCGAGGAGGTGCAGAAGCACGTGCGCGCGCTCGGCGCCGACTCGGCCTACGACGCCGAGGACGTCCACTGCACGGACGCTCACGGCGTCTGGTTCCGCGATGAGCAGACGGACGAGTTCACGTGCGCCGTCCGGCGCAGCGAGGGTGGCTGCGACTGGTTCGTCGTGCGCGTCGAGCGGGAGCGGCAACGTGCGACGGTAGCGCTCGACGAGCGCGACGCCGGCTGCGTGCTCGGTCTCTGATCCGCTTCTGATTCGCGACGGAGTCGTTGCAGTCGCCGACCGCGACACCGGCTACAGTCGGAGCCGTGCCGCGTTCCATAGGTCAGAAGCTCCTCTCCTACGACCGCAAGCTCGGAGCACGCTTCGTCGCGGGTGCCGACGAGGCCGGCCGCGGCTCGCTCGCAGGGCCGCTCGTGGTGGCCGGCGTGCTGTTGGATTACGAATGCCTCCGGAATCATCGCGTTCGACCGCTCGCGACGCTCAACGACTCGAAGCAGGTCTCGCCCGCCGAGCGCGAGGAACTCTTCCGCGCCGTCGTCGGCTGTGCGGCCCGGATCAGCGTCCGCGTCATCCCCTGCACCGACATCGATCGGAACGGGCTCCACAAGTCCAACCTCTGGGGGTTGCGATCCGTTCTCTCCGACCTGGCACCGCCGGCCGAAGCGTGTCTCGTCGACGGCTTCCGGCTCGGGCCACTCGCGCCGGAGCATCGCGCGGTCGTCGACGGCGACACCAAGAGCGCCGCGATCGCCGCTGCCTCGATCGTCGCCAAGGTGACGCGCGATCGCGTCATGCGGCGGCTGGACGCCCTCTATCCCCGCTACGGGTTCGCGCGCCACGTCGGCTACATCACGCCCGGCCACTCCGCCGCCGTCCGCGAGCACGGCCCGAGCGACCAGCATCGTCTGTCGTTCAACGCCCTTGCGTACGCATCGCAACTCTGACGAGCGACGCGCTGCCCGCCACTACCGTCTGCGCGGCTACCGCATTCTCGGCTCGAACGTCTGGTCGGGCGGCTACGAGCTCGACCTGATCGTCCGCCGCGGTCGCCGCCTCGTCTTCTGCGAAGTCAAAGGGAAGACCGGCGACGGGTACGGCGACCCGCTCGAGATGGTCGACGAGGAGAAGCTGCGGCGGCTCCGGCTCGCGGCCGAGACGTGGCTGGCCCGGAACCCGGCTTATCAGGCGCTCGATTGCCGGTTCGAAGTCGTCGCCGTCCGGCCGGGTGAGCTGGAGCGCGTGATCGTCTAGAACGGGCTTTAACTACGCGGCAACACGCAACCAACATGCTGCTGGCTACAATTGGGCTTGCCGGGAGGCACTATCCCCGAACGAGCGCACTCGTCAGAACGGCTTCGGCCCGGGCGCGCTGGCCGCCAGGCTCATCGAGCCACGGCGGGAGAAACTTCCGGCTGAATCCAGAACAACTCATTCAGCCGGAAAGGAACACCGACACTTCATGTCGACAACACGTACAAGATTCATGACGCAGGCTCGCACCTGGGTCATCATCTCAGGGCTCGGCGCGCTGTTCGTCAGCCTCGGCTACGTCTTCGGCGGCTCAGCCGGCCTGCTCCTCTTCGCAGGCATCGCGATCGTCTTCAACCTCGTGATGTACTGGAAGTCGGACAAGCTCGCGCTCAGGGCGAGCAAGGCACGGCCGGTCGACCGGAGTGAGGCGCCCGAGCTCTACCGCGACATCGAGGAGATCGCCGGCCGCGCGGGGGTGCCGATGCCGCGCGTCTACCTCATTCCGTCGGAACAGCCCAACGCCTTCGCGACCGGCCGGAACCCGAAGAACGCCGTCGTCGCCGTGACCGAAGGGCTTCTCCGCTATCTGCCCCGCGAGCAGGTCAAGGGCGTCCTCGCGCACGAGATGGCGCACATCGCCAACCGCGACATCCTCGTGATGACGATTGCCGCGATGATCGGTGCCGCGATCGCGGCGATCGCGAACATCTTGCAGTTCTCGATGTTCTTCGGCGGCGGCGACGACGACGACAATCCGCTGGGGATCGTCGGCGTGCTCGTTGCGATCATCGTCGCTCCGCTCGCGGCCACGATTCTTCAGCTCGCCGTCTCGCGTCAGCGCGAGTACCTCGCGGATGCGACAGCCGCGCAGTATCTCGGCGAGGGCCGGCCGCTGGCCGAGGCGCTCGGAACGCTCGAGCGCGGAGTCGAGGCCGTGCCGATGAACGTCAACCCGGCGACCGAGGCGCTCTACATCGCGAACCCGCTCAGCCGGAAGGGTCTGTCCGCCCTCTTCTCGACGCACCCGCCGATGCAAGAGCGGATCAGGCGCCTCGTTGCGCTCGACGCCGCGAGCGGCATCCACTACTAGGACACATGCGCAGAGGCGGTCTCTGGCGGCGGATCAAGCGAGCTCTCGGGCTCGCGCCGCCGGAGCCGCCCGCCGCGCCACCCGACGAGGAGCCCGCGCTCGTCCCCTCCGGGCCGCCGCGCCGCCCGCTCGGCAGCGGTGCGGTCGCGCTCGAGCTTCCGGAGGAGCCGAACGACGTCGACGCCCGCGGGGCATCCTAGAACTCGCGGACGACGGCCTCGACGTTGTTCCCGTCGGGATCGAGCAGAAAGGCGGCGTAGTAGTTGCCGGCGTCGTCCGAGCTGTACTGCTCACGGACGCCGGGCTGGCCGTTGTCGCGGAAGCCTGCTTCGATCCCTGCGCGATGGAACGCGTCGACCTGCGCTCGGCTATCGGCGACGAACGCGATGTGCACCGGGCCGCTGGGTTTCCCGCTGGCGTCGCCCTCGAAGACGACGAGGTTCGCGAACTGGGCGCCGCGATCGGACTTCCCAGAGCGGCGGGATCGCCAGCGGCTCGAGGACCGTCTTGTAGAAGCCGATGCTCGCCGCCGGATCGACGACGCTGATCTTCACGTGGTCGAAGACGACGCGCGTCCAGTCCCAGTCGACCATGGAGGCGACCTTAGCGAGGCGGCGAATGCCTAGCAATGGCCCTGACCCAGACCCAGCTCTACGGCGAGCTCGATCTCGCGCTCTCGTGGTCGGAGCGGGATCTACCGGAGCGCGAGCGGACGAAGCACGTCCATCGCCTCCATCCGTATCTCGGCAAGTTCGTGCCTCAGCTGGTCGAGGCGCTGCTCGAGCGCTACGTACGACCGGGGGGCGGGTGCTCGACCCGTTCGCCGGCTCGGGAACGACGCTGGTGCAGGCGCTCGAGTCCGGCTACGACGCCGTCGGAGTCGACATCGCGGCGTTCAACGCGCTCCTCGTCTCGGTCAAGACGCTGGATCATGACCTCGAGTCGCTCGACGCGGATGTGCATGACGTGGGGAAGCGTCTGGCTGCATCGACAGAGCGGCCGACCGGGTTCGTCGCCGAGTGGTTCGCGCCACAGGCTGCCGCCGAGCTGCTGCACTTTCGCTCGCTGATCGCGGAGTACGCGAGCCAGGACGTGCTGCGGGTCGTCCTCGCGCGGGCCGCGCGCTCGGCGCGGCTGACCACGCACTTCGACCTCGACTTCCCGCGCGCGCCGCAGCTGGGCGAGTACTGGTGCCACAAGCACCGGCGGACCTGTCGGCCCGGTCGAGAGCGCGGGAAAGTTCCTCTCCCGCTACCTGACCGACACGGCTGCGCGGATCCGGGCGTTCGCCGAGGTGCGCGATCCGAAGCGGGCTGCGCTCGTGCTGCACGGAGACGCGCTGGAGCTCGAGCTCGGCGGGCCGTACGACGGGGTCGTCACCTCACCGCCGTATCCCGGCCTGATCGACTATCACGAGCAGCACCGCTACGCCTACGAGCTGCTCGGCCTCGACGACCGGCGCGAGCGGGAACTTGGCGCCGCCGCGCCGCGGGACGAGCAAGGCAGCGATCGAGGAGTACGTGACTGGGATCGCCGCCGTGCTCTCTCGCGTGCGCACCGTTCTGCGGCGCGGCGCTCCCGTCTGCATCGTGGTCAACGACCGGCGGGCGCTGTACCCGGAGATCCTCGAGCGTGCCGGCCTGCGGCTCGACGAGCGGCTCGAGCGGCACGTCAACCGGCGCACGGGCCGTCGCGCCGGCGAGTATTTCGAGTCGATCCTGATCTGTCGCTGAATCGCTAGACGTCCGTTACACACCTGTGACAGGTGAGTCCATACCGTGGCGGGAGTGCTCGCGCGCTCCGTCACTCACGCCCTCGTCGGCATCGAGCCTCGACGCGTCGAGGTCGAGGCACACATCGACGGCGGCCTCCCTGGCTTCGCGATCGTCGGCCTCGCGGACCGGGCATGTGCAGAGGCCAAGCACCGGGTCCGCAGCGGGATCGGCTCGGCACAGCTCGAGTGGCCGCTGAAACGGATCACCGTCAACCTCGCTCCCGCCGGGCTACGGAAGGAAGGATCGGGCTTCGACCTCTCGATCGCGCTGGCGGTGCTGGCGGCGTCCCGCCAGCTGCCGGTCGAGCGGCTCGCGGAGCACGCGGCAGTGGGTGAGTTGGCTCTGGACGGCCGTGTCCGACCCGTGCGCGGTGCGTTCGCCGTCGCCGAGGGCGCGCGGCGTTCGGGGTTGGAGCGGATTCTGTGCGCTCCGGAGTCGGCGTGCGAGGCGGAGCTCGGTGGGGTGGAGGCGGTGCCCGTTCGTCACCTCGCCGAGGCGGTTGCGTACCTCCGCGGCGAGCTGCGTCCGCCACCCGCAGAGCCGCCCGACGAAGAGGAGGAGCCGGACCAGCCCGATCTCGCCGACGTGCGCGGCCAGGAGCGCGCGCGGCGTGCGCTCGAGCTCGCGGCCGCGGGCGGCCACAACCTGCTTCTGGCGGGGCCGCCCGGGACCGGGAAGACGATGCTCGGCCGGCGCTTGCCGTCGATCCTGCCTCCGCTCGAGCCGCGGGAGGCGCTCGAGGTGATGCGCATCCACTCGGTCGCAGGCGTTCTCCCACCGGAGCGGCCGCTGATCACGCGCCGGCCGTTCCGGGCGCCGCACCACAGCGCCTCCACCGCGGCGATCGTCGGCGGCGGCTCCGGGCCGCGACCGGGTGAGGCGAGCCTCGCCCATCACGGCGTCCTTCTGCTCGACGAGTTGCCCGAGTTCCAGCGGCCCGCGCTCGAGGCGCTTCGACAGCCACTTGAGGATGGTGTCGTCTCGGTCGCACGGGTGCAGGGCCAGGCGCTGTTCCCGGCTCGGTTCCAGCTCGTGGCGACGATGAACCCATGTCCGTGCGCCGGCCGCGGCGATCCGGCGGCCGAGTGCAAGTGCTCGGCGCAACGGCTCGCGGCGTTTCGCAACAAGCTCTCGAGTGCCCTCCTCGACCGGTTCGATCTGGTCGTGACGGTGCCTCGCCCCCGGGCGGAGCAGCTTGCGGCCGGACCGTCTGAGCCGTCGGCGCCGGTCCGCGAGCGGGTTGTGGCCGCTCGAGCGCGGCTGTCCGGTCCGTTGCTCACCCGGACGAAGGAAGCTGACGACCTGCTCAGCCGCGCCGTCGAACGCCTGCCGCTCTCGGGGCGTGGGCGGGCGCGGGTTGCACGGGTGGCACGAACGGCCGCGGCGCTTGCGGGCGACGAGTTGGTGCGGCCGGAGCACGTCGCGGAGGCGCTCTCGTACCGCTCGCCGAAGGAGCTCGCGGCATGAAAGAGCTCGCGCTGGCGTCGTTCGCGGCCGCGAACGACGCGCATCTCGTCGGCGAGCCGCGCAGCGCCCGCTTCGCCGCCTTCAAGGCCGGGTTCGACGCTCGTGCGGAGCTCGAGCGCCTGCACGCGCTCGGCTTCCGCTTTCTCGGTCGCTCGGATCGCGGCTTCCCGCCGCTGCTGCGCGCGATCCACGATCCGCCGCCGGGCCTCTTTCTCCGCGGGAACGCCGAGGCGACGCTGCTGGCGCTGCCCGCTGTGGCGATCGTTGGCGCCCGCGCCTGCTCGGCGTACGGGCGTCAGATCGCCCGCAGTGTGGCGCGCGAGCTCGCCTCGGCCGGCCTGGTCGTCGTCAGCGGTCTCGCACGCGGTGTCGACGCCGAGGCGCATCGCGGTGCCCTGGAGGCGGGAGGGATCACGGTCGCCGTACTGGGCTGTGGCATCGATCGCGACTACCCGGCTGCCAACCGCGAGCTCGCACGACAGGTCGCGGCGAGCGGCTTGGTCGTCTCGGAGTACGCACCTGGCGTCGAGCCGGCACCGTGGCGCTTCCCCGCCCGCAATCGAATTGTCGCCGGTCTCTGCTCCGCCTCCGTGGTCGTCGAGGCCCGTGAGCGCAGCGGCGCGCTGATCACCGCGGACTTCGCGCTCGAGGAGGGGAGAGAGGTCTTTGCGGTGCCCGGTGAGATCACGAGTGCGCTTTCCGCCGGCTCGAACGCCCTGCTCAGGCTGGGTGCAACGCCGCTCACCTGCGCCCAGGACGTGCTCGAGAGCTTCGGGCTCGTGGCGGCCGATCGTGCCGAGCCGAAGGTCGGCACCGCCGCAGGCCTGGTGCTCACGCGCGTTCGCGAGGCCGCCGCGGGGGCCGACGAGCTGGGGCGTGCGACTGGCCTCTCCGCCGAAGAGCTCGCCGTCGCTCTGACCGAGCTCGAGCTCGCCGGCGCCGTGAGCGAGGAAGGAGGCATCTATCGGCCTGCTAGCTAGCATCGCGACGTGGCTGATTCCTACTGGCTCTCGGAGCCGGCGCCTGCGCTCGTGTCGCGCCCGCTCTGCTGGGCGTTCCCGACGTCGAGATTGTCGGCGGCGGCGTCACGGGCTGCTCCTGCGCCCTCACGCTCGCTGAGCGAGGCCTCCGGGTCCGGCTGCACGAGGCGCGCGAGATCGCCTCCGGCGCGAGCGGCCGCAACGGCGGGTTTGCGCTGCGCGGCGGCGCGATGGCATACGACAGCGCGCGCGAATGGCTCGGCCACGAGCAGGCGGCCGAGTACTGGCGCCTGACCGAGGCGTACGTCCGCCGGATGGGCGAGCTCGGCGGCGATGCGTTCCGGCGGACGGGCAGCCTGCGGCTGGCGGGCGACGATGAGCGTGACGAGCTCCGCGCGGAGTACGAGGCGCTGCGCGAGGACGGCTTCGACGCCGAGTGGCGTGACGAGCTACCTGCGCCGCTCGCGGGCCGCTTCCCGGGTGCGCTCTTTCATCCGGACGACGCGGTGCTCCAGCCGGCGCGGCTCGTCCGGCGGCTCGCAGGTCTCGCAGCAGAGGCGGGCGTCGAGATCCGCGAGCACGATCGCGTCGAGGATCTCCACGCGCTCGAAGCCGAGACGATCGTCGTCGCCACCGACGGGTACCCGAGCGGCCTGCTCGGGGAGCTCGAAGGGCTGATCATCCCGACGCGCGGCCAGATGATCGCGACCGAGCCGTTGCCGGAGCGGCTCTTTCCGATGCCGCACTACGGCCGGCATGGCTACGACTACTGGCACCAGGACGAGGAAGGGCGGATCCTCGCGGGCGGATTCCGCGACTTCGACCTGGAGTCGGAGTTCACGACCTCGGAGGAGACGACGCCGCGGATCCAGGGTGCGCTCGACGACTTCGTCGAGCAGATTCTCGGCCGCCGGCCCGAGGTGACGCATCGGTGGGCAGGGGTCTTCGGGCTCGTGCCCGATCTGATGCCGGTCGTGGGGCGGGTGCCCGGTCGCGACGGCCTGTGGACGGCCGGCGGCTACTCCGGGCACGGCAACGTGCTGGGTCTGATGTGCGGCGATCTCGTCGCGCAGGCGATCGTCGGCGATCCGCATTCGCTGCTCGAGCGGATGGATCCGGCGCGCCTCGTCGCCTAGCGCTCGACGGTTCACAACCCTGGTCTGATCGCGAGGCTGTTTCGAATGAAGGTTGCGGGGGCCGGGCCGCCGGCCCCCGCGGCTTGCGGTGACTAGGTCACCTAGCTGTTGACGATCTCGCCGTCGACTCTGGCGATGTCCACGCCTCTGCCGAGCTGCACCTGCGGGGTGGGATTCGAAATATCGGTGACGATGATCGGCCGCCCAGTCGAGCCAATGGCGTCGTGCGGGACGGTGAGCAGCACACGGCCCTGGCGCGCGTCGGTCGCGCCGACGTTCGGGACGCCGCCATTTGCGGTCCCGGTGAGAAGCTTGAGGGCGACTGCGGCGCTGATGGCGATGCACGTGAGGCGGTGCTTGCTGGTCATCATTCCCTCCTTCGGGATCGGCTTGATGACCGAACAACCCTCGCGCGACGCGTTCCTTACGCGCCCGACCGATCGGACCGTGAGCGACGGCGACCACCGTCCGCTGCTAGGGATTCCGATCATCGTCAAGGACAATGTCAACACCACCGGCAAGCCGACGACAGCCGGCTCGTGGGCACTAGCCGGAAGCACGACAGGCGACGAGTTCATCGCGCGGAAGCTGAAGGCCGAGGGCGCGATCATCATCGGCAAGGCCAACCTGTCGAGAGGGCCAACTTCCGGTAAGGCCCGTCGTCGAGCGGCTGGAGCGGAATCGGTGGCCAGACGAACATGCGTTAAGTCCTAGATCGCAACCCGTGCGGCTCGAGCTCCGGCTCAGGCGTCGTAGCGGCTGCTGATCTAGCGGTCGAAGCCGTCGGCACGGAGACGGACGGCTCGATCGTCTGCCCGTCCGGCGCCAACGGCGTCGTCGGAATCAAGCCGACACTCGGGTTGTGGAGCCGCGCAGGCGTCATACCGATCAGCGCCGATCAGGACACGGCCGGCCCGATGGCCCGCAACGTGACCGACGCTGCGGTACTCCTCGGCGCAGCGACGGGGGTCGATCCGAAGGACGCCGCGACCGCCGATCAGGTCGGGCACGCATTCACCGACTACACACGGTTCCTCGACGTCGACGCGCTCCAGGGCAAGCGGATCGGCGTCTGGCGCGCCGGCACGTACGACCCGGCGCTGGTGGGCTCGGTCGTCGAGCCGATCCTCGCCGAAGACGATCGCCGCGCTCAAGTCGCAAGGCGCGACCGTGGTCGACCCCACGGACATCGATCTGTCGGCGGCGGACAACGAGTTCACCGCGCTGCTGTGCGAGTTCAAGACCGACATCGCGACGTACCTCCAGACCTACGTGCGACGGTACGAACCGGTCACACACCAGCCGTAACCGCGGACGCTCGCCGACCTGATCGCCTTCGATGCAGGCTGATACCGAACCTCGAGGGACCGTGGAACGACTGCGGTCTTCGAGCTCGCCGAGGCGACCGAACGGCCGTGACGCCGACTGGCGCTGCGCTCCGGCAGGGAGAGTGCCCCGAGGCCAGGGCTTGCTTCCCCGGATAGCTCCTAGAGATCCATCGTCGGCAGGTCGAGCTCGTGCGCCCGCTCCAGGGCGGCAATCGCAATCGCGAGATCCTGAATTGCAAGGCCGGTCGAGTCGAAGATCGTGATCTCGTCGGGCGAGCGGCGACCCTCGGCGTCGCCCAGTGAGCACGTTGCCGAGCTCGGTCACGGCCTCGCGCCTGATCGCGCCCGCCTCGACCGCGGCGGCAAGCTCGCCGCCGTGGCTCGCCTGCTCCCACTCGTCGCAGAAGATTCGCGCGCGCTGCAGCTCTGCGACCGCGATCTCGGCCTTGCCCGGCCCGTCTGCGCCCATCAGGCTGACGTGCTGGCCCGGACGCAGCGTGCCCGCCGGAATCAGGATCGTCCGGCCGGGCGTCACCGTGACGATCGCGTCCGCCCCGAGCGCCTCGTCGAGACTCTGGGCGATGCCGACCCCGAGATCGGCAGCCACAGCGCGTGCCCGTTCCTCGTCGACGTCCCACAGCAGGACCTCACGGCCGAGCGCCTTGAACGTTCGCGCCGCGGCACGCCCGTTCACACCCACGCCGATCACGGACGCGACCCCACCGGACGCCTCGAGCGTCTCGGCCGCCAGCACCGCGGCCGCTCCGGTGCGAAGCGCGGTCACCGAGCCCGCGTCCAGGACAGCCTCGACGAGGCCGGTCTCGGCGTCCGAGAGGATGACGAGACCGCTCACGGTCGGCAGGCCACGCTCGGGGTTGCCCGGAAACGAGGTGACCCACTTCAGCAGGGCATGGCCACCGCCGAGTGCCGGCATCGCACGGAAGTCCCCGGCGGGATAGTTCGTGACATACAGCTTCGGGTGCATCGTCCACTCGCCGCGCGCGTGCGCCACGAATGCGTCTCGAACGGCGTCGTAGGCCCGCTTCGGGGTGACCGCGGCCTCCACGTGCCGCGCCGAGAAGAACGGGATCATCTAGAGATTCTTGACCGCGGTGAGCAGGTGCTCGAGCGCCTGCTTCGCGTCGCCGAACAGCATCGACGTCCGCGCGTCGTAGAACAGAGGGTTGTCGATGCCGGCGAAGCCCGGGGCAAGGCTGCGCTTGATCACGACGACGTTCGTCGCCTTGTCGACGTCGATGATCGGCATCCCGTAGATCGGGCTCGCCGGGTCGCTGCGGGCGGCCGGATTGACGACGTCGTTCGCTCCGATCACGACGGCGACGTCCGTCTGCGGCAGCTCGGGATTGATCTCCTCCATCTCGAAGAGGCGGTCGTAGGGGACATTCGCCTCGGCGAGCAGCACGTTCATGTGGCCCGGCATGCGCCCGGCGACCGGATGGATCGCGTACCGCACGTCGACGCCCTTGTCCTCGAGGAGATCGGCGAGCACGCGGACGTCATGCTGCGCCTGCGCCACCGCCAGTCCGTAGCCCGGCACGATCACGACCCGCCGTGCGTACGAGAGCATGATCGCGACGTCCTCCGGGGTCGTGGCGCGCGCACTGCGTCCGTCATCGAGCGCCGTACCGGTTCCTGACTGGATCTGCCCGAAGGCGCCGAAGAGCACGTTCGTGATCGACCGATTCATCGCCCGGCCCATCAGCAGGGTCAGCAGGGTGCCCGACGCGCCGACGAGGGCACCGCTGACGATGAGGACGTTCTCGTGCAGCGCGAAACCCGCAGCGGAGGCTGCGAGCCCCGTGCAGGCGTTCAGGAGCGAGATGACGACGGGCATGTCGGCGCCGCCGATCGGCAGGACGAAGAGGACGCCGAACACCAGTGACGCCACGATCACGCCCACCAGCAGCCACTGGGACTCGTTGCCGGCGAGGATCAACGCCGCGAGCACGAGCGCCGTCGCGATCACGAGCGCGTTGATGACCTTCTGTCCCGGGTAGACGATCGGCCGCCCGCCGATCAGCTCCTGCAGCTTGGCGAAGGCGATCAGCGAGCCGGCGAACGAGATCGAGCCGATGATCGCGGACACGAGCATCGCCACCGAGAGGTTGAGCTCCAGCCTGCCCGCCGCCGGCGCCAGGTTGTGAAACTCCGCGAGCGCGATCAGAGCAACCGCACCGCCGCCGACGCCGTTGAAGAGCGCCACCATCTGCGGCATCGCCGTCATCTTCACGCGGCGGGCGCCGACCGCACCCACGACGGCGCCGATCGCCATCGCGATCGCGATCGACACGTAGCCCTCCAGGCCCGGCTGGGCGAGCGTGACGACGATCGCCAGCAGCATCCCCGCCGCGCCGAGCTGGTTGCCGAGGCGCGCCCGCCGAGGGCTCGAGAGGAACCGCAACGCCAGGATGAAGGTCACGATCGTGACCAGGTAGAGGCTGTTACTGAGGTTCGCGCTCACTTGGCTTTCTCTTGAACAGCTCCAGCATCCGGTCGGTGACCACGAAGCCGCCGACGACGTTGGCCGTTCCGAGGACGACGGCGACGAATCCGAGGACGCGAGTGAGGGTGTCCGCGTTCTCCTGGCCGGCCACGAGGATCGCGCCGACGATCACGATTCCGTGAATCGCGTTCGTCCCCGACATCAGCGGCGTGTGCAGGAGCGGTGGCACCTTCGAGATCACCTCGAAGCCAAGGAAGATCGCGAGAACCAGAATCGTCAGCTCGATCAGGAAGGAAGGCTCGCTCACGCCGCTACCTCCTTCCGGGTCACGCAGGCGCCGGCGGTGATCTCGTCCTCGAAGTCGACCACGAGCTGGCCGTCCGGAGCGAGGTGCTGGAGCACGGCCGTGACGTTGCGGGAGTACAGCTGGCTCGCGTGGTAGGGCATCGACGCCGCGAGGTTCGTCGGCCCGACGATCGTCACGCCCTCACGCTCGACCTCTTCGCCGGGCTCGGTCAGCTCGCAGTTGCCGCCCGCCTCCGCGGCGAGGTCGACGATCACCGACCCTTGCCGCATCCCACGCACTGCGCTGGCCGGAATCAGCTTCGGTGCAGGCCGGCCGGGGACGAGCGCGGTCGTGATCACGGCGTCGAACTCCGGAATGCGCTCGGTGAGCGCCTCTTGCTGCCGGCGCTGCTCTTCCTCGGTCAGCTCGCTGGCGTAGCCCCCTTCCGTCTCCTCGCTGCGCACGCCGAGGTCGAGGAAGGTCGCACCGAGGCTCTCGACCTGCTCGCGGACGACGGGCCGCACGTCGAACGCGGTGATGACGGCTCCCAGCCGGCGTGCAGTCGCGATCGCCTGGAGTCCGGCGACGCCGGCACCGAGCACGAGCACCTTCGCGGGAGCGACCGTCCCGGCCGCCGTCATCAGAAGTGGGAAGAACCTCGGCAGCCGGTCGGCAGCGATCAGCGCCGCCTTGTAGCCGGCGACATTCGCCTGCGACGAGAGCGCGTCCATCGACTGCGCGCGCGTGATTCGCGGGATCGACTCCATCGCGAACGCGACGACGCCGCGCGCCGCGAGTCGCTCGATTCCCGCCGGATCGCTGAGCGGGGAGAGGAAGGCGATGAGCACCGTTCCCGGAGCGAGCTCCGCGATCTCGTCCGCAGACGGCCTGCCGACCCGCACGACCGCCTCGGCTCCCGCAAAGAGCTCGTTGCGGGCGACGATCTCCGCGCCGGCAGCCGCGTACTCGGCGTCCGGGAAGCCGGCCAGTGCGCCTGCGCCCTCTTCGACTCCGATCGCGAAGCCGGCGCCCACGAGCCGCCCGACCGAGTCGGGGATGAGCGCTACCCGGCGCTCGCCGGCTTCGGTCTCTTTCGGGACCGCGACCCTCACAGGGATGCAACTCTACGCAAGCGGGGAGGGAATGCGTCTCCGCTCTGGAAACCGAGCAACGTGAGGTCCCTGCTCGCCACCTTCTCGACCGCTCTCGAGGCCCGGGATCCATACCTTCGCGGCCACTCGGCCCGGGTGACTGCGTTCGCGGAGGCTCTCGCCCTGTCTCTCGGCTGGACGGGGAGACGGCTCGAGGTGCTCCGACTGGGTGGCTCGCTGCACGACGTCGGCAAGATCTCGGTCGAAGCAGCCGTGCTCCGCAAGCCCGGCCCGCTGACGGAGGAAGAGTTCGGCCAGATCCGCCGCCACCCCGTCGCCGGCGCGCGGCTCGTCGAGTGCTTCGACGACTTCCTGGTCGCGGTCCCGTCCGTGCTCCATCACCACGAGCGCTGGGACGGCACCGGCTACCCGCACCGCCTCGAGGGCGACTCGATCCCGCTCGAAGCCCGCGTGCTCGGCGTCGCGGACGCGTTCGATGCGATGACCTCGGTCCGTCCGTACCGCCCGGCGCTGTCGGTCGCGGCGGCGCTCGCGGAGCTGGAGCGATGCGCCGGCTCGCAGTTCGATCCGTGGCTGGCGTACACGTTCGTCGATCGCTGGGAACGCGGGCGAGATCGCCCAGGCCACCTCGCCCGTCGGCATCGCGATCTAGCGCGCTTCTAGAGCGAGGACCAGACCTCGAGCTTCTGCTTCGTGCGGCGGATCACCTCGTCGGTGAACTCGCGCGAGCCTGCGTGGCCGCCGAGATCGGCCGTGCGGCAGCCCTCGGCGACCGCCTCGAGACAGGCCTCCCGGATCGCGCGACCCGCCTGCTGCGCCTCCTCGTCGGCATGCGAAAGCAGCGCCGCGCCGGCGAGGATCATCGCCATCGGGTTCGCAACGTCCTTGCCGAAGAGCGACGGTGCAGTGCCGTGCGCAGCCTCGGCCATCAGTGCGGTCGGGGTGTAGTCGTCGCCGAACGCCACGAGCAAGGACTCCGAGCCCGCGATCGATCCGAACAGCGGCAGCACGAGGTCGGAGAGGATGTCGCCGTCGCGGTTCAGCGCGGGGATCACGAGCGGCTCGCCCGTGTTGGCGATCAGCAGCGCGAACGTCGCATCGATCAGCTGCGGCTCGTACTTCACGTCGGGATGGCGCGCCGCCGCCGCATCCATCTCTTCCTTCAGCATCCCCTCGTAGGTCGGGCTGACGGTGTACTTCGGCCCGCCGAACACCTTGGCGCCCATGCGGTCTGCCTGGCGGAAGGCGAACTCTGCAACGGCACGGCAGATGCGGCGCTCGATCCGCTCCGTGCGGTACGCGACCTCTTCCTCGCCCTCACCCTCCCGCCACTCTTTGGCGCCGTAGGCGTCGCCGACGGCCATCCGCACGACGGAGATCGGCGCATGCACGCCGCCGAGCGGCACGACTCCGGGAATGCGCCGGCCGGTCCGCACGATCACCTTCCCGCCGATCTCCTCGCGCAGGATCCGGTTCGGGGAGCCGACGTCGTCGCGCGTCTCGGGCGTGATCGTCGCTCCCTTCAGACCGAGCCCGTGCTCGCGAACCGCGCGCGCAGCCTCGTACACGACTGCGTTCTTCGTCTCCCGCCGGTGTCGCGAGCGAGAGGTCGAAGCGCGGAAACTGCAGCTCGATTCCGATCACCTCGGGCGCGAGCACGCGCAGCGCCTCCTCGAGGAGCTCCTGCCCGGTTTCGTCCCCTTCGAGCACGACGATCGTCCGCGGATCCATCGGCGGCGGATGATAGTCGCGCCGAACGGGTACACGGGCGACGTGGCGCGCAGAGGTGGCTGGAGGCGCGCGGGGTCGAAGGGAAGGTTCCGCTACCTCGATGGGCGCGGGAATCTGATCGAGGACCCCGCGAAGATCGAGCGAATCGATTCGCTCGTGATTCCGCCTGCCTGGAAGGACGTGTGGATCTCGCCGCGTGCGACCGCCAAGCTCCAGGCGACCGGCGTCGACAAGGCGGGCCGCCGCCAGTACCTCTACCACCCGGAGTTTCGCGCCCAACAGGAGCAGGCCAAGTTCGACAAGCTCGTCCGCTTCGCCGAGCGGCTGCCCGATTTGCGGATGGCGATGGGTGAGCACATGACGCACGACTCCTTTGAACGCGAGTACGTCTGCGCGATTGCAGTGAGGGTGATCAACATGGCGTGGTTCCGCGTCGGCTCAGACCGGTACGCAAAGACCTCGCGCACGCACGGGGTGACGACGCTGACCAAGCGGCACGTGTCGGTCCGGGGGACGAGGGTCAGTTTCCGGTTCCGTGCCAAGCACAAGCTTCAGGTACGGACGACAATTGTTGACAGCGAGCTCGCGGAGGCAATCAAGGGACTGCTCGCGCAACCCGGTGGTGCACGGCTCTTTCGCTACGGCTGGAACGGGGAGTCCGTGCATGCTCACCGGAGCGGTCCTCAACGACTACATCCGCGAGCACATGGGCGAGGAGTTCACTGCCAAGGACTTCCGGACGTGGGGCGGGACGCTGACCGCGGCGATTGCGCTCGCGGAGCACGGGATCGCCGAAACCGATACCGAGGCCAAGCGGGTAGTCACGAATGTGATGCGCAAAGTCGGCGAACGGCTCGGAAACACCCCCGCAGTCGCACGCGCCTCGTACGTCAGCCCCGCGGTCATCGAGCAGTATCTCGATGGGAGAACGATCGCGGATTTCCGGCCTCGGCATTTGCGGGTCGTCAAAGCGCGCGACATCGGACTTGATCCGGAAGAGAGTGCGCTTGTCAGTTTGCTGCGTTCCTGGCGAATCAAGCGCGCACGCAAGGCCGCGTGATTTATGCGCCGCTTTGCGATACGGTAAGCACGCCGCCGCCGCTTCTTCAAGGAGGAATAACCAGTGGCTCGTAAGACCGTGCTTGTGTCCGATATCTCCGGCGCCGAGATCGCCGAGGGTAAGGGCGCGACGATTCGGATCACGTTCCACGACGCCCGCAAGGGTGTGCGTGAGCTCGACGTCACCGACGCCGAGGCCGAGAAGATGGGCGGCCGCCAGGTCGCGCGTCGTGGCCGCCGTCCGAAGTCAGCGACGCAGTAACGGCCAGACAGTTGTGAGAGAGCGGGGGAAACCCCGCTCTTTCCACCTTTTTCGTTGGTCGGAGCGTCAGAAGCCCGGACTACCATGGGTAGATGGGCCTGGCTCTCGTCGTCGGGCCGGCGAAAGCCGGCAAGATCGCGCGTCTCCTCGAGGGGTACCTCGCGGAGATCGACAGCGATCCGGTCCTCATCGTGCCCGAACAGGACGGACGTCGACCGGATCGAGCGCGACCTGCTGCGGCGCGCGGGCGCCCTGCTCGCGGGCTCGGTCGGCACGTTCGACGACGTCTTCCGCGAGCTCGCGCTCGGTGCAACCGATGCCCGAGCCGTCACGACAGATGCACAGCGTGCCTTCGTTGCACGGCGGATCCTCGCCGGAACTCCGCTGAATGGCCTCGGCCGCTCAGCGCGGTTTGCCGGCTTCGCCGACGCGCTTCTGGCCGCGCTCTCGGAGCTCGAGTCCGGCCTCCTCGAGCCTGAACAACTGGACGGAGATCTCGGGCTGCTGTACGCCGCCTATCGAGCGGAGCTCGATCGGCTCGGCCTCTGGGACCGCGACCTGCTTCGTCGCCGTGCGGTCGAGCGGCTTCGCTCGGAGCTCGATGCCTGGGACGGCCGACCGGTCTTCGCCTACGGGTTCGAGGATCTGACCGGCGCGGAGTGGGGGTTGCTCGAGGCGCTGTCGGGGCGCACAGAGGTGACGGTTTCGCTTCCGTACGAGCCCGGTCGCGCCGCCTTCGCGTCGCTGCGACGCACGCAGGAGGATCTCGCCGCGCTCGCGGGCGGGCAGATCGAGGAGTTTCCCGCCCGGGCCGCGGAGTACGGACATGCGGCGCTCGCGCACCTGGAGCGGCATCTCTTCGCCGACACGCCGCCTGCCGGTCCGCCGCTCGACGGCGCCGTCCGCTTCTTCGAAGCCGCAGGGTCGCGCGCCTCGCTGGAGCTCGTCTCGGAGGAGATCCGCGAGCTCGCGGCGAGCGGGACTCCGCTCGAGGAGATCGCACTCGTCGTCCCTTCCATCGAGCGCTGGCGCGCGTCCCTGGAGACCGTGCTCGGAACCCTCGGAATCCCGGTCGCAATCGAGGGGCGTGTCCGGCTCGGCCAGACCGCCTTCGGGCAGGCGCTGCTCGCGCTTCTCCGCTTCGAATGGCACGAGGGCGGCCGCCGCGACCTCTACGCGTATCTCCGCGCGCCGTTCTCCGGCTTCACGCGCTCGAACGTCGACTTTCTCGAGGGCCGGCTGCGTGGCCGGGGAATCTCGTCGCGCGAGGCGGTCGAGGAGGAGACGATCAAGCTGCGCGACGGCCAGCCGCTGCCACCGCTCGAAGCACTCCGCAGCGCCGCGGGGCCGGTCGAGGCCGTCCGCGCGGTCGCTGCGGCGATGCTGCGCGGCGCCCACGGGCTCGAGGCGCCGCCGGTGGGCGAGGCGAGCCGCGCCGACCTCCGTGCCTACGACGCGATCGTGCGACTCCTCGACGAGCTCGACGGCTGGCGTGCGCTGGGTGGAGAGCTCTCGGCCGATGAGGTGCTGGCGGCACTCGAGCACGCCGAGGTCCGGATCGGATCGGCGGGAGAGCGGGGCCGGGTCGCCGTTCTCGACCTCGCGCGCGCCCGCACACGCCGCTTCGACGCCGTCTTCCTGCTCGGTCTCGAGGAAGGGACGCTGCCGCGCCGCGGCAACCCGTCCCCGTTCCTCGACGATGACGCGCGCGGCGCGCTCGACCGGGACGCGCACGCCAGGCTCGTCCGGCCCGACGCAGTCGAGCGCGAGCGCTACCTCTTCTACACCGCCTGCACCCGGGCGACGCGCCGCCTGACGCTCGTTCGCGAAGCGGCCACCGACGAGGGAAGCCCGCGGGAGCCGAGCCCGTTCTGGGACGAGGTCGCGGTGCTCTTCGATCCCGACGACGTGCGGCGCTGGACGCGGCGGCGCCCGCTCTCGCAACTCACCTGGGAGCTGGAGGAAGCTCCGACCGAGCGAGAGCGGCTGCGGGCCCTCGCCCTGCTCGCGGTCACCGAGCTCGAAGGCGCGCAGGCGCTGGCCGCCGCAAACGGCTGGGAGCGGCAGCTCGAGCGCGCGCGGCGCGCGTTCACGCGCGAGACGAAGCTCACGCATCCGCGGGTGCTGGGCGAGCTCTCGGCGAAGACGCCGTTCAACGTCACCGAGCTCGAGCGCTTCGCCGATTGCTCGTCGGCCTGGTTCTTCGAGCGGCTGATCTCGCCGCGCCAGATCGACAGGCGCGTCGACGCGATGCTGCGCGGCTCGGTCGCGCACACGACCCTGCACCGCTTCTACGCCGGCCTGCCGCGCGCGATCGGAAGCGAAACGGTCGACGAGAGCCGCCTCGACGACGCGCTGGCGTTTCTCGGCGAGTGCCTGGACGGCGCGCTCGGCGGCGTGAAGATGGAGATGACCGAGCTCGAGCGGCGCGAGCTCGAGCAGAGCCTCCGCCGCGACCTCGAGCAGCTCGTACGGGACGAGGCACGTTCGCCGTCGCCGCTCGTGCCGCGCAAGTTCGAGGTCGGGTTCGGTTCCGAGCGATCGGCGCCCGAGCTCCAGCGTGGACTCGACCTCGGTGACGGGGTCACGCTCTCGGGGAAGATCGACCGGATCGATCTCGATCCGGGTAGCGCGCGCGGGATCGTCCAGGACTACAAGTCCGGCCGCACGGGACACTCCGCAGCCGAGATCGAGAAGGAGCTTCGGCTCCAGATTCCGCTCTACATGCTCGTCCTGCGCGATCTCGTCGGGATCGAGCCGCTCGGTGGTCTCTACCGGCCGCTCGCAGGCGAGCGCCGAGCCCGCGGCCTGCTCCGTGCCGAGGCGAAGGACGACGTGCTGCCCGGCTTCGTCAAGAACGACTACCTCGAGGAGGACGCCTTCTGGGCGCAGGTCGAGGGCGCGCGCGATCTTGCGCGTGGTCTTGCGCAGCGAATCCGGGCGGGCGACGTCCGGCACGACCCGAAGGGGACGGACGGCTGTCCGGCCTGGTGCGACCTCTGGCGCATGTGCCGGATCAGGCGCGCATGAGAACTCCGAACGATCAGCAGGCCGCGGCGATCGCCGCACGCGGACAGGTCTTCGTCTCGGCCGGTGCGGGGACGGGCAAGACGACCGTGCTCGTCGAGCGCTTCGTCGAGGCGGTGTGCGAGCGCGGGCTCGACGTCGAGTCGATGCTCGTGATCACCTACACCGAGCGTGCGGCAGGGGAGTTGCGCGGCCGGATCCGCTCCCGCCTGCACGAGCTCGGCCGCCACGATCTCGCTCGCTCCCTCGACGGAGCCTGGATCTCGACGATCCACGGCTTCTGCCTGCGGCTGCTGAAGGCGCACCCGTTCGCCGCCGGCCTCGATCCACGGTTCCGTGTGCTGGACGACAGCCAGGGCCGCGTGATCCGCGGCGAGGCCTTCGAGGCGGCGCTGAACGAGTTCTGCGCGGGCGACGATCCCGCGCGGCTGCGGCTCCTTGCGACCTACGGCGCCTCCGGGCTGCGCCGGATGCTCACCACCGTCTACGAGACGCTCCGCTCGGCCGGCCGGGAGCTGGCGCTCGAGCTCGGCGAGCGGCCCGGCCTGGAGACACGGCTTGCGGAGTTGGCCGACGCTTCCCGGTGTCTCGCCGGCGACGCAGGTGCGACCGACGCGGCGCGCGCGGCAGCTGCTCAGGCGCTCGTCCTGACCGAGGCCCCGCAGCTTCCCGAACGGCTGCTCGATCTCAGCGGCCTCCGAGCACGTGGCGAGCGTGCGGCGACGTACGAGGAAGCGCGCGGTGCGGTCGAGCAGGCAGCGCTCGACGAGCTCGCGCTGCGCGACCGCGAGTTGCTCCAGGAGCTCCTGCTCGGCTTCGCCGAGGCCTACGCCGCTGCCAAGGATCGCGAGTCCGCGCTCGACTTCGAGGATCTCCAGCTCCGCGCGCGCGACCTGCTGCGGGAGAACGAGACGCTTGAGAGAGCGCGAGCAACTCCGCTTCCGCTCGATCATGGTCGACGAGTTCCAGGACACGAATCGCCTCCAGTGCGAGTTGGTGGATCTCCTGAGCGGTCCCGACACCGAGCGATTCTTCGTCGGCGACGAGTTCCAGTCGATCTACGGCTTCCGGCACGCGGACGTTCAGGTCTTCCGCGAGCGGCGCACGCAGGCCGACACGCTGCTGCCGTTGACCCGCAACTACCGCTCCCGGCCGGAGGTGCTCTCGGTCGTCAACCATCTCTTCGGCGCCGAGTTCGGCGAGGAGTTCCAGCCGCTCGCTGCCTCGGGCGAGTTCCCCGACCCGGTGTTCGGAACCCCGGTCGAGCTGCTCGTGACGGACAAGGCTGCCTACGCCGACAGCGGCGTCCACTGGCGTCGCGCCGAGGCACGGCATGTCGCGCGGCGGGTGAAGGAGCTCGTCGACAGCGGGGTTGCGAGCGCGGGGGAGATCGTCCTGCTGTTCGCCGCGGGCACCGACGCCGAGTGGTACGAGGAGGAGCTGCGCGAGGCCGGCCTGGCCACGTACCGCGCGACCGGCCGCGGCTACTTCGGCCAGCAGCAGGTGGTCGACCTGCTCTCGTACCTGCGCCTGCTCCAGAACCGCTACGACGACGAGGCGCTCGTCTCCGTGCTCGCCTCGCCGTTCGTCGGTGTGTCGAACGACGCGCTGCTGTTGATTCGGCGGGCGGCGCGCGGGCCGATCTTCACCGGGCTCGAGCGCTCGCTTCCCGCGGATCTCGACGAACGTGATGTCCGGCTCCTGCGCGCGTTCCGACAGCGCTACGACCGCCTCGTGGAAGCCGCCTCGCGACTCTCGCTCGAACGGCTCTGCGAGCGCATCGTCGCCGACCACGACTACGACCTCGCCGTCCTCGCTCAGTGGGACGGGCGCCGGCGCTACGCCAACCTGCGCAAGCTCGCCCGGATCGCGCGTTCCTACGAGGAGCTGCGCGGCCCGGACCTCGAAAGCTTCGTTCGCTTCGTCGAGGAGCAGGAGGCCGTTGGTGCGGCCGAGCGCGACGCGGTCGCCGAGGAGGAGGGAGCAGATGCGGTGCGCCTGCTCACGATCCATGGCGCCAAGGGGCTCGAGTTCAAGGTGGTCGTCGTCGCCGACGCGGGACGCGACCGGAACGCCCCGTCGGCCGACGAGATTCTCTGCCTCTCGGACGGCCGCTTCGGCTTCCGGGTGGCCGACCCGGTGACGGGCAAGCGTCACGGGGTGCTGGACTACGAGAACGTCAAGGACGCGCGCCAGGCTGAGGACGAGGCCGAGCGCCTGCGCCTCTACTACGTGGCGATGACTCGCGCCATCGACCGGCTGATCGTCTCCGGCTCCATCGACTCGCACCGCAAGGCCGACGAGAAGACACCGATCGGCTGGGTGCTCGGCCGCCTCGATTGCGCGGCAGAGCTCGCGGGCGCGAACGACGCTGCCGGTCGAGCTGGAGCGGGAAGGCGCACGCGTGCTCGTCCGCGTCGACCGAACGCCGCCTGCGATCGAGCCGGCGCGGGTGAGCGAGCCCGTCGAGGCAGTGATCGACGACGAGACGGGCCAGCTCGCGCTCTTCTCGCCGGGCGCAGCGCCACCGCTGCCGCCGCTCGCGCCGGTGCTGGCACCGATCCAGGCGCTGCCGGAGCCGCCTCTGCACGACGTGCGCCGGCTCTCCTACAGCGCGCTCGCGCTCTTCGAGCGTTGCTCGTACCGCTACTACGCCGAGCGGGTCGCCGGCATGCGGCCGGCGGACGCGCACGGGACTATCCCCGGGCAGAGCGGGTTGGTCGCGACCGAGGTCGGGGACGCCGTGCATCGGCTGCTCGAGCTCGTCGATCTCGCGGCGCCTGCGCCGCCGGACGCGGAGCAGGTACGCGTCTGGTACCCGGCCGTCACCGACGATGAGCTGGCGCGAATCGCCGGCTTCGTCGCGTCGTACTGCGGCTCCGATCTGGCCCGCCGGATCTCGACGCTCGCTGGAGCACGGCCGGAGCGGCCGTTCGCGTTCGAGCACGACGGCGTCCTCCTGCACGGGCGGCTGGACGTCCTGCACCGCGACGGGACGCGGGCGCTCGTCCTCGATTACAAGACGAACACGCTCGCCGAGGGCTCGCCGGAGGAGATCGTCGAGGCGGACTACCGGCTGCAGCGCCTCGTCTACGCGCTGGCGTGTTTCCGGGCCGGGGCGGAGGAGGTGGAGGTCGTCTACCACTTCCTCGAGCGGCCCGACGCCGTCGTCTCCACGACCTTCGCGCGAGCGGACACCGCCGCGCTCGAGGCAGAGCTCTCGGACGCGATCGGCCGGATCCGTGCCGGTGAGTTCCATCCGACCCCCAGCGAGTTCATCTGCGCCGGCTGCCCGGCCCTCGACGTCGTGTGTGCCGGCACGCGGCTGCGCTCTCGCCCGCCCGAGTTGGCCGCCGCGATTTGAAAGGCGCGATTTGAAAGGCACTGCCTGATGCGCGTTGCTGCTCTGTGTGACGTCCACGGCAACTTGCCCGCGCTGGAGGCCGTGCTGGCGGACGTCTCGTCGCTCGAGGTCGATCGGATCGTGTGCGGTGGGGACGTCGTCGCGGGGCCGTTCCCGCGCGAGTGTCTCGACAAGCTCGTCGGTGCTGATGCGGTCTTCGTCCGCGGCAATGCGGATCGCGAGTCGCCGCGCGCACCCGAGGGAACCTGGGAGTGGATCGTCGGCAATCTCGACCCGCTGTCAATCGCGTTCCTGCGCGACCTTCCACAGGCCGTGTCGCTCGGCGGCGTCCTCTACTGCCATGGCTCGCCGCGCGACGACGACGAGATCCTGACCCGCGTCTCCTCCGACGAGCGCTTTCGGGCCGCGCTCGAGGGTGTCGAGGAGCGCCTCGTCGTCGGCGGGCACACGCACGTGCAGTTCGAGCGCGTTGTCGATGGCATTCGCTTCGTCAACGCCGGCAGCGTCGGCATGCCGTACGAGGGCAAGCAGGGTGCGTTCTGGGCGTTGCTGGACGGGGAGGACGTCGACTTCCGGCACACGCCGTACGCGGTCGACGCGGCGGCGGCCGCGATTCGGACGAGCGGGTATCCCGGCGCGGATCAGATCGCCGGCTGGCTGCTCGACCCGGAGGATCCGGACGCCGTGTCCGCGTACTTCGAGAGCATTGCCACGTAGCTTCGTTCGCGAGGCGCGTCGGCCCGTCGGGCGCAGACGCGATCGGATCCGGCCGATCATCGAGCGGCTGGCCGTCGAGCACGCAGATGCGCGGATAGCGCTCGACTTCCGCAATCCCTTGGAGCTGCTCGTCTCCGTCATGTTGTCTGCACAGACGACAGACGTGAACGTGAACCGTGTGACAGAGCGCCTGTTCGAGAAGTACCGGCGGCCCGAGGACTATCTCGCCGTGCCGCAGGAAGAGCTCGAGCTGGACGTCTACGCGACCGGGTTCTTCCGGCAGAAGGCCAAGTCGATCCGGGGCACGATGCGAGTGCTGCTCGAGGAGTTCGACGGTGAGGTGCCGCGCACGATCGAAGAGCTGCTGCGGCTTCCCGGCGTCGCTCGCAAGACTGCCAATGTCGTTGCTGCGGAGCTCGGAAGCCCCCAGGGAGTTGTGGTGGACACGCACGTGCGCCGGCTCTCTCAGCGCCTCGGGCTGACAAAGCGCGAGGACCCGGTGAAGATCGAGCGCGACCTGATGAAGCTCGTGCCGCGTGAGGACTGGGGTCGCTTCCCGCACCTACTGATCTGGCACGGCCGCCGGATCTGCGACGCCCGTCGGCCGCTGTGTGAGGACTGCGTCCTCAACGACCTCTGTCCAGTCCGCGAGGGTCTGGACAGCGCCCGAGCCTGGTGGGAGGATCGGCACGCCGCCAAACTAGAGGAGGGGACGATGAGGCTTCGCTTCGCTCTGCCGCTGGCCGCCGCGCTGTCGATGTCGCTCGCGCTGTCGGGAGCCGCGCACGGCGCCTACCCGAGCTCGATCGCCTCGACCGGCGACTCGATCACCCGCGCGTTCAACGACTGCTGGTTCCCGTACGTCGACTGTCCGTCCGCCTCGTGGACGACCGGGACTGCCAGCTACTCGCACTATCGCCGCATCCAGGGGGCGAATCCCGCCATCGCCGGCCGCTCCTACAATCAGGCCGTCTCCGGTGCGGACATGGCCGATCTGTACGGGCAAGTGCAGGGCGCGATCGGCCGTCGCGCGGAGTACGTGACGATCCTGATGGGCGGAAACGACGTGTGCGCGTCGAGCGAGGCCGGGATGACGGATGTGGGTGTCTTCCGCGCTCAGTTCGACGCCGCGATGGCCTCGCTCACGTCGGGCCTGCCGAGCTCGCGAGTCTTCGTCTCGAGCATCCCCGACATCTACCAACTGTTCTCCCTCTACCGCTACGACCTGGGTGCGAACGCGGTCTGGGCGATCGCGGGAATCTGCCAGTCGATGCTCGCGTATCCGTTCTCGAACCTCCCGAGCGACGTGGCCCGGCGCGCGCGAGTCCGCCAGCGCAACATCGACTACAACACCCAGCTCGCGCAGGTCTGTGCGATGTACGTCCAGTGCCGCTTCGACGGGAACGCGGTCTTCAACACAGCTTTCGTCCGGAGCGACGTGACCACTCGCGACTACTTTCATCCCTCGGTGGCAGGCCAGACGAAGCTGGCAGCGGTGACCTGGGCGGTGGCGGTCGGCTTCTTGCAGTGAGCCGCTAAGGCGCTGCCAGCGCCTCGCGTTCCCGCTCGGTGAGCGGGCGGCTGGCTCCGCCCTTCCCGTCGATCGCGGCGACGACCAGCTCGAGCTCGGCGACGACCCGGCCGTCGGGCGCGCCCAGCCGCACGTTCGCGGTCACGCTCTTCGTGCCGAGCCGCGCGAGGGATGCGGAACCGACCACCTGCACGTCCGTGAGGCGAAGCTCCGAGCGGTACTCGATCGTCGTCCGTGCCGCGACGTAGTCCCAGACCGTGCCGGGTCTCATGCCGAGCTTCTCCTGGAACCAGTGATCGAGGACCTCCTCGGCGAAGGTGAGATAGACCGCCTGGTTGACGTGACCGTACGCGTCGAGATCGCGCCAGCGGAGGTCGATTCGCTTCTCGTGCATCGCTACCGAGGCGAAAGGGCCACGAGCAAGCCGCCGTCGGTGTCGTACCCGGGGAAGATGTCCGCAGTGACCGCCTTGACCTGACCGGCGCGCGAGCGCAGTTCGAGCTTCGCTCCGAGCTGCCGCACGCCCCACTCGAGCGCGACGGCGACAGGGCTCTTGCCGTTCTCGAAGCCGTCGAGGCCGAAGGCCTCGACAACGTCCTTGCCCATCAGATCGGCGTCCCGGTAGCCGCTCAGCTCGAACACACCTCGGCCCGCCGCGAGGATGCGTCCGTTGCGGTCGCAGGCAACGAGGCCCGTGTTCGGGGCCGGGTAGTAGTCGTCGAGCAGCTCGAAGAGGAACCCGAACCCGCAGCGCTCACACGCGACGGCCTGCCGCAGGATGCCCTGGCGGCCGTCGTTGTCCACCGAGCGATCCTTGCAGTTTGGGCAAATGAAGAACGGCATCAGTCCAGCGTACCGACGAGGGTCAGATCCACTTCTTCCCGCCTGCTACGTAGAGAGGCTCACGAACTGGCTTCCTGAGCCGTTTCAGGTTCGGTGAGATCAGGTGAGGTCGGCTCAGTCGGGTAGAACTTTCTACCGCCGAGCATCCTGTCCTCGAGCGCCTGCGCCTCGTCACGGAAGACGACACCTGCCAGGTGGAGGTACTGGTTCGTGGTCGCCATGCTCCGATGGCCCGCTCGAGCCATGAGCGCGATCGGAGCCTCACCGCCTGCCGCACCGTTCGTCAGCGATCCGTGCCGGGCGTCGTGGAACGGCCGGACGTAATCGTTCACGCCGACTGATTTGAGCGCCTTCCGGAACTCGTCGGCGTACCACTCGGCGTCGATCTTCGACCCGCGCTTCGGATGGCAGAAGACGAACTCATCGTCGCCGCGGTAGGAGGTCACGCGGAGCCGCTGCATCAGTGCCTCAGCCAGAGCGGGGAAGAGAGCGATCGAACGCTCACCCTCCTCCGTCTTCGACTCACGGACCCTCAGGACGCTTTCGACGAGGTCGACGTCTCGCCACCGGAGCCCCTGCAGCTCGAACCGCCGCACGCCTGTCAGCATCAGCGTCAGGAAGATCGTCCGCGCCTGCTCATCCTCGAACGCACGCAGGACGCGGCCGACCTCCACCGGCTCGAGGATCCGCCAGCGCCGACGCTTCGGCTTCGGCTTCTCCGTTCCCTCGACCGGATTCGACTCGACGAGCTCCTCCACCTTCGCAGTCTTGAAGATGTCGTGCAGGACACTCAGTTGCAGCCGGATCGTTTCGGCCTCGAACTGCTTGAGCGCCTCCCGCGTGTAGCCAGAGACGTCGCGCGGACGGATTGAGGCGAGCCGCTGCGAGCCGAGATGCCCTTTCAGGTGCTCGATCACCTTCCGGTACTTCAGGACGGTTCCCGGCTTCCACTGACGCCGCACCTGGCCCTCCTGGTACCAGATGTCGGCGTACTCGGCGAACGTCAGCGACCGAGGCCGGCGATACGCCTTCCGCTCCACACGGACGGCGCGCTCCCGCAACTCGGAAGCGGCCTGCTTGCGGGTCACACCGTCGCGTTCGGCGCCGACCGTCTCCATTACCTGCCGTCCGTCCGCGTCGCGGTACTTGATCCGCCACACGGTGCCGCGCTTGCCGCGGTACTCGATCACGCCGGAACCGCTAGCCATGCTGACCTCCTAGCGCAACGACCGGCGGGCGGGCACGACGATTGCAGCGCCGACCCGGTATCCCGCCGGTCGGGCGCAACTGTAGAGCTTGAGTAAGCGGTTGCTGCAATCAACCACGGACTCACCTTACGCCTCGGTCCGGACCTCCGCAAGGGGGCGAAAGTCCTACCCCAGGGGAGTAGTGTGAGATGCCGTCTTGATAGGGCGAGTCCCGGTCGGCCCCACCGCCGGGACTCGCCCTTTTGCAGTGGCACGCGTGCCACTCCGCAACGCCACCGGCCACGTCGTGGTGACACGATCGTGCGGACCGTTGCAAGCCGACCCGGAGGGGCGTACGCTCTCGCAGAGCTACAGGACGCGGGCGTAACCGACGCTGACGTCGGTGCGGGTGACGTCGCCGGTTCGTCCTGCAGCTCGGGTGTCGGCCGGCGGCCAGACCGGCACCCTGCCGCAAGTAGCTGCGGCTCGGCAAGTAGCCTTAACTTCGCCCGCGCTCCAAGTGGGCTAGGGTGTCGTGACTGGCCCTGCGGCCAGAACCCCGGCCGAAAGCCCGCAATCTCCCGACGCGCTAGGGCGCGCGAGACGCAGGAGCCTAGGCGAACAGGATTCGACTTGCGGGGCCAGCTTTCGTTGTGCCGACCTGTCGGAGTTGTTCGGAGACGGCAGCAGGAACCGCCCGCCGGCGTTGTAGTCGAGCGGGACGCGCCCCGAGGAGTACGGCCCTCCTCGAACACGATCGTCGACACCGAGTGCCCACGGGCGTGGGGCGCCTCGGGGCGGCAGGTCGCTGGGCGCGCCCGCACACTCAGGCTACCGCCCGGCGCCCGGCTCGCCGTCACTTTCCGCAACCCGTGCGCAACGCCACCGGCCGGCCAGGACGCGAACAGTCCTCGAGCCAAGCAAGCACGTCAGCCTCTCGATACCGCCGATACCGCCCGAGCTCCACACACGGGATCGCGCCAGACCGCGTCGACTCACGCACCCACGACACCGGCACCGCCAGCAGCTCGGCAACCTCGTCCGCAGTGAGAAGCCGATCCGTCACAGCGCACGGTCCGAGCACTTGAGATCTCTCCGGACGGGCGTACACTCGACCTGTGAGGCGAACCCGCTGGCTCTGCTTCTGGCGGTGGCCAATCGGCCATCAGTGGGAACACATCGTTGAGGGCCAGTACGCCTACCAGCGTTGCCACGACTGCGGCAAGAAGAAGGGCCACTGGTCCCCCGACTCACGCGACTCAACGCACCTTTACGGGGGCGGCGAGTAACGCCCGCGGTCAACAGACGGTCGCTCACGTAGCCTCCAAGCAATGCCTGAGCGCCTCGACAACTTCACGATCCGGCTCAGCCGCGGCGACATAGTCCTCACCTGGGACGAACGCACAGCGATCGTCCACCAGATGAAGCACTTCGAAAGCTTCGCACCGATCCGAGACGCGTTCGCGGCCGTCGGCGCCAGCCGCCCCGTCGAACTGACCCGAGAACAACACGGTCAACTGCTCGAGGTGATCGAGTTCTGGGCGAACCACACCGCCGGCGGATACGACGCCCTGCCCGCAGGGATCCTCGAGCTCCGAAACGCGCTCCACGACGACCTGCACGGCACCGGCTAGACGACCGCTCACCACTCGCGGCTCCACCGCAACCCCCTCCCACCACGACCAGCGGTAGCACGGTTACAGGCGCGATGTTCCGGCCCCGTATAGACGCTCCGGTCCCGGTCATCGTGGCCGAGATCCCACTTCGACCCCGGAACGATCAGCTGCTGACACCGAGCGCACGACACACCACCCAAAGCCACCGAGGCCGCCCACATCCGCCGCAACCGCTGATGCGACTCCCCATAGCCACGCTGCGACGTCGACAACGCACGCCGATCACCACCACACGCAGCACACCGCGAACCAACGCACGGACGGCCGCAACCAGAACAAGCGCGCATCACGGCAACTCACCCCGGAGCCGCGCCTTCCGCCGCCTGTACTTCCGCGCCTGCTTCGCCGCATACGCCTCAGGATGCAACCGCCGATAGCGAGCATCCACACACCGCCGCGCCCGACACGTAAACCGATTCGTCGTCTCGACGCCGCACTCCGTACACGTCCGCACCACCGGAACAAGCCGACGCGCCGCAAGCTCAGCCTCCTTCGCAGCCGCCCGCCGACAAGCGCGGCAGCTCGTCGGGACCGACGCCGCCGCCTCCGACCCGAAAGCCGCACCGCACAACTCACACCACCGCTGAACCCGACGCCGCCAACGCGGAAGACCCTTCAAACGGCCGTGACCGTCGTTGCAATCAACGCAGATCTTGCGTGGCGCCCCACGCCCCGAATGCGCCGGCAACGCAACCCCGCAACCAAGACACAATCTCACGGGGAGGGAGATCCTGACTCCGGGGTCAGGAGCATCGTTTTTTTTCACTTAGACCACCCCGCCCCTATGCGGGGGGTACTTGTACTCACGAAGCGTTGGCTTCCCGACCCAGCCAACTCGCGGCGAGAGAATCTGAGCTGATCGGCTTGAACAAGCCATCGCCGTCATGCTTCGTACTCTCGTGCGATGGCCGCGAGTCGTTCGACCTCGTCGAGTGGCACGTGGCCGTTGCTGGTGGGTAGGACTTGCTCGAGCTCGTCGTGGTCGACGGGTTCCTTGTCTTCCCATAGATGGCTGTCCTGTTCCTCGCCTAGCGGCGAGGGGACAGCGGGACAGGGTGGGTCAGACGCTGTCGGGACAGGCTGGGACAGGGTGGGGACAGGCTCGCGGTATGGCTTGATTGAGCGGATTAGGCGGGACCCGCGGTTCCCGGGTCGTTCGGTTGCGAAGCTGTCCCCGATGAGGAACAGGGTCGCTTCGGCGACGTACTCCTTTTTGCCCTTCACGTTCTTATAGATCGCGGTGACTGGGACCTCGTCTGTCTGCCGTTCGAGGTAGCGGGAGACGCGTTCCATGAGGACGGTTGGCCGCCATCCGATGGGGTCGGCGGTGTCGTCGCTGGCAGGCTTGATACGCCAGGTGATCGCGTGGGTGGTTGGGTCGCTGTGGAGCTCGAGGTCGCCCGTCCGTGGCCGCGGCAACCATGCGGGCCGGTCCTTGTGGGTTGTGATCTTGATCAGGCCCGACTTGCCGCGCGACATCTGCGAGACCGCGGCAAGGCCTAGGTGGACGTCGACGCCTCCTAGCTTCCGTTCGCCGCCGATCGCGAATGCGCCTCGGTTGTTGCGGTTCTTGACGACGTGGTCGACGAGGATCGTGGCGATGCCGGCGCGCCAGAGCGGGCGCACCCAGGCGTTCGCCCACGCCTCGATGTCCTTGCGCTTCTCTTCGTCGAGGCCGGATGCGTTGTAGGCGCCGGCTGCGGCGTCGATGATGACGAGCTCCACGCCCGTGTCGATGAACAGGCGTTGCAAGTCGTCGTCTTCTGGGGACCCTTCCGCTTCGTAGTAGTCGATCGCGGCGATCTCTTCGAGGGTTGCGCCCAGGTCTTCGAGCAGCCGCCGCGTCTCGGCAGGTCCGGACTCGAAGTCGATGAACGCGACGCGCGTTCCGGCGCGTTCGGCCTCGAGCGCGATGATCAGGACGAGCAGAGTCTTCGCGGCTTCTGGCGGGCCTGAGACCGCGTGCCGCTTGCGCTTGTAGATCAGCCCGCAGTGGACGGGTGGCTCGGATGGCTTCGCGAACTCGGGCGCTGCGAGGTTGAGGGGGTTGCCGAGGCTCATGCGGCGTCGTCCAGGTAGGCGCGGCACCAAGCCACGGTCCGCTCGTCGCGTAGGCCGCGGCTGGGGATGGTGTTGAAGTCCGCGAGGCAGTAGCGGGGTTCGTCGGCGGCGATCGCTGTGGTGAGTTCGCCGGCAAGGTCGGTCTCGAGGTCGGTGAGGATCGAGTAGGCGAGCTCCGGGTCGCCGCACTCGAACGCTTCGCGTGCCGCGACGATCCGCGCGCAGGCATCACGTAGGAGCTCGATCAGCTTCATGCGGCCACCCTTCGCGCCGTCTCGAGGTGTTCGCGCAGAGCCGCAAGCTTCCGAGGCGGCAGGAAGGCTGCCTCGAGGATGGCGTCTTCGGGTGTGAGCGCTCGTAGAGCAGCGGCTCTGCTGCAGATGTCGCGGAAGGCCGCGACGAGATCAGGTTCTACGGTTTCTGTACGACGCCTCGTGCGATGCGCACGAACGCGCGCAGCAGTTGCGCAGCGCGTTGTGCAAAAGCGTTGGCCCTGCCTTCGCGGCGTGAAATCAGCGCCGCAGCCTACGCACGTGAGGGTTACCGGTTCATGTCAGCTTGCACAGGCCAGCGACTTTCGCTGGCACTCCCCGGCTGAAAAAGCTTCAGCAGGATAGGGGAGCGGGTTCCCTCCGTGAGAACCATAGGGCGCTGCACGCGCGATACGGGTCAGCCCGCATGCATCCCTGTAATGCCCGGCTGAAGGGCGGTTGACGGGGTGAGCCGCGTCTAAGTCTCGATGTGAATCCTGCATCGTCCCTCTCGCACGGTCATCGGATCTCCTTCACGATTTTCGCATCCCCTCCGGACAGTTCCGCTTCCGCCCCTGGCCTCCGTGGGAGACGCAGGGGCGGCAGGCGGCGGATGTCCGTGCGGGGACAGGGCCAGTTTGGCACGCGTGCCATTCAGCGTTACAGGCGCTTCCGAACGTCTCAGCGACGATGGATGCATGAACACGCTTGAGCATCAGCGATTACTCACGATCACCGAGGCAGCCGACCGGCTGAACGTCTCCCCGGTCACCGTCCGGCGCCTGATCCGCGGCGGTCGCTTTCCAGCCATCCAGCTTGGAGGCAAGAGGCACGCGATCCGCGTGCCGGCCGCAGAGCTCGACCAATGGGTTAACCAGGGAGGCGACACAAGTTGAGTCCGAGACTCGGACCGAAGACGCAGGTCGACGAGCAGGTCAGCGCGGCCGCGAAAGAGTACGGCGTGGAGAAGGAGGCCGCGCTCGAGCGCGCCGCCCGCAAGCACGGCCTGATCACCGTCCGCGAACCGAGCCCGTACGGCATCGGCAGCGACCACAGTTACTTCCTCGATCTCGCTTACGCGAGCGACGACAGCCAATCGCCGCCGCCGCCGATCGTGGGCGACGTCTCCGCGGCCCACAAGCGCCTCCAGGCCGTCGGCGAGCGACGCGACCTGACAACGACCGTGACGGCTGGCGGCAACTTCGTCCCGACCGGCGCGCCCGCCTACGTCGGCGACCACTTCGCAGCTGCAGCACGCGCCGCCGCAACGATGGCGAACGTCCTGCCGTTCGAGCCGCTGCCCGAAACCGGGATGGTCTTGAAGACCCCACGCATGACGACCGGCACGTCGACCGCGGTGATGGCAACCGAGAACAGCGCCGTGTCCGAGACGGACATCGTTGAGAGCATGATCGCGAGCCCGGTCGCGACCGTCAGCGGTCAGCAGGACCTCTCCCAGCAGCTCTTCGACAGAAGCGACCCGGCGATCGTCGACATCGTCCTAGCGACCGACCTCGGCCGCAGCCTCGGCGCGAACTTCGACCAGCAGGTGCTCGTCGGAACGGGCGCCAACGGCCAGACGTTCGGGCTCGCCGCCGTCGTCGGGATCACCTCGAACGCGTACACGGACGCGTCGCCGACTCAGGCAGAGGCGTTCCCCGTGATCGCGAAGACCTACAGCGACGTTTCGACCGCTGTCGGCGCGCCCGCGACGGTGATCCTGATGCACCCGCGTCGCCTGGCTTGGTTCCTGAACTGGAAGGACACCGCGACCGGGATGCAGTCGAACCTGCAGTGGCCGGCATCGGTCACTCAGGTCGCCGCGATCCCGTCCAGCGAAGGCGCGGCCACAAATCAGGATTCAGTTTTCGTTCTGCGCGCCGACGAACTCCCGATCTTCGCGAGCCCGCCCCAGTTCCGCGTCAAGTTCGACACGACCGGATCCGGAAACCTGATCGTCCGGATCACCGCGTTCCAGTACCTGGCGACGCTGTTCAACCGGCGCCCCGAGGCGATCGGCCGCAGCACTGGAACCGGATGGGCTGGGGTGACGTTCGCATGAACCTCACAGAGACAATCCGCAAGCTGCGGAGTCAGGCAGCCGAGCTCGAGGCCGAGGCTGTCGAGCAGGACCGCCACGACTCCTACATCGCTGCGTTGAAGCGGGAGCGTGCCGCGGCCGCCGCGCAGCTCGCGAACGGCCTGCGCCTCGGCGACCAGCGGGAGACGATCCAGGGTGGCGGCCCGTTCCACACGGCCGTCAAGACCGGCACCGAGCTCGCGGCCGAAGCTGAGCAGATGCTGCGAGACATTGACGCGGAGCTCGAGCGGGTCTCGTGAACAAGCGGTTGGCTGCAGCGGGGTGGTCTCCTAAGGTCTGGGGGCTGCCCCGCTCTGGGTTCCGCAAGGGCGCGTCATGGTTCCGGCTTCGGCCCAACGTCGCTCATCATCAAATCGATTAGGGCTTGCCGCCGGGTGTGGAAGTCGTCGTACTGGTTGACGTAGTCGGACTTAAACCGTGCGAACGAGTCAGCCCAGGATTCGTCCGCGCCGAGCCTGGAGCCCTTGAAGATCGCAAAATACGCGACCGCAAGCTGCTGCGCCGCTGTCGCGACACGCTCTGTCCCTAGGAGCCGTACGGCGTTGTAGTGATGGTTGAAAATCGAGAGTTCCTTCGCAAATGCCGCTTGGTCTATCGAGGCGCCGGTCATCAGGAGAGACGATGCCTCGAGCTCAACGTCAAGGAAGCCGTGGTAGGCCGTTTGCCTCTCGTGGCGATGCGCTTCCCGGCGTTCATCGCGGGTCTTCTCTGCCTCCGTCTTTCCTTGGAGCCGCGCGACGAGATAGCCAATCGTGCCGCTTGCGATTGCGGTGGCTCCCGTCACACCTGCCGCAGCGACTGTCGACCAATCGGCCACTCTTCCACCTCTCGACGTTTGCGAGGCCACCGATCGTCTCGCCTCTTCGGGGTTGCGTCAACCTGGTGACGACTAAGCCGGTCAACCAGGTCGCAAGTCTCGTGAAGTGGCGATGGTTAACCCCGGATGGGGCATAGCGTCAAGTGCATGCCGACCCGTATCCTCGACACGCTGCAGCCGAAACGCCTGCGAAGATACGTAGCGTGTCTGAGCCGGCCGATCCTTTCGACTCTTGGTCTCACGACGGCCTTGAGGAGGCGCTCGAGTCCTTCGAAGACGAGGAGACTCGCGATCTCTTCCGGAAGTTCGCGCTCGCGCTCGACGCGGCGCGGCTTGACGCTCCGGCGCTCGTCGATCAAGCGGGACCGATGAGCGTCATGCGAGGCGTGATGGCCTTGGACGACGGACGCGCCAGAGCCGTCCTGTACTGGCTGGTGCTCGGTATGAAGCAGGTCCAGCTCGGTTCGGACTATGAAGAGTGGGTTCGCGGCGGTGAGTGATGCGACACCAACGTGGCGGCTCACGTGCGGCCACGAGATCCCGCTGCTCGAGCACGAACGCCCAGAGGATCCGCCACGCCGGCCGCGGATGTGCCCGGTCTGTCAGCCGTCGCTGAACGTCACACCTATTCCGCCGGGTTAGTTGGCTCCGCCGCCGTCGGGTCCAGGGCTCCGCCGGCGGCCCCCGCATCGGGAACCTCGTGGCCTCGGTGCGTCGCGTCGCCTTCGTGGCGCAATTTGCCGCAGCGCGAGCAGAACGAGACCGTGCCGGCCGGGTCGCTGTGCTCTTGCCAGCTGTGACCGCGTACAACGCAAGTCAGACGAGCGCGGGCGCCCATGCCTGCAAGTATCCGCCGCCGCGAGCGGAGGGTCAATCATGCCATGGGCCGCGGATGTGCCCGGTGTGTCAGACGCTCCGGGATGTGAAGGTCGACTCCAAAAGGGTGCCCGCGGCGGCGGATGGACTTGGTACCGGATTTGGTACCCGACTGGGGCGCCTAGACTCGTGCGACACGAGCGTAAGGAGGCTGGGATGGGAGTGCCTGCACACGCAGAGCTAGCGACGCGGATTGTGTTCGTGGGGAGCAGCAAAGATGAGCTCCTGGAGGTGGTGGTCGATCAGAGAGCAGCCGCCGCGGCCGAGTTTCCCTCGACTGGGTTTTTGGAGCTCACGAGGGACGGCTTGCCGATCTGGGTGAACGTCGCAAACGTGCTGTACCTGGAGAGCGTCAAGGTGCTGGCCGGATGAATCCTCCCGTCCCCAGCCTCGGCGGGCGGTAGAAAGTCCGGGTAGAAAGAGCGGCCCAGCCGCTTGGTTGAGCCGCTCCGTCTAGATCCACTTCTTCCAGCGGAAGAAGGCGAGCTGCGCAATCGTGGTCAGCACGATCAGCGCCCACGAAAAGGAATATCCGAACCGCCAGGCGAGCTCGGGCATGTGCTCGAAGTTCTGGCCGTAGACACCGACCAGGAACGTGGGGAAGAGGACCAGCGAAGCGATCACCGCGAGCTTCTTCACGACCTCGTTCTGGTCCTGTGCGATCTTGGCGCGGTGATAGTCGCGCGCGTCCGCGATCAGCTCGCGTGAGACGTCGAGCGACTCGGTGGCCCGGAGAAGCTTGTCGTAGGCGTCGGCGAAGTCGAGCTCGAGCGAGCGGTCGAAGATCGCATCCTCTCCGACGTCGATGCGTCCGTCGACAATGCGACGGACGGCATCCCGGGTCGGCGTCAGCGTCCGCCGAATCTGAAGCAGGTCGCGGCGGAGCTCGGAGAGCCGCCGTCGGATCTTCGCGCTCGGCCAGATCTCCACGCCTTCCTCCAACTCCTCGATCTCGTCGTCGAGCGCGTCGACGACGTCGAGGTAGTGCTCGGCGACCTCGTCGACGAGGAAGTGGACGACGCGGCCGCTCGACGGCATCCCGTGCGCGTCGCAAGCCGCCTGGACCGGCTCGATGTCGAACGGCGCCTCCCCCGAAGGAGTCTTCCGCACCGACAGCACCACGTCCGGCGTGAGCACGAGGTCGACCTCCTGGTAGAAGACCCGATCCTCCTCGCGGACGACGACGGCGACGAGGAGAACGCCGAACACGTAGTCGCCGTGCGCTTCGAATGTCGGCCGCGACCCTTGGCCATCCGTCTGACGCGCGAGCAGCAGCTCAACCGCCCGGGAGTGCAGCTCGACCGGGCTTTCCGCGAGGAGCTCCTCGCGGCTCGGGTCGAGCAGGTCGATCCAGCGTGCGCCGCGGGCCACGGCCACGAGGGTAGCGCCGAGGTCGGCCGGAGTTGGCGGGCTGGACTAGGCCGGCGCGGTGTGCTCGCGCGGCGCGGTCAGGGCGGCCTCGGGATGTCCCTCGGCCTCCGCCAGAAAGCGCTCCGCGTCGAGGGCGGCGGCGCAGCCGGAACCAGCAGCGGTGATCGCCTGCCGGTACACGTGATCCTGGACGTCGCCCGCGGCGAACACGCCCGGGATGTTCGTCTCCGTCGACTTGCCGGCGGTGATCAGGTAGCCGTTCTCGTCGTGGTCGAGCGCGTCGACGAACAGCTTCGTCGTCGGATCGTGGCCGATCGCGACGAAGAGCCCGTCGGTGGAGTAGTCGCAGCGTCTCGTCGGTTTCGACGTTGCGGAGACGCACGCCGGTCAGCTTCCCGTTCTCGACGCCGAGGACCTCCTCGACGATGTACGGGGTGAGGGTCTCGATCTTGTCGTGGTTGCGGGCGCGGTCGATCATGATCTGCGAGGCTCGGAAGTCGTCGCGCCGGTGCACGATCGTGACCTTGGAGGCGAACTTCGTCAGGAAGAGCGCTTCCTCCATCGCCGAGTCGCCGCCGCCGACGACCACGACCTCGCGGTCGCGATAGAAGGCGCCGTCGCACGTCGCGCAGTAGGTGACGCCGCGGCCGTGCAGTGCCCGCTCCGACTCGAGGCCGAGCTGGCGCGCGGTGGCGCCGGTGGCCACGATCACCGTCTGCGCGAGGTGCTCCTCGTCGCCGACATACACCTTGAACGGCCGCTCGGAGAAATCCACGCGGGTGACGTCGTCGGTGATGAACGTGGTGCCGAAGCGCGCGGCTTGCGCGCGGAACACGGCCATCATCTCCGGGCCCATGATCCCGTCCTCGTAGCCGGGATAGTTCTCGACCTCGCTCGTGATCATCAGCTGGCCGCCCCAGTTGAAGCCCTCGATCAGGAGCGGGTTCAGATTGGCGCGCGCCGCGTAGAGCGCAGCCGTATACCCGGCTGGGCCGCCGCCGATGATGATCACGTCACGAACTTCGTTCACTCTTACTCCTTGTCTTGTCCGGCGCAGTGTGCGCCTTCACCATAGAGAACGAATCGGCGCCCCATAGGTGTTCCGGGTGGGTCAGGTCGAGCGGCCCGGCGGCGTAGGCTTAGAATCCGGCAAGGCCAGGCAGAAAGGTCGATATGACGACAATCACGGTCAACCTCGACGGCCTGCGCGAGCTCGCCGCCTTCCGCGCCGAGAATGGCTGCGCAATCAGCCTCTACGTCGATCTCGATCCGAGCGTCTCGCCGACGAGCGGCGCTGTCGCGACGCGCGTGCGTTCGCTTCTGGACGTTGCGGCCAAGTCACACGGCGCGACGCGCCCCGATCTCGCGCACGAGGTCAAGAGCGGGCTGAAGGAAGACTTCGAGCGGCTCGACCAGTACTTCGACGGCGAGTTCGACCGGGACGGCGCCCGTGGGCTGGCCGTGTTCGCGGCCGGGCCGGACAACGTCTGGAGCGTGCTCTCGCTTCCCTCGTCGGTCCCGGACGCCGCGCGGGTGGCAGACGACTTCCTGATCGCGCCGCTCGTCCCGCTGCTCGGACGCGGCAACGGCGTGATCGTCGCTGCGGTCGGCCGCGAGCAGGGACGTGTGCTCGAGCTTCGTGGCGGCCGGCTCCAGGAGATCGCGGACCGCACGGAGGACACGCCCGGCCGCCACGACCAGGGCGGCTGGTCGCAGGCGCGGTACCAGCGGCACATCGAGAAGCTGGAGCACGACCACTACAAGTCGGTCGTCGAGGAGCTCGAAGACCGGTTCCGGCGGCTCGGCCGGCCCCGCATCGTCGTCGTCTGCAGCGACGAGACTCGCGCGGAGCTCCAGGACGCTCTACCTGCCGAGATCGCAGACGCGATCATCGGCTGGACGAACGCCGAGGCGCACGCCTCCGGGGCGGAGCTGCACGAGATCGTCAAGCCCTTCGTGGAGGAGTGGCGGGCCGAGCGTGAGAGCGAGGTGGTCGAGCGCTGGCGCGAAGAGGTCGGTAAGGGCTCTCGCGGGACGGCGGGCTGGGGAGACACGCTCGAGGCTGCGTCCGACGGACGCGTCGAAACGCTGCTCCACCAGGCGGGCGTCCAGAAAGACGCCTATCGCTGTCCGTCGTGCGGGCGCGCCGCGGTGAGCGCGACGACCTGCCCGCTCGACGGAACGACGATGGAGCCTCGTGACGACGGACTCGACATCGCCGTGCGCCTCACGCTCGCGCACGGTGGCGACGTGCTCGCGGTCGAGCATCGCCAGGATCTCGATCCCGTCGACGGGATCGGCGCAATTCTGCGTTACTAGCGCAAGCTGGGCATCCGCAGGAGCGGATACCCAGCGCGCGAAGACCCTGAAGGGTCGCTTCGCTCCCGCGCTCGGTTTGTCGAACGCGCTGCCGATCGGCAACGCAGCGCATTTCGAACCGCTCCGCGCGGCTCGAGTCAGGTTGAGCTCGGCTAGGCGGCGTCGATCGCGCGCAGCTGCTCGCCGAGCTCCGGCGCCTGCACGGCCTGTGGCTGCTCCGCGACCGGGGCGAGCTCCGGCAACTCCTTGTCGGAGACGACGTAGCCCTCGAGCTTCCGCGCAGTCGGAAGGAGCCGCTTCTCGAGCGATCCGACCGTCTCGTTGAATGCCCCGACCGCCCCCTTGAGGCTGTTTCCCATCTTCGTCAGATGACCGCCCACGATGCCGACACGCTCGTAGAGCTCACGTCCGAGCGCGAGGACTTCCCTCGCGTCCTCCGCGACGCTCTCCTGCTGCCAGCCGTGCGCGATTGACTGGAGGAGGACGATGAGTGTGGTGGGGGAGGCGACGTGCACGCGGGACCGGACGCCGGTCTCGACAAGCGACGGATCTTGCTCCCAGGCTGCGCGAAAGAACCCCTCGTCGGGAAGGAACATCACCACGTAGCTCGGCGTGTCGCCGAACTGCTGCCAATAGCTCTTGGCGCTCAGCTTGGCCATGTGCTCGCGAACCTGGCGGGCATGCGACTCGAGGTGCCGCGTGCGCTCGGAGTCGTCCGTTGCCTCGCAAGCGTCGAGATACGCGGCGAGCGGAACCTTGGCGTCGACGATCACGACCTTCTCCCCAGGGAGACGGACGATCAGATCGGGACGTAGCCGTCCGTCGTCGGTCGAGACCGACACCTGCTCGTCGAAGTCGCAGTACGGCAGCATCCCCGCCAACTCGACGACGCGCTTCAGCTGAATCTCGCCCCAGCGCCCCCTGACGTGCGGGGTCCGCAATGCAGTGGCGAGAGTCGCCGTGCGCTCGCTCAACTGCGACAGCTGGCTCCCGAGTGCCCCGTATGCCCGCTCTCTCGCCAGCTCCAGCGTTCGGACCTGGCCGTCGACTTTCTCGAGGGACTCCTTCAGCGGCCTGACGTACCCCGTCAGCTTGGACTCGGCGATCTCGAGGAACGCCGAGCTGTTCGCCTGATAGGCGTCGGCGGATGCCGCGCGAACGGCATTGACGACCTTGTCGTCGAACGAGCGGCGCTCAACGTCGAGCTCCGCCCGTGTTCCGGCGAGCGTGCTCTCGGCAACGCTCAGACGGCGCGACGCTACGACCCACGTGATGAGGGCGCCGAGTACGAGTCCGAGAATGAGTGCGAGTACGACCATGGCCGACGAACGGTAGGGATCGGGTCGGACGGCAGGCACTCTGGAATGGGTACGATCGCTCGCCGATGGCCAAGACTCGAGTCCCACCCCCTCCAAAGCGGTCCCAGGGCCCGCAGCGTCGGTCGACGCCCACTGATCCGGGAGCTGCGGAGCAGAGACGCCGCATGCTGTACCTGGTGGCGGGATCCGGGGTCGCGATACTCGCCGCGGTCCTCGCGATCTTCTTCTTCGTGGGCGGTGGCAGCGACGACGAGCGCGGTGCACTCGAGGCCGCCGGCTTCACGCTCCAGAGCTTCCCGGCCATGACGAACCAGTCCGACCACTCGGACGTGCCGACGCTCGAGACGAAGCCGAAGTGGAACTCGTCGCCGCCGACGAGCGGCCCCCACTACGGCCAGTGGGCGATCTGGGACTTCTACGACGAGGCGGTGCCACTCGTGCAGACGGTGCACAACCTCGAGCACGGCGGCGTCGTCATCCACTACGGGCCGCAGTTTCCGAAGGCCGACGTGGAGAAGATCCGAGAGTGGTACAACGACGATCCCAACGGCTTGCTCGTTGCGCCCCTCGCGTCGAACAAGGACAAGGTCACCCTGAGCGCGTGGACCGCGCCCGACGCCTCCACGGGCACGCGTGACCGTGGCCGCGGCTGGCTCGCGACGGGCACGAAGTTCGACAAGGGCGCGTTCGACGCATTCGTCGCCGCGCACCGGTACAAGGGCCCCGAGCGGCTCCTGCCAGAGCAGTTAGCACCCGGCCAATAGCCATCCACCCGCCGGGGTGGCGGAACTGGCAGACGCGGTCGACTTAAAATCGGCCGGCCTCGCGGCCGTGCGGGTTCGACTCCCGCCCCCGGCACTGGCCTTCCGGCAGATGACCGGGCGGAGCCCGGTCATCGCCAAGACCCCTAAAGGGGCCGCTTCGCGGCCCGGCGCCTGATGATGGTTGCCGATCATCGCCAAGACCCTGAAGGGTCGCTTCGCTCCCGACCGAGCCCGAACGTGTGGGGTGGGGCCGTGCGTACACTCCGGCGATGTCTTCGGTCGAGGAAACCGCTGCACACACGCACCTCGAGTGGGACACGCCGCTCTTCGGGACGGCGATCGCACAGTACGAGCAGGCGCTTCCCTTCGCGGACGTCTCCGACGCGGTGGCCGAGCGGCTTCGCTACCCGGAGCGCGCGGTGATGCTCTCCGTCCCGGTCAAGATGGACGACGGCACGCGCGCGGTCTTCGCGGGCTACCGCGTCCAGCACTCGTCCGTGCTCGGGCCGACGAAGGGCGGCATCCGCTACGACCCGGAGGTCACGCTCGGCGAGTGCGCGGCGCTCGCGGTCTGGATGACGTGGAAGTGCGCGCTGCTCCGGCTTCCCTACGGCGGCGCCAAGGGCGGCGTCCGCTGCAATCCACGCCAGATGTCGCTGCGCGAGATCGAAGGCATGACGCGCCGCTTCACCTCCGATCTCCTGCCGATCATCGGGCCGCAGGAGGACATCCCCGCGCCCGACATGGCCACGAACGAGCAGACGATGGCCTGGATGATGGACACGTACTCGATGCAGGTCGGATACGCCGTGCCGGAGATCGTGACGGGAAAGCCGATCTCGATCGGTGGTTCGGTCTTCCGGCACGAGGCGACCGGCGCCGGCGTCGTGATGGTCACCGCCCGCGCGTGCGAGCGCCTCGGCTGGAAGCTCGCCGAGCAGCGCTGCGTCGTCCAGGGCTTCGGCAACGTGGGTGGGATCGCCGCGCACGAGCTGGCCGACCGCGGCGCCACGGTGATCGCGGTCTCCGACATGTCCGGCGGTGTCCACGACGAGAACGGCCTCGATGTCCACGCGATGAGCGAGTACGTGACGGAGCACGGGTCGCTCGAGGGCTGGGCGACCGGGACTCGAATCACGAACGAGGAGCTGCTCGAGCTGCCCTGCGACATCCTCGTCCTCGCGGCGCGCGAGGATCAGGTGACCGAGGAGAACGCCGGGCGGATCCAGGCGCGCATGATCGCGGAAGGCGCGAACGGCCCGACCTCGCTCGAAGCGGACGCGATCCTCGGCGAGCGCGGGATCCCGATCCTGCCGGACATCCTCACGAACGCCGGCGGCGTCACGGTCTCGTACTTCGAGTGGGTGCAGGATCTCGGGCGGCTCTTCTGGGGGCGCGAGGAGATCCGCGCGAAGCTCGAGGAAAAGATGAACGATGCGTTCGACCGCGTGTGGGACATCTCCAAGGACCGCGGCATCACGCTGCGAACCGCGGCGCTCGTCGCCGGGATTCGCGAAGTTGCGTCGGCGCTCGACGCCCGCGGCCTCTATCCATAATCCCGTCATGGACCGTGTTCGCGATGCGATGGTCGTCGATCCGCCGATGCTCGGCGGCAGCGCCAGCGCGCAGGAGGCGGGCGAGGCGCTCGCTCGGCCCGAGGTGCGCGGGCTCTACGTGTGCGACGACGGTCGCCTGCTCGGCGTGGTGACGCGCAAGACGCTCGTGCGCGAGGTCGTCGCCGCCGGCCGTGACCCGCGTACGACCGAGTTGCGCACGATCGTCGAGGCGCCTCTGAACACGATCGGCTCTGAGCTGCCGCTCGACGAGGCGTTCCGCTTCCTCGAAGAGCACGACCTCGAGCGCGTGCCGGTGCTCGAGGACGGCCGGCTCGTCGGGGTTCTCTCGCGGGCGGTGCTGCAACGGCGGCTGGCTGAGGACGAGCCGCCGCCCGTCGAAGAGTCGCTCCTAGCAGCAGGTGTAGGCGCCGGGAGGCGCTGCGCCTTCCTCGGGCTCGGGCAGCTCCGCGGCCGCGAGCGCTGCGCCGTGAAGGATGTCGCGCTCGCTCGCCTCGATCCCGTCGAGGCCGTAGAACGCGAGAATCTCGGCCAGGATCGCGGCGCCGGCGACGATCACCGGCGCGCGACCCGGCTCCACGATCTCCGCCCGTGCTTCGACCGTCATCGCCGCAAGCCGCGCGAGCTGCTCGTTCGCCGCCTCTGACGAGATGCGGTGGCCGTGAATCCGCTCGGGGTCGTACTCGTCGAGGCCGAGGTCGAGGGCGGCGATCGTCGTCACCGTGCCGGCGACGCCGACCGCGCGCTCGGCGCTCGCGTCGGGGAGCAGGCCGCGGACGTGCTCGCGCACGGCGGCGACGTCCTCACCGAACCGCTCGGTCAGGCGCACGCAGCCGATGTCGAGGCTCACGCGCAGCTCCGTGCCGACGATCTGGAGCTCCGTCGAGCCGCCGCCGATGTCGACGACCAGCGTCCCCGGCTCGACGGCGCCGATACCGCGCAGCGTCAGCTCGGCCTCCTCTTCGCCGGTCAGCAGGCGGGTCGTAAAGCCGTAGCTCCACTCGATCTCGCCGAGGAAGGCCTCGCCGTTCTCCGCGTCGCGCACCGCGCTCGTCGCGATGCAGAGTGTCCGCTCGGCGCCGAGCGCTTCGAGCTCCCGGCGGTAGTCGGAGAGGACGTTGCGGACGCGGGCGATCGGGAGTGGCAGGAGCTTGCGCCGCTCGTCGACACCTTCGCCCAGCCGCGTGATCGTCAGCCGGCGGACGACCTCCTGGAGCGTTCCGTTGGCATCGGCGACCAGGAGACGCGTCGAGTTCGTCCCCAGATCGACGGCTGCGACCCTCACTTGCGCGGCACGAACGCGGTGACCCGGTTGACCGAGGCGCGCACGTCCGCCAACGCGTCGGTGAGGACCGTCAGCTGTGCGCGCGAGGTGCGCAGGCGGGCGAGCGATGCCTCCAGCTGCGAGCCGCTTTCGGCCGCCAGCTCGAGGTGCCGCTCGATCTGGGCGGTCGTCGCCGTGACGTGATCGAGCCCGGTACCGAGGTTGCGGCTGACCGACTTGAAGGTTCGGAAGGCTTCGAGCGCGTTTAGCGTTACGTAGATCAGGGAGGCAGTAGTGAGGACGACCGCAACGGCCAGCGCAAGCCAGAAAGGCATTGCAGCGATGCTAGCAACGGTGCTTGAATGAGCACCATGTCGCGCGTCAGGGAGCTCCTGGCGAGACGTGACGGGGTCGCTCAACTCGCCGTCGTGCTCGGGGCGTTCGCGGCCTACGAGGCGGCGCGGCTTGCGATGAAGCCGAACTGGGCGCAGGCGTTCGAGAACGCGAACCGGATCCAGTACGTCGAGCAGGCGCTCGGCTTCGCGTGGGAGCAGTCGCTGCAACGGGCGTTCCTCGCCCTGCCGAACCTCGTTGCTGCGCTCAATCTCTTCTACTTCATCGGGCACTTCCTCTTCACGGCAATCTTCTTCTTCTGGCTCTACCACCGCTCGCGCGACGGATTCAGGAGCTTCCGCGACGGCTTCCTCGCAGCCACGGCGATCGCGGTCGTGATCCACTGGCTCTACCCGACCGCGCCGCCGCGACTTGCCGGTGTCGGCCTCAAGGACACACTGCTGCTGTTGTCCGGGATCGATATCGGCTCGCCCAACTCGTCAGCGATCTCGAATCCCGTCGCTGCGGTGCCGTCCCTTCATGCTGCGTATGCGCTCGGGGTCGGGATCGGGATGATCCGTTACGCCCGCTTCCTCCTGCTTCGCGTCGCGGGCGCGATCTACCCGCCGCTCGTCGTGCTCACGATCGTCGTCACGGGCAACCACTTCGTGCTCGACGCCGTCGCCGGCATGGCTGTGCTCGGTGTCGGTTTCTGGCTTGCGCGTGCGCTTCGCCGTCGTTCCCGTGAAGACGTCCGGGCCTGCACGGCCTGAGCTGCCAGGTCCGTCTCGGCGTTCGCAAACGCGCGAGCCGTCAGCTAGAATGAACGCCGCGTCGCGGGGTGGAGCAGTCAGGTAGCTCGCCGGGCTCATAACCCGGAGGTCGCAGGTTCAAATCCTGCCCCCGCTACTGGAAAAGCCCCGTAAGCGGGGCTTTTCGTTTTCAGAGAGACACGGATTGTCTCTTGGCACAGCGGTCCTCGAGCTCAGTAGCCGAGTCCCGCGCGGGCAGCAGATTCGGCGCGCCGGTGACTCGCGCCGTCAGGGGTCGCCGGAGAGGAGTTTGGAGTGGAGGTCGCCACCGCTCGTGGTGCGAGTTATCTGGATGCGGCCCAGCGGCTGTTTGCTGCCCTGGTGGGCGAGGGCGTTCCGGTCTTGGGTGAAGACTGCGTCGTAGCGCCTCGTCAGCCAGCCGAGCAGGTCTTCGGGGATGCGCGGGTTGTTGGTGCCGTCCTGCCCGTAGGTGCCGTACGGGGGGGCGAAGGCGAGCGGTTGGTAAGCGCGAATGTGGCGTGCGAGCGTGTCGTGGCCCCAGTCGATGTCGGAGCGCACGCGCCTCCGCCATCCTGCGAACCTCTCGTCCTGCCGCTCGAAGGCGTAGTAGGCGCCGTAGTCGTTCGGGCCGGGGCCGTACTGGATCTGCTGGTGCCCGTGGCCGGAGTGGAGCTGGAGCTGCCAGCGTCCGCTTGACTGGACCGCCTCGAGCTCCTCCCAGGTCAGGTATTCGGGGCTGCGGTCCTCGACGTGGCCGACGTCAACGAACATCACGGCGTTGAAGCCAAGCTTCTCGAGGATGCCGTCGCCACCGGTCCACGAATCTGCTCGGGCGTCGTCGAAGGTGAGCAGGAGAGGCCGTGGGGGAAGGTCGACCGGGTCTCCCCGGACGAAGCGCAGAAAGGTCGGCAGGTCGATGGTCTGATAGCCGGCGTGCTTGATCAACGTCAGTTGCTTGGCGAAGTCGTCGAACTCGATCCCGTAGGACGCGTCCGCCGGGTTTGAGAAGTCGCTTGCCGGGCCGATGCCGTGGTAGAGGAGCACGGGCACTTCGGAGCGGTTGGGCGGGAGAGGCGCCCAGACCTGTTTCTCCTCCGCGGTGAGCACCACGGTGGGAGCGGGTTGAGGCGTCCGCGGCGTGCTCTCCATGCTCGAGCCGCCGCACGCGGATACGAGCAGAGCGATGCTGCTGATGACGATGACGAGCGGCATCGCCGATACCCTCATCCGGCCACCACTCTACTGCGGACACATGCTCGAGCGGGTGGTGGGTCGCCGCGCTCGCGGCTCGAGTCGCGGGCGGGTCGCGCCCGGACCGCCGGACGAACTGACAGGATCGGCTGCGTATGCGCGAGCAGGTCGCAACGTCTTCCGTACGCTTCGAGCCGCTCCATCGGGCCTCGCGCTCGACCTTGATCGTTGGCGTCGTCATCGGCCCGCTTCTGTGGCTGGTCGTCATCGCCGGTGGCGCGTATCTCCTCAAGTACAGCTGGGCGGTCGCGCTGGGCATGCTCGTGGGTGTCGTGTCGTTCGTCGTCGCACTGAGCGTCTTCGGCCTGCTGCGGGCAGCGCGCGTGAGGCAGGAGAAGCGGTATGTGGACGATCTTTAAGCTGCTGGCGGCGTTCGTCGTGCTGTATCCGGTGTGCACTGCGGCGATGTGGGTCGCGGGAGCAGTCCTGTTCCGTGTGCTCGACGAGCCGAAAGCGGCCGAGGAACCCGAAGGTGGGTGGCCTGGTGTGTCCGTGCTGATCCCCGCCTACAACGAGGAGGCGGTGATCGCGACCAGTGTCGTGGCGGCGATCGGTTCCGACTACCCGCAGCTCGAGGTGCTCGTACTCGACGACGGCTCGACCGACGCGACCGAAGCCACCGCGCTGCAGGCAGCCGCGGGCGACCCTCGCTGCCGCGTGATCCGCGACCCCGTCAACCGCGGCAAGGCTGAGCAGCTGAACGCCGGCTTCGCGCAGGCGCAGTACGAGCTGGTCGTGGTCACCGACGCCGACACACACATGCAACCTCTTGCGCTCAAGCTGCTCGTGGCGCGCATGTGCCGCTCGCCCCTCGTCGCAGCGGTCGCGGGAGCGCCGCACGTAAGCAACCGCGGCAGCTTTCTGACTGCGTTGCAGGTGCTGGAAGCGGCGTCGATCATCGGTCTGATCCGCCGCAGCCAGTCCCTGACCGGACGCGTCGGCGTCGTCGCAGGCGTCCTGGCGCTCTTCCGCCGAGACCGCGTGCTCGCCGTGGGCGGCTTCGACCCGCGGATGGCGACCGAGGACATCGCCATGACCTGGAAGCTGCTGCTCAACGGCTGGCACACGGCGTACGAGCCGCGCGCGCTCGTGGGCATGCAGGTACCCGCGTCGCTCCGCGCGTTGTGGATGCAGCGCAAGCGCTGGGCGCGCGGCCAGGGCGAGGTGCAGCACGTCTACTTCTCCGAGGTGTGGCGCTGGCGCAACCATCGGATGTGGCTGCTGAGCTTCGGGTCGCTCGCGTCGCTGGTCTGGGTAGTCGCGCTGCTCGTGTCGTTCGTGTTCACCGTGTTCGCGATCCTGGTGGACGAGGACGAGAACATGGTCGGGTTCGCGCTTGCCTGGGGCGTCGCGATCTGCTTCATGGCGACGATCCAGATGATCGTCGCGCTCACCCTCGAGCGCGGATATGACCGCAGCATCATCCGGGCGCTTGTGGTCGGGGCTCTCTATCCAGTCGCGTTCTGGCTGATCTCCGCGACGGCCGCCCTGCACTCCGAGGTCAGCGCCCTCGCGCGAGGTCCCCGCGGCAGCCGGGTCGTGTGGAACATCCCGCGCGAGTAAGCGGACGGGTGGCCCGCGTGAAGGTGGGCATCAAGCTCAGACTGCAGGGAACCGACGGATGCGATCTCGGGATCGCTCATGCGCCACCACCGGTCGAGCTAGGCGATGTGCTCGCGCTCGCGGACGGGTCGATCTGGCGCGTTGTCAACCTGGTCGACCTCTACGACTTCGGCAACATCACCCGCGTGATCGACATGCTCTGCATGGTCGAACCCGCCTAGTGCCTGCACCCGCGGGAGGTATTCGTCGCGGGCCCCAAAGGGGTACCTGCGGCGCGGATGTTGGATCGCTGGAGCCGATTGGGCCGTTTACCATTTTGGAGGCGTAACGTCCCGAGTGCCGAAGAGCAGGTGGCCCAGTTATACGGAGGAGGTTCACCATGGAACGGTTCCCTCGGCATCTGCGTTTTCGCCACGCCGCGAACGCGAGACGCCTCCTGATCGCCGCCGTCACCGCGCTGACGCTCGTGGTCGTGGCCACGGTGGCGATGGCCGCGACGTCGGAGCCCGGTCCCAACGGCTGCCCGACCAACAAGAGCTTGAAGACCGCCCCGATCGCTGACCTCGCACCGCCCGCGCGGACACAGATCGAGGCGTTCGACGTGCTGTCCGGACCAATCAACGAGCAGGCGCAGACCTTCACCCTGAAGGTACGCGTCGGGAGCACCTGCAGCGTCAACATCAAGGGCGCCAGCGTCTACGTGACCGCAGTGCCCTACAACCAGTTCAGCATTCCGGCGGAGGAGCTCACCGGGGACGACGGGACGGCGACCCTGGTCTTCCGCCGTGACGCGAACTTCCCCGCGAGCAGCAAGCAGCAGCAGTTGACGCTCTTCATCCGCGCGACGAAGCCGGGTGAGCCCAACGGCCTCCTCGCCGGCGTCTCGACCAGGCGGCTCGTCGCGGTCGACTTCTCCGGCTAGCGCCCGTCTCTCGACACGGCCGCGCCCGAGCGAGCTCGCGGCGCGGCCGTCGCTCTGCGACTCCCTGGGGCGAGGCTGATGCGAGCAGGTGACTCCGCCTCTGACAGCGGCGGACCACTCAATGCCGGGCGGTCGGCCTCAGTGGGGCCGAGCGTCTACTCGGAGTCGTCTACCTCGGCCACGATGGCGGCGGCGGCCTCCGCGGAGACCGCGTGCTTGGCGAGCTTCTCGTAGCCGCCGAGCGCGCGCTCCAACTGCTCGACCATCCTGTCCTCAGCGACCGCGATGATGGCCGACGAACCCGGCGGAAGGCTGTTGCCGATCTCCTTCAGATCCTCATCCTTGAAGCCCTTGTCCCGAACCTTGCCCCAGATCCCGCCGGCACCGCCGGCTACGGCGGCGGAGACGATGATGCTGGGCGGGAAGATCAACCCGACGACACCACCTGCGATGGCCCCTCGCTTCGCCCACCGCTTCCCGCTCGGATCGGCGGTCTCCTCGAACTGGACCTTTCCGTCTGCGGTGTGGACGATCACCGCCGCATCGATCAGGTCGATCGCACCGTCCCGCTCGGCCGCCTGGAAATCCTTGGCTGCCGCGGCAGCCCCGTCCTCGCTGCCATACGTCGCGACGAACACCTCAAGTGTGCTGGTACTCATTCGGCCTCTCCTCTGTCTATGTGACCGATCCCGGACAACCTTATTAAGCCGACGGACGCGGCGGTTCGTCCGTTCCGGGTGATGTGGTTGCTGCCGCTCGGGGCGCACACTCGGCACGTGATGGATCGGAGGAACCGGGCCGCCGCAAGTTCCAGCCTTGCGATCGTTGGCGTGCTCGGGATTCTGGCCGCCGTCGGCCTCTCGTCCTGCGGCGGCGGCGGCGAGGCGATCGGCACCGGCGGGATCACTGGCTCGCTTCCGGCTGTCACAGCGCCGGCGAGGTCCGTCCCGGTCGCGGAGACCTCGCCGGCAGCGACCGAGACGGTCACGTTGACCGAGACGACGCCGGGTGTGGTCCAGACAGGGCCGGCGGCGACCGAGACGGTGACGCTCACGGAGACGGCTCCGGCGGTGACCGAGACGGTGACGCAGACTGTTCCGGCGGCAACGACGAGCGCCGTTGCCCCGGTGACGGTGACCGCGGTGGTAACGACGACAGTGACTACGACGGAGGGAGTGAGCCCGGCGGCTGCGGCTGCGGCCGCCGCGGCTGCCTCCGAGTCGGAGGAAGGGCTCACGAGCACGGAGTGGGGGTGGGTCGCCTTCGGCGTCCTCGCCGCGGCGGTCGTCCTCGGCGGGGTCGTCTGGTGGTTACGGCGGCGCTCCGCCGCGAAGGCGCCCGCCCAGTGATACCCCGCCCTCGCCCGACGTCTCGGCCTGAGTCGCGTCAGCCGCGTGTCGGTCGACTAGTTATCTGCCGGTCGCGGCTCAATCGCTCCGTCGGCCGGTGCGCGGGCGGCGGTTACGTAGTTGCCCACACCGATCAGCTCCCCGTCCGGGTTGAAGAACGGTAGCGATGTCATCGTGAAGGGCTGCAGAGCTCCGTCGGCGGACCGAAGATAGACAACATCGGAGACAGGTATTCGTCCCGTGAGCGCGCGCGCAAGAGGCTGCTCGTCCAGGGGGTACGGCGACCCATCGACGCGCAGCCCGAGTACGCCGCGAGCGCGCAGATCAGCGAGGCTCACTTGCTCAGGAGGAAAGGGCAAGTCGAGTACGGACGCGACGGCGGGGTTGTAGAACGGAATCGATTCGTCTGCCTTCACGACGAGCACGCCCTCGTTCGCACGGCCCGCCAGCGCGAGCAGAACCAGCGGCTCAATGTCGCTCGCGAGCGAATGGTTGTCAGAGACCGCGTACTCCTCAACGAGGTCGGTGGTCGCTTTCAGCTGCAGCTTGTCGAGCAGAGGGAGGCCGAGCGCCTTTGCGCGTTTCCGCTTTTCCTCATCGGGCGCGCCTGTGTGGAGCATCAGGCGAGTCCGCGACCGGAAGCTTCGGATTACTTCGGCAGCTGCGAAACCATCTAGGCGCGGCATGTCGACATCGAGCAGCACGGTGTCGGGGTAGTGCCGCGCCACGAGCCGGACAGCCTCGATCCCGTCGCTTGCTTCGCCAACGACGGTCACATGAGGAAGGAAGCCAAGCAGCGCGCCAAGCAACTCACGGAGAACGGCGTCGTCGTCTGCGAAGACGATGCGCGCCGGTGCAGGCAAGCGTTCTGTGACGTCCATGACCCCGTTCTCCCTCGCGCTCGCGCTTCGTGACGCCGCTGGACACAGTAGTGGCGATCGGCGGCTTCGGGTCATCCAGAAGGCCAGGTCGAGGAGCTTGATGTGCCTCCACGAGTCGTCGTCTGCCCCGAGTCTCCCGTGACGACCTTGGTACCCATCCGGGGCCGGGATACCGTTCCCGTTCATGATCGGTTCGGACAGGAGTGAGTCGCCCGGCCCATTCCGTGTTGCGGAGCTGCTCGCGTCCGTTTCGCTCGCGACGGACCTCGTGACCGGTCAGCCGCTCGGACACGCCCTGCGGACCTGCGCGCTTGCCACCGCTCTCGCCGAGGAGATGGGATGTGGCGCTGACGATGTCCGGACTGTCCACCAGTTCGCGCTCCTCCGCTTCCTGGGCTGCACGTCCGATTCGGCGGAGACCGCTGCATCGGTCGGTGGTGACGACCGTGCTTTCCTGGCCGCGATGGCTCCGGTCGTGCTGGGCTCGAGCCGGGAGATGATGGGAAGGCTGGTGCGCAGCGTCGGTGCCGACCAGCCCCGGAGCCGGCGCCTCAAGCTGCTTGCTGGTGCCCTCGCCGATCCCCGGGGTGGGGAACGATCGATGTCCACGCATTGTGAGGTCGGCGCCATGTTGGCCGGACGCGCCGGCCTGGAGCAACCCGTCGTCGACGCTCTCGCGCATGCCTACGAGCGCTGGGACGGCAAGGGGTTCCCGGCCGGACTCGAAGGTGACGCGATTCCCCTCCCGGTACGTCTTGTCGTCGTGGCGAGGGATGCCGACCTTGCAACCAAGCTTGGCGCCGACCGGCGCGAGTGGATGAGAGAGCGACGTGGGCGGGCGTACGACCCGTCCGTCGTGGACGCCTTCGAGCGGGTCGGACCCGACGTCCTCTCGGTGCTTGACGGCGCGGACGAGTGGGAGGCCGCGCTGGCGGCGGAGCCGGAGCCCGTCACCACAGTCGGGTCGGACGCGCTCGACCCGGTTCTCGCCGCGTTCGCCGACTTCGCCGACCTCAAGTCGCCCTGGATCCGCGGCCATTCCCGCAGAGTCGCCTCGCTGGCCGAGGAGGCGGGCCGCCACGCCGGACTCGACGACGCTGCGTGCAACGACCTGCGGCGGGCGGGCTTCGTTCACGATCTGGGCCGGGTCGCGATCGAGAACGGGATCTGGGACAAGCCGGGTCCGCTGACGACCTCCGAATGGGAGAGGGTGCGGCTCCACCCGTACTACACGGAGCGGATCCTCGTCCGGTGCGGGTCGCTTGCGTCGCTCGCCGAGTCCGCGTCGTCTCACCACGAGCGCCTGGACGCGTCCGGGTACCACCGCTCGCTGACGTCGGACGCCCTCACGCGCGGCGATCGAATCCTGGCCGCCGCCGACGTGTTCGCCGCGCTGACGGCGGACCGGCCGCACCGGCTCGCACTCGCTGACGCCCATGCAGCCCGGACGCTCGAGTCCGAGGCCGGACGCAGGCTCGACGCGGACGCGGTCGCCTGCGTGCTCGCCGCCGCCGGCCAGCGTGCCGCTCCCTCGCGGCCGCGCTGGCCGGCCGACCTCACCGACCGCGAGGTGGAGGTGCTGCGGCTGATCGCGCGGGGTCGCTCGAACCGCGAGGTGGCCGAACGCCTGTTCATCTCGGCGAAGACGGTGGGCCGCCACGTCGAGAACCTGTACGCGAAGATCGGCGTCTCGTCGCGAGCCGCGGCCGCCCTTTTCGCGATGCAGCACGACCTCCTCGACTGACGCACCGGAGCCGCACTGGCGAAAAAATGGGGTGTTCGCCCGATGCGGGAGCACATCGGGCAGGCGAATACTGACGGCATGCAAGAGATCCGCACGAAGCCCTTTCTCCGTGTCAACGGTGTGTCGCTCTACTACGAGGAGCACGGAGCCGGAGAGCCGATCCTGTGCATCCATGGCACAGGCAGCTCGGCTGCCGTCTGGGGTGACGCGGTGGAAGAGTTGGCGCGGCGCGGGCGCACGATTGCCTACGACCGCCGCGGGTTTTCGCGCAGCGAGCGCCCGGAACCGTTCGTCACGGACGTGCACCAACACGCCGATGACGCGGCAGCCTTGCTCGACGCTCTCGCCGCGGCGCCCGCGATCGTGATCGGGCGCAGCCAGGGCGGCGAGATCGCGGTCGACCTCGCGTTGCGCTACCCGGATCGCGTCCGCGCCCTGGCGCTGCTGGAAGGCGGAGGGCTGTCGCTGGGCGAGGCGGCGAGGCGATGGCTGACAGACCTCGACGAGCAGATCTACGCAGCCGCCGAAGCGGACATGGACACCGTCGGCGAGACGATGCTGCGCACCGTCCTGGGCGACGCAGGCTGGGAGGGATTGCCGGAGCCGGTGCAGCAGATGTTCATCGCCAACGGCCCGGCGATCGTCGCCGAGCACCGCGGCGGCCTGCTCGACGTCAGCGCGGAGCAGCTCGGCACCATCGTCCAACCGACATTGCTCGTCGCGGGCAAGGACTCCCCATCAGCATTCGCCGAGGTCACAAACCTCACCGCGGCAGCCATGCCGTCAGCCACGGTCGAGTGGGTCGAGGGCGGGCACCTCATCAGCCCCGCCCACCCTGCAGTGCTCAGGTTCATCGACCGAGTGCTCGCCATGCCGGTCGCTTGAGCCGACGAGAGGTGTCAATCCAGCGATTGCCCGTAAACTCGCGCGTGTGGGGATGTCTCTTTGAGACGCAAGCTACGGTTTGCGGAATGAAGACTTTCAACCTCAACAGCGACGAGTGGGACGCGACGAGGGACCGCGAGGGCTGGCGTGCCAAGGGCTCGCTTGTCGGCCAACACATCGGCGGTGAGCTACTCGGCGCGACCATGTCCGAGGTCGGGCCCGGCGACAGGCTCTGGCCTTACCACACGCACTACCTGAACGAGGAATGGGTGATCGTGCTCCGCGGCGAGCCGACGCTGCGCACGCCCGAAGGTGAGCATGTGCTGAAGGAGGGTGACGTCGTCTGCTTTCCGCGGGGCAAGGACGGTGCGCATCAGATCATCAACCGAACAGACTCGCCCATTCGCGTACTCATGCTCTCCTCGATGATCCGCGGCGAGATCATCGAGTACCTCGACACCGGAAAGGTTCTCGCCAAGGACTTCGAGGACGAAGACATCATGTTCGCGAGGCCCGGACCCACGGCCGAGTACTGGGAAGGCGAGGACTAGCTCCGGCGACCCACGGCGTCGACAGCCGGCAGTCGGCGCCGCCCGACGGCCTTGCAGATCTCCATACCTTGTGCTTCTATGCGTAGTACTTCGAGCCGTGGAGGACGGGCGATGCACATCGACAAGGACTTGGTGGCGGCTTCGGCGACGCCGCTCGTGCTCGCGCTTCTGGCGGAGGGCGAGAGCTACGGCTACGCCATCCTGAAGCGGGTACGTGCTCTCTCCGGGGGCGAGTTCGAGTGGACCGACGGGATGCTCTATCCGCTGCTCCATCGCCTCCGTCGGCTCGGGTACGTGACGACGGAGTGGCGAACGCCACCGGAAGGCCGGCGCCGCCAGTACTACATGCTCACCGACGACGGACGAGCAGCACTCGCCGACCAGCAGCGGCAGTGGCTGGCGGTCACACGTGCGCTGAATGACGTGTGGCCGGGCTCCGGCGGGCTGCTGACGGCTCTCGGCGAGGCGTGACGCATGGAGAGCGTGGAGTCACAGATCGCAGAGTGGCGGGCCTATGTCGCAAGCGCGCCGGGCATCAACGGCCACGACGTCGATGAGCTGGAGGATCATCTTCGCCACCAGATCGCCGAGCTGAACGCGGCCGGCCTCACGGCCGATGAGGGGTTCCTGATCGCCGTGAAACGGCTGGGGGACGTCGACGGCCTGTCCCGGGAGTTCGCGCGCGAGCACAGCGGCCGACTCTGGAAACAGCTCCTCGTGGGAGGCGACGAAGAGCCGGCGCGGCGGCCCACCGGCTGGCTCGAGACGCTCGCCTTCGCCGTGGCCGCGGCCGTCGTGATCCAGGTCGCGTGCCTCGCCGCCGACTTCCCCGATGAGGAACCGAGCTGGCTGGTTCGGAACGCCACTCTGTTCGTGCTGCCGTTCCTCGCGGGATACTTCGCCCACCGACGGCAGCTCGACAGCCGGGCGTGGCTGCTGACGGCGGTGCCGTTCGTGCTCGCCGCGCTCGTGATCAACCTCTACCCGTGGGATGCGGACTCGGCCACCGAGGCCCTCGTCGCGCTCCATCTGCCCGTCGTGCTGTGGTTCGTCGTCGCCTATCCGTACATGGGCGGCACGATCCGGTCGCACGAGCGGCGCATGGACTTCGTCCGCTTCACGGGCGAATGGTTCATCTACTACGTGCTGATCGCGCTCGGGGGCGGCGTGCTGATGGGTCTGACCGCCGCGATCCTCGAGCCCACGGGGGTCGACGTCGACCAAATCGCTGCGTGGGTGCTGCCCTCGGGAGCGGCGGGCGCCGTGATCGTGGCGGCATGGCTCGTCGAGTCGAAGCAACGGGTCGTGGAGAACATGGCGCCGGTGCTCACGATGCTCTTCACGCCGCTGTTCGCGGTGATGCTCGCCGGCGCTGCCGTCGTCTACGCCGTGACCGGGCTCGGCGACGCATTCGACCGCGACCTCGTCGGCGTCTTCGACGCACTGCTGGTGGTCGTCCTCGCGCTCGTCCTGTACGGGATGTCCGCGCGGGACCCGTCGGAGTCGCCGGACTGGATGGACCGCATCCAGTTGGTGGCCGTCGTCAGCGCCCTCGTGCTCGACGTGATGGTGCTCGGCACGATGGTCGCTCGGATCGGCGACCTCGGGTTCAGCCCGAACCGAACGGCAGCGCTCGGCCTCAATCTCGTCCTCCTCGTGAACCTGGCGGGAGCCGCCTGGCTCTCCGCCCGATTCCTCATGCGCCGCAGCAGGCTCCACCGGCTCGAACGCTGGCAGACCACCTACCTACCCGTCTTCGCCCTGTGGGCCGCCACGGTCGTGGTCATCCTCCCACTGGTGTTCGGCTTCAGCTGATCGCGTCGCCCTGACCACGTCTTGTAGGGTCGGCGGGAAGGTCAGTGCAAACACTACTGAGGCTCACGCGGCAGCAAATTCTGGCTTTCCGACGACGGGTCGGTGCGCTCGACGAGCGAATGCCGCCGGGCTCGGAGTCGCTGCGGCAGGCCGCGTGGGCCGGCTTGCAGGACAGCATGCCGAGAGCGGCGCTGCTCTCTCTGCACGCGCGGGTCCAGGGAGTCGAGCCGTCGACGTGGGAGGATCCGTCGCTCGCCCAGCTGTGGGGGCCCCGCTACAGCACGTACGTCGTCCCCAAGCGTGACTTCGCACTGTTCTCGCTGGGGAGGTATCCCGACAGCGCCAAGAGCCGCCTGCGGGCCGAGCGCATCGCCGAGCAGCTGCACGCCCAGCTCGACGGAGCGCGCATGGCGGACGGCGAGGTCGGGCGCGCGCTCGGCGTCAACTCGAACATGTTCAGGTACGCCGCGACGACGGGCACCGTCGCCATCCGCTGGGAGGGCGCACGAGCGCCGACCGTCTGGACGGTCGAGGCTCCGGAGGTCGACCCGGCCGACGCCTGCCGCGAGCTCGCTCGACGCCACCTCCACATCTTCGGGCCGACCACCGCTGACGGCTTCGCCCGGTGGGCAGGGATCTCGCGCGGCGCAGGGGCCACCGCGTTCGCCTCGCTCGAAGGGTCGCTTCTGGCGGTCCGAACGCCACTCGGCGACGAGTGGGTGCTCGCAGACGACGAGCCGGCCATTCGCGCCGCCGAGACGGCTCCCGCGGCCGCGCGCCTGCTGCCGAGCGGCGACTCCTACTTCCTGCTCGACGGACGAGAGCGGGAGCTTCTCATTCCGCGGGCGGATCAGCGGGAGCGGCTCTGGACGTCCCGCGTGTGGCCAGGCGCGCTCCTCGTCGAAGGCGAGATCCGCGGAACCTGGCGACGGGCACAGCACACCGTCCGGATCGACGCGTGGACTCGCCTCACACGTGGGATGCGCGATGCGATCGAGGCGGAGGCCGGCGCGCTGCCGCTTCCAGGCGTCGACCGGGAGATCGAGGTGGTTTGGAACACATGAGCCGCGTCGGCGGTTGGTGCATCGGGAGCGCGCAGCTTCAGTAGCATCGCGCCGTGCGCGAGTTACGTCCGGGTCTGTGGCACTGGGAGGCACCGCACCCGGCGTGGCGGGCGACCGAGCCGTGGAGCGAGAGCGTGTCGTCCTACGCGATCGACGACGGGGAGCGGCTGCTGCTCTTCGATCCGCTGGCCGTGCCGGCCGAGCTCGTCGACATCGCGGCCGAGCGCGAGACGGCGATCGTGCTCACCGCGCCGTGGCACGAGCGCGACGCGGAGAGCCTGGTCGAGCGGCTCGGCGCGCCGGTCTACACCCCGCTGCCAGACAGCGCTCAGTTCCTCATGGACACGTACGGCATCACCGCCGAGCAGGCCGGCGACGGCAGTCCGGACGTCGTCTGGCTGCTCCGCGAGGGGAAGGGCGAGGCACGCCCGTACTCGGCCGGCGACCGGCTGCCGTTCGGCGCCGACGTGTCGCCGGGCACAAGACGAACGACACCGTGCTCTGGGTCGAGAGCCAGCGTGCGGTGATCTCCGGCGACACGCTCGTCGACTTCGGCGATGGCCTCGAGATCAACGAGAGGTGGCTCCGCCCCGGCGTGACGCGCGAGGAGATCGCCGAGGGGCTGCGCCCGCTCCTCGCGCTGCCGGTCGAGCACGTGCTTGCGACACACGGCGGGCCGTTCGACCGCGCCGCCCTCGAGCGCGCGTTGTCCCCCTCCTAGACCGCTCAAGGTCCGCAGAGCGTGTCCGCATGAGTGCCAGACGGATCGTCTTGTGCTTGCCGGCCAAGACACAGTTCTTCGATCCGATGCCGGAGGAGACGGCGAAGCGCGACGTCGAGCTATCTGCCGAATGGGACGGGACGCCGGCAGGCGTCGTCGGTTGCGCCGAGGGCGGTTGGGTCGCACTCACGCTCGCTGCGGAGCACGCGCAGCTCGTGGACAGGCTCGTCCTCGTTTCCGCACCCGTAGCGGGGACGGAACCGACGACCATCGACCTCGACTCGATCCAGGCAAAGACACTCCTCCTCTTCGGCATGCAGGACGAGGCTGTAAGCCCCGCGGACCGGAACTGGTGGCGAGACAGGCTCAACGGCCGGCTCGAGATGGTGCCGAACGGAGGGCACGAAATCCTCGTGCGAACGTGGCCGCGCGTCCTCTCTCACCTCGCACCGCACACACTCCGCAAATGACGAGGAGCATGACGGCTGCTGTGACCTATTCAGGTACGAAGCTCGTCGAACGCGAGCGACGTCGAGAGGTCGCGGTACGCGTCGACCTGCGCGAGCAGCGTCCTGGCCTTCTGCTCGACGGTCTCGACCGCGTCGGCGCCGGCAACCCAGCGTAGTGGCGGCTGCTCCTCGTCGACGACCGTGACCAGAGCCTTCGCGAGCTTCGCGGGGTCGCCGCCCTGCTTGCCGCTCATCGCCTCCCAGGCGGGGCGGGTCTGGGCGGTCCGCTCGGCGTAGTCGTCGATCGACAGGTCGGCATAGGCCGTTGACTCCTTTTCGAGCAGATCAGTGCGGAAGAAGCCTGGCTCGACGATCGTGGTTCGGATGCCGAACGGCTCGATCTCGAACCGCAGCGACTCCATCCATCCCTCGAGCCCGAACTTCGACGCAGCGTAGGCCGAGCAGAACTCCTGACCCGCGATGCCGGCAGTCGACGAGATCGAGACGACGTTCCCCGACCGCTGCTTGCGCATCACGGGCAGGACGGCGCGGGTGACGCTCATCGGGCCGATCAGGTTCGTCGCGATCTGCCGCTCGATCTGCTCCGGCGTCAGCTCCTCGAAGAAGCCGGCGTAGAAGTTGCCGGCGTTGTTGACCAGCACGTCGAGCCGGCCGAACCGCTCGAGCGCCGCCTGCACCGCGGCCTCCGCCGACGCGAGGCTCGTAATGTCGAGCTCCACCACCAGCAGGTCGTCGGCCTCGCCGACAGCGTCGGCCACGGCGGCGATGTTGCGGCCGGTCGCGACGACCGCGTGTCCGGCGGCGAGCGCAGCCTGCGCGATGTCGACGCCCATGCCGCGGCCGGCACCAGTGATGAACCAGACCTTCTTGTCAGTCATGCACTTCAGTCCTTTCCTGTCAGCGATCGATCATTCGCTGCGTGGCTTTCCGAGTACCGCGCGCCTTCGGGCGTGATCTCCGAAGCGGCGCTGTCGAGCTCGTGGAGATCGTCCGGCGTGAGCTCGACGTCGGCTGCGGCGAGGTTCTCCTCCAGACGATGCGGCTTCGTCGTGCCGGGAATCGGGACGATCCACGGCTTCTGGGCGAGCAGCCACGCGAGCGCGATCTGCGCGGGCGTTGCGTCCTTGCGGTCTGCGACCCCAGCCAGCAGGTCGACGAATGCGCGGTTCGCCTTCCGGGCGTCCGCGTCGAAGCGCGGGACGGTGTTGCGGAAGTCATCGCTCGCGAACTCCGTCGTCTCGTCGATCTTCCCGGTCAGGAACCCCTTGCCCAGAGGACTGAAGGGAACGAATCCGATCCCGAGCTCCTCCAACGTCGGCAAGATCTCGGCTTCCGGCTCTCGCCACCAGAGCGAGTACTCGCTCTGGAGCGCGGCGACACGCTGGACCGCGTGGGCGCGACGGATCGTCCGCACGCCTGCTTCCGAGAGGCCGAAGTGCTTGACCTTCCCCTCCTCGATCAGCTCCTTCACCGTGCCGGCCACGTCTTCGATCGGCACGTTCGGGTCGACGCGGTGCTGGTAGAGGAGGTCGATGGTGTCGACCTGGAGCCGCTGGAGCGAGCGCTCGACGCTCTGCTTGATCGTCTCCGGCCGGCTGTCGAGGCCGGTGCTCTGGCCGGTCGCGAGGTCGAAGCCGAACTTCGTCGCGATCACGACCTGGTCGCGGACTGGGGCGAGAGCCTCGCCGACGAGCTCTTCGTTGGTGAACGGACCGTAGACCTGGGCGGTGTCGAAGAAGGTGACGCCGCGTTCGACCGCCGTCCGAATCAGCGAGATCGCTGTCTGCTTGTCGAGGGCCGGGCCGTAGCCGGAGCTCATCGACATGCAGCCGAGTCCGATGGCCGAGACCTCCAGGGTGTCTCCGAGCGTTCGCTTCTGCATTGCGTCTCCTCCTAGCGGGGCCACGAGCTTGTGCATCGCCACTGAAGCACGCGCCGCGCGCGGCTGACCGACCCTGTTGAGCCAGGTACTGGCAGGCCCCCTCAGCCCGCGCCGAGCGGGGCTACTCTCGAGATCGTGGACACGAAGAACGAGATCCGCGAGTTCCTGAGATCCAGACGCGCCAGGATCACCCCCGAGCAGGCCGGTCTGCGCACGTACGGCAGCAGCCCGCGGCGCGTCCCCGGCCTTCGCCGCGAAGAGGTCGCGCTCCTGGCCGGCGTCAGCGTCGACTACTACACGCGCCTCGAGCGCGGCAACGCGAGCGGTGTCTCCGACACCGTCCTTGAAGCCCTCGCGCGGGCGCTGCAACTCGACGACACCGAGCGTGCCCATCTGTTCGATCTCGCGCGGGCAGGGCACACGTCAACGCCTCGCAGACGCCGGCGCTCGAAACAGCAGATCCGTCCAACCGTCCAGCACATGCTCGATGCGATGTCCGGGGTGCCGGCGTTCGTGCGGAACGGCCGGCTCGACATCCTTGGCGCAAACCGCCTCGGCCGAGCGCTTGTACTCGGAGCAATTCGACGGCGCGGCGCAGCCGCCGAACACCGCTCGGTTCTTCTTCCTCGACCCTCGAGCCACCACGTTCTACGTCGAGTGGGAGCGCGTTGCGAACGACGTCGTCGCCGTGCTGCGCGCGGAAGCCGGTCGCGATCCGTTCGACCGCGATCTCTCCGATCTCGTCGGCGAGCTGTCGACGCGCAGCGAGTTGTTCCGAACGCTCTGGGCCGCCCATAACGTCCGCAGGCACGACACCGGGCTCAAGCGCTTCCATCACCCGGTCGTCGGCGAGCTGACCCTCACGTTCGAGGCGATGGAGCTCGTCGCCGATCCCGGCCTGACGATGTTCGTCTACGCGGCCGAGCCTGGCTCGAAGTCGGAGGAGGCGCTGAACCTGCTCGCGAGCTGGGCGGCGACACCAGACCAGGAGGAGACCCATGCAGATCACGCGGAACGGCCTCGATACCGCAGCGGGGCCTGAGGACTGGTTCACCGGCGCGGTCTACGTCGACGCCGTCGCGGCGCCGTCAGCCGGCTCGCGGCTGAGCGCGAGCAGCGTCCACTTCACTCCCGGCGCACGCACGCACTGGCACACCCACCCCAACGGCCAGACGATCTGGGTCACCGAGGGTCTCGGCCTCGCGCAGCGGCGCGGCGGCGCGGTAGAAGTCATCCGGCCCGGCGACCGCGTCTTCTTCGAGCCGGGCGAGGAGCACTGGCACGGCGCTGCGCCGAACCGCTTCATGACCCACCTCGCGATGGTTCAGGTCGACGAGGAAGGGATTCCCGCGCTCTGGGGCGATCCCGTCAGCGACGAGGAGTACGAGGCGGCGCCCGCGGTCGGTGACTAGGAGCGCGATGACTGTACGCTGCGGCCATGGAAGAGACGGTCGTGGTGAAGCTCGTTTCCGACGAGCCCGAGGCTCAGATCGTCTGCGGTCTCTTGCGTTCCGCCGGGATCGAGTGTGGCTACCGCGAAACCGACGAGATCGACTCGACGCTCGAGGACTTCTCGGCTGACGGCCCGCGCGAGATCCACGTCCATCCGTCGGATCTCGAAGCCGCACGAGCACTGCTCGGCGAAACCGAGGCCTGAGCCGCCGCAGCGGCTCATACAGAGACGTATAATACAGATCGGTATATCGACGCACGCCGTAATCGCTCACCGTTCCTATACATTCTTGTGTAACACAGAGATGTATAGCGATACGAATCCCTTCACCTTCGGCGCGCTCGCACTCGACGAGGCCTTCACGGACCGCGAGGACGAGTTGAAAGAGCTCGCCGTCGACATCCGGAACGGCCAGGACGTGCTGGTGTTCGCCCCTCGACGATACGGCAAGTCCTCGCTCGTCCTACGCGCCGCCCAGGAGGCGCTCGCGAAGGGTGTGCTGGTCGCCTACTGCGACCTGATGAAGACCCCGACGAAGGAGCGCTTCGCCGGTGCCCTCGCGAAGACGATCTACGAGGACCTCGTCTCGCCCGTCGGTCAGGCGCTCGAGAAGGCGTCCGCGCTCTTTCGCGGCCTTCGCATCAAGCCGTCGATCGAGGTCGACCCCGACGACGCGAGCCTGCGCTTCAGCTTCGAGGCCGGCCGCGCCCGCGCAGCCGGAATCGACGACACGATCGAGAAGCTTCTCGAGCTCCCCGGCAAGATCGGCGCCGAGCGCAAGAAGCGGACGGCGCTGATCTTCGACGAGTTCCAGGAGGTGCTGAAGCTCGACCAGCAGTTTCCGAACCTGATGCGCGCGGTGTTCCAGACGCAGCCTGAAGTCGCCCACATCTACCTGGGCAGCAAGCGCCACGTCCTGGAGACGATCTTCAACGACAAGAACGAGCCGTTCTGGCGAAGCGCGAAGCGGGTCGAGATCGGCGTGATTCCCACAGACAAGTTCCGCGCCTACATCGAGCGCCGGTTCGACGGCACGGACCGAGGGATTCGTGACGACGCCCTCGAGCGCCTCCTCGGCATCACCGGCGGTCATCCCTACGGCACCCAGGAGCTCTCCTACTTCGTCTGGGGACAGGTCCCGAAAGGGCACTTCGCCAACCTGGCGGACGTCGAATGGGCGCTGACCCAGGTGCTCCGCTCCGAGCACAACCACTTCTCCCGGATCTGGGACGACGCCACCCACAACGAACGCCTCCTCCTGATCGCGCTCGCGCAGGAGCCCGCCGGCGCCTACGGCGAGGACTACCGCAGCCGGCACGACCTTCCCTCGCCGAGCCACGTTCAACGCGCCGCCGGCGAGCTGGTGAAGGAAGAGGTCATCGGCCGCGAGCCGAAAGGCTCACTCCGGATCGTGGAGCCGTTCTTCGCCGAGTGGGTCACGCGCGAACAGGCCGATTACGGCGTCGCGAGCGAGCTGCAGGCCCGCAAGGCCCGCCCGTAGAAAAGCGCAATGCCGCCTGTCACGATGTCTCGGGAGATGGCAGTCGAAGTCGTCGGCCGGGACGAAGACCTCAGCTCGCTGAACGCATTTCTCGACCCGCGCCCGGCCGCGCAGGGCCCCCTTGCGATCGCGCTGGAGGGCGAGGCCGGCATCGGAAAGTCGACGCTCTGGAGTGCTGCCGTCGAAGCCGCGCGCGAGCGGGGGTTGCGTGTGCTCTCCTCACGGCCGGCCGAGTCGGAGCGCGGCCTCGCCCACGCCGGCCTGGGCGACCTCTTCGAAGGAGCTCTCGAAGACGTCTTGCCGGCCCTTGCGGCGCCCCGGCGTCGAGCGCTCGAGGTTGCGCTCCTCATGGGAGATGCGACAGGTCCTCCAGTCGACCCCCGGGCTCTCGGCGTCGCGGTTCGCAACGCGCTGCAGGTGCTCGCCGAGGAAGGGCTCGTCGTCGCGATCGACGATCTGCAGTGGCTCGATGCCTCGTCGGCGAGCGCGCTCGGATTCGCGCTTCGCCGACTGCCGGAAGCGGAGCTCCTGCTGATCTGGACCCGCCGGCTCGGCGAAATGGAGGAGCACTCTGCAGTCGAAAACGCGCTCGAGCCAGACCGGATCGACCACGTTCAGGTCGGACCGCTGAGTGTCGGCGCCATCCAGCAGCTGCTTCGCAGCCGGCTCGACCGCACCGTGCCGCGGCCGACCCTGCTCCGCCTGCACGAGGCATCGGGCGGCAATCCGTTCTATGCCCTCGAGATCGCACGGGCACTGGGCTCGGAGACCACGGTGCGAGACCCGACACAGCCGCTGCCGGTTCCCGCGCGGCTGGAGGAGCTCGTGTCCGCCCGGCTCGACTGCTTCACCGGCGCGACGCATGAGGCGCTTGTGTTCGCTTCGGCGCACGGGCGACTGACCGTGGCTGAGCTCGACCACATCGGCATCGATCGGACCGCGCTGGAGCCGGCGCTCGAGGGACAGGTGATCGAGGTCGAGCACGGCACCGTCCGGTTCACGCATCCACTGCTCGCCTCGGTTCTCTATCAGGGGCTGTCAATCGCCGAGCGGCAGGGGGCGCACCGCCGCGTTGCAGAGCTCGTTGACGATCAGATCGCCCGCGCACGTCACCTCGCGCTCTCGACCGACCAGCCGGATGCCGACCTCGCCGCAGCGCTCGAAGAGGCGGCAGCGACCGCTCACGTCCACGGCGCTCCGATCGTCGCCGCCGAGCTCGGCGAGCACGCCGTCCGGCTGACGCCACCAGAGAGCCGCGTCGACTTCGACCGTCGCGCAGCTGCGGCGGTCCGGGCGCACCTCGCGGCCGGTGAGGTCGAGCGAGGCCGGGTGCTCGCGACCGAGCTTGCTGGCCGAGCCCGGGTGGGGGCAGAGCGCGCTGAAGCTCTCGTCCTCCTGGCCGAAACGGAGAACATGCTGCTCGCCGTGCCGCTGCTGAAGGAGGCGCTGGTGGAGCCGGGAGCACCGGCCGCGCTGCGGGCATCGATCCACCACCGGCTGAGCCTGGACGTGCGGTTCCGGGAAGGACTCGACTCCGCGGAGGAGCACGCACTCGCCGCCGTCGAACTGGCTGAGCAGGTCGGGGACGCGGACCTTCGCGCATCGGCCCTGAGCGGGCTCGCCCTGATCCAACTCAACGCAGGTAGGCCAGGCTCGCTCGAGCTCGCCGAGGAGGCCTATCAGCTCGTCTCCGGTGAGGCCTCGCAGGCCGCGGCCGACGCCGGATTCTCGCTTGCGCACATCCTGCTCTGGTCGGCCCACTTCGACCGCGCCCGCGCACTCCTCGACACCCTCTATGCGGACTGGAGCGAGCGGGACGAGCGAATGGCGGCCTACGCGCTGTGGTATCTCGCGATGGTCGAGCTGCGCGTGGGGAATTACGTGCTGGCGGAGCAGCGCGCCCAGCAGTCGCGTCAGTTGCATGGTCTGTACGTGCGCGACGAGGCCGCGTCGCCGACGAGCCTGTTTCCGCTGATGCTCGCTGCTGCGCACCGCGGCGACCTCGCGCGCGCCCGGGAGCTCGCCGAGCAGGGCTGCCGGCTGTCGGAGTTCCACGGCGTGCGCCTGCACGGGCCGTTGGCAGCGCTCGGGACGGTCGAGCTCTGGAGCGGGGATGCGGCCGCAGCCGTCGACCGCTTCAGAGTGACGGAGGAAATGACGGACGCGGCGGACGGCGTAGAGCCGACGATGCAGCTGGTGGCGGTCCGAGCAGGTCGAGGCACTGCTCGAGCTCGGGCTGGTCGACGAAGCCGTCGCGCGTCTGGAAGCGTGGGAGGCGGGGGCGCAGCGGCTCGAGCGCGCCTGGGCGCTGGCGCACGCCACGCGCTGTCGCGGCCTTGTCGCGGCAGCGCGTGGTGACGTCGAGACGGCGGTGGCCCTCTTCACCGATGCGGTCGAGCAACACGAAGCAGCGGGCGACCCGTTCGGTACGGCGCGGGCGCTGCTCGCGCTGGGTGTCACGCAGCGGCGCGCGCGGCAGAAACGGCCTGCGCGCGACGCGATCGAGCGGGCGCGGGCCAGCTTCGAGGAGCTCGGGGCCGACGGCTGGGCCGCGCGGGCGCGTGAGGAGCTCGGGCGGATCGGCGGACGGACGCGGATCGAGGGCCTGACGCCCGCGGAGCGACGCGTGGCGGACCTCGTGGCGAAGGGACGGACGAACGCCGAGGTCGCCGCGTCGCTCTTCCTCGCCGAGCGCACGGTTGCGAGTCATCTGACTCGGGTCTACTCCAAGCTCGGCGTGCGCTCACGGACGGAGCTCTCCCGCCGGCTCGGGTGAGGGTGCCGAACCGCCTGTACGAGCCGCCCGGTTAGATTCCGCAGGTGCAGTCGAGGCGGCTAGGCAAGACGGGGCGCGAGGTGTCCGAGATCGGGTTCGGCGCCTGGGCGATCGGCGGCAGCTGGGGAGAGACCGACGACACCACGTCGCTGGCGGCGATGGGAGCTGCTGTCGACGCCGGCGTCACGTTCTTCGACACGGCCGACGTCTACGGCGACGGCCGTTCCGAGCGGCTGATCGCAACGCTCCTGCAGGAGCGCAGCGAGCCGCTTGTCGTGGCGACGAAGTTCGGCCGGCGGGTGCCGCTCGAGGTCGAGAACTACACGTACGAGAACCTGCGCTCCTGGCTCGACCGGTCGCGCGAGAACCTCGGCGTCGACACGGTCGATCTCGTTCAGCTCCATTGCCCGCCGTGGGAGACCTACTACACGCCTGCCGTGTTCGAGGCCTGCGACCGGCTCGTGGCGGAAGGCGTCGTCCGCGCCTATGGAGTCAGCGTCGAGAAGGTCGAGGAAGCGCTGAAGGCGATCGAGTACCCGGGAGTCTCGACCGTGCAGATCATCTTCAACATCTTCCGGCAGCGACCGGCCGAGCTCTTCTTCGAGCAAGCCCGCCTGCGTGACGTCGGGGTGATCGTCCGCGTTCCGCTGGCCTCCGGCCTCCTGACCGGCAAGTTCAACCGCGACACGAGCTTCGCAGCGGACGACCACCGGGCCTTCAACCGTCAGGGTGAGCGATTCGACATGGGCGAGACGTTCGCCGGTGTCGACTTCGAGCGCGGCCTCGAAGTCGTCGAGGAGTTGCGGGCGCTCGTGCCGGAGGGTGCGACGCTGGCGCAACTTGCTCTCCGGTGGATTCTCGGCTTCGAAGCGGTCTCGACGGTCATTCCGGGCGCCAAGACGCCCGAGCAGGCGCGCGCGAACGCTGCCGCAGCCGACCTACCGCCGGTGCCCGAGGAGTCGTTGCAGGCGATCGCCGCGATCTACCGCGACCGGATCGCACCGCAGGTGCATCACCGCTGGTAGATCGGGGCCCGACCGTCGTGGCCTAGCACGTTCCGATCGTCACGTGCGGACCGTCGCTTTTCAAGCCGTGCGCCTGGCGCGCCCGTGTATTCTCGCGTCCAGTGCTCAGCGCGCTTCTGATCAGGTGGATCGTCCTCGCGTTCGCCTTCGCGATCACCGCCTGGCTCTTGTCGGGCGTGGAGGTCTCGGGCGGCACGTGGGGCTACATCTGGGTCTCCGCACTGTTCGGGATCGTCAACGTGTTCATCGGAACGATCTTGCGCGTCCTCACGTTGCCTCTGACCCTCTTGACGTTCGGCCTCTTCTTGATCATCGTCAACGCCCTGCTGCTCGAGCTCACCGACGCACTGTCGAGCCATCTCACGATCGACGACTTCTTCTGGAGCGCGATCTTCGCGGCGATCATCCTCTCGCTTGCCACGATGCTCCTGGATTGGCTCGTGCGCTCCGTGTTGTCGCCCGCTGCTGCTACCTAGACCACTGCTCTTGTGACTCCGCTGCGTGTTGCGGTCCTGGCGCCGATCTCGTGGCGTGTGCCCCCGCGCCACTACGGACCGTGGGAGCAGTTCGCCTCCCTACTCACCGAAGGGCTTGTTGCCAGAGGAGTCGACGTGACGCTCTTTGCGACCGCGGACTCGACGACCTCGGGTCGTCTCGCCTCGGCCGTCGCTCGCCCGTACTCCGAGGACCCGGACGTCGAGCCGAAAGTGGCCGAGTGCCTCCACATCGCGCACGCCTTCGAACGGGCGGACGAGTTCGACGTCATCCACAACAGCTTCGACTTCCTCCCGCTGACCTACAGCGGGCTCGTCGAGACGCCGGTTCTGACGACGATTCACGGGTTCTCGTCGGAACGGATCCTGCCGGTCTACCAGCGGTACAACGAGAGCACCGCGTACGTGGCGATCAGCGACGCCGACCGGCATCCGAGCCTCGACTACCTGGCGACAATCCATCACGGGATCGACACCGACGCGTTCTCGCTTCATCCGTCACCCGGCGGCTATCTGCTCTTCTTCGGCCGGATCCACGCGGACAAGGGAGCCGCGGAGGCGATCGACATCGCGGAGGCGGCGGGTCGGCGGCTCGTGCTGGCCGGGATCGTCCAGGACCAGCAGTACTTCGACGAACGGGTCGCGCCGCGGCTCGACGGCGAGCGGGTGTCCTTCATCGGCGCGGTGAGCGCCGAGAAGCGGTCGGAGTTGCTCGGCGGCGCCGACGCGCTGCTCCACCCGATCGGGTTCGAGGAGCCGTTCGGATACAGCGTCGTGGAGGCCATGGCCTGCGGCACGCCCGTGATTGCGTTTCGGCGCGGCTCGATGGGCGAGCTGATCGAGGACGGGAAGACGGGCTTCTTGGTCGACGACGTCGCGGGCGCCGTTGCCGCAGTGGAGGGGGCGGCGACCCTCGACCGCGCGGCGATTCGCGCGCGGGCAGTCGCCCGGTTCGGCGTTGCGCGGATGGTCGACGAGTACCTCCAGGCCTATGCCGAGGTGCTCCGTCTGCGGGCTGTGGGAGACTGATCTCCCGCGTCGACCTTGCACGGACGCCGCGCTTGCGGCAGTCAGGAGTCGAGAGTGAAAGGTCAACAGAAGCCGAAAAAGGGCGACAAGAAGCCGGCGCAGAAGACGCTAAAGGAGCGCCGGATCGAGAAACGCGCCGCCGCGAAGCAGAACCGCCTGCTCGAGCCCTGATCCAGACGCGCTACAGGCTGGATTCGGCCGGGCCGCTGCGCACGGCCTCGAGCAGATCCCCGAGCTCGTGCCGTCGCAACACAGATCGACGTGTCGGCGGCGCCGTAGTACAGCCGGATCTCGTCGCTGGCCTCGTCGTGCACGAACCCGCACGGGAAAGACGACGTTCGGGACGTCGCCTTCACGCTCGTACTCGGTGAGAGGGCCGAAGATCCAGTGTGGGAGACGGTGCAGGATGCGGGTCGGCTCCTCGAGATCGAGGAGGGCGAGCCCGACCCTGTAGACGCTGCCGGAGACGGTGTCCTTGACGCCGTGGTAGATCAGCAGCCAGCCGTGCTCGGTTCGCAGCAGCGGTGGCCCGATGCCGATGCGGCTCGCGTCCCACCAGGCGCCGGTGCGTGGCAGCAGCACCTGCTCGGGAGCGCTCCAGTCGACGAGGTCGGCTGAGCGGGACAAGTGGATCGCGCCGTGCGGACGCGGGCTGCCGAACCCCGTCGTGGGTCGATGGAAGAGGATCCACTTGCCGCCGACACGCTGCGGCAGCAGCGCCGCATTCTTGTCCTCGGGCTGCCGGACGATTCCGTGACGCTCGACGTTGCTGAAGTCCGTGGTCGTCGCGAGGAAGACCGCCGGCCCGCCGGGGCCGTAGACGGTGCAGGTGATCGCCCAGCGCTCGAGCTCCGGGAGGAAGACGACGCGTGCGTCCTCGAAACCCCACTGCTCGCTCTCGATCCCGTCGGCCGGGGCGAGCAGCGGCTCCGGGTCGATCGTCCAGCCGTCGATCCCGTTGCTGGACCGGGCGACCGAGAGGTGCGAGAGACCGGTCAGGTCCTCGACGCGGGCGAGAAGCACGGTCGTGCCGTTGAGCTGCGCTGCGGCCGGGTTGAACGCGGCGTTGATCGGGTACGGCCAATCCTCCGCTGTAAGGATCGGGTTGGCCGGGTGGCGATCAAAGAGCTCTCTGTCTTTCACGCAGGGGCAGTCTCGCGGGTGCGGTGGACGGCGGGCAGTCCGGCCGCGTCGAGCAGCAGCGCCGCACCGTGCACGGCGAGCGTCGATTCGGCGCCCTGGTTGTCGTTCGTCGTCTCCTCGCCGAGTCCGTCGCTGCAGCCTCCGGTCGCGAAGTCGTAGAGCGGCCGGTGGAGGCGGTTGCGGCCGAGGAACCAGTCGAACGACTGCTGCGCGCGCTTCGCGTGCTCCGGCTCGCCGGTGACGGCGAACGCGGCCAGCTCAGCGGCGACGAACGCGGAGGCGTCGAGCGGCTGCTCGTCCCCGCCTCCCGGAGCCGGTTCGGTCCGTTGGCGGCCGAGATGACCGGTCAGCCTGAGCGTGCCTTCGAGGAGACCGGACTCGTCGCCGAGCCAGCTGAGCGCGTCCAGGCCCGTCTCCGTCAGATCCTCGCGGCCGAGCGCAGCGCCGCCGACGATCAGCGCGTGCGGCAGCCGCGCGTTGTCGTACGTGAGCGCGTCCTCGAACCAGCGCCATTCGGGGGTCGAGTGCGTCTCGTAGGCAGCCGCGAGCTGAGCGAGGACTCGCTCGAGCAAGACGAGAGCCTCCGGCTGCAGCCGGTCCTGGTCGAGCCGGGCGAGTCCGAGCACGGCGTACGCACCGGTGCGCAGCGAGGTGTCCGGTCCGAGCGTCCCGACGATTGCATCGAGCAGGCGGCGTGTGGGGCCGACGACGGCTGGTACCCAGGCCGTCGAGAGGATCTCGCCCAGCGACCAGATGGAGCGCCCGACATGGTCGCCGATGTGAGGTGCGTCGAGCCAGCGCCGGTCGTAGCCCATGAAGTTCCGCATCCCCGCCTCCGGGTCGGTGGCGTCCTGGAGGAAGGCGAGCGAGCGGTAGACGATCGACGTCCAGACCTGCTCGTCCCCACGGCGGGCGAGGTCGACGGCGACGACCGCGAGCCGCGCGACGTCGTCGACGCAGTAGCCGGTCTCGCGGTTCGGGATCACGCCGTTCGCGTGCTGCACGATCCCCACGTCGTCGACGAGGGTGAGCAGATGGTCGGTCCGCATGCTCACGAGCTGCGGGTTGAGGCGTGCGACCGGCCGGCGGCTGCGCGGAGCCAGCTTGACGGCTTCCTGCAACACGGCGGCCGTCGCCTCGGCGACCGACGGCCACGACAGCAGCGCTCCGATCTTTCGTGCCTCGGCGCGGGCAGCCGCAAGCCGCTCCGGCTCGTCGATGTAGCGGCAGACGGCGTCGGCGAGCGCCTCGGAGTCGCCGAACGGCACGATCTCGCCGGCGCCCGACGCGAGCATGTCCTGCGCGTACCAGTACGGCGTCGAGACGACTCCGCAGCCGGCTGCGATCCCGAAGGTGAGCGCGCCGGAGGCGATCTGCTCACGCCCGCTGTACGGCGTCACGAAGACGTCGGTTGCGGCGAGCAGGTCGGCGATCTCGTCGATTGCCAGGAAGCGATCTTCGAACTCGACGTGGTCCTCGAGCCCGTGCTCGAGCACTGCCTGCTCGAGCGTCAGCCGATACCGCTCTCCTTCGCGGTGCGCGACGTCCGGGTGTGTCCGCCCGGCGACCACGTAGAGCACATCCGGATGACGCTCGACGATCGACGGCAGCGCCTCGATCACCGTCTCGATCCCCTTCCCGGCGGAGATCAGCCCGAACGTGGAGAGCAGGAACCGGTCGCTGCCGCCGTACGGCGCGCGGATCGCGGCGCCGTTTCCGCCGGCGCGCTCCAACGCATAGGCGTCCGCGCGCTGCGCGAGCACCGTCGGCGCGCCATGGGGCACGACTCGAACCTTCTCAGCGGCACACGCCTCGCCGGCGAGCAGCAGCCGTTTGGCCGTCTCGGTCATCACGATCACCAGCTCGGCCTGACGGCACAGCGCGGCGAGGACCTCGGCCTGATGCTTCGTCGGCTCCGACAGAACGGTGTGGAGCGTCACGACGAGCGGCTGCGAGAGCTCTTCGACCAGCGAGAGCACGTACGCACCGTCGGCGCCGCCGAAGATCCCGTACTCGTGCTGGAGCAGGACGACGTCGACGTCCATCCGGCCGAGAATCCGCGCCGCGCGGACGTAGTCGCCGCGGGCCGCCTGCGCGATCGTCGCCACGAGCCCTGGCCGTTGTGGACGGGAGGGCTCGTTGACGATCACGACTTTCTCGACCCGGTCGACCCCGTCTACTCCCAGGAGCGCGCCGCGGACGTCGGCCGCAAAAGTGCCGATGCCGCAAGCACGAGGTGGGTAGGTTGAGACGATCGCGGTGCGCACGGCTCCCCGCGTCCCTTCCGTTGAGCTTCCGGCGCGGTGCGGGTCGTCAGCACAGCCGGTTCGACTCACACGGTAGCCGACATCGAGTCGAACGGCTGTGCTGAGAGGTTTCTACGCTGCCGCGAGGGCGCGGCGCCTGTTGAAGCGGTCGATCTGGCCGCCGCTGGCGGTCGTCCGCTCACGCCCGGTGTAGGCCGGGTGGCAGGTCGAGCAGACGTCGATCGAGATCGCCTCGGCGGTCGAACGGATCGCGAACGACGTTCCGCACGCTGCACAGCGGACGTCGACGTCATGAAGTGTTGGCTGTTGGTTCACGAATGTCTCCTTGGTCATTGACGGGGAACGCCGGGTGGGCGTCCTCGGCCGTCAATGGTGTAAACGAATCGGGCGCCGCCGATGTTCCGCCCGCGAGTCGATAGGACGCCCGCGACGCAGACCTGGCGCCTGTCAGTAGCGTGACTCTCATCACGTTCAGTCGCGAAGGAGGGGTCATGGTTCGGAAAAAGTTCATTGCGCTCGTTGGCGCCGCGGTCGCCGCGGCGGCCATCCTCGCCGGGGTCGGCCTCGCGGATTCGACGCCGGTCGGCCCGTTGCCGAAGGGCCCCGTCTCGACGATTCAGACCCAGAAGGGACAGCTGATTGCGGTCGCACTGCCTCACCGCGCGAATGGTCGCGTCTGGCGCGTCGCGCGCCAGTACAACGCCCGCGTCGTACAGCAGGTCTCCGGAGGCGGATCTCGGCAAGAACGTCGTGCTCGTCTACAGGGCAACCGGCAGCCGGCACGACCACGATCGCGTTCGGTCTCACCCGCGGCGAGACGGCGAAGGCATTCGAATCGCGGCGCTTCACGGTCCGGGTCCGGTAGCCGACGTAGCCTGCAGCGCCATGCGTAGGATTGATGGGTGCCCGATTTCGAGCTGACAACAGAGGCGGCCGGCGGGACGGCGGCGCTCCGGTCGGGTGAGCTGGAGCTCCAGCTCGAGCAGCACCGGCGGGAGCTGACCGCCTACGCCTACCGGATGCTGGCCTCGGCGTTCGACGCCGAAGACGCCGTCCAGGAGACGTTCATCCGCGCGTGGCGCGGCTACAAGGGCTTCGAGGGCCGGGCGGCACTTCGCTCGTGGCTCTACCGCATCGCGACGAACGTCTGCCTCGACATGCTGAACGGGCGGGAGCGCCGCGCCCGGCCGATGGATCTCGGGCCTGCGCAGGCTCCGATCGAGGCCAATCTGAACACGCTGCCCGAGGCAACGTGGATCCAGCCGGTGCCCGACGGGCTCGTCGTGCCGGAGGGGGATCCGGCCGAGGTGGCCGTCGGCCGCGAGACGATCCGCCTCGCCTTCATCGCCGCGCTGCAGCACCTTCCACCCCGGCAGCGGGCGGTGCTGATCCTCTGCGAGGTGCTTCGCTGGCAGGCGACCGAGGTCGCGGAGCTCCTCGATACCAGTGTCGCCTCGGTCAACAGCGCGCTTCAGCGCGCGCGGGCAACGCTCGCCGCCGGCAACGTGAGCGCGAGCGACCCCTCGCCGGAGCTGACGGCGGACGACCAGGCGCTGCTCGCCCGCTACGTGGAGGCCTTCGAGCGCTACGACATGGAGGCGCTCACCTCGCTGATCCAGGAGGACGCGACCCAGTCGATGCCGCCGTTCGACCTGTGGCTGCGCGGGCGCGACGACATCCTGTCGTGGTGGGTCGGGCCGGGCGGCGGCTGCCGGGGCTCGAAGATGGTGCCGACCGTGTCGGCAAACGGCTCGCCCGCATACGGCCAGTACAAGCCGAGCGCAACGGGCGACGGGTACGACCCGTGGGCGCTCCAGGTGATCGAGATGGCGGAGGGCCGCATCGTCGAGTTCACGTTCTTCCTCGACACCGAGACGCTCTTCCCGCTCTTCGGCTTGCCCGCGCGGTTGGACGCCTAGGCAGGCAACACGTCGCGTAGGCCCATGAAGGCGACCAGTGCGAGCAGCTCGTCCGACGCATTGCGCAGCCGGACCTGGCAACCGCGTCGCTGCGCGGCGAGCTGGAGCCGGGCGAGAGCGTCGACCGTCACCGCATCGGGGTGCCCGACGCCGCCCACGTCGCACACGGCGACGCCGGCCCCGTTTCGCTCCAGCAACGCGCAGACCCGCGCGCAGAGCCCGGGCAGGTCGGCGCGTTTGATGGGGCCGGTGATGGAGAACACGGTCGGATGCGGAGTTGAGGCGGACACCAAAGTACACGACCGCTCTGGCCGCCGAAACTCATCGCCGCCCGACCGATGAATTCCGCGGCGTCCCTCGGTCTTACCTTCGAAACCCACCAAGAACATGACGATCTGAGAGGAGTTCGACGCAATGACCATCGACAATCGCACCCGCTGGCTCGCACTCCTCGTCCTCTGCCTGGGCGACCTGATGATCGTGCTCGACGTCACGATCGTCGGCGTTGCGCTGCCGTCGATCCGAGAGGACCTCGGGTTCTCGGAGGAGTCTCTCGCGTGGGTCGTCAACGCCTATCTGCTCACGTTCGGCGGCTTCCTCCTGCTCGGGGGGCGGCTGGGCGACCTCTTCGGGCATCGGCGCCTGTTCCTGATCGGCACGACGCTCTTCACGCTGGCGTCACTCGCCTGCGGCCTCGCGAACTCGCAGGAGCTCCTGATGGGAGCGCGGGCGGTGCAGGGCCTCGGCGCAGCGGTCGTCTCCGCGGTCGCGCTCTCGCTGATGATGACGCTGTTCACCGAGCCGGCCGACCGGGCCAAGGCAATGGGCATCTTCGGCTTCGTCGCCTCCGGCGGCGGCAGCATCGGCGTGCTCCTCGGCGGAGTCCTCACCGACGTGCTCAACTGGCACTGGATCTTCCTCGTCAACGTTCCGGTCGGCGTCCTCGTCGTCGTGCTGACGCTGAAGCTGGTGCCGGCGTCGCGCGGTTTGGCCGGCGAACGGCGCCTCGACGTCGCGGGTGCCATCACCGTCACCGTCGCGCTGATGCTCGCTGTCTACGCGATCGTCAACGGCAACCAGGAGGGCTGGACTTCGTTCCAGACGCTCGGGCTGCTCGGCGCCGGTGCAGCGCTGCTCGCGATCTTCGTCTGGATCGAGGCCAGGGGCAGCTCGCCGCTCGTGCCGCTCGGACTCTTCCGGCTGCGCAACGTCGTCGTCTCGAACCTCGTCGGCGTCCTCTGGGCTGCGGCGATGTTCGCCTGGTTCTTTGTCTCTGCCCTCTACCTCCAGCTCGTGTTGGGCTACAGCCCGCTGCAGGTCGGTCTCGCCTTCCTGCCGTCCAACCTGATCATGGGCGCTCTCTCCGTCGGCCTTTCGGCGAAGCTCGTGATGCGCTTCGGCTTCAGGCCGCCACTGGCAGCAGGGCTGTCGCTGGCCGCTCTCGGGCTCCTGCTGTTCGCCCGGGCGCCGGTCGACGGGAGCTACCTCGTCGACGTCTTCCCGGCGATGATGCTGCTCGGTCTCGGCGCCGGCATCGCGTTCAACCCGGTGCTGCTCGCCGCGATGAGCGACGTCAAGCCGAGCGAAGCGGGCCTCGCCTCGGGCGTCGTCAACACCGCCTTCATGATGGGCGGCGCGCTCGGGCTCGCGGTCCTCGCCAGCCTCGCCGCCTCCCGCACGGACACGCTGCAGGCCGCAGGTGACAGCTCGCTCGTCGCCTTGACCGGCGGCTACCACCTCGCCTTCCTCGTCGGCGCCGTCTTCGCCGCATCCGGGGCCGTGCTTGGCGGTGTCCTTCTGCGCTCGGGCGCTCAGGCTGCGCCCGGCGGTGAAGAGGCGGTCGAGCGAACCGCCGGTCGCCGAAGCCGCGTAGACAAGCAATCGAAGGAGTGACTGCGATGTTCAAGGACTCAAACGCGTTCTCAGGCTTCTCGTCGAACGACATTCCAGCGACGAAGCGGTTTTACGGCGAGACGCTCGGGCTCGACGTCTCCGAGGAGATGGGTGGGCTCGGCCTGCACCTGGCGGGCGGGGGAGAGGTGTTCGTCTATCCCAAGGAGGATCACGTCCCTGCGAGCTTCACGGTGCTCAACTTCCCCGTCGACGACATCGAGGCGGCGGTCGATCGCTTGACAGCGGCCGGCGTCACCTTCGAGCGCTACGAGGGCTTCGAACAGGACGAGAAGGGGATCGCCCGCGGCGACGAGGGACCGGCCATTGCCTGGTTCAAGGATCCCGCCGGCAACATCCTCTCGGTGCTCCAGTAAGGTCAGCGCGTGCCGGACCTCGCCATCCGTCTGCGGGGCGCGGTGAAGCGCTACGGCCCGATCACCGCCGTCGACGGGCTCGACCTCGACGTGCCGGAGGGCACGTGCGTCGGCCTGCTCGGGCCGAACGGTGCCGGGAAGTCGACGACGATGCGGCTGCTCACGGCGCAGTCGATCGCCGACGAGGGCGAGATCGAGGTTCTCGGCTACACGCTTCCGGGCGAGTCGAAGATCGCACGCGCACAGTGCGGGGTCGTGCCGCAGCTCGACAATCTCGACGTCATGCTCACGGTCGAGCAGAACCTGCTCGTGTTCGCGCACCTCTACCGGATCGGCCGCGCCGATCGCGGTGCAGCGATCGAGCGGGCGCTCGTGATGGCAAAGCTCGTCGACCGCCGCGACTCGCGCGTCGACAAGCTCTCCGGCGGCATGCGCCGGCGCCTGCTGATCGCGCGCGCGCTCGTGCACCGGCCCCGGCTCGTGCTCCTCGACGAGCCGACGGTCGGGCTCGATCCGCAGGTGCGGCAGGAGCTCTGGGCGCTGATCGACGCGTTGCGAAGCGAGGGCACGACGATCCTGATGTCCACGCACTACATCGAGGAGGCACAGCGCCTCGCCGACACGGTGATGATCATGTCCCACGGCAAGGCGGTCGCGGCGGGGCCGCCCGCGGAGCTCGTGCTGGAGCATGCGGGCCGGGAAGTGCTCGAGGTCTATGGGCCGCCCACTCGGCTCGCCGAGGTGGAGGCCGAGGCGGGCGCGCATGGGCTGCGGACGCGGCGCACGGGCACGAGCGTCTCGATCCTCGGACACGACGGCTCGAACGGGACCGGGATCGACGGGGAGCTTCGCCCGGCGAACCTGGAGGACGTCTTCGTCCTCCTCACCGGCGAGGAGATCGGCTGATGGCCGTAGCCACAGACCGCAGCCACCGCCTCCGTCGGCTCGAGCGCCCCGCGATCACGGGCGTGCTCGTGCGCGAAGTCGTCAACTTCTCCTCCTACTGGCGCTCGGCGACGTTCTCCTCGACCGTCGAGCCGACGATCTACCTGCTCGCGTTCGGCTTCGGCTTCGGCGCGCTCGTCAGCGTGTCGGGGGCTACGACTACGTGGAGTTCGTCGGCACGGGCACCGTCGCGACGGCTGTGCTCTTCTCGAGTGCGTTCCCGGCGATGTTCGGGACGTTCGTCAAGTACCAGTTCCAGCGAACGTACAACGCGATCCTCGCCGCGCCCGTCGACACCGAGGAGCTCGTCAGCGCGGAGGCGCTGTGGATCGCAACCCGCGCCGGCGTCTACGGCTGCGTGCCGATGCTGGTGGCGATGGTCTTCGGGCTCGACCCGTCCTGGGGGATGCTCACCGTGCCCCTGATCGCCTGGATCGCCGGCTTCGGCTGGGCGTGCTTCGGGATCACCGTCGCGGGCTACGCGAAGTCGATCGAGAACTTCAGCTACATCGTCAGCGCCGTGCTGACGCCACTCTTCCTGGTGGCCGGGACGTTCTTCCCGATCGACACGCTGCCGGACTGGGCGCAGGCTCTCGCCCGACTCAACCCGCTCTACCACTGTGTCCAGCTCGTCCGCCACGCGGTGTTCGGCTTCGTCGGCTGGGAGGATCTGGGCAGCCTCGTCTTCCTCGTGGCGTTCGGCCTGCTCATGTGGCGGATCGCGATCCGTGCCATGACCCGCAAGCTGATCGACTAGTACCGGACTAGGATCGGCCGGTGGAGCGTCGGCTCGCGAACGCGGATCTGAACGAGGGCGCTCGCCGTGCCGGCGCGCGTGCCCATCTGCGCGCGATGGGGCTCGACGAGCGCGATTGGAGCCGCCCGCTCATCGGGATCGCGACGACCTGGACCGGGACGATGCCGTGCAATCTCGGCCAGCGCGACCTCGCCGGCCCACGTGGCGGCGGGGGTCCGCGAGGCGGGTGGTACGCCGCTCGAGTTCAACACGATCGCGATCTCGGACAACCTGACGCAGGGCACGGCCGGGAATGCGCGCCTCGCTCGTCAGCCGTGAAGTGATCGCCGACTCGGTGGAGCTCGTCGGACGCAGCCAGCCGTTCGACGGCCTCATCTGCCTGGGCGGCTGCGACAAGACCGTGCCGGGGCTGGCGATGGCGATGCTGCGGTTGGACGTTCCAGGGTTGATTCTCTATTCGGGTGCGATGGCGCCCGGAACGCACCGCGGCGCGCAGGTGACGATCCAGGACGTGTGGGAGGGAGTCGGTGCTCACGAGGGTGGGCTGATCACGGACGACGATCTGCTGGCGCTCGAGCGCGACGCGTGTCCCGGCTACGGCGCCTGCACGGGACACTTCACGGCCAACACGATGGCGGTCGCGATCGACTTTCTCGGGCTCGGCCCGATCGGCCTCGGCAGCGTGCCCGCGACCGATCCGGCCAAGGCCGAGGCGGGGCGAGGCCGCAGGACGGCTCGTCCTCGACGTGATCGCACGCGACGTTCGGCCTTCCTCGCTGGTGACGCGGGCCGGGCTGGAGAATGCGATCGTCGGCGTCACCGGCACGGGCGGGTCGACCAACGCGGTGTTGCACCTCCTGGCGATCGCCAGCGAGGCGGGCGTCGCGCTCGAGCTCGAGGACTTCGACCGCCTCTCGGCGTCGACGCCGGTCGTCACGAGCCTGACCCCAGGCGGCCGCTTCGTCGCCGGCGACCTGCACACCGCAGGCGGCACCGCGGCGGTGATCAAGCAGCTGCTGCCGCATCTGCACCAGGACGCGCCGACGGTCGACGGCCGGACGATCGCCGAGCACGCAGCGGCGGCGCGCGAGCCCGACGGCGAGGTGGTCGCGGCGGCCGGGCAGCCGTTCAAGCCCGGCGGCGCGCTCCGGGTCCTCCGTGGCAATCTCGCGCCCGAAGGCTCGGTCGTGAAGCTCGCAGGGCACGAACGCACCACCCATCGCGGGCCGGCGCGCGTCTTCGGCTCGGAGGCGGCGTGCCTGGAAGCTGTCCACGCCGGCGTTGTTCAGCCGGGAGAGGTCGTCGTCGTCCGCAACGAAGGCCCGGCCGGGGCGCCGGGCATGCCCGAGATGCTTTCGATCACCTCCGCGATCGTCGGACGCGGCCTGGGCGACTCGGTCGTGCTCGTCACCGACGGCCGCTTCAGCGGCGCGACCCGGGGCGTGATGGTCGGCCATGTCGCGCCCGAGGCGGTGCGGGGAGGACCGATCGCGTTCGTCCGTGACGGGGACGTGATCTCGATCGACGTCGACGCGCGGACGCTCGAGGTGGAGCTGGACGAGGCGGAGCTCGAACTGCGCCGAGAAGGATGGGTGCAGCCCGAGGCGCGCGTGTCCGGCGGTGTGCTCGCGAAATACGCACGGAGCGTCTCCTCCGCTTCGCGGGGCGCGGTGACGTCGTGAGCGTCGCGCGCCTTCGGCTCGCTCCCGTGGGGGAAATCGCCCCATGAGCGGACGGCTCGAGGGGAAGGCCGCGCTCGTCACCGGCGCGGGCAGCGGAATCGGGCGTGCGCTCGCCCTGGGACTCGCCGCCGAGGGCGCGGTCGTGCACCTCAACGATCTCGAGGATCCGGCCGAGGTCCTCGACCGAGCTCCCCGAGAGCGGCCGCGGGCGGGCGCTGATCTTCGATGTCTCGAGCCCAGCTCAGATCGCCGACGCACGTTCGCAGCCTCGACCGGCTCGACGTCCTCGTGAACTGCGCGGGCATTCCCGGCTGGATGAATCTCGCCGACCCGAACGAGGAGATCTGGGATCGCGTCATCGACACCAACCTGAAGGGGACGTTCTTCTGCTCCGTCGAAGCCGCACGGTTGATGCGGGCGGGCGGCGGCGGCTCGATCGTCAACGTCTCGTCTGTCGTCGCGGCCAGAGGCCTGCGCAATCTCGCCGCGTACGCAGCGAGCAAGGGCGGCATCAACGCGCTCACGATCCAGCTTGCCGTGGAGCTCGCCCCCGACCAGATCAGGGTCAATGCCTTCGCTCCCGGAGCGACGAATGTGCAGCGCAACCTCGACGACGATCCGTCGTATCGCGAGACGCTGGTCGCCGTTGATCCCGCTCGGCCGGATCGCAGAGCCAGAGGACATGGTCGGCCCGACGGTGTTCCTCGCCTCGGACGAGTCCTCGCACGTCACCGGCCAACTGTTTTACGTCGACGGCGGCTGGACGTCGGTAGGCAGGGTCCCGGAGGGGTACGCCGACCTCGCGGAACAGCAGCAGCATCGCGAGCGTTGACACCGCCGCGCCCCTGCGGCGGAACCGGGACTTCGTACTGCTGCTGACCGGGCGGCTGCTCTCGACACTCGGCTCGCAGGTGACCGCGATCGCGTACCCGCTCCTCGTGCTCGCGGTCACGCAGTCGCCGGCGAAGGCCGGGATCGTTGGCTTCGCAGGGCTCCTGCCACACGGGCTCTTCGGCCTGCCCGCAGGCGTCGCCGCCGACCGCTGGAACCGCAAGCGGCTGATGATCGCGGCCGACGGGGTGCGAGCGCTCGCGATCGCGGCCCTGGCCGCGACGATCCTCCTCGACCAGGTGGCGTTCTGGCAGATCGCGGCCGTCGCGTTCGTCGAGGGCACAGGGTCCGTCTTCTTCAACACCGCGCACGCAGGTGCGCTCCGCGCCATCGTTCCTCGGCAGCAGCTGCCCGCGGCCGTGGGTGTCATCCGGGCGCGAAGCGCGACCGTGATGCTCGCCGGACCGCCGCTCGGAGGCGCGCTCTTCACGCTCGGCCGGGCCGTGCCGTTCGTCTTCGACGCCGTCTCCTACGCGTTCTCGTTCCTCTCGCTCGTGCTGATGCGGACGCCGTTTCAGGAGGAGCGCGAGGTCGACCCCGCGCGCCTTCGGACACAGCTCGTGGAGGGATTCCGCTTTCTCTGGAGCCAGCCGTTTCTGCGCACCTGCGCGTTCCTCTACGGCCTCGGCAACTTCACGATCCCCGGCATCCTCCTGGTGGTCGTCGTCGCCGGCCAGGAACACGGGCTGTCGAGCGCCGGGATCGGCGTGCTGGTCGCCGCCTTCGGCGCGTGCATTCTGCTTGGCTCGCTCCTGTCGCCGATCTTCCGTCGCAGGCTGTCCGTGCGGGCGATTCTGCTACTCGAGCTCTGGGCAGGGCTCGGGATCGTCGCCTTCGTCCTCTGGCCGAACGTCTACGTGCTCACGGCCGCGATCATGCTGCAGGGAATCACGCTGCCGGTGACGGACTCGGTCGTGGAGGGCTATCGCATCGCGGTGACTCCGGACCGTCTGCTCGGCCGCGTCGAGAGTGCCAGGAGCACGATCTCGCTCCTCGCCGCGCCGCTCGGCCCGCTCGTGGCCGGCGCCCTCCTGACGTCGGCGTCGGCCCGGGCCACCGTGGCCTTCTTCGCCGTCTTCACGCTGGCGCTCGCGCTCTGGGGCACGTTGAGCCCGTCGATCCGAAGGGCACCGAGCCTCGACGAGCTCGATGCCCTGCCAACGCGGACTGCGCCGTAGAAGGGTTTGGCGAAATATCGGCTGAGCCGCTGGGCGCGCTGCTCGCCCCGAGGCCGCGTCCTCAGTCGCGCCGATAGCAACCGCTATCGGCGCTCCCTGCGTCCTTGCCTCGGAACGAGCATCGCACCCCAGCGACGAGCGACATTCCGCCAAACCCTCCTAGCTCTTCGCCAGCAGTTCCTCCAGCTTGTCGAGGAACGAGCCGTAGCCGCCTTCCAGGCCCTTGAAGTCGTCCTCATCGAGGATCCCGGTCTGGGTGAGCACGAGCTCGGTCTTACCACCGAGGTCGGCAAGGGTGACGGTCACGACTTGCTGATCGGGGTCCGTCTGCCTGCCGACCTCCTCGAAGATCATCACGAGGCGCTCCGGCTCCTCCACCTCACGGTAGACGCCGCCGAACGGGATCTCAGTGCCGTCTTCCATCACCATGCGGGCGTTCCACGCCCCGCCCGGCCGGACGTCGAGCGAGACCGTGGACGCGGGCACCTCGGCCGAGCCGCCGAACCAGTAGGCGAACTGCGCCGGGTCGGTCCAGGCTTTCCACACGAGCTCGCGCGGGGCGTCCAGGATGCGGGTGACCGTGAACTCACGGTGCTCTTTCGTGCTCGATCCTTCAGTCATGTGATCTGTCCCTTCTGGATCTGTCGGAGATGGTCGTCGAGGCGGTCGAGGCTGCCTTCCCAGAACTGCCGGTAGCGTTCCAGCCAGTCCGCGGCGTCCTCGAGCGGAGCAGCCTCCAACCGGCACGGCCGCCACTGTGCGTCGCGACCGCGTGTAATCAGTCCAGCGTGCTCAAGCACCTTCAGGTGCTTGGAGATCGCCGGCAGGCTGATCGCGAACGGCGCCGCAACCTCGTTGACGGTCGCCTCGCCTTCGGCGAGCCGCGCGAGGATCGCCCGGCGCGTCGGGTCGGAGAGGGCTGCGAACGTCCTGTCGAGCTGATCGGCTGTCATGCTCCTTCACCACGTCGTATTTAACTACATGGTGAAATATACACGACGGCGGTCAGCCGGCGATCGTCAGGCTCTCGATGTCCTTCGGGTAGGAGGTGAGGACGTCGATCCCGTCGGGCGTCACGACCACCGTGTCCGAGTGGCGGAAGCCACCGATCTCGCTCGCGTAGAGGCCGGGCTCGATCGTGAACACCATGCCGGGCTCGATCGGCGTGTGATCGCCGACATCGAGGAACGGCGCTTCGTGGTTGCGAAGGCCGATCGCGTGGCCGACGTGCTGCCTCCAGTACGGCAGCAGGTCGTTCGCCTCGAAGTAGCCCAGCACCGCGCCGTCCACGTCGGCGCAAGTGACGCCGGGCCGCAGCGCGTCGAAGGCCACCTGTTGCGCGGCGACCATGTGGTCGAACAGTCGACGCATCTCGTCGGTGGGCGCGCCGATGATCATCGCCCGCTCGAGCTCAGCGTTGTATCCCCAGACCGGCGCGCTCGTCTCGGTCACGAGAACGTCGCCAGGCTGGAACTCGATGTTGTGAGCGATAGCGTGCGCCCACGAGCTTCTGAGCCCGATCTGGCCGCGATAGCCCGCCGACACGCCGTCGGACGAGGCCTGCTGGCCGCCGTAGGCGGTGCCGAGCGTTTCGAGCATCGCGAGCGTGGCTTCGTGGCCGGCACGCAGGCTCGCCTCGGCCTCGGTCGCGCCCGGTCGCGAGTACTCCTGCAGGAGCCGGTGCGCGTGCTCGCACCATCTCGCGCTCTCACGGATCAGCGCCACTTCGGCCTCGCTCTTGCGGACCATCAGGCTCTCGATGAACGGCGCGAGCGGCACGACGGGCTGCCCGCTGACCTCGCTCAACGCCGGCCCCTGGTAGCCGAGGATGCCCGGATAGCCGTTCTGGTCGGCGCCGGCGCCGCCCGTGACCCCCAGGTCCAGCAGCACGCGCGCCAGGATCAGCATCGGATGCTCGTCGCCCGGGTACTCCGGGTAGGACTCGACGCGCTCGAACTCCGTCTCGGCGCGAACCCGTTCGACCTCGAACTCGGGGACGAAAACGGCCATCTCCCCGGAGGCGTTGCCGACGAACGCGACCGGCCGCTCGGTCGCCAGGAAGCCGAAGCTCGTGAAGTACTGGATGTAGTGCTCGTCGAAGAGCACGTAGCCGGTCAGCGCCTGGCTACGGATGTGCTGGAGGAGCGTCTCGCGTCTCGCCGCCAGCTCTGCCGCTGGGATGCCGGTTGCCTGCATGGTGGCAAGCGTCTCACGTTCGTCAGGAGCCGTGACGGATGATCCAGTCTCCGAGCGTTGCGGCGTACGCGGGGTGCAGTGCGGGCGGCTCGCCGCTCTGCAGCCGGTGATCGGCCCCGGGAAGCGTCACGACGTCCAGGTCTCCCGGGCGACCCGCGCGTGCCGTACGGAAGACGGCGATGCTCTCCTCCACCGGCGTGATGAGATCCTGGTCGCCGAAGATCGCGAGGAGCGGGCACGTGAGCCGTTCGAGAGCGGGGCGGGGATCGTGGTCGAGCCAGCGGCGCACGAGTTCGAGCTCCGCGGGATCACTCGGGCCCTGACCGTCCTCGCCGGCGGTCGCCTGGACGGTCGCGAGGTCGGCTCCGCTCCGCACGAGCGCGATGAGAGCGTCCTGGGTCGCGAGCGCGTCGGCCACCGCCTCGGCCGGTGCGCCGCCCGCGATCATGTGGGCTTCTGTCGCGAAGCGCTCCTGGCGCGCCATGGTGACACCCGGGCCCGAGTTCGTGATCACGAACGCAACGGACGGGTCGGCCGCGGCGACCTCGAGCACGACCCAGCCGCCCTGGCTGTGACCGAAGAGCCCGAGGCGGGTCGGATCCACGTCCGGGGATTCCCGCAGGGAGGCGAGCTGCGCCGCGACGTCCGCCACTTGCTCGGCGGGGCCGGTGTCACGCCAGTCGCCCATCGATTCACCGACGCCTCGCTTGTCGAACGACGCTGCGGCGATGCCCCGCTCGAGCAGGCCGGCCCGGATCGCCGGGAAGTAGAGGTCGTTGTCGCGGTCCGACGGCCCTGACCCGGGAACCATCAGCACCGTGGCGCGGGGCTCGCCCTCGGGCAGATGGAGCGTTCCCCCCAGCACGAGCTCGCCGTTGGTTGCGCGCAGCTCGAGGGTGGACGGCACCCGGCGAGCGTATCCGTTCCCCGGAATCTCTCACCGCGCCTCGGCGTTGGCTCGTCGTGCAAAGTGCGGTGATCTGACCCCGAGGAGTGCTCTTGACCGAGATCGAAGAACCAGGGCTGCCGACACCGGCTTCCATCCAGCGGATCTACCTGACGCTCCTGCTCGGCAACACCCTGGCGGCGTCGCTGATCTGGGGGATCAACACGATCTTCCTGCTCGATGCCGGGCTCTCGAACCTCGAGGCGTTCGCGGCCAACGCCTTCTTCACGGTCGGGATGGTCATCTTCGAGGTGCCGACGGGGATCGTCGCCGACACGATCGGGCGCCGGGTGTCGTACCTCCTCGGCACGGTGACGCTGGCCGCCACCACCTTGCTGTACGTCATGCTGTGGCAGATCGAAGCGCCGTTCTGGGCGTGGGCGGTGGTCTCGATGCTGCTCGGCCTGGGCTTCACGTTCTTCTCCGGCGCCGTCGAAGCCTGGCTGGTGGATGCCCTGAACGCCACCCACTTCGAGGGCAACCTGGAGTCCGTCTTCGGCCGAGGGCAGGTCGTCGGCGGCGCGGCCATGTTGACCGGGTCGGTCGCCGGTGGGTACATCGCGCAGGTCACGAATCTCGGTGTGCCTTTCGTCCTGCGGGGCGTCGTGCTTCTCGTGATGTTCGTGCGTGGCGTTCACCCTGATGAAGGACGTCGGGTTCACGCCGCAGAAGAGCATCGGCGTCGCGAAGGGTGTCCGGCGGATCGCGAGCGCCTCCATCGAGTACGGGTGGCGGGTGCCGACGGTGAAGTGGATCATGCTCGCGTCGCCGTTCACGGCGGGCGTCGGCTTCTACGCGTTCTACGCCTTGCAGCCGTATCTCCTCGATCTCTGGGGCGACTCCGAGGCCTATGGCATCGCCGGCCTGGTGGCGGCGATCGTGGCCGGCGCGCAGATCGTCGGCGGGCTCGCGGCGCCTTTGATCAGGAGGATGTTCCATCGCCGGACGTCGGCGCTCTTCGTCACGGCGCTCGCCAGCGCGGTGACCCTGGTGCTGATCGGCGTGTTCCAGAACTTCTGGGTCGTGATCGGCCTGATCGTCGTCTGGGGGTTGCTGTTCGCGGCCTCGATGCCGATCCGCCAGACCTATCTGAACGGACTCATCCCGTCGCAGCAGCGGGCGACGATTCTCTCGTTCGACTCGATGCTGGGCTCGACCGGCGGCGTGGTCGTCCAGCCCGTGCTCGGGCGGTCTGCGGACGTCTGGGGGTACCCGGCCTCGTACGTCCTCGGCGGCGCCATCTCCGCGCTCGCGCTGCCCTTCATCCTCCTGTCTCGCAAGCAGAACGCTCCGGCCGACACGGCCGGCGGAGATGTTGAGGCGCCGCTCGAGGCAGCGGTGGCCGCGGCGCTCGAAAGCGACGACTAGAGATTCGCGAGGACGGTGCAGCGGCTAGCGCACGCCGGTGAGCGCACGGTCAGCGTGACCCGCGCCCTTGCTCAACACGTAAGGGCGGCCATCGAGCTCGAGCGAGATCGATTCGACGCCGAATTCGCTCAGCCAGCCGTCGAGCCGGCGGAGCACGGACGCGCTGCTCGTGCCGGAGTCGTTCGGAATCTCGAGCACGGGACCTTCGCTGTCGGGAACCATCTCTACTTCGCAATGTCCCCGCAGCGCCTGATAAAGGTGCCACAGTTGGTCGTTGTTGTTCAGCCGGACTCGGATCACGAGCAGGTCCTTCCCGTCGACGACCAGGAAGCCAGAGTACTCCGTCAGCGCGGCGGCTGTGTTTCTTTCGCCTCCCGTCCCGCTTGACAAGCAGCCCCGATTTTGAAGAAGCTCACACCGGATTTGGTCCGGTGTCATGCGGCGGCGCCTCCAGTCTGAAGAGAGGAAGGCTCTGTATGACCGAGCACTTGACCGAAGCCCAGCAGCCGCCCAGCATCGACACGGCGAACTCCTCGCGGACGTCGCGGAGCGCCGCCGGCTGGGTCGACTGCGTTGCCGCCGCCTCGGTCAAGGAGCTGTACCGGGAGGGCTACAAGCCGAGATAGCTCAGCTGGACGAGCCCGAAGCCGCTCTGGGAGTCCCGGAACGACCGGCTCGCACGCTGGCTCGGGGATCCCACCGAGGACGAGCGCCGCCGCTGGGTGGCGGCGATGCGGACGAAGGAGAACGTCGACCCCGACCTGATCGTGCGCCGGTGGGCGGAGCGCCGAGACGCTGTCCTTCATGGTCCTCGGGGATCCCGGGGAGGGGGACGACTCGCAGTACCACGTCCTGCGGCCGCTCTACGCCACCGCGGGAGGCACGGCGTTCACCTACATCGTCAGCGACGTCATCTACCCGGCCGGCGACGTCAACGAGTACGAGGACAAGTTCTACTGGCCCTATCGGCGCCTCCCCGGCCCGATCTACGCGATCCCAGGGAACCACGACTGGTACGACGGGCTCGACGGCTTCATGGCCGCACTTCTGCGGCGCTCGCGCCGAGCCAGCGGCCGCCACGGACGCCCGGCCGCGAGCGCCTGTTGCGGCGCGGGCTCCGGCGGCTATGGACGTGGCGGGGGCCGTCGAGAGCCCGACCAGGAGACAAGACCTCGTGCGAGCTGAAGTCGCGACGCTGCGCGGCAGGAGCAGCTGGCCGACCAACGTGCGTCCGTACTTCGCGATCGAGGGCGGCCCGATCATGCTCGTGGGGCTCGACACGGGGATCCAGGCTGCAGGCTCGAGCGAGCGAGCAGGGCAAGTGGCTGCGGGGGATCTCGAAGCAAGCCGAAGCCGAAGATCCTGCTGACCGGCAAGCCGCTCGTCGTCGATGCCGAGGAGAAGGACCTCTTCTGATCGGAGGGCGGCGGCACGGTGCAGGAGATCGTCGAACGACCCGGCCAACCGCTACATCGCGGTGATCGGCGGCGACATCCACAACTACCAGCGCTATCCGATGCGCCACGAGTGCCGGGCGGCGACGATCCAGCACATCGTCAGCGGCGCCGCCGGCGCGTACACGAAGGCGACGCACAAGATCCCAAAGATCAAGTTCGAGCAGGCCGGCTGCACCGAGGACGACTTCCGCTGCTACCCGCGCCGCGGCGACTCGCTCGCCGCCTACTCCCGCCTCTACGACCGACCGCTTCTTCTTCAAGAAGGGAGTACATGGTCGTCCCCTACGACGCAGGCGCCCGGCGATCATGACCCGGCTGACTGGAGGGCGAGATCGACCCGACGCGGCTCGGCCGACCGCGACAGTGAAGAGATCACGCCAGAAGGCCTGGCGGGCGGCGAAGCCTGGCATCACCAAGCTCGCGCCGGGTGCTGCAGGGCCCTTCCACCAGGAACTTCTCCGAGATCGCTCGACTGGAACGACCCGCCGCCGCCCCTCTTCAAGAGCTTCCTGCGCGATCGACGCTGAGGACGGGGCGGGTCGAGATCCGCTGCTGGGCGGCGACCGGCTGCAGCGAGCACCGAGGCCAACCCGCCGCTCGAGGACTGGATCGCGGGCCACCGAGCAGACCGGACGGCCGCTGGGAGTGGGAGGTGCAAGATCTGACGCCACCGACGTCATCTTCCAGCCGCTGCGACGTTCCGAACCTGAGGTCAAGAACCGCGTCTTCCGCTCGAGCGTCGCGGGCCGCTTCGACAACTACGACGGCTCGGGCACCGACGTGCGCCTCCGCTGGGACCTGAAGTTCGCCCGCGGCGGCGTGGGCGCGATCATCTCCTCGAACACGCCGGTGCACCCGCGCGGCTGATCGTCCCCGACTACGCGCACCTCGACGCCGACGAGAAGATCCCGTTCTGGCGCGAGCTCGGAAAGCAGTCCACGAGCACGACTGCAAGTACGTCGCCCAGATCGCCTACTCCGGCCGCGAGCGCGAGATCCCGGGCATCACGTACTCGAAGGGCCTCAGCTCGACGGACAAGTCGGAGCCGATCCACGGCTTGCCGTGCGAGCGGATGACGATCGCGCGAGCATCGCGGGAGATCGTCGAGGCGTTCGCGCAGGCGGCGAGGCGCGCGCGCGAGGCCGGGCTCGACGGGATCGAGCTCGACGGGTGCAACGGCTATGCTGTTCACTCAGTTCCTCTCGCCGGCGATCAACGACCGCGAGGACGAGTACGGCGGCTCGCTCGAGAACCGCGCGCGGCTGCCGCTCGAGATCGTGCACGCGATCCGGCGCGAGGTCGGCGACGACTTCTACGTCGGGTTCAAGATCACCGCCGTCGACCACCACGACGACCTGTTTCCCTGGCTGCGGAAGGGGAACGACGATCGAGGACTCGATCAAGGTCTGCAAGTGGCTCGAGGAGGCCGGGGTGGACGGCTTCCACGTCGCGTCCGGGGGCGCGTTCCCGCACCCGCGCAACCCGGCGGGCGGGTTCCCGATCGCCGACATGATCCGGGCCTACGACACGATGCTCTCGAGCGGCAAGAACACGTTCCGGAACTACTCTGCTCTTCCGCACGCCGCCTCTCGAACAGGGTGTTCAAGTGGGCGTGGGAGCGCTCGCGCGCAAGCCGGCGGGATCGAGGGGATCAACCTCGACGAGCGCGCGCGCGTGAAGGAGGCGGTGACCGTCCCCGTGCTCTGCACGGGCGGCTTCCAGACGCGTCGAGGATCGCCGCCGCGATCGACGGCGGCGTCGTCGACGGAGTCTCGATGGCCCGGCCGCTGATCGCGAACCCGGACCTCGTGAACTTGTTCGCGGCCGGGCACGACCGTGCGCCGCGCCCATGCACCTACTGCAACAAGTGCCTGATCAACTTCATCGAGAACCCGCTCGGGTGCTACGAGCAGAGCCGGTTCGACTCCCGTGAGGAGATGGTTCGGCAGATCCTCTCCGTCTACGAGGGTGAGCCGAACGCCGCCGAGGTCGCGTGCAGCGTCATCTTCGAGCCGCTCCAGCTTCGGCCAGCTGACGGTCAAGAACCGCATCTTTCGTTCGAGCCTCGGTGGCCGCTTGGACAACTACGACGGCTCGGGCACCGCATGCGGATCAACTGGGACGTGAAGTTCGCGCGCGGCGGAATCGGCGCGATCATCTCCTCGAACACGCCGGTCCATCCGCGCGGTCTGCATCGTGCCCGAATACTCGCACATCGACCGCGACGACCGATCCCGTTCTTCCGCGAGCTCGGCAAGCGGGTCCACGAGCACGACTGCAAGTACATCATCCAGCTCGCCTTCTCGGGCCGGCAGCGCGACATCGGCGGCATCGAGTATCCGAAGGGCTGTCAGCTCGACGGACAAGCCCGAGCCGGTCCACGGGTTCCCGTGCGAGCGCATGAACGTCGTGGGATCCGGGAGATCGTGCGACGCGTTCGCCCAGGCCGCGCGCCGGGCGCGTGAGGCCGGCCTCGACGGCGTCGAGATCGCCGGCGGCAACGGCGTACCTGATGACGCAGTTCCTCTCCTCGGCGATCAACGACCGCAAGGACGAGTACGGCGGGTCGCTCGAGAACCGCGCGCGCTTCCTGCTCGAGATCGTGAAGGCGATTCGCGCGGAGGTCGGGGCCGACTACTACCTCGGAGTCAAGATCAGCGCCGAGGAGCAATGAACGAGATCTTCCCGTGGCTGGCGACGGGGAACACGGTCGAGGACTCCGTTCAGGTCTGCAAGTGGCTCGAGGAGGCCGGGGTCGACGGGATCCACATCACGGCGGGCGCCGCGTTTCCGCATCCGCGGAACCCGCCCGGGGCGATGCCGGTCGAGGACTTCGTGAAGACCTACGACAGCTCTCTCGGGCGGCCGCAAAACGCTCCGGAACTACATCGTCTTCAGAACGTGGCCGCTGAACCGGGTCTTCAAGTGGCAGTGGGAGCGGCCCACGCGCCGCCTCGGAATCGAGGGGATCAACCTGCCGCGACGCGCGGCGGTCAAGGGGGCGGTCAGCGTTCCCGTCCTCTGCGGCGGCGGCTTCCAGACGGCGTCGGTGATCGCGGGGCGATCGAGCGCGGTGCCTGCGACGGCGTCACGATCGCCCGCTCGCTCCTCGCCAACCCAGACCTCGTCCGAGTGTTCGAGAGGGCCACGACCGGCCGCCGAAGCCGTGCACGTACTGCAACAAGTGCCTCGTGAACTTCGCTCGAGAACCCGCTCGGCTGCTACGACGAGAGGCGCTTCGACTCGCGCGAGGAGATGATCGCCGAGATCCTCGCGATCTACCGGGCGCGCGAGGCGGCTCGACGTAGAGCCTGGAGGCGATCCTCGAACCGCTCGAGTTCCGGAACCTGACGGTCAAGAACCGGATCCTCCGCTCGAACATCTCTGGCCGCTTCGACCACTACGACGGCACGGGCACGCAGGCGCGCATCAACTGGGAGCTGAAGTTCGCCCGTGGCGGCGTGGGCGCGATCGTCTCCTCGTGGTGCGGCGTCCACCGCCGCGGGTTCATCGTCCCCGGGTACGCCTCGATCGAGAGCGACGACCGGATCCCGTTCTGGCGCGAGCTCGGCCGCCGCGTGCACGAGCACGGCTGCCCGTACATCCTCCAGCTCGCGTTCGGCGGTCGCCAGCGCGACATCAACGGCGTCGAGTTCGAGCGAGGCTGGAGCTCGACGGACAAGCCGGATCCGCTGCACGGCTTCCAGTGCGAGCGGATGACGAAGGCGCAGATCGAGGAGGTGGCCGAGGCGTTCGCCGAAGGAGCCCGCCGGGCGAAGGAAGCGGGCCTGGACGGCGTCGAGATCCACGGCGCCAACGGATACGTCTTCACGCAGTTCCTCTCCTCGGCGATCAACGACCGCGACGACGAGTACGGCGGCTCGCTCGAGAACCGTGCCCGCTTCCTGCTCGAGACGGTTCGGGCGATCCGCGAGCGGGTCGGCGACGACTTCCACCTCCAGGTCAAGCTCAGCACGACCGAGTACGGCAACGCGCTGATGCCGTGGGCGAAGAAGGGCAACACGATCGAGGACTCGGTCCAGGTCGCGCGCTGGGTCGAGGAGGCCGGTGCGGATGCGATCCACGTCTCGTCGCGGGAACACGTTCCCGCATCCGGACAATCCCGCGGGGCCTTCTCGGCCAAGGACGTGGTCGCCACCTACGACGTGATGCTCTCGAGCGGGATCCACACCTTCCGCAACTACCTGCTCTTCCGCACGTGGCCGTTCTCGCGCATCCTGGAGCGACGCGCCCGGCGGAGCCCGGACGAGATCGAAGGAGCGAACCTCAGTGACGCGGCGCGCGATCAAGCGCGCCGTGTCGATCCCCGTCCTCTGCACCGGCGGCTTCCAGCGCGGCTCGACGATCGCCGGGGCGATTCAACGTGGCGACTGCGACGCGGTGACGATCGCGCGCGCCCTGATCGCAACGCCTGATCTTGTGCGGCACTTCGAGGCGGGGCGCGACGAGCCGCCGAACCCGTGCACGTACTGCAACAAGTGCCTGTACGCGGTGCTCGAGAGCCCGCTCGGCTGCTACGACGAGCGCCGCTACCCATCACGCGAGGCGATGCTCGCCGAGATCCTCTCGGTCTTCCACGACGAGTCGGCGGCGGTCGCGTCGTGAGCACTACAGCCACGAGGTATCGGGAAGGCCGAGTTTCTCCCGAGCGAGCAGCGCGAGGGAACGGCGCTCTGCCTCTCCGGCGGCGGCTATCGTGCCGCGCTCTTCCACCTGGGCGCGCTGCGTCGCCTGAACGAGCTCGGGATCCTCGCGCAGGTGGACACGCTCACGTCGGTCTCGGGTGGTGCGATCTTCGCAGCGCAGCTTGCGACACACCTGACCCGACGGCCGGACGCCTGGCCTGCAGGACGCGGCGTGGTCGCCGGCTGGGAGGAGGGAGTCGCTCAGCCGATGCGGGCGTTCGTCGGCCGCGACATCCGAACGGGGCCCGCGCTTCGCGGCTTCCATCCCTTCCGCTGGTTCGACCGGAACGCGGCGATCGAGGCGCTGGCGCAGCGATACGCGGCAGGACCTGCTCCAGGACGCCTGGATGAGTTGCCCGCGCAGCCTCGATTCGTCTTCTGCGCCTCCGACATGCGCTTCCGCGAGCAGTGGGTGTTCGACTCGGCCGGCCGGATCGGCTCGCGTGCGGCAGGCTCGTTCTCGCCTTCCGCGGAGTGGACGCTCGCGCGCGCGGTCGCCGCCTCGTCCTGCGTTCCAGGGCCGTTCCGGGCGATGCGAGTGCGCGACAGCGTCGAGGATCTGCGTGAGGGCGCGTACAAGGGCTCGGATCGGGAGCGGCTGGTTCGGACGATCGACCTCGCGGACGGCGGCGTTTACGACAACCTCGGGATCGAGCCGGTCTGGCGCGACCACAAGGTTGTGCTCGTCTCCGACGCCGCGCCGTCGCTCTCCGTTGATCCGCCGATGCGGCTGGTCTGGAGCGCGCTGCGCTACGCCGTGACGCTGCTCGAGCAGGCGACCGAGGTGCGCAAGCGCTGGCTGCTTGCGAACTTCATCCGCGGCGACATGTCCGGCGCGTACTGGAGTGTCTCCAGCAAGCCATCGCACTTCGAGCTCGATCCGCCCGCGCCCGGCTATCGCGACGAGTTCGTGGAGCGATTCATCTCGCAAGTCAGGATCGACCTCGACGAGTTCTCCCAGGGCGAGATCGCGGTGCTCGAGAACCACGGCTACTTGATCGCCGAAACCGCGATCCGCAGACACGCGCCTGAGCTCGCGAAGGAAACGGCACCGCTCGCGATCCCGCATCCGGAGTGGATGGACGAGAAGCGCGCCGCGACGGCGCTCGAGGACAGCTCCAGGACGCGATTCTTCTCCCGTCGACTACGAATCTAGGAGGTAGGCCCAGTGTCCGTCACACCCCGCAGCTCCCGGCTGGCTTTCCCGTTCGAGAACCTCGGCTCGCACTACGACGCGGTCGTCGTCGGCTCGGGCTACGGCGCCTCGATTGCGGCCTCCCGGTTGGCGCGGGCGGGCCAGCGCGTGTGCGTCCTCGAGCGCGGGCGGGAGTTCCAGCCCGGCGAATACCCGGACACGACCGTTGAGGCGGCGGCGCAGTTCCAGATGGACAACGAGCACGGGCATTTCGGCTCGAAGACCGGGCTCTTCGACTTCCGGGCGAACAAGGACATCGGCGTCTTCCTCGGCTGCGGCCTCGGCGGCACGTCGCTCGTCAACGCTGGCGTCGTCCTGCCGGCCGAGCCGCGCGTGCTCGCCGACCCGGTCTGGCCGCAGGCGCTGCGCGATGACGCGGACGGGATGCGAGACGGCTATGCGCGGGCGGCCGAGATGCTCAAGCCCAGCTCCTATCCGGATGAGTTCCCGCCACTCGAGAAGCTCGCCGCCCTCGAGCAGGCCGGCGACCACCTCGGCGAGCGGTTCTACCGGCCCCCGATCAACGTCAACTACGAGCCCGACGGCGTCAATCACGTCGGCGTCTACCAGCGGACCTGCAGGCTGTGCGGCGACTGCGTCAGCGGCTGCAACTACGCCGCGAAGAACACGCTGATCATGAACTACCTCCCCGACGCCCGGAATCACGGCGCGGAGATCTACACCCAGCTCAAGGTCAGTCACGTCGAGCGGCGCGACGGGCGGTGGCTCGTGCACTTCGAGCCGGTCGACTTCGGACGCGAAGTCTTCAAGGCGCCCGAGATGTTCGTCTCCGCCGACATCGTCGTGCTCGGTGCGGGCGCGCTCGGCTCGACGGAGATCCTGCTGCGCTCGCACGAGCGCGGCCTGCCGCTCTCGGGCTCGCTCGGCACGCGCTTCAGCGGCAACGGCGACTTCCTCGCGTTTGGGTACAACACCGACCGTCCCGTCAACGGGATCGGCTTCGGCGACCATGACGTGCGGGAGCTCAAGGCCGTCGGCCCGTGCATCGCCGGGATCATCGACATCCGCGACCAGGGCGACCTGGGTCAGGGGCTCGTGATCGAGGAAGGCGTGATCCCCGGCGCGATCTCCGTCGTGCTCTCCAAGGTCTTCGGGATCGCCGCTGGGATTGTCGGCGACGACACCGACGAGGGCGTCGCCGACTTCTTCCGGGAGAAGAGGCGCGAGCTCCAATCACTCTTCGGCGGGGCCTACGGCGGCGCGCTGCACAACACGCTCACGTATCTCGTCATGACGCACGACGACTCGAACGGGCGGGTCGAGCTGCAGGACGATCGGGCCCGGGTGGACTGGCCCGGCGTGGGCTCGCAGCCGATCTTCACCCGCGTCAGCGACCTGCTCGAGCAGGCAACGACCGGGCTCGGCGGCAACTACGTCAAGAACCCGATCTGGACCCAGCTCTTCGGCCACGACCTGGTGACGGTCCACCCGCTCGGCGGCTGCCCGATGGGCGAGGACGCCGGTCAGGGCGTCGTCGACCACAAGGGCCGCGTCTTCTCCGGGACGGCGGGCGAGGACGTCCACGAGGGCCTCTATGTGATGGACGGCTCGATCATCCCGCGCTCGCTCGGCGTCAACCCGCTCTTCACGATCTCCGCGGTGGCCGAGCGGGCCTGCGCGCTGATGGCGCAGGACAAGGGCTGGGAGCTGCCGTACGACCTTCCCTCGCAGCCCGGCCCGTCCGTGCCCGCCGCCCGGACCGGTGTCCGCTTCACCGAGACGATGCGCGGCTTCTTCTCGACCACGGTGACTGACGACTTCGAGCGCGCCGACAAGCAGGGACGGGAGGACGACTCGACCTTCGTCTTCACGCTGACCGTGATCGCCGACGATCTCGACGCGCTGGTCGGAGACGAGTCGCATGCCGCCAGGCTGATCGGGACAGCCGAGGCGCCTGCTCTCTCGAAGCATCCGCTCACCGTCACGGACGGCGAGTTCAATCTCCTGGTCTCCGACCCGACCGATGTCGGGACGCGCCGCATGCGCTACCGGATGCGGCTCTCGTCGGTCGAGGGCAAGAACTACTACTTCGACGGCTACAAGCTGATCCACGACGATCCCGGCATCGACCAGTGGGCCGACACGACGACGCTCTACATCACGGTCTACGAGGGGGAGAGCGACGCAGGCGACCCGATCGGCAAGGGCATCCTCCGGATCCGGCCCCAGGACTTCATCCGCCAGATGACGACGATGCAGATCACGAATGCGCCGGATGCGAAGGAACGCCTCGCGGCCAACGGGCGCTACGCGGCGTACTTCACGGGCTCGCTGCGCGACGTGTACGGGCTGATATAGCGCCCATCCGATTCACCTAGACTTCGTGGTGTGGAACAGGGCCAGCGCGCTAGCCAGGCCATCCGCATGAGGCGGGTTCCGCGACGCTGGGCTCGGCGCCGGTACGAAGTCGATCTCGGGGGCGCCTCAGCGCCGCGAATAACGACGAGGCCTGCGTCGCTGATCGACCCGATCCTGGGAGTCGGAGCTGCATGGTCAGCCACCCGGGCCGCCGACGAGAGCTGGACGGGCGGCGTCGGTCCGTGGGTGTCCGTTTCCCCTGCTGGCAGCGATCCACCGGCGTAGCCTCCGACGCCTAGACGTGCTCCGTCGGTGCGGTCGGTTCGTCCGGCTCGACAGTCTGCGACGCCGAGCTCCGTTCCTCCTCGAACTTCACGAGCCATACGCCGCCTGCGATTGCGAGGCTGATCGATGCGACCAGCGCCAGGTTCAAGCCCCAGCCGACCTGGACGAGCTCTCCGAGCTCGCCGCCTCCGGAAGCTGCATCCTTCACGTTCGACCGGTCGTACATCGCCACGGACGCTCCGAGGACTCCGCCGACGATCGCCGCGAATCCGGCTTGCGGCTTGCCACGTTTCCAGAGGAACACAGCTCCGGCGACGACTGCGATCGCGACGACGAACCAGCCGTCGTTGTTGCCGTCAGTCCCGCTGACGGTGACCCCGAGCACTTTCGCCCACGGGCCGAACGAGCCGACCACCATCAGGGCGGCGCTGGCGACAACCCACCAGAACAAAGCCTGCTGCCGTGTCATCAGATCCTCCAATAGTTGAGGTCGCGGCGCGAATCGAGACCAGTGGCGGTTGCCGACTCCTGCTCCGTCGACCGAGCCTATGAAAGTCGCCGGACGTTTGGCCGTACACGCTGGCCCGTCGGAGTACCGATCGCGTTGACCGACCCGGCTACGGCCGCTTCGGCGGCTCGGGCCAGTCCTCGCCGAGCCCCAGGTCGATCACGCTCTCGAGCCCTTCGGGCGGGGCCTCGGGTGCGTGCTCGGAGCTCAGGAACCAGCTCTCGAAGTGGTCGTCGAGCACACCGGTCGAGCTCGGGAAGAAGGCGGTGAAGATCGGCTTCGGCGCGATCTCGAGCTCGGCGAGCCGGCGCGCGTTGGGGTGGTCGCCGAGCTCGAGCGTGCCCGCAGCGCTCGGGCCGAGCGCGAGCGACGCCTTCCCGCTCATGTAGACGTACGACTTCATCAGGAGGCCCCGGAACTGGCAGTAGTTGGCCGCCGCGATGCTCATCGGCATCCGGAGGCGCTGCGGCCGGTCGATCGTGATCCGCAGCACGAAGGTCCCGTCCTTGTCGTACTGGCTGCTCACCGCCTCTTCGGAGACGACGAAATCGAGGCTCGCCTGGTGCTTCGGCATCCCCCAGATCCCCTTGCCGCCCTTGACCGAGATCTCCGTGCTGACCGGCAGATCGAGGACGTACTGCCCGAATCCGAACGCTCGGCGGAGCGGGAACGGGAGAAGCGGTGGAGCCGGCCTGCTGCCGCGCGTGCAGGCGATCCCGATGCTGAACTCGATGTACTTGCCAATGTCGGTCAGCGTGTAGTTGATGACCGTGATCAGCAGGACGGCTCGACGCCAGAGCCGGGCGGGGTGGAGCTCGTTCCCGGGCAGGAGCGCGGCGGCCTTCGCGGTGTCGATCTCGAATGCCGCCATCAGCGCGGACGTGCGGTCCGAGTTGACGGGAAGCACGAACGGGATGCCGTCCACCAGCGCGTGGCGCCCGGACTGCTGCTTCACGCGTCGCGGAATCACGGCTTCAGCGCTCGAGCTCGTCCAGCATCTGCGGGAACACGTCCCGGCTCGCGTTCTTGCCGATGAAGACGTCGAGGTGTGCGTAGTCCGGGAGCACATGCAGCGCGTGCTTGCCGGGCGCGTGCTCCTCGAAGAACCGGAACGTGCGCTGCTGGCTCACCGGCAGGAAGCACCGGTTTCGGGCGCCGGCAAAGAAGACGAATCGCGCGTCGGTCTGAGGCGGCTGGGCGGCGAAGTCGCGAGGCAGCTCGTCGCGCCCCTCGACCGAGACCAGGTTGCCGGTGCGCACGCAGCGCGCCATCTGCTTGAAGAACGTCAGCGGCACAGCCGCGAACTCGCCCTTGATCCACTCGTGCGTCTCGTCGTTCAGGTTCTCGTGCCGCCAGAGCGTCGGCCAGCCCGTCCCGTAGGTGAAGCTCGCGAGCCGGCAGACGTCGTTCTTGCACTCGTGGTGGGTGAGCTTGACGAAGCCGAGCATCGCCTTCGCCCGTAGGTCTGGCGCCTCGTTTCCCCACTGTGGGTCGAGATACCGGAAAAACGGCCGCACGAGCGGAAGGACCCGACTGATCTTGAACTTGGAGACCGGCGGGATGACGGTGTGGAGGGAGACCGCGTTCGCGACGATCGTCTCGACCTCGGGCACGAGCCCGGCGAGCGCGGACATCATGAAGCTCGTCGAGCCCTGGCAGTGGATGATCGCCTTCACCTTCTCCGCGCCCGTCTCCTCGACGACCTTTCGCACAGCCGCGGGGTGATCGTGAACCGCGGCCTGGTCGAGAGTCCACTCGTTCGCCGGCACGTCGATGCTCGCCCGCCAGTTCTCGAGCCAGACGTCGTAGCCCCGTTCGAGCAGCGCGTCGACGACCGTGGTCGGCACCGGGGCGTTGAAGAGATTCGCGCGCACGCCTGCGCCGTGGACGAGGATGACCGGGCCCCGCGTGGCGTCTCGCTCGCCGCGGACGTGGACGAGGTTCAGGTCGAGCCCGTCACCCGCGCGGTACGGGACGAGGCGCGCATCGTGACGCTCGTTGGCGTGGTACGGATCGGCGACGACCACAGGGCAAGACTCGCACGACGACCGATCGCTTTCAACTGCTGCTGGGCCGGTCGGGAAGGAGCGGCATCGAGGGCCGCAGCTCGCGGCCGACGAGGGCCGCCCGGGTGACAGCGGCCGAGCCGAATCGCTCACGCACCTCGTCGAGTGCGGCGTCGAGGGCGATGCCGCTGTGAGGATCGAACGGCAGGCCGAGCTGGATGGCGCTGTCGTCTTCGAGATTGGCGACCGCGATTCCGACGAGCGTGACGCCCCGCTTCTCGATCAGCGGCATCGCCGCCGCCAGCAGCCAGCGGACCGTGGCGAGGATCGTCTGCGTGTGCGAGGTCGCCCGCGGCAGCGTGTGCGACCGCGTCACGCGCGAGAAGTCGTCAAAGCGCAGCCGCAGGACGACGGTGCGGCCGACCCGCCCAGCGGCCCGCATCCGCCGGGTGACGCGGTCGACCAGCCCGATCACGACGACGTCGACGGCTTCCCACGTCCTCGGCGTGCGGCGGCCGAGCGCGTGCTGCGATCCGATCGAGCCACGGCGGCGGCCGACCTCCACCGGCCGGGGATCGAGGTTGTGGGCGAGCGCGTGGAGATGCCGGCCGGACGCGCGGCCGAGCATGAACACGAGCGCCTCCTGAGGAATCTCCGCGACCTGGCCGACGGTGCGGATCCCACGCCCGTGGAGCTTGCCGGCGGTCACGTGTCCGACACCCCACAGCCGCTCGACCGGCAGCGGATGCAGAAAGGCGAGCTCGCCGTCGGGCGGCACGACCAGCAGCCCGTCGGGCTTCGCCACGCCACTGGCCACTTTCGCGAGGAACTTCGTCCTCGCCACCCCGACCGTGATCGGCAGTCCCACGTGCTCTCCGACGTCACTCCGCAGCTGCACGGCGATCTCGGTCGGCGTGCCTCTGATGTGCTCCAGCCCGCGGACGTCGAGGAACGCCTCGTCGATCGACAGCCCTTCGACGAGCGGGGTGGTGTCGTCGAAGACCTCGAAGACCGCCTTGCTCGCCTCCGTGTAGGCCGACATCCTCGGTCTGACGGCGATCACCTGCGGGCAGAGGCGACGGGCCTGGCGTCCGCCCATCGCCGTGCGGATGCCGTACGCGCGGGCCTCGTAGCTGGCCGAGAGCACGACTCCCATCCCGACCACCATGGGACGCCCGCGCAGGCGACGGTCATCTCGCTGCTCGACCGACGCGAAGAACGCGTCGAGGTCGGCGTGCAGGATCGTCGCCTCGCGTGGCACGAACATATGTTCGCATCCCGGCTGACATCCGGCAAGCTAGCGGTTGTGGTTCACGACCTCGATGTTGTTGCCGTCGGGGTCGAGGACGAACGCGCCGTAGTAGCCCGGGTGATAGATCGGGCGCTCGCCCGGGGCGCCGTTGTCGCGGTACCCGGCCGCTGTTGCGTCGCGGTGGAATCGGTCGACGACCTCGTTCTCAGTTGCAGAGAACGCGATGTGTACGTGCTCGGTCGGTTCACCGCCGCTGACGATCGAGAACGAGCCGCCGAAGCAGGCGAAAAGCGTCCGGTCCTCGAGCTCGCGTCCGATGTGGAAGCCCGCAGCCGGCGCGACGATCTCGTAGAAGCGTGTCGAGGCCTCGAGGTCGGCGACGCGGATCCAGAGGTGATCGACGCCGCCCTGCTCCCGCAGCGAGCCGTGGTGCACGGCTTCGGCGCTGTTGCCGTCCGGATCGAGGAGGAACGCGCCGTAATAGTCGTCGCTGTACTCCGGCCGGAGGCCGGGGGCGCCGTCGTCGCGATAGCCGGCGTCCGTTCCCGCCTTCCAGAATGCGTCGACGTGGGCGCGCGAAGGGGCCGCGAACCCGATGTGCAGGCCACGCGTCACCGGCTTGTCGGCGCTCGCCGGCGAAAGACCGAAGTCGTTCCAATCAACGTCGTGCCCGTCCGAGTGGGTCTGCTCGATCCCGATGGTCTGCAGCACGGTCTCGTAGAACCGCTGCGAGGCTGCGCCGTCCGATGCGCGGATGATCACGTGGTCGAGCATTCCGCCGGAGACTAGCCACGGCCACCGGCGGTGCGGGCCTTGTAACGTGCCCGTGTGGCGTTCGAGTACGACGTCGTCACCGTCAACCGCGCCGGGATCGAGCGCGTTCATCCGTTCGTCGCCGCGAACGAGCTCGCGCCCGGAAACCTCGTGACGCTGGACGGCCGGGATTGGCTCGTGGACGCGGTCGAGGAGGGCGAGACGGACCGCGTCGTCGCCAAGCCCGCTCGCTACCGCCTGCGGCTCCGCCATCCGGACGGGCGCGAAGAGTTGGGCGCGTTCAGGCGCCTTCAGCCGGACGGCCCGCGACTCGGCCACTCGTTCACGACGCTCGAGGACCGGGTTCCCGTCAGCTGGAGCGTCATCGAGGAGGCGTTCGCCCACGATGAGCAAGACGAGCCGTTCCTCGACCTTGTCGCCGAGAGGGACTACGGCGAACTCGACGGCGACCTGCCGGACCACGAGCTCGAGCACGCGCTCACAGCCGGCTCCGAGGTTCCGGACGCCGCCAGGGAGCGGATCGACGAGGCGACGCACTCCGGGTTCTCGGTCGAGCTAGTCGCGCTCGAGCCGGACGAGGCGCCGGACTGGGAGGAGGCGCGGCGCTATGTCGAGGCCCTCAGCCTCGACACGATCGAGGACGACCTGCTCGAGATGTGCGGCGTCGATACGCGGCGCGACTCGGAGGCGACGTGGCTCGAGACGGTCAAGGCCCGCCTGCGCGACGACCTCGACAGCTTCAGCGGGGACGTCGAGGGTGACCACGACGAGATCGAGGAGTGGGACTTCCACCGTGGCCGGGTGTTCGCCTCCGTGGGCTCGCCGGACGACGAGGCGGATCCCGACAGCGGGTACGGCTGGATGTGCCGTCTCATCGACGCCGGCGCGCTCGGCGTGGCTGGTTTCGCCCGCGTCCGGAAGCCGGAGCTCGAGCTCTAGTTGAGCGAAGGGTCGGGCGGCATCAGCGAGAGCAGGGCGTAGGGGCCGCCCTGGCGGCGGAGCACCGCGCTCCAGAGCCCGTCGGGATCGTTGCTGAAGATGTCGTCCGGCTCGGCGGGCAGGACGAGCCACGATTCCTCCTCGAGCTCGGCCTCGAGCTGGCCCGCACTCCAGCCGGCGTAGCCGACGTAGACCCGCCCGCGCAGGACCGGCACATCGGTGTCCTGCACGAACCCGACCGTGCCGAAGAGCAGCTCCGATGCGTCGTCGGGATCGTCCAGCTCGGCAACCGCGAGCACCGACTCGAGTGCCACCGGCCCGCCGACGTAGACCGGATCCGCGTCGCCCGCCAGCGGCGCGAGCTCCGGCAACGCGTCGCCGACGGCTGTGTCCGTCGGGCGGTTGAGGACGAGCCCCATCGCACCCTCCTCGCCGTGCTCCGCGACGAGCACCACGGTCCGATGGAAATTCGGGTCGTGGAGGATCGGTGCCGCGACCAGCAACTGCCCGCGCAGCGTTTCGCTCATCGCGGAAGCGTACGTGCATCGTCCGGGCGCCGTGGACGATGGTAGCGGGCGCGAGCGAGAGCGACCCTTTAGGGATCTTGCGCGGAACGGGATCCGCTCCCGCGGATCCCGTTCCTGCGCCAAGAACAGCCGTCCTGCTACTTGATCGCGAGCGCGTTCATGATCGCGCCGCCGTAGACCGGGTGGAAGATGTAGTTCGTGACGCGGGTCGAGATGAACTCCCGGACGTTGCCGTTCGAGAGCGGTACCCACGGAACGACGGTCTTCATCATGTCCACGTCGAGCTTTCCGTACGCGTCATATCGCGCCGCACCGGAGAGCTTGGAAGCGTCCGTCATCAGCTGGTTGTACTTCGGGCTGTTCAGGTACGAGTAGTTCGAGTTGTTCGCCGCCTGGATGTTCTGCCCGTCCAACAGCACGTTGATGAAGTCGTACGGGTCGGGGTAGTCCGCGAACCACGCGATCAGGAACATGTCGAAGTCGGACCCTCGCGTCCCGGCCGTGCGGATCGCGACCGCGAACGGCTGCGGCTTCAGGGTCACGCTCAGCCCGATCTGCTCGAGGTTGTACTTGATGATCTGCGCCCGGGCGACCGACGTCGGACTGGTCGTATAGAGCAGATCGATGTTGTCTTTCGCGCCGCCTCCGAGCTCCCGGCCCTTGGCCACGTCGGCACCCTTGATCGGATAGAGCTTGGCATCGCGGAAGCCCTGCATGTTGGGCGGCAGGATCTGGTCGGTGCGCTTGCCGGCGAACTTTCCTGCCACTCTGAGCATCGCGGGCCGGTCGATCGCCCAGTTCACCGCCTTCCGCAGGTTGACCTTTCCGAGCGCCGGCCGGCTCGTGTTCAGCGCGAGGTAGGTGGTGTTGATCCCCGTGTTGACGAAGTAGCGGCCGTTGCCGCCCTTCGCCACGCCGTACTGGCTCGAGAGGCTGTCGTGCGCGGTCGGCGGCAGGCCGAACTGGTCGTAGTCGATCTGGCCGGCGCGAACCTGGAGCAGGCTCTGGTTCTCGTCCGTGTTGGTGGTGATCACGATGCGGTCCGCGTTGGCGGGCCGGTTGCCCTTGTAGAAGGTGTTCCGCTCGAGCACGAGCTGGCTGCCGACGGCGCGACTGACGATCTTGTACGGACCGGCCGACGGGTAGACGTTGATCCCGTGCGAGTCGACCGCCATGCTCGGCTTGACCGCCGCGAAGAACGGCATCGCGATCTCGGCAAGGAACGTTGGATTCGCCGCGGTGAGGCGGATGGTCAGCGTCAAGCCCTTCGCGCTGATGCCGCTGACCGACGTCGCTTTCCCCTCGTTTCGGGCGTCGGCGCCCACGACGTCGTGCATGAACGCGATCGCCGGCGAGGCCTGCGTGGGGTCGGCGGCGCGTTCGAAGGCGCGCTTGAAGGCAGCTGCGGTCACAGCCGATCCGTCGCTGAACCGAAGCCCGCTCTTGAGCGTGAAGGTGTACGTCTTGCCGTCGCTCGAGACCCGCGGGAACCCGACGGCCGCGTCCGGCACGAGCCGCGAGCCCTCCGGAGCCGGCTTGTCCGGGTAGTTCAGGAGCATCAGGTTCGTCATGTAGAGCACGCCCCACCCGTACGCGTCGTATGCGAGCGCGGGGTCGACGTACTCGAAATCGGTGGTCGAGAGGTTGACGCGCAGCGTCCCGCCTCGCTTCGCTTCACCGCTACCGGGCTTGGCCGGGGCATTGCCGCCGGCGGAGCTTGCGAAGCTTGCTCCTACCAGCAGTCCCGCCCCGAGCACCGCCGCGGCGAGCGACGGCAAGAGCTTCTTCTGCATCGGACTCCCTTTCGGTCGTGGCCGCCGGGCGGCGGCCGCTTCCCTTCAGGGCGTAAGACGGAGGCTCGTCAGTTTAGTTAGGTTAAACTACGGTGCAGTAATCAAGGCATGCACGGTCTCGGTCAGCTCCGCGAAGGTGAACGGCTTTCCGAGGAAGGACGTCGCAGGTGGGAGCGCGCCGGGCGGCAGGTCCTCCGCGTAGCCCGACATGTAGACCACCTTCAGGGCGGGCTGTGACTCGCGCAGCCGCTCGGCCACCTCGCGCCCGCCGACCTTCGGCATCGTCAGGTCCGTGAGCAGCACATCGAAGGTGTTGCTGCCGGCGAGCTCGATCGCCTCCTCGCCGTCCTGCGCGACGAGCACCTCGTAGCCCTCGCCCACGAGCATCTGCCGCACGAGGCCGCGGACGACCTCCTCGTCCTCGACCACCAGCACGCGCTTGGCGGCCTGGGGTGTGTCGGGGTCGGGCGGGGGAGTGATCAGAGCCGGCTCCGGGCGATGCTGCCTCGCATCGTCCACGCGGTGGAGGTAGATCCTAAATGCCGAGCCGACGCCGACCTCGCTCTCGACCTCGACATAGCCACCGCTCTGCTTGACGATCCCGTACACGGTCGCCAGGCCGAGCCCAGTGCCTTTCGACGCGTCCTTGGTGGTGAAGAACGGCTCGAAGATCTGGCCGAGGGTTTCCTCGTCGATTCCGTCACCCGCATCACGCACAGTCAACGTGATGTACCGGCCGGGCTCGATCGAGCCGTCGCCGATCTCTTCGACATCCGCGTTCGCGGTCTCGATCGTGAGGTCGCCACCGTTCGGCATCGCGTCACGCGCATTCACGACGAGGTTCATCACGACCTGGTGGAGCTGGCCGGGGTCGGCTTCGATCGGCCCGAGGGCGGGGTCGAGCTGCGTTGTCAGGACGATGTCCTCCCCGATCAACGGACGGAGCATCGACTGCATCTCGACGACGATCCCGTTCAGGTTCAGGAGCTCGAGTGACAGCACCTGCTTGCGGCTGAAGGCGAGGAGCTGGCGCGTGAGCAAGGCTGCCCTGTCCGTCGCCTTCCTGATCTCGTCCAGGTCCACCTCCAGGGGCGAGCCCTCTGCAGCGTGCTCGAGTGCGAAGGCGGTGTAGCCGCCGATCGCGGTCAGCATGTTGTTGAAGTCATGAGCCACGCCGCCGGCAAGACGGCCGATTGCCTCGAGCTTCTGGCTCTGGCGAAGCTGCTCCTCCAGCAGCTTGCGCTCGGTGACGTCCTCGGCCATCCCGATCGCGAAGTCCGGCTTGCCGTCGGCGTCACGCACGAGTGCGGTCGCAAGCTGAGTCACGAGGGTACGGCCGTCCCTGGTCAGCAGGCGCGCCTCACGCCGGTACGTGTCCCGTTCGCCGCGGATCAACTCCGCGAAGAGACGTTCGCCTTCCGCGGCGTCGTCCGGGTGCCGGATGAGGTCGGCATGGGCGAGCTGCGCCTCGTGACCCTCGTACCCGAGCAGCGACAGAGCGGAGCGATTGGCAGTCATGATCTCCCCGCCGATGCCGAAGAGCATCGTGGCCGTCGGCGCCGACTCGAACATCGTTCTGAAGCGTTCTTCCGTCTCACGCAGCTGCGCTGTGGTCGAGAGCGAGCGGTGAGCCAGTGCCAGCGGCGCGATCACGGCCGGAATGAGCCAGGGGTTGCCGAGGGCGAACGCGCCGACGGCGAGGCCGAGTCCGGCGATCGCCAGCTCGATTCCGAGGCTGGAGGCTGAGAAGAGCCCGGTCTCATTGATGCTGTGCCCACGGCCGAGGCGCAGGACGAATGCCAGCAGGAGATGGTTGACGCCGACGAAGACGACGGCTGCAGCCACGCCGGAGACCGCGAAGCGGAGATCGCCGTCTTGACCGATGGCGTCGACGGCGAGCCAGGCTGCGAGACCGCTGAGCGTAAAGTTTGCGATGTTGAACGTCTGGATGTACCACGGGTAGCGGTCGCGGATCGCGAGCGGGATGTGCAGGGCGACAATGAGTGCCACGACCAGGAGCGGCGGCAGGACGAGCGCTCCCGCGACCACGAACGCCGGCCCGGCGTGGAGACTGTGATTCCGGCCGACGGGGACGCGGAAGAGAGGCGCCACCGCGGCGAGCGGAAGCAGGGCCGCAAAGGCCCACCACTCGGGTTTCGTCGACGTGTCGCCTGCGACGGCAATGATCGCCGCGACGACGGCCGCGAGGGCGACGAGGCCGACGTAGAGGGAGGCCGAAGCAGACAGGCGGCGAACTCGCCGGGACTGCCACCCATGTCCTGCAACTGCTGGGACGCTCATTCTTTGCTGCCGCACCTCGCCTAAGGAACCGCGCACGGTAGCCGCCGCGGACGTCTCACTGACAATCGGCAGCACAAGGAGGCGCCGGTACCCCTAACGGGTGACCGGCGCCTCCTCCAAATCGGGGATTGGAACTCCCTCCTTTGGAGTGCGACGTTCGGCGGTCTAGCTCGACCAGTCCGCGTTGGGCTTGACCCGCGACGTCCAGTCGGCGTTCGGCGTGATCCTTGCCGAGGTCCAGTCGGCGTTCCGCTTCACCTTCGACGTCCAGTCGGCGTTCCGCTTCACCTTCGACGTCCAGTCGGCGGTCGGGTTGCGAGCCCGGATGTCCAGTCGGCGGTCGGATTGGCGAGCCCGACGTCCAATCGGCGGTCGGATTGGCGAGCCCGGACGTCCAGTCGGCGGAGGGCTGGACCTTGCCGGACGTCCAGTCCGCTGCGAGGCCGGCACCGGGTACGGCGGCGGCGAGGGCAAAGACGGCGGCGCACAGGACGATGCGGACGCGCTTCGACGGAGCCTGTTCAGTGTTTCCCATGACGGCGTTCCCCTTACTCGACGTTGCGTTGTACTTGGCGGCACAACGTTGACCTCAGCAAACTCGACCAGATTCCGCTATTCCGAAATCCTCGAAACCGCGTCCCGGGCATCACCCAAACGGGCGGAAGGGAGATCCCCGCCTGACGCTCCGCTGGCCATTTGGCCGCGGATCAGGCGGAATCGAGGGCTTGGCGCAGCGAGCGGACGTAGTCGCGGAGCGCGCTCGCGCCGCCTTCGGCCGCCTCGAGCGCGCGCGAGCCGACGACCACGCCGTCGGTCAGCTCGGCTGCCGCCCGGGCGTCGTCCGGTGTCGAGATTCCGAAGCCGGCGTAGAGCGGGGTGGCCCCGGCCGCCGCGCGGGCGCGCTGGGCGAGGCCCGCCAGGGCGTTCGAGAGGCCGTCGCGCGCTCCCGTCGTTCCGGTCACCGTGACGAGGTAGAGCCATCCGTCCGTCCGGTCGGCGGCGAGCCGAAGCCGTTCGTCGGTCGAGGTCGGTGCGACGAGCTGGACGCGCCGAAGCTCCGGCTTCTCTTCGACGGGCAGGTCGGCGATGATCAGGCTCGTTGCGCCGGCCGCCTCGGCGTCCGCCGCGAATCGCTCCCAGCCGTAAGCCTCGAGGAGCGACGAGTAGGTCATCGGCACGAGCGGCGCGTCGACGCGCTCGCGGACGGCGGCGAGGCACTCGAGGCACGCCTTCGTGCGCATTCCCTGCGCGAGCGCCTTCTCGGCAGCCCGACGGACCACCGGCCCATCCGCGAGGGGGTCCGAGAAGGGGAAGCCGAGCTCGACGAGATCGGCGCCGCCGTCGACTGCGGCGTCGGCCAGCTCCGGCGTCTCCGGGCCCGACATCAGGTAGATGACGAGGGTTTTTCGCAGGTCGCCAGAACTCATCGGCGATGCCTCCGGGGCTGAATGTGCTGAGCCATCGGCCGAACTGGCTGAGCGCCGGGACGGTGCACATGCTCATCCTGATCGGAGCGATCGTGGCGATCGAGATGATTCCGGTGCGGCTGACGGTCGAGCGCGGCTGGTGGCTCTTCGGTGTCGGCGCCGCCGCGCCGGTCGTACTCGGCGTGCTGTTCCTGCTGGGACGGCGTGCTGCGGGCCTGCCCGTGCTTGGAAGCTCCGTGCGGCTGACCGGTGCGGTTCTCGTCCAGGTCCGCCACATCGGCCTGCCGCTGCTCGGCCTTGCCTTCTTTGCGTTCTGGACGCTTCTGTACACCGGCCTCTGGGCCGCCAACCCGGACGAGGCGTTCGGCGGCGTCGGCGAACGACCACGCGTCGCGGACTTCTTCTACTACGCGGTCTCGACGGCGTTCACCTCGCCGCCGGAGGGGATCGTTGCCGGCTCGCGCGGCGTGCGCAGCGCGACGATGATCGAGCTCTTCACCGCGCTCGCGCTGCTCGGCGTCTACCTGTCGAGCTTCGTCGACGGACAGAGGACGCGAGCTGCGCGACGAAGCGGGCTAGACGGCTCACTGACGAGAGAGAACCTCGGCCAGGTCCTTGTCGCCGCGGCCGGAGAGGCAGACCACGATCAGCTCGCCGTCCAGGTCGTCGACCCTGGCCAGCGCGTGGGCAGGCTCGAGCGCAGGGATGATCCCCTCGGTGCGCGTGAGCCGGCGGAAGGCCTCGAGCGCCTCGTCGTCGGTCGTGCCGACGTAGCGCGCCCGGCCGGAGTCGCGCAGGTAGGCGTGCTCGGGACCGACGCCGGGGTAGTCGAGCCCGGCCGAGATCGAATGCGCGTCGGCGATCTGGCCGTCCTCGTCCGCGAGCACCGAGGAGCGCGACCCGTGCAGGACACCGGCGCGCCCGGTTCCCAGGCTCGCGGCGCCGGCGGCCTCGACCCCGACGAGCTCGACCTCGGCGTCGTCGAGGAAGCCCGCGAACATCCCGATCGCGTTCGAGCCGCCGCCGACGCAGGCGATCACGGCGTCCGGCAGCCCGCCCTCGGCCTCGAGCACCTGAGCGCGGGTCTCACGGCCGATCACGGCCTGCAGCTCCCGGACGATCGCCGGGTACGGCGCCGGGCCGACGCAGGAGCCGATCAGGTAGTGGGTCGTCTCGACGTTCGTGATCCAGTCTCGGATCGCTTCGCTCGTCGCCTCCTTGAGCGTCTTCGTGCCGAACTCGACCGGCCGCACCTCCGCGCCGAGGAGACCCATCCGCTCGACGTTCGGCGCCTGCCGGCGCATGTCCTCGGAGCCCATGTAGACGACGCACTCGAGTCCGAACCGCGCGCACACGGTCGCGGTCGCGACGCCGTGCTGGCCCGCGCCCGTCTCGGCGACGATCCGCTCCTTGCCCAGGCGGCGCGCGAGGACTGCCTGGCCGAGCGCGTTGTTCAGCTTGTGCGCGCCGGTGTGGAGGAGGTCCTCGCGCTTGAGGTAGAGCCGCTTCTCCGGGGCGAACCGCTCGGCGCGGGTCAGCGGAGTCGGTCGTCCGGCGTAGTTGCGCGCGAGCTCGTCCAGCTCGGCTGCGTAGCTCTCGTCGGCGAGTGCCTCCTCCCAGGCCGCCGTCAGCTCGTCGAGCGCGGGGATCAGCGTCTCCGGGACGTAGCGGCCGCCGTAGGTGCCGTAGGTACTAGCCACGAGCCGCCTCGACGTAGGCGCGCACCTTCTCGGGATCCTTGATCCCCGGTTCTGTCTCCAGGCGGGAGCTCGCATCGACCGCCCAGGGGCGGACGCGGCGGATCGCATCGCCGACGTTGTCCGCCGCGAGCTTGCCGGCGAGCACGACGCGACCCGGCGCCGAGGCAGCGCGATCCCAGTGGCCCGGATCGTCCTGCTCCCAGGGGAGGTCGAGCAGCCGCGCAACCTCCTCACCGTCCCGCAGGAGCACCGCGTCGCGGCCGCGGACAGCGCCCTCTCGGCGCTCGTGGACCTGGTCGAGCGGGGCACCGCTCGGGCCTGCCTGGCCGACCCAGACGGCGACCGCCAGCAGCTCGTCGGGGACCGGCAGCACGTCCTGTGCTGCGCGTGGGCTTTCGGGGACGAGGATGAAGCCCGCAAGATCGGCACCCGCTTCGGCCGCGACGGCCACGTCCTCCTCGCGTGTCAGGCCGCAGACCTTCACGAGCGGCCGCGCGAGGAGCTCGCGCAGCTTCACCGCCGGATCGGGTGCCTGCATCAATGCCGAGCCGACGAGGATCGCGTCCGCGCCTGCGAGCTCGGCTGCCGCTCCCTGCGCCCGGGTCCTCACGCCGCTCTCCGCGATCGCGACGCGGTCGGGCGGAATTCGCGCCACCAGCGCCAGCTGCGTCGCGCGGTCGATCGCGAAGGTCGAGAGGTCACGGGCGTTGACGCCGATCACCGGCGCCTGGAGGGCAACGGCGCGCTCCAGCTCGTCGGCATCGTGCGCCTCGACCAGCGTGTCCAGACCGAGCTCCTCCGCCAGGCCCAGCAGCGTCCGCACCTGAGCGTCGTCGAGGTCGCGGAGCAGCAGCAGCACGGCGTCGGCGCCCGCCTCCTTCGCCGTGCGCAGGTGCTCCTCGGTCGAGAAGAAGCCCTTGGCGAGCAGGGGGACGCCGGTCGCCGCCCGCGCGGCCCGCAGGTCGTCCCAGTCGCCGCCGAAGAGCTCGTCCACGAGCACCGACACGGCGGCTGCGCCGGCCCGGGCGTACGCGGCCGCGAGCTGAGCAGGATCGGCGTCCGGGCGGATGTCGCCGAGCGAGGGCGAGCGCCGCTTGATCTCGGCGATCGCGCCGAGCCCGGGGCCGGCGAGCGCGTCGTTAAACCGCATGCGTGAACCTCGCCAACTCGTCGACCCGCTCGGCCGCGGCGCCCGAGTCGACCGCCAGGCGGGCCAGCTCGAGCCCGTCGCGCAGGTCTTCCGCGTGGCCGGAGGCTGCGATCGCGCCGGCCGCGTTCAGCAGGATCGCGTCGCGGCGGCCACCGTCGGCCCCGGCGAAGACCGTACGGATCGCGTCGGCATTCTCGGCCGGTGATCCTCCACGCAGCTCTGCCGGATCACAGCGCTGAATCCCGAGATCGATCGGGTCGATGACGCGCTCCCGCACCTCGCCGTCGACGACCTCGCAGACGTCGTTCGGGCCGGCGGGCGAGAGCTCGTCGATGCCGTGCGCGCCGTGCACCACGTACGCGCGTCGCGCCCCGAGCTGGACGAGCACCTCAGCGAGCGTCCGCACGAGCGACGGTGAGTAGACGCCGATCACCTGCGCACGCGCGCCGGCGGGGTTCGTGAGCGGGCCGAGCACGTTGAACACGGTACGCGCGGCGAGCTCCCGGCGCACCGGTGCCGCGTGGCGCATCGCTGGGTGGTGCGACGGCGCGAACATGAAGCCGAAGCCGAGTTCGTCGATCGACTGCGCGATTCGCTCCGGCGGCTGCTCGAGCTCGAATCCGAGCGCTTCGAGCACGTCGGCCGAGCCGGACGCGGACGAGACGGCGCGGTTGCCGTGCTTGGCGACGCCGGCACCGGCCGCTGCGGCGACGATCGCCGCCGCGGTCGAGATGTTGATCGTGCTCGCACCGTCGCCGCCTGTGCCGGCCGTGTCGACGAGGTCGTCCCGCTCTGGCCGGACGGGAAGGACGTGAGCTCGCATCGCCTCGGCGCAGCCTGCGATCTCGTCGGCGGTCTCGCCGTTGAGCCGCATCGCGATCAGGAAGCCCCCGATCTGCGCCTGCGTCGCTTCGCCGCGCATGATCTGATCCATCACCTCGCGCGCTTGCGTACGAGAGAGGTGGCGGCCTTCGAGCAGCTCGGCGAGGGCAGCGCGAATCACGGGGCGAGGAAGTTTTCCGCGAGCTCGCGCCCCAGCGGGGTCAGAACACTCTCGGGATGGAACTGGACGCCTTCGATCGGGAGGTCGCGGTGGCGGACGCCCATCACTTCGCCGTCCGGTGTCCGTGCCGTGACCTCGAGCTCCGCGGGGACACTCATCGCGGCGAGGGAGTGGTAGCGGCCGGCTTCGAAGTTCGCCGGCAGCCCGGCGTAGATCCCCTTGCCGTCGTGGTCGATCGGCGACGACTTTCCGTGCAGGAGCGCGCGAGCCTGGCCGATCTCCCCGCCGAACGCGGCCACGATCGCCTGGTGGCCGAGACAGACGCCGAGCGTGGGGACGTGCGGTCCGAGCCGGCGGATGACCTCGACCGAGACGCCCGCGTCGGCCGGGCGACCGGGCCCGGGGGAGATGACGACGTGCGACGGCGCGAGCTCCTCAGCCTCGTCCGGCGTGATCGCGTCGTTCCGGAACACCCGGACCTCGGTGCCGAGCTCCTGAAAGAGGTGGACGAGGTTGTAGGTAAAGCTGTCGTAGTTGTCGATCATCAACAGCATCTAGGCGCCCTTCTCGGCGAGGTCGATCGCGGCTTCCAGCGCGGCGAGCTTGTTCAGGCACTCCTGGTGCTCGGCGGCTGGATCCGAGTCTGCCACGATCCCGGCTCCCGCCTGCAGCCGCGCCACTCCGTCGCTGAGCGCGATTGCGCGGATCGCGATGCACGTATCCATGGTTGGAAGAGAGCCAGGGCCGCCGGGCAGGACGTAGCCAATCGCGCCGGCATAGGTGCCACGGCGGTATCCCTCGAGCTCCGAGACGATCTGCATTGCTCGCACCTTCGGCGCACCCGACACGGTGCCGGCAGGGAAGCAGGCGCGCAGCAGGTCGAACGGCGTTACGCCCTCACGGAGCTCGCCGGTTACCTCGGAGACCAGGTGCGTGACGTGTGAGAACCGCTCCGGCTCGAGGTAGCGCGCCACCCGGACGCTGCCGGCCTCGCAGACGCGGGAGAGGTCGTTGCGGCCGAGGTCGACGAGCATCACGTGTTCGGCGCGGTCCTTCTCCGAGGCGAGCAGCCGCTCGGCGTCACCGTCGCCCGGCTCCGTCGTCCCGGCGATCGGGTTCAGGCTGGCCGTCCCGTTCTCGCACTTGACCAGAGTCTCCGGCGAGGATCCGATCAAGGCCAGGTCCTCGAGCTCGAGCAGGAAGAGGTACGGCGAGGGGTTGACCCGGCGGAGCGCACGGTAGAGCTCGACCGCCGACGCGGACGTCGTCCGCTCGGCACGCTGCGAGAGGACGACCTGGAAGGCGTCGCCCGCGCGGATCAGCTCCTTGATCCGCCGCACGCCGGCCTCGTATGTGGCCTGATCCGGGTCGCGCCGCACCTCGGTGCTCGAGGAGAGATTGTGTTCCTGTAACACAATCTCCGTCTCGAGCCGGGTCGCGATCTCGTCCTGGTCTCCGGCGAGAACCTCGGCCGTGCCGCTGCCGTGGTCGAAGCGGACGAGTGTCTCGGCGACGACGAACCGGCTCTCCGGGAGCCCGGGGCCATCGGCAGGAAGCGGGACCGTCGGTTCGAGCTTCGCGACGTGGTCGTAGGCGAGATAGCCGACGACCGGCTCGTCTAGACCTTCCGCCTCTTCGAACGCGACGAGCCGCGATCCGGAGCCGATGAACGAATGACGGCCGAGCCGCCCCTGCTCGACCGACTCGAGCAGGAAGCTCGCCGAGGCACCCGCGCGCAGGCGGAGGTACGCCCCGAGCGGGGTGAGCAAGTCGGTGGGGATCGGTGAGGACGTCACGTCCATAGACTGCCCGCAAATGCCGTTGCCAGATGTCCTCGATGCACTTCTCCGCGCTCACGGCCCTTCCGGGCACGAGCAGCTCGCGTTCGACGTCGTCCGCGAAGCGGTCGGCGATCTCGCGGAGGTGGAGACCGATTCCATCGGCAACATCGTCGCGCGTCGCCGGGCCGAAGGCCCGCTGGTCGCCTTCGTCGCTCACCTCGATGTGATCGGCCTCGCCGTCGCACACATCCCGGACGATGCGCTGATCGCGGCGCACCGGCTCGGAAGCTGGCGGGCGAACGTCGCCTACGGGCAACGGGTCGAGATCCGGACGAAGAACGGCACCGTCCACGGCGTGATCGCGCGGAAGGTCAAGGACAACGAGAAGGTCGAGTGGGAGCAGCTCTACGTCGACATCGGCGCGCGGAACGGGGAGGAGGCGCGCTCGCTCGTCGAAATCGGCGACCCGATTGTCATCGGTGGCGCCGCCGGTCGAGCTGGCCAATGGGCGCATCGCTTCGCGAAGCCTCGACAACCGCGTGGGCGTCTACGTCGCGCTGGAGGCGCTGCGACGGATCGAGGGCGTGAACGTCGCGGTCGTCGGCGCCGCCCAGGAGGAGCTCGGGGCGCAGGGCGCTCGCGCGGCGGCGCATGCGCTCCGGCCCGACGTTGCGATCGCGCTCGACGTCACGTACGCGACCGACGTGCCGGGCGACGACGCGGCGACCGGGGGCCACCACGCGCTCGGCGGCGGGCCGGCGATCTTCCGTGGCCCGGCCGTCAACCCGCGGGTGTTCGCGCTGCTGCTGGAGGCGGCGAAGGAAGAGGGCATCGACTACACGGTGGAGGCGGGGATGAAGACCTTTACGGACGCCGACGTCACCTTCGCCTCGCGCGACGGCGTGCCCACCGGGCTCGTCTCGGTCCCGCTCCGGAACATGCACTCGCCGATCGAGATCGTCGAGCTCGCGGATCTCGAGGCGTGCGTCCGGCTGCTCGTCGCCTTTGCGGCGCGGGTGCGTCCCGGCGACTCGTACTCCCGCTAGATTCAAGACATGTCTCGCGCCGTGATCGTCTCTGCCGTCCGCACGCCCTTCGGCAAGCTGGGCGGCGGCCTTGCCGGCTACCAGGCGACCGAGCTGGGGTCGATCGTGATCAAGGCGGCGCTCGAGCGCATCGGGATCGAGCCGCATGAGCCCGAGTACGTGATCATGGGGCAGGTGCTGCAGGCGGGTGCCGGCCAGGCTCCTGCGCGCCAGGCCGCGATCGGCGCCGGGCTGCCGAAGGAGACGCCGGCCGACACGATCAACAAGGTCTGCGCGTCGTCGATCCGGGCCGTCCAGATCGCCGACACGATGATCCGCGCCGGTGACCACGAGGTGATCGTCACGGGCGGGATGGAGTCGATGTCGAACGCGCCGTACCTGCTCAAGAAGGCGCGCTTCGGCTACCGGCTCGGTCACGGCGAGCTGCTCGACTCGATGATCTTCGACGGCCTCACCGACGCCTACGACTCGCTGCACATGGTGCAGCACAACTCGATGGTCTCTCGCGAGCTCGGCATCAGCCGCGAGGAGCAGGACGCCTGGGCGTTCCGGTCGCAGCAGCGCGCCGCGGCGGCACAGGAGGCTGGACGCTACGAGGACGAGATCGTCCCCGTCGAAGGCGTCACTGCGGACGAGAGCATCCGCCCGGACACGACACTCGAGTCGCTCGCCAGGCTCAAGCCGGTGTTCGATCCCGAGGGAACGACCACTGCCGGGAACGCGCCTGGTGTGAACGACGGCGCCTCCTGCGTGGTCGTCACATCCGAGGAGTTCGCGGAGCGGCGCGGCCTCGAGATCCTGGGGACGATCGTCTCGCAGGGCTATGTCGCCGACGACTTCGCCTACCTGGTGCGGACGCCCGCCAACGCTGCGGCGGTCGCCTTCGAGAAGGCCGGAAAGAGCATCGACGACGTCAAGCGGGTCGAGATCAACGAGGCGTTCTCGTCGGTCGCGCTCAACTCGGCGCGGCTGCTCGGTGCCGACGAGGAGATCGTGAACGTCAACGGCGGCGCGGTGGCGCTCGGACACCCGATCGGCGCCTCGGGCGGACGGATCGTCGGGACGATGGTGCACGAGCTCCGTCGGAACGGCGGCGGCCTCGGTCTCGCTGCGATCTGCTCCGGCGGCGGCCAGGGCGACGCGCTCCTGATCGACGTCTACTCGGCCCATGCGGGTCCTCGTCGTCGTCGCAGCGTTGTCTCTCGCGCTCGCGGCCGACGCGTTCTCCTGCAGCTGCCTGCGCGTCGATCTCATCCGCGATCTGCCGCGCGCCGACGGCGCCTTCATCGGCACGGTGCTCGAGCGCCGCGTTGAACGCCAGACGGCGGTCTACCTCTTCCGCGTCGAGCAGGTCTACAAGGGCGACATCGAGAACCGGGTCGAAGTGGTGAGCGCGGCCAACGGCGCGGCGTGTGGACTGGAGCTCCAGGTCGACCAGCGAATCGGGCTGCTGCTCACTCGCGAAGGCGGGAAGTGGCAGTCGAGCCTCTGCTCCCAGGTCGATCCGTCAGCGTTCCTCGCGCTCACCGAGATCGATGACAACAGCACGCCGCCGATCAACTGGGGCGGGATCGTGGTCGGCGTGCTGGTGCTCGGTGCGGGCACGTTCTTCCTCGTTCGGAAGCTGCGGAGCTACAGAGCCTTGCGGTAACGGAGCTCCGCGACCTCGGCTCCCTGGAACGTGTCGACCTTGCGGCCGTCGCGCTCCCAGCCCGCAGCACGGTAGAAGCGCTCGCCGCGCTCGTTTCCCTCCATCACCCACAACACCGCCCGCTCGAAGCCGTACGCGCGCATCGATTCCTCGGCCCGCTCGAGGAGTGCACGGCCGATGCCCTGGTCCCAGCGGGACGGATGGAGGTAGATCGCGTACAGCTCGCCCTCGTTGTCCGCCTCCTCGTCGCGCGACCGGCCGACGCTGGCGAAGCCGACGACCTCACCGTCGAGCTCGGCGACGAACGTGGCGCTACCCGGCCTCGGAACGCGCCCAAGCCCTTCGCGCCACAGCCGCTGGCGACTCTCGATGTCGAAGCCCGCGATCGCCTCTTCGGGCATCAGCCCGCGATAGGCGACGCGCCAGGTCTCGACCTGTACCCGACCGATCGCATCCGCGTCATGCGGGACGGCTGAGCGTACGGTCACCACGCGCTGACGTTAGCCTCTCGCGCGATGGACTTCGAGCATGTCCTCGTTGTCGGCGCGGGCCAGATGGGTGGCGGGATCGCGCAGGTCGTGGCCGGCTCGGGCCGGCGCGTCTCGCTCCACGACGCCTTTCCCGGCGCGATGGAGCGCGGCCTGGCGGCGATGCGGAAGAGCCTCGAGAAGCTGGCCGAGAAGGGCGGGTCCGACCCCGACGACGTGCTCGCCCGGGTCGTCCCGGTCGACGAGCTCGTGTCCGCCGACCTGATGATCGAGGCGGTCGTCGAGGCCGCAGCCGTGAAGGAGGACATCTTCCGGAGCGCAGACGAGATCCTCCCGGACGGCGCGATCCTCGCCTCCAACACCTCGTCGATCCCGATCACGTCGCTGGCGGCTGTCACCGGCCGGCCGGAGCGCGTGATCGGGATGCACTTCTTCAATCCCGTGCCGGTGCTGAAGCTCGTGGAGGTGATCCGCGCAGTCCAGACCTCCGACGAGACGGCTGCGGCGATCACGAAGCTCGCCGAGGACCTCGGGAAGGTGCCGGCGCAGGCAAACGACTTCCCCGGCTTCGTCTCGAACCGGATCCTGATGCCGTTCATCAACGAGGCGGCGTACGCCTTGTTGGAAGGCGTCGCGGAACCGGAGGCGATCGACACGATCGCGAAGCTCGGCTTCGCGCACCCGCTGGGGCCGCTGGCGCTCGCCGACCTGATCGGGCTGGACACGTGCGTCGCGATCATGGACGTGCTGCACGAAGGCCTCGGCAACCCGAAGTACGCGCCCTGCCCGTTGTTGCGCCAGTACGTCCAGGCCGGCCGGCTCGGCCGCAAGTCGGGCCGGGGCTTCTACACCTATTAGGGCCGCTCCAGCACGAGATTGACGTGCTCGAGCTCCTCCGCCCGGGCCAGGGTTTCCTCGTCCGAAAGCTCCAGCAGCCCCTTCTCGTCAGGGAGCTGCACGCGGATCTGGAAGCCCAGCGACCGGTAGTACGTGAGGAGCTCCCGTGGCTCGGTGCCCGCCGCGCGGGCATCGGCGGGTGAGAGCTCAGCGACGACGAGGACGGACGGCGACGCGGCAAGCAGTTGTTCCATCCCGCGGACCGCCGCGCGCTCCGATCCCTGGACGTCGAGCTTGACGACGTGGACCGGTCCGCGGATCGCGAGCACCTCGTCGAGCGCTGCGACGCGGACGGTTACGGTCTGGCCCGAGCTCCCGTGGAGGCGGTGGTCACCGGTGTTGGTCGCCGACAGCTGAAGCGCAGCGAACCCCGCTGCCTCGCCGAGCGCCCACGGGAAGCAGACGACGTTCGTGAACCCGTTTCGCCACACGTTCGCGGTCAGCAGTTCATAGTTCCGCGGAGCCGGCTCAAAGGCGAGGACGAGTCCGCGCGGTCCGACGAGCCGAGCCGCCTGGCAGGTGAAGTACCCGACGTGCGCGCCGGCATCGACGACCGTCATGGCGGGCGTGATCCGCTCGCCGAGGAGCGCCGTCTGGCCCGGCTCCCACCCTTGCGTCGCCTGCAGCGTCGGCGTGATCCATTCGTCGTGCTCGTCGAGCAGCAGCCGCGCGAACGTTGTCTCGACCTCGACCGTGCCGGCAAGATCCGGGGGCACGCGGTGCTGCTCGGCGGCAACCGCCAACAAGGCCGCTCGCTGAACGCGGGAGATGGCGGAAGCGCGCAGGCGGCCGAGCACGGCGCACACGATACGTCTCAACGTTCGCCCAAACGGGGTAGGTCCCCCTAAAGCATCGGACCTAGTTGCCGATACAGCGTTTGAAAAGCATTCGATCCGGGGGGAACGATGCGACTGTTGCTGGTAGACGACGATTCGGGATTCCGCGCCCTGCTCCGCACGACGTTCGAAGACGTCGAGGTGGACGTGGACGAGGCGGGAAGCGCGGCCGAGGCCGAACAGCGAATCTCTGCCCAGCGACCGGACGTGATCGTGCTCGACGTCGGGATGCCCGGCATGGACGGTCTCGCCTTCTGCCGTGAGCTGAAGGAAAGCCCCGACACGAGCGCGATCCGCATCGTCCTGCTGACCGGGATGGACGATGTCGAGGACGTGGCCGGCGCGGCCGGCGCGGATGCACTGCTTCTGAAGCCCTTCCGGCCGCTCGAGCTGCTCGGCGTCGTCGAGAGGCTGGCGGGGACTGCCGCGGGCGCGCCGATGAGGCGCTCCAACGGGCGCTCCGGCGAGGAGCAGCTGGTTCTGTACGCTCGCGACCTTCGCCACCTCGTCGAGATCGAGCGCGCGCAGCGTGGATTGCTCGAGAGTGCGTACAAGGAAACGGTCTCGGCTCTGGCGAGCGCGTTGGGGACGAAGGACACCGGCACGCGCCAGCATTCGCAGCGCGTGCAGCGCTACGCGTTGGAGCTCGCAGCCGCAATCGATCCAGCCCTCGCTACCGAGCCCGCGCTCGAGTACGGCTTTCTCCTCCACGACATCGGCAAGATCGGTGTCCCCGACCAGATCCTCTTGAAGCCGAGCAGCCTCAACGAGGCCGAGTGGCGCGTGATGAAGGCGCACACCCTCCTCGGCGCGCAGATGATCAGCGGCGTCGCCTTCCTCCAGGAGGCGGGAGTCGAGATCGTTCGGTCACACCACGAGCGCTGGGACGGGAACGGCTATCCGGACGGGCTCGTCGGTGAAGAGATCCCGATCGGGGCACGGATCTTCGCCGTCGCGGACGCGATCGATGCGATCACGAACCACAGGCCGTATCGCGATGCGCGCAGCTGGCGCGACTCCCGCCGGGAGATCCTCGCGCAGAGGGGAAGGCAGTTCGACCCGCAGGTGGTCGACGCGTTCTGCGACCGCGAGCACGTGCTGCACGAGATCCGCAGAGAGTTCCTCGCCGCCGCCTGAGGCTTAAGCCGGTAGGGCGAGCACCACTCCAAGAGGCCTGCCCCCGCCATAGCGGCAGCGTGCCGAGGACCGTACAGTCGAGGCATGGAGCTCCGCACGCTGCTGACGACGGCATTCTGGCTCCGGACGGCGCGAGAGACGGTGTACGCGCTCGCATCGTTGCCGCTGGGCGTCCTCTGGTTCTCGGTCGTCGTGACGATGCTCGCGCTCAGCGCCGGCCTCGCGATCACGATCGTGGGCCTGCCTCTGCTGCTGCTCACCCTCGGGCTCGTCCGCCTCGCCGGTGCACTGGAGCGCCGGTGGGTGGAGTTGGCGCTCGGCGAGTCCTTGCCCGCGGCGGCCGCCCGGCCGGGACTCCGGGGACCGGAGCCGTGGTGGCGGCGCTTCTGGGCACTTGTCTCCGAGGTAGCCGTCTGGCGGGAAGTCCTCTATCTCCTGCTCCTGCTGCCGGCCGGAATCGTCCTCTTCGTCGCAGCGGTGACGTCCTGGTCGGTCGCGCTCACCGGCGTGACGGCGCCGCTCTGGTACTGGGCAGTCCCCGACGACGACTTCCTCTGGAATGGCAATTCCTTCGATCACCCACTCGAGTTCGCCGGCACGTTCCTCGTCGGCGTGGCCGCACTGCTGGCGGCTCCCTGGGTCGTGCACGGCCTCGTCCGCCTGCATGTCATGTTGCTTCGCGCACTTCTCGGGCCGACGCGGGGGGAGCTCGAGCGTTCGGCCGCTCGCTCTGAGGCCGGACGCACGTCGGCCGTCGCGGCCGACGCGACGCACCGTCGCCGTATCGAGCGCGACCTCCACGACGGAGCGCAGGCGCGACTGGTCGGGCTGGCCGTCGATCTCGGCCGCGCGCGTGAGCGGCTCGAGGGAGGCGCCGACACTGCCGAGGCCACCGAGCTCGTCCGTGCCGCACACGAAGAGGCGAAGATCGCGCTCAGCGAGGTTCGCGACCTGGCGCGCGGGATCCACCCGGCGATCCTCGCCGACCGAGGGCTCGACCCGGCTCTCTCGTCTCTCGCCGCGCGCGTACCCGTGCCGGTCGACCTCTCCGTGCGGCTCCAGGAGCCGGTGCCGGTCGAGGTCGAGGCCGCGGCCTACTTCGTCGTCTCGGAGGCGCTCGCGAACGCCGCCCGCCACGCCCGCGCCACGCGGATCGCGGTCGACGTCGGACGACAGGGCGACTCTGTCGTCATCGAGGTCCGTGATGACGGCACCGGCGGCGCGATCGCCACCGCCGGGTCGGGTCTCGCCGGTCTCCGCGAGCGCGTTGCGGCGCTCGGCGGCGTACTCGTCGTCGACAGCCCTGCCGGCGGGCCGACGATCGTGAAGGCCGTGATCCCGTGCGCGTAGTGCTGGCGGAGGACTCGGGCCTCCTCCGCGACGCACTCACGCGCCTGCTCGGCGACCACGAGATCGAGGTTGTGGCGGCGGTCACCACGGTGCCGGAGCTCCTCGAGGCCTACGAGCGCGAGCAGCCCGATGTCGCGGTCGTCGACGTCCGGCTGCCGCCGACGTTCACCGACGAGGGCATTCGAGGCGCGGTCGAGCTCCGACGCGCGCGGCCCGGCGCCCCAGTCCTCGTCCTGTCCCAGTACGTCGAGGAGCGGTACGCACGCGACCTCCTGAACGACCGCGCCGAGGGGATCGGCTACCTGCTCAAGGACCGGGTCGCAGACGTACGCGAGTTCGTCGATGCGCTTCGGCGGGTTGCGGCCGGCGGCGCCGTCTTCGACCCCGAGGTCGTCCGGCAGCTGCTCGTCAGGCATCGCTCGATCGACGAGCTGACGGAGCGTGAGCGGGAGGTGATGCAGCTCGTGGCCGAGGGGCACTCGAACGCGTCGATTGCGCGCGAGCTCGTGGTCACCGACCGTGCGGTCGAGAAGCACGTCGGCAGAATCCTCCAGAAGCTTCGCATCCCGCCCAACGACGATCACCATCGTCGCGTGCTCGCGGTCCTCGCCTGGTTGAACGCTGATTAGCACGTAGCATCCCGTCCGATGGACTTCCAGCTCTCGGCCGACCAGCGAGAGATCCAGGCGCTGGCGCGCGAGGTCGCGCAGGCCGAGATCGAGCCGAATGCGGCCACCTGGGACCGAGAGCACAGCTTCCCCGCAGAGCTGTACGTGAAGCTCGCGGAACTCGGGCTGATGGGCGTCTGCGTGCCGGAGGAGCTCGGCGGCGCCGGCGCCGACTTCCTCTCCTACATCCTCGTCCTCGAGGAGCTCTCGCGCGCCGATGCCGGTGTCGGAGTGACGGTCGCCGTGCACACGAGCGCCTGCACGCTGCCGATCCTCACGTTCGGCACCGAGGAGCAGCGCGAGCGCTTCGTACCCCCGCTTGCGAGCGGCGAGAAGATCGGCGCCTTTGCGCTGACCGAGCCCGAGGCCGGCTCCGACGCGGGCGCGCTGCGCACGCGGGCCGATGCGGACGGCGACGGCTGGACGATCACCGGCGCCAAGCAATGGATCACGAACGGCAGCTATGCCGGCACGTTCCTCACCTTCGCCCGGAGCGAGCCCGAGATCGAGGGAGCGCGCGGCGTCTCCGCGTTCCTGCTCGATGCCGAGCACGTTCGCGTGACGAGGGAGGAGGAGAAGCTTGGGCTCAACTCCTCCTCGACCGCGGATCTGGTGCTGGAGGGCTCGCGCGTCGGGCGCGACCGGTTGCTGCACGAGGAAGGACGCGGCTTTGCGGTCGCGATGTCGACGCTGGACGGCGGCCGGATCGGAATCGGGGCGCAGGCGCTCGGGATCGCGCAGGCCGCCTATGACGTGGCCCGCGAGTACGCCAAGGAGCGCCGCACGTTCGGGAAGCGGATCGCGGAGCACCAGGCGATCCAGTGGAAGCTCGCCGACATGTCGACCGAGATCGACGCCGCGCGGCTGCTCGTCTACCGGGCCGCCTGGCTCAAGGAGCAGGGAGAGCCGCATACCGAGGCGGGCGCGAAGGCGAAGCTCTTCGCGTCGGAGATGGCCCGCCGCCAGACAGGTGAGGCGATCCAGATCCTCGGCGGCTACGGCTACACGAAGGAGTTTCCCGTCGAGCGCTACTACCGCGACGCGAAGATCACGGAGATCTACGAGGGAACGAGCGAGATCCAGCGCCTCGTGATTGCGCGGAGCATCCTCGAGCTGCAGCGCGAACCGGCGCCCACGGCATGAGAAGCCGTGACGAGCCGGTGCGGCTGACGCGGATCTACACGCGCGGCGGCGACGCGGGCGAGACGTCGCTCGGCGACGGATCGCGCGTCTCGAAGCTCGACTGCCGGATCGGTGCTTTCGGCACGGTCGACGAGCTCAATTCAGCGATCGGCGTCGTGCTGGCGGGTGACGTGCCCGAAGCGGTCCGCGACACGCTCGAGCTCGTACAGAACGAGCTCTTCGACGTCGGCGCGGACCTGTCGGTGCCGTGGGGGGTGACCGACCGCCTGCGCGTCGAGCACGGGATGATCGAGCGGCTCGAGGAGCTCTGCGACGCGTTCAACGGCGACTTGCCCGAGCTCAAGAGCTTCATCCTGCCCGGTGGGACGGAGGCCGCTGCGAGGCTTCACGTTGCGCGGACGATCTGTCGCCGGGCGGAGCGCGACGTCCTGCTGGGCTCCCAGGAGCTGGAGCTGAACCCGCAGGTGCTCGTCTACCTGAACCGGCTCTCCGACCTGCTCTTCATCCTCGCCCGACTGGCGAACGCCGGCCGCGACGAGCCTTTGTGGAAGCCTGGGAGCTCGCGCTAGCGTTCGCCGGCTCGTTCGTCGCCGGCTACGTAGGCTCGATGCTCGGTCTCGTGCTCGGGACGCTTCGGCTGCCGCTCATCGTTGCGATCAGTGGCAACCCGCTCGCGGCGGCGGGGACGAACATCGCAATCTCCGCCGCTGCGGCGGCAGTCCGGGCGCCGTGAGCCATGCGCGCGAGCGGCGGGTCGACTGGCGCCTCGTCGCGTGGATGGCGCCGCCGTCGATCGTCGGTGCGGTCGTCGGGGCGCTGGTCGCCGACGACGTTTCCGAGAACCTGCTCTACGCCGCGATCGCAGCCGTCCTCTTCTGGTCCGGCGTCGATCTGGCCTTCCGGCCCGTCCGCGCCATGACGCGCGAGCATCTCCGGCTCTGGCCGGCAGTCGCCGGCGGCTTCGGCATCGGCGCTCTCGGCGGAGCGGTCGGCGTCATCCTCGGAACACTCCGGATGCCGACGCTGGTGCGCCTCGTCGGGATGGACGTCAAGCGAGCCGCGGGAACCAACCTCGTTGTCGGCTTTCTCCTCGGCCTCGCCGGCTTCGCTGCGCATGCGGGCTCGCTCGGCGTCGACTGGTCGATACTGCTCGCCGGGCTGGCCGGTGCGATACCGGGCGGCTGGTTCGGCGCCCGAGCGACGGGAAGGATGGACGAGAACGTGCTTCGGATCGCGCTCGGCGCCGTCCTGGTGCTCGTCGGCGCGGTCTTCGCCGCGCAGGCCCTGGTCTAACGCGACGAGATCGCGGCGATCACCTTGGCGAGCTGAGGCGACGTCGTGTTGCGCGGCAGCGCCTTGACGGCACCCGCGCGGAGCGCGCGGACGCGGTCGGCCGGCTGGCTCGCGATGGCGATAACGCGGATCGCGGGGAAGACCGTACGAAGATCCTTGACGAAGCCGACTCCGTGGACGTCCACGTCGACGACGACGATCTTGACGTCGCGCGCGTTGGACGCCGCGAGGGCGAAGGTCTGGTCGAGGCCGGCCTGCGCGACGATGCGTGCGCGGCTGCCCGCGAGCGACGACTGGACGACGTTCTTCGGGTGCCCCTCGCCGGCGAGAACGACCTCGATCTCGCCGCGACTTGCCTTGATCTGCGCGATCTTCTTGCCGACGAGCTTCACCTTGATCGTGCGGCTGACCGTCTCGGTGCCGGAGCGCGCGATCCAGGTCAGCGTGTACGTGCCGGGCCGGCGAATCTGCTTCGGCAGGGTCAGCTTCACGATGTTGGCACCCGCCTTGAGGCGTCGCACCTTCCAGGTGTAGAGCCGCTTCTTCCCCGCCGTCGAGAGCATCGCGGTCAGCGTCGCAGGCTTGGAGACGTTGACCCGAGCGGCGATCGTCGTCTGCTTCTTCAGCGTGAGCGTCTTCGAGGCGGCGACCGAGAAGACGAGCTGCGTCTGCGGCGCGACGAATGCGCTGGAGACGACCAGATCGATCTTGCTCGACAGGGCTGCGTGCCGGGGTGCCGTGGGGCCGACGACGGTGCCGGGCGCAACCGCCGCGACCGGCTGTTCGCGCACGGTGCCGAGCTCGAAGCCGGCGGCGGCGAGCGCGGCCACCGCCTGGTCGAGACTCTGGCCGACGAGCGGTGGGACGGCGCGGAGCTCCTCGCCGTGCTGGCTCCGGTTTCCGGCCGCGTCGAGCTGCACGAGCGAGAAGACGCGGCTGTCGCCGGGCGTGAACGGTCCCATCTTCGTCTCGAACTGGCGCGTGCCCGAAGGTGCGGTACGGCTCGCCGTTGACGTAGAGGATCACGTTGCCGAGCTGGCCGCTCGCGTCCTTGCCGGGGATCCAGCGGAGCGTGAGGCCGTCGGCCGCGCACGACGCCGGCGATGTGGCGCGGAGGCGTCGGCGGACCGTCGTCGATCTTCAGGCCGAAGAAGGTGAGGTGGTGGGTCAGCACGTTCACGACAGCGCTGTTGCCATGGAAGCCATCGGGCTGAGGGGCCGGCAGGGTCGAGCCCGGCAGGCGGCCCATGTTGTTCCAGACATCTGCGGGGGCTGGGCCGATCTGCGACCACGCGGGGATCACCGGCACGCCGGCCGGGTTCGGCCAAGATGATCTCGATCGGCGCGTTGAACTGGGTCACGAAGGTGCCCGCGAGCGCCCAGCGTGCGGTCACTTCGACGATCTGGCTGCCCGGCGCGAAGCCTGGGCCCTGCCGGACCGGCGTCGACACGAAGAACGAGGATGTAGTCCTGCGGAGTGGGGGGCGTCGGCCACGCGCCCGCCGGCATCTTGACCGTGATGAGACCGCCGGGGAGCGTCACCGTGAAGTCGCCGCCGGCGGTGATGCTGCGCTCCACGGGCGGCGGATCGGACGTCGGAATGTTCTGGATCGAGACGGCGACGCGGAACTGCGAGCGAGTGCCGCTGGCATCCTCGAGCTCGCCCGAAAGGACGTGGATGCCGTCCGGGAGCGAACCGGTCGCGAACGTGAGCGTCGAGCCCGAGATCGTGGGTGCGGGAGCGGCGACACCGTTGAGCAGCGCGCCCGGCGCGGTCACCGGCTCGTTCGCGGTCAGCACGATCTGGTTGGCCGACGTTGAGACCGTGCCGTCGGCGGGCACCGACGAGACGAGGGTCGGCGCCGTGTTGTCGTAGCGCACGTTCGTGCGCAGCGCCGGCGCGGAGGCGTTGTCGAGCGCGTCGAAGCCGACGGCGCGGAGGTCGTAGAGGGCGTCGGGAAGGGTCGCCGTGTCGAACGGAGTCGCCGAACGGGGCGCTCGTGTCGTTCGCAATCTCGCGTCCAGGTGCCGGCTGCCGGCCGGGGAGACGGAGAAGACGACGCGCGCAGCGCCGCCGCCGGTGGTCGCGCTCAGCGAGATCGTCCCGCCGACGATGGCGCCCGGATCGGCGAGCGAGACGCTCGGGCCGGTCGAGTCGAGCGAGAACGACACGGCGGTGGTGGTGCGGCGTGTTGCCGGCCGCGTCGGTGATCACGGCACGGATGGAGGTTGCGCCGTCCGGCGAGCTCGTCGAGTTCCAGGTGGTCGAGTAGGGCGCGGAGGTGTCGGTCGCGACCGGGGTGAAGACGGCCGAGCCGAACTCCATGACCTCCCAGACGACGGACGTGACGCCGGAGCCCGAGAGATCCGCGGCGTTCGCGGCGATGGCGACCGTCGGGCCACCGGTGGTGTCGCCGTTGGCGGGTGCCGTGACGCTGCCGGTCGGCTGCGTCCGGTCGACCAGGACGACCCGCGGTGCGCTCGTCGTCACGTTGCCGCCGGCGTCGGTGGCGACCGCGATCAGCTCCCACTGCGTCTCAGCTGCGGGTGCGGTCGTCCAGGTGACGGCGAACGGTGCGGTGCCGTCGGACGCGATCAGCGTGCCGGCGCCGCCGCTCCCGACCGCGCGATAGCGGAACGTGACGTCGGTGGTGTCGGGCGACGACGGTGGCGGTGAGGCCGACGCTCGAGCCGACCGCGGCGCCCGGGTCGTCGAGCGTCACGGTGGGGGCGAGGTTGTCGATGTTGATCGTGTGCGTCGCGGACGTCGTCTCGTTGCCGGCGACGTCGGTGACGACGACCTGGAGGTCTGCGGGCCCGTCGGCGAGCGCGCCGGTCGCGAGCGACTGGCTGTAGGTCGAGCCGGCGGTCGGCGCCGTCTGCGTGCCGAAGACGGTGAAGGCGCCGGCGCCGCTCGGCTTGATCTCGAAGCGGACGGCCGAGACGCCCGAGGCCGGCGGGACGGGCCCGTCGGACGCGCTCGCAGTCGACGGTGACGGTTCCGGCGACGTACGAGGCCGCGGCGGGTGAGGTGATCGATCCGCTGGCCGGCGGTGTTGTCGACCGTCTTCGGCAGGCCGGGCAGGAGCTCGTTCGCGACGTTGCCGGTGGTGTCGGTGACGACCGCGCGGAGGTCGTACTCGCCGTCGGCGACGAGCGTCGTGCTCCACGAGGCCTCGTACGGCGGAGAGATGTCGGCTGCGCCGATGTTCGCCCAGCTGTCGGCGCCCGCCGGGGAGAACTGGAACTGAACGGAGCTGACGTCGCCGGCGCCGGTCGAGTAGCTGAGGTTCGCGATCCCGCGCAGGTAGTCACCGGGGTCGCCGCCCGAGCCGCTCGGCGCGGTGGTGTCGATGACGACGTTGACCGTGTTGGCCGGCGCCTCGACGTTGCCGACGTCGTCCGTCGAGAAGAACGCGACGCGTGGTCGCCGTCGTTCGAGTGGTCGCCCGGCGCCGGGATCACGACCGAGGTGCCCTGGAGCAGCGGGCCGCCGTCGACGCTGTACGACGTCGTTGGCGACGCCGGAGCCGGTGCCGTCGGCCGGCGGAGAAGCTGACCGTGACGGGCGCGTTGCTCGGGCTGCCCGGAGCGAGGAGGGCTGAGGTGGTCGGCGCCGTGTGGTCGACGAGAACGGTGACGGCCGGGGAGGTGAAGGCGTTGCCGGCGAGGTCGGTCGTGACGACGCGCAGGTCGTACTGGCCGTCGGCGACGGCGTCCGCGCCTGAGGCGGTGTTCCACGTGGACGGCGTTGCCGTCCAGGTTCCGGCGCCCGGCCGGGGAGCGCTGGAAGACGACGGTGTCGAGGCCCGAGCCGGCATCGGCGGAGTTGCTCGTGAGCGAGACCGGCGGCACGCCGATCTCGGCGCCGTTGGCAGGCGCGGTGACCGAGCCGGTCGGGAGGGTGTTGTCGACGCGCACGGTGATCGTCGCGGAAGTGAAGGTGTTGCCGGCGTTGTCGGTCGTGACGACGCGGAGGTCGTACTGGCCGTCGCCGACGCCGTTCGTGTCCCAGCTGGCGGCCTGGTTCGTCCAGGTGCCGGCGCCGATCGGCGAGCGCTGGAACTGGACGGTCGCGACGCCCGAGCCGCGTCGGCCGAGTTGCTCGTCAGCGCGACCGTGTCGCGGAGATTCGCGCTGGCGGCCGGGGCGGTGACCGATCCGGACGGATTCGTGTTGTCGACGCGAACCGTGATCGCCGCGGAGGTGAAGGTGTTGCCGGCGTTGTCGGTCGTCACGACGCGGAGGTCGTACTGGCCGTCGGTCTGCGCCGTGGTGTCCCAGCTCGCGGCCTGGTTCGTCCAGGTGCCGGCGCCGATCGGGCGAGCGCTGGAACTGGACGGTGTCGACGCCCGAGCCGCCGGCGTCGGCGGAGTTGCTCGTCAGCGCGACCGTGCCGCGGATGGCGGCTGCGTCGGCCGGGAACGTGACGCTGCCCGTCGGGAGCGTGTTGTCGACCCGGACCTGCACCGTGGCAGGCGTCGTCTCGGCGTTTCCGGCGGCGTCGGTCGTGAAGACGCGGAGGTCGTAGAGGCCGTCGCCGAGGGCGCTGGTGTCGAGCGTGGCGCTGTACGGCGCCGACGGAATCGGTCGAGACGTCGGTCCAGCGTGCCCGCGCCTGCGGGCGAGCGCTGGAAGGTGACGGTGTTGACCGACCCCGGCGCGGTGTCCGAGGCGATCGCGCTCAGCGCGACGCTGGTGCCGCTCAGGTTCGCGCCGGCAACCGGGACGGTCACCGAGCCGGTCGGGCGCGTCCGGTCGACCGTCGTCAGGACGAGCTCGGTCGTCTGACGGCCGGCATTGTCGGTGGCGCGGACGCGGAGGAGCCGCGTCCCGTCGGCCGGGATCGTCCAGGAGACGCCGTACGGGGAGGTGGTGTCGACGCCGAGTGACGTCCAGGTGTCCACCGCGCACGAGTCGTCGTTCGCGACGGTGCACTGCTCGAAGCTGACGTCGGCGATGCCGCTACCCGCGTCCGTCGCGATCGCGACCAGCGGTGTCGGATCGGCCGTCGCCGCGTTGACCGGGTTCGCCACGTTGACCGAGAGCGTCGGGAGCGGTGTTGTCGACCGTGACCGTGATCGTGGCCGAGGTGAAGGAGTTGCCGGCGTTGTCGGTCGTCACGACGCGGAGGTCGTAGTCCCCGTCCAGCTCGACGGTCGTGTTCCAGCTCGCTGCCTGGTTCGTCCAGGTGTTCGCGCCCGCCGGGGAGCTCTGGAACGTGACGGTCGCGACGCCGCTGCCTGCGTCGGCCGAGTTGCTCGTCAGCGCGACCGTGCCGGCGATGTCGGCTCCGTCGGCCGGCGCCGTCACGGAGCCCGTCGGGTTCGTGCCGTCGACGAGCCAGGTGTAGGCAGCGGGCGGTGGCGTCCTGGTTGCCGACGATGTCGCTCGCGCGCAGCTGCAGCGTGTGCGAGCCGTCGGAGAGAGCGGGGGAGATCGTCAGGGGCGTCGAGGCGCGCAACCCAGCCGCCGCCGTCGAGGTTGACCTCGTAGGTCGCGGGCGCCTCGGTCGACGCGAAGCCGAACGTCGGCGTCGTGTCGCTGCTCGGGTCGGCCGGGGTCGACGCGAAGGACGAGTTCGGCGCCGTCGTGTCGACGGTCCAGGTGTAGCTCGCCTGCGTGGCGTCCTGGTTGCCGGCCGCGTCGGTCGCGCGCACCTGGAAGGTGTGCGAGCCCTCGCTCAGGCCGCTGTAGGCCGTCGGGCTCGCGCTCGGAGCTCCAGGCGCCGCCGTCGAGGCGAACCTCGAAGGTCGAGCCGACCTCGGTCGAGGTGAACGCGAAGGACGCGCCGGTCGAGTTCGTCGGGTCGGAGGGCTGCGAGGTGATGTTCGTGTTCGGTGCCGTCGTGTCGACCGTCCAGGTGAAGGCGGCCGGAGTTGCGTCGACGTTGCCGGCGAGATCGGTGGCACGCACCTCGAAGGTGTGCGAGCCCTCCGCGAGGCCGCTGTAGCTCGTCGGGCTGGCGCTCGGGCTCCAGGCGCCGCCGTCGAGGCGAACCTCGAACGACGCGCCAGCCTCGGACGAGAAGGAGAACGACGCGCCCGTGGCGTTCGTCGGGTCGGCCGGCTGGGACGTGATGCTCGTGTTCGGAGGCGTGTTGTCGACCGTGACGGTGATCGTGGCCGACACCGTGACGTTGCCCGGCGACATCGGAGGTCACGACGCGCAGGTCGTAGTCCCCGTCGGCGACGAGCGTCGTGTCCCAGCTCGTCGGCGTCGCAGTCCAGGTGCCTGCGCCGGCGGGCGAGCGCTCGAAGACGACCGACGCGACGCCTGAGCCGCCGTCGGCCGAGTTGCTTGCGAGCAGGATCGTGCGCCCGGACGAGCGCGCCGTCGGCAGGCGAGGTGATCGATCCGGTCGGGCTCGTGAAGTCGATCGACCAGATGAAGGTCGCGGGCGTCGCGTCCGTGTTCGACGCGGCGTCGGTCGGCGCGCACGTCGAAGGTGTGGGAGCCCTCGGCGAGAGAGCCGTAGAAGCTCGGCGTCGTGCACGAGCTCCAGGCGCCGCCGTCGAGCCGGCACTCGAAGGTCGAGCGAGCCCTCGCTGGAGGTGAACGAGAAGGTGGCGCCGGTCGCGTTCGTCGGGTTGGACGGGTTGCCGGTGATCGTCGTGTTCGGCGCCGATCGTGTCGACCGTCCAGGCGAACGAGGCGGGGGAGAGGTCGACGTTGCCGGCGGCGTCGGTGGCGCGCACGTCGAAGGTGTGGGGGCCGTCGCCGAGGCCGCTGTAGAGCTTGGGGCTGGTGCTGGGGATCCAGGCGCCGCCGTCGAGGCGCATCTCGAAGGTCGCGCCGCCGTCGTTCGAGCTGAAGGTGAAGGTCGCGCCGGTCTGGTTGGTGATCGCGGCCGGGTTCGAGTCGACCGTGGTCTGCGGGCGCGTGCGGTCGACCGTGACGGTCTCGACGTCGCTCGTCGTGTTCGAGGGCGTTGTCGGTGGCGACGACCTTGAGCGTCCAGGAGCCGTCGGCCGGGATCGCGCGCGAGACCGAGTAGGGGGCGGTCGTGTCGACGCCGATCGAGGTCTGCGTGCCGCAGGCGGGCGTCGGGCACTCGAAGAACTCGACCTGGGTCAGGTCGGCGTCGGGGCTGGAAGCGGTGACCGTGAAGGGATCCGCGGCGGAGGCGTTGACGATCCCGACCGGCGCGGTGATGTCGATCGCGGGCGCGTCGTTGTCGACGCGGCGGTCCTCGACGAGCGGCGGAGGTGGTGGAGTTGCCGGCGTTGTCGACCGCGATCACGCGCAGGTCGTAGAGCCCGTCGGCGCTGCCGGTCGTGTTCCAGCTGGCGGCCTGGTTCGTCCACGTGTTCGCGTTCGCCGGCGAGAGCTGGTACGGTGATCGAGGCGAGGCCGGAGCCGCCGTCGTTCGTCGTCGAGGTGAGGGTGACGGTGCCGGAGAGGTCCGCGCCCGGGTTGTCCATCGTCGCCGTCGGCGCCGTGTTGTCGACGCGGACGGTGATCGTCGCCGAGGTGAACGAGTTGCCGGCAATGTCGGTGGTGATGACGCGCAGGTCGTACTGGCCGTCGGCCTGCGCCGTCGTGTCCCAGCTCGCGGCCTGGTTCGTCCAGATGCCGGCGGCGATCGGGGAGCGCTGGAACTGGACGGTCGCGACGCCCGAGCCGCGCGTCGGCGGAGCTGCTCGTCAGGCGCGACGGTGCCGCGGACGTTGGCCGCGTCGGCGGGAGCGGTGACCGAGCCGGTCGGGTTCGTGTTGTCGACGCGCACGGTGATCGTCGGCCGAGGTGAAGGAGTTGCCGGCGTTGTCGGTGGTCACGACGCGGAGGTCGTACTGGCCGTCCGAGACGCCGGTCGTGTTCCAGCTCGCGGCCTGGTTCGTCCAGGTGCCGGCGCCGGCGGGGGAGCGCTGGAACTGGACGGTCGCGACGCCGGAGCCGCCTGCGTCGGCGGAGTTGCTCGTCAGGCCGATCGTGCTGCGGACGTTGGCTCCGTCGGCGGGCGCGGTGATCGGAGCCGGTCGGGTCGGTGTTGTCGACGCGCACGGTGATCGCAGCGGAGGTGAAGGAGTTGCCGGCGATGTCGGTGGTGACGACGCGGAGGTCGTACTGGCCGTCCGAGACGCCGGTGGTGTTCCAGCTCGCGGCCTGGTTCGTCCAGGTGCCGGCGCCCGCGGGGAGCGCTGGAACTGGACGGTCGCGACGCCGGAGCCGCCGTCGGCGGAGCTGCTCGCGAGCGCGACGCGTGCCGCGGACGTCGGCGCGTTGTCGGCCGGGTTCGTGACCGAGCCGGTCGGGTCGGTGTTGTCGACGCGGACGGTGATCGTCGCGGAGGTGAAGGAGTTGCCGGCGTTGTCGGTGGTGACGACGCGGAGGTCGTACTGGCCGTCGGCCTGGGCGGTCGTGTCCCAGCTCGCGGCCTGGTTCGTCCAGGTGCCGGCGCCGATCGGGGAGCGCTGGAACTGGACGGTGTCGAGGCCGGAGCCGGCATCGGCGGAGTTGCTGGTCAGCGCGACGGTGTTGCGGACGTTGGCGGCGTCGGCCGGCGCGGTGATGGAGCCGGTCGGGTTGGTGTTGTCGACGCGGACGGTGATCGTCGCGGAGGTGAAGGTGTTGCCGGCGTTGTCGGTGGTGACGACGCGGAGGTCGTACTGGCCGTCGGCCTGCGCGGTCGTGTCCCAGCTCGCGGCCTGGTTCGTCCAGGTGCCGGCGCCGATCGGGGAGCGCTGGAACTGGACGGTCGCGACGCCCGAGCCGCCGGCGTCGGCGGAGTTGCTCGTCAGGCCGATCGTGCCGCGGACGTTGGCGGCGTCGGCCGGAGCGGTGACGGAGCCGGTCGGGTTCGTGCCGTCGACGAGCCAGGTGTAGTCGGCCGGCGAGGCGTCGAGGTTGCCCGCGCGTCGGTCGACGCGGACGTCGAAGGTGTGGGAGCCGTCGGCGAGCGAGCCGTAGCTCTCCGGGCTCGAGCAGGCGCCCCAGGCGCCGCCGTCGATGCGGCACTCGAAGGTCGAGCCGCCCTCGCGTCGAGGTGAAGGAGAAGGAGGCGCTCGCGGAGCTCGTCGGGTCGGCGGGCTGCGACGTGATCGTCGTGTTCGGCGCGGCGTTGTCGACCGTGACCGTGACGAGCGAGGACGTGAACGAGTTGCCGGCGAGGTCGGTCGTGACCGCGCGCAGGTCGTACTGGCCGTCGCCGACTGCAGTCGTGTCGAACGCGACCGAGTAGGGCGCGAGCGCGTCGGAGTCGATCGTCGTCCAGCTGCCGAGCCCGAGCGGCGAGCGCTGGAACGCGACGGTGCCGACGCCGGAGCCGCCGGCGTCGGTCGAGTTGCGAGGTGACCGCGATCGAGGCGCGGACGATCGGCGCCGTCCGCGGGCGCGGTGATCGAGCCGGTCGGATCGGTGTTGTCGACGCGCACCGTGATCGCGCCGGAGGTGAAGGAGTTGCCGGCGTTGTCGGTCGTCACGACGCGGAGGTCGTAGAGGCCGTCGGAGACGCCCGTCGGTCGCCCACGGGCGAGGCCTGGTTCGTCCAGGTGCCGGCGCCCGCGGGCGAGCGCTGGAACTGGACAGTCGTCGACGCCCGAGCCCCGCATCGGCGGAGCTGCTCGCCAGTGCGGTCGAGCCGCTGACGTTCGCGCCGCCGGCGGGGGAGGTGACCGAGCCGGTCGGGTTCGTGTTGTCGATGCGGCGGCTCGCGACCGACGTCGGTGCTCGTGTTGCCGACGACGTCGGTCGCGAGCGCGCGCAGGTCGTAGAGGCCGTCGGCCGGGCCGGTCGTGTCGAAGCTCGCGGAGAAGCCGTCGCCCGGCGTCGAGTCGGTGGAGATCGTCGTCCAGGTGCCGGCGCCGGCCGGGGAGCGCTGGAACGCGACGCTGACGACACCGGCGTCCGGGTCGGATGCCGTTGCGGTGAGGCCGACCGTGCCGCGCAGGTTCGCGCCGGGATCCGTCAGCGTCGTCGCCGGGCCGTTCGCCGTCCTCGACGATCAGGTACGAGCCGTTGCCCGAGACGACGCCGGCGGCGTTGGACAGCGGTGACGGTGCGCCCGGTGCTCGGCGCGGTCGTCGTGCCGTCGAACGTGTAGTCGAAGTGGTCGCCGGTCTGCGAGCCGCTGAAGTTGGTGCCGCCGTTCGTGTTCAGCGGGCCGAACGCGTACGACGCGACGCCCGTGTGCGGGTCGGTCGAGGTCGCCGTGACGCGGAACGTCCCTGCCTGCCGACGGGCGGATGTAGAGCGTGCCGGCGGCGTAGTGCGCGTTCGCGGAGAGATTGGAGAGGACGAGGGTCGGGGCGGTCGGCGCGGAGGTGTCGACCTTGACGATCGCGCTCTGGACGCTGGACTGGTTGCCGACGTTGTCGGTGGCGGTGAGCGTGTAGCGGTAGCAGCCGGTGGTGAGGGTGTCGGCGTCGTTGCCGGCGGTGATCGTGACCGGGTCGCTGCCGGAGAAGCTGCCACACGCAGTCGGCCGCTAGCGTCGCGCTCTCGCGCGTCAAGCGTGTGCCCCGCGATGCCGGCCTCCGCGTCCGTGAAGTCGGCCTGAGCGAGCGCGACCGTGCCGTCGCCGTCGTAGGCGCCGCCGCCGTTCGCGGTGATCGAGCCGCCGGTCGGGACCGGTCGTGTCGTTGGAGACGGTGAAGATGCCGTTGCCGGAGCCGCTGCCGGCGCCGTTCGTCGCCGTGACGTTCTTCGCGCCCGGCTCGGCGGCCGCGTCGGCGTAGGTGTAGGTGCGGGTCGCGCCGGTGCCGGACTGCGACCAGCCGGCGCCGAGGGCGGGAAGGAATAGGAGGCGACGCCGGTCTGACCGTCGGTCGCGCTCGCGGTGATGTCGAAGCTGCCGCCGCGCGCCCGCGGCGGAGCGGAACCAGACCGTCGAGCCGCTGCCCGGATAGTGGGCGCTGCCGGTCGCGTTCGAGAGCGTCAGCGGTCGGGGCCGTCGGGCGGTCGACGTCGACCTTCACGATCGTGCTCTGCGTGCTGTCCTGGTTGCCGACGTTGTCCGTGGCGGCGAGCGTGTAGCGGTAGCAGCCGGTGCCCAGGGTGTCGGCGTCGTTGCCGGCGAGGATCGTGACCGGGTCGGTGCCGGCGAAGCTGCCGCACGCGTCGTTGACGAGCGTCGCCGTGGCGCGCGTGAGACGTCTGCGAGGCGATGCCGGAGCCGCCGTCGGCGTAGTCGATCTTCGCGAGCGCGACGGTGCCGTCGGTGTCGTAGGCGCCGCCGCCGTTCGCCGTGATCGAGCCGCCGGCCGGGGCCGTCGAGTCGGCGGTGAGCGTGAAGGTGGAGTTGTTGGTGCGGCCGGCGTTGTTGGTGTGCGGTGACCGTCTTGGCGCCGTCGGGCTCGGTCGGGCGTGTCGAGCGTGTAGGTCCTCGTCGCCGCCCGTGCCGGAGCGGTGAAGCCGGCGAGGGTGGGGAAGGAGTAGCTGGCGATGCCGGACTGGCCGTCGGTCGAGCTGGCGGTGACGTCGAAGGAGCCGGCGCCGGCGGGGCGGTAGAAGGCGGTCGTGCCGGTGGTGTGGACGTCGGCGCTCGATTCGGCGAGCGACAGGCTCGGGGCGGTCGGATCGGTGAGGTCGACCTTGACGACCGTCGTGACGCGAGACGCAGTTGCCGACGTTGTCGGTGCCGGTGAGCGTGTAGCGGTAGCAGCCGGTGGCGAGGCCGTTCTGGGCGGGGGTGCCGACGAGGGTGGTGGGGGCGCCGTAGGCCGAGCAGGCGTCGGCGTTGAGCGTGCCGTGCTCGCGCGTCAGGGTCGAGGTGTTGATGCCGGAGCCTGCGTCGGCGTGTAGTCGGTGCGGAGGCCGATCGTGAAGCGCCGTCGTCGTCGTAGCTCTGGTGCCGCCGCGGCTCGCGGCGATCGCCGTTGACGGTCGAACGCGCCGCCGGTCGGGTCGGTCGAGTCGGCGGTGAGCGTGAAGTCGTAGCGTTCGAGCGGCAGCGCCTTGTTGCGGGCGGTGACCGGCTTGCTCGCCGTCCGGCTCGGTCGGCGTCGCGAGCGTGTAGGTGCGGGTGCGCCGGCGCCGGAGCCGGTGAAGCCGGCGAGCGCGGGGAAGGAGTAGTGAGGATGCCGGACTGCGCCGTCGGTGGAGCTGGCGGTGACGTCGAAGGAGCCGCTGCCGGCGGGCGGTAGAAGGCGGTGGTGCCGGTGGTGTGCACCTCGGCGCTCGAGTCGTTGAGCGAGCAGCGCCGGGCGCGGCAGGCGCGCTCGTGTCGACCTTGACGACGGTGGTGATCGTCGATGGTGTTGCCGACGTTGTCGGTGCCGGTGAGGACGTAGCGGTAGCAGCCGGTCGCGAGCCCGCTCTGCGCCGGTGTGCCGACGAGCGTCGCGGGCGCGCCGTAGCTCGAGCAGGCGTCGCCGGCGAGCGTGCCGTCCTCACGGGTGAGCACGGAGGTGGCGAAGCCGGAGAGTGCGTCGGCGTTGTAGTTCGTCCTGGCGTCGATCGGGAAGCTGCCGTCGCCGTCGTAGCTCTGCGGCCGCCGCCGTTGGCCGCCGCGCCGTTGACGGTCAGGGCGCCACCGGTCGGCCCGGTCGCGTCGGAGGTGAGCGTGAAGTTCGAGCCCGCGGTCAGCAGGGCGTTGTTGCGCGCGTTGACCGTCTTGGCGCCGTTCGGCTCCGTCGGCGTCGCGAGCGTGTACGTGCGCGTCGCGCCGGAGCCGGAGTCGTGAAGCCGGTGAGCGTCGGGGAAGAGGTAGTCGAGGATCCCGGACTGCGCATCGCTCGAGCTGGCGGTGACGTCGAAGGAGCCGCTGCCGGCGGGCCGGTAGAAGGCGGTGGTGCCGGTGGTGTGGACGTCGGCGCTCGAGTCGGCGAGCGCCAGGCCGGGCGCGGCGGGCGCGCTCGTGTCGACCTTGACGACAGTGGCGATCGAGACGGCGTTGCCGACCTGATCGGTGCCGGTGAGGGTGTAGCGGTAGCAGCCGGTCGCGAGCCCGTTCTGCGCCGGGGTGCCGACGAGCGTGCTCGGGGCGCCGTAGGCCGAGCAGGCGTCGGCGCTGAGCGTGCCGTCCTCGCGCGTCAGCGTCGAGGTCGCGATGCCGGAGAGCGCGTCGGTGTAGTCGGTGCGGCGAGCCGATGGTGAAGGTGCCGTCGTTGTCGTAGCTCTGCGAACCGCCGCCGCTCGCGACGCCGCCGTTCACCGTCAAGGCCCCGCCGGCGGGAGCCGCCGCGTCGGCGGTGAGGGTGAAGGTGGAGTTGTTGGTGCGGCCGGCGTTGTTGGTTGCGGTGACGGTCTTGGCGCCGTCGGGCTCGGTCGGGGTCGCGAGGGTGTAGGTGCGCGCGCCGCCGGTGCCGGAGAGGGTGAAGCCGGTGAGGGTCGGGGAAGGTGTAGTCGAGGCGATGCCGGACTGGCCGTCGGTGGAGCGAGGCGGTGACGTCGAAGGAGCCGGTGCCGGCGGGGCGGTAGAAGGCGGTGGTGCCGGTGGTGTGGACGTCGGCGCTCGAGTCGGCGAGCGACGAGGACGGCGCGGTCGGATCGGTGAGTGTCGACCTTGACGACCGTCGTGATCGTGACGGCGTTGCCGACGTTGTCGGTGCCGGTGAGGGTGTAGCGGTAGCAGCCGGTGGCGAGGCCGCTCTGGGCGGGGGTGCCGACGAGGGTGGTGGGGGCGCCGTAGGCCGAGCAGGCGTCGGCGTTGAGCGTGCCGTCCTCGCGCGTGAGGGTCGACGTGTTGATGCCGGAGCCGCCGTCGGCGCTGTAGTCGGTGCGCAGACCGATCGTGACGTGCCGTCGTTGTCGTAGCTCGCGGAGCCGCCGCCCGTTGCGACCGTGCCGTTCACCGTCAGCGCGCCGCCGGTCGGGACCGGCCGAGTCGGAGGTGAGGGTGAAGTTCGTGGCGGCTCGAGCTGAGCAGCGCCTGGTTGCGGGCGGTGACCGGCTTGGCGCCGTTCGGCTCGGTCGGCGTGGCGAGTGTGTAGGTGCGGGTGGCGCCGGCGCCGGAGCCGGTGAAGCCGGCAAGCGCCGGGAAGCTGTAGTCGAGGATCCCGGACTGCGCGTCGGTCGAGCTGGCGGTGACGTCGAAGGAGCCTGCTGCCGGCGGGGCGGTAGAAGGCGGTGGTGCCGGTGGTGTGGACGTCGGCGCTGGAGTCGGCGAGCACCAGGCCCGGGGCGGCCGGCGCGGTCGTGTCGACCTTGACGATCGTGGTGATCGAGACGGTGTTGCCGACGTTGTCGGTGCCGGTGAGGACGTAGCGGTAGCAGCCGGTGGCGAGGCCGCTCTGGGCCGGGGTGCCGACGAGCGTGGTCGGGGCGCCGTAGGCCGAGCAGGCGTCGCGCGTCGAGCGTGCCCTGCTCGCGCGTCAGCGTCGAGGTCGCGATGCCGGAGGTCGCGTCCGGTGTAGTCGGTGCGCGTGCCGATCGTGAAGGTGCCGTCGCCGTCGTAGCTCTGCGTGCCGCCGCCGGTCGCCGCGACGGTGTTGACCGTCAGCGCGCCGCCGGTCGGGCGCGGCGGCGTCGGAGGTGAGGGTGAAGTTGGTGGCGGCCGAGCTGAGCAGCGCCTGGTTGCGGGCGGTGACCGGCTTGGCGCCGTTGGGCTCGGTCGGGGTGGCGAGCGTGTAGGTGCGGGTGGCGCCGGCGCCGGAGCCGGTGAAGCCGGCGAGGACCGGGAAGCTGTAGTCGAGGATCCCGGACTGGCGCGTCGGTGGAGCGAGGCGGTGACGTCGAAGGAGCCTGTGCCGGCGGGGCGGTAGAAGGCGGTGGTGCCGGTGGTGTGCACGTCGGCGCTGGAGTCGGCGAGCACCAGGCCGGGGGCGGCCGGCGCGGTCGTGTCGACCTTGACGACCGTCGTGATCGAGACGGCGTTGCCGACGTTGTCGGTGCCGGTGAGGACGTAGCGGTAGCAGCCGGTGGCGAGGCCGCTCTGGGCCGGGGTGCCGACGAGCGTCGTCGGCGCGCCGTAGGCGGAGCAGGCGTCGGCGTTGAGCGTGCCCTGCTCGCGCGTCAGCGTGGAGGAGGCGAGACCGGAGATCGCGTCGGTGTAGTCGGTGCGGAGACCGATGGTGAAGGTGCCGTCGTTGTCGTAGCTCTGCGTGCCGCCGCCGCGAAGCCGGCGACGGCGTTGACCGTGAGCGCGCCGCCGGTGGGTGCGGCGGCGTCGGAGGTGAGGGTGAAGTTGGTGGCGGCCGAGCTGAGCAGCGCCTGGTTGCGGGCGGTGACCGGCTTGGCGCCGTTCGGCTCCGTCGGCGTGGCGAGGGTGTAGGTGCGGGTGGCGCCGGCGCCGGAGCCGGTGAAGCCGGCGAGGACCGGGAAGCCGTAGTCGAGGATCCCGGACTGCGCGTCGGTCGAGCTGGCGGTGACGTCGAAGGAGCCGCGTGCCGGCGGGGCGGTAGAAGGCGGTGGTGCCGGTGGTGTGGACGTCGGCGCTGGAGTCGGCGAGCACCAGGCCCGGCGCGGCCGGCGCGCTCGTGTCGACCTTGACGATCGTGGTGATCGTGACGGCGTTGCCGACGTTGTCGGTGCCGGTGAGGACGTAGCGGTAGCAGCCGGTGGCGAGTCCGCTCTGGGCCGGGGTGCCGACGAGCGTGGTCGGGGCGCCGTAGGCCGAGCAGGCGTCGGCGTTCGAGCGTGCCTTGCTCGCGGGTGAGCGTGGAGGTGGCGATACCGGAGATCGCGTCGGTGTAGTCGGTGCGGCGGCCGATCGTGAAGGTGCCGTCGCCGTCGTAGCTCTGCGTGCCGCCGCCGGACGCGGCGACGCGTGTTGACCGTCAGCGCGCCGCTGACCGGCACGGCGGAGTCAGCAGTGAGCGTGAAGTTGGTGGCGGCCGAGCTGAGCAGCGCCTGGTTGCGGGCGGTGACCGGCTTGGCGCCGTTGGGCTCGGTCGGCGTGGCGAGTGTGTAGGTGCGGGTGGCGCCGGCGCCGGAGCCGGTGAAGCCGGCGAGCACCGGGAAGCCGTAGTCGAGGATCCCGGACTGCGCGTCCGTCGAGCTGGCGGTGACGTCGAAGGAGCCGCTGCCGGCGGGGCGGTAGAAGGCGGTGGTGCCGGTGGTGTGCACGTCGGCGCTGGAGTCGGCGAGCACCAGGCCCGGCGCAGCCGGCGCGCTCGTGTCGACCTTGACCACCGTCGTGATCGTAGACGGTGTTGCCGACGTTGTCGGTGCCGGTGAGCACGTAGCGGTAGCAGCCGGTGGCGAGGCCGCTCTGGGCGGGGGTGCCGACGATCGTCGTCGGGGCGCCGTACGCCGAGCAGGCGTCCGCGGCGAGCGGGCCCTGCTCGCGCGTGAGCGTCGATGTTGCGAAGCCGCGAGATGGCGTCCGGTGTAGTCGGTGCGGAGGCCGATCGCGAAGGCGCCGTCGCCGTCGTAGCTCTGCGTGCCGCCGCCGGACGCGGCGACGCCGTTGACCGTCAGCGCGCCGCCGGTCGGGCCGGCCGAGTCGGAGGTGAGGGTGAAGTTGGTGGCGGCCGAGCTGAGCAGCGCCTGGTTGCGGGCGGTGACGGGCTTGGCGCCGTTCGGCTCGGTCGGCGTGGCGAGTGTGTAGGTGCGGGTGGCGCCGGCGCCGGAGCCGGTGAAGCCGGCGAGGGCGGGAAGCTGTAGTCGAGGATCCCGGACTGGCGCGTCGGTCGAGGAGGCGGTGACGTCGAAGGAGCCGGTGCCGGCGGGGCGGTAGAAGGCGGTGGTGCCGGTGGTGTGGACGTCGGCGCTGGAGTCGGCGAGGACCAGGCCGGGGGCGGCGGGCGCGGTGGTGTCGACCTTGACGACGGTGGTGATCGTAGACGGCGTTGCCGACGTTGTCGGTGCCGGTCAGACGTAGCGGTAGCAGCCGGTGGCGAGCCCGCTCTGGGCGGGGTGCCGACCAGGTCGTCGGGCGCGCCGTAGGCGGAGCAGGCGTCGGCGTCGAGCGTGCCCTGCTCGCGCGTCAGCGTCGAGGTCGCGATGCCGGAGATCGCGTCGGTGTAGTCGGTGCGGACGCCGATCGTGAAGGTGCCGTCGTTGTCGTAGCTCTGCGTGCCGACGCCGCTGGCGGCGACGGTGTTGACCGTCAGCGCGCCGCCGGTCGGGCGCGGCAGGGTCGGACGGTCAGGGTGAAGTTGGAGCCGGCCGAGCTGAGCAGCGCCTGGTTGCGGCGGTCACCGTCTTGCGCCGTTGGGCTCGGTCGGCGAGTTCGAGCGTGTACGTGACGGTCGAGCCGACGCTCGGAGTCGTGAATCCGGCGAGGTCGGGGAAGACGTAGTCGAAGATCCCCGACTGCGCGTCCTTCGAGCGGGCCGTGACGTCGAAGGAGCCTGTGCCGGCCGGGCGGTAGAAGGCGGTGGTGCCGGTGGTGTGCACGTCGGCGCTGGAGTCGGCGAGCACCAGGCCCGGCGCAGCCGGCGCCGTCGTGTCGACCTTGACCACGGTGGTGATCGTCGACGGTGTTGCCGACGTTGTCGTGCCGGTGAGGACGTAGCGGTAGCAGCCGATGGCGAGGCCGCTCTGTGCCGGCGTGCCGACGAGAGTAGTCGGCGCGCCGTAGGCCGAGCAGGCGTCGGCGTTGAGCGTGCCCTGCTCGCGGGTCAGCGTCGAGGTCGCAAAGCCGGAGATCGCGTCCGCGTGTAGTCGGTGCGCGCGCCGATCGTGAAGGCGCCGTCGCCGTCGTAGCTCTGCGTGCCGCCGCCGGACGCGGCGACGCTGTTGACCGTCAGCGCGCCGCAGGTCGGGCGCGAGCAGCATCGAGGTGAGGGTGAAGTTGGTCGCGGCCGAGCTGAGGAGCGCCTGGTTGCGGCAGTGACAGGCTTGGTGCCGTTCGGCTCGGTCGGGGTGGCGAGTGTGTAGGTGCGGGTGGCGCCGGCGCCGGAGCCGGTGAAGCCGGCGAGGACGCGGGAAGCTGTAGTCGAGGATTCCGGACTGGCCGTCGGTGACGAGGCGGTGACGTCGAAGGAGCCGTGCCGGCTGGGGCGGTAGAAGGCGGTGGTGCCGGTGGTGTGCACGTCGGCGCTGGAGTCGGCGAGCACCAGGCCCGGGGCGGCCAGCGCGAGGTGTCGACCTGACGACCGTGGTGACGGTCGACCACGTTGCCGACGTTGTCGGTACCCGTCAGCGCGTAGCGGTAGCGGCCGGTGGCGAGACCGCTCTGGGCCGGTGTGCCGACGAG
>CAVVYB010000005.1:0-130289 GCA_963752405.1 uncultured Gaiellaceae bacterium
TTCGTCTCACGAAACTGAGCTTCACTCACGCGAGAGTTGCCGCCTTCGATTCGCCTGACCCACGCCCGGCCGATGAGTTTTCGCGTCAGCCACAGTCTGAGCTGTAGACCCGATCCAAAGGAGGACGAATGGCGGCGACCGGGATAGACGCGTCGACCGGGTTGGATGTGCAATTCACGGCCGTGATGGAGCGGAGTCCGGCCAAGGGCGGCTGGACGTATGTCGTCTGGCCGGATTCAGTCGAGTTCTTCGGCACGCGTGGACTCGTGAAGGTGCGGGGTTCGATCGACGGGCACCCGTTCCGGAGCTCGTTCATGGCGATGGGAGACGGCACGCACAAGCTTCCGGTGAAGGCCGACACCCGGAAGGCGATCGGCAAGGAAGCCGGAGCAACGGTGACCGTGCACCTGGAGGAACGCCTACACGGTTAAGACGAACCCGCACCGAGCACTGCTGACCCACTGGGCCAACGTCCGCGTGGGCGGGAACCTTCAGTCGTCCGATGCCAGCTCGAAGCGAGCGATGACTCCCTCGTCGCCGTCCTCGGGTACCGGGCGTTCAGGATGGCGTGTCGCCACCCAGGCAACTCCCCGCTCCGGGTAGGCGAGGACGTCTGGGAACCGCTTGGTCGAGATGCCAAGCATCCTCACAGGCTCATCCGTCGGGTTCGAGAATGTGTGCAGCCCGGCCCGGCCCTCGGGAAAGTAGACGACGTCGCCGGGTGATAACTCCTCCTCTCCCTCTGGCGTGCGGACGGTCAGCGTCCCACTGAGGACGAAGAACATCTCCTCGACGCCGTAGTGCATGTGCATCGGTCCTCCTGGTGCCTGCGGCAGGCACTCGATCAGCGACGCTCCGAGGTGGTCGGTCCCGAACGGGTGCCCGAACCACCGGACGCGCTTGTCGTCCTCCACTTCATCCCAGGGCTCGTCTTCCAAGAAGTTCAGTCGGCGCATGCGCTCCTCCGCTTCCGTCGGGTCCTCGGGAGGAGATCATGCTCGCCTGGGCCAGCGTCCGGGAATGTCCCCTGAGCGCTCTTAGCGTGGAAAGGATTCGGCGGGGCTGCACTGCGACTCGCGATCCGCCGTCCCGGACAAGCTCCGAGGGAGCGTCCGGCACTGGCGGATCGCGTGGCCGCCTCCTGACCGCTAGCAGACGAACACGATCTCGTTGCTGTGCCCCGACGCGTTGCCGGACGTGTCGATCGCCTGGACCGTAAGCGTGGTCGGTCCCGTGTCGCGGCAGTACACGAGCTCGTCGCTGTACCCGATCGCGACGTGCTCCGGCACGCCGTTCACGTAGACGTCGTACAGGATCTGGGACTGCGGATCGGTGTCGTCCGTCGACTGATCCCACTCCAACCAGATCTCGGGGGAGGAGGCCTCCGGCGAGAGGCGCAAGTTCGTCGGCGTCGTCGGCGGCATCGAGTCGGTGGCTGCCGGCGTCGTCACGGTGACGACGTTGCTCTGGTTCGTGTTCCCGAAGAAGTCGCGGACGGTCACCCGCAGCGTGTAGGTCGTCGCCGGCGAGCGATCGAGGACCAGAGCCGAGCGGTAGCCGATCTGGTCGGCGCCGTATGAAGCGCCGTTCACGAGGAGCGTGTACCAGACCTGGCTGCCGACGTAGTCGACCGACGCCGTCCAGGCGACCGAGACCCGCACAGGCCAGACGCCGGTGACCGAAAGCGTCGGCGCGGTCGGGGGCGTCGTGTCGGGCGGCGTCGTGTAGGTGACCGTGTTGCTAGGGGACGACCGCTTCCCGGTCGAGGTAATGGCGATCACGGAGTAGTTGAACGTCGTGCCCGGCCACAGCTTCGAGAAGGTGAACGTCGTCTGCGGCGGGTCGACCCTGATGCAGCCTTGCCCGTCGCGCTGGATGCAGTACCACCAGTTGCTCGCGCTGGTCTTGGACGCGTTCCACGCCAGCGTGATGCTGTTCGGCCCGTTCACCGTCAGGTGCAGATTGGCCGGCGCCGTCGGCCCTGATGGTCGCCCGGCGGCGGCGGCGGCCTACTCTTCGCGGAGGCGCCCGCGACGAAGACGAATGCGAGCGCGAGCGCGCTCGCGGCAAGGACGGTGCGTCGAACAGGCATGGCTCCTCCTGAGGACGGTTGGCGGTCGCCCGGTGATACGCCGGCCGCGCGCGACTGGATTCCGGCGCTGGCACGAGGGCCCGTCAGAGCGGGTCGCGCAAACCTGCGAACACCGCGAACGCCGGCTTCTTACGCCCGTCGGTCGTAATCAACCCCGATTGCCAGCTTTCGGGCGACGGGCTGTCCTTGAGCATGAACCAGGTGAACAGGTCGATGCGGGGGTTCGCGCGCGCGATCTCGAACGCCTGTCGGAGGTACGCCGCCTGCTTCTCCCAGGAGACGCCGAAGATGTCGTCCGGCGGCTTCGTCTGGTAGCCGTATTCGGTGATCCAGAGCGGCTTGCTTCCGTACAGGCGCGTCACTTCCGAGATCAGAGTGTCGATGTTGCCGAGTCCGACAACGCGCGAGCCGAGGTTGCGCGTTGCCGGGGTCTCCCACGGGCCGCCGTAGTACGGGTGGTGCGCCCAGGCATCGAAGGCGCGGAGACCAGCCCGCTTGGCCTCCTGCAAGAACGTGAGCGGCGAGATCGAGGGACGCGAGACCCGTCGGGTCGTTGTGGCCACGCGGCGCCGTCACTCCGCAGGCGACGCGCTCGGGTCCTCCGGCCGCGTGGACGCCCGCGTAGATCGCGTTGCAGATCTGCGCGTACGCCGCCGGCGCTGCCACCCGCCACTTGCCTCCCACGCGCTCGAACTGCGGCTGGAGGAACACGGAGCTGTTCGGCTCGTTCCAGGCGAGCCACCTCTCGACCCGCGGGAGAATCCTCCCGCTCGCCGCGTCGAGGAACGTGCCGCTGTAGCGACGCGCCGCGGCGTAGGCGAACTGTCGCAGGGTCGCCGCGGAGCTCGGCGCGTACTGGGCCGCCCGCCCGCCGTTCGCCCACGAAGGCGTACCCACGATCGTCAGCAGCACCTCTATCCCGGCCCGGCTAGCACCTTCGACCGCCCGGTCGTAGCGGCTCCAGTCGTATGCCGGGTCGGCGGGATCGGTTGGCCTGGCGGGACGCTTGTTCGCGACCCCGTCACGACCGCCCCAGGTGAGCATCATGCGCACGACCTCCACGTTCAGCGACTTCAGCGTCGGGAACGTGCTCTGCGGCGAGCCAAAGACGGACGCGTCATCGAAGATGCCGACCGCCATCTGCTTCGAGGCGGCCGCAGGGCTAGGAAGCGCCAGGATGACGACGCCGAGTAGCGCGACAGTGGGAAGGAACCGGCGTCGCGACATCCAACCCCAAACGGTGTCCATCGCGGGACGTTCTGAGGTATTTCGCCTTTTCCTGCCGCGCCTGCAGGTCGTGCTGCCGGCGCTGCTGCTCGCCGTGCTCGTCGCCGGGGCCGCCGTGCCCAACGCCCACGCAGCCGTCGGGCCAACCTCAAAGGCGAGGCCGATGGTCGCCGGAGAGGCGACTCAGGGCAAGCAGCTGCTCGGCGTGAAGGGCTCGTGGTCGGGCTCCGGGAAGGTCACGTACACGTACCAGTGGTTCCGCTGCGACCAGATGGGAGCGCACTGCGCGCTGCTTCGTGGCGTCACGAAGAGCAGCTACGTGCTCGGCGAGAACGACGTCGGCCGCACGCTCGGCCTCATGGTTCGCGCAAAGGACGCGCGCGGCACGACGACGGCAGTCTCGAGCTTGATCGGGCCGGTCGGAGGCACGCCGCCGCTGCTCGTCTCCACCGTCCAGCCGACCATCTCGGGCGACGCCGTCCGGGGAAGCACGCTCAAGGTCGCGCCCGGCACGTGGAGTCCCGTGCCTGAGTCGTTCAGCTACCAGTGGGCTCGCTGCACCAACACGGGACGCGCGTGCGCCCCGATCAAAGGCGCGACCGCGGAGACCCACAAGGTGGGCGCCGGCGACCTCGGCCATGCACTTGTGGCGATCGTGCAGGCCCGCTCCGGCGCGACCTCGCAGGCCGTCTTCAGCGTGGCCACCGCACCGGCCGTCGCGGGGCCGGACGTCGTGGCTCCCCCGAGCTCGACGCCCCCGACTGCAGCGCCGCCGCAAGCCGCCGACACGGTGAAGGGCCCGCTCAGCTCGGCGCCGCCACAGGTCGCCGTCGTCGTCCAGCAGGGCAAGCGGCTGACCGGCGCCGTGGATCGTGGTCCGGGACCGGCGCGATCAAGTACGCCTACCGGTGGTACCGCTGCAACACGGCCGGTGCGCGCTGCAAGTCGATCCCCGGCGCGACGAGCCGCAGCTACACGCTCGTGGCGAAGGACGTGGGGCAGACGATCGGCTTCGGTGTGCGCGCGACCGACAGCACTGGAACCTCACAGGGGTATGCGAGCCTCGTCGGGCCGGTCGCGGGACCGAAGGCCAGGCTCGTCTCGACCAGCCAGCCGACGGTCACCGGCGTGCCCAGGGAGGGTCAGGCGCTCGAGGTCTCGGCCGGCAGCTGGAGCCCGAGCCCGGCGACGATCGCGTACCAGTGGCAGCGCTGCAATCGGAACGGGCGCCTCTGCAAGCCGCTCCCCGGAGCGACCTCGAGCACCTACGCGGTCACGGCTGCTGACACCGGGCATGCTCTGCGCGCGGTCGTCCGCGCGAGGTCGGGAGCCGCATCCCAGACCGCGGTCAGCGTCGCGACGCCCGCTGTCGTCACCGCCCAGAAGACGGGCCCTTCGAGCCACGTGCCGCCCACCGCGGCTGGGACGAGCCAGCAGGGAAAGCAACTCACGGGCTCGACCGGACACTGGTCGGGCTCGGGCACGATCAGCTACGGCTTTCAGTGGTACCGCTGCGACGTGGCGGGCGCGCACTGCAGCTCAGTCCACGGCGCCACGAGGCCGACCTACACGCTCGTCGCCAAGGACGTGGGCCACACGCTTGGCCTCGCCGTCCATGCCACCGACGCGACGGGCACCGCTACGGCCTACGCGAGTCTCGTCGGCCCCGTTGCGGGAGCCGAGGTCACCCTCGTATCGACGGCGCAACCGACGATCGCCGGCCTCGCCAGGCAGGGGCAGAGGCTCCAGGTCTCTGACGGCGCCTGGAGCAGGAAGCCCGCTTCCGTCACGTACGCGTGGCAACGCTGCAACCCGAACGGCCGTCTCTGCTCCCCGATCGCCGGCGCGACGGCGGCCACCTACGCCGTGACGCCGGCCGACGCCGGCCATGCGTTGCTCGTGGTGGTCCAGGCGCAGGCGAAGGGTGTCACGCAGGCGACCCTCAGCGTCGCCACGGCGGCCGTCTCCTGAGGCTGCCCGCTTAGACGAACGATTCAGGCACTGACGTTGTCGAGGTGCTGCAGGAGGTCGTGGGCGGCGAGCTCGATTTCCTTGTGCCGCCACTCGGCCGCCCGGTACTGACACGCGATCAAGCCCATCCGGTGGACGCGTCGGAAGTCCCCGTAGACGAAGGCATACCGCGCCTTGGTGTCGTCGCTCGCATCGTCCGTGAGTCCGAGATGCCAGGCCGCGTAGTCCTTCCATGAGTGCTTCGCCAGGAAGGCGTTCTCGTCCTCGGCAGTCGGCTGAGCGTCGCCCCAGACACTGTCGAGTACGTACTGGTGGCCGTCGATCAGCTGTCTCGCTCGCGCCACGGCGTCCGCGTTGACCGAGTACGAGGCCATGCCCTCATTCTGGCCGAACCGCTCTGGGTACTGCGTTGTGGCTCGCGCTCACCCTGCGTTTCGCTGCATCGCTGTGCGTTTCCGCTCCTGGTGCCGTCGGCTCTTCTCGGCATTGCCACACGTTGCCATGTCGCACCAGCGGCGCTGTCCTCCCTTGGAGCGGTCGATGAAGAGCCAGCCGCACTCCGCATTGGCACAGACGCGCGTGCGCGCGGGGGAGAGGGTTCGGAGGAGGTCGACTGCGCGCAGGGCCAGCTCGTGGTGGAGATAGTCGAGCTTCGACGATTCCACGCTGAGCTGCAGGCGGGTCTGGTGGTCGGAGATCGTGAGGAGAGCGTGCGTGACCGCTTCTTTCCAGCGCGCTTCGAGACGGCGAAGGGTTTTCTCGGATGCGGTGCCGTCCTGGATTGTCAACGCGAGCACGTCGTGGATTGCTTCGCGCAGCTCGCGGAGACGACCGAGCGCGAGCGTGCCGGCGTCCGGATCGCCTTTGTCGATTCGCTCCAGCTCTGCGAGCACGCGAACGTCGAACTGTGCAGTCGCACCTGCCCACTCCAGTACGCCCGAGTAGCTCTCGAGCCAGTCGACCGCATCGCCGTCTCGGCCGGTGACGGTATTGACCAGATCGAGCACGACGTGGCCGCCGACGAGATCGCCAGGGCTGAACCTATGGGGCCACGTCCGCATAACCGTTGAAACCATCTATAGCGGTTTGACAGCCGCTCTAACCGGTGAAAGGATCTTATCCGGATGAAGGCCATCGAAACAGTCCAGATCGTCGAGTTGCGCCGCTATGCGCTCCGTCCAGGCGCGCGCGAGACGCTGATCGAGCTCTTCGATCGCGAGCTCGTCGAGACCCAGGAAGCGGTCGGCATGCACGTGCTCGGCCAGTTCCGGGACCTCGACGATCCCGACGCCTTCGTCTGGCTTCGCGGCTTCAGCGACATGCCGTCGCGAAAGCGTGCGCTCGAGGCCTTCTACGGCGGTCCGGTCTGGAAGCAGCACGCCGGCGCTGCCAACGCCACGATGATCGACTCGGACAACGTGCTGCTGCTTCGCCCCCTCGCGAGTCTCGCGCTCGAAGCCAACGGCCGCCCCGCGCCAGGCAGCACGGCGAACCCGCCCGGCTTGCTCGTGGTCACGATCTATCCGCTGCAGGAGTCCACGGCGGGCGACTTTCCGGCGTTCTTCGCCCGCGAGCTGGAGCCGGCGCTCCACGAGGCGGGCATCTCGGTGCTCGCGACCTATGCCACGGAGCACAGCGTGAACACGTTTCCAGCGCTGCCCGTACACGGAGACGCGGAAGTGTTCGTCTGGCTGGCGCGCTTCAGGAACGAGGAAGACCATGCGCGCCGCGTGGAACTGCTCGGAAAGGTCCCCCGTCTGGCGTGAGTACTCGCAGGCTCTGGCGCAGCACCTGGCTGGGCCGGCCGAAGTGCTCCGGCTGACCCCGACCTCACGCTCCCTCATCCAGGTTTGATTGCTTGATCGATCTCCCCGCTTCAGCGGCATGGCGCCATCTCGGCGCTCGCGACGGATTCGAAGTGGTGTTCCTGCGCCAGGAACCGGACGGGTACCGCATCGAGGGACATTCGACCGCGGTCGAGGAAGACGAGGTGTGGGGAGTCCGCTACGCCGTCACACTCGATGCGACCTGGACGACCCGCTCGGCTCATGTCGTGGGGCAGTCGGCGCTGGGCTCGTACGAGGTCCGGCTCGACGGTGACGGGACGGGCGAGTGGCAGGTCGACGGCAAACCGGCGCCTGAACTCTCCGGGTGCCTGGACGTCGATCTCGAGGCGTCCGCCTTCACGAACGCGTTCCCGGTGCACCGGCTCGCGCTCGGCGTCGGTGAGAGGGCCGAGGCGCCCGCCGCGTACGTCCGCGCGTCCGACCTGCGAATCGAACGCCTGGAGCAGAGCTACGCCCGCCTGCCGGACGACGGAGAGCAGTCGCGCTATGACTACGCCTCACCCCGGTTCGGCTACCAGAGCGAGCTCGTCTACGACGAGTTTGGACTGGTGCTCGACTACCCGGGTCTCGCAGTCCGAGTTGCCTACTGATCGTCAACGGAGAAGGGGAGGAGAAGCATGAGAAAGATCACCGCCGGCCTGTTCATCTCGCTCGACGGCGTCGTGGAGGCGCCGGACCAGTGGCATTTCCCGTACTTCAACGAGGAGATGGGCGCCGCCGTCGACGCGACCCTCGGCGCCGCCGACACCGTCCTCTTCGGCCGAGTGACCTACGACAGCTTCGCCGGGGCCTGGCCGGAGCGCGAGCTGGCCGGTGAGGAGGACGCAGGCCTGGCCAAGAAGCTCGGCGACGTCCGGAAGATCGTCGCGTCGAACCAGAAGCTCGAGTTCACCTGGCGGAACTCCGAGCAGCTCGAGGGCGACCTCGTCGAGGCCGTCACCGCCCTGAAGAACGAGCCGGGCGGCAACATCGGGATGAGCGGCTCGATCTCGGTCGTCCGCCAGCTGTTGGCCGCTGGTCTTCTGGACGAGCTGCACCTGTTGCTGCACCCGATCGCGGTTCGCAAGGGGATGCGGCTCTTCGACGAGGGCGAGACCGCGATCCCGCTGAGTCTGATCTCCTCCGAGACCTTCAAGACCGGCGTCCTGAACCTCGTCTACGGGCCGGCAGAGTCGACCGTCGACGCCACCTACGAGGATGCCAAGGTCCAGCTGCCCCAGTCACAGCAGTAGCCGAGAACGGATACTCCTCCCACCCAAGGGAGGAGAGAGGAATGGTCGAGGAGGCGCGGCTCGAGGAGACGGAGACGGGGCTCATGCCCGTCAGTCAGGGCTGGTTCGTCGTGAATGCCCGCGACGCGAGGTGGGCGAGGAATGAGTCGTTCGGCGCGCAGTGTGCGTTCGAAGGGCCCTGGCCGGAGGCCTGGTTCGCCGAGCTTGGAATCAAGCTGAGCGTGCTCCAGCCGGGTCAGCCGAACTGCCTCTACCACCGGGAGTCGCAGCAGGAGGACTTCCTCGTGCTCGCGGGCGAGTGCCTGCTGATCGTCGAGGGGCAGGAGCGGCCACTGCGTGCCTGGGACTTCTTCCATTCCGCCCCGAACACGGAGCACGTCCTCGTCGGCGCGGGGGAGGGCCCATGCGTGGTTCTGATGGTCGGCGCGCGATCCGAGGACGAGGGGCTGTTCTTTCCGGCCTCGGAGCTCGCCCGCCGCTACGGGGCGAGCTCCGAGACCGACACGGACTCGGGCGACGAGGCCTACGCGGCGACGGGATTTCCCGGCAGCGAGGCAGGACGGCCCGATTCGTGGCGCCAGCTTCCCTGGGTCTAGGAGGGCTAGTTCTCGCCGGGCACCTTGTCCAGGAAGCCGAACACGGTCCGGATGCGTCCGTCCTCCCCGGTCACCGCGACGTCGAAGCCGACCGCGAGGGACTCGCCGCCGGAGGCGGGCACGAGCTCCCACGAGAAGCGTGCGACGTTGTGATGTGTGTCGACCCGGTCGTCGAGAAGGCGGAAGACGTGCCCGGGAGCCTGCTGGTGGACCCCTCCGATCAGATCGGAGATCTGGTCGTGCCCTGAGACGCTCGCCAGCGGGTCGACGTACTGCGCGTCCTCTGCCCAGACGCTTGCGACGGCCGATCGGCGGGCGACGGGGTCGGCCTCGTTCCATGTGTCGAGGTAGCTCTCGACCAGCTTGGTTGCATCCATGTCGCGCTCCTTTCGATGTCATTGACGCGACGAGACTGCCCGTCCTCGCGCTACCCGTCCATGACCTGAGAGGTAATGAGTTGCGCGTTCGGGGCGGGCTAGGATCGCCCGCATGACGGTCATCGCGAGTCGTCCGCCGGTCGGCGCGCTGCTGCGGGAGTGGCGTCAGCACCGCCGGCTCAGCCAGTTCGAGCTCGGGCTACAGGCGGGCGTCTCGTCTCGTCATCTGAGCTTCGTCGAGACCGGTCGCTCGCGCCCGAGCGCGCGATGCTGCTGCACCTCGCCGAACAACTCGAGGTGCCCTTGCGAGATCGCAACCACTTGCTCCTTGCCGCCGGGTACGCCCCGGTGTTCGCGCAGCGGGAGCTCGACGCGCCGGAGATGGGCCCGGTGCGAGACGCGATCGATCAGGTGCTGCGCGGGCACGAGCCCTATCCCGCCCTCGTCATCGACCGCCACTGGGGCCTCGTCGCCGCCAACCGTGCGCTCGGTGTCCTCGTCGACGGCGTGGCACAAGAGCTCCTCGAACCGCCGATCAACGTCCTGCGGCTGAGCCTGCATCCCGAGGGCCTGGCGCCGCGGATCCTGAACCTGCACCAGTGGCGTGCGCATCTCCTCGAGCGCCTGGCGCGTGACGCGCTGACGAGCGGCGACCCGGCACTCACGGTGCTGCACGAAGAGCTTGCCTCCTACCCCGGTGGTGAGGCCGGCCCCGGCCTCGACCCCGCTTTCGCCGACATCGCCGTGCCGCTCCGCCTTCGACACGGCGAGATCGAGCTCGCATTCATCAGCACGAAGACGACCTTCGGCACCGCGGTCGACGTCACCGTCGCCGAGCTGTCGATCGAATCGTTCTTTCCTGCGGACCCGCAGACGGCGGAGGCGATGCGCTCCCTCGTTGGCACAGAGGAGGAGCAATGAACGAGATCGCGGAGACGTCTGCCCTGGCGCGCCGGATCGTCGAGGCGAACATGTACATGACGATCGCCACTGCCGACGGCGACGGTCGTCCGTGGGTATCTCCGGTCTGGTACGCGCCGCTGACAACCACCGAGGTGCTGTGGGTGTCGGCGCCCGAGGCGAGGCATTCGCGCAACATCGCCGGTCGTCCCGAGGTTGCGATCGTGATCTTCGACTCGACAGTGCCGGTCGGCGGGGCCGAGGCGTTGTACCTCGAAGCCGTTGCCGAAGAGCTCTCCGGCGAGAGCCTCGAGCGCGCGATCGCGGCCTACTCACAGCGATCGCAGGCCTGTGGTGCTCGCGCGTGGGAGGCGGCGGACGTGCTGCCGCCGGCGGCCTTCCGCCTCTACCGAGCCACCGCCTCGACCCAGTTCGTGCTCGGCCCGCACGACGAGCGCCTCCCGGTCAGGCTCGAAGGAGCGTGAGCAGGCGGTCCACCCGTGAGCCTGCAGGGATCAGTCGGCTCGGCTGGGCGGGTGCAGCCGGCGCCGCCTAGCACGTAGCGAGTCAAGCAAAGCTGGGAGCAGGCCGTGCGGGAAGAAGAGCATGACCAGAATCAGGATGAGGCCGAAGACGCCGAGCGAGAGGATCGTCGGCGCTTGTGGCGGCAGGTCCCAACCGAGCAGGGTCTCGCGCGCGCCGAGGTCGCGGAGCTTGTGCTCCAGATAGAGGATTGAGACCGTGCCGACTACGGCTCCGTAGACGTTGCCGAGCCCGCCGACGGCCACCATCACGACGAACTGGAGGCTGAGCACGATCACGAAGTCCTCGGGGCCGAGGAATTGCGCGTAGAACGTGAAGAGTCCCCCCGCGAGCCCGGCGAGCGCGGCGGCGAGGACGAAGAGACGCAGCTTGAACATGGCAACGTCGATCCCGACGCTGGCGGCCGACGGCTCGCTGGTCGCGATCGCCTGGAGCGCCCGTCCTGCGCGCGAGTGGACGAGGTTTGCCGACAGCAAGAGGGCGATGGCGACGAGACCCCAGACCACGGCGGCGTGCGTTGCGCCGCTGATCGTATGACCGCCGATCTCGAGCGGCTTCGTAACCGTGACTCCGTACTGCCCGCCCGTGAATCGGTCTTGAGCGTAGAGGAGCGACACCATGATCAGGTGGAATGCAAGCGTGGCGAAGGCGAGATAGTGGCCACGAAGGCGAAGGAGCGGCACGCCGATGACTGCTGCGACCACGGCCGTCACGACGGGCGCGACCGCGACGGCAACAAGGGGGTCGATGCCGGCATTGACGTCGACGAAGCGCTTGTCGGGGTCGAGGCCGACGGTGAGTAAGCCCGACGTGTACGCGCCGAGCAGGAAGAACGCGCCCTGCCCGAGCGAGACCTGGCCCGCGAAGCCCATCAGCAGCGTCAGTCCCAGCGCGACGAGTGTGTACAGCCCCATTCGGTCGTAGAGACCGACATCGAATTGCGAGAGCTGGAACGGAAGCCAGCACGCGAAAGCGGCCGCGGCGATGAGCGCCCCAAGCCGGGCCGGTCCCGCCAGCCGGCGCAAGGGTTCCCTACCGCTCGCCGCGTCGGCATTCACACCGCAAGCTCCCCGCGAGACCGCCAGCCAATGAGGATGAGCATCGCGATGAGCGCGATGGTGAGGTTGTACTGCGGGTCGACATAGCCCACGACCAGCTGCTCCATGATGCCGAGCGCGTAGCCGCCGAGGAGGGCGAGCCGGATTGAGGTAAAGCCTCCGAAGACCGCTGCCGCAAAGCCGTTGATCGTGAGCGCGAGGTCCGAGTTGTAGACCACGGGGACGGTCGGAGCGAGGAGGGCGCCACCGAGGGCGCAGAGCGCTCCTGCGACGGCGAAGGCGATCACCGCGATCGAGCGCACGTTCAGGCCGACGAGCTCGGCCGCCCGCGGCGAGTCCGCAGAGGCAACGAGCGCCTGGCCCACGATCGTTCGCCGGAGGAAGAAACTCAAACCAAAAGCCGCGGCGATCGCGACAGCCATGATGAGCACGTACTGCGGCTGGACGAGGACGCCGCCGATGTCCCAGGCGTGCTCCGAGATGCCCGGGTACGAGCGCGGAACCTCGCCGAACGTCGCCAGCAGCACAGCCTCGGCAAGGAGCGCGATCCCGACAGTGATGACGAGGCTGGCCAGATGCGTGGTGCGGCCGCGGATGCCCACTGCGACCACCGCCGTGAAGGTCGCGAACAGCGACGCCAGGAGGATCCCGCCGAGGATGGCCGGCGCCAGCGGCATGTGCTCCTGAAGCTCGAAGGTGAAGAGACCGCCGAGGACTGCGGAGACGCCCTGAGCGAAGTTGACGATCCCGGTGGTGCGGTAGACGAGCACGAGCCCCATCCCGACGATCCCGAAGACGGACCCGGTCGAGATGCCGACCACGATCAGCTGCAGGAAGGTCGTCATGCGTGACGGCTCGAGCCGTCGCCGAGGTAGGCGCTCCGCACCTCGGGCCGCGTCTGGAGCTCCGCGCTCGGCCCTTCTACCGCGAGGCGCCCCGTTTCCAGCACGTACGCTCGCTCGCAGAGCCCGAAAGCCAACCGGGCATTCTGGTCGACGAGCAAGATCGCCACGCCTTCCTCGGTGTTCAGGCGGACGAGGAACTCGACGAGCTGGTCGACCACGAGGGGAGCGAGTCCGAGCGAGAGCTCGTCGATTGCCAGCAGGCGTGGCTCCGCCATCAGCGCCCGGCCGATCGCGACCATCTGTTGCTCGCCGCCGGAGGTGCGTCCGGCGGGTCGCTCGCGGAGCTCCCGCAGCTTCGGCAAGAGCGTGTAGACACGTTCGAGTCGCTCCCGCATCTCGGGCTTTCGGCGGATGTACCGCAGCGTGGAGGAGACGACCTCCAGGCTGAAGAACCGCCCGTAGGCGCCAAGCTGCAGGTTGGCCTCGACGGGCAGCGTCGCGAAGACGTGCCGGCCTTCGGGTACCTGGCTCAGTCCGTGGCGGACGACGACGGCCGGCGTCGAGCCGGTGACGTCGTCACCGCCGATACGGACGCGTCCGGAGACCGGCCGGACGACACCGCAAACGGCGTTGAGCAGCGAGCTCTTGCCGGCCCCATTGGGGCCGATCAGCGCCACACGCTCATGCGGGTCGACTCGGAGAGACACACCATCGACCGCGATCGCCTGGCCGTAGCGGACGACGAGATTCTCGACCTCCAGCGCCGGCGTCACAGCGTCGCCGACCCCAGGTACGCCTCGATCACGCGCGCATCCTCGCGCACCTCGGCGGGTGTGCCGTCCGCGATCACGCGCCCCCGGTCGAGGACGATCACCCGGTCTGCCAGCGAGCCGACGAACTGCATGTCGTGCTCGACAAGGACTTGAGTGAGCCCCCGTTCCTTCAAGCCGATGAACGTCTCGACGAGCTGCGCCTTCTCCGCGCCGCGCAGGCCGGCCGCGGGCTCGTCGAGCAGAAGCACGCTCGGCCTTTGCGCGAGCACCCGCGCAACCGCCAGCAGGCGTAACTGTCCGAGCGGAAGCGACGCGGCCGGCACACGAGCGCGGTCAGCCAGTCCGACGAGCGCGAGCGCGTCGTGAGCCTCCGTCCGGCTTTGCTGCTCCTCGCGCCACTGCCACGGCGGTCGCACCATCCCCTCGACGAAACCGGCGCGTGTCCAGCGGTGGCAGCCGACCATCGCGTTGCCAAGGACGTCAAGGCTCCCGATCGGACGCATGGTCTGGAAGACGGTGCCGAGGCCCGCCTCGGCGCGTCGGTGAGCGGTCCAGCGGGTCACGGTCGTCCCGCCTACGACGATCTCTCCTCGGTCGAGACGGAGGAAGCCGGAGATGCACCCGAGCAGCGTCGACTTCCCAGCCCCGTTCGGGCCGATCAAGCAGGTCAGAGAGCCTGGCGCGACGCGGACGGTGACGTCGTCGACCGCCACGACGGCCCCGAATGACTTGCCGACGCCGCGCGCTTCGCACGCGGCGTCGGTCACTCCTGGTTCCGTCATTCAGTCGGCACCGTACCTGGCCGTAGTCTCCTAGCTCTTCGTGAATGCCGTGCCGAACAGCGGCACCGGCTTGCACGAGGTGATCCTTCCAGCCCACATGCTCGGAAGCTGGATCCCGCTGTGGTTCGTGGGCGAGAAGTAGAGCCTGCCGCCCGGCGTCGGGAGACCGCGGATCTTCGTCTCGAGCGCGGTGTTGATTGCCGCCCGCGTGAAGCCGCCGCGCTCGAGGCCTGCCTTGAAGGCGTAGAGCGCCGTGGAGGCGTCGACGTTGAACACGGAGATCGGATGCTTGACGACCTGCTCCACGAGAGCCGCAGGCGACCGATTCGGGTTGCTCCTCGGCAGCGACTGCCAGACGTTGCCGAGATAGCCGTTGACGAGAGCGCCGTTCACGTCGGGGCACGTCCCCTGGAGGAACTGTGGGGAGAGGTTGCCGCCGGTGAGCACGAGCCGCTGCGACAGTTGAAGCTGCTTGAACTCCTTCACGATCGTGGTTGCGGCGGGAGTGACGGTCCACAGCCACACAGCCTGCGCGTTCGAGTTCTTGATCTTCGTCAGCTCGGCCGTGAAGCTTGTCGTCGTCGGCGCGAAGATCACCGATTCCGTGATCTCGAAGCCGTACTTCGACGCGAGGGCCTGAACTTGTCCGACCCCGTCCCGGCCGAAGCCGCCGTTGTCGCCCATCAGCGCGATCCGCTTGATCCCTAGCTTGCGTAGGTACTGCGCCATGTTGTACGCGTACAGCCGGGAGGTCGGCAGGGCGAGATAGACATAGGGCCGCGGCGGAGCGACGAGCGTCGTCGGCGGGGAGAGGGCGATGAACGGGATCTTGCCCTGCGTGGCGAACGAGGCGGTCGCGACGGCAGCGGCGGCGTTCCCCGAGCCGAGGATGCCGATGTACTTCGAGTCGCCGACGAACCGCTGGACGTTCTGGACGCCCTGCGAGGGATTGGACGCGTTGTCGAGCACGTCGACCACGAGCCTGCGACCTTTGATGCCGCCGCGGCGGTTCCAGTACGCGACGAGCGCCTGGACCGTCTCCCGGTCGCCCTGACCGACGACGGCCTGCGGGCCGGTGAGGGGGGTGTCCATGCCGAGGTAGACCGTTCCTGTGAACGCCTGCTTGTTCGAGCTGAAGCCGGTCAGCAGCGGCAGCAAGGCCGCAACGCCGAGCACTGTCAGTCCGATTGCGAGCTTTCTGCTCATCAGTCTGCTCCTTGGTGGGAGGACTCCGGAAGCCGCTCTTTTCTTCTTGCTGGACACTAGAACGTCCGGAGGTGGAATGGAAGGGAACCTGATACTTCGTTGACGACCTCGGTCGCGGCCGCTCACTTGCGGAGCTCCGCGCGCCCATCCTTGATCACTGGCTGTCCTTCGGAATCGAGCGCCTCGAAGCCAAAGACGTGTCGGCCGTCCAGTGCCCAGATCCGTGTCGTGATGGTGCCTCCGGGCTGAAGCGGAGCTGAGAACCGCACCGCGAGTCGCGCGATCGCGCCGGGATCATCGATGCCGGCGGCCTCGAGCACCGCGCGGCCGGTAAAGGCCATGGTGCAGAGGCCGTGGACGATCCGACCGGGCAGCCCGACAGCGCGCGCGGCGTCGTCGTCGAGGTGGATCTCGAAGAAGTCGCCGGAAGCAGCCGCGTAGCGCGTCGTCTGGTCGTCGGCGATCGGATAGCGAACCTCCTTCAGCCTCGCACCCGCCTTGGCTGTCTCGTCGAGACGGTGACCCGGAGGCCGCTCGCCGTGACTCACGTCGGCGTGGACGCCGCGGAAGAACTCGGTCACGAACTGGACGTTGACGGGCTCGCCGTCACCTGTTTCCGTCTCGGTCCGGATCACGAGGCTCGTTCCGTTCGTCCGCGCAAGGAGCGCGACCGGCGTCGCCCGTGAGATCAGCTTCATCCCCACCTCGATCGGCCGGTGCAGGATAAAGTCCTGCTCGTAGTGCACCACCCGGCGTCGAGCCTCGTCCGAGGCGACGGACCGCGACGCGGGGGCGATCGTCTCCCAGACCGGGAGGATGGCGAACACCGGAGGCGCGATGCGCCCTTGCCGGGCGGCCGGCGCGTTGTCGTCGGTGGCCTCGGCATAGCCTCGGATTGCCTCCGCCGTGACCTCGAAGCGGTGCGCGTCGCCCAGACGTCCGATGGCGTCGAGGGCAAACGGGTTCGCGAGCAGCTCTGTCACGACGTCATCCCCGTCGTCTGGCCGCCGCTGGCTGTGATCACCTGGCCGTGGACGAAGTTCGACCAGGGTGAGCAGAGGAAGAAGATCGGTCCCGCAGCGTCCTGCGCCGTCGCGGCTCGACCTAGCGGGATGATCGTCGGCGCGAGCTCCCGCATACGGGCCGGGATCCCGAGCGGGATGGTGACATCACCGTGCTCGAACGTGCCGGCGTCCTCGGGAGCCGCTGTCAGGCGCGTCTCGACGAAGCCGAAAGCCACGGCGTTCACGTTCACCTTGAATGGACCCCACTCGCGCGCCAGGGTCTTGGTCAGTCCGACGAGACCGGCTTTCGCGGTCGAGTAGTTGGCCTGGCCGGTGTTCCCTTGCGTGCCGGAGATGGAGGTCACGTTGACGACCTTGCGGAACACCTCGCGACCCTCCGCCTGCTCGAGCTTTGCGGGCTCGCGCAGATGGGGTGCTGCGGCGCGAAGCACGCGAAACGGTACGACGGTGTGGATTTCCAGCATGGCGCGGAACTGCGCGTCGCTCATCTTGTGAGCCATTCCGTCCCATGTGTAGCCGGCGTTGTTGACGACGATGTCGAGCACCCCAAACTCGTCGATCGCGGTTTGCACCACCGCCTCGCAGACGCCGTCCTTCGTCAGATCGCCACCGACAGCGATCGTGTCGCCTCCGATCTCAGTCGCCGTCTGCCGGGCAAGGTCCTCGTCGAGGTCGGTGATAACCACGCGAGCACCGTGTGCTGCGAGCAGCTCGGCCGATGCACGCCCGATCCCTCGTGCCGACCCAGTGACGATCGCCACCTTGCTCTCGAGCACCTGCATCGCGGCCACTCCGTGACACTATCAGGTTACTTGATATTGATCAGGTGGTTTGATACTTTCGCGGCGCGAGCGCCGCCGACGGTGGCGGGGCCTCAGAGCCGCGATGCCGCGGCCGTCGGAGGAGGGAAGACATGAATCACTCTCTGTATGCGCGGAGGCGCACCCGGTTCTTGGGGACACTCATCGCTTTCGGACTGTGCGCGCTGGGAGTGAGTGGCGCGGCGGCCGCCGAACGTGATGCGGGAAGCTCGGGCGGCCCAAAGGGCAGCGCGCAAACCGTTCGCGAGATCACGGTCCTGTCGAACCGCGCCGACCTCATTTCTGGCGGCGACGCCCTCGTCGCCATCGATCTCGGTAGCGCGGACGCATCGTCCGTACAGGTGACTCTGAACGGGAACGACATCACGAACGTGTTCGCCGTACGCGAGGACGGCCGCTACGAGGGTCTCGTGACCGGTCTCACCGTGGGCGAGAACGTGCTGATCGCGCGACCCGAGGCGGACCGAAACGCTCACAGGGGCAAGTTCAAGAAAAGGAACGGGATCGGCCGTCAGATCACGATCCGCAACCATCCGATCGGGGGGTCGGTCTTCGCAGGCCCGCAGGTGACGCCGTTCTTCTGCAACCCGAACGTCTCGACCCCGCCGCTCGGTGAGGCGATCGATGGGCAGTGCAACGCGCCGACGAAGGTGGAGCTCCTTTATCGGAACACCGCCACGCCGGCGCAGTTCGCCGCGTACGACCCCGCCAATCCGCCGCCGGCAGCGTTGGTCGCCCAGACGACCACGGATGCCGGTAAGACGGTGCCGTTCATCGTCCAGCGCGTCACAGGGACCGCGGATCGCGGTATCTACCAGATTGCGGTGCTGGTCGACCCGAGCAAGCCGATCGAGCCCTGGTCGACCGCGCAACCGTGGAGCCACAAGCTTTTCTACACGTTCGGTGGCGCCTGCGGGAACCAACACAACCAGACCGCGCCGGGCAACGTCCTCCAGGCGACGCAACTCGGCCTCGGCTTCGCAGTCGCGACCTCGAGCCTGAACATCTATGCGAACAACTGCAACGACCTCGTCTCGGCCGAGGCGACGGCGATGACGAAAGAAATCGTCATCGAGCGCTACGGCCCGCTCCGGTATACGGTCGGCAACGGCGGTTCCGCGGCATCGATGCAGCAGCATCTGCTCGTCGAGAACTACCCTGGCCTGCTCGACGGGATGATCACGAGCCTGGTCTTTCCCGACCACATGGGTCAGGTGCTCGGATCGCTGGACTGCCGTCTTCTCTTCCACTACTTCTGGCCGACGAGCCCGCTCGTGCTTCCGGGACACGCTGCAGCGCCGCCGAACGCGTTGTTCCCGACGCCGCTCTCGCGGCAGCCGGTGTTCGGCAGCAACCCCACGAACCCGGACAACCTCTGCGGTCAGAAGATCCTCTTGTTCGGTGCGGACCGGACGGAGCTCCTGCCCGCATCCGGGGTCGCGTGCGGGCTGCCCGCCGAGCTCATCTGGAGCCCAACCAACCCGAGCGGGGAGCGTTGCGGGACGTTCGACTACCTGCGCTCCGTGTTCGGCGTTCAGATCACTCCGGACGCACCGAACGGAAAGGGCCGGAGCGCGACCGACAATGTGGGCGTCCAGTACGGGCTGAAGGCCTTACTGGCGGGACAGATCACGGCCGAGCAGTTCGTCGACCTGAACGCGAAGGTCGGCGGCATCGACATCGACGGCAATTTTACGCCTGAGCGCAAGGCAGCCGACCTGGCCGCTCTGGAGATTCTCTACAGCACCGGCCGCATGAACAGCGGCTCGGGTGCGGCGGACATCCCCGAGATCGACAACCGCACCGGCGGCCAGATGGACGACACCGGATTCCACCCGGCGTTCGAGACGTTTGCGTACCGCGAGCGGCTCGATCGGTCGAATGGACACCATGACAATCAGATCGTGTGGCTGTCGCGTCCCGGCGGCGTCGTTCCATCGCAGTTCGACTACATGCGGCTGTGGCTCGACAACCTCTCGGCGGACACGAGTACGGACCCGCAGTCGGTCAAGGTGCGGCGTGCGAAGCCTGCCGACCTCGCCGACGCGTGCTTCATGGCAAACGGCGTCCAGGGCGACATGACCTGTAACGGCACTTGGCAGTACTACGCTGCGCCTCGCGATGGCGGCCGGCGGACCGCTCTCGCAAGACGTGATGAAGTGCCGGCTGAAGCCGCTGTCGCGTTCGGATTACGGCGTGACCGCGTTTACCGACGCGCAGTGGGCGCAGCTCCAAGCCACGTTCGCGACGGGCGTGTGCGACTACTCGAAGCCGGGGGTCTCCCAGCAGAAGCCGAAGGCGAGGTGGCTGAGCTTCGAGGCTGGCCCCGGTGGGCAGCCGCTCGGCGACCCACCGGTGTCGCAAGGGCCGAGGGAGCTGCTCGCCGAGCTGTCCGCGCTGCTCGACTCCTTCGATCTTCACAAGAGTGTGAGTTGGAAGCTCGAGGTCACGCTCGACTACGTCGGTTGGCGGCTTGCGAGGGGGGATCTGGATCGGGCATGCAAGGGTCTCGACCACTTCGCATTCCAAGCACGCAGGCAGTCCCATCCGGGACTCACGCCGACTCAGTCCAGAGAGCTGGTCGCAGGCGCAGCGAAGGTCGAGTTGCTCATCGGCTGCTAACGACGATCGGTGCGGGGTGGAGGCATCACGTCTGCACCTCGCACCATCGTGTCAGCGTTGCGGGAGGCCGCCGTGGAGCGCGCGGACGCAGCTCTTCATTGCCTCGACCAGCGTTACTCGTTCGCTCGCGCTCAAGTCGCGCATCATCTCCTCCTCCATCTCCGCAACTGCATCCTCACACGCTGCCAGCGCCCGGCGGCCCTTCGGCGTCAGGGTCGCTGGAAACACCCGCCGATGATTCGGATGCCGGTTGCGCTTGATGAAGCCGGCCGCCTCGAGCGCCTCGATCACCTCACCGATGGCCTGCGGCGTCATGAAAGACCTCCGCGCCAGTTGCGCGTTCGAGAGCCCATCTCGCCGCCGACCGAGCACGCTCAACGTCGTGTACTGCAACGTTGTCAGTCCGTACGGGCGCACTCGCTCGTTTATCCCCTGCCGAACAGCACGTTCTAGACGCGCGACCACATAGCTGACGCGCGGCTCGGCGAGGTCTGGGAGAACCCGTGAGTCAATGGAGGCGGGATCGGCCACGTCGAGCATCGTCGCATACGCTACGTCGCTCTTGGCTCTGAGGCCGCCGGTCAACCTCAAGGGAAGGAGAGATGCAAAATGACGGGTAACGGTGATTCACTGGGTGCCCTAGAGCCATTGGTCGGCGAGTGGAGCCTCGTGGCCGTCTTCAAAAACATGCCGCCGATGGATGCCGACGCCCGCGTCAGCTTCGAGTGGCTGCCCGGAAAGACCTTCCTGATCGAGCGCTGGGAGGTTCCCGTCCCGGAGGCCCCCGACGGCATCGCGATCATCGGCGCCGATCCCGAGAGCGAGGGCAACTATCTCCAGCACTACTTCGACACGCGCGGCGTCGCTCGCGTCTACAAGATGAGCTTCGAGGAAGGCGTCTGGAGGCTGTGGCGCGACGAGCCTGACTTCTCGCCCCTCGACTTCTCCCAGCGGTACACCGGCACCTTCAGCGCTGACGGCAAGACCATCGCCGGCGCCTGGGAGATCAACCACGACGGCAAGACCTGGGAGCACGACTTCGAGCTCACCTACACCAGGGCTCCGCTTGACCGATAGATAACGAGTATATATACTCGTTAGCTAATGAGAGAGCTTTTCCTTGCGCTGCTCAGTGGCGAGCGTGCTCACGGCTATGAGCTGAAGCAGTCGCTGGAGCAGGAGTTCGGCGATCTGCTGCCGGCGCTGAACGCCGGCCAGATCTATGTGACGCTTGGGCGGCTCGAGCGGGATGGCCTCGTCGTTGGTCAGGCCGTGCCCGGGGACAGTCGCGGCAAGCGCGTCTACGAGTTGACGGAGGCCGGCCGGGCTGCACTCGCGTCCTGGATCGAGCGGCCTGTCTCGGGCAGGCGGCTGAAGGACGAGTTCTTCATGAAGCTCATCGTCGTCGCGTCAGCTCGGCTGGCGGAGCCGACGGAGCTGCTCGAGGGGCAGCGGCGCGAGTACCTGCAGTCGCTACGCGACCTGAACGCGCTCCTCGAGGCGAACGGGAAGGGGCCTGCGGCCGAGCTCCTGGTCGAGGGCGCGATCTTGCATCTGAAGGCCGACCTCGAATGGCTTGAACTGATCGAGCAGCGACTCGCACTGAAGGAGGAAGTCTGATGGCACCGGTACTGGAGGCGAGGCAGCTCGCGAAGACATACGAGACCGGCGGCGCGAAGGTGCTGGGTCTTCGCGGCGTCGACATCTGGATCGAGCGTGGCGAGTTCGTCGCGATCATGGGACCGAGTGGGTGCGGGAAGTCGACGCTGCTCAATCTTCTCGCTGGGCTCGATCGACCGACGGCAGGCGAGGTCTGGCTCGACGGGCAGCGGATCGACGGGTTGAGCGAGACGGCCCTCGCGCGTCTGCGTCGTCGCAAGGTCGGCTTCGTGTTCCAGTTCTTCAACCTGGTGCCGACCCTCTCGGCGGTCGAGAACGTCGAGCTGCCGTTGCTCCTGGTCGGCCGGCGACGCAGAGAGGCACGCCGGTCCGCGAACGAGCTGCTGAGCGATCTCGGCATTCCGGAAACGGGCGGAGCCGCTCCTGGCCAGCTGTCCGGTGGGCAGCAGCAGCGGGTCGCGCTGGCGCGCGCGCTCGCGAACAGGCCCGACGTCATTCTCGCCGACGAGCCGACCGGCAACCTCGACTCGGCGGCCGCGCGCGACGTGCTCAGGCTGTTTCGCGAGGCCCGGGATCGCGGACAGACGCTGCTGCTCGTCACGCACGACCCGAGTGTCGCTTCGGCGGCAGACCGGGTGATCACGCTTCGCGATGGGCTCGTGGCCGACGAGACCCAGCTGGCCGCCGCCCGCCAGGTCGCTCCTCTGCTCGAACTGCAAGGCCCGGAGTGACGGCGTTGCTTTTCAAGCTGGCGTTCGCGGGCCTTCGCTCGCGGGCACTCGCGAGTGGGCTCACGATCGCGATCGCGGGTGCGGCGGCCGCGATGATCGTGCTCGCTCTCGAGGTGCGCTCGAGCGGGCTAGATCCGTGGCAGCGGACGTTCACCGCCGCCAACGGGGCACACGTGCTCGCGTTCGTCCCCTCGCAGGCCGATGCGCTCGCGCTCGCGCAGCTGCCCGGCGTCACCGAACGGGGCGCGCCGGTCCCGCGGGTGATGGCGACCGTCGGGCCGCCTGGTAGCACCGATCTCGTGCAGCTCGCCGCCCTGAGTGGCCGACCGGCCGTGAACAAGCCTGTGCTGACCGCCGGCTCCCAGCTGCGTGAGGGCGGGATCTTGCTCGAACGCAGCCTCGCGAAAGCCCTCGGCATCGAGGTCGGTGCCACGCTGGCAGTTGCGGGCAGACGCGGCTCGATCGAGCTTCCGGTAGTGGGGACGGCGGTCGTACCCAGCCAGGCGCGGTACCCACGAAGCATCCCCGGCCTGGCCTGGGTGACCCCCGCAACGCTCGAACGGGTCGAGCCCGATCGCGCCCGCTGGCGCTGGACGGAGGCGCTTCGGCTGGCGAATCCGTCCGCGGCTGCTGCGTTCACCGAGCGAGCGGCAGCCGGCTTTCAGGGCCGAAGCGGGCCGTCAGGCAATGTCTACTTCGAGACCTGGCAGGCCCAGCGCGACAACGCCCTCGGGGACGCACAGGGCACGCAGGTGATCGTGACCATGTTCACCATCCTGCTCCTGCTCGTTGCCTTTGTCGTCGTCGGGATCCTCGTCGGCGCCCGCGCGAGCGACCAGCACCGTGAGATCGGGCTGCTGAAGGTGGCCGGCTTCACGCCCCGCCAGGTCGGTGCCGTCTTCGCGCTCGAGTCCGCCGCTCTCGGTCTCGCCGCCGCCGGCCTGGGCTTCGCGCTCGGGGCGATCCTGGCGCCACGCCTCGCCGCACCCAGTGCCCAGACGCTCCTCGGCTCGCCAACGATCGCGGCGAATCCCTGGCACATCCTCATCGCCAGCTGTGTCGTGGTTCCCGTGCTTCTTGCGGGAGCTTTGACCTCCACGCGGCGCAGCACTCGCTTCACCGCCCTGGAGGCGATACGGGCCGGAAGCGCGTCTCCTTCCAATTCGCGCTTGGCGCGTGCCGTCTCGCGATCAGCCATGCCGTTGACGATCGGGCTCGGGCTCAAAGACCTCCTGGCACGAGGACGCAGGGCTCTTCTCCTCGCAGCCGCGATCGCGCTCACCGGCGCGGTGGTGGTCACCGCGCTCTCGCTCGACGCAACACTCGACGCGCAGCCGGCCGGCGAGGCCAGCGATTTCCCGGCTGAGTTGCTGCTCCTCATCTACACGCTCGACACCGTGCTGCTGCTGATCACCGCCACCACGCTCGTCGCCGTCGTCCTGCTCTCCGTCCGCGAGCGCATCCGCGACTACGGCGTCCTCAAGACGATCGGTCTGACACCGCGGCAGATCACCTCCACCGTCGTCAGCGCCCACACCGCCCTTGCGGTGGCCGCGTCGCTCCTCGCCATCCCGCTCGGCATCGGGCTCTACCTCGCCCTCTTCCAGATCGCCGGCGACACGAGCGAGGACGCCGTCCTCGCGCCATGGTGGTCGCTTGCCCTGATCCCGATCGGAACCGTGCTCGTCGTCGTCGCCGCGACCAGCCTCCCAGCCCGGCTGGCCACCCGGATCAGCACTGCCGAAGCGCTCCGCTACGAGTGACGAACCGGCGAGTACCACTCGTCAAGGTTGTTACTCTCCGCGCGCGCGTCGCCCGGGGCCCGCGGGCCGCGCGCGGATGGCAACCGGGGGGTGCAAGGGAGAGTGGTATGACAAGACGCCGAGCAGCGTGGCTTGCGACCGGAGCCGCGGCAGTCCTTTGTGTGTTCGTTTCCGCGCCGACCGCGGCCGCCGCGCCGCAGAACCCGGGGGTGGTGGTCGAGGACGGGGTGACGCAACCGGTGTTCGGCTATGCCGATGCGATCCGCGAGCGCGTCTGGGTCCAGGCGGACTTCGACACCGATCTGGACGGGGTGAACGATCAGATCGCCCTCGACATCATTCGGCCGGCCCTGAGCGACCTCAGCATCAAGGTGCCGGTGATCATGGACGCGAGCCCGTATTACTCGACTCTGGGCCGGGGCAACGAGTCCGAGCTCAAGCGCGACTTGGACGGCGACGGCCTGCTCGACCGCTGGCCGCTCTTCTACGACAACTACTTCGTGCCGCGCGGGTACGCGGTCGTCCTGCTCGACATGGTCGGGACGAACAACTCGACGGGCTGCCCCGTCACGGGCGGGAAGCCCGACCACCTCAGCGCCGTCGTCGGCATCGACTGGCTGAACGGACGACGGAAGGGGTACGACAAGGACGGCAACGAGGTCGTCGCCGACTGGCACAACGGCCAGACCGGGATGATCGGGAAGTCGTACGACGGGACGCTGGCGAACGGCGCGGCCTCGACAGGCGTCGAGGGGCTCTCCACGATCGTCCCGATCTCGGCCATCTCCTCCTGGTACGACTACACGCGCTCGAACGGTGTCGTCACGCGTGGCAACAGCTACCCGTCGAGCCTGTCCAACACGGTCACGGACCCGTCCCGGCGCGCGCATTGCGCAGCGGTCCGCGCAACGCTGGCCGCGACTGACGGGGACGAGACGGGCGACTACACGCCGTTCTGGGCCGAGCGGGACTACAACCCCGACGCCGGCAACGTGCGGGCGAGCGTCTTCGTCGTGCACGGGCTCCAGGACGACAACGTCATGCCCGACCACTTCTCCAAGTGGTGGGACGCGCTCCCGTCGCACGTGGCCAGCAAGATCTGGCTGACCCGGACGGGCCACATCGACCCGTTCGACTTCCGCCGCGCGCAGTGGGTCTCGACCCTCCACAAGTGGTTCGACCACGAGCTCCAGGGCGTGCCCAACAACGTGCTCACCGAGCCGCAGGCGGACATCGAGTATGCGGCCGACGAGTGGCGGACGTTCAAGCGCTGGCCGATCGATGCCCGCGAGAAGGTCTCGCTGAAGCTCCTTGCGGACTCGCCGACGACAGCCGGAGCACTCGCGCTCGGGCCGCCGCCGACGCCGAACCTGCCTCGTGTCCATCAGACGATCACGGACACGCCATCCCTGAGCGAGACCAATGCGATCTCGAACCCGACGACGGTGACCGCGAACCGGCGGGTGTTCCTCTCGGCTCCGCTCGAGGCTCCCGTTCACATCTCGGGCACAGCCGTCGTTCGGGTGCGCGCTTCCGTGAACGCGACCGACACGAACTTCGGCGGGCTTCTCGTCGACTACGGACCGGCCACGCAGGTCTCACGCTCTGGCGACGGCGCGCAGACGCTCGGAACGCAGGACTGCTGGGGCGAGACGAGCTCCACCGACGAGGCCTGCTACTTCCAGGTCGCGAAGCGGCTCACGAGCGTCACGCAGTGGCGCGTCTCGAAGGGCATCCTGGACGCGCAGAACCGCAATTCGTACGCCGTCGCGGAGCCGCTCGTCCCCGGGCAGGAAGAGACGTTCACTTTCCCGCTCCTGCCGCAGGACTACGTCTTCGCGGCGGGTCACCGGATCGGGCTCGTGCTCCTCGGGAGCTACTCGGGCTACGGCTCGCAGGCCGACCAGAACCGCGCCACGATCAGCGTGAACGTGACCGAGACGCTCTTCGACCTGCCGGTCGTGGGCGGCAAGAGCGCGCTCCGGCGCGCCGGGCTCGAGAAGGTGACGCCGGCCGACCTCATGCACACCCCGGCCGACGAGCCGGCGAGCGAGGCGAGTGAGAAGGACCTCAGAGACGGCTAACGCGACAGAGGGGGAGACAATGCGACTCAGACTGCTGGTTCTGGGCGTCGCCGCACTCGCGGCCGCGCTCGGCGCCCCGACCGCGGGCGCCCAGGAGCCCGGGAGCGCCACGGTGGTGCCGATCCAAGTCACCGGCCCGCCGAGCGAGCGGCTCAACCTGGTGATCTTGAGCGACGGCTACCAAGCCGACGAGCTGGCCAAGTTCCGCGCCGACGTCGACCGGAACCTGAACGTGCAGTGGAGCATCGAGCCGTTCCGCAGCTACCGCCACTACTTCAACGTCTACCGGCTGGAGATCGTCTCGCAGGACTCCGGCATCAGCTGCGACCCCGACGACGGCAACGTGCGCCGCAACACGCCGCTGCGACTCAACTTCGCCAACACCTGCCCGGCCGACCCGCTGGCGCGCGGCATCACCTATGGCCCGGCGCTGACGCCCGGGACGGGGTGTCCGGCTCTGAACGCCCCCGGCTGCACGGGCACGCAGCAGCACAACCTCTTCCTGTCCACCTACCTGGCGCCGCTCGGCGTCTCCGGGCAGAACGTCCAGACGCTCGCGCTCGCCAACACGTTCACGTACGGCGGCATCGGCGGCACGCAGGCGACCACGTCCGGCGGCAGCCCGCAGGGGCCGCTCATCTCCACGCACGAACTCGGGCACTCGCTGGGCCAGCTCGCGGACGAGTACCCGTACTCGTCCCGTGACGTCGTCCGGCCCTGCTACACGGGCGGCGAGCCGGGCTCGTTCCACCACACGATCCGCACGAGCGTCGACGGACATGATCGCGACGCAGCACAAGTGGTGGCGCTGGATCGGCGAGGAGAGCCTGTCAGGCGGCGTGATCGGGCTCTGGGAAGGCGGAAACACCTTCCCGTGCGGCGTCCGCCGCCCGAGCCAGCACTCGATGATGCGCTGGCTGGGCTTCTACTTCGACCAGGTCGGCCGCGAGAACATGACCTACCGCATCACCGGGCGGCGGAACGCGAACGCGATGGCGCTCGCGAACACGCCGGTCGGCCAGGTCGGGCCCGAGGACGTCGTCTGGGTCGAGACGCAGCATCCGAAGTACCACGAGCTGACCGTCACCTGGCAGGTGAACGGCGCGGTCGTGCCCGGCACGAGCAACAGCCGGAACCTCGACCTGGCGACCCTGAACGTCGCCGCCGGCGACCTCGTCTCGGTCACGGTGCAGGACGAGACGGACTTCGTCCGCGACCCGGCCTTCAAGAACGGGCCCAGGCTGACGCAGACGCGGGCGTGGACCGTGGGAGCGCCGCTCGCCGCGACGCCCGTGAGCGCGGCGTTCACGATCTCGACCCCGACCGACCGGCCTGTGGGCTACGACGAGGTCGTGTTCGTCGAGACGACTCACCCGACCGACCGTGTGCTGGACGTGACGTGGCGTCTCGACGGCGTCGTCGTCCCGAACCCGGCCAACAGCCGCAACTTCGATCTGGGCGCGCAGAGCCTCTCGCCCGGCACGCATACCCTCGCCGCGACGGTCACCGACCCCGCCGGCGGCACGACGGAGACGCGGAATTGGACCGTCGACAACGTGCTCCCGACCGCGCCGCGCGAGCTCTCCGAGCCGCTCACCACGCTCTCGAAGGTGGCCACGCACAACGTGTACTTCGGCGAGTTCGACATGGGGCTCGACCCGACCGACGACCAGCCCGGGTTCGTCGTCGGCGAGTTCCGGCTGAACCGCGACGGCTGGTTCAACTACTTCGGCTTCCCCGAGCAGCCCGAGGGGACGCCGTTCACGTTCTCGCACTCGGGCAAGAGCGTGAAGGCGCTCACGTACGGCAACCTCGGCACGGGCGGGCTGTCGAAGGCGACGTTCGAGCAGGCGTTCACGAGCGCCCATCCGAGCGGTGGCTTCGAGCCGGGCTACGGCACGCATACCGTCGAGCATCGCGCGATCGACGCGGCCGGCAACATCGGCGCCGCCGAGCAGTTCAAGGCGACCGTGCTGCCCGGCGGCTCCCCCGCCTGCACGAGAACGCTCAGCGGGCGGACGAACGGGAAGGTCGTCGTCTCGAGCGGGGTGACGTGCGTGGCCGGCACCGTCAACGGCGGCATCACCGTCCGGCCCGGCGCCTCGCTCGTGGTCGCCGACGGGTCGAGGATCAACGGCGGGATCAAGGCCGACGGCGCGGCGGTCGTGCACGTCTTCGGCGCCGTCGTGAACGGCGACTCCGACGTCTCCGGGACGACCGGTGACTTGATCGTGGCCGGCTCGGTGTTCAGCGGCTCGCTCTCGGTCTCCGGCAACCAGTCGGCCGACGTGACCATCCCGAGCGGAGAGACGCGCGACTACGGCGTTGCGCTCGTCGGCAACAGGATCGGCAAGGATCTCGCCTGTGCGGACAACGACCCGGGGGTCACCGACTTCGGTGCGGCGAACACCGTGCTCGGCTTGGCGTCCGGCCAGTGCGCAGCGCTCTGACGCACCCGCGAGAGACACGCGGCGGTGGGCGGCGGAAACGCCGTCCACCGCCCCGGGTTTCGAGCCAGCCGGCCAGCCCGCCACCGGTGGTTTAGCCGGCCGACAGTGGCGACGCTCGCGCTGATCCACGGAGGCGGCGGAAGCGCGTGGGACTGGCATTTAGTCGTGCCCGAGTTGCGGGAGCGCGGCCACGAGCCGCTGGCGGTCGATCTTCCGAGCGAGGACGAGTCGGCCGGCTGGTGGGAGTACGCGGACGCCGTGGTCGATGCGGTCGGCGAACGACAGGACGTGATAGTCGTGGGCCATTCGCTCGGCGGCTTCACCGCGCCGCTCGTGTGTGCACGCCTCCCGGTCGATCTCCTCGTCCTCGTTGCCGCGATGATCCCAACGCCCGAAGAGCTCTTCGACGACTGGTGGGCGAACGCGGGTTACACGGAGAGCGGGTACGACGACGTCTTCTACCACGACGTCCCGCCGGAGCTCGCAGCCGAGGCGAAGCGGCGAGGGCGAGACGAGCTCGCGAAGGCGTTGCGGGAGCCGTGGCCGCTGGACGGATGGCCGGTAACGCCGACGAGGTACCTCCTGTGCCGCGACGACCGCATGTTCACGGCCGCATGGGCGCGGCGCCACGCCCGCGAGCGGCTCGGGATCGAGCCCGACGAGATGGACGGCGGCCACTACGTCGCCCTCAGCCGTCCGGGCGAGCTGGCCGAACGCCTCGACGCATACGCCGCCGGCCGCTCAGGCGGGAACGCTTGCTAGCCGCTCATGGACGAAGCCGACCACCGCCGCACCCTCGCCGACCGCCGTCGCGCAGCGCTTGGTTGACCCCGCTCGAACGTCGCCGGCCGCATAGATGCCCGGGACGCTGGTCTCGAGGAGCCCGGCGGCTCCGGCGTCCTTGCCGGTGAGGATGAAGCCGTGTTCGTCCCTGGCCACGACATCGCCGATCCAGTCGGTGCACGGATCCGCTCCCAGAAAGCAGAACAGCGAGCCGAAGGGAAGCCTCGCGCCGTCCCCCAGCGTCACCGCCTCCAGCTCGCCGCCCGAGCCATGAAGCTCGACGACCTCGCTGCGGTCGCGCACGGCGACGCCGTACCGGACGAGCTCGGGAAGCAGGTAGTCGGACATCGTCTCGCGCAGGTCGGCCCGCCGGTGGAGCAGGGTCACCAGGGCGCCGCCGCGGGCAAGCCACACTGCCGCCTGTCCCGCGGAGTTGCCGCCGCCCACGACCCCGACTCGGGTGCCCGCGCAGGTGCGGGCCTCTGTCGGGCCGGCGGCGTAGAAGACCGTCAGGCCCTCGTAGTCCTCGAGGCCGTCGACAGGTAGGCGCCGGTAGTCGGCGCCGGTGGCGATCACGATGGCGCGAGCAACGATCACGTGTCCTTCCTCGAGCTCGATTCGGTGTGTGCCGTTACCCGGCTCGAGCGCGAGCGCGCGGTACGGCGTCGCCGTCCGTGCGCCGAACTTGCGCGCCTGTGTGATCGCGCGGCCGATCAACTCGCTGCCGCTGATCCCCGCCGGAAACCCGAGGTAGTTCTCGATCCGGCGTGAGGCACCAGCTTGACCGCCGAGGACTGTGCTTTCCACGACCAGGGTCTCGAGCCCCTCGGACGCCCCGTACACGGCCGCGCCGAGACCCGCCGGACCGCCTCCGATCACCGCGAGGTCGACCTCCTCGCGGGGCTCGAGCTCGAGCCCGATTCCCAGCGCTCGCCAGAGCTGGCCGTTGCTGGGGTTGCGGAGCTCGGTCCCGCCCGGCAGGCGGACCAGCGGCAGCTCGTCTGGCTCGAGCTCGGCGGCGATTTCCGCGTCCAGAGCGGAGTCGCGCCACACGTGCGGGAGGCGACCGCGCCGTGCGTAGTCGAGCAGGCGGCGAGTGGATGCCGACGAGCGCGGCCCGATGACCTCGAAGCCGACATCGTCGCGCTGCTGGAGGATCTCGCGCCGGCGGACAAACGTGTTGAGCAGGACGTCGGCGAGCGCTGCGTCCTCGAACAGCAACGGCCGCAGGTTCTCGCGGTCCACAGCGATGTAGCGCATCGGCTCTGTGACGACGCCGTCGACGAAGACCGTCTGCCCCGTGAGCAGGTTGATCTCGGCGAGGAAGCCGCCCGGGCCCTGGCGGGCGATCTCGTTTCCGGCACCGTCGAGGATCGCCGCCTCGCCCTCGAGGACGACGATGAGCGGGTAACGGGCGTCGCCGATCCGGAACAGGAACTCTCCCTTGGCGGCCGTACGCTCCTCACCCACCGCGGCGAGAGCCTCGAGCTGCCCCGGAGAGAGGATGGGGCTGAGCGGACTGGTCGGGCTTCCCATGTGAGCGAGCGTACCGGCCGTCGACCGGATGACACGCGATGATCCCGGCGTTCCTTGGCCGACCAGGGATCAGCGGCTCCCGCATCGTCTACCGGACGAACTGTGTTAGATGCGGTATGGCGCAGCCACCGGGTTCAGAGCCCACCGACGCCGCAGACGAACCGTCTCCGGTTCCGACGTCGCCGTCGGATCTCGATCAGATGCGGCGTACGTCGATGGCTGCGGAGCGCACCTGGCTCGCGTGGTGGCGCACCGCGCTGGGCGCCAGCGCCGGGGCGCTCGCTGTGGGTCGGTTCGCCCCGGAGTTGCTCGACGTCGCCGCGTGGCCGTACATGCTGCTCGGCTGCGGCTACGCGTCTCTCGCGGTCGGGCTGTTGATCGTTGGCGCACAACGCCAGCGCGAGTTGGAGCATGCGCTGCGAACCGGCGGCCACGTACCGCTGCAGTTCCGCACCGTCGCGGTGTTCACCGTCGGCGGCGTCGCGCTTGCCGTCACGACCGTCGTGCTCGTGCTCGCGCAGACCTGATGTGGCGAGACGCAAATCAGGGCTTTACTCAGTGCCAGTCGTGCCCGCGCGTGCCCGCGCGTGGATGCGTTGCTGTACCCATCTCGTACCCGCGGTCGTGCCTCGCCGGCTGCTTTTCAGTTCTGGGCCAATGTGCGGTGGCGCGGCGGGTAGTTGCAACGTGACGCGGAGCCCACCGGCGGCCCGCGGGGTGAGGGTGAGGGTTCCGTCGTGTGCTTGGGTGATGCTTTTGACGATCGCCAGGCCGAGGCCGACACCTGCGTGGTCGGTGCGTATGCGTTCGGTGCCGCGACGAAACGGCTCGACAAGCGTGGCAGCTAACTGTGGGGTGAGCTTCTCGCCGGTGTTCTCGACGGTGAGCACCACATTCTTGGGGTGAACGCTGGTCGTGACCCACACGGTGCCCTGTTCGGGCAGGTTGTGGACGATCGCGTTGTGTACGAGGTTCGTACTCAACTGCAGCAGGAGCGGGTGCGAGCCGATGGTTGGGGTTATGTCGCCGGAGGTCTCGATGGTGAGGCCGCGTTTTTCCGCGAGGGGGAGGAGCGTTTCCGTGGCTTCTTCCGCTATGAGGGACAGGTCGACGCGTTCTCGGGTGAAGGATCGCTGGTCGGTGCGGCTGAGCAGGAGCAATGCTTCGGTGAGGTCGATCGCTCGGGTGTTGACGGCGTGGAGGCGGTCGACGAGCTCGCCGGTGTCGCGGTTGGGATCGTTGCGGGCGACGTCGAGCAGTGTCTGCGTGGTCGCCAGTGGGGTGCGCAGTTCGTGGGAGGCGTTGGCTGCGAATCTCTGCTGTTCGGCGACGTGTGCTTCGAGCCGTGCGAGCATGGCGTCGAAGCTGTCGGCGAGCTCGCGGAACTCGTCCTGATGGCCTTCCAACTCGATCCGGTGGGAGAGTGACCCGCTGGCGGCCATGCGTGTGGCGTCTGTGATGCGCGTCAGCGGGGCGAGCATGCGCCCGGCGAGGAGCCACCCTCCCAGCAGACCGAACACCAGCAGGAACGCCAGCACGATGGCCGCGGTCGGAGCGAAAGCGCGCAGGAGGTCGGCGTGGCTTTGCAGCACGAAGATCACACCAGGGGCTGATCACACCGCGGGACGATCGAAGAGGGAGAAGATCGCTGGCCGACGAGAGCGGGGCGAGCATCACGGCACCTGCGAGCATCAGGAAGCCGGCGTAGCTGAGGGTGAGTTTGAGGCGAACACTCAAACCAGGGGCTCTATCCACGGTCTTCTCCCTCACGCCCGGTGTCTGGTTGAGTGTCGATGCGGTAGCCGACGCCGGCCACGGTGGCGATGATCCAGGGTTCGCCGAGGCGTTTGCGCAGTGCCGAGACTGTGATGCGCACGGCGTTGGTGAACGGGTCTGCGTTCTGATCCCATGCTCGCGCTAGGAGTTCTTCGGCGCTGACGACACCGCCTTCGGCAGTGACGAGGACTTCGAGCACTGCGAACTGCTTCCTGGTCAGCGCGACGTAGCGGCCGTCGCGGTAGACCTCTCGGCGGAACGGATCCAGCCGCAGACCTGCGATCTCTCGCACGGGTGGCCTGTTGTGGGCGCGCCTGCGGTCGAGCGCTCTGAGCCTGAGCACGAGTTCTTGGAGCTCGAACGGCTTCGTGAGGTAGTCGTCGGCGCCGAGCTCGAACCCGGTGGCCTTGTCGTCGAGACGGTCGGCAGCGGTCAGCATGAGGATCGGCATGCCGCTGCCGGAGGCGACGATGCGGTTGGCGATCTCGTCACCGGTGGGTCCGGGAATGTCTCGGTCGAGGACTGCGATGTCGTAGGCGATGACGCTCAGCAGCTCCAGAGCGGCGTCGCCGTCACCTGCGATGTCTGCCGCGATCGCTTCCAGGCGTAGGCCGTCGCGGATGGCTTCTGCCATATAGGGCTCGTCCTCAACGATCAACACGCGCATGCTCAGATGCTACGAGCTGGCGCGTGTCGTCGGCATATCGAAAACCACATACGTGCTGGCAACACCACGCTGCCTTGAATGGAGGCGTGACCAACAGCAGACCAGCACGACCAACGACCCGTCCGGTTCGGATTCGCTGGATCCGTGTCGCCGGCCTGCTGGTCGTTATCGCGGCGATCGCCGCAGCGCTCGGCTACGAGTTGCCGGCGTCCTCGTCCTCGACGGCCGCATCACCCATCGACGTCCTTCGCAGTGAGCACCGTGGTCTTCCCAATGAGCATCGTGGTGTGCCTGACGAGGCTGACAGTGCCGTCCCCGACGGCACGACGGTCTTTGATGACGAGATTCCGGGCGTAGCCAACCTTGATCCGGCTCTCCTCGGCGCCCTGCGCCAGGCTGCAACTGATGCCGCAGGCCACGGGGTCGAGTTCTTCGTCGATAGCGGCTGGCGTTCCCCGGAGTACCAGGAACAACTACTCCGTGAGGCGGTCTCGGAGTACGGCTCAGAAGAGGAAGCTGCCCGATGGGTGGCCACCCCCAGGACGTCTGCTCACGTGTCGGGGGACGCGGTCGACATTGGGCCCTCCGATGCCACGGCGTGGCTGTCCGAGCACGGCGCCGCGTACGGGCTGTGCCAGATCTACAGCAACGAACCCTGGCACTACGAACTGCGCCCCGAAGCCAGCGATCACGGTTGCCCTCCCATGTACGCCGACCCGACGCACGATCCAAGGATGCAGCGGTGACCAGGACGCGCCGAGCTCCGATTGCAGGGCTTGGAGCGCCATCGAGCCCGGAGGACGCTCATACTCCGAGCGAAGGAGGGAACGATCGTCAACACGGCCGAGCAACTTGTCGGGCGTCCCACGGAGCTGGACGCGTTCGACCAACTGCTCGCAGATCTCGAGCAGGGCCTCGCCGGCGCGATCGAGCTCGTCGGCGAGCCCGGCATCGGCAAGACCCGCCTGCTCGCCGAGCTCGCGGAGCGCGGCGACCGGCGCGGTCAGCTCGTCCTCACAGGCTCCGCGTCGGAACTCGAGCGGGATCTGCCGTTCTGGGTCTTCGTCGACGCTCTCGACGAGTACGCCGAAGGCCTCGACCCACGGCGCCTCGGGGGTCTCGACGGCCAGGCTCGGGCGGAGCTCGCACACGTCTTCCCGAGCCTGGTCTCGCTCGACGACGGGGGTGGGACGTCGCTCCAGGACGAGCGCTACCGCACGCACCGCGCCGTGCGCGAGCTGCTGGAGCTGCTCGCGGCGACGAAGCCGCTCGTTCTGATCCTCGACGATCTGCACTGGGCCGACTCCGGGTCGATTGAGCTGATCGGCGCGCTCCTGCGCCGCCTGCCGTCGGCGCCCGTGCTACTCGCGATGGCGGTCCGGCCACGACAGAGCCCGGAGCGGCTGGCCGGGGCGTTCGAACGTGCCCACCGTGCGGGACGGCTCACGCGGCTCGAGCTCTCGGCGTTCTCGCTCGAGGAGGCGCGCGAGCTCCTCGGAGGCGGCGTCGATGCGGCCGCGCTGTACGAGGAGAGCGGCGGTAATCCCTTCTACCTCGAGCAGCTCGCGCGCTCGCTCGAGCTCGGGGCTGCGCCGTTAGCCGCTAGCACGTCCGTCGGGGGCGTCGAGGTGCCGCCCGCGGTGGCCGCGGCGCTCGCCGAGGAGCTCGCGCTGCTCTCCGGGGAGGCACGCCGGATGCTCGAAGGAGCGGCGGTGGCCGGCGACCCGTTCGAGCCCGAGTTGATGGCGGCGGCGGCGGGCGTCGACACGGCGGCGGCGGTCGAGGTGCTCGACGAGCTCTTGCGCCGCGATCTCGTCCGTCCCACAGATGTGCCGCGCCGTTTTCGCTTCCGGCACCCGCTCGTCCGCCGCGCGGTCTACGAAGCCTCGCCCGGCGGCTGGCGTCTCGGCGCCCATCAACGAAGCGCCGAGGCGCTGGCGGCACGCGGCGCGGCGGCGGCGGCACGCGCGCACCACCTCGAGCGCTCCGCCACGCAGGGCGACAACGAGGCCGTCGCAGTTCTCCGCGCGGCCGGCGAAGAGGCCGCGCAGCGCACGCCGGCAGGCGCGGCACGCTGGTTCGCGGCGGCCTTGCGGCTGCTCGGCGACTCTGCCCCGGCGGAGGAACGCGTCGAGCTGCTGACGGCGCTGGCGGGCACCGAGGCGGCGACCGGCCATTTCGCCGAGGCGCGCACCGCGCTGCTGCAGGGGATCGAGCTGCTGCCGGACGATCCCGGCGCGCGGGTCGCTCTGACGGCGGCGTGCGCCGGAGTCGAGCAGCTGCTCGGACGCCACGAGGAGGCGCACTCCCGCCTCGTGAGCGCGTTCGAGAAGCTCGACGAGCCCCGGTCGGCTCTGGCCGCGGGGCTGATGATCACGCTCGCCATGGACGCCTTCTACCGCCAGCAGCACCACGACACCCGGGCGTGGGGCGAGCGCGCGCTCGATGTCGCGACCGAGCTGGGCGACCAGCCGCTGACCGCGGCGGCCCTCGCGGCCGTCGGCCTCGCGTGCGCCTTCACGGAGGCGATCGCCGACGCCGAGCTCCATTGCTCCCGGGCGGCGGAGCTGATCGAAGCGATGCCCGACCCGGAGCTCGCCATCCGCCTCGACGCGATCGCCTACCTCACGGGCACCGAGGTCTACCTCGATCGGTTCGAGGAAGCGACCGCACACGGCCGGCGCGGAGTCAGCCTCGCGCGCGCGACCGGACAGGGCGAACTCCTGCCGATGCTCACACAGGCGCTCGGCGTCGCGTTCTTCGCGCGCGGCATGCTCGGCGAGGCAGCCGAGCTGCTGGACGCCACGACCGAGGCCGCGCGGCTCTCCGGAAACCGCCAGCTACTCGCCTGGAACCTCCTGAACCGCGCGTTCGTCGCGGCGAACCAGGGCGAGGTGGAGACGGCGCTGGCAGCGGCCGAGGAGAGCGTCGAGCTGACGCAAGACCTGGACGAAAGCCACATCTCGATGTACGCCGGAGTCATCCTCGCGATCGCCCGCATGGAGAGCGGCAACCCGGAGCAGGCCGCCAAGCTCTTCGTCGAGGCCGCCGGAGGAGAGGGGCTCCCGCACGTGCCGGGGGGCTGGCGGGCGAAGTACCTCGAGCTGCTGACGCGCTGTCGGATCGCGCTCGGGCGCATCGAGGAGGCCGAGCGGTCGGCCGGCTTCGCGTCCGCCGTCGCGACGGACACCGGCCTCGGCACGAGCGTCGCCTGGGCCGAACGGGCTGCCGCGGCGGTTGCGTTCGCCCGCGGCGACACGGCCACGGCCGCCGAGCGCGCACTCGCGTCGGCCGTCGCCGCGGAGGGGGCCGGGGCGATGCTCGATGCCGCGGTCTCGCGCCTTCTGGCCGGCCGCGCGCTTGCGCAGGGCGGGGAGCGCGACCGTGCCGTCGAGCAACTGGAGCCGGCGAGGGCCGCGTTCGCCGCCTGCGGCGCCGATCGCTGGCGGCAGGAGGCAGAGCACGAGCTGCGCAAGCTCGGGCACGGCGTCCACCGCCGCACGCGAGCGGGCAAGGCCGACGGCACCGGGGTCGAGACGCTCACCGAACGGGAGCTCCAGCTCGCCCGGCTCGTCGTCGATCGCAGGACGAACCCCGAGATCGCCGCCGCCCTCTTCCTCAGCCAGAAGACGGTCGAGACGCACCTGCGGAACATGTTCCGCAAGCTGGGCGTCTCGTCACGCGTCGAGCTCGCGCGCGCGGTCGAACGGGCCGAGCGCGCTCAGCAGAGATAGAGCGGAACCTTCTCCGGCCGCACGAAGTCGCCGGTCGCCCGGAAACCTGACCTGTCCCCAGTGGGGCGCCTGCTCGTCGCTGCGCTGCTCGCGTTCGCCGGCGCGACCGTCGCCCTCCTGGCAGCCGCTGTTCCCGCCCGACACGGCCTCGCCACCGGGCTCCTCGGCGCCGCAGCCGCGGCGGCGCTGTTCCTCCTCGTCGCGGCGGTCGCGCGGCGGGGCGGCGAGGCCTGAAGACCAACGGGGCGCGTCCGACGCGATGAGCTCCGGCGCGCCGAGCGCGTCCCAAACGAGCTGGCTCGCGCAAGCTGAAGCGCGAGAGCTGATGCCGGCGATTGCTGCTAGCGTCGCATCGAAGGGAGCTCAACGTGGACGAGAACCAGCTCGAGCGACGACTCACCCGGGTCGCCGCGCTTCGGCTGGGTGCTACTGGCGCTGCAGGGCTCGCGCTCGGCGTGCGTCCGGCACGAGCCGCGCCGACGGACGGAGCAGCCGTCGAAGCTGCTGTACGAGCTTTCCTCGCGTCGCTGTCACCCGCTCGCCGCGACCGGGCGGCCTTCCCGTTCGGAAGCGAGGAGCGCACCCGCTGGCACTGGACCGTGCCTTCCTCCGTGCCCCGCAACGGGCTTCCGCTCAGCGTGGTGTCCGCCGAGCAGCGCAGGCTCGCGTTCGCCTTGCTGCGGGTGAGTACCTCAGCTGTCGGCTATCGCAAGGCGCTCGACATCATGGCGCTCCAGGGTGTCCTGCAACGCCTCAACACGGGCATCGGCGATCCGTTCAATCCCGATCTGTTCTACGTCTCGGTCTTTGGCACTCCCGGCGCCCGCGCCTGGGGCTGGCGGTTCGAAGGGCATCACCTCTCCAGGCACTTCACCGTCGTCGGGAACACCGTCGTCGCCGAGCCGTTCTTCCTCGGCGCGTGGCCGACCCGTGCGACAAGCGCCTTTCGTTCGGTCGCGAAGGGCGACCGGACGATGCCGCGCGAGGAGGACGCCGCGCGGGAGATCGTGCTCTCGCTCGACCGCGCGCTCCGGAGGCGGGTCGTGTTCTCGTCGGAGTCGCTGACCGATCACATCACACAGAACGCCGTCCGGGTGAGCCCGCTCGAACGGGTCGGCGTCCTCACCCGCGATCTCCCGTCAGGAGCTCAGAGACGGGTCCACGAGATCGTCCGCACGTACCTCGCGAACCACCCGGCGGCGATGGAGCGAGAGGCGCTCGCGCGGGTCGCACGGGCGGGGTTCGAGCGGATTCGCTTCGGCTGGGCCGGCAGCACGCAGCCCGGCGTGCCGCACTACTACCGGCTCCAGGGCCCGACCTTCGTGCTCGAGTTCGACAACTCGCGGAACAGCGGCACCCACATCCACAGCGTCTGGCGCGACTTCGAGCGCGACTTCGGGCGGCACCTGCTCTAGCGACGCCGGGAATCCGCCTCGGCGGGCCTCTGGCGTCGGGTCGGCCAGGCGACGTTTCCTTCACCACGCGAGCGTCGCCTAATCGTGACGGTGACCGGCGTCGTCGAACCAGTTCAGCGTCCGGCGCCAGACCTCCGTGGCGGCGTGCGGGTTGAACCGGGCACCGGTGTCGTTGAAGAACGCGTGATTGGCCTCGGAGAAGGTGATGAGTTCGTACTTCAGCTTGGCCGCGTCGAGTGCCGCCTTGGCCGCGGGCCGGGTCTCATTGACCCGCGTGTCGAGCCCACCGTAGACCCCGAGCACCGCCGCGCGGGAGCCGGCGAAGTTGCCGCCCTCCGGGAACGGCCCGTAGAAAGGCGCCGCCGCGGACAAGCGCGGCTCGTTGGAGGTGAGCAGACGCCACACCATGCCGCCTCCGAAGCAGAACCCGATCGCGGCCAGCCTCTTTCCGCGGACGCGACGCTTGAGTTCGGTCACGCTGGCCTTCATGTCGGCGACGAAGCGCTCAGGTGGAATCTGCGCGAGCGCCGCCGCGACCTCGGCCTCGCCCGGGAACGCCCCGGTGCCGCCCTCCTCGGAGAGCAGGTCCAGCGCCAGCGCCGAGTACCCGCTGGCGGCGAGTCGGCCGGCGATCGTGCGGATGTGCTCGGTCAGCCCGCGGTTCTCATGAATGACGAGCACGCCGCCGCGTGGCTTGGCGGCGGCCGCCCACGCTGCCAGCAACGGCCCACGCGGTCCCGCGAACGTGATCGACTCACGAGGGACGGGCGCCCAGCTCGTCTCGGAGCGGTCGCGCCCGCGGTTCAGGGCCGCCGGCGCCTTCGTCCCCTTCGCGGCCGCCTCGCTGGCGGCGAATGCGGACAGAAGCGCGGTCGCCGATGTGCCGGCCACCCCTAGCAGGGCCAGGCGGCGTAGTGCCTCACGTCGGTTGATGATGCCGTCGGCGTGGTCCTCCGCGACCTCTTCGGCGAGGTACTGCTGGATCTCCGTCATGGCTCCTCCCGGAATCCATGCGGGCACCAGCCGGGCCGATGCCCGCGGTTGTCCACAGAAGTCTACGCCACCGTGCTGCACCAAGGCCACCGCAGCGCTCGGTGGCGTTAGGGAGCGTTCCCTTGAGGACCTCTCACCGTCCACGCAAACAACAGAACCTGCTGCTTTGCACGCAGTTTCGCGAAGCCCTCTGACGGACTCGAACCGTCGACCCCCTCCTTACCATGGAGGTGCTCTACCAACTGAGCTAAGAGGGCAAGCGGCCCAAGTCTAGCCGCTCGCCAGCAAGTCGGCCAGCGCTGGTCTTGGGAGCGAAGCGACCCTTCAGGGGTCTTGGGCTCGGCAGGCGGATCCGCTTGCAAACTGCTGAGCGAAGCCGCGCTCGACTTCCTAGCGGGTCTGGACCGAGCCGAAGCCGCCAGGCGGTGGAGCTCTTGGTCCATTTCCGGCGCGTCGGCCTTCGCCGTCCTCCGCGCCCAGTTGGACGTTGGTGCCGCTAAGCTCCGTGAGCAACGCGCCAAGATGAACGCACGACGATTGTCCTCGCGCTGCTGACCAGCTCCGTCCGAACGCGAGCGGTCAAAGCCTACGGATCAAGGCCGGTGCATTGGCGCCACTGATGCTCGGACAGCAAGACGGCGCGGAACTCGGCCAGCGCCTCGGGTGGGTCTTCGAGCCGGTCGAGGATGATCGCCCGCTCGCGCTTTTCCGCAGAGAAAAGCCCGCCGGAGCGGGCTTTCTCGTCGTTTCACACTCTCGCGCGGGACCGGGCCGCGCGGGGTCTTCGAGCGCCTACCTCAGGCGCCAGACGCCGACGTCATCCGAGAAGCCGCTGTTGAGGGACAGCTGGAACTCCTTGAGCTTGGCGGTCTTCGGCACTTCGAACGTCAACCAGCCGTCGCGTGTGCTTCCGCGTCTGATTTTCGGCGAGCCGAGCGCCGGTTCGACTGCATCCATGAAGGACGCGTCCCACTCTTGGTTGCGCGTGTCGATCACCGAGGCGCCGTTGCTCGGAGAGTCGGAGTAGAGCACGTTCCCGACGTTGGTCATGCGGACCTTGATCGCGAAATATCGCTTGCCAGCGTCGGGAGTGATGAACTGGTTGCTGGAGCGAGGATTGTCGCGGACAGCGAGGACGGTGACGCGCATCTTCTCGCTCATGCCGGTTAGCGTCCGCGATTTTCCGACGTCACTCGCCGTGCCGGCTAGGGCGACCGTCGGAACGGCGAGCATCGCGACAGCGATCACGCCGATGATCATCTTGCGCACTTCTTACCTCCGGGTGGTGTTTTGCAAGGCGATCGACTGTGATCGCCGTATCCCTGGAGCATCGACTTCCCTCACCTCGCCCGATAGGACACGATCGGGCCTATTCCGGGAAAGGATCGAGTCCTTCGCGCTGCCGCCACTGGTGCTCGTTGAACAGCCTCGAGGAGTCTCCCCGGCGGCCTCAGGAACCGCCGGGGGAACTGAACTCGAGTGTGGAGAAGGCTGCACCCTCGGAGAGCCCGAACCGCAGGCCGGGCTCTCCACGTGATTGCTGCTAGCTACTTACGCGGCTTTCGGGAAGTGGCAGCTCAGGGTGTAGTGGCCGTCGGCCTCGATCGTCATCTGCCAGTCGGTGGACAGCTTGCCGGTGGTGAAGCTCCAGCACTCCTGGCCGGCCGGGATCGGGCCACCGCTGTTGGCGGAGTAGGTGACGGTCGCGCCGGTGTCGTTGGCGACGACACCCTTCAACACCTGGTTGTAGACGCCGCTCGGCGTCGTGACGCCGTGGTAGGAGGTCGGCCTGAACTTCTCCATCGCGCCGTTGCCGTTCCAGAAGTCGAAGCTGTAGCCCGAGTTCCGGGAATGCCGGCGACGGGCGTGGGCGTGGTGGTCATGTCAAGGACTTTGGCTCCGTTGCCCGCCATCGCCGGAACGGCGAACGCGACAGCCGCGACGAGAGAGACGGCGGTGATGATGAGCTTGCGCATTTTTTCCCTTCGATCTTTGTAGGCAATCACTGTGATCGCCGTATCCCTTGCAGCATCGTTTCTCCCCACCTCGCCAGCTAAGACACGATCGGGTCTATCCGAGCGGATCGAGGCCTCCGCGCTGCCTCCACTCGTGCTCGTTCAGGAGGACGGCGCGAAGCAGCGATCCGGGCCGATCTGCCCCGCTCGGTCCACAGTTCCGCCCCGGAAGCAGTTCATCCTCGACGCGCTCGAAGACCCGCCCGACGGGCTCGCGGAGCTGCGCGGCGTCCTTATGAACGAGCACCAGTGGAGGCAGAGCGAAGGGCTCGATCCGTTCCCCGAATAGGCCCAATCGTGTCCTAGCGGGCGAGGTGAGGGGAGCCGATCCTCCAGGGGATGGAAGAACCTGCTCCGCACACACCCTACGGAGGTTCCGGGAACCGAACCTCTCTTCGAAAGGATCACTCCGGATATGGAGAAGATTGTCCCGCATTTCTGGGCCGCCGCCGCTGGTGTCGCGCTCACATTCCTCGGTCTCATGGGCCCATGGGTCAAGGTGATCGGCCTGCTGTCGATCAGCATCAGTGGCTTCGATGCTCCCGACGGCAAGCTCGTTGGCCTAGCCGCGCTTGGTGCGCTCGCGTTCCTTGCCCTGTACGCATTTCGAAAGCGGACGCTGCTTCCTCTGGCAATCGCCGGGATTTTTGGCTTGGTGATTACCCTCGGTGCTGGCTACGACCTCTTCAACATCACCAGCTCGGTTGACGAGGTCAATAGCGAATTCGCTCGCGCCTCGGTTGGCTGGGGCCTCTACGCGACCGTGCTCGGTGGCATCGTGGTCTCCGCCGGTTCGCTGGCGACGATTATCAAGCACGTAAGAGAGTCTCGGCCTAGTGCGGCAACCTCGGTGGCGGGCTCTGCACAGTTGGAGGCCACGAAGTAGAACCACCTGATCCCTGTCCCACACCGGCGTTACGATCAGCGCCGAGAAACATGACATTCGACGCGGCCCTTCGGGGCCGTTCGTCGTTCAAAAAGGCGGAAACACCTGCAACTGCAGGTGTTTCGCGTTGCGCTGGCGATCCCGAGCAGCTCGTACGCGGGCGGTGAGGGACTCTCGCCCGTCACCCGCAGGGGTCTAGGTGTCGCACACGTCGAGCCCCTAACGCTGCCGCCACTGCTCGGACAGCAGGACGGCGCGGAGCTCGGCCAGACCGTCCGGCGTGTCGTCGAGCGCGGCAAGGACGATCGTCCGCTCGTCGATGGTGAGGGCCAGCAGCTTCACGTCGTCGGCGAGGGCGCGTTCGAGCCGGTCGGCGAGATCGTCGGCGCCGGCGGCCCGGACCATCGTCGCCAGCTCCTCCGTTGAGTCGGCGGGCACGGGAACACCGGCGAGCATCATCGGGCGAGGATAGGCCCCCGCGCCGCTGCAACGGCCGGGGGCGTGGTGGCGACGGAAGTAGCCCTCGCCACGGGCCCATCGTTGCCGACGCCGGACGGCAGTGCGGCGGTTCTGAGTCACGGACCGGTCGTGACTCATACGCGTGACTCAGAGGCTCCGAAACCGCGTCTCAGCGGCTCCGCACGGCGACAGCGATCGGCAGACCGGACAGGGCCGGATCCCCCCGCAACGGTGCGGGATCCTGGCCTGTCACGGACCCGTCTGGACATGGCTGGTCCAAATGGCCGTGCTATGCAGGGGGAAGGATTCGAACCTTCGTAGGCTGAGCCGGCGGGTTTACAGCCCGCTCCCTTTGGCCGCTCGGGCACCCCTGCTGGGGTGCGGCATTCTAGCTACGGGCTGGGCTAGCGGAAGCGCCTCGCGCGCCGCACGGACAGCCCGCTCGTCCTGATCACGATGCCTTTCGACAGGCGACGGCGGCTCGAGGTCTTCCTGGCAGTGCAGGCCGCGGCCGGGGCGGACTTTCTCGGCGGTGTCACCGTCGGAGGTCTAACGATCGGCCCGGACGGAGCCGGTGACCTAAAGCGCGGCACTGAACCTGCCGATTCCTGCTGCGACGCCCTTATGGACCTGAATACCCTCCTCCGGCGCGCCGTTGAACTCGGCGCGAGCGATATCCACCTGAAGCTGGACCAGCCGCCGATGCTGCGTCGCGACGGCGCGATCGCGCCGCTCATCGAGTGCCCGCCGTTGAACGAGTCGAACTTGCTCGCCGCGGTGGAGACCGTGACGCGCGTCGTTCCCGAGCGCCTCAAGCAGTTCCACGAGACCGGCGACCTCGACATCGCCTACACCGCCGACGGCCTGCCGCGCTTCCGCGTCAACGTCTACCGGCAGCGCGGCGCGATCTCGTTCGCCTTTCGCGTGATCCCGCGCGACGTTCCGAGCTTCGAGCAGCTCGGCCTGCCGCCGGGCGTCCGCCGGCTCGCCAACGAGCACCGCGGCCTGATCCTCGTCACGGGCGCAACCGGCTCCGGTAAGACGACGAGCCTCGCGGCGATGATCGACCACATCAACCGCACGCGCCACGAGCACATCGTGACGATCGAGGATCCGATCGAGATCCTGCATCCCGATCGCCACTGCATCGTGAACCAGCGCGAAGTCGGGCTCGACACCGCCGACTTCGCCCAGGCGCTCCGCCGCGTGCTCCGCCAGGATCCCGACACGATCCTGATCGGCGAGCTGCGTGACGCGGAGACAGCGCAGACCGCGCTCCAGGCCGCCGAATCCGGCCACCTCGTCTTCTCGACGCTGCACACCGTCGACGCCGCCGAGACCGTCGGGCGGATGATCGAGTTCTTCCCGCCCGGCAAGCAGCAGCAGATCCGCTCGGTCCTCGCCGGCGTCCTCAAGGGCGTCGTCAGCCAGCGGCTGCTTCCGCGCCTCGGTGGCGGCCGGATCGCGGCAGTCGAGGTGATGGTGACAAACGCACGGATCACCGATCTGATCCGCGAGGCGCGCACCGACGAGATCCCCGACGCCGTCGCGGAGGGTGCCTTCTTCGAGATGCAGACCTTCCAGCAGGCCTTGATCGAACACGTCCTCGCGGGGCGCGTCGAGCGCGAGATCGCGGCCAACGCGTCCTCGAACGCACACGACTTCAGCGTCGCCGTCGACCACGCCATGAAGCAGCAGACGAACGAAGTCCGTCAGGTGGAGATCGCTGAGCAGGCGGCCCAGGACGAGGAAGAAACGCCCACGCTCCGCATCGTCCGACCGGCCGGGGCATGAGACGCACCTTCGCCACGGCGGCGTTGTCGCTCGCACTGGCCTCCGTCCTCACCGCGGGTACCGCCTCGGCGGACACGTTCGAGGTCGTCCCCTCGGAGCCGCCTGCCACCACCGCGGACGTCTTCGCGGTTGTCTCGACGGAGGCTCCCACGGCGGACACCTTCGCGGTCGTCTCTCCTGAGCCGGCGATCCTGCCGAGCGCCGAAGTCCCGAACCCGCCGGGCTCGATGCTCCTGCCGACGAATGCGTTCGAGGCACCCTTCGGGGTGCCGCAGGAGCGCTCGAACGAGGAGCTGCAGGCGCTCTGGCTTCGCGCCGGCGCCGCCTATGGAATCCCGTGGCAGGTGCTTGCGGCGATCAACAAGATCGAGTCCAACTTCGGCCGCAACATGGGGCCGAGCTCCGCCGGTGCAGTCGGCTGGATGCAGTTCATGCCGGACACCTGGCTGCGCTGGGGCACCGACGCGGACGGCGACGGGCTCGCCGACCCGTGGGATCCCGAGGACGCCGTCTTCGCGGCCGCACGCTATCTCGCCGCAGCCGGCGGGACCACGGACATCTCCCGGGGTGTGTTCGCCTACAACCACGCCCAGTGGTACGTCGACGACGTGCTCGCCCTGGCATCGCTCTTCGGTGGCGACATCGACATTGCCTTCACGCTGGACAAGCTCGCGCTCCGACTCGAGGAAGCCCAGGCAGCCGTTGCGGAGACGAGCGAGGCGCTGCGGGAGGCAGAGTCGGCCGCCGCGGAGCTCCAGTCGCGCTTGACAGAGCTCGACGACCGCGCCACCGGCACAGTGCTGCTCTCCGACCGGCTCGAGGTCGAGAAGGAGGCCTTCGAGGTCGACCAGCTCTACGCCGCTGCTACCGCCGAGGTCGACCGGCTCAAAGCGGAGCTGACGACTGACGAGGCGCTACTCGACCAGGCCCGCACCGGCGCGCACGCCGCATCCTTCAATCCGGCCGTAGCGGGAATCCTCGGAGGCCCGAGCCGCGCGGACGGATATGTGTTCCCGGTCGGCGGCGGCTACGGCTTCGTCAGCGTCTCGCACATCCATCACGATTACCCCGCGGCGGACATCGCGGCCCCGGAAGGCGCACCGGTCTTCGCGCTCGCCGACTCGATCGTGCTCGCCGCGATCGACGACGACCGCTGTGGAACGGGGATCCTCCTCCAGACGGGCGACGGGATCCAGTGGCTCTACTGCCACCTCTCGCAACGCGACGCCGCGGTCGTGCCTGGAACTGTGCTCTTCGCCGGCCAGTGGGTTGGCCTCGTTGGCTCGACCGGCCACTCCACCGGCCCGCATCTCCATCTGGCGCTGAAACCCGAAACGAGCTACCCGCAGGACATGCCGTGGTTCCAGGAGTTCGCCGGGATCGCGTTCGTGTGGCAGGACGAGTCGACCGGAGAGCCGTTCCGAAGCTCGCCTATCTTCGCCGCCGTTCCGCCCGCGGATGTCGACGAGGGCGTAATCGAGTTCACGACTGCCCCTTCAAGGGGTTGAGTTTCATGCCTTTCCTGCCGAGAAAGCCCGTATGACTGCGGGACTCTTCGCGCGTGCGCCTCGGCTTGCCGTGCTCGGCGCTGTTTTTGTTGCTCTGCTGACGACAGCGGGGCTGACCTACGCTGCGTCCTCGACGCTCTCGGCCCAGCCCACGGCCTCTCCGGAAAACACGTCGGAGCTGCCACCACTCGTCGTCCCCGATGTGCGCCAGCAGGCGTACGTGTTCGCCAAGGGCATGCTCGAGCAGGGCGGCTTCGCCTGGCGCGTCGAAGGCGCGGTTCGCGGCTACTCCGCGAACGTTGTCGCCTCGCAGTCGCCCGCACCCGGCTCGAAGCTGGCTGCCGGCGGCGCACCCACGATCGTGCTCCGGCTCCGGCGAAACGCCGGCTACGCCCAGGAAGGCACGCCCGAGGACAAGTCTCCGTACGCCGGCGTTCCGGCCCGCCGGTTCGGCGTCGCGCAACCCGTCAAGGCCAAGGTCAAGGCGAAGACGAAGACAGTCTCCACGCCGGCAGCCACAAAGCCGAAGCCGACCAAGACCGTTGCCGCCGCGACCAAGCCCAAGGTTGCAGCGAAGAAGGAGGCCAGCCGCGCGGCCGCGTTCGTCGTGCCCGGCGCGCCCAAAGAGCCGCTCGATGAGATGACGCTTGCCACTCGGGCAAAGAAGCTCAGCGCCTGGGTCAACGCGCATCCGAAGCGCACGCCCGCAGCTCTCGACCACTGGCTCTACCAGCACAACTGGATCGTCTCCGGTGCGAAGTTCGGCTGGTCGCACGGCGCAGAGTCCTTGCAGACTCTCATCGCCGTCGACAAGCGCGTCCAGGCCCTCTGGGGCGTCGGCGGCGACAGCGAGACGGTCGCCCGGAAGGCGCTCGCAGGACGTAAAGGCGCGGTCGAAGTGATGCTCGTCGAACGGTGGCGCATGCTTGTGTCCGACGAGAGCGGCTTCACGCTCCCCGAGCTTCTGACGTCGATGGCGATTCTGCTGACGATCATGACCGCCTTCACCGGTCTTCTCGTCTCGACGTCGCGGGCCGAGGTCGACATGAACAATCGCTTCCAGGCCCAGACCGAGGCGCGTCTCGGATTGACGAAGCTACGCCGCGAGGTGCACTGCGCAATCTCCGGCGTGACCGCCGCAGGCCCGCCCGCGCGGGCCACGCTCACGCTCAATACGGCCTGTCCGACTGCGGGCGCCGGCGCGATCGTCAGCTGGTGCACGGTCCAGAACGGAACCGGCCGCTACGGCCTCTGGCGCTATGTCGGCTCCGCCTGCAGCGGCGGGACCGGAGTGAAGGTCGCGGACTACCTGAGCGCCGGGAATGTCTTTACCTACTACGCCCAGTCGACTGCGAGTCTCGCCAAGCTCGGCGTGCAACTCGACGTCAATCTGACCCCCAGCAAGCCTGAGCGCAGGTTCAGGCTTCAAGACGACCTCGTGCTGCGGAACAGCACCCGGACCTAGGAGAATTGATGCGGCTGTTTCGCAACGAAAGCGGATTCGCCCTGCCCCTCGCGCTGCTCGTGATGGTGACCACGAGCGCCATCCTCGTGACGGCGATCACGACGACCAGCTCGACCGGTCGGACGGCCAACCTCGGCAAGACGGCCCTCAGCGCCCAGGCGCTGGCCGAGGCCGGGCTCGCCAACGGCGTGTCCATCCTGGCCAAGCCGGGGCAGAACACGAACACGCAGGCGCTGTTCCCGAGCACCGAGGCCACCGCACTCAGCTACACGATGGAGAACGGCACCGCCAAGCTCTGGGGGGTTTACGACACGGTCTTGAACAAATGGACGCTGTACGCGAAGGGGATCCTTCCGAACCCGACCGGCGGGGCGCCGGTCACCAAGAGCCTCTCGAGGACGGCTCAGGTGAACGGCATCGCGGCCGGTGCGACCGTGCCGGAGTGGAGCCGCTTCATCCACGACGATGCGAGCACCTGCTTCACGATCGACACCGTGACGATCCCCGGAGCAGTTGCCTCGCGGGGACCCATGTGCCTCAAGCGCGGCGGCAACGTCGCCGTGAACTCGACCGGCGCTGCGACGACGGTCGGCGTCGGGACAACCCTCACTGTCGAGGGGCCGGACACCCCGAGTGCCTGGCGCGTCCCAGCCACCAGCGCCGGCACCGGGTGGGCGCCGACATCACCCACACTCAACACCTACCTGGGCACGACAGACACCAACCGCGCGACCTACACCATCCCAACGAACGGTCTCAGCAACAATCTCGACACGACCGGATTCTTCGTCGGGGCCAATATCCCGGCCACCGCGATCATTCGCGGGATTCAGGTCGAGATCGTCCGGAGAGCGGACAACACCAACGTCAACGACGAGAATGTGCTCCTGCTCAAGGCGGGCGCCGCGGTCGGTACCGAGCATGCGAGCGCGACGAACTGGGGGACGAGCGACGCCACGGTGACCTATGGCGGTTCGACCGACCTCTGGGGCACCACCTGGACGGTTGCCCAGATCAACGCGGCGAACTTTGGCGTCCGCCTGAGAGTGGACAACAACAGCACCTCGGCCCAGCGCATTGCATCGATCAACCGCATCCGCGTGACCGTCACGTACACCTCCGCCGTTGTGACGCCCGCGATCGGGAGCACGCCGAGCCCAATCGAACGGGCCGACATCGGCAGCACGTGCAAGGTCAACAACGGCGTCGGGGGAGCCTGCAACAACGCCTCAGGCGTCTGGGCCACGACGATCGCGGGAGCGCCGCCGCCGCTCGTCAAGCCGCAGATCGATCTCGACTGGTGGTGGAAGAACGCGAAGCCAGGCCCCAAGCACCCCTGCACCGAGGCGGGTAACACGTTCCCGAACGGCTTCGACAACGACTCGGCGTCGACCACCGTGCCCAACAACAGCGTCGGTGGTTCGGCCGAGATCACGCCGATGGGCTCGAGCTACACGTGCCAGGTGAAGGAGAACGGGGTGCTCGTGGGCGAGATCTCCTGGAACAACGCGACCCACGTGCTCAAGGTCATGGGCACGATCTACATCGACGGCGACATGCGCTTCGACGACAACGGCCAGATCGTCCACTACCAGGGCCGGGCGATCATCTACGCGAGCGACGACATCGAGTTCGACGAACGCGTCTGCGCGGGTGGCAGCGGCTTGACCAACTGCGCGGCCAGCGTTGCGACGATGTCCGCATGGACGCCCTCGACGGATCTTCTGACGATCCTCGCGGGCAACAAGGACACGAACCAGCCGGTGCTCGAGAGCGGCCCGCCGGTCGTGTACCAGCAGAATGCGGAGTTCGACCATTCGACGCAGGGCAACAACACGAGCCAGGGCGACGACCCGGCACAACCCGGCGCGTTCCAGGGAATCGTCTACGCGAAGGGGAACTGCCAGATCCACGAGTTTTTCAAGATCAGCGGACCCGTCATCTGTAACCAGATCCAGATCAACGACGGCATCGAGCAGGGAGTCTTCCCGACCTTCTCGGCGTTCCCGCCGCTCGGCTCGCTCGTTGACGGCCAGGTCTACCTCAATCCAGACAACACCGGCACGTTCTCGATGACGCTAGGCCCCCAGACGGGGTAGGGGTCGCGCAATGTCGTTCTCGCTCGCCGCAATCGCGCTCGTTCCCGGCCTCGCGTTCGGGAGCTTCCTGAACGTCGTCGCGGCCCGCGTGCCGAGGAAGCGCTCGATCGTGTCGCCGGCATCGGCGTGCATGAGCTGCGGAACCGAGCTCGCGTGGTACGACAACGTGCCTGTGGTCTCCTACCTCTTCCTGCGCGGGCGCTGCCGTGGCTGCGGGACGTCGATCGGCCTGATCTATCCGGCCGTCGAGCTGCTGGCGGCGCTGCTCGTCGCGGCCTGCTTCCTCGTCTTCGGCTTCAGCGGCGACGCGTTCGTCGCGTCCTTCTTCTGCCTCACCCTGGTCACGGTCTCGGCGACGGATCTCTCGCACCGGATCGTGCCGAACGTGGTCGTGCTGCCGGCGGCGGTCGTCGTTCTCGTTGCGCAGACCGTGCTCCATCCGAGCGCTCGAGTGGGCGCTCGGCGCCTTCGGCGCGTCCTTCTTTCTCTTCCTGGCGGCGCTTGCGTACCCCAAGGGGATGGGCATGGGCGACGTGAAGCTCGCTCTGCTGCTCGGAGCGATGCTCGGCCGCAACGTGCCCGTGGCGCTGATGGTGGGGATGCTCGCCGCCCTCGTCCCCTCGATCGTGTTGTTCGTGCGCCACGGCAGCAAGGCGCGCAAGATGGGGATTCCGTTCGCGCCGTTCCTGGCGCTCGGCGGCATCGTCGCCCTGTTCTTCGGCGACGACCTGCTCGACGCATATCTGACGTTCTTCTAACGAAGCGTTGACCGTGTAGCAACGCGCTGCGGAGCGCGCGAATGCCTGTGATCACGCCCTGAGCGGTCAAGTGACCGACCCGGCGTGCCGATAACTCGAACGAGGGATATGGACATCGAGCGTTCGTCAAAACTGCGAACCGTCGGCGCGACCGACAAGGAAACTGACGCCGCCGGCGCGCAGCGTCTCGGCTCGGGCATTGCGATCAACACGATGGCCGAGCTCGTCGTCGACCTGCTCGCCGCCACCGGTCTGATCGCGCCCGACGAGCTCGCGCTGGTGCGGGGCCGCGCAGGCCACGGTTCGCTCGCGCAGGCGATCGTCGACGAGGGGGTCGCCCCGCCCGAGGGGATCGCCCGCTCGCTCGCCGTGCGCTACCAGGTGGCCCTCGTCGACCTGGCTCTCACGGGGGTCGCGAGGGACGCCGCAGAGCAGATTCCGCTCCACGTGCTCGAGCGCGTGGTCGCGATTCCGTACGGGCTGGCGGGCGGTGTGCTGCGCGTCGCCGTCGCCGACCCGGGCAACCTGCACGGCATCGACGAGCTGCGGCTCGCGACGAAGCATCCGCTCGAGCTCGGCGTCGCGTCGAGTGAGGACATCCTCGCCGAGCTGCGCCGCATGGCGCGCGCCTCCGAGGCCTTCGGTGCCCGGGCTGTGCTCGAGGAAGCCGAGGACGAGTACGAGGAGGGAGAGGAGGAGACCGACGATCTCGAGGCCGACGACGGCGTCTCCGACGCCCCGCTCGTCCGCCTCGTCAACTCGATCATCTTTCAGGCCGCGGAGGATGGCGCCTCCGATGTCCACTTCGAGCCGCAAGAGGACTCGCTCGTCGTCCGCTTCCGCGTCGACGGCGTCCTCGCCGAGGTGCAGCGGATTCCGAAACGGATGGCGCCCGGTGTCACGACGCGCCTGAAGGTCCTCGCCAAGCTCGACATCGCCGAGCGGCGGAAGCCGCAGGACGGCCGCATTTCGCTGAACGCCGCCGCCGCCGGCCGGATGCTCGACATCCGCGTCGCGACCCTGCCGACCGTCGAAGGCGAGAAGGTCGTCATGCGTCTTCTGGACAAGTCGAGGCGGGCGCCGACGCTGGAGGAGCTCGGCCTCGCCGACGACATGCGCGCACGGCTCGCAGACATCGTCGCGCGGCCGACGGGCGCGCTGCTCGTCACCGGGCCTACCGGCTCCGGTAAGTCGACGACGCTCTACGCGGCGCTGACCACGATCAACCGGCCGGAGGTCAACATCATCACCGTCGAGGATCCGGTCGAGTACCGGCTGGCGGGCGTGAACCAGGTACAGATCAACGTCCGCGCCGGGCTCACGTTCGCATCCGCGTTGCGGTCGATCCTGCGTTCCGACCCCGACGTGGTGATGGTCGGCGAGATCCGGGACGGCGAGACGGCCAAGATCTCGATCGAGGCTGCCCTCACCGGTCACTTCGTGCTCTCGACGCTGCACACCAACGACGCCCCGAGCACGATCACCCGCCTGAACGAGATGGGCGTGGAGCCCTTCCTCACGGGCGCCGCCGTCACCGGCGTGCTCGCCCAGCGGCTGGCGCGAAAGCTCTGCCCGCACTGTTGCGAGATGTACCAGCCCTCCGTCGAGGAGCTGCTCCAGTCGCGCGTCGCGTCCGACGTGGCGCTCGCCTCCGACGGGATGGCCTTCTACCGCAAGCGGGGCTGCCCGCGCTGCAACCAGAGCGGCTACAAGGGCCGGGTCGGCATCTACCAGCTGCTCACGATGAGCGAGTCGATCGCTGCACTCGCAGTCGCCCGCGCCAGCCGCGAGGAGGTCGAGCGGGCTGCAATGGACGCCGGCATGAAGTCGCTCTGGGACGACGGCCTCGCGAAGGTCGCCGGCGGTCTGACGTCGATCGAAGAACTCGCCCGCGTTCTCGTCTAGCGGGCCCGAACGACGGCTTGTGTTTCTGTAACACAAGCGATCCTTTCGGCGCGAAGTCGTGTCGGTTGTGTGGCACCTTCTTCGAGACACTCGAGCCATGCGCTCCGCGGTCTCGCCGAACGACCCCCGGTTCTCCGCTCTCGTTGCAGCACTCGATCAGGAGGGTGTGCCGGCTGCGGAGACCTGGCGCCGGGTCGGTGCGGCAGCCGAGGCGATCGGCTTGCTAAGGCCGAGCTACCAGCATGTGCGCCGGATCGTGCGGGTCGAGCGACGGCGGCAAGAGCTACGTGCAGAAGCGCGGAGGGTGCTGACCGGAGCGGTGTCGACCTCGGCCGCCGGACTGGCGCCGAGCGTCGTCCTGGTGCTCGAGCGATTGCGCGAGCTTCAGCGTCGCCGAGGAGCTTGTGTTACAGAAACACAAAGCGTTCGTGCGGCGCGAGTGAGCGGCTACTGGGCCTGGACGTCGCAGCCGAGCACCATCAGCGCTTCGACGGCTTCGGTCACGAACTGCGTCGCCTGGACCGCGTTCGCAAACGTGTAAGGACCGGGGTGGACGGTATCGCCGGGATTGCCGGCACCGGCGGGATAGACCTCGGCCTCGACGATGCAGGAGTCTCCGTGGTCGACGGCGCGAAGTACCGCGACCGACTTGCCGTCCTTGCGTGCGTGGCGGACGAACAGCTCCTTCTCGGACTGAGCGGCCGAGCTCACGGGGCGGCGTTCGCGGCGGCCTGAGCGACCGTCTCGCGGTCGACGAAGCCCTCGAGCGCCACCACGACCTCACCCGACCGCTTGAGAACGAGCAGGCTGGGCTGCTTCGAGGCCCTGGAGCTTGGCCAGAACCGCGTGGGCGACCTTCTCGTTCAGGACGTTCAGCGCCAGATAACCGGCGCCGCCGAGCTTTGCTCCTGCCTTCGCTTCGCCGGCCGCAAGCTCGTCGACGCGTGAGCCCGGAACGACGAGGGAGACGACGACGACCTTGTTGCGGGCAAGCGCTCTGTCGACCGCAAGGGGAAAGCCGGTCGGCGGAATCTTGGGAACGACCTTCTTCGGCGCGGCCTTGGCGGGCGTCTTCGGCGGCGCCGCCTTCGCCTTCGGCTTCGGCACCGGCTTCGGCGCGACCGTCTTGTTCACGACCGGAGCCTTCGCCTTCTTCGCGACCGCCGCGGCCGGCGGCGGTGCAGCGAGCTCCGGTTCGGCGGCGGCGCCGCGCCCGGACATGAAGACGAACAGCAGCCCACCGACCGCGGCGAGCGCCGCGACGAGAGCGAAGATCCGGATCTGGGGACTGAGCTTCTCCATGTGTTTGTCTATCGGCATTCGCGGGTGCGACTTGACAGGAAAAGAGAGAGGGCGCGGTCTCCCGCGCCCTCTCTGTCAAGCCGTGCTGTCACCGTGGTGCTTACGAGCAGGCACCGGACAGGTAGGTGCCGGGGGTCGGACGCATGACGTGCCAGATCTGGCCGCCCTGCGACTCCTGGAGGCAGTACGAGGTGGCCGTCGCAGAGGCCGCCGGGACGAGGAGCGTCGGCGAGAGGCCCGAGTCGATCGGCGAGCAGGGCGGCCGGATCCATGCCGACGTAGGTCGAGTTGTCGGCGAAGTAGGCCTCCGCTGACGGGATCGCGGCCCGAAGGTTCGCCTTGGCGGCCGCATCGTTGGCGCGCGTCTTGAAGCCGAGGTACGACGGCACTGCGATTGCCAGCAGGATGCCGATGATGATGATCACGACGAGAAGCTCGATCAGGGTGAAGCCCTTCTCGCTCTTCGCATCGAGACGCTTGCGAATGACTCTAAGCACTGGGGTGTCTCCTTCCGAGGGGACGGTCGGTATTGCGTGGCTGACCGGACATCGACCCGGGCGCAGCCTGCCGGTTGAACCCCTCGAAAGGGGGAACACTCACCCAGGGCATCCCCCACGGTGGGTGAGTCGGACCGCAAATCGGCGGCTCTGAACTCGAGGAACAGCCCACGCGCGAGTCTGCCGATACCTCACTCAAGTTACTCCGGGGCCGTGCCGATAGTCGACTGCGTGAACGGGATCACCCCCCTTGCCCCTCCTGCGGTGCGCTCGATCGACGACCTGCTCCAATCGATGGTCGAGCTCGGCGCGTCGGACCTCCACCTCACCGTCGGCACGGCGCCGGCGATACGGGTGCGTGGAGAGCTCGCGCGCCTCGAAGGCCTGCCGGTCCTGACGCCCGACGTCACCCAGGAGCTGCTCTACCGCGTCCTCTCGACCGGTCAGCAGAAGCAGCTCGAGGTCAAGCGGCAGATCGACACCTCGTACGCGATTCCGGGACTCGCGCGCTTCCGCGTCAACGTCTACTTCCAGCGCGAGGCACTGGCCGCGGCGTTCCGCGTCATCCCCGAGGAGCTCAAGACTCTCGAGGAGCTCAATCTTCCGTCCTCGCTCGCGGAGCTCGCGATGCTGCCGCGCGGCCTCGTGCTCGTCACCGGCCCCACCGGCTCCGGTAAGTCGACGACGCTCGCCGCGATGATCGACGAGGTCAATCGCAACCGCACCGACCACATCCTCACGATCGAGGATCCAATCGAGTTCGTGCACCGCCACAAGCGCTGCATCGTCAACCAGCGCGAGATCGGCGTCGACGCGATGAGCTTCGGCGAGGCGCTGCGCGCCGCACTCCGTCAGGACCCCGACGTGATCCTGGTCGGCGAGATGCGCGACCTGGAGACCATCGGCACCGCGCTCACCGCGGCCGAGACCGGCCACCTCGTGCTCGGCACGCTGCACACGCAGAGCGCCCCCGGCACGGTCGACCGGATCATCGACGTCTTTCCCGCCGAGCAGCAGGAGCAGGTTCGGATCATGCTCGCCGGGCTCGCTGCAGGGGATCGTCACGCAGGCGCTGCTGCCGACGGCCGACGGTCACGGGCGGATCGCCGCGCTGGAGATCCTGCTGCCCGACGACGCGACCAGGAACCTGATCCGCCAGGGGAAGGTCGAGCAGATCTACACGATCATGCAGACCGCCACCGGCCGCGGGATGATGACGATGGAGCAGTCGCTCGCGAAGCTCGTCCTCAGGCCGCGTGATCACACTGGAAACAGCGCTCGGCTGCTCGAGCCGCCCCGACCAGCTCGAGGGCCTGCTCGAGCGCGCCGGCTTCGAAGAGCCCGTCGGCCGGGTCGCAGATCGGCCTGAGGGTCATGGGCGCCTGAGATGAGCGACGAGAAGAACACCCCGATCTGGAAGAAGGAGATCTCGTTCCGGCGCAAGCCCGACGAGGCCGCGCCCGAGAGCGACGCCGGCTCGGCGTCCATCTGGAAGAAGGAGATCTCGCTTCCGGCAAGAAGAGCCGATGCGGACACGGTCCGAGGAGGCGCCGACGATCCGTCGAGCCGGAGGCAGCCGTCGAGGCTGCGCCGTCCGTGGATCTCGACCTGATCGCCCGGTATGCGCCGCTCCCGGATCCCGTCGCGCCTCCCGCCGCTGCCGCCGCCGGCACCGGTCGCGCCGAGCCGCCGAAGAGGATGCCGCGAGCGAGCAGTCCCCGAGCGAGCACGACTGGCTGACGAAGCCGCTGGAGGAGGTCTCCTCGCCGCCGGAGGAGCCGCTCGCGCTCGTCCCTGACCTGCTGCCGGAGGCTCCGCCGTCGCCGATCTCGCTCGTCCCCGCCGGCCGGCGGAAGCTGACGCGGTCCCCGCTCGAGCCGGCACCTCGGCCGACGAACGGTCCCGCTGCCCGAGACCGCCCGTCGCGCCGAGCCCGCGCAATCCGCCGAGCTCGACTTCGAGCTCGACCTCGAGCTCCCCGTTGCACCTGAGCTGCCTGCCGCACCCGAGCTGCCCGTCGCACCCGAGCTGGCGCCGGCAGTCGACGCAGCCGGAGCTTCCGCCCGCAGCCGTCGTCCTGCGCGGCGCTTCCGCCTGCCTGCGGACCCCGGCAGGCCGAGGACGCCTGCCGACGTAGCGGAGCTCGAGCCGGAGCCCGCGCCGAGTCGACGAGGCGGCCGCCGAAGGTGCCGTTCTACAAGAAGGAGTTCTCGCTCAAGCGCGGCCCGAGCGAGCCGAAGGAGAAGGACGAGCGCAAGCCCAAGGCGGAACGCAAGCCGAAGGCGGAGCGCAAGCCCAAGGCGGAGCGCAAGTCGAAGGCGCGAAGGCGCAAGGCCGTCGCAGCGGTAGCCGTAGCGGAGCGGCGACGCCGGCCGACCGACGACGGTTGAGACCGCGGCAAGGTGCCGTTCTACAAGCGCGACTTCTCGTTCAAGCGCTCGTCGAAGCAGTGGGACGCCGCGGAGCCGGCCGCCTCGAACCCGAAGCCGAAGTCGAAGCTGCGCCGGCTGCCGCGCCCGAAGCCTTCGCTCTCGAAGCCTTCGTTGGCCGGGCAGCAGCTCGAAGAAGATCGTCGGCCTCAAGATCGGCGGCTCGCAGATCGCTGCCGCCCGCGATCAACAACGGCAGCACGCCGGAGCTCGTTCAGGTCGTGCGCGGGCCGCTCGATCACGGCATCGTCGTCGGCGGGGAGCTTCGCGACCCCGAGGCGCTCGCCGTTGCGCTGCGGGACTTCTTCAAGCGCCACAACCTGCCCAAGCGCGGGATCCGGCTCGGGATCGCGAACAACCGGATCGGCGTCAGGACCTTCGACGTCATCGGCATCGACGATCCGAAGCAGCTCGCGAACGCGATCCGCTTCCGCGCCCAGGAAGTGCTGCCGATCCCGATCGAGGACGCAGTGCTCGACTACCAGGTGCTCTCCGAAGGCGGTCAACGGAGGAAGGCCAGCCCGTCCAGCCGGGTGCTCCTCGTCGTCGCCTACCGCGAGCTCGTCGACCGCTACGTTCGTGCCTGCGAGAAGGCGGGCCTGCAGATCGTCGGAATCGACCTCGAGGCGTTCGCTCTGCTCCGTGCCGTCTCCAGAACCTCACGATCCACTGCCGGGCTCCGAGCGGGGCGCCGTCGTCGCGGTCTCGGTCGGTCACGACCGCTCGACCTTCGCGGTCTCCGACGGACGCATCTGCGAGTTCACGCGCGTGCTCGAGTGGGGCGGCTGGTCGCTGAACGTCGCGATTGCGCGGGCGCTCGACATCTCGCCCACGGAGGCCGAGCCGATCAAGCGGGCGCTCTCCTTCGTCGGTCCGACCGCTGCTCCGGACGGCTTCAGCCGAGGAGCAGCTCACGGCCGCGCTCGAGGCTGCCAGGCGGCAGCTCCAGACGTTTGCGCGGGAGCTCGTCTCCTCGCTCCAGTTCTACCAGAACCAGCCCGGCTCGCTGGGTATCGGCGAGATCGTCCTCACCGGCGGCACGACGCATCTGATCGGGCTCAGCAGCGAGCTCGAGCGGCTGATCGGCGTGCCGGTCCGCGTCGCAGATCCCTTCGCGCGCGTGAAGGTCTCGAAGAAGGTCAGCGAGCTCGAGCAGAGCGGCTCGTTCGCCATTGCCATCGGCCTCGGGATCGAGGACTAGCCCGATGCGCGCGGTCAACCTTCTCCCTCGCGACGAGCAGCCCCGCAGCTTTGCGGCCTACCGTGAGCGTCGCGTTCGGCGCCGGCGGCGGGGTCGCGCTCGTGAGCGTCGCCCTGGCCGCGCTGACGATCAGCGCCGGCGGCGCGATCCAGCAGCAGAACGCGGAGCGCGACTCCCTGAACGCCGAGCTCGCGGCGCTGCCACGCGCGGCCGTCGACCAGCAGGAGTCGAGCACGAACGCGACGCTCGCGCTCGGAGAAGAACCAGCGCATCACCGCCCTCTCGTCGGCGCTGTCGACCCGTGTCGCCTGGGATCGTGTCCTGAGCCAGATCTCCCAGGTGCTGCCGGAGGACGTCTGGCTGACGAGCCTCACGAGCCAGTCCGGGGAGGCCGACGCCAGCGCCTCGACCGGGGCCGTCGGGCCTCCCGGCGCGAGCGTGACGCTGATCGGCTCGACGTACTCCCAGCGCGGCGTCGCCCGGCTCCTGGCCCGCCTCGGTGTCATTCCGGCGCTCAGCGGACGTTCAGCTGCTGTCGAGCTCGAGCCAGGAGATGGAGCCGAAGCGACATCGTCCAGTTCACGATCCAGGCGACCGTCAAGGCTCCGGGAGCGACCCAGTGAAGCGGAAGCTCTCACCCCGCGCACTCTTCGCCGTCGTGATCGGCGGAGTGCTCGTCTACGCGCTCGCCTTCTGGTTCGTCGCCGTCGAGCCCCAAGCGGGCCGAGGCGTCGGCGCTCAAGGACGAGGTTGCCGCGCTGCAGGTCACGGTCGCCGGCGCACGCATCGCCGCCATGCCCCTCAGAAGAACGAGGACACGCGCCGATCGCGGTTGCGGACATCTTCCGGCTGGCGAAGGCGATGCCCTCCGGTCCCGGACATGCCGGGCATCCTGCTCGAGCTCTCCGGATCGCCGAGGAGACCGGCATCGAGTTCCAGTCGGTGACGCCGGCCGCGTCCGTGGTCGTCGGCGGCTTCCAGACCGTGCCGATCACCCTCGCGTTCGACGGCAACTTCTACGAGCTCTCCGACTTCCTCTTCCGGCTGCGGACGCTGGTCGGCGTTCGCGCCGGCGAGCTCCGCGCGGCCGGCCGGCTGTTCGCCGTCGAGTCGATCTCGTTCGCCGAGTCGTCGAAGGGATTCCCGGAGCTCGGCGCCACGCTTTCGATCGTCGCGTACGTCTACGGGACGGACACCACGGCCAGCGCCGGCGCACCGCCGGGCGCACCGCCGGAGGCAGATCGAGCGCCGCCGCGGCAGATCCGAATGCAGCGACACCGGCACCTGACCGGCCGCCGCACCGACTGGAGCGGAGGCGAGTCCCTGATGGCGAAGCGTGTCGATCCCCTGGCGGCCAAGAAGGCGAAGCAGAAGAAGCTCGCGATCGTGCTGTGCGTGCTGCTCGCCGGCGGTCGTGGCCTTCCAGGGCCCGAAGATGCTGAAGATGATGAAGGGGCCGGCAGGCGACTGCCGAGGCGGCTCCGGCGACCCCGGCCGCCCACGACGCCTGGGACCGCTCCCGGACCCCGCCGCGGCCCGGCGGTGCCGACGCAGGAGGCAGTGCTCGCCGACTCCGACGTCGCGCCGGACGCGGAGAGCGGGCAGCTGATCTCGATCGACAGCTTCTCGACCAAGGACCCGTTCAAGCAGCAGCTCACCGTGAAGCGAGCTCCGAGCGACAACCCAGCGCCGGCCAACGATTCCGCGCCCGGCCGCAGCACGCCGGCGACGGACACCCCCAGCAGCTCCGGCGCTCCTCCGGGCACATTCGACCCGCTCGGCTCGAACCCGCAGGATCAGGACCCGAATGCGCCGACCCGGTGAGCACGACTCCGCCGGTCGACCAGCCCGCCACCGCGGCGGAGACCACGATCTCGATCAACGGCTCGACGGAAAGCGTCGCCACGCTGGCGCAGTTCCCGGCCGCCGACCCCGTGTTCGTCCTCGAGTCGCTCGCGGCGGACGGCAAGTCTGCCCTGATCAGCGTGGCAGGCGGCAGCTACACGGACGGCAAGCAGACGGTCAAGCTGCAGATCGGCAAGCGGCTGACGCTGCAGAACACCTCGGACGGGAGCCGCTACGACCTCGAGCTCCTGACGGTCGCGGGCTTCGTCCCGCCGAAGAAGTAGAGGCGAGCGAATGATGCGGACCCCGTCAGCGTCTGCGTGCAGAAGAGGGCTTCGGGCTCGTCGAGCTGATGATCTCCCTCGTCGTCCTGAACGTCGGCATCCTCGCCATCGTGGCCGGCTTCAACTCTGGCGCGCTCGCGCTCCTGCGCGCCACCGAGACCTCGACCGCATCGACGCTCGCGGACAAGCAGATGGAGCTCTATCGCGCGATCACGTACCCGCAATCTCGCTCAACACGACAGCGGTCGACGGGACCTACACCGGGGACGTCGCCTATCCCGGAACGCGGGTGACGGGGGTCTGTACATCGCCCGTCGCGACTCGTGTATTCCGACGCGAACGGTTACCGCCGCCCAGAGCCCCGACGGTCGCCCGTACCGGATCGACACGTTCATCATCCGCTAGACGCCGACCGCCAACGGCCGCGAGGTCAAGCGGGTGACCGTGGTCGTTCGCAGGCCGACGCCGCTGAAGAGTCCTCGCGCGTCTGAACATCCAACTTCGACCAGTCGACGGGCTAGTTCAAGTGCGCCTACAGACCCTGCCGATAGCCGAGAAATGGCCGCCTACGCCTTCAAAGCGATCAACTCCGCCGGCGTCGAGTCAGCCGGCGAGTTGCATGCGCCCGATCCCGACTTCGGCCCGCGAGCAGCTGCGCGTCCGCGGTCTGCTGGCCACCAGGATCAGCGAGCTGAACGCCAGCGGCGAGGTCTCGGCGCGCACGGCGTTCAAGAAGGTCAAGCCCAAGTCTCTCCAGATCTTCTCGCGGCAGTTCGCGACGATGATCGAGGCAGGCCTGAACGTCGTCGGCGCACTCGTGATCCTCGAGCAGCAGACCGACGACGTCTACCTCGCCTCGGTGATCCGCGAGCTGCGCGCAGACGTCGAGGGCGGAATGCTGCTCTCGCAGTCGATGGCGCGCCACCCGAAGGTGTTCAACCGCCTCTACGTCTCGATGGTCGAGGCCGGCGAGGCCGCCGGAATCCTGGACATCGTGCTCGACCGGGTCGCGTTCCAGATCGAGAAGGAGTCGGCCATCAAGCGCCGCGTCAAGGGCGCGATGATCTACCCGACGATGGTGCTGATCTTCGCCACCCTCGTCCTGGCGGGGATGCTCCTCTTCCTCGTTCCGATCTTCGTGAGCATCTTCGACCAGCTCGGTGGCGAGCTGCCGACGCTGACGCAAGCTCGTGCTCTCGTGTTCGAACTTCCTCAAGGCGACCTGGTTCGTCCTCCTGCCGGGCACGCTCATCGGCATCTTCGGGCTGAAGAAGTTCCTGAAGACCGACGCCGGCCGCCGCCGCTGGGACGCGGTGAAACTGAAGCTGCCGATGAAGATCGGCGACGTCGTGTTGAAGGTGACGATGGCGCGGTTCTCGCGCACGCTCTCGACTCTCGTCGCTGCCGGCGTCGACATCATCAAGGCGCTCGAGATCACCGGCCAGACGTCCGGCAACTGGGTGGTCGAGAACGCGCTCGCCGGCGTGCGCCAGAAGGTCGGCGAGGGTGTGCCGATCGCCCAGCCGCTCGTCGAGAACCCCGTCTTTCCGGCGATGGTCAGCCAGATGGTGAAGATCGGCGAGGAGACCGGAGAGCTCGAGAAGATGCTCGGGAAGATCGCCGACTTCTACGAGGACGAGGTCGACGCCTCGGTCCAGGCGCTGACGTCGATCGTCGAGCCGATCATGATGCTCGGCGTCGGCGTGATGGTCGGCATCGTGATCATCTCCATGTACCTGCCGATGTTCAAGCTGCTGACGCTGATCAAGTAGCGCCGCTGCGGATTTCCGACTAGCACCGGATCAGTCCACATGGCAGGTACGCTGCCCGCGTGATCCCGTGGATCATCATCGCCCTGGTCGCCGTACCCTTGCTCGTCGTCGGCTTCCTGGCCACGCGTCGCAGAACGGCCGCCGCCGAGCATCCCGCGGGCGAAGACGCGCGAGCAAGAGCGCGAACCGAGCAGGAGTTCGCCGAGGCGGAGGCCTACCAAGCGGAGTGGCGTGAGGAGGACAAGGAGAGGTACCACAAGGAGCGTCTGCCCTAGTCGGGGTCGGCTGGGCCAAGCCGACTCGATAGCCGAGCCAGGTGGGAGACTGGAGCGGTGGAGGAGCTGCAGGTGCGGCCTGTGCTTGTGGTTGTCGCGGCCGCGATCGTGGTCGAGCGGCGACTGTTGCTCGTCAGCAAGCAGGTGGCGCCGGACGTCTTCTACCTCCCCGGAGGCAAGCCCGAGCCTGGCGAGAGCGAAGATGCATGTCTCTCACGGGAGATCGCCGAGGAGCTCAACGCTTCGATCGCAACCAGGAAGCTATTTACCGTCGTTTCCGGCGTCGCGGCTCTCGAAGGGACGCCGATGGAGATGACGGTGTATGTGGCGACGCTCGATCGCGAGCCGCGAGCGGCGAGTGAGATTGCCGCGCTGGCTTGGTTCAGTCCGCACCAGTCGTTCGCCGGTGTCCTGGCGCCTGCAGTCGCCGACTCGGTTGTCCCGGCGTTGGCCGCGGACGCGTTGATCTAGCCGCCGGGTGCTCGCCGTCGAGCTCCTGAACGCCTATCGCTCGGCGGCGAACCTCGCCTGTGCAGGCACCGTCTGATGGAGAGCGACGCTTGGACAGCGGTTGGCGGGCGGTTGTTTGCGTTCACCGTGCTTCCGGTGCTGCTCGCGACCCTTCATGTTCGGCTGGACACGGGTGCGAAGGACAGTTTCCGGAAAGCCGAGGTGTATCTGGTCTATCTGTTCATGCTCGGCGTGGCGGCGAGCGGCTAGCGGCTTCTTCGGTCACGTCTTCACGCCCGACGCTGTCGCGGAGTCGATCGATTGGCCGAAGGGGAGTCCGTTTCAGCAGGAGATGGGTTTCGCCAATCTCGCTCTAGCGGTCTTGGGCTTCATCGCGGCGGGGCGAAGGGACGGCTTTCGAGAGGCGACGGTGATCGCGGTCGCCGTCGTAGGCGTCGGTGCGACCGTTGTTCACATCACCGACATCCTTCAGGAAGGCAATCTGGCGCCGGGAAACTCGATCCAGAACGTCGGGAATCTCTGAAGCCGGCCGTGCTGGTAGCGGCGCTCGTCGTGAGTCGTCGTTCTGAGCCCGCCGGCGCGGGCGCCCTCTCCTTTGACCGGTGGCGGATGCGGATCGTTGGAACCGCGGGGATGGTCACGGCCGTCGTGGGAACTGGCTTCGCCATCGGGTACTCGCTCGAACTTGTCGTGCCGGCAATGCTCATCGCATCAGTCGTGGCGGCGGGCATCGCGGCATGGTCGGCAAGCACTTCCAGCCGACGCATGCTGGACGCGCGCGGAGAGCGGGGAAGAAACTCTCCCTAGGTGGCGTCTTGGGAGGAATGGAGTTCCGTGTTCTCGAGGGAGTGCCGCCCGACGACGTGCGGGCGTTCCTGGCGACCGCCCGCCGGCGGCCGTTCGAGCGCGAGGCGATCGTCTTTCATCACGGAGACGCCGCCGAGACGCTGCACCTGATTACCAAAGGGCGGTTCGCCGTCCGCATCGTGACCCCGTTCGGCCGCTCCGCGATGCTGGCCGTGCGCGGGCCGGGCGAGACGTTTGGTGAGTTCGCGCTGCTCGCGACCGACGTGCGCCGCGCGGTCACGGTGGCGGCCCTCGAGCCCGGTGAGACGCTCTCCATCGGCCGCGACGCCTTCATGGATCTGGCGCGCCGGTACCCACAGTTGAAGGACGTGCTCGTCGCGCTCCTCGCAGAACGACTGCGCTACGCGGACGAGCGGATCGTCGCGGCGCACTTCCTCGATGCGGACGCGCGCGTGCGCTGGGCGCTGCTCCAACTCGTCCGGGCGTACGGGTGCGGTGACGACGTCGTCGTGCCGCTGACTCAGGAGAATCTCGCCGAGCTTGCCGGCACGGCCCGTGGCACCGTGAACCGGGTCCTGAACGAGGAGCAGGGCCGCGGTGTCGTGGCGGTGGAGCGCGGTCGGGTCCGGGTTCTCTCGGCCGAGAAGCTAGCCGCCCGCGTGCGTGGGCTTCCACGCCTCTGACGGGGAAGCGGCACGACGCCACAGGCGGCGCCGCCGCGGCACCCGCTCCGGTGCCGGCTCGTCCCGCTGTGGCCAGTCGCTCGCGTCCTGTGTCTGTGGGGCGACGATGCGGGCGGTCATCATCGCGGCGGCAATCTGTCTCATCTCGGCTCCTCTGCGTCAGCGACCCCACGTTTGACCGTAGGGGCCTGCACCGCTGACGTCTGTCATCGCGATGACACTGGGAGTGTCTCGGCCGCGACAGTGGCCTGGACGCCTGTAGGTTTGAGCCATGTCACTCGAACGGCCGCAGATCGAGAAGCCCGAGGGCGACATCCCCTTCGAGCTCGGCATCGAGGACCTCGCCGTCGGCGAGGGTGACGAGGCGACCAAGGGCAAGAAGGTGTCGGTGCACTACGTCGGCGTTGCGTTCTCCACCGGTGAAGAGTTCGACGCCTCGTGGAACCGCGGCCAGGCGTTCGAGTTCAAGCTCGGCAAGGGCCAGGTCATTCCCGGCTGGGACGCCGGCGTCGAAGGCATGAAGGTCGGAGGGCGGCGCAAGCTCACGATTCCGTCGGCAATGGCCTACGGCGCGCGAGGAGCCGGCGGTGTGATCGCGCCGCACGAGCCGCTCGTGTTCGTGGTCGACCTGCTGTCCGTGGACTGACGCCGTGAGCGGAGAGACGGTCGTCGGGATCCTGATCGTCGCCGTTTCGGTCCTCTCGCTGGTGGTCGTCGGCGTTGCCTTCGTCTGGGCGGCTCGGAAAGACGGCGAGGAGGACCGAGCTCTCCAGAAGCGACTCGGGATCCGCCGTAAGACGAGACTCGGCCCCTAGGGACCCTGCCCACCGTGCGCTACATCGGTCGGGCCAATCTCGAGAAGCGCCTCGCGGCGCTGGAGGGCACCACGGGCCGCGCTCGCTACCGCGACGGAAGTGCCCGTCTCGAGCTGGCGGAGGAGACCCTCACCGTGACGCCGCCGTTCGGGCTCGACCACGAGGGTGAGTACGAGGAGGTCGTGGTCGAGCCCTTGCTCGCCGCCCTCCGGGCCGATCACGAGGTTGCGGTGCTCCTCGTGCGCCTGGGGGGCTACGCGCTCGGAGTCTTGGAGGGTGAGCAGCTCGTCGCCTCGAAGGTCGGGACACGCTTCGTGAAGGGACGCCACAAGAAGGGCGGCTCGTCGGCGAACAGGTTCCGTCGGCGCCGGGAGGAGCAGGAGCGCGACCTGATCGAGGCTGCGGCCGCAGAGGCGGCCCGGGTTCTCGGCCCCTGGCGGGACAAGGTCGAGCACGTGGCGCTCGGAGGCGACCGCACGGCGGTTGGACGCACGCTCGCCGAGCGTCCCGATCTCGACTGGCTCGCCCCGCTCGCACTCGAGCGCTTCTTCGACGTACCCGACCCACGCCTGCGGGTCCTCGACGAGCTCCCGTACCAGCTGTATGCCGCGAAGGTCGTCGAGGGGGACTAGGTACCGAGGTGAGCGACCGTGGCGCCGTCCGCCGAGTCGCTCTCGCTGCGATCGACGAGCGGATGGCCGTCGAGCTCGTCGCGGACCGCGGCGCGCACGGCGCCGGTGCCGCGGCCGTGGACGACACGGACGGTCGGGAGCCCGGCGAGCGCGGCGTCGTCGACGAACGACCGAACGGCCTCGCGCGCGTCCTGCGCACGCTGACCGCGCACATCGAGCTCGTCGGAGACGTCGCTCCGCGCGGCTGCGACGACCCGCACCGGCGTCTCGGCCTCCTCGCGCTCGCGGCGTGCGGAGGGACGGAGTTGCGCGAGCGGCAGACGCAACCGGTGCCCGGCCGGCCCGACGACCTCGGCCTCGTCGCCCTCGATCGCCGCGATCGTGCCGTGAACGCCGAGACCCGGTGCCTCGACCGGGTCGCCCGCCGCGAGCGGCCCGGTGAGCGGCAACGGCTGATCGAGTGCGCGCAGCGCCTGCTCCGCCTTCGCCGCACGGGTCGAGGCCGCGCCGAGCCGGCGGTCGCGGTCGCGCTCGGCGCGCACCGCGGCAGCCGGTGCCGCGCGCCGCGCCTCACGTTCGCGCCGGCGAGCCGCATTGATCTCCTCGCGGAGCCCTCGTAGCTCCTCACGCGCCGCGGCGAGATCGCGTTGCGCCTCGGCGGCTGCTCGCTCCCGCTCGCCCGCGGCCGACGCGCGCACGGCCGCGATCTCGGACTCGAGTGCCTCCTCGCGGTCTCGCACGCCTGCGGCGAGCCGTTCCGCCTCGGCGCGCTGTCCCACGGCAGCATCGAGCTCGGCTGCCGCGCCGCGCTCGGCGGCCTCCGCCTCGGCAAGCAGCTCCTGGATCCGAAGCCGCTCTGGCTCGACCCGCCCGCGGGCGTCCTCGACAACTGCCGCGTCGAGACCGAGCCGCTCCGCGATCTGGAGCGCGTGCGACGTGCCAGGCCGCCCGAGCGCCACCCGGTAGAGCGGCGCGTGCGTGTCCGGGTCGAAGCCCGTGGCCGCGTTGGCGACGCCTTCGGTCGAGCTCGCCCACTCCTTCAGCTCCGGGTAGTGCGTCGTCACGATCGTGAGCCGCGCCTGCTCGGCGAGCCGCGAGAGCAGCGCCTGCGCAAGTGCCGAGCCCTCGACGGGATCGGTGCCGGAGGCGAGCTCGTCCACGAGGACGAGAGATCGCTCTCGCGCCGCGCCCAGGATCGACACCAGGTTGGCAACGTGTCCGGAGAAGGTCGAGAGACTCATCTCGATCGACTGCCGGTCGCCGATGTCCGCGAGCACCTCGTCGAAGACCGGCAACGCAACCGTCTCCGCGGGCGGACGGAGGCCGGACTGGTGAAGGAGCGCCGCCAGGCCGACCGTCTTCAGCGCGACCGTCTTGCCGCCGGTGTTCGGGCCGCTGATCACGACGGCACGCAGCTTCTCCAGCTCGAGATCGATCGGAACGGCCACGGCCGGATCGAGCAGCGGGTGCCGGGCGCCCACCAGCCGCACGTCGTCCGAGACCTCGACGGGCGCGCCGCGCCAGCCCCGTGAGAGGACCCCGCGCGCGAGCGCCAGGTCGATGGCTCCCGCCGCCTCGACGAGCGCGACGATCGCGTCCGCGCGCTCGCCGACAGCGCCAGAGAGCTCGCGCAGGATCCGCTCGACCTCCTCGCGCTCCGCGGCGACCGCCTCCGACTGGCGGTTGTTGAGGTCGACGACGTCGAACGGCTCGACGAACAGCGTCTGGCCGGAGTCGGAGGTGTCGTGGACGATGCCGGGGACGCTTCGCCGGGCGCTCGCTTTCACCGCGAGCACGGGCCGGCCGCCGCGCTGGGTGACGAAATCCTCCTGCAGGTGCTCGCGGAGGCCGCCCGACCGGACGAGCTTCTCCAGCTTCTCGCTCACGCGCTGGCGGCCGGTGCGCAACTGGACGCGCAGCTTGCGGAGCTGGGGAGAGGCGTTGTCCCGCAGATCGGAGCCGTCCTCTTCGATCGCCCTCTGGATCGACTCGCCGAGCGACGCGAGCGTCGGCTCGATCGCGCCGGCAAGCTCCCGCAGCAGCGGCGCGTCCTTCTCGGGGTCGTCGAGGGCGGCCCGCGCGCGGAGCGCCGCGCCGATCGTGTCGGCGACGTTCCGCAAGGTCCGGGCTGCGAGCACGCCACCGAGGGCCGCGTGCCCCGCCGGCTCACGGACGTCATGCAAGCCTTCGAGCGGCGGTTCGTCCGCGGTGTCGAGCAGTGCGACCGCCTCGGCCGTGAGCGCCTGGCGGCGAGCGACCTCGCCGGGATCTGCGGAGGGCACCAGCGCGTGCGCCAGCTCCGCGCCGTGGGCGCTCGCGGTCGCGTTCGCGAGCCGCTCCGCGATCGCCGGAAACTCGAGTGTCACGAGTGCGTCGGGATTCACGCGACGAGTGTAGGCCGCTCTGCGTCGCGAGCGAATTCGCTGACATGTCAGTTGCAACGCATAAAAACCGGAACTGGGGGTACGCAGCACTGCCGCGCCTTTCGGCACCCCCAGGACAAAGGAGACCACCGCATGCGTCGTTACGTGATCGTCCTCGCATTACTCATCCTTGGCCTCGTACCGGCAGCGACAGCCGGCACGACGGCCCCGCTCGGCTACATCGTCGTCCTCGAGAGCGGCGTCAGCACCTCCGCTGTCGCGGCCGACCAGGCCCAGGAATTCGGACTCGACGTCGGCTACGTCTATCGCAACGCTCTTCACGGCTACTCGGCTCTCGTGCCTCCCGGCGCGCTGGCCGCCCTGAAGGCCGACCCGCGCGTCGCCTACGTGGAGCGCGACTCCGTCGTCCACGTCGACACGACGCAGACCGGTGCGACGTGGGGAATCGACCGGATCGACCAGCGCGCACTGCCGCTCGACGGCACCTACACCTACACGGCGACGGGCGCCGGTGTGACCGCCTACGTGATCGACACGGGCATCCGCAAGACGCACACGCAGTTCGGTGGCCGCGCCGTCCACGGCGTCGACACGACGACTCCGATTGGTCTCACCTCCGATGACTGCCACGGCCACGGCACGCATGTCGCCGGCACGATCGGCGGCTCGACCTACGGTGTCGCGAAGAGCGTCCGTCTCGTCGCCGTGCGCGTCCTCACCTGCGCAGGCACAGGGCTCAACTCGGGCGTCATCGCCGGCGTCGACTGGGTGACGGGCAATCACCAGGCCGGCCAGCCTGCGGTCGCGAACATGAGTCTCGGCGGCGGCAAGTCCGCTGCCCTCGAGCAGGCGGTTGCGAACTCGATCGCCGACGGCGTCACGTACGGCGTCGCCGCGGGCAACGAGACCGAGGACGCCTGCACCGGCTCGCCGTCTGGCCTTGCCGCGGCGATCACCGTCGGTGCGACGGAGAGCAACGACGCACGCGCGAGCTACAGCGACTTCGGACCGTGCGTCGACTTCTTCGCGCCCGGCTCGAACATCACGTCGGCGTCGTACCTCACGGACACCGGCACGGCGACGATGAGCGGCACGTCGATGGCGACGCCGCACGTCGTGGGTGCCGCAGCGCTCTATCTCCAGGGCGCTCCGGCCTCGACGCCACAGCAGGTCCGCGACGGGCTCTTCAACCTGACGACCAAGAACATCGTCACGGATGCCCGCAGCGCGAACGCCCACCTGCTCTTCTCGAACCTCTAGACCATTTGAGGGGATGGGTGGAGGCGGGCGAGTCCCGCCTCCACCCATCTGGGCTCAGATGCGGAAGGTCGCCCGCGCCGAGCAGGTCTCGCCGCGGCGGGTCGCCGTCGCCTTGACGACATCTGCGCCCGCCCCGTTGGCGACCAGCCTGCGGGCCTCGAACGAGCCGCTCGGCGCCTTCGTGCTGCGGGTCAGCTGTGCAACGCGCGCGCCGTTCCGGGTCAGCACGACCGTCCAAGGGACGCCGTTTCGGTTCTGGTCGACCTCGAACTCGACCTCGATCCGGCCGTTCTCCGCGCTCAGCTTGAGCTTGGACGTGCTCTTGCCCGTGCAGGTTCCGCGGACGAGCACGTCGCCGTCCTTCGCGAGGGCGGGCGAGCCGAGCGAAAGCAGTGCCAGCGCCGTGAGCGAGACGATGGTCAGAACAACGCTTCGTTTGGACATGATTCGCTCCTCTGTTGGTGACAGAAGAAGCATCCCCGCCGGTCCCCCAGCCGGCGGTTAGCCGAAGGTAAGGAGTCGTCCAAGCTTCGTGCCGGCTATTCCTGTCCGTCGTCCTGGCCGTCGTTCTGCTCGGAATCGCCCTCCACGACGACCACCTGGTAGGCGGCGTCGAGGCGCACGTCGACGGTCTTGCCGTTCTTCGTCACCTCGACCTCCCAGGTGGCGCCGTTCTCGTCGTCGCGCTCGACGGCGTTCGCCGTGCCGCCGCCGAGGTGCGCGAGCGCGGCGGCCTTCGCCTTGTCGGCGTTCGGCCCGCTGACCGAGCTGTCGTCGCCCGAGCCCGCGATCGCCCACGCGGCTCCGCCGAGGGCCAGCGCGGTCGTGGCCGCGGTCACCGCTGTGATCTTCTTCATGCGGGAGCTCATCTCGTTCCTCCTCGTTGGTTGCTTCCCGATCGTGCGGCGACGGTAACGAGGGCCTGTGAGATGACGATGAGAGCGCGCTCTCATCCGGCTCTCATCTTCCGGGCGACAATGGCCGCGTGCGTGTGCTGATCGTCGAGGACGAGGTGAAGCTCGCGGCACTCCTCCGGCGGGGCCTCGAGGAGGAAGCCCACGCGGCGGACGTCGCCGGGACGGGCGAGGACGCGCTCTGGATGGCCCGCGCGACCGAGTACGACGCGATCGTCCTCGATTTGATGCTTCCCGGCGTCGACGGGATCGAGGTGTGCAGACAGCTTCGCGAAGCCGGCGTCTGGTCTCCCGTCCTCATGCTGACCGCCCGGGACGGGCTCGACGACCGGATCGGCGGACTCGACGCGGGCGCGGACGACTACCTGACCAAGCCGTTCGCCTTCGCCGAGCTGCTCGCCCGACTGCGGGCGCTCGCGCGCCGAGGCACGCTCGAGCGCCCTGCGGTGCTCGAGGTCGGCGATCTTCGCCTCGACCCGGCGACACGGCGTGTCTGGCGCGGCGACGCCGAGGTGGAGCTCTCGGCGAAGGAGTTCGCGCTGCTGGAGACGTTCATGCGCCGCCCCGGCCGCGTCCTCTCACGCTACGACCTGCTCGAGCACGCGTGGGACTACGAGTACGAGCGCCGCTCGAACGTCGTCGACGTGTACGTCCGCTACCTGCGTGAGAAGGTCGACCGGCCCTTCGGCCGCGCATCGCTCGAGACGGTCCGCGGGACGGGATACCGGCTCCGCTCGGATGGTGGGGCATGAGCCGCCTGTCGCTCCGACTGCGACTGACGCTCGCCTTCGTGGTCGCGATGGCGCTCTTGCTTGCCGCTGCGGGCGCGTTCCTCTATGTGCGGCTCGGCTCGGCACTCGACGAGCAGATCGACTCGGCGCTGCGAACGCGTGCGGACGACGTCGCCGCGCTCGTCCGCGGGGGGAACGGGCTCGCCGGCGCCGGGCTCGCGGAGAGCGACGAGAGCTTCGCGCAGGTGCTCGGTCCCGGCGGCGGGGTGCGGGACGCGACGCCGGGCGTCGGCTCCTCGCCGTTGCTCCAGCCGGCCGAGCTGACCCGCGCGCGGCAGACGACCATCGTTGTCGAGCGAGGAGGCGTTCGCCTGCTCGCCACGCCGGTAGGCGAGCTGGTCGTCGTTGCCGGCGCATCGCTCGAGGACCGGAACGACGCGCTCGCAGCCCTGCGAACGCAGCTCCTGCTCGGTGGCCCGCTCGTGCTGCTGCTCGCCTCGCTTGCGGGCTATGCGCTCGCGGCTGCGACGCTGCGACCGGTGCTCGCACGGCTCGAGGCCGGGCTCGAGCGCGAGCGCCGGTTCGTTGCGGATGCGAGCCACGAGCTCCGGACTCCGCTCTCGCTGCTGAAGGCCGAGCTCGAGCTCGCGCTCCGTCGGCCCCGGAGTCCCGAGGAGCTGCACGCCGCACTTGCCTCTGCAGCCGAGGAGACCGACCGGCTCGTACGGCTCGCGGAGGACCTGCTCGTCCTCGCGCGGGCCGACGAGGGTGAGCTGCGGTTGCGGCAGGAGCCCGTGGAGGTCGGAGAGCTGCTCGACGCGGTCGCACGCAGATTCGCGGCTGCCGGCCGCCCGCTCGAGGTCGACGCGCCGGCGGGCCTCGCCGTCACCGGCGACCGGTTGCGGCTGGAGCAGGCGCTCGGGAATCTCGTCGACAACGCGCTTCGGTACGGCTCCGGGACTGTGCGCCTGGCCGCGCGGCAGGACGACGGCGGCGTCACGCTCAGCGTCGCAGACGAGGGAGCAGGCTTCGTCCCGGAGTTCCTCCCGCACGCGTTCGAGCGCTTCACGCGTGCCGACGTCGCCCGCGCCCGCGGCGCCGCGGGCCTCGGGCTCGCGCTCGTCGAGGCGGTTGCGCGGGCACACGGGGGGCGCGCAACCGCCGGAAATCTTCCCGGGGGAGGAGGCGTGGTCACGTTCTTCCTCCCCTCGGCGAGCTGAAGCGCAACTGCGCCCTTCGCCGCACGGGCGCGGCAGCGTACGCTAGGGGAAGTGAGGGGGCGGCGTCAGGCGGTCGAGATCGTCTTCGACCACGCGACTAAGCGTTACCCCGGCCGCGCAGCTCCTGCGGTCGACGACCTGACGCTCTCGATTCCGGCCGGCGACGTCTGCTGCCTCGTCGGTCCCTCCGGCGGCGGCAAGACGACCGCCATGAAGCTCGTGAACCGGCTCGTGGAGCTCACGTCCGGCGACGTGCGGATCGACGGGCAGAGCGTCAACTCTCTGGACGAGACCGAGCTCCGCCGCGGCATCGGCTACGTGATCCAGCAGGTCGGCCTCTTCCCGCACATGACCATCGCCGAGAACATCGCCACCGTGCCGAAGCTGCTCGGCTGGTCGAAGCAGGAGATCGCCGTCCGCGTCGACGAGCTGCTCGACCTCGTCGACCTGCCGGCGAAGGACTACCGCTCCCGCTACGCGTCGCAGATCTCGGGCGGCGAGCGCCAGCGTGTCGGCCTCGCCCGAGCGCTCGCGGCAGACCCGCCGGTGATGCTGATGGACGAGCCGTTCGGCGCGCTCGACCCGATCACCCGCATGCGGCTGCAGAAGGAGTTGCTGCGGATCCAGGACGAGGTGCGGAAGACGATCATCTTCGTCACCCACGACATCGACGAGGCAATCCTGGTCGGCACTCGGATCGCGATCCTGCGCGAAGGAGGCGTGCTCGTCCAGTACGACACGCCCGACGAGATCCTCGCTCATCCCGCCGATGAGTTCGTGGCCCGTTTCGTCGGGCAGGACCGAGGGCTCAAGCGCCTGTCGCTGAAGCGTCTGTCGGACATCGAGCTCGGGCCGGTGAACGGCGTCGTCAGGCCGGTCGCTGATGACAGCACGACGCTCCGCGACGCGCTTTCGCTGATGCTGAGCGAGGGGTCGGAGGAGCTGCTCGTCGTCGGCCCGAACCAGGAGCCGCGCGGCGTCCTCACGATCCACCGGCTGACGGAGCTGCTGGCATGACGAACCTGCTCACGTTCCTGGGGCGCCGCTCGCGTCGCGTAGGCCGGTGGAACAGTACGGAGGTACGGGCCGCCGGCTGGAGCGGCGCGAGCGGCGTCAGCCTTTCGCGGAGCCCGGCTCCGCCGGGCGGGAGCGAAAGGCGGCCAGGGGCGTGAGCGAACCGGTGATCCCGGACTTCGGCGAGGCGAGCGCGTGCGTCTCCGAGAACCGCTTCTTCTGCACCGACTGGGTGCGCGACAACTGGGGCCCCGTCCTGCAGCCGCGGCTCGTCGAGCACATCGAGCTGGTGCTGATCGCCGTCAGCATCGGCTTCGTCATCTCGCTGGCCGCGGCGCTCCTCGCGCACCGCTTCCACTTCGCCGAGCGGCCGATCGCCTTCACCTCGGCGGTGATCTACACGATTCCGAGCCTGGCGCTGTTCCAGCTACTGGTCCCTCTGACCGGCCTCACTGTCACGACCGTCGAGATCGCGCTCGTCGGCTACACGATCCTGATCCTCTTCCGGAACATTCTCACCGGCCTCCGCTCGGCGCCGCCCGAGGTGCTCGAGGCCGCGCGCGGCATGGGGCTGACGTCGTCGCAGACGCTCTGGCGCGTCGAGCTCCCGCTGGCGCTACCGGCGATCGTGGCCGGCCTCCGCATCGCCGTCGTCTCGACGATCGCGCTTGCGACGGTCGCCGCCTTCGTCGTCTCGCAGGGCCTCGGAGTCCCGATCCTCGGCGCGCTGCGGGACAACTTCAAGACGGAGATCCTCGTCGCCGGCGCCCTGGCCGTGGGCCTCGCGTTCATCGCCGACGGACTTCTCGTCCTTGCGCAGCGCGCGCTCACGCCGTGGGCGACCTCCCGGAGGACAGCATGATCGTCGCCTCCGCTATCGGCGTCTTCGGCGGCGCGCTCGAGTTCATCGTCGACCGGCGCGACCTGATCCTCGAGAAGACGTGGGAGCACATACTCCTGTCAGCCGCGGCCCTTGCGGTCTCGATTGCGATCGCTGTTCCCCTCGGCGTGCTGCTCGGCCACCTCCACCGCGGCTCGTTCCTCGCAGTCAACGTGGCGAACATCGGCCGCGCACTCCCGACGCTCGTCGTGATCGCAGTGGGCTTCACGTTTCTCGGGCTCGGCTTCACGAACGTGATGGTCGCGCTTGTCATCCTCGCCGTCCCGCCTATCCTCACGAATGCCTACGTCGCAGTCGACGAGGTCGACCCGGACGCGGTCGAGGCGGCTCGGGGGATGGGGATGAAGCCGCTCCAGGTGCTGTGGCGCGTCGAGTTCCCGCTCGCGGTGCCACTCCTCTTCGCCGGCATCCGCACCGCAGCGGTCTTCGTCGTTGCGACCGCGACGATCGCCGCGATCGCCGGCGGCGGCGGCCTGGGCGAGATTCTCGTGAACCAGGCGAGTTACGACACCGAAGGACTGGTGGGCGCAGCGCTCTGCGTGTCCCTGCTCGCGCTTGCCGCCGACGCGGGGCTCGGTCTCGTGCAGCGCGCCTTGACACCGGCTGGATTGAAAAAGGAGATTCCGGCGTTCGAACCGGATGTGCGCCCGGTCGTCTAACCGGGTGAACCAACGACAGAGGGAGGGTCCGTGATCAGGAAACACAACCGCAGGGCCGCCAAGGCGGCTTTCGCGATCGCACTCGGAGTCGCCATCGTTCTCGGGGGAGCCGCCGCGGCGCCGGCCGCACTCGAGCAGCGGCAGGCAACGCCGATCATCGTCGGCACGAAGAACTTCCCCGAGCAGTACGTGCTCGGCCAGCTCTACAAGCAGGCGCTCGAGAAGCAGGGGTTCAAGGTTCAGTACAAGGAGAACATCGGCTCGACCGAGCTGATCGACGCCTCGCTCCGCAGCGGCCGGGTGACGCTCTATCCCGAGTACACGGGGATCATGCTCTCGGTCGTCTTCAAGCAGAAGAACCTGCCGAAGTCGGCCCTTGGCACCTACCTGGCGGCGAAGGCCCGCTACGAGAAGCGCGGCCAGACGCTGCTGAAGCAGACGCCATTCCAGGACCGGGACGGGATCGCGGTACTCCGGTCGACAGCGACGAAGTTCGGCCTGAAGACGGTCGGCGACCTGCGCAAGGTGCCGGATCTGACACTCGCGGCCTTCCCGGAGTTCGAGACGCGGTGGCTGCCGCAGCTCGCGAGCCGCTACGGCGTCAAGAACGTCGAGTTCACCCCGCTGGCTGGGATCAGCGCCTACTCGCTACTCAGCCAGGGGAAGGTCGAGGCGGCAGGCATCTTCACGACAGACCCGCCGCTGATCTCGACCAAGTACGTGGTGCTCAAGGAGCCGCGCAACATGTTCGGCTTCCAGCACGTCGCGCCCGTCATCTCGAAGAAGCTCGTGGCCGAGAACGGGACGCGCCTGACCTCGACGCTCAACCGGGTCAACTCGCTTCTGACTCTGAGGGCGATCACCGCCATGAACAAGGCGGTCGGCGTGGACAAGAAGCCGGCCGCGTCGGTGGCTCGCGCCTTCCTGAAGGCCAACGGCCTCGCCTAGCCCGCACTCGCGGGGCCGTCCGGAAGGGCGGCCCCGCGGCTCGGTGCCAGACTCCGCTAGGCCGCGGCAACTGCGACCGCAACGGCGATCGGCGAGGCGTCCTGACCGGCCTCATGGCAGTCGCGGCAGCGCGCCTCGTACTGCTCGTTCGCGCCCACGACGATCGTCGCGCCCGAGTACGGTGCCGGCCGGCCGTCGACCAGTCGTTGCGTCGTCGTCGCTCCGCCGCCGCAGCGGTGGCAGACCGCCTGCAACTTGTCGACGAACTCGGCGTGCGCCAGTAGCTCCGGCATCGGCCCGAACGGGAGCCGGCGGAAGTCCTGGTCGAGCCCCGCCGCGATCACCCGTGCGGAGTCGTCGGCGAGCTCGAGCGCGACGGCGACGATCTCCTCGTCGAAGAACTGGGCTTCGTCGATGCCGACCACCTCGAAGCCACGGGCGCGCTCGGCGAGCTCAGACGCGCTCCCGACCGGCACCGCGCGCATGCGGATGCCGGCGTGGCTGACGACATCGTCGGCGTCGTAGCGATCGTCGATCCGGGGCTTGAAGATCACGGACCGCTGGCCTGCGATCTCGGCGCGCCGGAGGCGGCGGATCATCTCCTCGCTCTTGCCGCTGAACATCGGCCCGCAGACGACCTCGAGCCAGCCGCCGCTCTTCGGGTTGATCCTGATCACGGTTGCGATCGTAGTAGGGCAATCGGATGAATCACCTTTCGGTGAAGATCCGGAGAGCAAGCGGCGCATGCCCTTGCGGGTGGTCCTGACTGCTGGCACAAAGATTCCATGCAGCTTGCGATCATCACCCAGCGCGCCACCGAAACGAACCTTCAGCTCGCGGCCGCCGCGCCGCGCGGAGTGAGCTTCTGCCTCTACTCACCCGAGCAGGCGGTCGCGCAGCTCCAACACGGCGACGCGGCGCTCGGCCGGCTCGACGTCTTGCCGACCCTCGACGGGGTCGAGGACGGGCTCTGGGCGCTCGGCTCTCTCGCGGCCGGCGGCATCCGCACGCTCAACCGGGCGGGTGCGTTGCTCGCCGCCCACGACAAGCTTCTGACCGCCCGGCTCCTGCTTCGCGCCGGGCTTCCGCATCCCCGCACCCGGCTGCTGTCGCCCGGTGGACCGCTCCCGGAGTTGCGGCTTCCCGTTGTCGTGAAGCCGCGCTTCGGGAGTTGGGGTACTGACGTCGTCCAGTGCAAGGATCTAGACGCCCTTCGCCGTCATGTCCGCGAGCTCGAGCTCCGCCCCTGGTACCGCGCCCACGGCGCGCTCGTGCAGGAGCTCGTGCCACCGCAGGGCTCCGACCTTCGCATCATCGTCGCGGGTGGCTCCGTCGTCGGTGCGATCGAGCGTGTGGCGAGGAAGGGGGAGTGGCGGACGAACGTCGCCCTGGGCGCCGAGCGCCGCCCTGTGGAGCCGCCGTCGTTCGCCTGCATGCTCGCCGTCGAGGCTGCCGAAGCTGCGGGAGGCGATCTGATCGGCGTCGATCTGCTCCCCGACGGCGAAGGCGGCTGGGTCGTGCTGGAGCTGAACGGCGCCGTCGAGTGGACTCGCGCGTACTCGCTCGATCGCGACCCGTTCGTCGCCGCCGCATGGGAGCTGGCACGCGTCGCGCTCGGCTGTCCGCTGGGTCCGGCCGCTCCCGACACCTGGGCTGCCCGGCCGATGCGAGTCGCGGAGACTCACGCGAGCCTGCCCGCGTAAGCGTCGACTGACTGCCCGCGCAACCCCGTACCACCACTGGGATGCTTGCTACACTCTCCGTCCGCGCGGCGGCGTAGCTCAGCTGGTTAGAGCAGCGGAATCATAATCCGCGTGTCGCAGGTTCGAGTCCTGCCGCCGCTATTCCTCACCAGTCTTTTTCCCACCGAAACCGAGAGAACACGATCTAGATGGCAGCCGGAGTTCGAGTCGCAATTACGCTCGCCTGCACTGAGTGCAAGCGGCGGAACTACCAGACGAACAAGTCGAAGCGGAACACGCCCGACCGGGTCGAGTTCAAGAAGTACTGCCGCTGGTGTGGCCAGCACACTCTGCACCGGGAGACCCGCTAGTGGCGCGCGAGACTCGTCGGCAGCGCCGCGACCAGCGGAAGAGCGCCGGTGCGGCGAAGCCCGCCGCGCCTCGCCCGCGCGCGCAGGCGCCGGTGCGCCCGGGCATGCAGCCCGCCTCGACCCAGACCGGCCGGCGCGAGCCGCGTCAGCGCGGCCGCTTCATCCGGGAGTCCTGGGGCGAGCTCAAGAAGGTCGAGTGGCCGGGCCGCAGTCAGGTGATCCAGGGCACGATCGTCGTGATCATTGCCTGCACCATCGTCGGCACGTACCTTTACGCCGCCGACCAGCTGCTCAAGCCGTTCGTCCGCAACGTTCTGCTCGGCCAATAGGAAGAGTGCAATAGCCATGTTCCGCTGGTACGTCATCAACACCTACTCCGGGCACGAGAACAAGGTGAAGGCCAATCTCGAGCACCGCATCGTCTCGATGAACCAGGCTCCGCGCTTCCGGCGTGTCGTCGTCCCGACCGAGCAGGTGATCGAGACCAAGGACGGCCAGAAGGTGCAGATCGAGAAGCGCGTGCTTCCGGGCTACGTGCTCGTGAACATGGACCTGAACGACGAGGCCTGGACGGTCGTGAAGAACACACCCGGCGTCACCGGTTTCGTCGGCGCAGGCGCGAAGCCCGTTCCACTCGCGCAGGGCGAGGTCGACCGGATCCTGCACACGGGCGCCGCCGCCGCCGGCGCGGCCCTCCGGTCGCAGGTCGAGTTCACCCTTGGCGAGTCGGTGAAGGTAACCTCCGGCCCGCTGTCGGACTTCGACGGCGAGATCGTCGACGTGAACGCCGACCAGCAGAAGCTGAAGGTGCTCGTCGACATCTTCGAGCGCCAGGTGCCGGTGGAGCTCGGGTTCGACCAAGTCAAGAAAGGATTAGCAAGAAGCTGGACTGACGTAGGAAGTACATGGCGAAGAAGATCCTCACAACGATCAAGCTGCAGATCCCGGGCGGGCAGGCGAACCCTGCGCCGCCGGTCGGCCCTGCGCTCGGCCAGCACGGGGTCAACATCATGGAGTTCTGCAAGGCGTTCAACGCGCAGACGGCGCAGGAGAACGGCCGCATCACGCCGGTCGAGATCACGGTCTACGAGGACCGCTCCTTCACGTTCATCACGAAGACGCCGCCCGCCGCCGTGTTGATCAAGGAGGCGCTCGGGCTCGAGAAGGGCTCGCCCGAGCCGAACAGGCTGAAGGTCGGCAAGATCTCGAAGTCGCAGCTGCGCTCGATCGCGGAGATCAAGCTGGAGGATCTGAACGCGCGCGATGTCGATCAAGCGATGCTCGTCATCGCCGGTACCGCCCGAAGCATGGGCGTCGAGGTGGAGCGATGAGCGCGCACGGCAAGCGCTACAACGAGGCGCGGGCGAAGATCGACCGCGAGACGCACTACTCGCCGGCCGAGGCACTCAAGATTCTCAAGGGCCTCCCCGACGCGAAGTTCGACGAGACGATCGAGGCGCACTTCCGCCTGGGGCTGAACGTGCGCCACGCCGACCAGCAGCTGCGCGGCACACTGATGCTGCCGCACGGCACCGGCAAGAGCGTCCGCGTCGCCGTGTTCGCCGAGGGTGACAAGGCGCGCGAGGCCGAGGAGGCCGGTGCGGACGTCGTCGGCGCCGCTGACCTCGCAGCCAAGATCGAGGGCGGCTTCACCGACTTCGACGTCGCGATCGCGACGCCCGACCAGATGGGCAACGTCGGCAAGCTCGGCCGCGTGCTCGGCCCGCGCGGGCTGATGCCGAACCCGAAGACCGGCACCGTCACGTTCGACGTCGGCAAGGCCGTCTCGGACGCCAAGGCCGGCAAGCTCGAGTACCGCACCGACCGCGGCGCGAACGTCCACGTCTCGATCGGGAAGAAGAGCTTCGGCGAGAAGGACCTGCTCGAGAACTACGCGGCTCTGGTCGAGGAGATCGTCCGCGCGAAGCCGGCGTCCGCCAAGGGCCGCTACATCCACCAGATCACGCTCGCGACGACGATGGGGCCCGGCGTCCGCGTCGACCCGGCGCGCGTGCGTGGGATCGTCGAAGAATTCGAACAGGAGGCCGTTCCGGCCTAAGGTTTTCCGTCCACAGCCCGTCGCCGAAGAAAGGAAGCAGCCCGCGAGAGCGGGCAGAGGTCTTCCCGAGGTGGCGCTTGGAAAGGTGATTTCGCCTCTCTCCGAGCCCGCCTCCGTGCGGGCTCGACCGTTTCAAGGAGGTGAGAGATGCACAAGAGTGAGAAGGAACGAGTCGTCGCGGAGCTGGCCGAGAGGCTGCGGACGTCGGAGACGCTGATCGTCGCCGACTACCGCGGGCTCACCAACTCCGAGATCAACGGGCTTCGCACGAAGCTGCTCGAGCACGGCGCCCGCTTCGCGGTCGTCAAGAACACGCTCACCCGCCGCGCGGCCGAGACCGCCGGGGCGGACGCGCTGCTCGCGCTGCTCGAAGGGCCGTCGGCGATCGCGTTCGTCGAGTCCGGCGGCGATCCCGTCGCCGTCGCGAAGGCACTCGCCGATGCGGCCACGAGCACGAAGGTCCTCGCGATCCGCGGCGGCGTGCTCGAGGGCAAGTCGCTGACGGCAGCCGAGGTCGAGAGCCTCGCCAAGCTGCCGCCGGCCGACGTGATCCGCGCGCAGCTCGTGGGGGCGATCGTCTCGCCGCTCACGACCGTCGTCGCGCTGCTGGCGGCACCGCTGCGCGATCTCGTCGGGCTGATCGACGCCCGGATCGAGCAGCTGAAGGAGCAGGGCGACACGTCCGAGGCCGAGGCGGCCCCGGCTGCCGAAGTTGCGGCGGCGGAGCCCGAGGCGGCTGCGGCAGCGGAGCCGGAAGCTCCGGCCGCTGAGCCGGAGGCCGAAGCGGAGGCCGAAGCGGAGCCCGAAGCTGAGGCGGAGCCAGAGGCGACAGCCGAGCCCGAAACGACCGAAGAGACCACTGAAGAGACCACTGAGACGCAGGAGGAGCAGGAGTAATGGCAACGGATACCGCAAAGGTGCTCGAGACGCTCGGCAAGATGACCGTGCTGGAGCTCGTCGAGCTGAAGAAGGCGATCGAGGAGGAGTGGGGCGTCACCGCCGCCGCTCCGATGGCAGCCGCGGCTCCCGCTGCAGCGGGCGGCGGCGGCGACGGCGCGCCGGCCGAGGAGAAGTCCTCGTTCGACGTGGTCGTCACCTCGGCAGGCGACAAGAAGATCCAGGTGATCAAGGTCGTCCGCGCGATCACCGGCCTCGGCCTCAAGGAGGCGAAGGACCTGGTCGACGGTGCCCCCAACACCGTCAAGGAAGGCGTGAACCAGGAGGAGGCCGACTCGATCAAGGCGCAGCTGGAAGAGGCCGGCGCCGGCGTCGAGCTGAAGTAACAGCGTACGACTTGCAACCCGTATCCGCGCTGGGGGTACGGACGTTGTGTAATCGGGGTCACCGCTGAGGGCGCCATTGGCGCCCTCAGTCATTCCTTCCCTCGATCTGTATACTCCCTGAAGCATTCGGCTCCCACCGCAACGCGTGTTGCGGGGAGGGGGCCACTTGCGCTACCCTTCTGGGTTGCGCCGACGTCCGCCACGTTCCGCTCTGCCTATCACTATTTCTTTCTCTCCGCACGCAGTACCAAGGGAGGCTGTAACCACTTGAGCAGCACCGCTGTCGCGCCGCGAGCGCGCAAGAGCTTTTCACGCCTGAAGCACGTCCTCGACCTCCCCAACCTGATCGACATCCAGAAGGCCTCGTTCGAATGGTTCAAGAACGAGGGCCTGCGCGACACGATTGCCGACATCTCGCCGATCGAGGACTACACGGGCACGCTTGCCGTCGAGTTCGGCGACTTCGAGTTCGGCGAGTCCCAGTTCACCATCCAGGAGTGTCGCGAGAAGGACCTGACCTATCAGGCTCCGCTCTCGATGACCGTCCGCTTCGTCAACAAGGAGACGGGCGAGATCCGCGAGCAGCGGGTCTTCATGGGCGACTTCCCGATGATGACCGAGTGGGGCACGTTCATCATCAACGGCACCGAGCGCGTGATCGTGACGCAGCTCGTCCGCAGCCCGGGCGCCTACCTGATGGAGCCGAAGGACGCGACGAAGCAGGTCTTCACCGCGAACCTGATGCCGAGCCGCGGCTCGTGGCTCGAGCTCGAGATCGACAAGAAGGGGATCGTCTACGCCCGCATCGACCGGAAGCGCAAGCTGCCGGTGACGACGCTGCTGCGCGCGCTCGCGCGTGAGGACTACAACGACGGGCTTGCGCTGGACTCGAACGAGGACCTGCTCAAGCTCTTCGACAACTCCCCCTTCATCCAGAACACGCTGGACAAGGACACGACGACGCGCGAGGAAGAGGCGGTCGTCGAGGTGTTCAAGAAGCAGCGCCCGGGCGAGCCGCCGACGCTCGACAACTCGCGCAACCTCGTCCGCGCCCTCTTCTTCGACCCGAAGCGCTACGACCTGACGAAGGTCGGCCGCTACAAGCTGAACCAGCGGCTCGGCGTCTCCGTGCCCGACGACACGCGCACGCTGACGACGACCGACATCGTCGCTCTCGTCCGCAAGCTCGTCGACCTGCCGATGAAGCTCGGCGTCGACCTCGAGACGAAGGACTTCGCCGCGGAGGCGATCCAGCTCAACCGCGACCCGATCCGCTCCGAGCTCGACGAGTACGAGCACTTCGGCAACCGGCGTCTGCGCACGCCCGGCGAGCTGATCCAGGAGGCGTTCCGCGTCGGCCTCTACCGGATGGAGCGCGTCGTCCGCGAGCGGATGACGACCGAGGACGTCGACACGATCACGCCGCAGACGATCATCAACATCCGGCCCGTGGTCGCGGCGCTGAAGGAGTTCTTCGGCTCCTCGCAGCTCTCGCAGTTCATGGACCAGACGAACTCGCTCGCCGGGCTCACGCACCGGCGGCGGCTCAACTCGCTCGGCGCCGGCGGCCTCACCCGCGAGCGCGCTCCGATCGAGGTGCGCGACGTCCACCCGACCCACTACGGGCGCATGTGCCCGATCGAGACGCCGGAAGGCCCGAACATCGGCCTGATCGGCTCGCTCGCCTCGATGGCGACCGTGTCCGAGTTCGGCTTCATCCGGACGCCGTACCGCGTCGTCAAGGGCGGCAAGGTCTCGGACGAGATCATCTATCTCGACGCCGCCGAGGAGGCGCAGTACACGATCGCCCAGGCGTCCGAGCCCGTCGATCCCAAGACCGGCAAGCTCCTGAACGACGTGGTGCTCTGCCGCTCGAGCCTCGGCGAGGCGGTCACGTCGACGCCGAAGGACGTCGAGTTCATGGACGTCGCCCCGGCCCAGATCGTCTCGGTCGCGACGGCCCTGATCCCGTTCCTCGAGCACAACGACGCGAACCGCGCGCTGATGGGCGCGAACATGCAGCGGCAGGCAGTGCCGCTGATGATCCCGCAGGCGCCGCTCGTCGGCACCGGCCTCGAGTACCGCGCCGCGATCGACACGGGCGACGTCGTCCTCTCGAAGACGGACGGCACCGTGATCGACGTCGACGCCGAGAAGATCGTCGTCGAGGGCAAGGGCTCCCGCGAGGAGTACGCGCTGACGAAGTTCCGGCGCTCGAACCAGGGCACGCTGATCCACCAGAAGCCGGTCGTCGGGCTCGGTGAGAAGGTCAAGGCGCAGCAGGTCCTCGCGGACGGCAGCTCCACGGACGGCGGCGAGCTCGCGCTCGGCGCCAACCTGATGGTCGCCTTCATGACGTTCGAGGGCTACAACTTCGAGGACGCGATCGTCCTCAGCGAGCGGCTCGTCAAGGACGACGTGCTCAGCTCGATCCACATCCACGAGTACGAGATCGACGCCCGCTCGACGAAGCTCGGCGACGAGGAGGTCACGCGCGACATTCCGAACCGCTCGGAGGAGTCGCTCGCGAACCTCGACGACCGTGGCGTGATCCGCATCGGCGCCGAGGTCGGCTCCGGCGACCTGCTGGTCGGCAAGGTGACGCCGAAGGGCGAGACCGAGCTGACGGCCGAGGAGAAGCTGATCCGCGCGATCTTCAAGGAGAAGGCGCGCGAGGTCCGCGACACCTCGCTCAAGGTCCCGCACGGCGAGGGCGGCAAGGTGATCGGCGTCAAGACGTTCTCCCGCGACGCGGGTGACGACCTGTCGCCGGGCGTCAACGAGCTCGTCCGCGTCTACGTGGCGAAGAAGCGCAAGATCTCGGAGGGCGACAAGCTCGCCGGCCGCCACGGCAACAAGGGCGTCATCTCCAAGATCGTGCCCGAGGAGGACATGCCGTTCCTCGAGGACGGCCGCCCGGTCGACGTGATCCTGAACCCGCTCGGCGTCCCGAGCCGGATGAACATCGGCCAGATCCTCGAGACCCACCTCGGCTGGGCCGCCGCACACGGCGTCTTCGGCGAGGACGGCGACGGCGGCGTCAACCCGAAGGCCCCGATCAACGCGCCGAACCCGCGCCCGGTGGCAACGCCGGTGTTCGACGGCGCGAGCGAGGAGGACGTCGACGAGGCTCTCGTGACCTGGGCGGAGCAGAACCCCGACTCGCCGATCAAGTTCAACGTCGACCAGAGCCGCGACACGGGCCGCAAGGTGTCCGGCAAGGTGCGGCTCTTCAACGGCAAGACCGGCGAGCCGTTCGACCAGAAGGTCACGGTCGGCTACATGTACATCCTGAAGCTGCTCCACCTCGTGGACGACAAGATCCACGCGCGCTCGACCGGCCCGTACTCGCTCGTCACCCAGCAGCCGCTGGGCGGCAAGGCGCAGTTCGGCGGCCAGCGCTTCGGCGAGATGGAGGTGTGGGCGCTCGAGGCGTACGGCGCCGCGTACACGCTGCAGGAGATGCTCACGATCAAGTCCGACGACACGATCGGGCGCGTCAAGGCCTACGAGGCGATCGTCAAGGGCGAGAACATCGCCGAGCCGTCGATCCCCGAGTCCTTCAAGGTGCTGCTGAAGGAGATGCAGTCCCTGGCGCTCGACGTCCACGTGCTCTCGGACGAGGGTCGCGAGGTCGAGGTGCGGGAGGAGGACGACGAGCTGCTCCGCGCCGCGGAGGAGCTGGGCATCGACCTCTCCCCGGGCTCGCTCCGGGCAGCCGCGCGCCAGCCCACGGCCGAGGAGGCCGAGGAGGGCCAGGAGCGCATCGACCAGGACGGCGAGCTCGTGCTCGCCGCCGACGAGGAGCTCGACGACCTCACCGACGTCGTCCTCACCCCCGGCGAGGAAGCCGAGGAGGAGGCGCAGGCGCAGGTGGGACCGGTCGGCGAGGAGGTCGCCGACCTCGAGCTCGACGACTAGACGTGAAGACCAGAACTGACTGAACAACGAAAGAGGCGCTGATCACTTGATCGACATCAACGATTTCGACGCGATCCGCATCGGGCTTGCCTCGAGCAAGCAGATTCGCGACTGGTCCTCCGGCGAGGTCACCAAGCCGGAGACCATCAACTACCGCACCCTGAAGCCGGAGCGCGACGGCTTGTTCTGCGAGCGCATCTTCGGTCCGACCAAGGACTGGGAGTGCTACTGCGGCAAGTACAAGCGCGTCCGCTACAAGGGCATCATCTGCGAGCGCTGCGGCGTCGAGGTGACGCGCCAGAAGGTCCGCCGCGAGCGGATGGGGCACATCGACCTCGCCGCCCCGGTCAGCCACATCTGGTTCTTCAAGGGCGTCCCGAGCCGCATCGGCTACCTGCTCGACATCGCCCCGCGCGAGCTCGAGAAGGTCCTCTACTTCGCGGCCTCGATCGTCACCGCCGTCGACAACGAGGCGCGCGCCAAGGACCTGAACGACCTCGAGGACAAGGTCAAGGCCGAGGGCGAGCAGATCTACGTCGACCGCGACGAGGCGCTCGCCGCGCTCGAGCAGCGGCTCCAGCGCCGCCGCGACTTCTTCGCCAAGGGCAAGGACAAGGGCTTCGACGAGGACGACGACTTCTGGGCCCGTGGCCTCGCCAACTGGGCCGAGGAGGCAGGCCTGCCGACGCTCGAGGAGGTGCGCAAGCTCGGCTCCGGCATCTTCCCGGAGCTCGCCGGCACCGTCTCGACCGAGGATCCGAAGAAGCTCCGCGAGCTCGTGCGGGCGACCGCCACGCGCTCAGACCGCAAGCTGGCTCCGCGCGAGCACGAGCAGGTCGCGACCGCGGCGCAGCAGATCCAGGAGGCGCTCAAGCCGCTCCGCGCCGAGCTCGACCAGGCGTCCGGCTCGAAGAAGGGCGCCCTCACCAAGCACGTGAACAAGCTCGTCGACGCGCTCCTCTCGGGCACCGAGCTCGAGGGCGAGGACGCCGAGCTCGTCGCCGGCGTCGACATGAAGAACCTCGACAAGGCGCGCGAGGTCGGCAAGGGCCTGCTCGCCGACGTGCTCGCCGCAGCCGATCCTGCCGGCGCGCCCGAGGACGTGCGCGAGCTCGCGTACGACCTCTGCCTGAAGGAGGGCGCGCGCAAGGACGACCTCGACATGGTCGGCCAGTGGGTGCTGAAGGTGCGCGAGATGTACGCCGACATCGAGTCGCGGCGCGAGGACGCCCGCGAGGCGTCCGTCGACTCCGTTCGCCGGCTCGAGGAGACGTGGAAGCTCTTCCGCGAGCTCGAGCCGAAGCTGGTCGTCAACGACGAGCAGATCTTCCGCGAGCTCAAGGACCGCTTCGGCTCGCCGTACGGCTTCGGCGTCTACTTCCGCGGCGGCATGGGAGCGGAGTCGATCCGCGACCTGCTCCGCGATCTCGATCTGACCGAGGAGTCGAGGACGCTGCGCGAGACGATCAAGACGTCGAAGGGCCAGAAGCAGCAGCGCGCGATCAAGCGGCTGAAGGTCGTCTCGGCGTTCGTCACCTCGGAGAACAAGCCCGAGTGGATGATCCTCGAGGCCGTGCCGGTGATCCCGCCGGAGCTGCGGCCGATGGTGCAGCTCGACGGTGGCCGCTTCGCCACGAGCGACCTGAACGACCTCTACCGGCGCGTGATCAACCGGAACAACCGCCTCAAGCGGCTGCTCGACCTCGGCGCGCCCGAGATCATCGTCAACAACGAGAAGCGGATGCTGCAGGAGGCCGTCGACGCGCTGTTCGACAACGGCCGCCGCGGCCGCGCCGTCACCGGCCCGGGCAACCGGCCGCTGAAGTCGCTCTCCGACATGCTCAAGGGCAAGCAGGGCCGCTTCCGCCAGAACCTGCTCGGCAAGCGCGTCGACTACTCCGGCCGCTCGGTGATCGTCTCCGGCCCGTACCTCAAGCTGCACCAGTGCGGCCTGCCGAAGCTGATGGCGCTCGAGCTCTTCAAGCCGTTCATCATGAGCCGGCTCGTCGAGCGCAAGTCGGTCCAGAACATCAAGGCCGCGAAGAAGTACGTCGAGTCGATGACGCCCGAGGTCTGGGACGTGCTCGAAGAGGTGATCGCGGAGCACCCGGTGCTGCTGAACCGCGCTCCGACGCTCCACCGCCTCGGCATCCAGGCGTTCGAGCCCGTGCTCGTCGAGGGCAAGGCGATCCAGGTGCACCCGCTCGTCTGTCACGCGTTCAACGCCGACTTCGACGGCGACCAGATGGCCGTCCACCTGCCGCTCTCAGCGCGGAGGCGCAGGCCGAGGCGCGGATCCTGATGCTCTCGTCGAACAACATCCTCTCGCCGGCGCACGGGCGCCCGCTCGCGACGCCGACGCAGGACATGGTGCTCGGCTCCTACTACCTCACCTACTCCAGCCGCGACCTGCTGGCCACGACGGCCGATGCGCTCGCCAAGGAGCTGAAGGTCAGAAGGGGATCAAGCGCTTCCAGAACGAGGAGGAGGTCGAGTTCGCACCTCGAGTCGAAGCAGGTCGGCCTGCAGGACTCCGATCGAGTACCGCTGGCACGGCGAGCTGATCCTCACGACGCCCGGCCGCGTGATCTTCAACACCGAGGTCGAGCGGTCGCTCGACGAGGCAGTCGTCGTCGGCGAGGCCGGCCAGCACACCTTCATCAACCGCACGCTCTCGAAGCGCGAGATCGACATCTTCATCGCCGAGCTCGTCGACCGCTACGGGGCGCACGCGATCGCGTCGGTGCTCGACACGATCAAGAGCCTCGCCTTCAAGTACGCGACGCAGGCCGGGATCACGATCTCGAAGAACGACATCGTCATCCCGCCGGAGAAGGAGGAGCTTCTCGCCGGCTTCGAGGCGAAGGTGAAGGTCGTCGAGGGCAACTACGAGCGCGGCCTGATCACCGAGGACGAGCGGCACGAGCAGATCGTCAACATCTGGACGGAGGCGACCGACACCGTCGCCGACGCGATGCAGGAGAACCTGAACGAGCTGAACTCGATCTACATGATGGCCAACTCCGGAGCGCGCGGATCGTTCAAGCAGATCCGCCAGCTCGCCGGCATGCGCGGCCTGATGGCCAACCCGAAGGGCGAGATCATCGAGCGCCCGATCAAGGCCAACTTCATGGAGGGCCTGTCGGTGCTCGAGTACTTCATCTCGACCCACGGCGCCCGCAAGGGCCTCGCCGACACCGCGCTCCGCACGGCCGACTCGGGCTACCTGACGCGCCGCCTCGTCGACGTCTCGCAGGACGTGATCATCCGCGAGGCCGACTGCGGCACCGAGGAGTTCGTCGAGCTCGCCGATCAACCTGCCGGAGGGGATCAACAAGTCCGTCATGGGCCGCGATCCTCGCCGAGGACGTCCACAAGCCGCTCGCGAGCGGCAAGCCCGGCAAGACGATCGTCGCCGAGAAGGGCGAGTCGATCACGGCTCCCCGCCTGCGCGAGATCGCCGAGGCGCTGGAGGACCGAGACGCGAAGCTCCCGGTCCGCTCGGTGCTGAAGTGCCGCGCCGAGACCGGCGTGTGCCAGACCTGCTACGGCACCTTCCTGGCGACGGGCAACGTCTCCGACATCGGCGACGCGGTCGGCATCATCGCCGCGCAGTCGATCGGCGAGCCGGGCACGCAGCTGACGATGCGGACGTTCCACACCGGCGGCGTCGCCGGCGCGGACATCACGCACGGCCTGCCGCGCGTCGTCGAGATCTTCGAGGCGCGGAACCCGAAGGGCGCCGCGACGCTCGCGGAGGTCGCCGGCCGCGTCGAGATCGAGGAGGCCGACCGGACCGTCAAGGTGACGATCGTCCCGGACGCGCTCGACGAGGACGGCGAGCCGATCCCGCCGAAGGAGTACGCGCTCCCGCGGCGCTCGCGGCTGCTCGTCACGCCGGGCCAGGTGGTCGAGCTGGGCGACGCCCTCAACGAGGGCTCACGCGCACCGTCCGAGCTGCTCGACCTGCACGCCAAGGCGGGCAAGGGCTCGACGGAGACCGAGCTGTACCTCGTGGGCGAGGTGCAGAAGGTCTACAAGTCGCAGGGCGTCGACATCCACGACAAGCACATCGAGCTGATCGTCCGGCAGATGCTGAAGAAGGTTCGCGTGATGGAGGCCGGGGACACGTCCCTGCTTCCGGGCGAGCTGGCCGACAAGACGAAGCTCGAGCGCGAGAACGCCAAGCTGAAGAAGAAGGACGAGAAGGCCACGTTCGAGCCGCTGATCCTCGGGATCACGAAGGCCTCGCTCGCGACCGAGTCCTTCCTCTCGGCGGCCTCCTTCCAGGAGACGACGAAGGTGCTGACCGACGCCTCGATCGAGGGCAAGGTCGACCACCTGCTCGGCCTGAAGGAGAACGTGATCATCGGCAAGCTGATCCCGGCCGCGACCGGCCTCAAGCGCTATCGCCAGATCGGGATCGGCCCGTCCGACTCCGTGCCCGCGCACCTGTACGCGCGGCCGGAGACGGAGGCCGAGCTGCTGGCGGCGCTGGAGGAGATCGGCGGCGACGGCGACGGCCTCGAACCTGGAGGCGCTCGGCCTCACGTTCGGCGGCACGCCCGGCTCGGACGAGACGAGCTCGCACGACGCCGGCGAGGCGACCGAGGTTCCCGAGGTCGACTCGCCGCTCGACGAGGACGCCAAGTCCTGAGCGACTAGTCCGGAGCGATACGAGTGACGCGAGGGCGGCCGGAAGGCCGCCCTCGCTGTTTCCACTCGCGTTACGAGCTCGCTGCCGTTCCCGGCGCCTGCGGCCGTTCCCGGCGTCTCGCGCGGGAAGGTCGGCGCCGTCTCGACGGCGACGACCGTCCCCTTGCCGGCGCCCTTGGCGCGGTAGAGCGCCTCGTCGGCGCGCTCGAAGAACGAGACGGCGTCGTCGTCCGGCCTCAGCTCCGTGACGCCGGCGAGAGGTGCAGCCGGCCCGCCTGGCCGACGGGCGCGGCCGAGATGGCATGACTCGAGCCGCTTGTAGAGCTGGTCGGCGTCGGTGACCGACGACTCGGGCAGGATCACCGCGAACTCGTCGCCGCCGACGCGGCAGGCGACGTCGGCGGTGCGCACGACGTCGCGGACGCGCTCGAGCCGCCTCGGCGAGCACCGCGTCGCCCGCGAGGTGTCCGATCCGGTCGTTGATCGCCTTGAAGTCGTCGAGGTCGAACACGACGAGCGCGAGGTTGCGGCTGTACCGGTGCGCCCGCGCGACCTCGCGCTGCAGCGTCTCGTGGAAGTAGCGCCGGTTGTGCAGTCCCGTCAGCGCGTCGAGGTCGGCGAGCTGGCGCGCTTCGCGGAAGCGGCGCGCGTTGTCGATCGCCGGGCCTGCCCGGAGCGCGAGCTCCTCGAGCTCCGCAGCACTCGACTCGCCGAATGCCGCGCGACCACTGCGCGAGTAGGCGGTGAGATAGCCGAGCTGCTCGCCGTCCGAGATCAGCGGCACGGCGAGAGCCGGCGCGAATCGGGCCGCCCTCGACAGCCTCGTCGGCGCGGCCGTAGCCGTACTCGACCACGATCGAGCGCGGCGACCCTCCGTCCGGAGGGCCGGAGATCGTCGCCGGCGGCGCCGCGCCGCCGAGGCCCGCAGCGGCAACGAGTGGCTCGTCGCCCTCGACGGCGATCGAGATCACCGCGGCGTCGACGCCCTCGAGCGCTCCCGCCGCGTCGAGCGTGCGGGCGAGCACCTCGTCCAGGTCGATCGAGCCGCCGAGCTCGCCGAGCCGCGGGTGCGGCGGTTCTCCGCCTGCGCGCGCTCGAGCGCATCCGAGAGGTCGCGCACCATCGCCTGCCATCCGTTCGTCGAGCTCGGCGGCCACCTCCAGGAGCCTGGCGTCCGTCCTCCGGCGCGACCGGCGTCCGAGCACGAAGACGATGACGGCAAGAGCCGTCGCGACGAGCGCCGCAGCGCAGGCGATGACGATCGTGGTCATGGCGGTGAGGTGTTGTGGACGTGCTTCGTTGCCGCGGGCTCACTGTAATCGGCCCTAGCTCACATAGCTATGGGTTGCAACGCGTAAAACAGCGCGGCCGGCAGGCTCCGAACCGCGTGTCTTTGCCGAGCCGCGGCGATGTTCGCTACACTCCGCTGTCCGGTTGGCCGGGCGAAGTGCATGCCCCGCCGACCGTTGCTGTGTGAGCACACAGCGCACCAAACGAGTGATCCAGGATTCGAAGGAGACGCGTGCCGACAACCAACCAGCTCGTCCGCAAGGGCCGCCAGTCGCCGCAGGCGAAGACGAAGACCCCTGCGCTCCGCGGCGCGCCGCAGAAGCGCGGCGTCTGCACGCGTGTCTACACGACGACCCCGAAGAAGCCGAACTCGGCGCTGCGCAAGGTCGCGCGCGTGCGGCTGACGAACGGGATGGAGGTCACGACCTACATCCCGGGTGAGGGGCACAACCTGCAGGAGCACTCGGTCGTGCTGATCCGCGGCGGTCGCGTCAAGGACCTGCCGGGCATCCGCTACAAGGTGATCCGCGCCGCGCTCGACACGGCCGGCGTCCCCGACCGCAAGCAGGGCCGCTCGAAGTACGGAGCGAAGCGCTCGTAATGCCCCGCCGCGCAGACATCACACCGCGCGTGCTCGAGGCCGACCCGGTCCACGGGTCGACCCTCGTCACGCAGTTCATCAACGCGGTGATGCTCGACGGCAAGCGCTCGACGGCCGAGCGGCTCGTCTACGACGCGCTCGCGATCGTGGCCGAGAAGACCGGCAAGGCGCCGGTCGAGGCGCTCGAGTCCGCCGTCAAGACGGTGACGCCGGTGCTCGAGGTCCGCTCCCGCCGCGTCGGCGGCGCGAACTACCAGGTGCCGATCGAGGTGCCGCAGCGCCGCGCGCGCACGCTCGCGATCCGCTGGCTCGTCCAGTTCTCGCGCGACCGGCGCGAGAAGGGGATGCAGCAGAAGATTGCCGGCGAGCTGATGGATGCGATCAACCAGCAGGGTGGCGCGTTCAAGAAGAAGGACGACATCTACCGGATGGCGCAGGCCAACAAGGCCTTCGCGCACTACCGCTGGTAAGGGAGACATGAGCACGACCGCCACACGCATCGCGCTGGACCGCGTCCGCAACATCGGGATCATGGCGCACATCGACGCCGGCAAGACCACGACGACGGAGCGGATCCTCTACTACACCGGCCGCACCCACAAGATGGGCGAGGTGCACGAGGGCGCCGCGACGATGGACTGGATGGCGCAGGAGCAGGAGCGCGGGATCACGATCACCTCGGCGGCGACGACCGCGGAGTGGCGCGACCATCGCATCAACATTATCGATACGCCCGGGCACGTGGACTTTACGGTGGAGGTCGAGCGGAGCCTGCGCGTGCTCGACGGCGCGGTCGCCGTCTTCGACGCCGTTGCGGGCGTGCAGCCGCAGTCCGAGACCGTCTGGCGCCAGGCCGACAAGTACAAGGTGCCGCGGATCGCGTTCATCAACAAGATGGACCGCACCGGCGCCGACTTCTTCGCCTCGGTCAAGTCGATGGTCGACAAGCTCGGCGCCAACCCGGTGCCGATCCAGCTTCCGATCGGCCAGGAGGAGCACCACCGCGGCGTCGTCGACCTCGTCGAGATGAACGCGATCACCTACGAGGACGACCTGGGCGAGAAGTTCACCGTCGGCGAGATCCCGGCCGAGCTCGCCGAGCAGGCGCACGAGTACCACCACCTGCTGATCGACGCGATCGCCGAGCACGACGACGAGCTGACCGAGACCTACCTCACGGACGAGTCGCTCGTCACGCCCGAGATGATCAAGCGCGCGCTCCGCGCCGGCACGCTCGCCGACGCGCTGACGCCCGTGCTGCTCGGCAGCGCCTTCAAGAACAAGGGCGTCCAGCCGCTGCTCGACGGCGTGATCGACTACCTGCCGAGCCCGCTCGACGTGCCCGCGATCCACGGCATCGACCCGAAGACGGAGGCCGAGACCTCGCGCGACGCCGATCCGAACGCGCCCTTCTCGGCGCTCGCCTTCAAGGTCATGTCCGACCCGTTCGTCGGCAAGCTCACCTACTTCCGCGTCTACTCCGGCACGCTCAAGGCCGGCGACCGCGTCCTGAACACGACGAACGGCAAGACCGAGCGCATCGGCCGCATCCTGCAGATGCACGCGAACCACCGCGAGGAGCGCGAGGAGATCTGGGCGGGCGAGATCGCCGCGGGCGTCGGCCTGAAGCAGACGACGACCGGCGACACGCTCTCGGTCGAGAACGCTCCGATCGTGCTCGAGCGGATGACCTTCCCCGAGCCCGTGATCTCGGTCGCGATCGAGCCGAAGACGAAGGGCGACCAGGACAAGCTGGGCGCCGGGCTCGCGCGACTCTCCGAGGAGGACCCGACCTTCCGGGTCACGTCCGACGAGGAGACCGGCCAGACGCTGATCGCCGGCATGGGCGAGCTCCACCTCGAGATCATCGTCGACCGGCTGATGCGCGAGTTCAAGGTCGACGCCAACGTCGGCCGGCCGCAGGTCGCCTACCGCGAGACGATCTCCAAGCCCGCCGAGAAGGTCCAGGGCCGCTTCGTCCGCCAGACCGGCGGCTCGGGCCAGTACGGCGACGCCGTCATCAACCTGCTGCCGCAGGAGCCCGGCGCCGGCTACGAGTTCGAGGACAAGATCGTCGGCGGCAAGATCCCGAAGGAGTACATCAAGCCGATCGACGAGGGCATCCAGCGAGGCGATGAACTCGGGCGTCCTCGCGGGGTACCCCGTCGTCGACGTCAAGGTCGAGCTGATCGACGGCTCCTACCACGACGTCGACTCGAGCGAGCGCGCCTTCAAGATCGCCGGCTCGATGGCCTTCAAGGAGGCGATGAAGCGCGGCGAAGCCGAAGCTGCTCGAGCCGGTGATGGCCGTCGAGGTCGTCACGCCCGAGGACTTCCTCGGCGACGTGATGGGCAACCTCAACAGCCGCCGCGGCCGGATCGAGGAGATGACCCCGATGGGCAACGCGACCACGATCAAGGCGATCGTGCCGCTGTCGGAGATGTTCGGCTACGCGACCGACGTGCGCTCGATGACGCAGGGGCGCGCCACGTTTTCCATGCAGTTCGACCGTTACGAGGACGTTCCCGGCAACATCGCCGCGGACATCGTCGACACGCAGACAAGTTCGTAAGAGAAGAAGGAGAGAGCAAGCAATGGCCAAGCAGAAGTTCGAGCGCACGAAGCCGCACCTCAACGTCGGCACGATCGGTCACATCGACCACGGGAAGACGACGCTGACGGCTGCGATCACGAAGGTGCTCGCCGAGTCGAGCGGCGGCACCGCGGTCGCCTTCGACGAGATCGACAAGGCTCCGGAGGAGCGCCAGCGCGGGATCACGATCAACACCGCGCACGTCGAGTACGAGACCGCGAACCGGCACTACGCGCACGTCGACTGCCCCGGGCACGCCGACTACATCAAGAACATGATCACGGGCGCCGCGCAGATGGACGGCGCGATCCTGGTCGTCTCGCGCCGCCGACGGCCCGATGCCGCAGACGCGCGAGCACATCCTGCTCGCGAAGCAGGTCGAGGTGCCGTACATCGTCGTCGCGCTGAACAAGGCCGACATGGTCGACGATCCCGAGCTGCTCGAGCTCGTCGAGATGGAGGTGCGCGAGCTCCTCTCCAAGTACGACTTCCCCGGCGACGACATCCCGATCGTGCACGTCTCGGCGCTGAAGGCGCTCGAGGGCGACCCGGAGTGGACGCCGAAGATCCTCGAGCTGATGGAGGCGGTCGACTCCTACATCCCGGAGCCGACGCGCGACATCGACAAGCCGTTCCTGATGCCGATCGAGGACGTCTTCACGATCACGGGCCGCGGCACGGTCGTCACCGGCCGCGTCGAGCAGGGCCAGATCAAGATCGGCGACGAGGTCGAGATCGTCGGCATCCACGAGAAGGTCGAGAAGACGGTCGTCACGGGCGTCGAGATGTTCCAGAAGACGCTCGACGCGGCGCAGGCCGGCGACAACGCGGGCGCACTGCTCCGCGGCGTCAAGCGCGAGGAGATCGAGCGCGGCCAGGTGCTCGCGAAGCCCGGCTCGATCACGCCGCACACCGGCTTCGACGCCGAGATCTACGTGCTCTCGAAGGACGAGGGCGGCCGCCACACGCCGTTCTTCTCCAAGTACCGCCCGCAGTTCTACTTCCGCACGACGGACGTGACGGGCGAGATCACGCTCCCGGAGGGCCAGGAGATGGTCATGCCGGGCGACAACACGCAGATGACGGTGCAGCTGATCCAGCCGATCGCCATGGACGAGGGCCTGCGCTTCGCGGTCCGCGAGGGCGGTCGCACGGTCGGCGCCGGCGTCGTCACGAAGATCACGAAGTAGTAGGGAAGAGGGAGACGTGGCGCAGCAGAAGATCCGCATCCGGCTCAAGGGCTATGACCACCAGCAGCTCGACCGCTCCGCGTCGCAGATCGTGGAGACGGCCCAGCGCACCGGTGCGACGATCACCGGCCCTGTGCCCCTGCCCACCGAGAAGAACGTGTACTGCGTGATCCGCAGTCCCTTCAAGGACAAGGACTCGCGCGAGCACTTCGAGGTGCGCACGCACAAGCGGCTGATCGACATCCACAGCCCGACGCCGAAGACGGTGGACTCGCTGATGCGCCTCGACCTCCCGGCAGGCGTCGACATCGAGATCAAGCTCTGCGATGAAGGGCATCCTCGGCAGGAAGCTGGGCATGACGCAGGTCTTCGATCCGGAGAGCGGCCAGGTCACGGCCGTGACCGTGATCGAGGCCGGCCCGTGCCCGGTCGTCCAGGTGAAGACGAACGAGACGGACGGCTACGAGGCCGTCCAGATCGCGTTCGACGAGGTCGCCGAGCGCAAGCTCTCGAAGGCCGAGCTCGGCCATCTCGCGAAGGCGGGCGCCGCGCCGCACCGCCATCTCGTCGAGTTCCGCGGCCAGAGCGAGCTCCAGGTCGGCGAGGCCGTCACCGTCGAGGCGTTCACGCCCGGCGAGAAGGTCAAGGTCGCCGGGATCTCGATCGGCAAGGGCTTCCAGGGCACGATCAAGCGCCACAACTTCTCCCGCGGCCCGGTGTCGCACGGCTCGCACAACGTGCGCAAGCCGGGCTCGATCGGCGCGTCGGCGACGCCGTCGCGCGTCTTCAAGGGCCAGAAGATGGCCGGCCGGATGGGCGGCGTGCGCGTCACCCAGCCGGGCCTCGTGATCCACGAGATCGACGCCGAGCGCAACCTGCTGCTCGTCAAGGGCCCGGTTCCGGGCCCGAAGAGCGGCATCGTCGAGATCAGGGCGGTGAGCAGTAATGGCCGCGCCGAAGGCGAAGCTGCTCGGCGGCAAGGCCGCCAAGGACGTCTCCCTCGACGCCGAGATCTTCGGCGCCGAGGTGAAGCCGCACCTCGTGCACGAGACCGTCCGCGCCGAGCTGAACGCCCGCCGCGCCGGCACGCGCGGCGCGAAGACCCGCGGCCTCGTCGCCGGCGGCCGCGCCAAGCCGTGGCGCCAGAAGGGCACCGGCCGCGCCCGCGCCGGCACGATCCGCGCGCCGCAGTTCACGGGCGGCGGCGTCGTCTTCGCGCCCGTGATGCGCAGCTTCGACGTGAAGGTGAACCGCAAGGCGCGCCGCTCCGCGCTCCGCGGCGCGCTCTCGAACCACGTCGCGAACGGCACGCTCGGCGTGCTCGACGGCTGCGGCTTCGAGGCGCCCTCGACGAAGCAGGCCAAGAGCCTCGTCGAGTCGTGGGGCAAGGACGCTGCCGCTCGTGATCGTCGCGACCGAGGAGGAGGAGACGCTGATCAAGTCGTTCCGCAACCTGCCGAGGTCGCTCGTCACCGTCCCGTCCGAGCTCGAGGTCGCCACGGTCGTCTGGGCGAAGAGCGTGCTGATCACCGAGGCGGCGCTGCCGCTCGTCCAGGGGAGGGCTACGTGAGCCTCCACCCGAACGAGGTGCTGCTCGCTCCGGTCGTCTCGGAGAAGAGCTACAGCCTGATCAGCGATCGCAAGTACACGTTCAAGGTGCACAAGGACGCGCACAAGACGCAGATCCGCCAGGCCGTCGAGGAGCTCTTCGAGGTGCACGTCGAGAACGTGAACATCCTCAAGGTGCAGGCCGAAGCCGAAGCGCCGCGGCATGTCGAAGGGCATCCGGCCGGGCTGGAAGAAGGCGATCGTCCAGGTGCGCGAGGGCGAAACGATCGAGATCTTCGAAGGGGCCCAGGTCTAAGCCATGGCGCTGAAGAAGTACAAGCCCACGTCACCCGGCCGCCGCTTCATGACCGTCTCGAGCTTCGAGGAGGTCACGAAGACGACGCCGGAGAAGAGCCTCACCGAGCCGCTGAAGAAGAAGGGCGGCCGGAACAACATGGGGCGGATCACGACGCGCCACCAGGGCGGCGGCCACAAGCGCCGCTACCGCGTGATCGACTTCAAGCGCGTCAAGGACGGCGTGCCGGCGAAGGTCGCCGCGATCGAGTACGACCCGAACCGGTCGGCCCGGATCGCGCTGCTCCACTACCTCGACGGCGCGAAGGCCTACATCATCGCCCCGGCGCGGCTGCGCGTCGGCGCCATGGTCGAGTCCGGCCCGACCGCCGACATCAAGCCCGGCAACGCGCTGCCGCTCGAGAACATCCCGACCGGCACGATGGTGCACAACGTCGAGCTGAAGCCGGGCCAGGGCGCCAAGATGGCCCGCTCGGCCGGCGCGAGCGTCCAGCTCGTCGCCAAGGACGACGGCTACGGCGTGCTCCGGCTGCCCTCGGGCGAGATGCGCCGCGTGCCGCTAACCTGTCGGGCCACCGTCGGGCAGGTCGGCAACACGGATCACGAGAACCAGTCCGGCGGCAAGGCGGGCCGCAGCCGCTGGAAGGGCATCCGCCCGGCAGTGCGCGGCTCGGCGATGAACCCGGTCGACCACCCGCACGGCGGCGGCGAGGGCAAGTCGAAGGGCGGCCGCCATCCGGTCACCCCGTGGGGCGTGCCGACGCTCGGCAAGCGCACGCGCCGCAAGCACAAGGAATCGAACAAGCTGATCGTTCGCGGCCGTCGCCGCGGGAAGGACAAGCGCTAAGTGAGCAGATCGTCGAAGAAGGGGCCTTTCGTCGAGGAGCGGCTGATGAGCCGCATCGAGGCGATGAACGCCGCCAACGAGAAGCGGATGATCCGCACCTGGTCGCGCTCGTCCACGATCTTCCCCGACATGGTCGGGCACACGATCGCGGTCCACGACGGCCGCAAGCACGTGCCGGTCTTCGTCAGCGAGCAGATGGTCGGGCACAAGCTCGGCGAGTTCGCTCCCACCCGGACGTTCCGCGGCCACTCGGGCGACCGGCAGGCACAAGGTCAAGAAGGGCGCGCTAGTGGCTGCGACGCAGACACCGGAGCAGGTCGTGCGCGCGGAGGCCAAGTGGGTCCGCCTCTCGGCGCGCAAGGCGCGGGTCGTGCTCGCGAACATCCGCGGGCGCAGCGTGCCCGAGGCGCGGACGATCCTCGCCTTCACGCAGCGCGCGGCAGCGATCGAGATCGAGAAGGTGCTCCGCTCGGCCGTCGCGAACGCCGAGACGAACCCGCTCCTGCACTGGAACGGCGACGACCTCGTGATCAGGCGCGACCTACGCCGACGAGGGCCCGACGCTCAAGCGCTGGCGCCCGCGCGCGCGTGGCCGCGTCAACCGGATCATCAAGCGCACCTGCCACATCACGATCGAGCTCGCCCAGAACCCGAAGGCCGGGACGACGCGCACGCCGCGCGCGGCCGCGCCCACGACGACCGAGGCCCCGGCTCCGCAGCCGAGACCGCAGCGAAGCCGAAGCGCGCCGCGAAGCCGCGCGCGAAGAAGAAGGAGGCGGTGGCCTGATGGGCCAGAAGGTGCATCCCGGCGGCCTGCGGGTCGGCGTCATCCACGACTGGAAGTCCAACTGGTACGTCGGGAAGAAGGAGTTCCCGAAGTACATCCTCGAGGACGTCCAGATCCGCGACCACATCAACGGCAAGCTCGGCCACGCCGGCCTGTCGGACATCCTGATCCGCAAGGACAAGCAGCGGATCACGGTCGACATCTTCACGGCGCGCCCCGGGAATCGTGATCGGCAAGTCCGGCGTCGAGGTCGATGCGCTTCGCAAGGAGCTGCACTCGATCACGGGCAAGAACGTCCACATCAACATCAACGAGATCAAGCGGCCCGAGCTCGACGCGAAGCTCGTCGCCCAGTCGATCGCCGAGCAGCTGCAGAACCGCGTCAGCTTCCGCCGCGCGATGAAGCGCTCGCTCGCCTCTGCGATGCGCTCGGGCGCGCAGGGAATCAAGATCCAGTGCGGCGGCCGCCTCGGCGGCGGCGAGATGAGCCGCTCGGAGCGCTACACCGAGGGTCGCATCCCGCTGCACACGATCCGCGCGGACATCGACTACGGCTTCGCCGAGGCGAAGACGACCTACGGCCGCATCGGCGTCAAGGTCTGGATCAACAAGGGCGAGATCATGCCCGAGGGCTTCGAGGGCCTCACGACCGGCAAGGACACGCGCCTCGGCGACCAGGATCAGGCCCGCCGCCGCCGCGGCGGCGCGACCGAAGGGCCTCGGCGCCTCGCGCGAGTCGAGCCGCGACCGCTCGCAGGACCGCGAAGGTCTCGGGCTCGTCAAGAAGTCCCGCCGTCCCGGCGGCCGCCCCGGTGGCGGTCCCGGTGCGCCCGGCGGTCGTCCCGGCGCGGGCCAGCCCGGCCGCTCGCGCCCCGGCAGCGCCAGCCGCCGGAGCCGCCAGGGCCAGGAGAACGTCGAGCAGCCGCAAGACGGACGAGAACGCCGTGAGCCCACGGTCGAGGAGACGTCGCCAGGACGGACGCCGCCGGCTGCAGCGGTCGAGCCGCAGGTCGAGGACGACCCCGGCTCCGGTCGCCGAGGCCCCGGAGACGACGACGGAGACGCACGACCGACGACGCAGGGGAGTGAGACGCTAATGCTGCTCCCGAAGAAGACCAAGTACCGCCGCGTCCATCGTGGACGCCGCCGCGGCGTCTCCCGCGGTCAGACCGAGGTCCAGTTCGGCGACTTCGGGATCAAGGCGCTCGAGGACGGCTGGATCACCAACCGCCAGATCGAGGCCGCCCGGATCGCGATGACGCGCAAGATCAAGCGCGGCGGCAAGGTCTGGATCAACGTCTTCCCGGACAAGTCGGTGACGCAGAAGCCGGCCGAGACCCGCATGGGCTCGGGCAAGGGCTCCCCGGAGCACTGGGTGGCCGTCGTCAAGCCGGGCCGCGTGATGTTCGAGCTGGCCGGCGTCTCCGAGCCGCTCGCCAAGGAGGCCCTGCGCCTCGCCGGCTCAGAAGCTGCCGGTCAAGACCAAGATCGTGAAGAGAGAGGCTGATCTCTTTGAAAGCTAGGCGCTCCGCGACATGACAGACGACGAGCTTCAGCGGACGCTCGGCGAGCGCCGCCAGGAGCTGTTCAACCTCCGCTTCCAGTCCGCGACCGGCGCGCTCGACAACAGTGCCCGGCTGCGCTCCGCGAAGCGCGAGATCGCACGCATTCTGACCGTCCGCCTCGAGCGGGACACGACTGGGGAACACGTAGATGGCTGAGAAGAAGGCTGCACCAAGAAGAAGAAGACCGAGAAGGCACCCGTCGAGGAGACGGTGGCCGAGGCGACCGAGGTCGTCGAGGAGGCTGCGCCCGTCGAAGAGCCCGTTGCCGAGGCCGCAGCCCGAGGCCGAGCCCGAGGCCGTGGTCGAAGAGCCGGTCGCCGAGGCCGGAGCCCGAGCCGGAGCCGGAGCCTGTGGTCGAGGAGCCCGTCGCCGAGGCCGAGCCTGAGCCTGTGCCGCCGAGCGAGCCGGTGGCCGAGGAGGCTCCGGTCGAGGAGCCGGTTGCCGACGCGGAGCCGGAGGCCGTGGCCGAGGAGGCTGTGGTCGAGGAGCCCGTCGTCGAAGAGCCCGTCGCCGAGGAGGCGCCGGCCGAGGAGCCCGCGGCCGAGGAGCCGGCAGCCGAAGCCGAGGCCGAGGCGCCGGCTGCTGCCGCCGAGCCCGCGGCCGCTGCTGCCGCAGCCCCGGCACCGCAGTCCGGCCCGAAGCCGAAGCGCAAGCATCTGCCGCGCGCGCTCCGCCCGAGCACGAAGAAGGGCCGCGTCAAGCGCGAGAAGGCGACCGAGCGCAAGCCGATCGTCCGGATCCCGAAGCCCGAGGGCGAGTTCGGCCGGCGCCAGGAGCGCCAGGGCACGGTCGTCTCGGACAAGGGCGACAAGACGATCGTCGTCAAGGTCGACACGATCAAGGCGCACCGGCGGTACAAGAAGGTCATCCGCCAGTCGAAGCGCTTCCACGCTCACGACGAGCAGAACGCGGCCAAGATCGGCGACGTCGTCAAGATCATCGAGACGCGTCCGCTCTCGAAGACGAAGAACTGGCGCCTGGCCGAGATCGTCGAGGTCGCGAAGTGATCCAGCAGGAATCCCGCCTGCGCGTCGCCGACAACACCGGCGCCCGCGAGATCCTCTGCATCCGCGTGATGGGCGGCTCGAAGCGGCGCTACGCCCGCGTCGGCGACGTGATCGTAGGTACCGTGAAGTCCGCGACGCCGCAGGGTGCGGTCAAGAAGGGCGAGGTCGTCAGGGCGGTCGTCGTCCGGACGAAGAAGCCCTACGGCCGCGACGACGGCACGCAGATCGCGTTCGACGAGAACGCAGCCGTGATCATCGACGCCGCGCGGAACCCGCGCGGGACGCGCATCTTCGGGCCCGTCGCCCGCGAGCTGCGCGAGAAGAACTTCATGAAGATCGTCAGCCTGGCTCCCGAGGTGCTCTGAGAAACATGACAGTGAAGATGAAGATCAAGAAGGGGGATCTCGTGCAGATCCTCGCGGGCAAGGACCGCGGCAAGCAGGGCCGGATCATCGAGGCGCGCCCGAGCGACGGCCGCGTCCTCGTCGAGAACCTGAACGTGATGACGCGGCACACGCGCCCGAAGCCGCTCCGCGACTCCAACCGGATGGGCGGCACGCAGATGTCTCCCGGCGGCCGGATCGAGAAGGCGGCGCCCGTGGACGTCTCGAACGTGATGCTCGTCTGCCCGGTCTGCAAGCTCCCGACCCGCGTCGGGATCGAAGGTCAAGGAGATCAAGGGCGAGACGGTCCGCGTCCGCGTCTGCAAGCGCGACGGCTGCGGCCAGGAAGTGGACAAGTAATGGCGACCGCGACCTACAGCCCGCGCCTGAAGGACCTCTACTCCGAGCTGCGCCCGCAGCTGCAGGAGGAGCTCGGGCTGAAGTCGATCATGCAGGTCCCGCGAGATCGAGAAGATCACGCTGAACATGGGCGTCGGCGACGCGAAGACCGACGCGAAGGCACTCGACGCCGCGATCGAGGAGCTGACGATCATCGCCGGCCAGCGCGCGCAGGTGCGCAAGGCACGCAAGTCGATCGCGAGCTTCAAGCTCCGCGAGGGGATGGCCGTCGGCGCGAAGGTGACGCTGCGCGGCGCCCGCATGTACGAGTTCCTCGACCGGCTCGTCTCGGTCGCGCTCCCGCGCATCCGCGACTTCCGCGGCCTCAATCCGGGCTCGTTCGACGGGCGCGGCAACTACTCGCTCGGCGTGCGCGAGCAGATCATCTTCCCGGAGATCGACTACGACTCGGTCGGGTCGATCCGCGGCCTCGACGTGACGATCACGACCTCGGCGAAGACGGACGAGCAGGCGTTCGCGCTGCTGCGCGGCCTCGGGCTCCCGTTCGCCGCCGAAGACAGGAAGGACCAGTAGCGCATGGCCAAGACGTCCCTCGTCGTCAAGCAGAAGCGCCCGCAGAAGTTCAAGACGCGCGCCTACACCCGCTGCAACAAGTGCGGCCGCCCGCGCGCGGTGTTCAAGAAGTTCGGCCTCTGCCGGATCTGCCTGCGCGAGCTCGCGCACAACGGCTCGATCCCCGGCATGACAAAGAGCAGCTGGTAGGAGAGAAGAGATGCTGACCGACCCGATCGCAGACATGCTCACCCGGATCCGCAACGCCAACAAGGCGATGCACGACACCGCCGAGATGCCGACCTCCCGGATCAAGGAGGAGATCGCCCGCGTCCTCCGCGACGAGGGCTACATCAAGGACTTCCGTGTCGTCGAGGTCGAGGGCCAGCCGTACTCGACCCTCGTCGTCGAGCTCAAGTTCGGCAAGAACCGCCAGCGCGTGATCACCGGCGTCAAGCGCGTCTCGCGCCCCGGCCGCCGCGTCTACGCGCGCAAGGACCGCCTGCCGCGCGTGCTCGGCGGGCTCGGCACCGCGATCCTGTCCACGTCGACCGGCCTGATCACGAGCCGCCAGGCCGCAGAGCGCGGCATCGGCGGCGAAGTGATCGCCTTCGTCTGGTAGCTCGCATGAGTCGAATCGGCAGACAGCCCATCGAGATCCCGAGCACCGTCAACGTCGCGATCTCCCCTGGGCGCGTTCAGGTCAACGGCCCGCTCGGCGAGCTCGTCCAGGTCGTCCCGGCGCGGATGAAGATCGAGCAGGGCGACGGCGCGATCGTCGTCACGCGGCCGACCGAGCGCGGCGAGGACCGTGCGCTGCACGGCCTCACCCGCACGCTGATCGCGAACATGGTCGAGGGCGTCACGAAGGGCTTCGAGAAGCACCTCGAGATCCAGGGCGTCGGCTACCGCGCCGCGCTGCGAGGCACCGACCTCGAGCTGAACGTCGGCTACTCGCACTCCGTCGTGATCAAGCCGCGGCCCGGGATCACGCTTCGAGGTGCCCGGCGCCGACCCAGGTGATCGTCAAGGGCACCGACAAGCAGCAGGTCGGCCAGACGGCGGCCGAGGTGCGCTCGGTGCGGCCGCCCGAGCCCTACAAGGGCAAGGGGATCCGCTACCAGGACGAGGTCGTCCGCAGGAAGGTCGGGAAGCGGGCATGAGCACGCTCACGACCCGCCAGGCGCGCGAGCGCCGCCATCGCCGGGTCCGCGGCAAGGTCGCCGGCACCGCCGAGCGGCCGCGCCTCGCGGTGTTCCGCTCGAACAAGGGAATCTTCGCCCAGCTGATCGACGACGAGAGCGGCCGCACGCTCGCCGGCGCGAGCTGGCTCGGCCTCAAGAAGTCGTTCAAGGGCAACAAGATCGGAGCAGGCAGCCGAGGTCGGCAAGGCGATCGCCGAGGCCGCGAAGAAGGCCGGCATCGAGACCGTCGTGTTCGACCGCGGCGGCTACCTGTACCACGGACGCGTCAAGGCGCTCGCCGAGGGCGCGCGTGAGGGAGGACTGAAGTTTTGAGCATCGTCGAACGTGAAGTGATCGCCCGCGAGGAAGTGCGCGAGCTCAAGGAGCGCGTGATCGAGATCAACCGCGTCGCCAAGGTCGTCAAGGGCGGCCGGCGCTTCTCGTTCACGGCGCTCGTCGTGATCGGCGACGAGGTCGACCGCGTCGGCGTCGGCTACGGCAAGGCGCGCGAGGTTCCGCTCGCGATCTCGAAGGCCGTCGACGACGCGAAGAAGAACCTGTTCACCGTGCCGAAGCACGGCACGACCGTCACGCACGAGATCCTCGGCCGCTTCGACGCCGCGAGGGTGTTCATCCGGCCCGCCTCCGAGGGAACCGGCGTCATCGCCGGCGGCGGCGTGCGCGCCGTGCTCGAGCTCGCCGGCATCCGCGACGTGCTGGCCAAGAGCCTCGGCACGACGAACCCGATCAACATGGCGAAGGCGACCGTGGACGGCCTGAAGAAGCTGCGCCGCCCCGAGGACGTCGCGAAGATGCGCGGCAAGACGATCGCCGAGGTGCTGCCGTGGCGCGCGCCCGCCGAGGAGCGCCGTCGTCGAGCGCCGAGGCCGTGCCGGCGCCGGAGACGGTCGAGGCGACGACCGAGGTCGAGGAGACCGCGTGAGCACGGTCAAGGTGACGCAGATCAAGAGCGCGGATCGGCCAGAACCCAGCGCAACCGCGGCACGCTGCGCGCGCTCGGGCTCGGCCGGATCGGCAAGTCGAACGAGCTCAAGGAGACACCGGAGCTCGCCGGTATGCTCAGAAAGGTCGCTCACCTCGTCAAGGTCGAGAGCGCGTAATGGCCGACGAGCTCAACCTCTCACACCCTCAAGCCTGCGCAGGCGCGCAAGGACCGCAAGCGGGTCGGCCGCGGCCTGGGCTCGGGCAAGGGCCGCTACTCCGGCCGCGGGATCAAGGGCCAGAAGTCCCGCGCCGGCTCGAAGAAGATGCCCGCCGGCTTCGAGGGCGGCCAGATGCCGCTCGACATGCGCGCGCCGAAGCTCCGCGGTAACACCTCGGCCGACGCGATGCCGATCGGGCCGTTCCGGACGTACTCGCAGCCGATCAACCTGCGCGATCTCGACCGCGTCTTCGACGACGGCGACACCGTCAACATCGAGGCGATGGTCGAGAAGGGCCTGCTCAAGAACACGAAGGCGGACGTGAAGGTGCTCGGCACGGGCGAGCTGACGAAGAAGCTCTCCGTCACCGCCCACAGCTTCTCCGCCAGCGCGCGCGAGAAGATCACGGCCGCCGGCGGCAGCGCGACCGCGCTCAAGGAGCCGAAGGATCCGCGCAAGAAGAAGAGCAAGGCGAAGCCGAAGCCGGTCGCCGAGGAGCCCGAGACCGAGGCGGCCGAGGCCGACGAGGCCGACGCCGAGGCCGAGGCCGAGGCCCCCGCCGAGGAGGCGTAGCGGCAAGTGTTCAGCTGGCTCGCCAATGCGTGGCGCGTACCGGAGCTTCGGCGCCGCGTCCTCTTCACGGCGATGATCCTCGCGCTTCTACCGCCTCGGCTCCTGGATGCCCGCGCCCGGCGTCGACTCGGAGACGATCAACAACTACTTCTCGGGCCGCGGCGGCACGATTCTCGGCCTGCTCAACCTCTTCTCCGGCGGCGCGCTCTCGCAGTTCTCGATCTTCGCGCTCGGGATCATGCCGTACATCACGGCCTCGATCATCCTGCAGCTGATGACGGTCGTCATCCCGCGGCTCGCAGAGCTGCAGAAGGAAGGCGAGTCGGGTTACGCCAAGATCAACCAGTACACGCGCTACCTGACCGTCGTCGCTCGCGGCGGCGCAGTCGACCGGGTACGCGTTCCTCTTCCGCCGCCAGGGCGTGCTCGACGCGAACCTCGGCCGGATGACGCTGATCATCCTGACGCTCACCGTCGGCTGCACCCTGCTGATGTGGATGGGCGAGCTGATCACGAAGCGCGGCATCGGCAACGGCATCTCGCTCCTGATCTTCGCCTCGATCCTCGTCGGCGCGCCGATCGGGATCGCCGCCTGGTGGAACGGCGGCCCGATGGAGAAGCTCTTCTTCCCGCTGATCGCGCTCGTCGATCATCGCCGCGATCGTCTTCATCCAGGAGGGTCAGCGCCGGATCCCGATCCAGTACGCGAAGCGGATGGTCGGCCGCCGCATGACCGCGGGCGGCTCGACCTACATGCCGCTGCGCGTGAACATGGCCGGCGTCATCCCGGTCATCTTCGCCGCCGCCGTGATGGCGTTCCCGCCCACGGTCGGCCAGTACTTCCCGCAGACGCAGGACTTCGTCAACAAGTACTTCCTGCCGACGAACATCCCCTACATGCTGATGCAGGGCGTCCTGATCGTGATCTTCACGTACTTCTACACGGCGGTGCAGTTCAACCCGGTCGACCAGGCCGACAACCTCCGCCGCTACGGCGGCTACATCCCCGGGCATCCGCCCGGGGCCGCCGACCGCGCAGTACCTCGACCGCGTGCTCACGCGGCTGACGCTGCCCGGCGCCATCTACCTCGCGCTCGTCGCGACGCTGCCGACGCTCTTCATCCGCTACGGCGGCTTCTCGCAGGCGACGGCCGGCGCGCTCGGCGGCACCTCTGTGCTGATCGCCGTCGGCGTCGCGCTCGACACCATGCGCCAGATGGAGTCGCAGATGATGGCGCGCTCCTACGAAGGCTTCCTCAAATAGTGAACGTCCTGGTGCTCGGCCCGCAGGGGTCGGGGAAGGGAACGCAGGCGAAGCGCATCGCGCCGGGTCACGGCATCCCGCACGTCTCGACCGGCGACATGTTCCGCGCGCTCGACGACACGAAGCCGCTCGGGCGCGAGGTCAACGAGATCATGGAGCGCGGCGAGCTCGTCCCGGACGAGCATCACGATCCGGATGATCCAGGAACGCCTCGCGCAGGACGACGCGCGCGAGGGGTTCATCCTCGACGGCTTTCCGCGCAACCTCGCCCAGGCGGAGGCGCTCGACCGGATGCTCGACGAGATCGGCCGCACGCTCGACGTCGATCTTCTTCTTCGATCTCGACGACGAGACCGCCAAGAAGCGCGCGCTCGGCCGCGCCCACGAGGAGGGGCGGACCGACGACACGCCCGAGTCGATCGAACGCCGGCTCGCCCTCTACCACGAGCAGACGGAGCCGGTGGTCGAGTACTACCGCGCGACCGGGAAGCTCGTGCCGCTGCACGCGGACCGGTCGGTCGACGAAGTGGTCGCCGAGATCCAGAGCGCGTTGGATACCGTGGGGGCACGATGATCATTCGCAAGTCCGCACAGGAGATCGCCAAGATGGCGGCCGCAGGCCGGGTCGTCGCCGAGACGATCGCGCACGTCGGCGAGCAGCTCGAGCCCGGGATCACGACCGGTGAGCTCGACCGGATCGCCGAGGAGGTGATCCGCTCGCACGGCGGGATCCCGACCTCGAAGGGCTACCGCGGGTTTCCGGCCGCGATCTGCATCTCGCCGAACGCGATGGTCGTGCACGGGATCCCGGGCGCCTACGAGGTGGGCGACGGCGACCTGATCACGATCGACGTCGGCGTCACGCTCGACGGCTACATCGCGGACAGTGCGTACACCTTCGGCGTCGGCGAGGTGAGCGAGATGGCGCAGCGGCTGCTCGACGCCGGCCGGGAGGCGCTCGTCGCCGGGATCGCACAGGCTCAGCCGGGGAACCGCGTCGGCGACATCTCGGCGGCCGTGCAGCACCACGTCGAGGGGCAGGGCTTCTCGGTCGTGCGCAGCCTCGTCGGCCACGGCGTCGGCCGCTCCTACCACGAGGACCCGCACATCCCGAACTTCGGGCAGCCGGGCCGCGGTCCGCTGCTCTCGGAGGGGATGACGCTCGCGATCGAGCCGATGATCACCGCCGGGCGGCCCGAGGTCTACGTGCACGACGACGAATGGTCGATCTCGACCGAGGACGGGTCGCTCGCGGCCCACTTCGAGCACACCGTCGCGATCACCGCCGAAGGGCCGCAGATCCTGACGGAGAACCGGGTCGCTCTGCTACGATAAGCGGCCGCGCGGCTCTGCGCCGTGCTTTGCTGCGCGTCGAGATATTCGTACCACGAGCGAGGTTAATGGCAGTCAAGGAAGAGAAGATCGAGGTCGAGGGCGAGGTCGTCGAAGCACTCCCGAGCACGATGTTCAGGGTCCAGCTCGACGGTGGACACGCCGTTCTCGCCACGATCTCCGGAAAGATGCGCAAGCACTACATCCGCATCGCGCCCGGCGACCGCGTCAAGGTCGAGCTCTCTCCTTACGACCTCACCCGCGGCAGGATCACCTACCGCAACCGCTGAGGAGCAACGTTTTTCTATGAAGGTCCGTCCGTCCGTCAAACCCATGTGTGAGCGCTGCCGCGTGATCAAGCGGCACGGGCGCACCATGGTCATCTGCACCAATCCTCGTCACAAGCAAAGGCAGGGCTAGTCACTTGGCACGAATCGCAGGCGTCAACCTTCCGAACCAGAAGCGTCTGGAGATCGGGCTGACCTACATCTACGGGATCGGCCAGACGACCGCGCAGAAGATCTGCAAGGCGCTCGAGCTCGACCCGAACGAGAAGGTGAAGGACCTCACGGACGACGAGGTCAACAAGATCCGCGACCTACATCGACAGCGAGCTGCAGGTCGAGGGCGACCTGCGCCGCGAGCGCTCCCAGGCGATCAAGCGCCTGTCGGAGATCGGCTGCCTCCGCGGCATCCGGCACCGCCGCGGGCTCCCGGTGCACGGGCAGCGGACGAAGACGAACGCCCGCACGCGCAAGGGCCCGAAGAAGACCGTCGGCCGCGGGAAGAAGGCGAAGGTCTAGATGGCGCCTCCTCGCAAGGCAGCGGCCCGTGGCCGCACGCGCCGCCGTGTCAAGAAGAACATCGCGATCGGCCAGGCGCACATCAAGACGTCGTTCAACAACACGATCGTCGCCCTGACCGACAAGGACGGGAACGTGATCGCGTGGGAGTCGGCCGGCTCCGCGGGCTTCAAGGGCTCGCGCAAGTCGACGCCGTTCGCCGCGCAGGTCACCGCCGACTCGTGCGCCCGCAAGGGCATGGAGCACGGCCTCCAGAAGGTCGAGGTCTTCGTCAAGGGCCCGGGCTCGGGCCGTGAGACGGCGATCCGCTCGCTCCAGGCCGCCGGCCTCGAGATCCTCGGCGTCCGCGACGTGACCCCGCAGGCCCACAACGGGGTCCGCCCCCGGAAGCGGAGGCGCGTCTAATGGCCCGCGACCTCGGACCCAAGTGCCGCATCTGCCGCCGGGAGGGCATGAAGCTCTTCCTCAAGGGCGAGCGCTGCCTGACGGAGAAGTGCGCGATCGAACGCCGCTCCTATCCGCCGGGCGAGCATGGCCGCGGCCGGATCAAGCAGAGCGAGTACCTGCTGCAGCTGCGCGAGAAGCAGAAGGCGCGCCGGTACTACGGCCTGCTCGAGAAGCAGTTCCGCAACTACTACGAGAAGGCCACGAGAGGGCACCGGTGCGCCGGGCGAGAACCTGCTCCGGATGCTCGAGACCCGGCTCGACAACGTCGTCTACCGGCTCGGCTTCGCGGGCTCACGCGCCCAGGCGCGCCAGCTCGTCCGCCACGGCCACTTCCAGGTCAACGGTCGCCGGGTGAACATCCCGAGCTACGGCGTCCGCCCGAACGACGTCGTCACCATGAAGGCCGGCAGCCCCGCGGAGCAGACGATCCGCGACGCCACCGACCTCACCGCGTCCGTGGCTCCCTGGCTCCAGGCCGACCACGAGGGCCTCACCGGCAAGGTGCTGAAGTGGCCCGAGCGCGCCGAGATCGACGCGCCGGTCCAGGAATCACTGATCGTCGAGCTCTACTCCAAGTAAGCAAGACTCTGTTTTCCAGGAAAGAAGGGATCGCTTTGGCTACACGTACCAGCCTGATGGACTTCCAGATTCCGCGGATCGTCCACGAGGAGATCAACGAGAATCGCGGCGTCTTCGTGATCGAGCCGCTCGATCGCGGCTTCGGCTACACGTTCGGCAACTCGCTGCGCCGCGTGCTGCTCTCGTCGCTCGAGGGCGCCGCCGTGACCGCCGTCAAGATCGAGGGCGTCGCGCACGAGTTCACCACGCTCCCGGGCGTGCGTGAGGACGTCACCGACATCATCCTCAACCTCAAGAACCTGATCTGCCTCCTCCACGGCGAGTCGCCCGAGGTCGAGGTGCACATCGCGAAGAAGGGCGCCGGCACCGGTCACCGCCGCCGACATCCAGGCTCCCGCCGACCTCGAGATCCTGAACGAGGACCTCGAGCTCGCGCAGCTCAGCGACAAGGGCAAGCTCGAGATGACGCTGACGATCGGCCGCGGCCGCGGCTACGTCCCGGCCGAGCTGAACCGCGGCCCGGAGACGACGATCGGCGTCATCCCGATCGACTCGATCTTCTCGCCCGTCCGGCGCGTCTCCTACGACGTCGAGGCTGCGCGCGTCGGCCAGCGCACCGACTACGACAAGCTCCGCCTCGACGTGACCACGGACGGCTCGATCGAGCCCCGCGACGCGATCGGCCAGGCTGCGGAGATCCTGATCCGCCAGCTCGCGATCTTCACCGATCTCGACCGGATCGAGGGCTTCGCCGAGGCTGCCGCGGAGGCGGCCGGCGCCGAGGCTCCGGCGGCGCACGGGATGGAGAACTTCCCGATCGAGGAGCTCGAGCTCGGCGTCCGCTCGTACAACTGCCTCAAGCGCGTCGGCATCGAGACGATCGGCGACCTGGTCTCCAAGTCGGAGAACGAGCTCGCCGCGATCCCGAACTTCGGCAAGAAGTCGATCGAGGAAGTCAAGGAGACGCTCGCCACCCAGGGCCTCTCGCTCCGGGGAGACGAATAACGTGAAGCACGCCCGCGCAGGCAAGAAGCTGGGACGCGATTCCGCGCACCGGAAGGCGCTCTACTCGAACCTCGCGGGCGCGCTGATCACCCACGGGCGGATCCAGACGACCGAGGCGAAGGCCAAGGCCGTCAAGCCGTTCGCGGAGAAGATGATCACGCTCGGCAAGCGCGGCGACCTGCACGCCCGTCGCAAGGCGCTCGCCGAGCTGCGCTCGCAGGACGTGGTGCACAACCTGTTCGCCGAGGTCGCGCCGCGCTTCGCGGAGCGGCCCGGCGGCTACACGCGCATCATCAAGCTCGGCCAGCGCCAGGGCGACGCCGCCGAGATGGTCTACCTCGAGCTCGTCGACTACGAGCCCGAGACCGCCTTCGGCGCGACCGCCTAGCTCTCGAGCCTGAATCTCGTCAGACGACCCTGCGCGACCCACACGGGCCGCGGCTGGGTCTCGTCCGCGACGAGGTAGAGCGTGCCGGTTGGCGGCCCCTCGTGCGGCGGGTCGCCCGCCTTGTCGACCCACCAGCCGAGCGCGAGGACGGGGCCGCCGATCATGCCGCCGCCGTCCGGGCGCTCGTAGTCGGTCTCGACGATGAGCGTCTGCGTGACCGGGATCGCGAAGTCGGCGTGGTGCTCCACGCCGACACTCTCTCAGCCCACCCGCCCGAGGCCAAGTAACAGTCTGTTACTAGGCCGACTCGTGATGGCTGCGCGGGATCGGCGCCTAGTAACAGTCTGTTACTAGGAGGTTGGGCGTGAAGACGCCTTAACCCTGCCCGTGCTCCACATGAGCTAGGGTGCCTTGACTGGCCCTGCGGCCAGAACCCCGGCCGAAAGCCCGCAATCTCCCGACGGCGCCTATAGACGCTCGAGACGCAGGAGCCTAGGCGAACAGGATTCGACTTGCAGGGCCAGCACTTCGTTGTGCCCGATCAGGCCTTCACGCGCTTTTTCTTGCTCGGCTCGATCCTCGCGACACCTGCCGAGGGAGCGAAGATACTCGTGTGCTCGTCGTCCCAGCGGACGCGGAAGCGCGGCGGATCGTGGGCCAGGACCTCTTCGATCACCCCCGCACGACCCGACTGAGCGGCCTGCTCCGACTCGACGACGATCCTGTCTCCCACGCCCGCGTCCATGGTCCCACTCTCCTGCGATGTCGATCTCGTCAACCCAAGACTAGCGCCACGCGCGGCCAGGCGTGCGCACTTACTCTCGACCAGGACGGCCGGGCGATTCGTCAACGCCTACGAGGCGGCGACCAGCGGCCGCAGCTCGCGGCCGATCAGCTCGACCATCCCGAGATCGCGGTGGTCGAGGTGCTGGAGCATGACGCGCTCGACGCCGGCGTTCTCGTAGGCGCGGAGACGCTGCGCGGCCTCGTCGAGGGTGCCGAGGATCGCCGCCTCGCCGCGCTTCGCCTTGTACTCGTCGGGATCGACATTCTGGCCCGCGCGGACCGAGCCGGCGGCGGATTCGCTCGCGCGCCTCGTCCTCGTCACGTCCGATCGCGCAGCCGGTCATCAGGGAGAGCGGGATCGGCTCGCGGCCCTCGCGCTCGCAGGCGCGGGCGAGCTTCTCGCGACGCTCGGCGCACTCCGCCGCCGTCGCCATCACCGTGTTGTACTCGTCGGCCCACTTCGCAGCCGGCTCGATCGTGCCGGAAAGGCCGCTGCCGCCGACGATCAGGTGGGGGCGCGGGCGCTCGCCCCAGAAGCGGCGGACCGCCTCGATCTGCTCCTCGAGCCACTGCAGCCGGGTCTTCATCTCTGGGAACGGGAACCCGAACGCCTCGTGCTCGGCCTCCATCCAGCCCGTGCCCATGCCGAGCGACACCCGGCCGCCGGAGATCTCGTACGCGGTGATGGAGGCGTTCGCGAGCACGGCGGGCGGGCGGAAGGTGACCGGCGAGACCAGCGTGCCGAGCTCGATCCGCTCCGTCCGCGCCGCAAGAGCCGGGATGACGGCCCAGGCGTCGAGCGCCGCGCGGCCGGGGTCGGTCTGCGAGAGGTAGTGGTCGGAGCGGAACAGGGCTTCGACGCCGTGCTCCTCGCACGCCTCGGCGAGCGCGAGCCAGTCCTCCCACGAGACGCCCTCCTGTCCCTCGATCATCAGCGCCAGGCGCATCCGGGCATCCTATGGCGCAGATGAAGGTCGAAGGACTCGTGTTCGCAGGGGTCGGCAACTGCCGACAACGCCGGCGTGGCCCGCTTCCTGGCCGACGTGCTCGGTGTCGAGGTGGACGCCGGCGACGACGTGCACCGCCTCGTCTTCCCGAACGGGAGCTCGCTCGCGCTCGTTCCCCGGAAGGTCGCATGATCCTGCTCGTCTCGCTCCTGCTGGCGGCCTTCGTGCTCGAGGATCCGTGGAACTGGATCGTGCTCGGCGTCGGCGCGGCGCTCGAGATTGCCGAGACGACGCTCTTCGTCTGGTGGTCGAAGCGGCGCAAGGCGACGGTCGGCGCCGAGACGCTGGTCGGCCGGCGAGCGGTCGTCTCGACGGAGTGCCGGCCGTCGGGCAGGTGCGGATCGTCGGGAGAGCTCTGGCAGGCCCGCTGCGACCTCGGCGCGGACGTCGGTGACGAAGTGATCGTCCAGGCTCTGGACGGCCTGACGCTCGTCGTGGAGCCCTCCTAGGGCTTACCAGGTCACCGGCAGCGCCACGACGCGGCGGAAGCCCGGCGTCGGGCGCCACTCGAGCTGGTCGCGGGGAACCGCGAGCCGCAGCTCCGGCAGCCGCCGGAAGAGCGTCTCGAGCGCGACCTCGGCGTCGAGACGCGCCAGCGGCGCTCCGAGGCAGTAGTGGCTACCGCGACCGAACGCGACGTGGCGTGTGTCTTCCCGGGTCACGTCGAGCCGCTCGGGCTCTGGGTAGCGGGAGGGATCGCGGCCGGCGGCGTTCAGGATCGGGATCACGAGGTCGCCCTTGCGGATCGTCTGCCCGCCGAGCTCGACGTCCGTCGTGGCCCAGCGGTTCAGGCTTCGCTCGACCGGGCCCTCGAAGCGCAGGACCTCCTCGACCGCGCCCGGGATCAGCGTTGCGTCCTCGCGCAGGGGCGCGAGCTGATCGGGATGCTCGAGCAGGTTCACGACCGCGTTTCCGATCAGCCCGACCGTCGTCTCGTGCCCGGCGACGATCAGCAGCACCACCGTGCCGAAGACCTCCTGCTCGCTGAGCGCGTCGCTCTCGTCGCGTGCAGCCAGAAGCGCGCTGATGAGATCGTCGGTCGGAGCGGCGCGCCGCTGGGCGAAGAGGTCGGCCAGGTAGGCGACGAACTCGCTCATCTGCTCGAAGAAGCGCCCAACGTCCTCCGGGGCGAGTGCGGGCGTGATGATCGCGTCGGACCATTCCTTGAACCGATCCTGGTCGGCCGTGGCCACGCCGAGCAGCTCGGCGATCACGGTGATCGGCAGCGGGAAGGCGTACTCGGCCGACAGGTCCATCTCGCCTCGGGGCTCGACGGCGTCGAGCAGCTCGTCGGCGACGGCCTGGATCCGCGGCCGTAGCTGCTCGACCCTCTTCGGCGTGAAGGCCTTCGTCACGAGCCGTCGCAGACGCCTGTGGTCGTCGCCGTCGCGGTTCAGCATGTGATTCTCGATCGCCTCGAGCCCCGGCGGGATCGGCTGCTGCGGCCTCGACCGCCTCCGGCGTCAGCGCAAGCCTGGGGTCGCGAACGAAGCGCTCGTCGTCGAGGAGCACCGCGGCGACGTCTTCGTGCCGCGTGACGAACCAGATCGGGTCTCGCCGTCGAGGCCCAGCTGACACAGGACGGGGTCGTGCTCGCGCATCTCCGCGAAGACGCGGCCGGATCGGCGCGGAACCCGGGACCGTAGAGGTCGTACTTGCGCTCGGTCGACGCCATCAACCCGAGCTTAGACTGCGCGCCCATGGCCGAGAAGACCCTGAAGCTGACGCTCGAGTACGACGGCAGCGACTTTCGCGGCTGGGCGCGGCAGCCCGGAGAGCGGACGGTCGAGGGGGTCGTTCGCGACGCGTTCGATGCGGTCTTCCCGGCCTGGGACCGACTCGCTGTCGCCGGGCGAACCGACACCGGCGTCCACGCGACCGGTCAGGTGGCGAGCGTCCGGGTCGTCGGCGGGCCGCCGGCGAAGCGGGCGACCGATGCGCTCAACGCGGCGCTGCCGGAAGACGTCGCCGTCCTCCTCGCCCAGGAGGCGGAGGACGACTTCGACGCGCGCTTCTCGGCTCGCTCGCGTGCCTACCGCTACCGGATCCTGCGCCGGCGCGTGCGCTCGCCCTTCGCGGAGCGACGCACGCTCTGCTGGCCCCGTCCACTCGACGTCGAAGTCCTGAGACGCCGCGGCCGGCGCTGCTGCCCGGGGCGCACGACTTCACCGCCTTCACGCCTACCGAGACGCAGCATCGGTTGCTTCCAGCGCACGGTGCTCGCCGCCGCCTGGGAGGAGCACGGCGACGAGCTCCACTTCACGATCGCCGCCGAGAGCTTCCTGCGCCACATGGTGCGGACGCTCGTCGGCACGATGCTCGAGGGCCGCGATCTGGCGCGGCTGCTCGAAGGGCGCCCGCGCAGCGACGCCGGCCTGACCGCGCCCGCCGTGCGGCCTCTACCTCGAGCGCTCGGACTACTGAGCGCCGTCGCTACGATCGAGCGCATGCGCTTCCCGGTCGTCCTCTTCGATCTCGACGGCACCGTGATCGACTCCGGCTCGATCATCATCGCGTCGATGCGGCACGCGACGAAGACCGTGCTCGGACGCGACATCCCGGACGAGGAGCTCGGCCGCGCCGTCGGGGGCTCGGGGCTGCTCGAGCAGATGCGCCTGATCGCGCCCGACCGGGTCGACGAGCTCGTCGCGTGCTACCGCGCCCACAACGAGCCGCTGCACTCCGAGCTCGCCGAGTGCGCCGGGATGACGGACGTCCTGACCACGCTCAAGGAGGAAGGGCGCCGGCTCGGTGTCGTCACTGCGAAGCGACGCGAGACGGTGAGGCTGGCCTTCTCCTACCTGCCGCTGGAGCAGTTCTTCGACGTCGTCGTCGGCTCGGACGACACAGATCGTCACAAGCCCGATCCGGCGCCGCTCGTCCACGCGCTCGACCTCCTCGGCGTGAAGCAAGACGACGCGGCCTACGTCGGCGATTCCCCTTCGACATCCGCGCCGCCAAGGCTGCGGGAATGCACTCGGTCGCGGTCACCTGGGGCGGCATCCACCCCCGCGAGCGGCTCGAGGCGGAGGAGCCGGATGCCGTCGTCGAGTCGGCGGAGGAGCTCCTTGCCGTCCTCTGAGGGTCGCGCCGCGGAGCTCAGGGAGCTCCTGCACCACCACAACCACCGCTACCACGTCCTCGACGACCCGGAGGTCACGGACGCGGAGTACGACCGGCTCTTCGACGAGCTGAAGGAGCTGGAGGAGAAGCAGCCGGAGCTCGCGACCGACGACTCGCCGACCCGCAGGGTCGGCGGGCCGCCGTCGGACAAGTTCAAGAAGGTCGAGCACCTCGCGCCGATGGGCTCGTTGGAGAAGGTGACGACCGACGAAGGGCTCCTGAAGTGGGCGGACGACGTGCGCAAGCGCCTCGACTCCGACGAACCGGTCGCTTACGTGATCGAGCCGAAGATCGACGGCTCCGCGATCTCGCTCGTCTACGAGAACGGGCAGCTCGTCCGCGGCTCGACGCGCGGCGACGGCCAGCGCGGGGAGGAGGTCACCGTCAACCTGCGCACGATCCGCTCGATCCCGCTCACGCTCCAGGGCGAGGCGCCGCCGCTGATGGAGGTGCGCGGCGAGGTCTACTTCCCGCTCTCGGGCTTCCGCCGCTTCAACGAGGAGCAGGTCGCGGCCGGGAAAGCGCCCGCGCCGAATCCGCGCAACGCCGCCGCGGGCTCGCTGCGCCAGCTCGACTCACGGATCACGGCCGCGCGCCCGCTCTCGGTCTGGATCTACGGCACCGGCTACCGCGAGGGCGTCGCGCCCGACACGCACTTCGAGACGCTCGCATGGCTGCGCGAGCGGGGCTTTCGGACGAATCCGTTCGCCGAGCGGCTCGAGTCGATCGAGGAGGTGGCGAAGGCCTGCGCCGAGTGGGAGCGGCGGCGCGCCGAGCTCGACTACGAGATCGACGGGATCGTGGTCAAGGTCGACTCGTTCGACCAGCAGGCAGCGCCTCGGCGCGCTGCACGAGCGGCCGCGTTGGGCACGCGCTTACAAGTGGGCGCCGATGACTGCGCGAGACGAAGCTGCTCAAGATCGCGATCCGCGTCGGACGGACGGGCGCCCTCAACCCGTGGGCGATCATCGAGCCCGTCAACGTCGGCGGTGTGATGGTCTCGCGCGCGACCCTGCACAACGAGGAGGACATCAACCGCAAGCAGATCCGCGAGGGCGACCGCGTGATCGTTCAGCGCGCCGGCGACGTGATCCCGCAGATCGTCGGGCCGGCCGGCCCGCACGCGCAGGGCACGAAGGAGTTCCGAGATGCCCGAGCGCTGCCCGCTCTGCGACGCCGAGATCGTGAAGCCCGAGGGCGAGGTCATGCACCGCTGCCCGAACCGCGGCCTGCCCGTCGCGCGGCCTCGAGACGCTGAACAACTGGGTCATGGCTGCGATGGACATCGAGGGCGTGGGTGAGCAGTTCGTCTGGCGGCTCTGGAACGAGGGCCTGCTCCGCTCGATGCCCGATCTCTACCGTCTGACCGCAGAGCAGCTGATGGAGCTCGAGGGCTACGGCGAGATCTCCGCCCGGAACGCGATCGACGCGATCGCGCTCTCGAAGCAGCAGCCGTTCTCACGCGTCCTCTTCGGCCTGAACATCCCCGACGTGGGCTGGGTGACGGCGCGAAATCTCGCGCGGCACTTCGGCGACGTCGACACGCTGCTCGACGCGAGCCAGGAGGAGATCCAGGAGGTGGAGGGGATCGGGCCCGACCGGGCCGAGGCGATCGCGGAGTGGTTCTCGGACGAGCAGAACCGGGCCCTCGTCGCGGAGCTGCGCGAGCTCGGGCTGCGGTTCGAGGTCGGTGAGGAGGAGAGGCCGATCGAGGGCCCGCTGACCGGCAGCCAGTACGTGATCACCGGGACGCTGGAGGCCTTCTCCGCGAGGAGGCGAACGCCGCGCTCGAGGCGCTCGGCGCCAAGGTCTCGGACAACGTCTCGAAGAAGACGACCGGAGTGTTCGTCGGCGAGAGCCCGGGCTCCAAGGCGGCGAAGGCCGAGAAGGCCGGCGTGCCGATCCTCACCGAGGACGATCTGAAGAAGCTCGTCGGGGACGCGCGCCCGACGACGAAGGCGGTGACGCCGCCGCCACGGCGTCGCCGCTGAGCGCCCGGCTCAGGGCCTCCAGATCACGAGCGCGATCTCCTGCGTGCGTTCGCTGAAGTGGCCTTCGGGAGCTGTGCGACGGAGAAGCGCGCGCAAATCGGTCTCGAACTCGGCCAGGCGGTCGCCGAGAAGGTGCGGGGCTGTGGACGAGCGGGAGTAGACGGAGGCGACGACCTCGTCCTCGGTCCTGTCGAGGACGCGACCACCGCCTACCTCGCGTCGCGCCGGTCCCTGAAAGCCTGCCGCGACCATGACCTCCTCCTCGTCGGCCGGGGGTACCCTCCGGGAGCATCCCCTGGCCCGCTCGGCGAATTGGGCCGAGGTAGGCCTTGGCCAGCTCGTCGATCCGGTCGTGCGGCGGTGCAGGCGCGGGCAGGTCGGCGTCGTCGCCGACGCCGTGGGTCGTCGTCGCGTGCACGTGCACCCAAGCGCCTTCCGGCTCGAGCATGGTCTTGACGGCGGCGGCGACTCGCGCCCGGTCCATCCAATGGAACGACTGCGCGAAGGACGCGACCCGGAAGAGCCCGAGGCCCGCCGGAAGCTCCTCTGCTCGCAGCCGGACGAACTCGGCGTTCGTCACGCCTCGGCGCGCCGCCCCGCGCTGAGCCTCCGCGACCATGTCCGCGTCGGCGTCGACCCCCACCGCGCGCTCGAACAGGCGAGCGAGCAGGAGCGTGAGCGGCCCGGGGCCGCGGCCGACGTCGAGCAGGCGGCCGGTCCCGTCCAGGCGCGAGCTCGTCGCGAAGCGCGTCGGCCAGCTCCTGCGGATAGGGGAAGCGGCCGCGCGCGTAGTACGCCGCGCTCCCGGCGTACAGCGACTCGTCCCAGCTCCACAGCGCTCTCAGCCCGCGGCGGCGAGCGCCGTCGCGAAGCGGTCCTGCGCGATGCCTGGCCCAGTAGCTCGAGATCGGGCCGGCCGTTCTGGAGGATCGCGAAGACGTAGCGGTCGCGGACGAAGCCGGACAGCGCGGAGGCGGTGCTCGTGGTGCCGGTCTTCGCGATCACCTGGCCCGCGCGCCGGCAGCGACACGAGTCGGTCTGCGAGGGTTCCGTCCACCCCTGCGACGGCGAGCGACTGGAGGAACGCATCGCGCGAACTCGCTCTCGGCGAGGCCGGCCTCCAGAAGCGCGACTACGGCCGTCGCGGTCAGCCGGTCGAGACTGCGACAGGCCAGACCCGTCGGCGAGCCGGACGCCGGCAAGCGGGATCTCGGCAGCTGCGAGCGCGTCACGCACGACGCGGACGCCTGCAGCTGTCGACCCACGGCCTGCGTAGAGCGCCGCCGAGTTGCTTCACGAGCATCTCGGCGGTGTAGTTGTCGCTCTCGCGGCCCATGAAGCGGACGATGTCCGCGAGAGGCTCTGAGACGTCCCTGGCCAGCGGGAGGCCCGCTGGTCGTGAGGACGCCCGACCGCGTGCGATCGGCCACGGCCACCCCTCCGCTTCCAGGGCCTGCCGGAGGAGTGACGCTGCCGCGAGCGCCGGGTTCGCAGAGGTCTGGCCGCGATAGCGTCCCCTGTCGACGACGAGGGCCGAGAGCGGCGGCGACTCCTCGATGTAGAAGCGGGGCTTCCAGCCTGGGCCGACCCGGCGGGCGTCGAACCACGACTCGTCGGCGATCACTGCTCCGTCGACCCGGCGGATGCCCCAGGAGGCGACTTCCGCGGCGAGCGCGGCGAGATCCTCCGGCTCGAGGGTCGGGTCGCCGTATCCGCGCAGCCAGAGGTCGCCGTGCCAGACGTCGCCCACGAGCGAGCCGGTGCCCACGACCTCCGTGTGGAACCGGTAGCCCGGCCCCAGCTGTGCGAGCGCTGCATATGCCACCGGCAGCTTCTGATTCGAAGCCGGGACGAGCGCGAGCGCGGGATTGCGGGAGTAGACGACGGAGCCGGTGCGGAGATCGACTGCGAGTGCCGCCGTGTGCGCCGGATCGACGTTCGGCACGTCGAGCGCACGGTCGAGGCGGATGTACAGCGTGGACTCGGCGCCCTTCGCCGGCGAGACGAGAACGACCAGAAACAGCACGACTGCGAGCAATGGGCCGGGACGGTGGCGAAGATAGGCCCGGCGGCCCATGTCTCCGGTCCGGCTGCGGCGGATAATTGGAGTGCTGTGGACGGCCGCCTCCCCGGAGTGCTGACCGAGATCCGGTCGCTTCTCGACGTGCCCGCAGAGGCGGAGCCGCCACCGCGTGCCGTCGTCGAGGACACGCTGACGAACGGCTACGCCGCCGCTCTGGCGCTCGAGGGAGAGCGGCTGCGGCTCGAGCGGCGACTGCGAGCGCTCCTGCGCTCGGAGGCGGCCCGAAGGCTCGCGCCCGGACGGAGGAGATCGCCGAGCTGACGCGGCTGCTCGCCGGCGCCGACCGGGAGCTGGCGGGCCTCCGCGGCCTTCTCTCCTCGCTGCGTCGTCAAGCGCTCTAGCTTCATCTCCACCTTTACGCCTTGGGCCCCCGCGTTCCTGGCCGCGTTACTCGCGCAGCGGAAGCCGGGGAAGAGTGCGGGAGCCGGCCGGCCAGGGGGCCGCGGGGCTCAGACGATACCCGCTGCGGACGGCGTAAACAGCCGCCTGGATCCGGTTGTCGATCTGGAGCTTCATCAGGATGTTCGAGATGTGATTCTTGACGGTCTTCGGGCTGATGTGCAGCTCGGCGGCGATCACCGCGTTGTCCTTGCCGTTCGCGATCAGCTTCAGCACCTGGATCTCGCGGTCGGAGAGCTCGGCCCGGATCGTCGCGGCCGCCTCGGGCGCTGCGGTCGTCGCGCGCACGTGCTGGAGCACCTTGCCGGCGATATGCGGCGAGATCAGCGACTCGCCGACGGCCGCCGCCTCGATCCCCTGCATCAGGTCCTGGATCGAAGCGTCCTTGAGCAGGTAGCCGCACGCCCCGGCGAGGATCGCGTCCATCACGTCCTGCTCCTGATCCGAGATCGTGAGCACGATCACGCGGGTCAGGGGCGCGTCGCGGCTGATGTGCCGCGTCGGCCTCGACTCCGGACATCCCCGGCATGTTCAGGTCCATCACGACGACCTCGGGCGCGGACAGGCGGACATGGTGCAGCGCCTCCGAGCCGCTGGCTGCCTCCCGACGATCTGCACGCCCTGCTCTTCGAGCAGGTTGCGGAGCCCGGTGCGGAAGAGGTCATGGTCGTCGACGAGCAGGACACGCGGATGGCGTCGTTCGTGCTCGGCGCCGTCTCGTTCATGCAATCTCCCGTCGGCGCTGCGCTACCGAGAAGTGGCAGGGTTCGGCCGGCTCTTAATCGCTGCCGATCAGTGGCGAGTTGTTGAATCGTGATCGTCCGCAGCGCGCCGCCACGCGAGCGCCTGCGCGGCGACGTCGGGAACCAGAGGTCGATCGTGGTTCCGTGCACCGATCCGCCCGTGTCTGCCGCGATGGCCTCCCGTAGCCCGGGATCGTCAGCCGCGTGCCGAGCGGGATCACCGACGGGTCGACCGCGATGATGCCGGGAGCGTCAGGCAGTCCCGGACGAGGTCCGGCCGTGCAGGCGAGTAGCCGGTCGCTGAGACGGTCATCGTCCTGGGCCAAGCACGCGCGAGCTGTACTCGGGGTGGCGGGCGGGACGCAGTGCTCGATGGAGCGGTGGCGACCGGCTGCGTGAATGGGGCTTGCGGAGTCCGCTGCTCCGCCGTCCGTGCCTGGGCCTCGATGGCTGCGAGCTGCCCGCGTCCAGACCCTGCTGCTGCCGAAGGCCGGCGAGGAAGCTGCACGCGCCGCCGCGGTCCTGGCGAGCGCTCGAGGCGGCTCTGCCGCCGCGGAGAGCTCGGCGAGCTCCGCCGCCTGCCCGGCGAGCCGCGCGTCGAGCGCGGCGAGCTGCTCCGCGCCCGGCCGCGCCTGCTCGATGATCCTGTTGCTCTCGCTTGCCGCGCGGCCGAGGCCGTCGAGCCCGGCGAGCGCCTCGTCGAGCGAGTCTGCGCCGAGCAGGACCGCCAGCGGCTCGGCGCGTTCCGCTGCTGGTAGAGGGCGCCGCACGAGCGTCGCGAGGCGCGACTCGGAGAGGGCGAACGGCCCGCTGCGCGATCGCGAGCTGTTGCGGGTGGCGGTCCGCTGCGCGCGCGAGCCCAGCCCTGCGGGCGGCGAGCGCGTCGAGGGCGCTTTGCGCGCGCCGAAGCTCGGACTCGAGCGCGTAGAGGCTCACGAGCGTCGCGGCGCGCGCGCGCGCGTCGAGGGAGCCGACGCCGGCCTGGAACGCCGCCGCCTGCGAGCGCAGATCGGGCGACGTCCGGCGGCGAGCGCAAGCGGAACGGTTGCCAGCAGGAGCGAAAGCCCGTCAAGACGGCCACAAGGCGCGCCGCGCCGCTCGTTGAATACGTCCCCACGAGGGCGAGGACCGTAGCAAGCTCTCCCGAGTGGTGTCGTTGTTTGTGATTCGAGCAGCGCCTGGAGCACGCGGCGTTTTTGGCTCTAGTTGCGGGTGGCGGTTGTCCGGAACGCCTGCTAGGGTGCCCCGCTTGTGACGGCCCTGGCCCCCCACCGGGGTCGCCGAAGCTGGTGTCGTTTCGGGTCGGAGGGACGCTAATCAGCCCGGGCAGGCGAAAGGCGCCGGCGAATTCGTGGTTTATTGCGGCGATTTTCCTCGCCGTTGCCTTGGCGTGGGTCAAGACGGCGGCCGCGGATCCGATCGTGTCGCGAAGCGCGCCCAGGCGCAGGACGTCCTCGCCCAGATCCACGAGATCGACGGCGAGCTCGGTCACGCGGTCGAGGCGTACAACCTCGCGAACCTGAAGCTCGAGCGATCCGGGCGAGCTGAAGACGAATGCGCGCCACCTGTGATCGCGGCAAGTCGAGTCTCGAAGAACGCCCAGAGCCATCTCTCCGAGCGTCTCGTCGCGATCTATGTCGGCGGCGGCGAGGAACATCCGCTGTCGAGGTGCTCCTCGGCGCCGGAATCGATCGACGACCTGTTGAACCGGCTCGACGCCGTCGAGCGGGTCTCCGCTCAGGACTCGCGGGTGCTCGGCGAGGTGAAGAGCTTCAGCGCGGAGGTCAAGCAGCGCGGACGCGGCTGCAGCGCGCGAAGACGGAGCAGGTGCAAGTCGTGGCGGAGCGAGCGGCGCAGCGCAGATCGATCGAGGGCCAGCTCGACGAGCGCAGCCGGATGCTGGCCTCGATCAAGGGCGAGATCGCGGCCCTCGAGGCCGCGGAGGCTCGCCGGCAGGCCCAGCTCGAAGCACAGGCTCGCGCTCGGTTGGCGGCCGCCCAGCGGCAGACCCAGGCGCATCCGGCCGCGGTGGAGGCCCCGCTCGCGCCCGCTCGTCGAGGGCGAGTCGGCGGTTGCGGCGCCTGATCCCGTGATGGCAGCTCCGCCCGCGCGCTACGGAGGCGTGGTCGGGATCGCGATGCAGTACCTGGGCGTCCCGTACGTCTGGGGCGGGGCAAGCCCGTCGGGCTTCGACTGCTCCGGGTTCATCATGTACGTGTACGGCAAGATGGGCATCTCGCTGCCGCACCACGCGGCTTCGCAGTACGGGACGGGCGCGCCCGTCTCCGGGATCAGCTCGAGGCCGGCGACCTCGTCTTCTTCAACGGTCTGGGCCACGCCGGCATCTACGTGGGCGGCGGCCAGCTTCATCCATGCCCCGCACAGCGGCGACGTGGTCAAGATCTCCAGCCTCTCCGACTCCTGGTACGCCGCAGACCTAGGTCGGCGCCCGCCGGCTGTAGCACGGGCGTAGCTCAGACGCCGGCGGCCTGATTCAGCGTCTCGCCCGCGTAGAGCTCCTCGAGCTCCCGGCGAAGTGCTCCTTGCGAGACCCGGCGCTTCAGCTTCAGCGTCGGCGTCAACTCGTCGGCGTCCATCGTGAAGTCGCGTGGGAGGATCTCGAAGCGACTTGCATCTGCTCGTGACGGGAACGATCGGCGTTGACCTCGTCCACGACCCCTGGACGAGCTCGCGCACCTTTGGCTCCTGCGAGAGCTCCGCCATGCCGCCGGCGAGCCCCTCGGCGGCCGCCCATTTCCCGATCTCCTCGGCGTCGAGGGTGAGCAGAGCCGCGACATACGGCTTGCGATCGCCGACGACGAGCGCCTGGGAGATGTACCTCGAGGCTTTGAGGTCGTTCTCCAGATTCTGGGGGGCGACGTTCTTGCCGCCGGCGGTGATGATGATGTCCTTCTTCCGGTCGGTGATCGTGACGTAGCCATCGGCATCCATCTCGGCGATGTCGCCGGTCAGGAGCCACCCGTCGGCGGTCGATCACCTCGGCCGTGGCCTCCGGATCCTTGTAGTAGCCCTGGAAGATCGTCTCGCTGCGTACAGCAGCTCGCCGTCGTCGGCCAGCCGGAGCTCGAAGCCGGGGAGCGCGCGGCCGACCGTGCCGAAGCGGAAGGCACTGTGGGTGCTGGTCGTAGCCGCCGTCGTGCACTCGGTCAGCCCGTAGCCCTCGATCGAGCAGGATGTCGAGCGCCGTGGAAGAACTCCGCGACCTCGAGTCCGAGCGGGGCGCCGCCCGAGATCGCCGTCCGGAGGCGTCCGCCCAGCCGATCCTTGACCTTTGCGTAGACCAGCTTGTCCGCCAGCCGGTACTGCAGCTCCAGCGACCTCGGGACCGGCTGGCCGGCTCGGCGGAGAGCGCTGACGCGGCGGCCCAGCGGTAGTGCCCAGTCGATCAGCTTACGTTTGAGGCCCGTCGCTTCGTCGAACTTGGCGAGGACGGCGGTGTGGATCTTCTCGTAGACGCGCGGCACGCTCGGGAAGACGGTCGGCTTGACAGTGGTAAGCGCGGTCGCGGCCTGAAGCGGGTCGGGAAGGAAGGCGATCGTGTAGCCGACGTAGGGGCCGGAGAGGTGCATCAGCCGACCGAAGTTGTGCGCGAGCGGCAGGTACAGGAGCATCGTGTCCTCGGGGCCGGTGAAGGTCTCCAGGTCGTCCACGACTGCGACCATCGCGTAGTAGTTGCGGTGCGAGATCATGCAGCCCTTCGGCGGGCCGGTCGTCCCCGACGTGTAGATGTAGGTGAAGAGGTCGTCCTCCTCGACGGCCTGCGCCGCTTCGTCCAGGGCGTTCGGGTGGGTCTCGGCGAAGGCTCGGCCTTGCTCGGCGAGGTCGTCGAGGCCGGCGAAGGTCAGGACGTGCTGCAGCCGCGGGATCTCGGCGCGCACGCTCTCCACCTTCTCGAGCTGGGCCTCGTCCTCGCAGAGGACGCCGATCGAATCGGAGTGCGTCGATGATGTAGCCGACGTCCTTCGGCGAGCTGGATGCGTAGATCGCGGCCCCGATCGCGCCGATCTGCCCGAGCGCGAAGTCGAAGAGCGCCCACTCGACCCGGGTCGTCGCCAGGATCGCGAAGGCATCGCCCTCGCGGACGCCCAGGGCGAGCAACCCGTTCGCATACGCGTCCACGCGCTCCGCCGCCTCCGTCCAGGAGACCGGGTGCCAGCGTCCCCATCCTGTACGAGGTAGGCCGGGTTCGTCCGCTCGGCCGCCACCGCGTCCCGCCACAGGCGCGCGATCGTGCGCTTGCTGCTCATGACCGCACTCTACTCAGATGACTTCCGGCAGGAAACGGAGTCTCAGCAGGGCGAAAGGTTGCGGTCCCTCTAGAATTGGAGTGCAGATGCGCACGACCTGGAACGGCTCACTCAGCTTCGGACTCGTCAGCATCCCGGTGGGGCTGGCGCCGGCGACGAAGCCCGCGGCACGCGCGTCGGATGTCTCGTTCCGGCTGCTGCACCGCGAGTGCGGGACGCCGATCAAGCAGAAGCGCTTCTGTCCGACGCACGACCGCGACCTCGGCCCGGACGAGATCGTGAAGGGGTGGGAGGTCGCCAAGGGCCAGTTCGTGCTCGTCGAGGAGGCCGAGCTCGAGGCGCTGACTCAGCACGACGACTCGCGCTCGATCGAGATCACGCGTTTCGTCGACGCGGCGCAGGTCGATCCGATCTTCTTCGATCGCACCTACTTCCTCGTTCCCGCGCAGGCGGCCGCCGCGAGGCGCCCCTACGTGCTGCTCCTGAACGCGATGAGCGAGACAGGAATGGCCGCGATCGGCCGCTTCGTCCAACAGGGCAAGGAGAAGTTCTGCCTGATCAGGCCGAAGGGCGACGCGCTCGCGCTCGAGACGCTCTTCGTCTCCGCCGATGTCTACTCCCAGGCCGAGATCGAGGAGGTCGTCGAGGAGACGGCGGTCAAGAAGCCCGAGCTCGAGCTGGCGCGTCAGGTGATCGAGAGCCTCGCCGGCGACTTCGACCCGTCCGAGCTCCAGAGCGAGTACCGCCGCGACCTGCGCGCGCTGCTCGAGGCCAAGCTCGCCGGCGAGGAGATCGCGCCGCCTTCGGAGCCCGAGTCGCCGAGGCGCCGGTGATCGACCTGATGGAGGCGTTCCGGCGCAGCGTCGAGGAGGCGAAGCAGGCGAAGGCCGGCGGCGAAGGAGGCGGCGCGCGAAAAAGGCCGCGGCGCGGCCGACCGCCAGGAAGCGCACGGCCGCGCGAAAGTGCTCGAGCGGCGCTCTAATGAGCCTGCGGCATCGCGCCCAACGCCTGCAGCTGCGCTGGAAGAGCGTCTTGTCGATCTTGCCCTGGTAGATCGGCACGCCTTCCTCGATGCAGACCCGGATCACTTCCTGCCGGTCGATCCCCAGCTCCTTCGAGAGCTCGTCCGGCGTCAGGTGATTTGCCATCAGGTCCTCCGATCCTCCTTCGGGCAATGAAAAAGCCGGCGCCGACGCTGCCCATTCGGTGTCTGGGAGACGGTGCGCTCAGGCGGGCTCGTACATCGCAGCTCGTCGTTTTTCGCGGGAATCAACGGGCCCGCGCCCCCAGAACGCCATAGTCATCGAAGGATACCCTGCCCGCATGACGGCCGCAACGAACATCCTCGGGCTGGAGAGCGAGAAGTCGTCGGTGGGGTGCAGCCGCTACGCGGCCAGATCGCGCGGTCCGGTCATCGACGGCAGGAGGAGGAAGGTGAGCCGCTCCTTCTCCTGCACGGGCTCGCCGGCTCGGCGGGGAACTGGGTGGAGCTGTTGCCGGATCTGTCGGCGTCGCATCCGCGTGCTCGCCGTCGACCTGCCCGGGCACGGCGGCTCCGCGCGGCCGCCGCGCGGCACCCGGATGAACGACTTCGCGGCCGTGGCGGCAGCGGTGGTCGCAGCAGAAGCTCGAGGGCCCGCCCTCGTCGCCGGCCACTCGTTCGGAGGGCTCGTCGCGGTCCGGCTGGCGCAAGCCCGTCCGGAGCTCGTCCGCGGCCTGCTGCTCGTCGCGCCGGCCGGCATCGCAACGACGACGCGTGCGACGCGGGCGGTCGTCCTCGTCTCGACGACGGTCCGGCCGGGACGCTGGGTCGCGCCCTTGAGCCATCGCTACGCGGAGCGCGCGTGGTACCGACGGGCGCTCTTCCGCCCGTGGTTCGTGTCGGACCCGGCTGCGTGTCGACTGCGCGCGCGACGCACGGACTGATCGACGCGCAGCGGGAGCACGCAGACACGAAGACGGCAGCGCGCGCGATGAACGCTGACGATCCGCGCCGCGACCTCGCCGAGATCGGGTGTCCGGTCGATCGTCCTGTGGGGGGCGCGCGACCCGCAGCTGCCGCTCGACGACGCCTTCGAGTACACACGCCGGCTGGGCGCGAAGCTCCGCGTCGTCGCCGATTGCGGTCACCTCGTGATCGTCGAGAGGCCGGCCGCCTGCCTCGAGCGCGCTCGCGGAGCTGGAACGGCTCTGATCAGACGGGGTTCTCGACCGCGAGGAACTCCCAGTCGAGGTCGAAGCGCTCCGCCAGCCGCCGCGAGAGCGCCTGCACGCCGAGCCGCTCGGTCGCGTCGTGGCCGCCCGCGACGAAGTGGACTCCGAGCTCGCGCGCCGTCTGCAGGCTCGGCTCCTCCGGCTCACCCGTGAGGAAGAGGTCGTAACCCTCGTGTGCGGCCCGGATCAGCTCGCCGCCTGCCCCTCCCGAGCAGATCGCCACGCGCGCGATCCTCTCCGGGCCGTGGGCGAAGACGAGCGGCTCGCGGCCGACCGTCTCGCGGACGCGGCCGACGAGCTCGTCGATCCCGACCGGCTCGGGCAGCCGGCCTCCCTGGCCGACCTCGCCGAAGGGGCGCTCGACCTCGACGCCGAGGGCTTCGGCGAGCAGCGCGTTGTTGCCGATCTCGGGGTGAGCGTCGAGGGCGAGGTGGTACGCCGCGAGGTTCAGATCCGCGGCGAAGAGCGCCTGCAGCCGGCCGCGCTGGCGCCGGTCGATCCAGACGCGGCTCGTTCCGCCAGAACATCCCGTGGTGGACGATCACGAGCTGCGCCCCGGCCTCGCGTGCTCGCTCGAAGAGCTCGACGCGAGGCGGAAACGCCGCACGCGATCTTCGTCACGTCGTCGGCGCCGAGCACCTGCAGGCCGGGCGAGCCGTACTCCGGGAAGCGGTCGGCCTCGAGCAGGTCGTTCGCGTAGCGGATGATCTCGTCCCGCGGGGCCATCGGCGCGATTATCCGCTACCCTTTGCCCGCTCGGGGTGTGGCGCAGCCTGGTAGCGCGCTCCGTTCGGGTCGGAGAGGTCCCGAGTTCGAATCTCGGCACCCCGATAAAATAGGTGAAGAGAAAGCCCCGCCGCGTGCGGGGCTTTCCTATCCCGGGATCTCGTCCAGGTCAGCGCTTCCGCGGCCGAGGGTCGTCGTGATCAGCGACACGATGATCGCAGTGGCGAGCGCCAACGAGGCCCACGCGGTGCCGGTGATGTCGTCCTCCCAGCCGATCGCGCGGTCGAGCGAAAGCCGGCCCGGACCGGTTGCCGTCACGGCGACGGCCACCGCCATGAAGGTCACCTCGAGCTCGTAGCCGCCGAGGAAGCCCTGCTGCCACTTGACGGTGGCGATCGCGTTCAGCATCACCGTGCAGAGCAGGAGCGCAGCCAGCGGCGTCAGAAGGCCGGTCGCCAGGAGCAGCCCACCGCCCAACTCCGAGAGCCCGGCGAGGGTGGCCATCGTCGCCGGTGCGCGGTAGCCGAGCGTGGAGAAGAACGCGGTCGTCCCGGTAGGCCCGCCGCCGCCGAACCAGCCGAAGAGTTTCTGCGCCCCGTGCCCGGCGAAGGCGAGTCCGACGACCAGCCGGAGGAGAAGCAATCCGTATTCCATGGGCGGCTCCTACCCGGTTTTCGGCTCGCGAACCTCGTAACCGGTGGACGACGGCAGTGCAGGAGATCCTCGACGTAGTCCAGCCCGGCGGCCTCGGCGATCGCCCGCGACTCGGCGGAGACGATCCCGAGCTGCAGCCACAACGCGCCCGCGCCGACCTCGACCGCCTCCTGGGCGTGCGCCGGTGTGAGCTCGAGCGGCGGAAGACGTCGACGAGGTCGATCGGCCGGTCGATCTCGGCCAGCGAGCGGACGAGGGGACGCCGAGCACCTCGTCGCAGTCGGCGGGCCGTACCGGGATCACGTCGTAGCCCTGCTCCAGCAGGTAGTGCATGACGCTGTTGCTGGGCCGGTCCGGCTTCGGCGAGGCGCCGACCAGGGCGATCGTCCTCGCGTCGCTCGAGGATCTAGCCGCCGGCGTGCGCATGGGCCGGAGCCCGTATCCTCCGAGGGTGATCAGAGCGGTTCTCTTCGACGTCGACTTCACGCTCGCACGGCCCGGCCCCGAGCTCGGGCCCGGACGGGTACCGCCGTGCGGGCGTCCGGCAGGGGCTGACGCTCGATCCGGAGCGCTACGAGGCCGGCACGGCTCGCGGCGCTCGCGTCGCTGCAGCGGCATCCCGAGCTGGAGCACGACGACGAGCTCTGGATCGCCTTCACGGAGGAGATCGTGCGTGGGATGGGCGGCACCGCCGACGGGGCGCGAGCGTGTGCCGAGGGAGCTCGTGGCGGGCCTGGGAGAATGCACGAGCGCTTCACGCTCTACGAGGACGCTCTGCCCGCCCTCGCCGTGCTCCGTAAGCACGGGGTGAAGATCGGCCTCGTCTCGAACGGGAGCCGCGACCTGGAGGAGTTCGTCGTGCACCACGCCCTGGACGTGGACTGCGCGGTCGGGTCGCGCGCGTTCGGCCGAACGAAGCCGCACCCGGAGATCTTCCGGCATGCGCTCGCACTGCTCGACGCGCGGCCGGAGGAGGCCGCGATGGTCGGCGACTCCTATGAGGACGACATCGAGGGCGCCCGCGCGCTCGGGATGAAGGCGTTCCTGCTCGACCGCGACGGCCGCCGCCTGGACGAGCCGGACCGGCTGCCGGATCTTTTCGCGCTGCCGGCGGCGCTCGGCCTAGCAGACGTCTGAGCCCTGG
>CAVVYB010000006.1:0-241007 GCA_963752405.1 uncultured Gaiellaceae bacterium
GTGAGCTACGACCCCGAGGCGTTCGACGCTTTCGAGGCCGAAGGCTGGGCGTCGAAGGAGGCTTCTGCCTACGACACGCCTGGCGGGTCGCGTCACCTCCCGGCTCGCCGACCACCTGCTGGATGCGGTCTACGCGGGCGCTGACGTGTCCCTGCTCGACGTGGCGACCGGGCCGGGGTACGTCGCGGGGCGCGCGGTCGCGCGCGGAGCGGAGGTGGTGGGGCTCGATCTGTCCGAGGCGATGCTCGAGTTCGCCCGCGCGCGTGTTGCCGGCGCCGAGTTCGTCCGCGGCGATGCGACGGCGCTGCCGTTCGAGGACTCCTCCTTCGCGGCGGTCACCGCCGCCTTTGTGCTCCTGCATCTCGGCAGACCCGAGCAGGCCGTGGCCGAGGCTGTGCGCGTTCTGAGTCCCGGCGGCATGGCTGCCTTCACCGTATGGGACGTTCCGGCGCGCGGGCGGTGGCTCGGACTCCTCCTCGATGCTGTCGCCGATGCCGGCGCCACGCCGCCCGCGGACATTCCGCCCGGCCCGCCGCTCTTCCGGTTCGCCGACGACGTCGAGTTCGCACGGTTGCTCAGCGACGCGGGTCTCGCGGACGCCGCAGTCGAGACGATCGACTTCTCGTTGCGGATCCAGAGCGCCGACGAGCTCTGGAGTGGGCTCGTGGAGGGAACGGTGCGTGTGCGTCCGCTCGTGGTGGCACAGACCGACGAGACCCGGCGTGCGATCCGCGCCCGCTTCGAGGAGTTGCTGGAGGAGCACCGCGACGGAGACGGCTTCGAGGTCCCGGTCGCCGTCAAGCTCGGCTCTGGACGGAAGCCGTGAGCGGCGTGGCCGAGCTGCTCGCCGAGGCGCGCAGCGGCATCCGGCGCTACGAGCCCACGGAGGCGCTCGCACGTGCGGCCAACGGCTCGCTCCTGGTCGATCTGCGCTCGCACGACGAGCGCGAGCGTGACGGCGTCATCCCAGAATCCGTACACGTGCCGCGGTCAGTGCTCGAGTGGCGCGTGGACGAAGCCTCCGGCTTCTCGAACCCGCATGTCGCCCGGCCCGAGCTGGAGCTCGTGCTGGTCTGCAACGAGGGCTATTCGTCGAGCTTTGCGGCGGCGGCGCTGCCCGGACTCGGCTTCTTGCGCGCGGCGGATCTGGCCGGCGGTTTCCAGGCCTGGCGAACGGCTGGGCTTCCGACGATAGCGGCCCCTCCTCGCGTTGACGGGCTGCCCGGGATGGGAGGACCCAACCGGTGATCGACCGCGAGCGCCTGGTCGCCGATGCGTTGGCGGCCGTGTCGATCCCGAGCTTCACCGGCTCCGAACAGGCGATGGCGGCCTGGATGGCCGGGCAATGCGAGGAGCTCGGTCTCTCGGTGCAGTGGCAGCAGGTGGAGGACGGCCGCGCGAACGTTCTCGCGACCCGGGCCGGCACGGGCGGCGGGCCGACGCTGATGTTCAACGGACACCTGGATACCTCGTACTCCGGCCGCGAGCCGTGGCTGGCCGGGATCCCTGGCTTCCAGCCACAGGGGTTCGAGCGCGAGGGTCGCATCTACGGGCTCGGGATCTCGAACATGAAGGGTGCGCTGGTGGCGTATCTCGCCGCGGTGCGTGCGCTCGGCGATTCGCCGTTGCGAGGCGACGTGATGATCGCCGCCGTCGCGGGCGAAATCGAGAAGACCCAGCAGGGCGACGCGCAGGGCGCCGAGTACCGCGGCTACGCGGCCGGTTCGCGCTATCTCGTCGGCCATGGCGGCGCAGCGGACATGTGCATCCTCGGCGAGCCGACCGAGCAGAAGCTCGTGCTCGCCCACTTCGGGACGCTCTGGCTGCGGCTCTCGACGTCCGGGCCCTTCATCCACACGGCCTTCTCGTCGGGACGGCTCGAGGAGAACTCGATCGTCCGCATGCGTGCCGTGCTCGACCGCGTGCTCGAGTGGCTGCCGAGCTGGGAGGAGGAGATGAGCTACGGCAATGTGCGCGGGGTCGCGAACGTCGGTGCGATCCAGGGCGGCTTCGGCTGGCGGGTATCGCGGACGCCGCACCGGACCGACCTCTTTCTCGATCTGCGCGTGCCGCCGGACGTCGAGATGGCTGACGCGCGGCGCAGAGCGCTCGAGTTCGCCCGCTCACTCGATGGGGTGGAGGCCGAGGTCTACGTGACCGCGCCCGGTGCCGAGCTCGAGGAGTCGCACCCGCTCGTCGGCGCGCTCGAGGAGTCGCATGCGGAGGTCTTCGGCGTCGCACCGGAGCGGGACGTGACGCGTTGGTTCTCGGACGCGTCGGTGCTGTCCCGCTACGGGATCGCGACGGTGAACTACGGAACGTCCTCCGGCCTTCCGGACCCGGAGTACGGCGAGAATCTGGAGATCGACGGCCTCGTCAAGATCGCCGAGGTCTACGCGCGCGCCGCGCAGAGGATCTGCGGGGGCGTCCTGTGAAGGCGCAGGATTTCAAGAAGTTGATGGAGCGGCTCGCGACGGCCTGGTCGACGCAAGACACGGAGCTCGGACTTTCGTGCTTCACCGACGACGCCGTCTATATGGAGCCGCCGGACATCCAGCTCTACCTCGGCCAGGAGGAGCTCCGGCCCTATTTCGCCGCCCTTTCCGCGGACACGTTCATGCACTTTCACAATCTGATGCTCGACGAGACTGGCCGGATCGGCGCAGGCGAGTACTCGTTCGGCACCGCAGCTGACCCCACTGCAGACCACGGGGTTGCAGTCGTCGAGCTCGAGGAGCAGCGGATCGCATTCTGGCGCGAGTACCAACGCAAGGGGCCGACCCCGTTCTCACGGTTCATCGAGCGCGACGGCAAGGTGTGGCAATGGCACATCGGGAACTACCCGTGAAGCTCGTCACCTTTGACGAAGGCCGGGTCGGCTGGATCGACGGCGAGGAGATCGTCGTGCTCGACGTGCCGACGATGCGGGCGTGGTTCGAGCGCGGCGGCTCGGACGAAACCGGCGAGCGGGTCCCGCTGGCGGAGGCTCGGCTACGCGCGCCGATCAGCCCGAAGAAGTTCTTCCATACGGCCGGCAACTTTCGCGAGCACGAGGAGGAGTCGAAGGTCGTCAACTGGACGCACGAGATCGCCCCATGGATCGTCTTCTTCCAGAACGTCGATGCGATCGTCGGTCCGGACGAGCCGGTCGTCTACCCCGAGCACCTGACTGAGGAGCTGGACTACGAGCTCGAGCTCGCAGTCGTGTTGAGTAAGAGCGGCAAGTGGTTCCCACCCGAGGAGGCGATGGACTACGTCGGCGGTTACGTGATCTTCAACGACATAACCGCGCGTGACATCCAGCGGCGCGAGATGCGCTCCGGTGTTTTCAGCTTCTGCAAGGCGATCGACACCTTCTGCCCGCTCGGGCCATGGATCGTGACCCCGGACGAGATCCCCGATCCGCACAACCTCGCGATGGAGTTGCGCGTCAACGGGGAGACGCGGCAGACGTCCCACTCCAGCCGGATGAGCGTCACGATCCCGGAGATTCTCAGCCACTACTCGGCGCTCGGGTACTCGGCGGGGGATGTGCTTTCCACCGGGACCGTCTCGGGCGTGGCGGGGTTCTCGGAGGATGCAGCCTCCCTCTACCTGAAGCCTGGGGACGTGATCGAGGCCGAGATCGAGCGGATCGGCGTTCTCCGGAGCCCGGTGATCGGCTGGCAGGAGGCGCACGGCGAGCCGCCGCCGGAGCGGGTCAGGTGGTAGTCGGCTCCGTCGAGCTCGTGCCGCTCGTCGACGCGGTGGGCGAGCTGGGGGAGCTGGCGGAGCTCTTTCCCGACACCTCCGATTGGGCGCCGTACCGCGAGCTCTATCCACAGGTCTTTGCGGAGTCGCGCTGGCGGGTCCCGTGCACCTCGTATCTCGTTCGCTCGGGCGACCGAACCGTGCTCGTGGACACCGGCGTCGGGCCGGCGGGGCTCTGGGGCTGGGACGCGGAGTTCGAGGAGGGCCTGCTGCCCGCGCTCACCGAGGCGGGCGCCGCACCCGAGGACGTGGACGTCGTTTTTCTCACGCACCTCCATGTCGACCACGTGGGCTGGAACACCGACCGGGCGGGCTCGGTCGTCTTTCCGAACGCCCGCTATGTCGCGCATCGCGATGGGATCGCGTTCGCCGGGAACAGCGGTCGTCCGCACGTCGAACGGACGATCCTCTCCGTCGAGTTCGAGGAGATCGACGGTGAGGTGGACGTTGCCGAGGGCGTCACGGCCTTTCCGCTGCCGGGGCACTTTCCCGGCCACATGGGCCTGCGGATCGAGTCCGAGGGCGTGCGCGCTCTGCTGATCGCGGACGCCGCGGTCAACCCGATGCTGCTCGACGAGCCAGGTCGCGCTTACATCTCCGACGCTGATGCGGCGGCCTGCGCGGCAACACGCCGTGCTCTGCTGCCGGAGCTCGTCGACCAGGACGTCCTCACCGTCTGCGGTCACTATCCGGACGGCGGGATCGGCCGTGTCGTGACGCGCGAAGGCCGCGTCGTGTGGGAGGTCGCCCGGTGAGAAGCGAGCGTCTGGACGCCCCGTGAGCTGGCCGCGCGACGACGCCAAGCTCGACCGCGTGCGGGCCCTGATGGTGGAGCACGAGCTCGACGCTCTCGTCGTCCGCGCGCCCGACAACGTTCTGTACCTGACGAACTTCTGGGGGATGAAGGGCTACGACGCGGTCGTCTTCCCGCAGGAGGGCGAGCCGGTCCTGATCTGCCTCGAGCCTTCGGAAGCCGACGCCGAACGGATGAGCTGGACGCAGGAAGTTCGGCTCTTCCGCGGCTACGACGAGAGCGACCCGCGGCCGCCGAGCATGCGCGCGCTCGACCTCGCCCGGCAGATCTCGTCCGACTACGAGCGGGTCGGGGTCGAGCTCTCGCTCGGAACGCAGGCCGCCGATCGCATGGTCGGCGAGCCGACGACGTACACCAAGGCCTGGTTCGACGCCTTCCCTGACGCGGCGGACGCAACGCCGTTGCTCGCAACTGCGCGGGCGATCAAGACCGAGCAAGAGATCGAACGAATGCGGCTCGCGAACGCGATCGCCGCCGGCGCGATGGAGCACGTCCAGGCCCGCATCCGGACCGGGATGCGCGAGAGCGAGGTCGGCGCGATGTGGAACAGCTGGGTCCACGATCACGGCACAGGCTTCGACCACCCGGCGTACGAGGGATCGGTCGAGCTGGCGTACGGCTTCTCACTCGTCTGGTCGGGTCCGGGAATCCGCTCGTTTACCGCGACCGGGAGCCGGCTCATCCAGGAGCACGCGCCGACCCTCTTCGAGATCTGGGTCTGCGCCGACGGCTACTGGTGCGATCACACGAAGAATCTCGTCCCGGGCGAGCTCGAGCCGCGGTACGCGGAGCTCGAGGAGCAGCTGATGCATGTGTACACATGCATCACTTCGTCTCTTTCGGCCGGTGACTCCCTGGCGGATCTGGACAGGGAATGTCGCGAACGACTGGCCGAAGTCGGCTATCCGGGGCAGCCGTCGCATCCGATCTGCCACGGCGTCGGCGCCCGCGCGCACGAGCCGCCCTATGCCCATCAGGCAGGCGGCGGTACGATCGAGGCCGGAATGGTTCTCGCGATCGAGCCGGGCGTGTACTGGCCCGAGGGCGGCGGTCTCCGCGTCGAGGACAACTTCCTCGTCACCGACGGCGCACCCGAAAGACTCTGCCGCTTCCCCGACGGGATCGTGCGCGCGCCATGAGTATCGACCGGGAAAGCCTCTGGACGGGTGATCTGAATCAGCGTGCGCTCGAGCCGCAGACGCACGACACCGTCGGGCTCTACGACACGACGCTGCGCGACGGGGAGCAGACCGTCGGCGTCGTCCTCTCGCCCGAGGACAAGCTCGCGATTGCCCGTGCGCTCGATGAGGCGGGCGTCGACCGGATCGAGGCCGGCTTCGCACGCGTCTCGGAGGAGGATGCCGAGGCGATCCGGTTGATCGCGGGCGCCGGCCTCCAGGCCGAGGTCTGGGGCTTCGCCCGCGCGGTGCAGGCCGACGTCGAGCAGCTCGCCGGGCTGGGCGTGGGCGCCGCCGTGATCGAGAGCCCGATCTCGGACGCCAAGCTCGCCGCGCTCGGCGTCTCGCACGAGGACATGCTCGGCCGGATCCGGAAGGCGGTCTCATTCGCAGCCGGCGAGGGGATCACGGTCGCATTCTTCGGCGTCGACGGCTCGCGGGCCGAGCTCGGCTTCTTCCGCCAGAGCGTACGAGGCCGCGGTCGAGGCGGGTGCGAAGGAGGCCGTCGTCGTCGACACGATCGGGGTCGCCACGCCCGAGGGTGCCGCCTACCTCGTGGGTCAGGCGGTCGACTGGCTCGACGTCCCGGTGCACTGGCACGGACACGACGATTTCGGCCTTGCCACCGCAGCTGCGGTCGCCGCCGTCCAGGCCGGTGCGACCTGGGTGCACGGCACGGTGAACGGGATGGGGGAGCGGGCCGGGAACGCCAACCTGCTCGAGGTCGCGCTCGCGCTGGAGGCGCTCTACGGGATCCCGACGCGGCTCGACCTGACCAAGGCACGCGAGCTCGCCGCACTGGTCCAGAAGCGCTCCGGTTACCAGCTCGCGCCATGGGCGCCGATCACCGGCGAGAACCTCTTCACCCGGGAGAGCGGCGCTGTCGCGAGCCAGTTCCACGACCCGCCGTCGATCGAGCCGTACGCAGCGGGGCTTGTCGGTGCGGGCCGGGGGATCGTGCTCGGAAAGAAGAGCGGGCTCGATTCGATCCGGCTGAAGGCCGAGGAGCTCGGGCTCGAGCTGCCCGAGGAGCGCTTCCCGGAGGTGCTGGCGGCCGTGAAACGGCTCGGAACCGAGAAGAGGCGTCTCGTCACAGACGCCGAGTTCCGCGTCCTGATCCAGGAAGGAGCTTCAGATGGCGCACCACCGTGAGCTCGTGAATCCGCCGGAGCTCCATCCGGCGCCGGGCTTCAGTCATGTCGCGATCGCCACGGGGACGAAGGTCGTCCACCTCGCCGGCCAGGTCGCGCTCGACCAGCAGTTCGGGCTCGTCGGCGGCGACGATCTCGGCGAACAGACGAAGGCGGCGATGCGAAACGTCGAGGTTGCGCTGCAGGCCGCCGGAGCGAGCTGGGACGACATCGTTCGCCGGACGATCTACACCGTGCACCCGACTGAGTTCGAGACGATCACGGCCGCCATCGACGAGGTGACCGGTGGCGCCGAGTATCCAGCGCAGACGATCGTCGGGATCACGGGCCTGGCGGTGCCCGGCCTGCTGATCGAGATCGAATGCACGGCGATCGTGGCGGATGATTGACTGACATGACACGGGCGCGGGATACTCGTGCCTGCGCGGCAGACATGTCAGGAAAGGGGTGACAGCGTGAAGTTCAGCCTCTACTCGGAGATCCAGAGCTGGCCCGGAAAGTCCGCGGAGCAGCTCTACGGCGAAGTGCTGGAGCAGATTCAGAACGCCGACCGGCTCGGCTACGACGCGTACGCCGTGATCGAACACTTCTTCTTCCCGAAGTTCTCGATCTCGGCCAGCCCGCTGGCGCTCTTCGCCGCGGCGGCTCAACGCACGAAGAGGATCAACTTCCGCACGCTGCTGCACTCGATGCCGTACCACAACCCGGTCGTTCTGGCCTCCGAGATCGCGGTCGCCGACATCCTGCTCGAGGGGCGCTACGAGTTCGGCGTCGGCCGCGGGCACGGATGGATGCCGCCGAAGGCCGGCCTGCCGCTCGACACCCGAGTCGCGTGAGCGCTATGAGGAGTCGGTCGAGCTGCTCTTCGAGGCGCTCGAGAACGAGCGCTTCTCCTACGACGGCAAGCACTTCCAGATCGGCGACTCGGGGATCGTGCCGCGGCCCGACCGGAAGTTCCGCGTCTTCCTCGGCGGCACCTCCGACCGCACGTACGAGCTCGCGCGGAGCGAGGCTGGGCCGTCGTCGTGCCGCCGCTTCTCCCGTACGCCGCGCTGGCCGAGCAGCTCGATCTCTATCGCGCGAAGTGCGCGGAGCATGGCAACGAGCCGGACATCGTCTGGATCCACGCCTGCTACATCGACGAGGATCGTGAGCGTCGCGAAGCGCGAGGCGAAGGACTGGATGGTGAAGTTCCTGCAGGGGAACGCGTCGCCGCTGACCGAGTACGCGCCGCCCTCCGGCGGACGAGCTGAACGCGGCCGGCTACGGCTTCTACACCGCCGGAATCCTCGAGAAGCTGGCGGAGACGCCGTACGAGGCGATGATCGAGGGCGACATCGTCTGGGTCGGCACACCGTCGGACGTGATCGAGCGGATCGAGGCCGTCCAGGAGGTGTGCGCCGGCTTGACCGAGATCTCGATCACCGTGAACGCGGGCGGCGCCGACCACTGGAAGGCGATCAAGTCCCAGGAGCTCTTTGCCCAGACGGTGATGCCGCACTTCCAGGCGCAGCAGCGGAAGGCGGTGGCCGCCGGCTCGTGATCGAGCGTGTGTGCGTCGTCGGAGCCGGCGTGATCGGCAGCCTCTACGCGGCTCACCTGAGCCGCGTCGCGGATGTCTGGGTGCTCACTCGCCGGCCCGAGCACGCAAGGGCGCTCGAGGCCGAGGGCCTCGAGGTGAGCGGGCGCGCCGAGTTCACGGGCCGCGTCCACGCCACTGCCGATCCGGCGGAGCTGCCGGAGTTCGATGTTGCGATCGTCGCGACGAAGGCGACCGGCCTCGACGAAGCGGCGCGCTCACTGGCCGGGCGGTTCGACGAGGCGATGGTGGTGACCGTCCAGAACGGCCTCGGCGCAGAGCAGGTCGTCCGGAAGCACGGCGACTGGCCGCTCGTCTCGGGCGTGACCTTCATGAGCGGCACCCGCCACGACGACACGCACGTCGAGTACATCCTCGACACCGAGACCTGGCTCGGGCCCTACAACGGGATCCCGTACGAGCGCGTCGAAGAGCTCGCCGGCCTGATCGAGCGCTCCGGCCTGAAGGCGCGCGCGTTCCCCGACCTCCGTCCCGCGCAGTGGTCGAAGCTGATCTTCAACGCGACGATCAATGCGGTCGCGGCTCTCACCGGGCTCCGGCACGACGCGCATTTCGCGGCGGAGGAGCGGCCCTCCGACCTCGGTCACCTCGTGCACGCTCTCATCGACGAGGGCAAGGCGGTCGCCGCCGCGGCCGGGATCGAGCTGCTACGAGGACCCGTGGGAGATGAACGTCCTCGCCACCAGGCGCGGGAGCGCGCACTATCCGTCCATGCTCGAGGATGTCGATGCGCGCCGCCCGACCGAGATCGAGCTGATCACCGGCTCGCTGATCAAGGAAGCGGAGCGGCTGGGCGTGCCGGTACCGCTGCATCAAACGCTGTACCGCCTGATCCGGGCGAAGGAAGAGTCATGGCTTTAAACCGGGAATCCAAAGGGAGGCAGGAATGACAGCACGGAAGAGATGGGGCACGCTCGCTGCGCTGCTCGCGGTGTCGGGGCTCGTCGTCGCGACCGTCGGCACCGGGCTCGGCGGTTCGGCGACGAATGCGCCGGCACCGATCGTGATCGGCTGGGCGTTCGACAGCAAGGGCAACATGGCCCCGTTCGACGGGCCGGCGCTGGCGGCGGCGAAGGTCCGCATCAGCCAGATCAACGCCAGGGGCGGAGTCACGGGTCGCCCGCTGAAGCTCGAGACCTGCGACACGAACAACAACAACCCGGCGAAGGCGAAGTCGTGTGCGGCGAGCCTGCTCGGCAAGGGTGCGGACATCATCTTCACCACGTGTGATGTCGACTTCGCAACCCCGGTCATCCAGGAGTCGCTGAAGGCCGGCAAGCTGACGATCGCGCCGTGCATCGGCACCGATCAGATGGGGCCGAAGCGCTTCGGCAGGTCGGGCAAGATGGCGTTCAGCTTCGGCAACGTCGCCCAGGACGAGGGCTCGGCGATGGCCGAGTACGCCTACCGGAAGGGCTGGCGGACGGCGAGCCTCGCGACGAACACGCTGCTCGTGTACTTCAAGAACGTCGTGCAGGCGTTCGAGAAGCGCTTCACTCAGCTCGGCGGCAAGATCGCAGGTCGTGAGAGCTACGCAACGGGCGCGAACAACGTCAACACGGCTGTCAGCCGCCTGAACGGCCGCGAGGCCGATGTGATCGTGACCGCGACGGCGTTCGGCGAGTTGCCGGCGCTCGTCTCCGGGCTGCGCTCGCTTGGGAACAAGACGCCGATCCTGAACTCCTGGGCCGGCGACGGGACGTACTGGCTGACGAAGAACCCGCAGGTGACCGACTACTACGCCGTCACGTATGCGTCGGCGTTCGGGGACGACCCGAACAAGGCCGTGCGGGCACTGGCGAAGCAGCTGAAGGCGTTCACCGGCGGCTTCGTGACCGGCTCGGCTGCGATCGACGGCGTCGCGACCGCGATCCGGCGGTCCCGGGGCTCGACGAGCGGCCCAATCCTGGCGGCGACGATGGAGAGATTCAAGAAGGTGCCGACGCTCTCCGGCCTCGTCAGCTTCTCGCCCCAGTTCCACAGCGTCTTCGGGCGCCAGTACCGCGTGATCAAGATCCACAACAACAAGGCGCGCTACGTGGGCGCCGTGACCGCCAAGGTCGTTCCGAAGATCTAGCTTGGCGGAAGCAGTCGCAACGGAACCACGCGGGAGGCCCGGAGGAACGCTCCGGGCCTCCTCCGTCTCCCGGTCCTTCGCAGGCGTGCAGGCGCTCGACGGCGTGACGCTCGAGCTGCACCGGCACGAGGTGGTGGGCCTGATCGGGCCGAACGGGGCCGGCAAGTCGACGCTCGTCAACGTGCTCACCGGCTTCGACGTCCCGACCTCCGGCACCGTCGACCTGGATGAACGGGACGTGACCGGTTGGAGCCCGCACAGGCGGGGCCGCGCCGGGATCGCGCGGACCTTCCAGCACAGCCGCTCGTTCCGGGGGCTGACCGTCCGGGAGAACATCGAGGTCTCGGCTCTGGGGACGGGAGCCGGTCCCGGTGAGGCCCGTGCGCGGGCGGGCGAGCTCATCGACAGGCTGGCCCTGGAAGAGGATGCGATCGCCGGTGAGCTGCCTCACGGGCACGAGCGGTTGCTCGGCGTGGCCCGGGCGCTCGCGACGAACCCTGCCTTCGTCCTGCTCGACGAGCCGGGCGCAGGGCTGCCGGAGGCGGAGGTCGAGGAGTTTGCCGCGTTCGTGCTGGCGATTCGCACCGACTTCGATGCGGGCGTCCTGCTGATCGACCACAACATGTCGCTCGTGATGGGGGTCTCCGACCGGATCCACGTCCTCGACCGGGGCAAGACACTCGCGGAGGGGGCGCCCGCGGAGATCCGCGGCAACCTCGACGTCACTTCGGCTTACCTCGGTGAGAGCGCGGTGGCGGAATGACCGGCGACACAGCGGGCGCCGTTCTCGAGCTTCAGAACCTGGATGTCCTGTACGGATCCGTCCCGGCCGTGCGCGGGCTGAACCTGGAGGTCGGCCACGCCGAGCTCGTCGGCCTGATCGGGCCGAATGGAGCCGGCAAGTCGACGACCCTGCACGCGATCATGGGGGTCGTGCCGCCCGCCGCCGGTGACGTGCGTCTCTCCGGCCAGTCCGTTCGTGGCCGCTCCCCGGAGACCATCGCTCGGGCGGGTATCGCGCTGGTGCCGGAGGGCAGGCGCATCTTCGGCGAGCTGTCGGTGGAGGAGAACCTTCGCCTCGGACTCTCGGCTCGCCGCCGCCGCAACGGCTCGGACCCGCTCGATGTCGCGTACGAGCTCTTCCCGATGCTCGCCGACTTCCGCGACCGCCAGGCGGGCGCCCTCTCCGGCGGCCAGCAGCAGCAGCTCGCGATCGGCCGCGCGCTCGTCGCGGCGCCCGATGTGCTGCTCCTCGACGAGCCGTCGCTCGGCCTCTCGCCGACCCTCGTCGACACGGTTTTCGCTGCGCTCGCGGAGATCCGTGATCGCGGCGTCTCGATCCTGCTCGTCGAGCAGCGAGCGCAGCGCACGGTCGCGCTCGCCGACCGGACGTACGTGCTCGCGAATGGGGAGCTGCGGATGACTCTGACCCCGGCCGACGCGGACGACACCGACAAGATGATCCAGGCGTATCTCGCATGATCGTCGCCGCCGTCGATGCCCAGACTCTGGTCGACGCGATCGGCCTCGGCGCGGTCTTCGCGCTGATGGCGGTCGGGATCGGACTCGTGTTCGGCGTGCTACGGCTCGTCAACTTCGCCTACGGGCAGTTGATCATGGCCGGGGCGTACACCCTCGCGTTCACGTCTGACTGGCCGGCGGCCGGGAGCATCGCGGCGTGCTTCGCCGTGGTGATCGCGCTCTCGTTCGCGATGGAGCGTGCCGTCTTCCGGCCACTGCGGACGCAGTCGCCGGCGGTGATGCTCGTGACGACGTTTGCGGTGGCGTTCCTGCTCCAGAACGTGGCGCTGATCCTCGATATCCGCGACGGAACGATCGGCGAGCCGGCCGTCTCGCTCGCGCAGCTCAACCAGGTGGTCACGATCGGCGGCGTCGATATCCGCAAGGTGACGATCCTGGCCGTGGCGGTCGCGGTCGTGGCGCTCGGGCTGCTCGCAGTGCTCCTCGGGAAGACGACGATCGGGCTCCACATGCGCGCCGCGTCGGCCGACTTCCGCACCGCGCGGCTCCTCGGCGTCCGCGCCGACACGGTGATCGGCGTCGCCGTGCTGCTGTCGGGCGTGCTCGCGGCGACGGTGGCCGTGATCCTCACCGTCCAGTCCCCGCTCGTCTCGCCCGACTTCGCGCTCAAGGAGACGATCGTCGTTCTCGTCGGTGTCGTCGTCGGAGGCATCGACCGTCTCTGGACCGCGACGCTCGGAGGCTTCGCAATCGGATTCGCGACCGGCGTGATCAACGGTGCACTGCCGACCGACAAGACCGTCTTCCTGCCCTCGGCCGTCTTCGCGCTCGTGATCCTCGTCCTGCTCCTTCGGCCCGCCGGTCTCTTCGCCCGTGGTCGCGCGGCCGTGGTCGACCGCGTATGAGCAGGCGACTCGACGTATCCCGAATCAACACCGTGGTGGCGCTGGCCGGCCCGATGTTGCTCATCGTCGCCGTCGGGATCGGCGCGTCCTTCGTCTCGCGCGCGAACGAGATCCACTTCCTGAACGCGCTCGCGGCCGTGGCGATCGTCGTCGCGATCTACGTCTTTGTCGGGAGCACCGGCGTGCTCTCGTTCGGGCAGATCAGCTTCGTGGCGCTGGGCGCGTTCGCTGCGGGGGTGATGACCGTCCCCCTCGATTCGAAGGTCGGCGTCCTGCCGGACCTCTATCCGCTGCTGCGCGACCACACGATCGGCAGTGCCACCTCCCTGGCGCTCGCGGCCGTGGTCGGGGGCGTCTTCGCCTTCCTCGTCGGCCTGCCCCTGATGCGGCTCTCGGGACTCGCAGCCGGGATCGCGACGTTCGCCGTGCTCGAGATCACACACAACCTCTTGCGCGAGTGGACGAAGATCGGGCCTGGCGCGACGACGCTCTCGCTCGTCCCGGAGACGACGGGCGCCCTCCAGGCGACGCTCGGCGCCCTGCTCGTCGTCGTGCTCGCCTTCGCCTACCAGCGAAGCCCGCTCGGGAGGAAGGCGCGCGCCACGCGCGAGGATCCTGCCGCTGCGCAGGCGGTGGGGATCAGCGTCCACCGGCAGCGCCTATGGGCCTTCACGCTCTCCGGCGCGCTCTGCGGCTTCGCCGGCGGCCTCCTCGTGCACATGCTCGGCTCGATCACGACCGAGCAGGTCTACCTCGAGCTCACCTTCCTGACGCTGGCGATGCTCGTCGTCGGCGGCGTCACGAGCCTGTGGGGCGCGGTCGTCGGCGCCCTTGCGGTCAGCGGTCTCGACTCGTTTCTCGGCAACGCCGAGGACGGGATCAGCGTCGGGCTCACACTCAACCTGCCGGAGGGATCCCGGCTCGTGATACTCGGTGGGTTGATGGCGCTGATGCTGATCCTGCGCCCGTCCGGGATCACGGGCGGTCGTGAGCTGCGGCTGCCGCGACGGAGGACCGCATGAGGATCTGCGTCGTCGGCTGCGGCGCCGTGGGGTCGCTCTTTGCCGCGAACCTCGCATCGCTCGAGGACGTGGAGGTCTGGGCGTACGACCTCGCCCAGGCCCACGTCGACGCGATCAACGAGCGAGGACTGCGGCTGACAGGCGCCGGGGACGTGCACGCCACGGGCATCCGGGCCACGAGCGACGCGTCCGAGCTGCCGGCGTGCGACTTCGGGATCGTCGCGACGAAGGCAATGCACACGGAGACCGCGATCGCCGCCACGGCGCACGCTTTCGCCGACGGTGCAGTCGCCTCCGTCCAGAACGGCGTCGGCAACGAGGAGGCGCTCGCGCCGCACGTGGCGCGAGTGATCCGCGGCACGACGTTTCCCGCGGGGAAGATCCTGGAGCCGGGCGTCGTGCAGTGGGACGTCAAAGGGGACACGACCTTCGGTCCCTTCGAGCCCAGCCCGGCGACGGCGGCGGAGATCGAACAGCTCGCGGACGCGTGCACGCGAGGCGGCATGCCGTCGGTCGCCGTCGCCGACGCCCGCGGTGCGCAATGGCGCAAAGTGATCTTCAATGCCTCGACGAATCCCGTCGGCGCGCTGACCGGGCTCACGCACGGGCGCATCTGCGAGCGGCCCGAGCTCCGCCGCTTCGTCACGCGGTCTCGTGGACGAAGGCAAGGCCGTCGCCGCGGCGCAGGGGATCGAGCTCGACTCCGATCCCGAGGCGCTGATCGACCACGCGGCGAAGCCGGAGGTCGCCTACGACCACAAGGCGAGCATGCTCCAGGACGTCGAGGCTCGCCGGCCGACCGAGGTCGACTATTTGAACGGCGGCATCGTCCGCTTCGGGCGCGAGAACGGCGTCCCGACCCCACTCAACGAGGCCATCGTGGCCCTGATCAAAGGAATGGAGGCTTCTTGGACTCAGAGCTGACCCGTCGCTACGCGAACGTCCGCGCCGCAATGGCCGAGCACGACCTCGACGCGCTGATCGTCTCCGGGAGCGAGTACAGCGGCTTCGAGGGGTCGGTCACGTACCTCTCGGGCTTCCAGATCGTGCACCGGTACGCGTACGTCGTCGTCCCGGCGGAGGGGGAGCCGCAGATCGTGTTCCCGACCGAGGCCCGCTACGTCGGAGAGCACGGCACGGCGCAGCTCGAGCAGGTCTTCCACGACCGGCCGGGTGAGCACATCAAGGCGACGGCGGTCGACAAGGGCTGGGGCCGCGTCGGGGTGTACGGCCTCGACTACATCATGACCGTGCGCGACTTCCGGGCGCTCGAAGGGCCTCGAGCTCGTGCCGTTCGACGCCGAGTTCGACCTGGCGCGCGCGGTGAAGAGCGAAGCCGAGCTCGAGTCCGTCCGCGAGAGCGTGCGGATCAACGAGGACGGCTTCGAGGCCTTCCTCGCTGCCTACGAGCCGGGGAAGACGGCGGCGGAGGCGATGGCCGCGGCGGAGAAGCTCTTCATCGAGCGTGGCTGCGGACGCCTGACGATGAACATGGTCCTCACCGGCCCGGAGTTCGGGATCGCCCGCAAGGAGACGAAGCTGGGCGAGTTCGTGCTCCCGTCACTCGAGGTCGCCGGCCCGGGGATGCATTGGGTCGAGGTCTCGCGCGCGATCGGGAAGACGCCGCCGGAGGTCGAGCCGATGGTCGAGGCCTACGAGGAGTACCACGCGGCGGCACGCACGGCCATGCGCGACGGCACGACTGCCCACGATGTCCATCGCGCTGTCTCGAAGGGCTTCACCGAGCGCGGGTACCACCTCGGCCACGTCACCGGACACTCGATCGGAATGACGATGATCGAGCACCCGCGGGTGGGGGAGGGGCTCGAAACGGTGCTTCGCTCGGGGATGGTGCTCTCGATGCACCCGCACGCGATCGCGTCGGATGGGAAGGCGTGCCTCTACATGCAGGACACGTGGCTCGTCGGACCTGACGGCGGCGAGCCGCTCTCACGACTGCCGATGCAGGTGTATCCCGCGAGTGTGGGCGCCTAGGGGCGGTCGCAGGCGCAGATCGCCTGGCCGAGCTCCTGCCGCTCGAACAGCAACCCACAGCGGGCGCAATCGGCTGGGATCACACGCGCTCGCATCAGGAGCGTCTTGAGCAAGACGACCCAGAGAACCGCGTATCCGATCAGAAGCTCCATGGTCATACTTGGCCTATCGACGCGAGCAGGGAAAACTGATGCCCAGGACGGGTGATCTCGCCCGCCGCCTGGCGGTGGCGCGGGGGGACGAGCCCGCCGACCTCGTCGTCCGCGGCGGCCGCGTGCTGTCGGTCTTCACACGGGAGTGGCTCGACGTCGATGTCGCGATCTGCGACGGCGTGATCGCCGGGCTCGGCTCGTACGACGGCACGGAGACGCTCGACGCCGCCGGCGCGTACGTCGTGCCCGGCTTCATCGATGCGCACCTCCACCTCGAGACATCCAAGCTGCTTCCGTCCGAGTTCGCGCGCCTGGTGCTGCCGCTCGGGCACGACGGCCGTCGTCGCCGACCCGCACGAGATCGCGAACGTCCTCGGTACCGACGGCGTCCACTGGCTCGTCGACGTCTGCGAGGACCTGCCGCTGGACATCTTCTTCACCGCCTCCTCGTGTGTCCCGGCCTCCGGCTTCGAGTCGCCGCGGCGGCCGTTCACCCCCGGAGACCTCGAGAGCCTCCTGCGCCGGAAGCGGGTAATCGGCCTGGCCGAGATGATGAACTTCCCCGGCGTGATCTCCGGCGCGCCGAGCGAGCTGGCCAAGCTGGCGGTCGAGGGCGCGGACCGCGTCGACGGACATGCGCCGGGAGTGCTCGGGCACGCTCTGCAGGCCTACGCCTCAGCCGGGATCGGCTCCGACCACGAGGCCTTCACAGCCGAGGAAGGGCGGGAGCGGCTGCGGGCGGGAATGTGGCTCCTGATCCGGGAGGCATCCGCTGCGCGGAACCTTCGCGCGCTCGTGCCGCTCGTCGCCGAGTTCGGTCCGTCGCGGATGGCGTTCTGCACCGACGACCGCGAGCCGGAGCACATCGCCGAGGACGGTCACATCAACGCGATGGTGCGCGACGCGGTCTCGTACGGCGTCGCGGCCGAGGACGCGCTGGTCATGGCGTCACATCATCCGGCTCTCTGGCACGGGCTCGGCGATCTCGGGGCGATCGCGCCCGCCTACCAGGCCGATCTGCTGCTGCTGCCCGACCTCGAGCGGTTCGTGCCCGAGATCGTGCTGAAGCGCGGCCAGGCGGTCCAGGAGATCACGCCGACGGAGGTGCCGGAGTGGGTGACGCAGAGCGTGCGGATCCAGCCGGTCGCCGCCGAGGACTTCCAGGTGCCGTGGGAGGGCGGCCGGGCGAGGGTGATCGGGCTCATCCCGGGGCAGATCGTCACCGAGGCGCTCGTCGAGGAGTTGCGGGCGGAGGACGGGCTCGCGCTTGCCGATCCTTCGAGGCGATCTCGCCAAGATCGCCGTGATCGAGCGCCATCTCGGAACAGGCCGGATCGGGCTCGGCTTCGTCCGCGGCTTCGGGCTTCAGCGCGGAGCGTTCGCCTCGACCTTCTCGCACGATGCCCACAACCTAATCGTCGTCGGTGTGGACGACGACGACATGGTGCGCGCAGTCGCCAGGCTGGTCGAGCTCGGTGGAGGTCTCGTGGTCGTGGACGGCGGCTCGGTGACCGCGGAGCTGCCGCTTCCGGTCGCCGGGCTCGTCTCAGACCTTCCGCTCGAGAGCGTGATCGAGGCGAGCGAGGCGACCGTCGCAGCGGTGCACGCGCTCGGCTCCGAGGTCTCCTCACCGTTCCAGTCGCTCGCGTTTCTCGCGCTCTCGGTGATCCCGAGCCTCAAGATCACGGACCACGGCCTCGTCGACGTCGACCGTTTCGAGCTCGTCCCGCTTGCGGCCGACATTGCAGTGTCGGCCGGGCAGTGATTGTCCCCCGAGCGGTCGCTGAGCGAGCCCCGACCTCGACCTACGCAGCTTCAGGGGTCTTGGCGCGAAACCGGATCCCCTGCCGGGGATCCGGTTTCTGCTTGCGCCACATGAGAGTCAGCGAACGGTGATCTGCTGCACCATCTTCGAGGGGTGCAGTGAGCAGAAGAGGCGGTACGTGCCCGTCTTCGTGAAGCGGTGCGTGAAGGTGCCGGTCTGCATCCACGGCGCGGAGAAGCCTTCGGGGCCGCCGATCACGGTCACGTCGTGCTGGAACGCGCCCATGAACCGCCACGTGAAGGTCGTACCGCGCTTGAGCAGGATCCGCTCCACGCCGTAGCGAAAGTCGCCGACGAAGGTCGATTTCGCCTTCGTGACCGGCCCCCTCGGCTCGCGCGGGAAGGGCATCGAGAACGGCGGCGGCGCCGACGGCCTGCCGAGATCGATGTCGAGAGCCGGCGTCGCTTCGCAGCCGTCGACCGCGCCCGGAGCGAGGAAGAGGAGCATGATCCCCATCGCCCGCGTGTGCGGCGCCTGGTTGTCGTAGACCGCGGCGAGGCGGAGCGTCTGGCCCTTCGCAACCGGGATCCCGGTCGTCGAGCGGAATGAGGACATCTTCGTCGGGCCCGGTTCGTGCAGGAGCGGCTTGGGCTTCGGCCCACCCCACGTGGGGCGCGACTCGAACGGCTTCGTGTTGCACGACGCGTTCCGCAGCTCGAGGCGGAGGCCGCCGCCGTGCAGATGCCCGCCGCCCGAGACGAGCCGGCCGCTCTCCGGCATCGTGAAGTCGGCGGTCTTCGTGAACGTCGAGAAGCGCTTGCCGCCGCCGGGGATGTCGAAGACCGGGTCCGGGCCGCTGCAGTTCCGGATGTCGAGCCAGATCGGCTTCACCGGCGTCAGCGCCTCGCCGGTGACATAGCGAACGGTGTACCGGATGTAGCCGTTCAAGCGCTGCGGCTTGTGGTTCATCAGCATGTACAGGAGACCCCAGCGGTCGGTCGCCTTGTTCGGGTAGCCGAAGCCGCGCGGCAGGGAGAGCGCGAGCCGTTCCTCACCCTCTGCGAAGAAGCGCTCGGCCGCCTGGCCGCCGCAGGTGTAGTCCGCGACGCCGATCTTCGCGAAGACGATGTGGTGCAGCATCACCTTGTCGCGGCCCTGGACCTTCCCGTTCGCGTCGACGACCTCGGCTTCCATGCCCACGACATAGCCGTCGACGCTTGGTGACTCGGCCAGCATCGGCTGCTGTGCAACGCCGTAGCCCGGGACGGAGATCGGCGCGGTGGTGAACGTCAGCGTGCGCTCCTCGGCGTGCGCGAGCGAAGGCACGGACAGAGCGGCTGCGACCGAGACGATCAAGAAACGCGCATTCCGGCCCACCCGGCCACTGTAGCTCAGGTTTTTCGAGGGTACACTTGGAGTTGTGAGCTGGCCCTGGATCGTCCTGCTCGCCCTCGCGGTCGTCGTCGTGTTCGGCGCCGAGTGGCAGCGCGTGGGCGGCGTCACGGCGAAGATCGCCGGCGGTGAGGCACGCAAGGCCCGCGACCGCAAGAAGCGGAAGGCGAGTCTGAAGCTGATTCGCTCCGAGGAGGAGGAGTTCGCCGAGAGCGTCCAGCGCGATCTCGCCGACCTCCCGACGATCGAGGAGAAGGACCACCGCAGCTAGGTTCGGAGCGCTACCGGTACGTGTCGGTGTAGCCCGTCGTCGTCCCCGTCGTCGTCGCGTCAGTCGTCGTCGGCGGTGGCACCTGAGGAGGCTTCGCAGTCTTCACGATCTGGCCGCGGATCTCGCCGGCGGCGTTCCGGGCGGTGTGAACGTTCACGTAGGCCGTCCCAGCCAGCAGCGCGGAGATCGTCTTGGCATCGACCCTGGCGGAGCCCCGCGAGCCGGTTCGGCAGGGGCCGCACAGCGAGACCTTCACGCCACCGGCGCGGCCGCGTGCGCCCACGTGGATGTGGGACGCCGTCGCTTTGCCGGACAGCGTCTGGAAGGTCAGCTTCCAGGAGAGGCTCCCGCCCGCGCCGCTACGCACGAGCGCTGCGGTGAACGTGCCCTGGGCGCCTAGCTTCACGCCCTTCGGCTTCGGAACCTCCTGCGCTGCGTTGAGTCGTGCTGTGAATCCCGTGGGTGCGGCGCTCTCGGTGCCGAGACCCGCACCGCCGAGGCCGGTCCAGATGCCCGCTGCCAGGATCACCGGTAGCGCCGCAGCGCTTGCAACCAACCGTCGGGTACTCACTTTGGCGCCTCCGTGTCGGGACTCACGGATGACTACGCGGGGGCTCCGACAGCGGATTGTCGTTCAGCTGACGACGAAGGTCGTCTCGCAGGATGCGGGTGTTCGGCAGGATCGGGCCGACGTTCTCCATGTTCCTCGTCTCCTGGTAGTCGGAGACCTGGAAACGCAGCGTATGCCGGCCCTTGGCGAGTGACGTGGTCGGCACCCGAACCGTGCTACCCGCCAGGCTGCCGCGACGCTCGCTGCCGTCGACCAGGACGACCAGCGAGGCCGGGTCGACGCCGGCGCCACGATCCGTGACCGCCACCCTCAGCGGAGTGCCGCGCTTGACGCGCTTCGTCGTCAGGGCGACTGCAGGTGGCGTCGAGTCGTTGAGCCAGAAACGGAACGCGAACTTTCCGGCGCTTGCAACGGAACGGCTGTCGAAGACGATGTCGTAGGTGCCGGCGGCGGGGAGGATCGTCCCGGCGGCGAGCACCGGGTCGCCGAAGATGCGGAGGTACGGGTTCAGGTTGAACGGCAGCGCGGCGTAGCCGGTCAGGCGGCGTTCGTCGCCGCCGTGCACGATCCTCGGTTCGACACGCACCCCTTTTGCGCGGCTCGTGATGACGACGCCGAAGTTCGTCGCGGGCCGCCCGAGCACAAGCCGGAAGACGCGCTCTGGACCGGGCAGCTTCGACGAGAAACCGAGGCTCGAGTGCGACTCGGGGTAGCTGTAGCTCGTGACGCGCACGGTGCCGCCCTTGGTGGTCGACGAGTACGTGCCCGCGCGCCGGAGCGGCGTCGTCTTCGCGTTCGCCAGCCCGGCCGCTCCGGTCCGGAACCAGTAGGGGATGCGGCGCTTCTCGGCACCGCGGGTGAGGACGATGTATCCCGTCGCCTCCGCGTCGGGGGCCTTCGTCGTCGTCACCGTGACCGGCAATTGGCCGGGCACCGTCACCGTGGGCGGAACCGAGACAGCCACCGAGGGGTGTGCGGACTGGACGGCGAGCGAGACGGCCCACACCCCTGCACCGCCGCCCGCGTCCGTGAGCTCCACCTGCTGTGTCTGGGTGGCCGTCGGTGCGACGAGACCGAACGAGAGAGCGACGGGAGCGGCGAAGACGAGCGGGTTGTCGGCGCGCGGCAGATTCACGACGCCGCCGCCGGCGCGCACGGTCGCCAACTCCTTGGTCCGCTTATCGTCGGCCCACGCGGGGTCTCCGGTCAACGCGAGCGCCGACTTCACCTGCGCCGGCGTCCACGTCGGGTGCCGCTGGAGGAGCAATGCCGCCGCACCCGCGACGTGCGGGGCCGCCATGCTCGTCCCGGACAACGTCGAGTACGCGTCGCCGGGCGCGGCGGAGAAGATCGAGACGCCGGGCGCGCTCACCTCCGGCTTGAGACGCAGCGAGAGCGGGGTCGGCCCGCTCGACGAGAACGATCCGACGACGTCGTCCGGTCCGTCCCGGGACGTCGAGACGGCGCCGACGGTGATCGCATCCGGCGCCGAGCCCGGCGAGCCGATCGAGCCGCGGCCGAAGTCGGTGAAGTCGTTGCCGGCGGCGACAACGGAGACGACGCCCGCGCGAGCCGCTGCTGCGAGTGCCTGGACCACGATGTCGCGGGAGGGCTCGATCTCAGGCTCTCCGAGCGACATGTTGATCACGTCCATGCCGTCGGCGACGGCCGCCTCGATCGCCGCCGCGAGCTCCGGGGAGTTGCCGTCGAGGCCCACGTCGGCATCGGTGGGAATCGTCAGCGCCTTGTAGTTGCCGAGGTACGCGCGCGGTGCGACGCCGGAGATGCGGGTTCCCGCGGCGAGAGTGTTGGCATTACCGGCGGCGATGCCCGCGACGTGGGTCCCGTGCGACGAAAACTCCGTGTCGAACGGCTTGGACGCGTTCTTCCACGTCGGCCGAGCCGGCGGAAACGCGCGTGCCACGATCACCTTTGCCGTCGTGTACGCGGTCTGGCCCTTCGGGTACCCGGCGGGCATGGTGTACCCGGCCGGCGAGAAGAACGGATGCCGCTGGTCGATCCCCTCGTCGATGATCGCGATCTTCATCCCCTGGCCGGCGTTCTCGAGCCCGGGGCCCCAGAGTGTCGGCGCGCCGATCTGCAGCGTGCTGCGGTCGAGCTGCGGTCGGTAGCGGACGCTCGGATAGACCTTGGCGACGCCCGGGAGAGCCGTGAGGCGGTCGAGCTGCGAGCGAGGCACGACGACAGCCATTCCGTTCGCGACGAGCTTGTAGCGCCACCGAACCTGCGCCTCGGGAAGCTGTGTCGCAATCGTGTCGGCGACGCGGTTCTGCGCCGAGACGAGCGTGCGCGACTGGAGCTGCCGTCCCGCTTTCCAGCGGGTTACTCCGAGCGGCTGCTGCGAAAGACCGACGACGACCTCGACGAGCTCGCCGGACGCCGGTTGCTCGCCCGCACGCGCCGCGCCCGTGGCGAGCGCAAGCAGGCAGAGCACGCAGATGAGGAGACCCCGAGCACGGCCGTCATCGTAGGTCAGACGTATGAAAATCGTGTTACGTGCTGTGGTGCGGTCACCGCGCGCTGTCTACGACTTTCGAAGCTCCCAGACACCGGCGCCGACGAGGGCGAACGCAAACACGAAGGCTGCAAGCTGACCCGAGCCGTACGGGTTGGTTCCACTGGGGAGTCCGTGCAGGAGCACCTTCGCGATGATCAGGCCACCCCAGACGACGCCGATCACCCCGAAGACGGTGCTCCGCCGTCCTTTTTCTCTCTTCTCGAGGCGCACGATGGTGTCGTCGGCAACCGGAGGCGCCGCGAAAATCCCCCAGATCGTGCGGCTGCCATGCCCCATTTGGGGTCGACGGCTCCGGCTAGACTGTCGCTCCGCGCGGATGTGGCGGAATTGGTAGACGCGCACGGTTCAGGTCCGTGTGCCCTTCGGGGCGTGGAGGTTCAAGTCCTCTCATCCGCATCGCAGGCTCCTGGATAGGCTCGCCGGGGTGCTCGATCCAGCGATCCCGATCCCGTCGCGTGGGCGGACGTTCTCGGCGCGCCGGCGTGTGCGGCTCGCCGACGTCGATCCGCACGGCCGGGTCCGGCTCGACGCGCTGGCGCGCCTGCTTCAGGACGTCGCGATCGATGACGTCCAGGAGACCGGCTGGGGGACGCCGTCCCATCTGTGGTTTGTGCGGCGAATCCGGATCGACATCCACGAGCCGTTTCTGCAGGACCGCGCAGTGGAGCTCATGACGTGGTGCAGCGGCCTCGCCGCGATCGCAGCCGGGCGGCGCTGGTCGCTCACCGGCGACGAAGGAGGGTGGGCGGAGGTCGACAGCGTGTGGATCCACCTCGGCCCCGACCAGCGACCGGCCAGGATCGAGGGCTTCGGCATCTACGGCGACGCGACCGGTGGCCGGAGGGTGTCGACGAAGCTCGAGTTACCGGACCCTCCGCCCGAGGCGCCGTCGGTGCGCTGGCCTCTGCGTGCCACCGATATCGATCCGCACGGACACCTGAACAATGCGATCTACTGGCAGGCGGTCGAGCACGCGCTGGCCCGGAGCACCTTCGATGTTGCGCGGCCGCTCGTGGCGGAACTCGACTACCGCGAGCCGGTCGACGCAGGCGATGAGATCGATCTCGTCACGACCGTCGGCGAGCAAGAGGTGATCGTGGGGTTGCGCGCGTCCGACGGCCTCAGGGCCGTGGCGCGGGTGCGAGGTCGATAGCGTCTCCCCAGGCGGCGCCTCTTGCTTCCTTGTAGAGCACGCCTTGCTTGCGGCTGACCGTTCGCGTGTGGATCGCGTCCGGCTCGCACGTGACCAGGTTGACGTGTCCCGAGCGCACCTGCGGTTGCCGGATGATCCGGGCGGCGGCCTTTGCGACCGGCTCGCGGCTGAGCACCGCGTACGAGAACTTTTCGTCCTCGTAGCCAAGCTCGACGCCTTTCGCGCGGCGGTGGAGCCTGGAGCGGGGGAGACGGACGCCGAAGTGGCACCAGTCGTCCTGCGGTAGTGGGCACGGGAGGTCGTGCGGACACGGCGCGACAGTGAAGCCGCCCGCCTCGATCGTCGCGGCCCGCGCGTCCAGGATCCGGCGATAGCCGGCCGGAGTGCCCGGCTCCACGAATGCGATCGTGTCGGTCGTCTGCTCCCACAGAAGCGACGCAACCGGATCCGACAGCTCTCCGAGCACGTACGACGCGAGAACGAGATCAGCCGGACCTCGCGCAGCGGAGACATCCGCCTGCACCCAGCGCGCGGCGGGCGTCAACTCACGTCCCGCCGCGATCATCTCCGGCTCCGCTTCGACGAGCGTCAGCTGCTCCAGCGTCGGCCAGGCGGCGACCGCCGCCCAGGCAGCGACGCCCGGGCCGGCGCCGACGTCGAGCAACGATCGTGGTGCCCAATCCGGCCGCTGCCGCTGCACCTGGCGGAAGACCGCCGCTGCCGCTGCGAACGTCGCCGGCGCGCGGTACGCGAGATAGGCGGCGACCGCGGGGCGGCTGCTCGCCGCACGGGCCCGGTCCTCGCTGCGGTAGGCGGCCGAGAGCCGCTCGACCTCCGCCTCGACGGAACCGCCCGCCTGCGTGACAAGCCGCTCGATCGCTTCGGCCAGATGGGGTGGAAGCACTACTGCGAGGGCAACGCCGCCAGCACGTCGTCGGCATGAGTGTCGGGCTTCACCCGCCGCAGCTCCTTCGCGACGTTGCCGTCCGCGTCGATCACGAAGGTCGATCGCTCGACGCCCATGTAGGTCTTGCCGCCGTAGTTCTTCTCGACCCACACGCCGTACTCCTCGGCGGTCTTGTGGTCGGTGTCTGCGAGCAAGCTGAACGGCAGGCCGTACTTTTCCTTGAACTCGAGGTGCGAGCCCTCGTTGTCGGGGCTGACACCGAGCACGACCGCGCCGCGCGACTCGAACTCGCCCCAGGCGTCTCGGATCCCGCACGCCTGAGCCGTGCAACCGGGCGTGTCGTCCTTGGGATAGAAGTAGAGGACGACAGGCTTGCCGCGCAGGTCGGAGAGCTTCACGGTCTCTCCGGTTTCGCTGTGGAGCTCGAAGTCCGGCGCCGTCTTACCTTCCTCGACCACCTGATCTCCTCTCGCTAGGGTGCGACGCGATGCTAACCGCCCACGAGATTCTCGCCTTCATGGTGGTGGGCGTGCCGGCACTCGCGGCGCTCGTCGGCGGTCTCGTCTACTGGCGCCGGCGTGGGGCGGGGCGGCTGCTCGCGAACCTGCTCGCGCTCGCCCAGACGCTGCTCGTCGCCCAGGTGGGGCTCGGGCTCCTGCTCCTGTCAGACGACCGGAAGGCCGGCGACGAGCTCCACTACGTCTACGGCTCGCTCTCGCTGGGCGCGATTCTCGTGCCCTGGATGTACGCGCCGGCTCAGGGACCGAAACGGCTGCTCTGGTTCGCGGGCACTTCCTTGCTCGCGGCGGCGCTCGCCGTGCGAGCATTCATGACGGGACCAGCATGAGGCGCTTCTTCTCCGAGCACACGGCGATACGTGGATTCCTGATCATCGGGCTGATCGCGCTCGTCGTCGTGGTGCTCTCGCTCGAGCCGGTGCTCGCGACCGTCGGCGGCCTGCTGAAGATCGCGTTCTTCCTCGCGATCGCGTTCTTCCTCTTCCTGATGTGGCGGGAAAGGCGGAGCGACATCGAGGCCTGGAACGACCGGAGCCGGAACGTCTTCTACGCCGCGATCATCCTCGCTGTGGTCGACATCGGCGCCTTCATCGGTCTCAGCCCCTCAGGCCCTGACGCACTCGCGTTCTTCCTCGTCCTCGGCGCCTGCGCCTACGCAGTCGTGCGCATCTGGCGCGAGGAGCACCGCTACAGCTGAGCACGCAGCGCGGCGAGCAGCTCCTCGCCCTTGAAGAGCACCGGCGCGCCCGAGGCGGCCAGGGGCGCCGGCTCGTCCGCCCACGCTGCGTCGCTGCCGAAGACGTAGTAGACGTCGTAGACGAAGCCCGAGAAGCCGAGCCCGCCCAGATCGGTCTCGGCGAAGTACGTGCCGGTGATGCCTTCCCCGTCCCAGTACTGCGTCACGCGCGGGTCGGCGAGGATCGACTCGTCGATCTCGTCGCGCCCGTCGGTCGAGCGCTGGTTCAGCCAGACGGCGTAGATCCGCAGGTCCTTCGACGTCTCCTTGTCGAGGATGTTCTCCCGCACCCAACGGGCGCCGGCGAGGCAGGTGCCTCAGGTGGGGGAGAAGAGGAAGATCACGCGCGGCTTGCCGGCGTCCGCCTCGAACGCCGCGCGCAGGTCGAGGACGTTCGCGAGCTCCTGGACGCCGTCGGCGGGCGCAGCTTCCGGCGTGGCCGTCTCGTCCCCGCCGCAGGCTGCGAGCGCGAGCACGGCGAAGGCCAGGAGGGCTGCGCGCCGCACAGCTACGCGCGGACGTGCGCAGAGGCGCCGTCGAGGGCGTCGAGCGCGGCGCGGACGGCCATGCCCTCACCGACGAAGATCGGCGTGTCGCGCTCGGTGTAGGCGGACGCCTCGCTTTCGCGCAGCGTCAGCATCAGGTGCATGAAGTCGGACGGCTCGTCGCACTCGAAGGCGGTCATGAACTCCTGATCGTCGATCCCGAAGGAGTACGTCGTGTGATTGTGGATCGTCTCGAACTCGCGCCCGATGCGGATGTGCTCGTCCATCGCGCGCTGCCGGTCTTCGAGCGACAGGGCGTACCAGGGCCGCACCTTCACGAACGGATAGACGACCAGGTACGGGGAGCCCTTGGGAATGATCTTGCGGGGCCTTCGTGCCTCCGTGTAGGGCGAGGCCTTCGTCGTCGCGAGATAGCTGTACGGCGTCTCGAGCCAGCCGGCGAGCGGCGTGCCGTTCAGCGCTGCACCGAGCTCGCCGAGGTCCGCGTAGCGCTCGGTGATCTTCCAGAAGAAGAAGTCACAGTCGGGCCGGACGCCTGCCGTGGAGTAGGCGCGCAGGTGCTCGAAGCGGTCGCCCCAGCTCTCGATCACATCCGCGAAGGCATCCTTCATCGCGGTGCGCTCGTCGGCCGGGAGACGGCGCCACGCGGGGTCGAGCTTGTGAAACGTGTACGCGACGTACTGGCCCTGAGAGGGGGTGCTCACGGACACATCGTACGCACTGCCTCTGATCGACTCGCGTATGGGCTCGAGGCTCGCCTTCGGCGTTCCGTCGACGTAGTAGACGCCGGACTGGAAGCCGGTGAGCGCCCGCTCGTCGTGCGAGTGGAAGAGCAGCAGGCCGACGACGCCCTCCTGGCAGGAGGCGAGATCGATCGCGCGGCGGTAGTAGTCGGCCTGGGTCGCTTCGTCGACGGGCTTTCCCGGCTCCGTGCCCTCGTAGAGCGACGACTTCGCGGGCGGAATCACCGTCTCAACGCCGAGCTCGCTGTAGAGGACGGGCAGGCCGCGGCCGAACGCCTCCGCCAGCAACGGCACCAGCTTCTCCTCGTAGTCGGCGAGCAGGATCGACTTCGACGCCGGCTCGGTCGGACGGTCGGGCGGGATGCTCGAGCTCGCCGGATAGGGATGGAAGGCGAAGCCGTCGAGAGGCGGATCGTGGCGGCCGCTCGCACGGTAGGCCTCGCCGAGGTCGCGGATGAAGGTCGTCGGGCGAGTGCGTGTCACGACCCGTGCCGGGCCGGTCGATGCCGCGGGGCCCGAGGGCGCCACCCCAGATGCGTGACGTCCTCATCGGCCTCCTTGGCGGCGTCGTACGCCTCCGACAGGAGCGCGAAGTAGGCCGGCGCGGCCACGTCGTTTCCGGCCTCGTCGAATTGCGGAAGCCAGAAGCGGTTCAGGTTCGGCTCGTTCCCGACGACGATGTCGCGGATCTCGGGGACCTCCCGGACGATTGCCGCGACGTACGACGCGAACTGTGCCCGTGTCTCGGCTGTCAGCGGCGTTGTCGCCGAGCCGGGGTGGTAGACGCTGAGGAAGATCCGCGTCCCGTCCGCCCGGGCCGCCACGTCTCGGAGCACGCCGAGCTCCTCGGGTGTTGGTGCTGAGAGCCCGGGCTGCCAGAAGCTCGTCACCCCGACTGCGCCGAACCCGGCCTCACGCAGTTGGTCGAACGCCGGCCCCGGCTGTCGGACGACGTCGTCGACGGCGCCCGACGACGAAGCCTTCGCCGGACGAATCGCCGCCGCTGCCGGAGGAATCGCCGCCGCAACCGACGAGCGAGAGCACGGCCAGAACCGTGATGGTGACCCCACGCACGGGGCTACGCTAGCTCGCGTGCCCGAGCTCGAGCCGAAACTGAAGCGCCTGCCCGCAAAGCCGGGTGTCTATCTCTTCCGCGACGAGAAGGGCGACCTGCTCTACGTGGGCAAGGCGAAGTCGCTGCGGCCGCGCGTGCGCTCGTACTTCCAGGCGGGGCGCGGGGACACTCGTTCGTCGATCCCGAACCTCGTCGGGAGGATCGCCGACCTCGAAGTGATCGTCACCGCGACCGAGGTCGAGGCGCTCCACCTCGAGCAGAACCTGGTCAAGCGCTACCGGCCTCCGTTCAACGTCCGGCTCCGCGACGACAAGTCGTTCCCGTACATCGCGGTCACGCTCGAGGAGGACTACCCGCGCGTGATGTTCACGCGCGAGCGGCACCGGCGCGGCGTCCTCTACTTCGGCCCGTACGCCAACGCGAAGAAGGTGCGCGAGACACTCGACGTGCTCAACCGCGTCTTCCAGTTCCGGCCGTGTGAAGGACCCGAAGCCGGGCAGGCACTCGGGGATCCCGTGCCTCGACTTCCACATCCAGCGCTGCCACGCACCCTGCGTGGAGCTACATCTCGAAGGCGGCGTACGGCGAGATCATCGAGGGCGTGATCAACTTCCTCTCGGGTGACACGCGCACGATCGTGCGCGAGCTCCAGCGGCAGATGCGCGACGCGGCGGCGGAGGAGCGGTTCGAGGACGCCGCGCGCTACCGCAACCGGCTCTTCGCGATCGAGAACCTGGCGGAGAAGCAGGGCGCCGACCGGCGCGAGACCGGCTCGATCGACGTGATCGGCATCGCCGTCGAGGGCGACCGGGCCGCCGTGCAGGTCTTCCCGCTTCGCGGCGGCAAGATGATCGACCGGCACGGCTTCCACCTCGAGAACGTCGAGGGGCAGGACGTGACGACCGTGCTCGAGGCGTTCTGCCTCGAGTACTACGGGAACGCGCCGTCGATCCCGCCGCAACTCATCGTCCCGACCGAGGCCACGGGGCTCGAGGCGCTCGAGCAGTTCCTCTCCGAGCTCCGCGGCTCGCGCGTCGAGGTGCGGGCGCCGGCGAGGGGAGAGAAGCGGCGGCTCGCAGAGCTCGCGGCTCAGAACGCGAAGCTCGCGCTCGACTCGGAGACCCTCGTCTCGGAGCAGAAGCGCCTGCGCCGGGTCGCGGCGCTGGAGGAGCTGCGCGAAGCGCTCAACCTCGAGAGCCTGCCTTTGCGGATCGAGTGCTTCGACATCTCGAACATCCAGGGCCAGGAGATCGTCGGCTCGATGGTCGTCTTCCAGGACGGGATGCCGAAGAAGGCGCACTACCGGAAGTTCGGGGTGCGCGGCCTCGACGGCCAGGACGACTTCGCGGCGATGGCAGAGGTCGTCTCGCGCCGGTTCGCGCGGGTGAGCACCGGCACCGGCGAGGAGTACGACGAGGGCTTCGCGACCGCGCCGAATCTCGTCGTGATCGACGGCGGCAAGGGCCAGCTCTCGGCCGCGCTCGCGGCGATGCAGGCCTACGAGCTGCCGCGCGTCGCGGTGATCTCGCTCGCGAAGCGGATCGAGGAGGTCTTCGTCCCCGGCCGGCCCGATCCGATTCTGCTCGACTCGCACAGCGCCGGCCTGCAGCTGCTGCAGCGGGTTCGCGACGAGGCACACCGCTTCGCGCTCGACTTCCACCGGCAGCGCCGTTCCGCGCGGGCGAAGGAGTCGCTCTTCGACACGCTCGAGGGCGTCGGCCCCGTGCGGCGGCGGGCGCTGATCCAGCACTTCGGCTCGACCGAGAGCGTGCTCGCGGCGAGCCAGGAGGAGCTCGAGGGCGTGCCCGGCGTGCCGGCGAAGACGGCGAGCTCGATCTACGCGCAGCTCCACAAGACCGGGCGCGGCTAGAGGCTCAGGCTCCGGCGCGGGTTTCTTCCCGGCGATGGATCGCCAGTCGGTGTGGCCGAGCATGAGGAAGAGCGCGCGTGAAGCCGAGGGCCACGTTCGTGACGATCAACGTCAGCTTCATGCCCACCGAGAACGAGAGCAGCTTCGCGGTCGAGACCGACCCCTTGAAGACGTAGACGATGAACGCCTGCTCAGTGCCGATGCCGCCGGGGGAGATGGGCACGAGCGTGGCCAGGCTCTGCGTCACCTGGACGAGGAGCACGTTCCGGATCGACTGGTGGATCCCGAAGGCGTCGAGGAAGAACCAGATCGCGAGGAAGCGCAGCAACCAGTCGCCGGCCTGCCACACCGCGACGTGCTGGAGGTATTCGGTGCGGTCGCGGAGGACCGCGAAGCCCTGGCCGACGCGCTGCCTTGAACTCGTCGATGTGGATCCGCACCCAGAAGAACCCGATCGTCCCGAAGATCACAGCGCGATCAGGAGCACGGCCGAGAACTCCGGGTTCGAGACGAAGAAGCCGAAGTCGAAGCCGGGGAGGCTGCCGAGCGAGCCGATGCCGGGAAGAACGCCGAGCGTGAGCGCGTAAGCGAAGATCAGGAGCGCCATCGCCGTGTCGAAGATGGAGAGGACGAGCAGCGTCGACCCGAGCGTGATGTAGGTGGTGCGCGGGCACGGTGCGGTGCGCGAGGTAGAGCCGGACGGCGTCGCCCGCGCGGGCCGGGATGATCGCGTTGACGCCGACGCCGGCGAGGTAGGAGGCGTAGATCGAGCGCCAGCGGACTTCCTCCTCGGGATACGCGGCGGCGATCGTGTTCCGCCAGGCGCGGCTCGTGCACATCGTCTTCAGCACGTGGCACGCGACCGCGAGACCGAGCGCGGTGAACTTGACTGCGGCGAGGGACTCGAAGAAGACCCGGATCGCGTGGAGGACATCGCCCACGCGTGCAGGCTACTGCGCTACGGCCGGTCGGCTCCGTCGGAGCCCATGAACGGATAGCGGTAGTCGGTCGGCGGCACGAACGTCTCCTTGATCGTGCGGGGGCTGACCCAGCGGATCAGGTTCCACATCGAGCCCGCCTTGTCGTTCGTGCCCGATGCCCGTCCGCCGCCGAACGGCTGCTGCCCGACGACGGCGCCGGTCGGCTTGTCGTTGACGTAGAAGTTGCCGGCGGAGTAGCGGAGCGCCTGGTGTGCCTCCTCGACGGCGTAGCGGTCGTCGGCGAAGACGGCGCCGGTGAGGGCGTACGGCGCTCCCTCGTCGACGAGCTTGAGCGTGTCGTCCCAGCGCTTGTCGTCGTAGACGTACGTCGTGACGACCGGGCCGAAGAGCTCCTCGTGCATCGTGCGGTAGCCCGGGTCCTCGGTCTCGATCACGGTCGGGTTCACGAAGAAGCCCTCGCTGTCGTCGTAGTCGCCGCCGACCACGATCTCGGCCTTGCCGGAGGCTCGGGCTTCGTCGATCGCTTCCTTCTGCGTCTTGAAGGAGCTGCTGTCGATCACCGCGCCCATGAAGTTCGAGAAGTCGGCGACGTCGCCCATCCGGAGCTCCGCGACCTGCTCGGTGAGGCGCTCCTTCAGCGCCGGCCACATGCTCTTCGGCGCGTAGACGCGTGAGGCGGCGGAGCACTTCTGGCCCTGGTACTCGAAGGAGCCGCGCACGATTGCCGTCGCGACCTCGTCGACGTCCGCGCTCTGGTGGGCGATGATGAAGTCCTTGCCGCCGGTCTCGCCGACGATGCGCGGGTAGTTCCGGTAGTTCGCGATGTTCGCGCCCACGGTCTTCCACATGCTCTGGAAGACGGGGGTCGAGCCGGTGAAGTGGATGCCGGCGAGCTCGGGGCTTGCGAGGGCCGCGTCGCCGATCGTCGCGCCCGAGCCGTAGACGAGGTTGATCACGCCATCCGGGAGCCCTGCCTCCCGCAGCAGCTGCAGCGTGTAGTGCGCGGAGAGCGCGGCGCTCGACGCGGGCTTCCAGACGACGGTGTTCCCCATCAGTGCGGGCGAGCCGCTGAGGTTGCCGCCGATCGCGGTGAAGTTGAACGGGCTGACGGCGAAGACGAAGCCTTCGAGCGGCCGGTACTCCATCCGGTTCCAGACGCCCGGCGACGAGGCCGGCTGCTCCGAGTAGATCCGCAACATGAACTCGACGTTGAAGCGCCAGAAGTCGATCAGCTCGGCGGCGGCATCGATCTCGGCCTGGTGGGCGGTCTTCGACTGGTTGAGCATCGTCGCGGCGACGAGCGTCGAGCGCCACGGGCCGGCGAGGAGCTCGGCCGCGCGGAGGTAGACGGAGGCGCGCTCCTCCCACGGCAGCCGCGACCAGTCGGCGTGCGCGTCGCGCGCGGCGTCGATCGCCATCTGCACGTGCTCCGGGCCACCCTTCGCAACGTCTGCGAGGACGTGCTCCTTGCGGTGCGGCATGACCGCCTGGGTCGTCTCCTTCGTCTCGACCTCCTTGCCGCCGATCACCATCGGGATCGAGATCCGCTCGCCGCTCCATCTGCGCGAGCCGGACGCGCAGCTCCTCACGCTCGGGCGTGCCGGGCGCGTACGAGCGGACGGGCTCGTTGACGGGCTGTCGGCGGTCTGAAGATTCCCGGTGCGCTCACGGCGCGATTGTAGAGTCGGGTCGATGCGCGTGACGCGGCATCCCTACGAGGTCGAGGGCTGGGGAGTCGGGGAGCTGTGGATCGGCGACGGTCACGTGGTGGTCGCGCACGACCCGCCGACCCCCGGCGTGCGGCTGCACGGCGCCCTGTCCCAGAACACACCCCAAACCGACCCCCAGGGGCACCCCGGGTGTCCCTACTGAAACGCTATCGGGAGAGTCGTTACGGGACGGTGACGGGTTCGTGGCCGAACTGCTCGAATCCATCCACAGCTATTTCAGGGGCGAGCGCGTCTCGTTTGCGGACGTGCCGCTGGACAGCGACTGGGCGACACCGTTCCAGGAAGCGCTCGCCGAGACGCTCCGGAACGTCCCGTGGGGCGAGGTCGTCAGCTACGGCGAGCTCTCGGCTCTCGCCGGCCGGCAGCGGGCGGCGCGCGCTGCCGGGACGTTCTGCGCCGAGAACCGCTTCTCGCTCTTCGTCCCGTGTCACCGCGTCGTCGCCGCGGCCGGGATCGGCGGCTACGGCTCGCTCGGGGTCGAGTACAAGCGCCGGCTGCTTCGGCTCGAGGGGTGGACACAGTGACCCTCTCCGACGACCTCCGGTCGGAGCTCGCGGCGATCGCGCCGAAGCGCGGGTGCTGCCGCCTGGCGGAGATCTCGGCGCTCTTCCACTCGGCCGGAAGCATCCACCTGCGTGGCCGCGGTGAGATCTCGCTTCATCTCGACCTGGCCACGGCAGCGATCGCCCGCCGCGGTTTCTCGCTCCTGCGCGAGCTCGGGATCCACTCCGAGATCCGCACCTACAGCCGCCGCTCTTTCGACCGCGCAACCCGCTACCAGCTGCACATCACCGGGGACGAGCCCGCGCTGGCGCTGCTCGTGGAGGCGGGAGTCCTCGATGCCCGCCACGCGCCCGTCGAGCGACCGCCGAAGCGAGTCGTCGGCCGTGCCTGCTGCCGCGGCGCCTACCTTCGCGGAGCCCTCCTCGGCGGCGGCTCGCTCTCCGGGCCGAAGAGGCCGCATCTCGAGCTGCGGACGACCTCGCTGGAGGGTGCTGAGTTCCTGCGCGACGGTCGCGGCTGCCGGCGATGCGCAGCTGAGCGTCCTCGACCGCGGCCGCCACGCCGTTGCCTACGCAAAGGGGCTCGACTCGATCGAAGCGGTGCTGAGCGCCGCCGGAGCGGGAGACACGGTTCTCGCTTTCGAGGAGCGCTCGGTCATCGCGGCTGCTCGCAGCGAAGCGAACCGGCTGGCAAACGCCGATCACGCCAATCTCGTCCGCACGAGCCGCGCTGCGCACGAACAGCTCGAGGCGGTGCGCTCTCTCCAGGCGGCAGGCACGCTCGAGCGGTTGCCGGACCGCTTGCACGAGATCGCGCGGCTTCGCCTCCGGCACCCGACCCTGCCCCTGCGCGAGTTGGCGGCACGCTGCGAGCCGCCGACGACGAAAGCGTCCGCGCACCGCCGGCTCCGAAAACTCCAGGAGCTTGCAACCCGCTGAAGCACGCCATTTCCGACTTGTCGCGCGCGTGACTAAAACGGCGAATTGTCCTAGTCTTGACGTGGCGGGTCCGTGCTCGTCCGTCGGCGGATTCAGACCCCGTCCGTCGTTGGCACCAGAGCACGGCACGTGGAGGGGGAGGTCGTCCTCGGAGCTCCCCCTCCTGCCCGCCTGTTCTTTTTAGGGCGCAACCAGGAACGGGATCTGCGGGAGCAGATCCCGATCCGCGCCAAGACCCCTGAAGGGTCGCTTCGCTCCCGGGTTCGATGACGAGTCGTGCGCGTTTCCGCGGGAGCGGACTCCGATCCGCGCCAAGACCCCTGAAGGGTCGCTTCGCTCCCGGGTTCGGTGACCAGCGACTCTGACCGGCTTGCCGACCGTGCTGCGCTGGAATGGCACGGCGCTGTACGGTTGCGGTCCATGAGCGCCGCCTTCACCGACTTCAAGGAGCGCGTCAGCGAGATCGAGGATCTCGGCCGCACGTCGTCGCTCCTCGGCTGGGACCAGCAGGTCAAGATGCCGCCCGGAGGCGCCGGCGTCCGCGCCGAGCAGCTCGCGACCCTCAACCGGATCTCGCACGAGGCGCTCACCTCCGACGAGATGGGGCGGCTGCTCGACACGCTGTCCGGCTTCGAGGAGTCGCAGCCGTACGACTCGTACGAGGCGAGCCTGATCCGGCTCGTCCGCCGCGACTGGGAGAAGGCGCGCCGCGTGCCGGCCGAGCTGCGCGGTGAGATGTCGCGCGCCGCCTCCCTGGCGATGCCCGTGTGGGTCAAGGCGCGGCAGGACTCGGACTTCTCGCAGTTCCTGCCCGCCCTCCGCAACAACTTCGACCTGCGCCGCCAGTACGTCGAGTGCTTCGACGACTACGACGAGCCGTACGACGTCCTGCTCGACGACTTCGAGCCCGGCATGAAGACGGCCGAGGTGCGTGCCGTCTTCGCGCGGCTGAAGGAAGAGCAGGTTCCGCTGGTCGCCGCCGCCCGCGCAGAGGGAGAACGCCCAGTCCGCGGCGCGAGCTTCCCGATCGAGCGGCAGAAGGAGTTCGAGCTGAAGGTGATCGAGCGCTTCGGCTTCGACCCGTCGGAGTGGCGCCTCGACACCGCAGTCCACCCGTTCGCGTCCTCGATCGCGATCACCGACATCCGCCTGACGACGCGCTACTTCGAAGACAACCTCGACGGGCTCTTCGGGACGATGCACGAGTGCGGGCACGGCCTCTACGAGCACGGCGTCGCACGCGAGCTCGAACGCACTCCGCTTGCGCACGGCGCCTCGCTCGGCCTGCACGAGTCGCAGAGCCGCATGTGGGAGAACATGGTCGGCCGCAGCCTCCCGTTCTGGCGGCACTTCTACCCGCAGCTGAAGAGCGCGTTCCCGGAGGCGCTCGGCAAGCGTCGAGCTCGAGGACTGGTACCGCTCCGTCAACTGGGTCGAGCCCTCGCTGATCCGGGTCGAGGCCGACGAGGCCACCTACAACCTCCACATCATCCTTCGCTTCGAGCTCGAGCAGGAGCTCCTCGCCGACACGATCGACCTCGAGGAACTGCCCGAGATCTGGAACCAGCGGATGAAGGACTATCTCGGCGTCGAGCCTCCGAACGATGCGCTCGGCATCCTCCAGGACATGCACTGGGCCGTCGGCGCGATCGGCTACTTCTCGACCTACGCGCTCGGCAACGTGATCTCGGGTCAGCTGTGGGAGAAGGTCAACGCCGCTGTGCCGGACCTGCACGACCAGTTCGAGCAAGGCGAGTTCGGCGCGCTCTCCGACTGGCTGCACGAGAACCTCTGGCAGCACGGCCGCAAGTACACGCCGCGCGAGATGGTCGAGCGGATCACCGGCGGTGGGCTCGACCCGGAGCCGTACCTGCGGTATCTGCGCGGGAAATACCCGCTGGCAATCTAGACTCGGCCCCGGCAACCGACCTAGCGCAGGAGGAAGAGGAGCGAATGGCGATTCGTGTGGGCATCAACGGCTTCGGCCGGATCGGGCGGAACTTCTTCCGGGCGCAGCTCGAGCGCAAGGCGGACATCGAGATCGTCGCCGCGAACGACCTCGGCGACGAGAAGACGATGGCGCACCTGCTCAAGTACGACTCGACGCTCGGACCGCTCGACGGCGAGGTCGAGGCTCGGGACGGCGCGATCCACGCCGCCGGGGAGGAGATCAAGCTCCTCTCGGAACGCGACCCCGGCTGCGATCCCGTGGGGTGATCTGGGAGTCGACGTGGTGCTCGAGTCGACCGGCTTCTTCACGAAGCGCGACGGCGCGCAGAAGCACCTCGACGCCGGCGCGAAGAAGGTCGTGATCTCTGCGCCCGCCACCGATCCCGACATCACGATCGTCCTCGGCGTCAACGACGACACCTACGACGGCGACGCGCACCAGATCATCTCCAACGCCTCGTGCACGACGAACTGCGTCGCGCCGCTCGCGAAGGTGCTGCACGACGGATTCACGATCGAGCAGGGCTTCATGACCACGATTCACGCCTACACCGCCGACCAGCGGCTGCAGGACATGCCGCACGAGGATCTCCGCCGCGCCCGGGCAGCCGCGATCAACCTGATCCCGACCTCAACCGGCGCGGCACGGGCGATCGGGCTCGTCCTGCCGGAGCTGAAGGGGAAGGTGGACGGCATCTCGGTTCGCGCCCCGGTGCCGACCGGCTCGGTCACCGACCTCGTCGTCCGACTCTCGCGCGAGACGACCGTAGAGGAGGTCAACGAGGCGTTCCGCAGCGCCGCCTCGTCCGGCCCGCTCAGCGACGTCCTCCAGTACTCCGAGGATCCGCTCGTCTCGACGGACATCCAGCATTCGCCCTATTCGTGCATCTTCGACAGCCAGCTGACGATGGTGAACGGAAGCATGGTCAAGGTCTTCGGCTGGTACGACAACGAGTGGGGCTACTCGTGCCGGCTGGTCGATCTGATCGGCAAGCTGCTCTGATGAAGTTCTCGCAGGTGAGACTGCTCGTCGACGACTTCGGCGCCGCGTTCCGCTTCTACCGCGACGAGTTGGGGCTCGGAGCCGGCTTCGGCGACGAGTCGAGCGGCTACGCGTCGTTCGCCACGGACGGAGGCTCGATCGCGATCTTCGTGCGGTCCGGGCAGGGTGAGGTTGTCGATCTGCGCGAGCCCGGGGACTCGACCCTCGCCGTGCTGGAGGTCGACGACGTCGACGCGGCGGTTGAGCGCCTGCGCGAGTACGTGGTGCAGGCCCCGCAGGACCAGCCGGAGTGGGGCGGCCGCGTCGCCTATATCCGCGACCCGTCCGGCAATCTGCTCGAGCTCTTCCAGGAGCTCCCCGCGTCCGAATGAGGCTGCCGCGCTCCGTCCGCGACGCGGACGTCGAAGGCAAGCGCGTGCTCGTGCGGGCGGACCTGAACGTCCCGCTCGAGGACGGCAAGGTCGCTGACGACACGCGCATCCGTGCCGCGCTGCCGACGCTGGAGTTGCTGCTCGAGCGCGACGCGAGCAGGATCCGCGTCTGCTCGCACCTCGGCCGGCCGAAGGGCGAGGATCCCGCATTCCGGATCGAGCCCGTGCGGGAGCACCTGCGCTCGCTCGTTCCGGACGAGCGGATCGAAGTGCTCGAGAACACCCGCTTCCACCCCGGCGAGACGAAGAACGACCCCGAGTTCGCCCGCGAGCTTGCACAAGGATGCGACCTCTTCGTCAACGACGCGTTCGGCTCGGCTCACCGTGCGCACGCCTCGACGGTCGGGGTCGCGCAGCTCCTGCCGGCCTACGCGGGTCTCCTCCTGCTCGCAGAGCTCGAGCACCTCGGACGCCTGCTCGGCGAGGTCGAGCGGCCTTTCCTGCTCGGTCACCGGCGGCGCCAAGGTGGAGGACAAGCTGGGAGTGCTGAAGAACCTCGGCGGGCGTGCGGACGAGGTGCTCGTCGGCGGCAAGATGGCCGAGGAGCTGCGAGACGAGAACCCGCTTCCGTTTCCCGGTCGTGCTGCCGACGGACGTTGTCGCGGCGAGCGCGTTCGAGGCCGATGCGGAGACTCAGGTCGTCGCCGTTCGACGCGCTTCCGGCGGGCTGGCTCGGGCTCGACATCGGTCCCGACTCGCGCGCCGACTTCGCCCGCCGGATCCGCGCTGCGAGGACGGTGTTCTGGAACGGCCCGATGGGTGTCTTCGAGTGGGAGCAGTTCGCCGAGGGGACGAAGGTCGTGGCGCAGGCCGTCGCCTCGGTCGAGGGCTACACGGTCGTCGGCGGCGGCGACTCCGTCCGGGCGGTGAACGAGCTCGGTCTCGACGAGCAGATCTCGTGGGTCTCGACCGGCGGCGGCGCGTCGCTGGAGCTGCTCGAGGGCCAGGAGCTCCCGGGTCGTCGGCCGCGATCCCGGAGAATTGACGAGATGCTGATCGCAGGCAACTGGAAGATGTTCAAAGGCCCGGATGAGGCGCGTGCCTTCTTCAGCGGCTTCGAGGCGCCGGAAGGCGTCGACGTCGTCTTCTGCCCGCCGTATGTCTCCCTGGCGCGCCGCCGTCGAGACAGGGCAGACGATCTATGCCCAGAACGTGCACTGGGAAGCGAGCGGCCCCTATACGGGCGAGGTCTCGCCCGAGATGCTCCTGGAGCTCGGGGTGCAGGGTGCGCTCGTCGGCCACTCGGAGCGGCGGCAGCTCTTCGGCGAGAGCGACGAGATGGTCGCGCGCCGAGCACGGACCGCGCTCGAGGCAGGACTCGGCGTGATCGCGTGCGTCGGCGAGACGCTCGAGCAGCGCGAGTCCGGGGACACCGAGCTCGTGCTCAAGATCCAGGTCGAGGCGATCTCCTTCGCGGCCGGCGCGCACGAACGACTCGTGATCGCGTACGAGCCGGTGTGGGCGATCGGAACCGGCAAGACCGCGACGCCGGAGACGGCGGAGGAGGCGCACGCGTTCATCAAGGGGCTGCTCGACCGGCCCGTGCTCTACGGCGGCTCGGTCAAGCCCGAGAACGCCGCGGAGCTCCTGTCGCAGACGTCTGTCGACGGTGCCCTCGTCGGCGGCGCGCTCGCTCGACCCCGACTCCTTCGCAGCGATTTGCCGAGCAGCATCGACCTCGTAACGCTCGTCATTCTCGACGGCTGGGGCTGCGCGCCTGCCGGGACCCGGCAACGCGGTCGAGCTCGCGCGGACGCCGGTCTTCGATCAGCTCTGGCGCGAGTTCCCGCACACGACGCTGAAGGCTTCGGGCGAGGCGGTTGGGTTGCCCGAGGGCCAGATGGGCAACTCCGAGGTCGGCCATCTCACGATCGGCTCGGGCCGGATCCTCTTCCAGGATCTCCAGCGCGTGAACGTCGCGATCCGCGACGGCTCGCTCTTCGAGAACTCGGCGCTCATTGGCGCGTTCGAGCGGGCGCGCGCGCGCGGCGGGGACGTGCACCTGCTCGGGCTGGTCTCGCATGGAGGGGTCCACTCGCACATCGACCACCTGCAGGCGCTACTCGAGCTGGCACGCAGACTCGGGATGGAGGAGCGCACGTGGATCGACGCCTTCACCGACGGGCGCGATGTCTCGCCGACGTCGGCCGTGTCCGATCTCGCAGAGCTGCCGCTCGACCGGCTTGCGACGGTCGTCGGGCGGTACTGGGCGATGGACCGCGACAAGCGCGTGGAACGTACGCAAAGAGCGTTCGATTCCATCACCCGGCACATGGGTACACATGTGCCGGCACAAAGCTTGTTGCGCAATGTGCAAGCGAGCTACGACGCGGGCGTGACCGACGAGTTCCTCGAGCCGATCGTGGTCGAAGGCCGTCCGGCGCTCGGGCCGGACGATGCGGCGATCCTCTTCAACTTCCGTCCCGACCGAGGCCGGCAGCTGGCGGCCAAGCTCCTCGACGAAGGGTTCGACGTGACGACGATGACGAGTTACTCGTCCGACTTCGACGTGCCCGTCGCGTTCGGCGAGCAGGAGGTCCGGTGGACGCTGGCGGAGACGCTGGCTGCCGCCGGAGCCCGCCAGCTCCACGTCGCGGAGACCGAGAAGTACGCGCACGTCACGTACTTCTTCAACGGCGGCGTCGAGGACGAGTGGCCCGGCGAGACCCGCATCCTGGTCCCGAGCCCACGCGACGTCCCGAGCTATGACCACAAGCCGGAGATGTCAGCCCGCGAGGTTGCGGCCCGCTTCGCCGCCGAGATCGGCGACGGCTACCGCTTCGCGGTGATCAACTTCGCGAACCCGGACATGGTCGGCCACACCGGCTCGATTCCAGCCGTCACGAAGGCCGTCGAGGTGACGGACGAGTGCCTCCGCGTGGTCGTCGAAGCCACCCGGGCAGCGGGCGGTGTGTGTCTGATCACGGCCGACCACGGCAACGCCGAGACGATGCTCGAGCCAGACGGCGTCAGCCCATTCACCGCCCACACGACGAACCCGGTGCCTCTCGTCATCACGTCCCTCGATTGCGCGCTCAAGGAAGGGGGCGAACTCTCCGATCTAGCCCCTACGGCCCTGCGGCTCCTGGGTTTGGACACTCCGTCCGAGATGACGGGAGGCGACTTGTGCGCTACGGCGAAAACGGGACCTTCCATTTGAGGATCTCGGCGCTATACTCCGGCCCACTTGTCGCTGCCCCAGCCTGATCTCGGCGTCCTGCGGAAGGCCCAGCGAGGAGATGAGCGAGCTTTCTCGCTCATCGTCCGTGCGTACGAGCTTCCCGTCTACAACTACGTGCTTCGGCTCGTGGGCGATCGCTCGCTCGCAGAAGATCTGACGCAGGAGGTCTTCCTCCGCGTCTACCAGGGTCTGCCGAGCTTCTCCCTCCGATGTCGCTTCACCACGTGGCTCTTCCAGGTGACGAAGAACCGCGTGCTCGACGAGCTGCGCGCCCTCGAGCGTCGGCCGCGTGCGGTCGTGAACCTCGAGGACATCCCGCCGCTCGAAGTCGTCGACGCGCCGTTCGAACGGATCGAGGCGATCGACGCAGTCTGGCGGGCGGTCGAGCAGCTGAGCGTCGACCTGAAGATGGCGCTCCTCCTCCGGGACGTCGTCGGGCTCTCGTACACCGAGATCGCCGACTCGCTCGAAGTGACGCTCGCCACGGTGAAGTGGCGGATCTACAAGGCGCGCGAGGAAGTCCAGGTGGCGCTCGCCCGCGAGGGCATCACGTTCGCCACCACGGGCGAAGCACCGGCCGAGCCGGCACTCCTCTAGACCCCCTCGCGCACCAGTAGAGCGCGAACCTACGCCGGCGCGTTCGCGTCCTCCTTCGCCGCCAGCTTCACGCTCGCGGACATCACGTCCTTGAGATGGCGCTTCTGGATCGGGAGATGCGTGCCGATCAGCTTGCGCACGCCCGGGTGCTTGGCCTGCTTGTTCAGCTCCTGCAGCACCGACCAGTGGCCGACCTCGCCGGCCTCGGCCATCGTCAGGAACTCGAAGCCGTCGAGATCGTCCGAGCCGCGCTCGAGGTAGGTCTTCATCATCGTCGCGCCCTTGGTCTTCACCGTACGGGCTTCGGCGAGGATCTTGCTCTTCTTGCCGTTCAGGGAGGCGGCAACGGCCGTGCCGTCCTTCTCCGCCTGCGCCGCCTCCTTCCGCATTTGCTTGAGCGCCTTCGCGAGCGTCTTGTCGTTCGTCAGACCTCTCGACGCGCTCGGTCGCCGCTTGCGCGGCCATCGCAAGGCCGATCACTTCGCCCAGCTTTGTTTCCAAGTTCGTCAACTCAGCCATGATCGCCCCATTTCCTCGGGGTCGAGCTAGATGCCGTGCTCGAGCCGCGCTGCCAGGACCTCGGGGAGGTCCAGCTCGCGCATCTCGGCCTGCGTCCGCTCGACCGGATAGTCGGTACGACGGAAGGTTGCCCGGCCCGACGCTGAAGTCAACCTCGAGCCAGGCGGCGCGTGGATCGCCGTCGCGGGGCTGGCCGACCGAGCCGGGGTTGAGGAGCCGCCGCGCGGCGGCGAGGTCGAGCGTCGTGCCCGCGGCCGCCTGGCCGCCGCGAACCTCGGTGCCGTCGCCGGCGAGCTCGAGCGCGATGTGACTGTGGCCGACGAGGACGAGCGGAGCGGTGGTGGCGGCGAACGTCCACCGTGCGGCGTCTTCGGAAAGCACGTAGTCCCACACCGGGTCGCGCGGGCTGCCGTGGAAGAGCTCCGCGCCGGTCGTCACGGCGCTCGGCGCAAGCGTGGTCAGAAACGCACGGGCCGGCGTCGTCCAGCACCTCGCGCGTCCACGCCGCCGCCTCGCCCGCCTCGCCGCCGAACGTCGCGAGCGAGATCTTCCCGAGCACGACCAGATCGTGGTTGCCTGCGAGGCAGATCGCGGTCTCGCTCCTGCAGCAGCGCGACGCACTCATTCGGCTTCGGCCCGTAGCCGACGAGGTCGCCGAGGCACCAGATCTCGTCGAAACCGTTCTTGTCCACCTCCGCGAGCACCGCGTCGAGCGCATGCAGGTTCGCGTGGACGTCCGAGACGACGGCGATTCTCAACGACGCGGGCTACGAGTTCCGCGGTGGGGCTTCGGGGAGATCCTGGATCCCGCGAACGGTCGCGTACTTCGACCAGGAGTCCTGCATCGCGTCGAGCAACTCCTTCGCGAACTTCGTCGACATGTTCACGCGGGCGACGACCATCCCGGGAATGTCGCCCTCCGACACCTCGTGGTCGATGCGGGCGAACGTGAGCGTGAACTCGTAGTCGGAGAAGGAGATGTTCGCGAAGTTCGCGTACACGCCCGAGAGATGCTCCTCGGCGATCTGGATGTTGAGCTGTCGCTCCTGCGCGGGGTCGTCCTCGTCCACGCCCGTACGATAACGGCGTGACCACTTTGGAGGAGAGCCATGCCCGCTGAGGCGATCGAGCGCGTCGAGGCTGCCCTCGGCGAGGCAGCGGGAGCAGAGATCGTGCTCGAGCGTCCGGGCGACCCGACGCACGGCGACTACGCGACCAACGCCGCGATGCGCCTCGCGGGCACGCGCAAGCAACCGCCGCGGGCGATCGCCGAGCAGCTCGTCGAGCTCGCCGCAGCGCTACCCGACGTCGACCGGGCCGAGATCGCCGGTCCCGGCTTCGTCAATCTCTGGTTCACGCCCGCGTGGTATCGAGACGCGCTCGCCGAGATCCTGGCGGCCGGTCAGGACTACGGCGGCGCCTCGGCGGCGGTCAAGGAGAAGGTGCAGGTCGAGATGGTCTCTGCGAACCCGACCGGCCCGATCACCGTTGCCGCCGCGCGCAACGGCGCCTACGGAGACTCCGTCGCGCGGCTGCTCGGTTTCGCGGGCCACGACGTCGAGCGCGAGTATTACTACAACGACTCCGGCCGACAGATGGACCTCTTCCGCGCGTCGGTCGAGGCACGCCGGCGCGGGGAGGAGCCACCCGAGGACGGATACCAGGGTGACGTACATCACCGAGCTCGCAACGCTGCCGGACGACCCGGTGCCGCAGATGCTGCGCCGGATCGAGCAGACGCTGGAGCGTTTCCGCATCCATTTCGATTCCTGGGGACTGCAGAGCGAGCTCGAGAAGCGGCTCGCCGAGCTACGTGCCGAGGCTGGACACCTACGAGAAGGACGGGGCACTCTGGGCGCGCTCGTCGGCGTACGGCGACGAGGACGACCGGGTTCTGCTCCGCTCGGAGACCGGCACGCCGACCTACCGCGCGGCGGACGTCGTCTACCTCGCCGACAAGCTCGATCGTGGCTTCGACCGGGCGATCTACGTCCTGGGCGCCGACCATTTCGGCACCCGCAATTGGTACGCAGCGGTTGCCCGGATGCTCGGTCACGACCCTGACCGCGTCGAGGTTCTGCTCTACCAGCTGGTTCACCTGAACCGCGGCGGTCAGGCTGTGAAGATGGCCAAGCGTCGCGGTGACGTCGTCTTCCTCGAAGAGTTCCTGGACGAGGTCGGCGTCGACGCTGCGCGCTGGTACCTCGTCTCGCGCGGCCCGGACCAGACGATCGAGATCGACGTCGACCTGGCGGCCGAGAAGTCGGCCAAGAACCCGGTCTACTACGTCCAGTACGCCCACGCGCGAATCGCCGGGATCCTCCGGAACTCCGAGGGAGCGGCGCCCTCGTCGGACCCGCCCGCGACGTTCGCGGCCGAGGAGCGCGACCTGATCAAGCGCCTGGCCGAGTTCCCCGGCGTCGTCGCCGAGGCGACCGAGCGTCGGGGGCCGCACGCGATCCCGACCTACGCGATCCGCGTCGCGGATGACTTCCACCGGTTCTACACGCAACACAAAGTGCTCGGCTCGGACGAGCAGGCGTTCCGGCTCGGCCTCGTCAGCGCCACGAAGTCGGTGATCGCGCGATCGCTGGACTTGATCGGCGTCGACGCGCCAGACACGATGTAGGCATGCTCAAGGTCGAGGTCATCCTCGGTATCGTTGCGAGCTCGATCGCGATCACCGCCTTCCTTGCTCGGGCGATCGCGAACGTCCGCCAGGGCCGGCGGGCACGGGAGGAATCGCGTCCCCGGCGCGAAATCCTTCCTCCTGAATGAGCTATCTGATCATCTCGACGATCGTGATCCTCGTCGCGATCGTCGCTGTCGTGAACGGGCTAGGCCTTCGTCGCCAGGGAAAGACGGACGAGGGCACGGCCTGGATCCTCGCCTCCGCGCTCGCGATCATCGTCGTCATCGGCGGCTGGGGCGCTTTCCGCTCATTCCACTCGGTGAACGCCGGCCACGTGCTCGTCGTGCGCCAGTTCGGCGAAATCGTCGGCCAGCGCGGTGACGGCTTCCAGACGATCGCCCCGTGGCAGAACGCCGAAGAGGTGTCGACTCAGGTCGAGAGCCAGCGCTTCCAGATGGACGACCGCGGGACGGCAGAAGGTGCAATCGGCAGCGGGCCTGCGATCAGCGAGGAGACGCAGCCGGTCTACGCCGTCGTCACGCTCAACTACCGGGTCAGCGACAAGGCGGTGCAGGAGCTCTTCACGGACGTCGGCTCGACCTACTTCGACAAGGTGGTGGCGCCGCGCGTCTTCCAGGTCTTCAAGAACGAGACCGTCAAGTTTAAGAGCGTGGCAGTCGCGCCGAATCGAGAGCAGATCCGCCAGGCGGTGCAGCTCGAGCTCGACCAGCAGCTCCAGAGCTTCTCGATCGACGTCGTCGACTTCCTGATCAACGACCTCGACTTCCCGCAGGAGTTCACGCAGGCGATCGAGCGCAAGCAGGTCGCGACCCAGGACGCCCTCGCGGCCAGGCAGAAGGTCGAGCAGTCGAAGGCCGAAGCCCAGCAGGAGATCGAGCGGGCGCGCGGCCAGGCGCAGGCGCAGCGGCTGCGCGCGAGCTCGCTGACCGACCGCAACCTCCAGTTCGAGGCGCTGCAGATCCTGAAGGAGGCGCCGCCGCAGATCGTCTTCCTGCCCGCCGGGCAGGGCAATCTGCTCGACCCATCGACGTTCCTGAAGTCGGCACACCGGCCACGCCCTAATAGAGTCCAGTCGGCGCGATGAGCGCCACGGCACCGGATCGGAACCTCGCTCTCGAGCTCGTCCGCGTCACGGAAGCGGCGGCGCTCGCTGCGTCCGGCTGGGTCGGGCGCGGGGAGAAGGAGAAGGCCGACCAGGCCGCCGTCGACGCGATGCGGCTGATGCTCGGCACCGTGCGAGATGAACGGCGTCGTCGTGATCGGCGAGGGGGAGAAGGACGAGGCACCGATGCTCTTCAACGGTGAGGAGATCGGCTCCGGCCACGGCCCCGCGGTCGATGTCGCCGTCGACCCGCTCGAGGGGACGCGCCTGACCGCGCTCGGGCAGCCGAACGCGATCGCGGTGATCGCGGTCGCCGAGCGCGGAACGATGTTCGATCCCGGCGCCGCGTTCTACATGGACAAGATCGCGGTCGGGCCCGAGGCCGCAGAGGCGATCGACATCAACGCGACGCCCGACCGAGAACGTCCGCGCGGTCGCGAAGGCGAAGGGGCTCGACGTCACCGAGGTGACCGTCGTCGTGCTCGAGCGCGACCGTCACAACGACTTGATCGGCGAGCTGCGCCAGGCCGGCGCGCGCGTCAACCTGATCCGCGACGGCGACGTCGCTCCCTCGATCGCAGCGGCGCAGGCGTTCGTCGGCGTCGACATGCTGATGGGGATCGGCGGCACGCCGGAGGGCGTCATCTCCGCAGCGGCGATCAAGTGCCTGCGCGGCGCAATCCAGGGCAAGCTCTGGCCCCGAAACGACGACGAGCGCCAGAAGCTCGTGGACTCCGGGTACGACATCGACCGCGTGCTCACCACCGACGACCTCGTGTCGGGCGACGATGTCTTCGTCGCTGCGACCGGCGTCACGAGCGGTGTTTTCCTCCGCGGCGTGCGCGTCAGCGGCGCCGGCGTCGAGACCGAGTCGATCGTGATGCGCTCCCGCTCGGGCACTGTCCGTAGGATCGCTGCCTACCACCCTTCCGAGAAAGTCAGACGATTGATGAAAGGAGAACGCGATGGCCGCGCATGAGCTGCACGAAACCGCCAAGGCCCTCGTCGCCGACAGCAAGGGGATCCTCGCCGCCGACGAGAGCTCGGGGACGATCGAGAAGCGCTTCGACACGATCTCGCTCGAGTCGACCGAGGAGAACCGGCGCGCCTACCGCGACATGCTGTTCACGACGCCCGATCTGGAGGAGTACGTCAGCGGCGTCATCCTCTACGACGAGACGCTGCGCCAGTCCGCGTCCGACGGGACGCCGTTTGCAAAGCTGCTCGCTGACAAGGGGATCATCCCCGGGATCAAGGTCGACACGGGGGCCAAGGACCTCGCGTTCGCCCCCGGCGAGAAGGTCACCGAGGGTCTGGACGGCCTGCGCGAGCGCCTGGAGGAGTACCGCGGTCTCGGCGCCCGCTTCGCCAAGTGGCGCGCTGTGATCACGATCGGCGAGGGCATCCCGACGGCCTACTGCATCCAGGTCAACGCGCATGCGCTGGGCCGGTACGCGGCGCTCTGCCAGGAGCAGGGGATCGTCCCGATCGTCGAACCTGAGGTGCTGATGGACGCCGACAACGACATCGAGACGTGCTACCGGGCCACGAAGCGGACGTTGCACAAGGTCTTCGACGAGCTCTACCACCAGCGCGTCGATCTCGAGGGGATGCTCCTGAAGCCGAACATGGTCATCTCGGGCAAGGGCAGCCCGACCCAGGCGAGCGCCGACGAGGTCGCCGACTGGACGCTGAAGTGCTTCCGCGAGACCGTGCCGGCGGCGGTGCCCGGGATCGTCTTCCTCTCCGGCGGCCAGTCCGACGAGCAGGCGAGCGAGAATCTGAACGCGATCAACTCGGGCGGACCGCAGCCCTGGGTGCTCTCGTTCTCCTACGGACGCGCTCTGCAGGCACCCGCGCTGAAGGCGTGGGGTGGAGCCGCGGAGAACGTCGACGCCGGCCAGTCCTTCCTCGCGCTCCGGGCTCGGAACAACAGCGCCGCCGTGGCGGGACGCTATTCGGCGGCGATGGAGGAGCTGGCCCGCTCGAGCTGATTGCGGATCGGAGATTGGTGGGCCGCCCGGTCCGCGGGCGGCCCACGCCGTTCTCAATCCGATAGGTTCAGCCCAGCATGCCCCGGGCCGAGGCGATGTCGACGACCTCGCCGAAATCGGCTGCGTCGTCCAGCTCCAGCAATCCGAGCTTGCTCGCCGCGGCTGACGCGGCGGTTCGGTTCGGCACGCCGAGCTTCTTGTAGACGTTCGAGAGGTGGAACTTGATCGTCTGCTCGGTCACCCACAGCAGCTTCGCCATCTGTGAGTTCGAGGAGCCGCTCGCTGCGAGCCGCAGAATCTCGAGCTCGCGCTTCGTCAGGCCGTGGGTGTCCCGCCGCTCGTGCCGGACCGGTCGGAGCTGGCTGACCGGCAGCTCGCCGCGGTAGTGGATGCCGCCGTTGCGAGCGTTGATCACTGCGCGAAGCGCCTGGACGAGATCCTCGGGCTGGACGCTCTTGCCCACGAAGCACACGGCTCCGGCCGCGAGCGCGGCGTGGATGACGCTCTGGTCGTCGGTGGCCGAGACGACGACGATCCGCAGGGCGGGGTAGAGCGCGGAGAGCCGCCTGATGCACGTGACGCCGTCCATTTCGGGCATACAGAGGTCGAGCAGCACGGCGTCGGGCTCGCACCGGTCGGCCAGCTCGAGCACCTCGGTCCCGGTGCAGGCCGTGCCGAGAACGTCGATGCCGGCCTCCTCGAGCGCCAGCTCGAGAGCCGAGAGGAAGAGCGGATGATCGTCGGCCAGGATGACTCGCGTCATTCGTGAACCCCTTTTCTGCGGTAGGTGTTCGGTTCCGTTCACACACAGACGGCGGGGGTCACGGTTTTCTTCCCGATTTGACATGTGACCATTTGGTCACGTATAGTGAAGCTATGACACCGACGACGACCGTGTGTTCAAGGCGCTCGCAGATCCGACGCGTCGCTTCCTGCTCGACCGGCTCTTCACGCGTGACGGCCGCACGCTGACCGAGCTCGAGTCGGAGCTGGAGATGACGCGCTTCGGCGTCATGAAGCACCTTCGTGTCCTCGAAGACGCAGGTCTCGTCGTCGCGCGCCGGTCGGGCCGGGAGAAGCTGCACTTCCTGAACCCGGTGCCGATCCGGCTGATCCACGACAGATGGATCGACAAGTACACGGAGCGCCAGGTGTCGGCGCTCGCGAATCTCAAAAACGAACTGGAGGAGACGGCATGACGTCCACGGAACAAGCGACCCTGACGACGACCCAGGTCTACCGGATCTACATCCGGGCGACCCCGGAGGCGATCTGGGACGCGATCACGAAACCCGACTGGAACGAGAAGTACGGCTATCCCGGCCGGGGCGAGTTCGACCTGCGCCCGGGCGGGAAGTACCTCGCGACCGCGGACGAGCAGGCTCAGGCGATGGGCATGCCGGCCGAGCTCGTCGACGGCGAAGTCATCGAGGTCGATCCGCCGCGAAAGCTCGTCCAGACGTGGCATGCGCTCTGGCCGGAGCTCGTCGACGAGGCGCCGACGCGCGTCACCTGGGAGATCGAGGACGAGGTCGAGGGCATCTCGCGCCTCACGGTGACCCACGAGCTCGAGGGTGCGCCGAAGCACGCGGAGCAGGTCGCCAGCGCGACCCCGCTCATCCAGGGCGGCGGCGGCTGGGCGTGGATCCTGAGCGATCTCAAGACGCTGCTCGAGACCGGCAAGGCGTCCTACAGCTAGAAGACGCGTGGCGGAGGCCCTGCGCGAGCAGGGCCCCGCCGGGCTCACGACGCCCGGCCCGCCGCTGTCGCGTCCGGCACCTCGACGAGCCGCCCGGTCTTCACGTCGTAGACGTAGCCGTAGATCGGGATCCGGGCGGGCACGAGCGGATGGGCTCGGATGCGGCTGACGTCCTCGACGACGCTCCGGTCGCGGTCGGAGATCGTGAGCCAGTCGATGTACCGCGCCTCGGTCGAGCCGGGCCGCTGCCGACGTCGCGGAACCCGTCGGCGCCGAGCTCCGCCGTCTCGAGGCTCTGCGCGAGGAGCTCCCGCATCCGTTCGTCGTCGAAGAACTCCATGCCGCAGTCCGTGTGGTGGATGACGAACCACTCCTGCGTGCCGAGCAGCTTGTACGAGATCACGAGCGAGCGGATCGCGTCGTCGCTGGCGCGGCCGCCGGCATTGCGGATCACGTGCGCGTCGCCCTCGCTCAGGCCCGCGTACTTGGCGGGATCGAGCCGGGCGTCCATGCAGGTGAGGATCGCGAACCGGCGCGCGGGTGGCAGAGCGAGCTCGCTCTTCGCCCCGAACGATGCCGCGTACGCGGCATTGGCGGCAAGGACTTCGTCGAGAACGGACATTCGCAATCTCCTCCGTTGGCGTGTCCAACACTTTACTTATCAAAGGATTATGGCTGTCATACGCTCGGAGCAGTTGACCACGATCCAGGAGGGACGCCGCATGAGCACCGACTCGACCACCCCGGACACGATCGTCCTGATCCACGGCCTCTGGGTGACCCCACGTTCGCTGGGAGGAATGGATCGCCCGCTACGAGAGCAAGCCGGCTACAGCGTTCTCGCTCCCGGCTACCCGGGCTTCGAGGTCGAGGTCGAGGCGCTCAACGCCGACCCCCGCCCGATCGAGGCGCTGACGGTCGCCGGGCGTCCGTCGAGCATCTCGAGCGCGTCATCGGCGAGCTCGACACACCGCCGATCCTGATCGGGTCACTCCGCCGGCGGCGCTGTTCACGCAGCTCCTGCTCGACCACGGCTTCGGCGCCGTGCGGCGTCGCGCATCAACTCGGCGCCGACCGAGGGTGTTCGCGTCGTGCCGCTCTCGCAGATCAAGTCGACCTTCCCGGTCCTGCAAGAACCCGGCCAACCGCCACCGCGCCGTCGGCTTCACGCACGAGCAGTGGCAGCTACGCCTTCACGAACACGATCAGCGAGGAGGACTCGCGCGCGCTCTACGAGCGCTACGCCGATTCCGGCGTCCGGGCGGCATCTTCTGTGGAAGAGCGTCCTCGCCAACGTCCAGCCCGGCCACCAGGAGGTCGTGGGTCGACTACAAGAACGACGACCGCGCGCCGCTGCTGTTCATCTCCGGCAGCGAGGACCACATCATGCCGCCGAGCGTCCAGCGCTCGAACGCCAAGCACTACAAGTCGAACACGATCACGGAGATCAAGGAGTACGAGGGCCGGTCGCACCTGTCTGCCCGGCTCAGGAGGGCTGGGAGGAGGTCGCCGACCACGCACTCGAGTGGGCGCTCGCAACGCGACGACGCGGGCCAGTCGTCGGCCGAGCGCGTGTGAGCGAGATCCGCATCACGCACATCGGCGGGCCGACGGCGCTGATCGAAGTCGGCGGCTGGCGCATGCTGACCGACCCGACGTTCGATCGCTCCGGGCCGCAGAGTACTACTTCGGCTGGGGGACGTCGTCGCGTCAAGCTCGCCGGCCCGGCGATCGGCCGCCGGCCGACGTGGGCCCGATCGACGCGGTCCTGCTCACCCACGACCACCACGGCGACAACCTAGACGACGGCCGGCCGCGCGCTGCTGCCCGACGGCGGGCACCGTCATCACGACAAGCTCCGGCGCGCGGCGCCTGGGCGGCAACGCGCGAGGGTCTCGAGGCCTGGCAGACGACGCGGCTCGAGGCGCCAGGGCCGGCCGGCAATCGAGATCACCGCGACGCCCTGCCGCCACGGCCCGCCGCTGAGCCACGCGCTCGTCGGTGACGTCATCGGCTTCGCGCTCGCGTCGGGACGGCCAGCAGAACGGCGTCCTGTGGATCTCCGGCGACACCGTGCTGTACGACGGCGTGCGCGAGGTCGCCGAGCGCGTGCAGCGTCGGCACGGCGATCCTGCACCTGGGCGGGGTGCGCTTCCCCGTGACGGGGCCGGTGCGCTACACGATGACGGCGAGCGAGGCGATCGAGCTGTGCGGCCTGCATCCGCCCGAACGTGATCGTTCCCGATCCACTACGAGGGCTGGAAGCACTTCAAGCGAGGGCCGGGAGGCGATCGAGCGCGAGTTCGCGCAGGCGCCGGAGGACATCCGCCGGCGCCGTCCGCTGGCTGCCGATCGGCGACGCCGTGGAGCTCGCCGCCTGATCCTCTAGACGTACCTGCCCATGCCGCCGGCGACGTCGATCGAGGCGCCCGTGATGTAACCGGCCCGCTCGCTCAGCAGAAACGCGACGAGGCCCGAGACCTCCTCCGGCGTGCCGAAGCGGCCCAGCGGTACTTCCTGGGCGGCGAAGGTGATCGAAGAACTCCTCGCGCGGCACCTCGGGGGCGCGCCGCCGGTGGATGTTGTCCCACTGCGGCGTAGTGACGAAGCCGATGTTGACGCCGTTCACGAGGATGTTGTCCTTCGCCACCTCGAGGGCGAGGGTTTTCGTGAACGAGTTGCCTGCGGCTCGGTTGACCGAGGTCGCGAAGAAGGTGGGGTCGGGGTAGCGCGAGTAGACCGCGCCGATGTTGACGATGCGGCCGCCGCCGGCGGCACGCATGTGCGGGAGAACCTCGCGGGAGCAGCGAATCAGGGAGAAGAGCTTCACGTCGAGGTCGGCGGCCCAGTTCTCGTCCTTGAGCGTCTCGAAGGTGCCGGGGTGCGCGCCGCCGGCGTTGTTGATGAGGAAGTCGATCCCGCCGAGCGCCTCTGCGGAGCGGGCGACGAAATCCTGAACCTGCTCGGGATCGGTGACGTCGGCCCGCTGCGCGTGGGCGACGCCCAGCTCTTCGGCCGCGGCGAGGACCTCGTCCTCGTTGCGTGCGCAGATCGCGACGCGCACGCCCTCGCCCACGAGCTCGCGGGCGATCGCAGCGCCGATCCCTTTCGAACCGCCGGTGACGAGCGCGTTTCGTCCTTCGAGGCCGAGCTTCACTTGTCGACGGAGGTAGGCGTCGGACCCTTCGAGCCAGTCCTGCCGTGGCGGGCAGAAGATGTCGACGTCCAGCGTGTCCTCCAGCGCCTCGGCCCTGTGCGGGAGGTGCGAGGGAATGTGCAGCACCTCCCCCGCGGAGACATCGACGACCTCGGACTCGTCCTCGCCGAGCCAGAAGCGCAGGACGCCTTCGAGGATGTAGGTCAGCTGCTCGTTCTCGTGCGAGTGCTTCGGGACGATGCACCCCTTGTCGAGGTACACGTGCGCGAGCATCATCCGCTCGGTCGAGATCAGCCGCCGCGCCAGGTCCGGCTTGAGCGCCTCCTTCGGCATGTCGTCCCAGCGGTAGCGCTTCGCCTCGCTCACAGCAGCGACCCGAGCCGCTCGATGCCGTCGTCGATCTGCGCTTCGTCGACGAGGCTGAACGAGAGCCGCACGGTGTCCGCGCCGCGGCCGTCCGCGAAGAACAGCGTGCCCGGCACGATGCCGACGCCTTGCTCCACCGCTCGCCGCGCGAGCTCGACGGAGTCGGCGCCGTCGGGCAGCGTCAGCCAGGAGAAGAAGCCGCCCTGCGGCCGAGTCCAGCGTGCCCCCTCCGGCATCGAGCGCTCGAGCGCCGCCAGCATGCGCTCGCTCTTGCGCTCGTACAGCGCACGCGACAGCACCAGCTGCTCGTCCATCCACCCGCGGCGAGCGGACTCCTCGAAGAGCCGCTGTCCGAGCGCGCCCGCGCACTGGTCGGTGTTCTGCTTGGCGGAGACGAGCCGGGCCGCGATGTCGGCGGGGCCGACCGCCCAGCCGAGCCGGATCCCGGGGAACATCGTCTTCGACGTCGTGCCCGCCTGGACGACGACGTCCGGCCCGAGGCTCCAGAGGCTCGGGAGCGTGTCGTCGGAGAAGCCGAGCTCGCGGTACGCGACGTCCTCGACGATCAGGAATCCGTAGCGGCGCGCGAGCTCGACGAGCGGCGCGCGCCGCTCGGCCGAGAGGCTCACGCCTGCCGGGTTCTGGTGGTCGGGAATGCTGTAGACGAGCTTCGGGCGTAGTCCGGCTGCCAGTTGCCGCTCCAGCTCGTCCACCTCGAGCCCGTGCTCGTCCATCGGGACGGCGACGAGCGTCGCCTCGAAGCTCCGAAACGCCTGGATCGCGCCCAGATAGGTCGGGGCCTCGACGACGACGAGGTCGCCGGGGTCGAGGTACGACTTGCCGACGAGCTCGAGCGCCTCGATCCCACCGCTCGTGATCAGCAGCTCGTCGTCGGCCGGACGGCGGCCCTGCAGCCTCTCGAGCCGGTCTGCGAGAGCGTCGAGCGGCCCGGCCAGCCCTCGTGTCGGCGCGTACTGGAACGCGCTGACCTCGCCGGCGGCGGCGAACTCCTGGAGCAGCGCCGAGACGCGCTCGCGCGGGAACGTCTCCGGGTCGGGGAAGCCGCCCGCGAACGAGATCAGGTCGGGCATGCCGAGGAGCGCCAGGACGGACGCGATCCCCTCGCCGACATCGCCCCGGGTGCGTGCGGCGGCGAGCGCGTCCCACCGTCCCGTCTCGGGCGTCACCGTCACGTCGCGGAATCCTATGCCGCCTGTCGATTTCCGGGCATCCCGTTCGTCTCACCGATGAGTTTCCAGTGCTCGGCACGTCTTAATGTCCGAGTACTCAATGCGCGTCGTCGCAACCGGAGGTGGCATCGATGTCGAAGACGGTCCTGCTGGTCGGCACCCGCAAGGGCTGCTTCCTGCTCGAGAGCGACGAGAGTCGCCGCGACTGGGAGCTGCGCGGCCCGTTCTGCGAAGGCTGGCCGATCTACCACGCAATCCACGACGCCGGGACCGGCGCGATCTACGCGGCCGCCGCGAGCGAGTGGCACGGCGCGAGCGTCTGGCGCAGCCCGGACCTCGGCGAGACGTGGCAGCAGTCGAGCGAGGGGCTCAACTACGGCGAGACCGAGCTCAAGCTCTCGAAGGTGTCCGGCCTCACCGCGGTCAACGGCCGCGTGTTCGCCGGCGCCGAGATGCCCGGCGTGTTCGAGAGCCGCGACGGCGGCGAGACCTGGTCGCTCCTGACCACGCTCGAGGGCCAGCCGGGCAGCGAGTCGTGGAACGACCCCGCGAACCAGCCACCGGGCCACCTCGGCGTCCCGGCGATCCTCCCGCACCCCGACGATCCGTCCCGGTACTGGGCGATCGTGCAGGGCGTCGGCATCTTCGAGACGACCGACGACGGCGCGTCGTGGACGCCGCGCAACAAGGGATTGCGCGCGGACTGGCCGCTCGAGAACCCCGAGGTCGGCTACTGCGTCCACAAGCTCGTGATGTCGCCGGTCGACAGCGACCGTCTCTACCAGCAGAACCATGTCGGCATGCACCGCAGCGACGACGGGGGCGGCTCGTGGACGGAGATCACCGAAGGCCTGCCGACCGAGTTCGGTTTCGCTGCCGGCGCGCACCCGCACGACCGCGACACGTTCTACGTCATCCCGCTCGACCCGGGTCACGCGCGCTGCATGCCCGAGGGGAGGCAGCGGTGTGGCGCACCCGCGACGCGGGCTCGACCTGGCAGCGGCTCGACAAGGGTCTACCGCAGAGCAACGCGCACGTCGGCGTGCTGCGCGAAGGGATGGCGATCGACTCGTACGACTCAGCCCGGCGTCTACTTCGGCACGAGCACGGGTCAGCTGTTCGCGAGCGCCGACGAGGGCGAGAACTGGAGCGAGATCGCGAGCTACCTCCCCGGCATCACGTCGGTCGAGGTTGCGGTCGTCGACTAGCCATGGCCGAGCTCTACCTCCCTTCCACGCTCCCGTCCCTGTTCGCCGGCCTGCCGCGCCGCCTCGATGTCGACGCTTCGACGGTCGACGAGGTGCTCGACCGCCTCGACGAGCAGTGGCCCGGGCTCCGCGACCGCCTGTGCGAGCCGGGCCCCGTCCTGCGCCACCACATTCACGTGTACGTCGACCGCGAGCGCGCCGGGCTCGAGACCGAACTCGATGCGCGCTCGCGCGTCGACGTGATCACCGCGATCAGCGGCGGCTAGCAAGAGAAGGACGAGCTACTCGAAGAACACGTCGAGGTAGCCGAAGACCTGGAACTTGAGGTGGTGGCTCGTTGTTTCGTACGCAAAGTACGCGTCGTGACCAGCCGGAAGATTCGTCCCGAACTTGGCCGGTAGACCCGCGCTGTCGAGCAGTGCATTGAGGTGGAACGTGCCGCCGGCGACGGCGTAGTCACCGCCGTGGGCTCCGATCGCACCTCCGATCTCACCGCCCCCGCCCTGGGGGATCCAGCCGCTCTCGAGAACGCAGTACTTCAGCTGCTGCCAGTCGCATTCCGCACCGACGGTGCGCATCGTGAACTCCGGGTCGGTTCCATTCGCGACGAGCACCGCGAGCACGCCCGGACGCCCGTCGCGTCCCTCGACGTTGATGGTCGCCCCCGACCCGATCCTGCGGAAGTCGGCGTGGCCGAAGACCTGGTCGCCGATCCGGTGATCGAACTTGATCTCGCCCTTGTTGGCGCTGCCCTTGTCCGCATCGCTGATCACCTTGATCTTGAGCAGTGTGATCCTGACCTTGCGGTCGTCCATCTGCACGGTTCCCGTCTGGTAGGCGCTTTGCCCCTGGGCATCTGTCGCGCTGACGATGACGTGATACTTCGTGCCCGGCCTGAGCTGGCCGAGCTGACCAGTCCACTTCGTGACGAGCCCTTGAGACGGACCGAGCGCTCGATGAAGGAGAAGCGCGGGCCCCAGGACTCCTGAATCGGCGCGTCTGGGCTCAGCATCACCTGGAGCTGCGCCGGCTCACCGGTCTCGATCGCGATCGTCGCGTCCGTGCCGCCGACATTCGTGAAGAGCGCCTTTCGGACGCACTGGATCGAGCAGCCGACGTTCGACTTGATGTTGCCGATGCCGGTGTCGACGGCGCTCTCGACCTTGCGTGTCTTGAACGAACCATGCCGGCTGTCGCTGCGACCCTGGGCGTCGGTTGCCTTGACGAGGATCTGGTACGTCGTATCCGGCTTGAGGCCCGAAAGGAACACCGAGCGATGCGTAGCGAGAGCCGACGAATGGAACGTTGCATCAGGTCCGCCCTGAGATGGACGCCACGCGATGACTGCGATCTTCGTCGGCACCGACGTCTCGATCGCGACGTTCGCGTAGGAGGCCGTTGCCGTGACGAGAGCCTTGAGGACGCACTGCACCGAGCAGCCCGTGCCGGCGGTGATCTGGCCGGGACCCGGAACCGGCGGCGCGGCTGCGGTGCCTGCCGCGAGGGCGAGTGCGGCGACAGTCGCACTGAGGATTGCGATCCTTGCTGACATGGTCTGCTCCTTCCGGTGGTGTGGAAGGAGAACCAGCCGGCGGCCGATTCCTTACACCCGTCGGTCTCACGCGGAAGATCGACTAGCCTCGGATCCGACTGGGTTGATCATCGAGGAGGCGACGATGGCGAAGAAATCCGACTTCACCGAGCAGGAGTGGGAGCAGTTGCGCAAAGGCGCGACCGGAGCGGGCCTGCTCGTCTCGGTCAGCGACCGCAGCTTCTTCGACAGCTTCAAGGAGGCGGGTTCGTTGGCGAAGCACCTGGCCGGCGGCCGCTCGGAGGAGAGCGAGCTCGTGCGCGAGCTTGCGGGCCTCGCGCCTCGACGGCCCTCCTTGCGGCTTCGGGCCGGTCACCGAATCGCTGCTGCTGCGACAGGCGGTCGATGAGACGAGACGCGCCTCGACTGCGCTACAAACTCCGCGGCGCCGTGTCAGCACCGCGGTGACCGGCGAACGGCGCCCGACGGGAGTCGAGAAACGCCGTGACAACGGCAGACGTCTACGCTGCTCGACACGTTCTGCCTGAGCGCCGCGCCCTGCGGCAACGAGACGGGCCGACCGGTCGGCCTAGGACGTGCCGATAGTCGTCGTCGAGCGACGCTCGATCGCCAACGAGTCCGCCGCCGCGAGCTCGCAGCGAAGCTGCGGAGCCTGAGCTCGTCTGCAATTGAAGCGGGCGATGGGGCTCGAACCCACGACCCTCAGCTGGGAAGCTGATGCTCTACCAACTGAGCTACGCCCGCGTGGGCCGGCATTCTAGCCCGCGTCGTCGGGCGTCTACGCGGCTCGAGCGCCTCGCGGATTCGCAGGGCGAGCGTGTCGACGGCGAACGGCTTCTCGACAACGCGGGCGGCGAACGCGGGCTGGCCGAGCAGCGCCTCCTCGGCGTAGCCGGACATGTAGAGGAACTGGATCTCGGGTCGCGACCCCGCGACGCGCTGCGCGACGTCGTAGCCGCGCATGCCCGGCATCACGACGTCGGTCAGCAGGAGGTCGATCCTCGGTCGTTCAGCTCGGCGAGCGCGACGCCGCCATGGCCGTCCGCGCACGCGAGCACGGGTAGCCCTGGTGCTCGAGCACCCGGCGCGACAGATCCCGGACGACGTCCTCGTCCTCGACGAGCAGGACCGTCTCGGTGCCGGGCGGTGTCGTCGCCGGCGCAGGAACCGAGCAACAGGCGGCTCGGGGGCCTCGAGCATCGCGCGGCAGCCGCACGGTGAAGGTCGAGCCGACGCCCCGCGCGCTCTCGACGGTCACGTCGCCGCCGATCTGGGGGACGATGCCGTAGACCGAGGCGAGGCCGAGGCCGACGCCTTGCTCGCGGGTCGTGAAGAACGGTTCGAAGACCTGCGCGCGGGGTCTGCTCGTCCATGCCGAGCCCGGTGTCGGAGACGAAGAGCTCGAGGAGCCGTCGTCGGCGTCGCGGTGCGGATCGTAGAGCTTGCCGCCGTCGGGCATGGCATCGCGGCCGTTCACCGCGAGATTGACGATCACCTGCTCGATCTGGCCCGGGTCGGCGAGCACGGTGCCCGCCGGGCGCGGCGAGGAGCTCGAGCTCGATGTGATCGCCGAGCAGGCGCTGCAGGAGCGAGCGGACCTCGGCGACGACCGCGTTCAGGTCGAGCGTGCGCGGTTGAGCACCTGCCGGCGGCCGAAGGCGAGCAGTTGCTGCGTCAGGTCGGCGGCGCGATCCGCGGCTCGCTTGATCTCGGCCAGATCGCGGCGAGCTCGACGTCGTCGGTGGCTCGCTCGAGGAGGAGCGAGGCGTAGCCGGTGATCGCCGGTCAGGAGGTTGTTGAAGTCGTGTGCGACGCCGCCCGCGAGCCGGCCATGCTCTCGAGCGCTGCGCGTTCAGGGGCTGCATCTCCAGCCGCTTCCGGTCGGTGATGTCGCGGAAGAAGCCGATGTTGAGGCCGGGGAGGAAGTTCGGTCGCGCGGAACGTCGGCGACCTGGAGGGTGCCGTCGATCTCGCGCGTCTCCCACTCGGCGCGGATCGGGTCGCCTGCGAGGAACGCCCCCAGCCCTCCACGAGGTGGCAGCCTCGTGCGGGGGCAGGAAGTCGTCGACCTGCGGCCGACGAGATCGCGCTTCGCACGCCGTAGTACTCGACGCCGCGGGATTGACGTCGACGAAGTGCCGCTCGTCGTCGATCATGAAGATCCCGTCGAGTGCCATGTCGAACACGGCGCGCAGCTTCTGCTCCTGCTCGCGCAGCGCCGCCTCGGAAAGCTCGCGCGCGATCGCGGCAGCAATCAGGCTCGAGCGGTGCGCAAAGCGTCGATCTCGGCGGGCGACCACTCGCGCTCCGTCGGCGCATTCGTCGAAGCCGATGTCCCCACCACTCGCCGTCGACGAAGATCGGCACGAGTCATCAGCGACTTGATCCCCTGCTCCTCGAACAAGCCGCGCTCGTCGCGGCAGGTCGCGGACTTGCGCGTGAACACCTCGTTGCGCGAGCCGACTCGGCGAGCCGCGCCAACCCGACCTCCTCGAAGCACATGTCCTGCATGACCGGGTTGTCGAGCTCGCGCTAACGCCGGCGCGGCCCATTCGAAGCGCTGACTCAAGACGAGCGGCCGATCCTCGCGATCCCGGCTCGGAGAGATAGGTACAGACTCGCTCCAGACGCCTCTCGGGTCCTGCAGGAAGCGGGGAGCGGGAATCGCGCCAGCTCGACGCGCCGAACGACTTCTCGGCGCCGTGGCGACCGCCTCCATGATCGATCTCGGCTGAGCAGGTCAGGCTCGGCGCCTGTCGGTCCATTGCGCGGCGACGAAGGCCCGCCGCAGCGCGAAGAGCGTCGATCGTGGCTGAGCTCCAGTGGCGCTCTCGTTCCCGATCCTCGAAGCCGATGGACCCCGACCACAGGATTCGATGAAAACAGGAACAGCCATGATCTGGAGGCATTCGACACAGCACCAGGATACTCGCGCTCGTCAGCAGGCAGGTCGCGCAGGATGCTGTTGATCACCTCGACCGCGCTCCATCAGCTCCGCCCAGCGCGGAAAGTGTGGTGCGGGATGCACATGTCCGAACCTGTCGTCGTTCGATCGTCGTCTCCCAGCCCGGTTTGGCCCAGTGCACCCGCCTGGCTGCCATCGGCGCGGAACCCTCGCCGACGACGTTCTCGAAGACGTAGGCGCGGCTTGCTTCCGTGGCCTCTCCCAGAACACGCATCAGATCGGCCATCGCCTCGTCGACGCTCGGATGAGCCAGGAACCCTGCGGCTGAACCGCTCACGGCCCCGAGGATCGCGTCACGGTTGCGCAGGTCGAGCTCGGCGCGCACGCGATGCTCGCGGGCGCGGGCGTTCGCAAGAACGATCGCGAGCTGCCCGGCGACGTCCACGAGGATAGACACGTCGTCTTGTCCCCACTTGCGAGGACTCGAGCTGTTGAACCAGAGCACCGCCAGACAGCACTCCGTTGCTGAAGAGCGGCACATCGACGGACGAGGCGACACCGCGTTCGATCAGCTGGTCGCGCACCGGGTCGAGCCAGGCTTCCTTGGAGACGTCCTCGATGACGATCGGCCCCTGCTCGATTTGCTTCACGTAGTTGGCTGACCACTCGACCTCGTTCCAGAACTCAGGCTTGCCCTCGTCCGTCGTGTAGCGAATCCAGAAGCCGCCCTCGTCGCGACGCTCTACATAGCTTAGACATCGACATCGCCGAAGAGCCCCCCAAGGCTCTGGGCCGCGTGGGCGACGATCTCGTCCGGTGGCGTCTTCGTCGGCTGCGAGCGAGAGGATCCCAACGAGCAGCTCGAGTCGGATGCTGTCCTGCCGGCGAGCCGTCACGTCCTGCATTTAGCCCTGCGCGGCAACCGGCCGGCCGTCGGTGTAGGGCGACGACGATCTCGTCGTCTCGGATCCAGACGACGCGGTTGTCGCGCGAAATGAGGCGATGGTACGGTACATCGTCTTCGAACCGTTCACCCCTGCGTTACGGTCGAAGAGGTCGGCGAGCACTTGCTCCCGGTCGTCCGGGTGGATCGACTTGGTGAAGAGATCGGGGTCGGCAAGCCACTCCTCCTGGGAGTAGCCCATCAGCTGCGCGATCTGCGGGCTGACGTACAGCGGCGAGCTCTTCTCGTCGAGCTTGTCGACGTAGACGACGAGCGGCAGCCGCTCTACGAGCTCCTGGAAGTCGAATCGGGCCATCCAGTGGGTGATCGGTCGGATCGGCCCAGAAATGAAGGAATTAGGCCGGCCAAGCCTCGCGCAGCCGGTCGCGTGTCGCGAGGAGGTGCTCCGGCAACACCTTCACGTCTCCAAGCACGGGCATGAAGCTCGTGTCGCCCGCCCAGCGGGGCACGACGTGGAGGTGCACGTGGTCGACGATCCCCGCACCTGCAACCCGGCCGAGGTTCCAGCCCAGATTGAAGCCCGCGGGACCGTAGTCCCCCGCAGCGCCTCGATCGCCTGCAGCCCAAGGCGATGGATCTCGAGCGCCGTCTCGTCGCCGAGCTCCCCGAGCTCGCCCAGGTGCGCGTACGGGGCGATCAGGAGATGGCCCAACAGATACGGGAAGTCGTCCAGGACGACGAACGCCGCTCGCCGCGGCTCACGACGAGCGTCGCCTCGACCTCGCCCGCGGCCTCGGCGCAAAAGACACATCCAGGTGATCGTCGGCGTGGGTGACGTACTCGAGGCGCCACGGCGCCCATAGCGGCTTCGGCATCGATCGATCTTCTCAACTTCGGTGCTCCCCGGCCGACCACCTGGACGTGAGCTCGATGCGGCTAAGCCCACCTGTGTCGTCGCTGACGACCACCCTCCGGTGCTGGAAACCATCGCCAGTATCTCGGCGCTCAGGGCTTCCGAATTGTCGGGCTCGCCCGGAACGGCGAGGAGGCGATCACGCTCATCGAGTCGATGCGCCCAGCGCTTGCCGTACTCGACCTGCGGATGCCCGGGATCTCCGGCGCCGGCGTCGTCCGCCAGGTAACGAGCACGACACCCCAGTGCGGGTCCATCGTCTATTCCGGTTTTGGTGACGCCGCGCTCCTCGACGAGGCCCTCGATGCCGGCGCTCGTGGCTTCGTGCTCAAGGATGCCCCTCTCGAAGCCCTCGTCCGCGCCCTTCAGACCGTCGCCAGCGGCGGTATGTACATCGATCCTGCGCTCGCCGACGTGGTCATTCGCGCCATCCCTGGTCGGGAGCTCGGTCTGACGCCCCGCGAGCGGACGTGCTCCGGCTGCTGGCCGACGGCCACTCGAACGAATCGATCGGACGTGAGCTCTTCATCTCGCCCAACACCGCGCGGACCCAGCTCGGCGCTGCGATGGCCAAGCTCGGCGTTTCGACGCGCACGCAGGCAGTCGCGATGGCGCTGCGCCGCTCGCTGATCTCCTAGCTCGTTCTCGACATCCGAGTTGCGTCCAGGACAGCCCAGCCTCCACGACCCGACGCCCGCCGGGATCGTCGGAGCGATGACGCGGCGCGCACTCGAGACCCAGCCGTGGCGGCTCAGGTCGGAACCCGGCGGCTGCAGCCGGCGTGAGCTAAAGGGAGGGCTAGGCGGCTGCTTGCACGGCCGGTGCTGTCAGAACAGCCGTGAGGGCCGTGACGACAGCGGGATCGAACTGACTGCCTGCGCAACGGTCGAGCTCCTCGAGAGCGGCAGGCAGGCCAACAGCCTCCCGGTAAGGGTGGTCGGTCACCATCGCAGCCAGGGCGTCGCACGCGGCCACGATCCGACTGCCGATCGGATCGCCTCGCCGGCGAGCCGGTCGGGGTAGCCCTCGCCGTCCCAGCGCTCATGGCTCGAGCGGACGAGTTTCGCGACGTGTGAGAGGGCCGGCGCTGCGCTGATGATCCGCGCGCCGATCAGGGTGTGCTCGTGCACGAACTGCCATTCCTCTGCGGACAGTGCACCGCGCTTCTGCAGGATCGCATCGGGGATCGCCACCTTGCCGACGTCGTGCAGCTCCGCGGCGTGCCGGACCTGCTCGATTTCGTGCTCAGGAAGCTCGAGGAGGCGGGCGACGTCGACTGCGAGATCCGCGACGTCGGTGACGTGGTCCACGAGGCCCGGGCTTCGCTCGGCGATCGCGCGGAGCAGGACGTTCTTGCTCTGACGGCCTGCCGAGCTCTCCCGCCCGTGCTTCTGCGTATACATCCGCTGGTCGGCGATCCGCAGCGCCTCGGTGCCGTCCTGCGCGTCGTTCGGCAGGGTCGCGACACCGAACGAGCTCGTGACGTCGAAGCCGTCACCGTGCTCGCTGAGAGCGGCGGCTGCGCTGAGCGCTTGCTCCTGTGCCAGTTCGACGCCGGCGGTCAGGACGCAGAACTCGTCCCCACCCAGCCTGTAGGCGGAAGCACCCTCTTGCGTCGCTGCGGCCAGCCGGCGGCCGAGGAGCGCGAGGAGCGCGTCTCCCGCCGGGTGTCCGTAGGTGTCGTTGTAGACCTTGAAGCCGTCCAGGTCGAGCAGCACGAGAGTCGCCTCGCACTTCTCCAGCGCGGCCAGGTCTGTCAGCAGCTGGCGACGGTTGCCGAGCCCTGTCAGTGCGTCCGTCGACGCCTCGACCCTGCTCGAGCGGAGCATGCGGCAGGTTCTGCTGGAAGATCAGCGACATGCGTGCGATCACCGCCCCCACACAGGCGGTCGCGAGGGCGAGCGCGAGCAGGTGCACGGGCCGGAAGTGGTCGTAGACGAGCACAAGGAGCCCGACGGCGCCGAAGGTGGCTGGGAAGATGAACGCGCTCCAGTCCTGAACGCGCGTGCGCGCCTCGGCCCACGGTTGCCAGATTGCAAGAGCGACCACGGCGGAGGAGACGACCCAGCCTGCATTGATGACGCCGTCGCTGTAGTTGCCGGTGGCAGCCTGGAAGACGTACGAGATGTCTGCGATCCCGAAGAGCAGGAAGCCGAGCAGCAGCAGCGTCCAGCCGCGGCCGAGCCGCCAGCCGGTCGTGGCCAGGCCGCCGACCATGATCGCGACGAGTGCCAGGTCGCCGAGCGGGTATGCCAGGTTGGTGGCGATTGCGGCCGAGGAACCGCCCGTCGCGTCGACGATCGCGCCGAACGCAACTGCGGCGCCGGCGGCGCTGATCGCGAGAGCCCCGATCGCCGCGTCGAGCAGCGAGACTGTCTCGCCACCGCGTGTGATGCGCTCGCGGAGGAGCAGCACGATCCCGGCGACAGTGGGAAGGTAGAACAGGATCCAGCCGGCATCGGCCGCGGACGGGAAGGGCATCGGGTCGGCGTCCCACAGCGCAATCGCGTAGTAGAAGGCGCCGAATGCCCAGAAGGCCTGCCCGGCGGCGATCAGCAGCCAGCCGAGCGACGGCCGGTCGGAGGTCAGAGCGCGAACGGCGATCACGAACGCCGCGAGGGTGGGAGCGAGCGGCGACATCCAGCGAAAGAGGAAGCTGTCGAGGGCCTCGATCGGGACGCCCACGGTCGTCTGCGCGACGAAGAGGCACGACAGGACGATCAGCGCGAACAATGCGAAACGGGCGACCTCGTTACCGACGCGTACGACCATGCCCGGGTGTTCGGCGCCGCGGGCTCGTTCTTGAGAGACCGCAGAACCCCGTCCAGGACGAGTTAGGCGGCTGCTCGTGCGGCGGGTGCGCTCAGCACGGCTGTCAGGGTTCGTGGCTGGAGCGGACGAGCTTCGCGACGTGCGACAACGCTGGTGCGACAACGCCGGTGCGGCGCTGATGATGCGGGCGCCGATCATGGTGTGCCACAGGATCCCCGAAATGGAGTACGGCGCGAGCGTCGAACGGGGGAGTGTGGGACAGGAACGCGTCCGGCAAGCTGGGTGGAGATGGACAAACAGGCGCCGGAGAAACAGATGGTCGGTGAGCTCGTATGCCTCGAATGCCGGACCGAGTCAGGACCGGCGCGAGGTTGGCGGGCTTACCTTGACGCGGAGGCCTGTCTGCTCGTGTACTGCCCGCGGTGCGCGGCGCGCGAATTCGACGCCTAGAGGCCTATTTGGCGCGCGCGGAGGCGATCTGCGGTACCGTGGTGCCAGCCCGGGCAGTTCCCGAGCCGCGCGGCCGGTTAGCTAGAGAGGGAGACGCATGGGCGTCAAGGAAGAAAAAGTCGAGCTGGAAGGCGACATCATGGAAGCGTTCGGCGGCGGCATGTTCCGCGTCGCGCTGGACAATGGCCATGAAGCGCTCGGCTACACGTCGGGCAAGATGCGCCGCTACAGGATCCGGATGAATCCGGGCGATCGGGTCAAGATCGAGTTGTCCCCGTACGACCTGACTCGCGGCCGCATCGTCTATCGCGAGCGCTAGACCCTCCTAGGAGGGTTTGGCGAAATATCGGCTGAGTCGCCGGGCCGCGCTGCTCGCCCCGAGGCCGCGTCCTCAGTCGCACCGATAACAACCGCTATCGGCGCTCCCTGCGTCCTTGCCTCGGACCGAGCATCGCACCCCGACGACGAGCGACATTCCGCCAAACCCTCCTAGCCGAAGCGGTGATGCACTGCGATGCGCGTCGCCTCGACCGCCAGAGCGGCGGCGATGAGCAGGGCAGCGGTCGGATCGGCCCACCACCACCCGAAAGCGGCGTTCACGAGCAGGGCGGCAAGTGCGACCGCCGCGAGGGCAGCTGATGCTGCGGTGAGCACCCCATCGCCGCGCAGCGCTCTACTCACAAGGCGCGAAGCAACGCTGAGCTTCAGCCGTGCGAGCAAGGGCAGCACCACGAGCGATGCGGTGGCAAGGATCAGCCCGAACGCGGAGACTTCGGGATCCGAGCCATCGATGAGCGCGCGGATCGATTGCACCGCGACGTAGACCGCGATGACCAGCATCGTGAACGCGACCAGCGCTTGTGCCCGCCGTTCAAGCCGCTCGGCGGCGACCGGATCGTGGCGCTCCTTCCTGAAACGCCACACGAGCACGACCGACGCCGAGGAGTCGAGCAGCGCGGTCAGACCGAGCCCGGCCAACGCGAGGCTGCCGTCGATGATCGACGCGACGAGAGCGGCGACGCCAACCGCGCCGTTCCAGGCGATCGTGAAGTACGAGAGCCGGAGCGCAGCGACGACAAGCTCAGCGCGGTCGCTGATCGCCTCCTGGTTCAGCGACACGACCGCAGCTTAGAGGGTGGCTCAGGCCGCAGCGCGGAAGTCGTCGACGAAGACGATCTCGTCGGCGTGGAGCTCGAGCACGCAGACTTTCGCGTCCACGAAGCTGACGACGTAGGTGATCTCGGTAGGACGCGGGAACGATCCGAGGACGCGGCCGACGGAGCCAGAGGGAACATCGCCGTGGTACTCCAGCAGGCGGACGGCGTCGTTCAGGTGGAATTTGGCGGCGGGCGGCGTGGGGGAATACGTGACCATTGTTGCTTACCTAACGCCCCCGCCGTCAATTGGATACGGCTTGAGTCTTGCGCCTTGCTAGCTAGCGAGAGATCACGGTGTGGATGGGCGAGCCGGACGCCGGTCGCCAGGACGCGATCGTGCGGACCGTTGCAAGCCGGCGCCGGGGGGCGTACGCTCTCGACGAGCACAGACGTGGCGTGACCGACGATGACGTTGGTGAGGGCCAACGGCACCGGTACGTCCCTGCGGCTCGGGGTGTCGGCCGGCGGCCAGACCGGCACCCTGCCGCAAGCGGCTGCGGCTCGCGAAGGAGCCTTAACTTCGCCCGCGCTCCAGGTGAGCTAGGGTGTCGTAACTGGCCCTGCGGCCAGAACCCCGGCCGAAAGCCCGCAATCTCCCGACGCGCTACGGCGCGCGAGACGCAGGAGCCTAGGCGAACAGGATTCGACTTGCAGGGCCAGCTTTCGCTATGCCGACCTGTCAGAGCTGTTCGGAGACGGCATCAGGAACTCCCGTCAGCGTTCCACTCAAGCGGGACGCGCCCCGAGGAGTACGGCCCTCCTCGAACACGATCGTCGACCACCGAGTGCCCACGGGCGTGGGCGCCTCGGGGGCGGCAGGTCGCTGGGCGCGCCCGCACACTCAGGGTACAACCGTACGCCGTCCGGCTCGTCGTCACGTTCTGGAACCCGTGCGAAACACACCGCCGGCGGGCTGTTGCCTAGAGCCAGCGCTTCCAGCGGAAGAAGCCGAGCAGGCCGGCACCGGCCGCAACCATCGCGGCGACGATGATCCAGAAGGCGACCGCGGTGCCGAAGCCCGGGAAGTCGACGTTCATCCCGAAGACACTGGCCAGCAGTGTCAGCGGCAGGAGGATCGCGCTGAAGACCGTGAGCACGCGAAGGACGTCGTTCTGCCGGTGCGAGATCACCGATTCGTTCGTCGACTCGAGGCCTTCGACGACCTCCTTGTAGTTGTCGAGCAGGTCCCAGATCCGCTCGGCGCCGTCGACGATGTCGTCGAAGTAGAGGTCGAGCTCGTGCGGCAGGAAGCGCTCGACGCGCCGCTCGAGCAGCCGGAGCGTGGTGCGCTCGGGCTTGATGATCTTGCGGTAGGAGATGATCTCCTGCTTCACGTTCGACAGGTCGCGGACGACATCCTCGGCGCGCCGCTCGAACATGTCGTCCTCGACCGAGTCGAGCTTGTGCCCGATCTTGTCGAGGATCGGGAAGCAGTAATCGAACAGGTCGTCGAGGACCTCGTAGAGGAGTCGCCCCGAGCCCTCGGCGAAGAGGCTCTCCCGCAGCTCTGCGTCCTCCTCGCAGCGGCGAAAGAGGCGCGACACGGGCAGCAGTTCGACGGTCGGCAGCGTGACGAGGTAGTCCGCGCCGAGGAAGAGATCGAGCTCGGCCGCGTTCAGCCGCTGGATCGCCTTGTCGTAGACGGGGAAGTGGAGGACGGCGAACAGGTAGTCCGGGTACTCGTCGATCTTCGGCCGCTGCCGCTTCGAGAGCACGTCCTCGACGTCGAGGGCGTGCCAGCCGAAGCGCTCAGCCAGCGCGGTCGCGGTCTCGTCGTCGGGGTGGTCGAGGTGGACCCACGTCAGGCCGCGGGCGGAGAGCTCGAGCGGGTGGCGCTCAGCGAGCGCGGACGGGACCGCGCCGGAGCCGGGCCGTGTCCGCCGGATGCGTGGCAGGCTGGGCATCGGTACTGAGCGGGTCCTCGAGGACGGGCATGGCGGCGATTCTAGTCGCTGGGCGCGACAGCGTCGACGACGGCGAGCGGTGCCGGCGCGGCTGCGGTGGGTGCGATGCGCGGGGTGCGGCGGACGTCTTCGGGCAAGCCGCGCTCGAGCAGCAGCGCTCCTGCGCCGGCGAGCAGGCAGACGCCCGCCGCTACGAGCCAGAGGCCCGTCGGCGAGACGGCGAGGAGCGCAGCGCCGGCCGGCGGGCCGACCGTGAAGCCAACCTGCCAGGAGAGCGCCGAGACCGCCATGTACCGCCCGATCATCCTGTGGTCTGCGAGGTCGGCGACGAGTGGGGGCTGGACCGCGCCGTGCAGGCACTCGGCGACGCCGAAGAGGGCGACCGCGCAGGCGAGGACCGCGAATGCCGCGGCACCCGAGAGCCACAGTCCGCTCACCGGCACGAGCAGCCACGACGCAGCGCAGCCCACGCCCACCAGCGCCATGAACGTCATGCGCCGGTGACCCTGCGCGAGTCTTGCGACCGGGAGCTGTAGGAGCACGACCACGATCGTGTTGATGAAGAAGAGCTGGCCGATTCCGGTCTCGGCGATGCCGACCTCGTTCTTCGCGTAGGCGGGCAAGATCTCGAGCTGAGCGATTCCGGCGGCGATGAGAGCCGCGTTCACCGCCATCAGTCCCATGAAGACGCGGTGACGGAAGACGTCCCGGTAGCTCCCCGAGCTTGCTGCCCGCTCGACTGCCTGACGCGGCTCGGGAACGAAGAGCCAGAGCACGGCGGCGTAGCCGACGAACGTGAACGCATCGATGACGAAGAGCGCCTGAAAGCTCTCGGACGCGATGAAGCCGCCGGCGAGCCCGCCGATTCCGATTCCGAGGTTCATCGTCACGCGCTGCATCGCGAAGACCGCCGGCCTCTTCTCGCGCGGCGCAAGCCCGGCGAGCATCGATGACTGGGACGGCCAGAAGGCGCCGTTTCCGACTCCGACGATCGCCGCGGCGAGGAATCCCTGCCAGGCAGTCTCGACGAGCGAGTACCCGGCGATCCCGACCGTGAGGAAGAGGAGCGCGATCGCGAGCATCCTCTTGGCGCCGACCCGATCGATCAGGGCGCCGGCAACCGGGCCTGCGACGAGGCTGACTGCCGCGTTCGTGCCGAGAATGAGGCCTGCGGTGCCGAGCTCGATCCCTCGCTCGTTGTGCAGGTAGATGAGCGTGAACGGGAGGATCAGACCGTTCCCGATCGCGTTCAGTAGCCCGCCGAGCTGAAGGATCTGCACCGACCGGGGCAGTTGCGGGTTCAGGCTCCTGAGGTAGCTCAGCACCGTGAGACAGTAACCGCGTGGAGTTCCTGCTCGATTCGGACGTCATCTATCTCAACCACGGCGCCTACGGCGCCTGCCCGGCTCCGGTGCTCGCCCGCTACCAGGAGCTGCAGCGCGAGCTCGAGCGCAACCCCGCTCAGTTCCTCGGGCGCCGCTTCCACGACCTGCTGGCCGAAGCGCGCTCGGCACTCGCCGCGTTTGTCGGCGCGCGCCCAGAGGACCTTGTCTTCGTCCCGAACGCGACGGCCGGTCTCAACGCGGTGATCCGCTCGCTCCGCCTCGGCCTTGACGACGAGGTGCTGACGACTCGCCACGAGTACGGCGCGGTCACGCGCACCTGGGAGTTCATGGGGACGAAGCTCGTCTACGCAGAGCCGGACGAGCTTGCCGGGGCGATCGGCCCGAGGACGAAGGTGGTCTCGGTCAGCCACATCACCTCGCCGACCGCGCTCGTCCTCCCGGTCGAGGAGATCTGCGCCGCCGCGCGGGCTGCCGGCGTGCTCTCGATCGTCGACGGCGCCCACGTGCCGGGACAGCTCCCGCTCGATCTCGAGCGGCTCGGGGCCGACGTCTATGCGGGCAACTGCCACAAGTGGCTCTCGGCGCCGAAGGGAGCCGGCTTCCTCTGGGCGAGGCCGGAGCACCAGCGGTGGATCGAACCGCTCGTGATCTCGTGGGGCTACGGCGCCGAGGCGAGCTTCGCCGAGCGCCACGGCTGGCAAGGAACCCGCGATCCGGCTGCAGCCCTGACCGTGCCGGCGGCGATCGAGGCGCATCGGGAGCTCGATCCGGAGCGCTGTCGGCGCCTCGCCGCATCGTTCCACGACCGGCTGCCGCCCTGTGGCAAGACGCCCGCGCCGCAGATGTGGGCCTCCGAAGTCGCGGCCGCCGATCCCGACTCGCTCCAGCGCCGGCTCTTCGACGAGCACCGGATCGAGGTGGTCGTCAGCGAGTGGGAGGGAAAGAGCCTGCTCCGGGTCTCGATCGCCGCGTACAACGAGGCCGCAGACGTCGAGCGTCTCCTGCAGGCACTGGGCGAATTGCACGTTCCTCCTGCTTGACGGCCGAGGCGCGATATGGGACTGTTGCGCCGATGTAAACCTTTACATGGCACTCCAGACGAGGGGGAACCGTGAGGAACATGACTTGGACGGCGCTCCGCTGCGCCGTCGTGGCAGTCGCGGTGGTCGTGCTGGCACCAGCCGCATCGGGCGCCTCGGAGCCGCGAGCGCTCGATCCGGCCACCCGCTTCTACGTACCCGCACCGAGCGCCGACGCGGTGCGGCAGGGGATCGACCTGCTCCGGCAGCGGAATTTCAAGGGAGTCCTGCAGCTCACGGCGATGATCGCGCAGGGGCACGCCGTCTGGATCACGGGCGGAACACCGGGCGAGGCCGAGAAGCAGGTCCGCAAGGTGATGCAGTCCGCGGCGTTCCAGCGTCGCGTCCCCGTGCTCGTCGCATACAACCTGCCGTACCGGGACTGCCTCCAGTACTCGGCCGGCGGGGCGCCGACGACAGCCGACTACATCGCGTGGATCGACGGCTTCGCGAAGGGGATCGGCAGCGGCAAGGCGGTCGTGATCCTCGAGCCGGACGGGCTCGGGATCATCCCGTACAACGTCGACCTCCAGGGCGTGCACGAGTGGTGCCAGCCTCCCGGCGGCTCGTCTGCCCTCGCAGATGCCCGGTACGTGGAGCTGAACGCGGCCGTCGATAGGCTCGCGCAGCAGCCTCGCGCGAGCGTTTACCTCGACGGCACCCACAGCAACTGGCTGGGCTCGGGCGAGGCCGCGTACCGGCTCCACAAGGCCGGCGTCCTCCGGACGCAGGGGTTCTACGTGAACGCCTCCAACTACCAGCCGACGCCGCAGCTCGTCCAGTACGCAACGTGGATCTCGAAGTGCATCGCCTTCGCGACGGGCGGGCCTCCGTGGGCGGCGGGGCACTTCGACTGGTGCGGCAGCCAGTACTTCCCCGCGACCTCGAGCGACTACTCGACGTGGCACCTGACGGACGAGAAGTACGCGGCGGAGGTCGATCCGAACATCGCCGGCGTCCAGCTGACGCACTTCGTGGTCGACACGAGCCGCAACGGGCAGGGACCGTGGCACCCGACGGCGTCGTACCCGGACGCCCAGGACTGGTGCAACCCGCCGGGCCGCGGGCTCGGTGCGCGCCCGACGGCCAGCCCGGGTGTGCCGCCGGTGCTCGGCCAGCAGCTCGTCGATGCGTATCTCTGGATCAAGGTCCCCGGCGAGTCGGACGGCTCCTGTAACCGCGGGATCGCCGGCTCGACGATCGATCCGGAGTGGGGGATGGTCGACCCGCCGGCCGGCGCCTGGTTCCCGCAACAGGCGCTCCAGCTCGCACAGCTGGCGAGCCCGCCGCTCCTCGGCTGAGCGACGTTCGCAGGACTACTCGGGCGGGACGGCGAGAGCCGCCCCGCCCGGGGCCGGCTCTACAATCGGGCGCCACGAAGGAGGTGGGCAGATCGCGGACATCCGCGAGGTAGCGCGACGAAGTGGCGTGTCCATCGCGACCGTCTCGCGCGTTCTCAACGGCACGGCGAAGGTGAGCGACGAGGCGCGCGAACGCGTGCTCGCGCAGGCGGCCGCGCTCGAGTACGTCCCGAGTGCGGCGGCGCGCACACTCGTGACCCGCCGCTCCCAGATTCTGGGGATCGTGCTGAACACCGGTGCCGACCATCCCGACATCGGCCACCCGTTTTTCCAGGACGTTCTGACGGGCCTGAAGCACGCCGCGGGCGAGCTCGGCTACGACCTGCTCGTCTTCGCCGCGTATCGGCCCAAGGAATTCCTCCGGCGCGCGCTTCACCATCGGGTCGACGGGCTGATCCTGATGGGCGTCGACCGCCGTGAGCCGGAGCTTGCCCGACTGCTCGAGCGCCGCGTCCCGGCTGTTGCAGTCGACCTCGACGTCACAGGACAGCGCGTGGGCTATGTCACTTCGGACAACGTCGCCGGTGCGAGGCTCGCGGTCCGTCACCTGTACGAGCTCGGGCACAGGCGGATTGCGACCATCACCGGGCCGCCGCAGCTCCCGCCTGGTGGGGACCGGCTACAGGGGTATCGCGATGAGCTCGCGGCTCTTGGCGTCGCCGAGCGCGAGGACGACGTCCGCGAGGGGGACTTCTACGCCGAGAGCGGCTACCGGGAGGGGCGGGCCCTGCTTGCCGCACCCGAGCGCCCGACCGCGGTGTTCGCGGCCAGCGACATGATGGCGCTCGGCGCTATTCGGGCCGCCAGGGAGCTCGATCTCTCGGTTCCGGGCGACGTCGCGGTCGTCGGATTCGACGACGCACCGCTCGCAGAGCACGCCGACCCGCCGCTCACGACCGTGAGGCAGGACAAGTTCGGAATCGGAGCCGCCGCTGCGACGGCGCTCGTCGAGATGATCGAGTCGGAGACAGCTCCGCCGCCGGCGCTCGTCCTGCCGGTGGAGCTCGTCGTGCGGCGATCTTGCGGCGCGCAGACCGGCGGTACACTGGGCGCGCAGGGGCGCCCGTAGCTCAGGGGATAGAGCGCTCGCCTCCGGAGCGAGAGGTCGGAGGTTCGAATCCTCCCGGGCGCATGAGAACGAGGGGCCGCCGGAGCGGCCCCTCGCTAGCTTCCTAGGCCCGGTAGAAGAGCCAGGCGTCTTGCATCCGGGCGACCTGCCCCGCGGTGAACTCCGTGTAACAGCGGTCGTCCGAGTAGTCCATGTAGTTGTGGATCGAATCGAGCCCGGGCTCGGAGCAGGTGTCCTTGCCCTCCGGGCAGCCGCGCGTCGGCACGCGCATCGGCGGCGTGTCGGCGACGAAGTCGCCCTTGGCGTTACAGCCGCCGAAGAACGTGTGCTCGAGGTTGAACCAGTGTCCGGCCTCGTGCACGAGCGTTAGCCCGAGGTCATAGACACCAGCGAACGTCGGCGAGGCGCCCGGCATCGACTCCCAGTTGAGCACGATCCCGTCCTGCCAGAGGTGCGAGTCGGGCAGGCCGGGAAGATACGCGTACCCGAGGAAGCCGCCGGCGAGGTTCGTGTACACGTTGAGCGTCTCGAAGCCGCCCCGGTGGAGCGTTTTCTTCATGTCGCGCTCAGCGTTGCCACCGGCGCGCGCGTTGTACCAGGCCGCGTTGTCGGTGCGCGTGACGCCTGCGAGCGTGAATGAGAAGCCCGACTTCGCGCCGCCGTAGAAGCCCGCGAAGGCGAGGTTCAGCACCGTCATCTGCGCATCGACGATGGACTGGCTGACGTTGCCGGTCGCCCCGTCGCTGACCACGTGAATCCAGACCGGCACCGTTGCGCGGAACTTGGCGCCGCCCTTGCCCTTCGCGCTCTCGGGCATCGGCTCGTAGGTGGCTTTGAGGCTCGGTTCTTTCGTTACCGGCCCCGCTGCGCGGGCTGCGCTCGGCCCGGTCGCGAGCGAGCCGAGGCTGTCGAAGACGCCGGCACCCGCGGCCTCCCAGCCGGAGCACACGTCCGCGGACGCCTGTTGGTGGCCTGCCGTCGCGGGTACCGCGGTGAGTGCGAGCGCCGCGAGGATCCCGGTCGCGAGGACGATCAGTCGCTTCATCCCTCCCCCTTTGTGGCGTGGTGCAAAGAACCATTGCATGAACGCAGGGTTAGTGTTGCGCGCGTGGAGTTGTCCGCCCGGATCGTCACGTTGAAGCTGGCCGAGACGTTCGTAATCGCGCGCGAGTCGAGCGACGAGGACGACGTCGTCCAGGTCGAGTTGCGGTACGGAGCGCTCTCCGGCTTCGGCGAGGGGGCGCCGATCGAGCGGTACGACGAGTCCGGCGACTCGGCGCTCGCGTATCTGGAGGCAGCGGCTCCGCTGCTCGGCGACGACCCCTTCGCGCTCGAGGAGATCGAGGCCCGGCTGTCGCCCGGCGAGAACGCCGCGCGTGCCGCTCTCGATGGGGCACTCCACGATCTCCAGGGGAAGATCCTGGGCCTGCCGGTGTGGAAGGTCCTCGGCCTGCCGCGCACCGGGCCCCCGACCTCGTGGACCGTCTGGCTGGGGGATCCGGACGACATGGCGCGCCGAGCGGAGAAGGCCGCTGTCCGCTTCGAGCGGCTGAAACTGAAGCTCGGCGGCGGCGACGGGCTCGATGTCGAGCGCGTTCGTGCCGTTCGCGGCGTGACCGACTTGCCGCTGCAGGTCGACGTGAACGAGTGGTGGTCGCTCAACGAGGCGCTCGAGGCGCTCCCGCAGCTGGCGGCGCTCGGCGTCGCGTACTGCGAGCAGCCGCTCAAGGCCGGCGACGAGGGCGGCGCGACGCTGAAGGAGCGCTCGCCAATTCCGATCTACGTCGATGAGGACTGTCACCGCCTGGACAGCGTCGCCGCGTGCGCCGAGATCGCGCACGGGATCAACATCAAGCTCGCGAAGTCGGGTGGCATTCGCGAGGCGGTGCGGATGGCGCACGCCGCCCGCGCGCTCGGGCTCGGTGTGATGCTCGGGTGCATGATCGAGTCAGGCCTCGGAATCGCCGCCGGCTGCGCTGTGGCTCCGCTCTGCGACCACGTCGACCTCGACGGCAACCTGCTGATCGCCGACGATCCGTGGCCCGGGGTCGCGTTCGTCGACGGCGTCCAGGTTCCCTCGGACAAGCCGGGTCTCGGTGTCGCAGCAGCCTGAACGTGTACTGATTCTCGCCGAGGGCTTCTCCGGCGATCCGCACTACGGGAAGACAGCCCGCGGCGTCCTTGCCTACGGCGAGCGCCCCGTTGTCGCGCTCCTCGACTCGACCCGTGCGGGCGAGACGCAGAACGGCGTCCCCGTTGTCGCGTCTGTCAACGACGCGCTCTGCTTCAACCCGACGACCGCGCTCGTCGGCGTGGCCACCCAGGGCGGCCGCTTCCCGCCGGCCTGGCGGGAGTTGCTGAAGACGACGATCTCGAAAGGGCTGCATGTGGAAAACGGCCTGCACGAGTTCCTCGCGGACGACGAGGAGCTCATGGGGCTCGCGGCCCGGCACGGGGTCGAGCTCCGCGACCTGCGCCGGCCACCCGCGGGTCTGAACGTCCCGACCGGCGCGAACATGGAGCTGCCGGTCAAGACCGTGCTCACAGTGGGCTCTGACTGCGCGATCGGAAAGATGACCGTCTCGCTCGAGCTCGACCGGGCCGCGCACGCCCGCGGGCTCGCGTCTCGCTTCGTCCCGACGGGACAGACGGGGATCGCGATCGCCGGGTGGGGGATCTCCGTCGACGCAGTGGTCTCCGACTTCATCGCCGGCGCGACGGAGCGCCTGCTCGTCGAGGGTCACGAGCGCGGGGGAGAGCTGCTGCTGGTCGAAGGCCAGGGGGCGCTCACGCATCCGGCCTATTCGGGCGTGACGCTTGGGCTGGTGCACGGGTCGGCGCCGCACGCCTTCGTGCTCTGCCACCTCGCCGGCCAGACCGAGGTCGAGGGCTACCCGGGCCATCCGCTCCTCTCGCTGCCCGAGCTGATCGACCTGCACGAGCGGATCTCGCTTCCCGCGCGGAAGGCGAAGGTCGCGGCGATCGCTCTCAACACCCGTGAGCTCGGCGAGGACGAGGCGCGCGACGCCGTAGCGGCTGCAGCCGGCGAGACGGGCCTCGTCGCCGACGATCCGGTCCGGTTCGGGCCTGATCGACTGCTCGACGCCGTTCTTGCCGTGCTCTAGGCGTGCTCCTCGGGAACAACGCCTTCGTCCGGCAGGCGGTTTCCCGCACGAGGTGAGTGGGCATCTGCAGGTCGTGATCCTTCGCGACCCGCACGCGCTCGTTTCCCGTCGCGCGCTGACGATGGCGGACGTCGTCGCGATGCTGGTCGTCTTCTTCGCGATCGTCGCGATCCTCTTCTAACGCCCACTCCCCGAAGGGCGTCAGTCGTGCATGGAGGTCCGCCGGACCAGGACGCGGCGGGCGAAGTCCTTGAGCCGCTGCCAGATACTCATGGCAAGCCACTCTAGGGACTTGACACCGAACACGTGTTCGTGCATCATAGCGAACACATGTTCGGTCGGCTCATCAGCGTGGTCGCGGTAGGCGTTGTTCTCTGGGCTGCATTCGCCCATTCCTCCGATGCGTCCGGGCCGGAGCGGCACTACGTCGTGCAGCCGCACGACACGCTCTGGTCGATCGCGTCGCGTGGGTACTCGGATCCCCGTGAAGGGGTCTGGGAGATCCAGGGGCGAAACAAGCTCGAGGGAACGGTGCTCGTCCCGGGGCAAGTGCTCGTCCTGCCGTAGCGCAGCACCGCCCTAGACTTGACGGCGTGGACCTCGACGTCGTCTTCCTCGGCACGGCCGGCTCGATGCCGACCGCTCGCCGCGCTCCTTCCGCCACGCTCGTGCGGCGCGGTGGCGAGAAGCTGCTCTTCGACTGCGGCGAGGGGACGCAGCGGCAGCTCCTCCGCTCGGACGTCGGCCTGGTCGAGCTCCACGAGGTCTTCCTCACGCACTTCCACGCCGACCACTTCCTCGGCCTGCCGGGAATGTTGAAGTCGTTCGCCCTCCGGGGCCGCGAGCTGCCACTGACGCTGTACGGGCCACGAGGGCTCGATGACCTGCTTCGCTCGCTGTCCCGGATCTTCGGACGCCTGAGCTACGAAGTGGACGTGGTCGAGCTCGCCGCGGGAGCGGTGCTGCCGCGCGACGGCTACGAGCTCCGGACCTTCGCTGTCCGGCATGGGCGCGACGCAATCGGCTACGCCCTTGTCGAGGAGGCGAGACCCGGACGATTCGACGTTGCCGCCGCAGACGCACTGGGCATCCCGTTCGGCCCCGAGCGCGGGCAGCTTCAGGCCGGTGCGGCCGTGACGCTCCCCGACGGCCGCGTCGTGACGCCGGAGCAGGTACTCGGTGACGGCTCGACCCGGCCGGAAGCTCGTGCTCACGGGAGACACCGCGCCCTCCGACGGCGTGGTCGAGGCTGCGCTTGGAGCCGACCTGCTCGTGCACGAGGCGACGTTCTGCGAGGAGGAAGCCGACCGAGCCGGGGAGACGGAGCACTCGACCGCGCTCGAGGCAGCACGAATCGCACGCGACGCCGGCGTCTCGCTGCTCGCGCTCACGCACCTCTCGAGCCGCTACGGCGCCGGGGACGTCGAGCGCGAGGCTCGAACCGTCTTCCCGGCCACGGTCGTTCCCCGCGACTTCGACCTGATCGACATCCCGTTCGAGGAAAGGGGTGGTCCCGAGCTGGTGAAGAGCGGCGCGCGCCTGCCGCGAGCTGAAGTACCGTCTAGCTCAGTTTGAATCCCCTGGGAATTGGGAGATTGTGGCAGCAGCCGAGCCCCCGGCGCCCGTCTGGCGTCGGGCGTAACATCGACAGCCCAAATCTCGGCGCGGCCCCGGTTTTCCGAGAGGGCCAGGCATCCAACTCCGCGGTGCTAGACGTCCGTTGTCTCGCGCCGTAGGGTTACAGGAATGGCCGACGCCGACGCGGAAGCCGACGCTCGCACGGTGGCCGACGGCGCCGCCGTATCTTCCACGGACGCCGCCGCCGGGCCATCTTCCACAGTTGCCGCCGCCGACCCATCTTTCCGCGTGCAAGCGGCGATGGTCGCTGTCAGCGTCAATATGCGCTTTGTCGGGTCAGACCCTCCACCTCCGGAGGGGGCGCTTTCGGAGGAGATGTCGTCAATCGAGGAGGCGCTCCACAGACACCTGAAGCGCCAGGAGGCTGCGATCTCGGGAGCGGCAACCGAAGCGATGACGGAAATGCCCGATGCCGTCGCTGAGGCACGCGTAATGCAAGGCAGCATCGAGGTTCTAGTCGTCATCTCGTTTGCACTCGGCCTTCTGCGGTCGTACAACGACGTCTTCGACGCGGTCGAGACGGCAACGCGCAACACCCGGCGGATTGTCGAGCGGCTCGCAGACGCGTTTCTCGCGCGACCCTCGCAGAACGGGCCAGTCACACAGGACTGGCATGCAGCAACAACCGCAAGTTGGTGGCTAGCTCCGGCCGCCCTCGCCGCGGCAAGAGAACCGGCAGTGCCAGCGCCAGCGGCAGCGGCAGCAGCGCGGCCGACCTCGAGGACACAGCTTCTCCCCGCGATCGATTTTCGGACAGTAGTGCTGTGGGTGGTCGGCGTGATCACGTTTCTCACCGCCCTATACGTCGCGGCTTCGATCCTCCTTGAGCTGTTTGCTGACTAACGGCTGGTGGCGGCGCCCTCGAGAGACGCGCTGACGCTCGGACCCCGACGAGAGCGCCGCCGGAAGCGCCGTGCTGCAGTCTCCCGGGACGACCCCGCTCAGGCCGGGGAACATCTGCACCTGCCGTCCCGCGCGGGAGAGGGGGCCCACGACCTGAGGGCGACCGAGACAAACAGCGCCTGCGAAAGAAAGTGGGCTGAAGTACCCTCCAGCGCATGAGTGCCATGGTGCAGATCGCGCTGGCCGAAGACGCCACCGAGGCCGAGGAGATCCAGGCGCTCCTCGAGGACGCGGGGATCGAGTCGGCCGTGCAGTCCGACGACGATTCCGGCTCGCTGAAGGTGTTCGTGGCCGAGGCGGCCGTCGAGGCAGCGCACGATGTCATCGAGCCGCCGACCGACCCCGACGAGTTGATCGCGGAGTCGTAGCCGCTACTCGCGGACGAATTCGAGCCGCGTCGAGCCGACGAGACCAGGGCTTACGAGCTCGAAGATGCAGAGCGACCGGCCGTCGGCGTCCGGCGGTGACGGAACGCTCCCGTTCCAGACCGTGCCCGAGGCAACCTGCGGCCGCGCCCAGGTGATCCCGTTCACTCTCAGCTCGATCGGCGTTCCCTGCTTGCCGAGCAGCGTCAGCTCCAGTCGGCCGCGGCCGCAGCCGTACACCGTGATCTGTGCGGTCGTGCCCACGACGTCCCCGTTCGGCTTGACACCCGTCCGCGACGTGAGGAGTCTGAGCGGCTGTTCGACGCGCCAGAGCGTGAGCCCGGCTAGGTCGGTCGATCGAGGAGCCTGCGCGATCCGTTCCCCCGCGAGCTCGAAGTCCGACGAAGCGGTGACCAGCGCGGGCTGGAAGGCGTGTCCATCCGTCGCCTCGAGCCGGCCGTCCCGCGCGAGCTCCACGTTCACCGGAACGAGTGGGTCGAGCGCTGCGGCGCTCTTCAGGCGCGCGACCGTGACGATGCGACGGTTCCAGAACACGTGCTTCCAGACTCCGGCAGGAAACGCGCTTGCGTGGAGGTACGTCACCGGACCGGTTGCCGCGGCGTCGATCCAGCGACGGTCGCCGGTGTCGAAGACCCAGGTTCGGTCGAGGTTCGTCAGGCGCTCGATCTGCCTCGTCGAGAGGATCGAGAGTGCGACAAGCGTGAGCGCGACGACGACCGGCAGCGCGAGGCGCATCCGGCTCGGAAGGAATACAGCGAGAGCGACGAGCGCGCCGGCCGCGAGCGGGTAGAGGAGCTCGAGGGCGTTGGTCGAGCTCGTCTCGGCGAGCCGCCAGAGCGGGATCATGCTGACCGCGTCCAGTGCCGACTCCTGGACGGCGAATCGGCTTATCGGCAGCAGCACGGCGGGAACAGCGATCACGAGGGCGGCGAGCTGGATCCACGGACGGGGTCGTGGCACACCCCGCGCGATCCAGAGGGCGAACACGAGCATCAGCGGCGGGATGACCGGCTGCAGGTCTCGCAGCGTGACGTGGTCGACCCAGCGCGAGGCGAACGTTCCGACCTCGAGCACGAGGCACAGCGTCCAGGCAGCCGTGGTCGCGACCAGGGCGGAGGCGGCCGGGTCGGACTCGCGCCGTTGGACGCACTGGATCGTCATCGCCGCGAGCGCGACCAGCGGGATGCCGGCGACGAGGATGAAGATGCCGGCGAAATGCCAGATCACGTCCGTCGCCGCCGCGCCGAGCTCGTAACCGCCCGCGGCCGCGGCGTACGCGCCGAAGACGTCGCCCCAATGCCCGGCGGCTGCGAAGCCCACGAGCGTGAGGACGCACACAGCTGCGGTGCCGGCCAGGAGGACGGCCTGACGCCGCGCCGGCTGGAACGACCGCGCGAAGCCGCACTGAAGAGCGACGGCCACGAAGAGCGTCGGGATGAGCGCCACGAGCCGGACGTGCGTCGCCAGCGCGAGGATGATCGTGCCGGCGACGAGAGCCTGCCGGACGGGTGACGGCCGGGCGAGCGCCGCCGCGATCGACCATACGGCGAGCGTCGCCACCGGATACACCGCGACCTCGCTCATCAAGACGCCCGAGTACACGAGGTCCGGGACGGCCAGTGTCAGCCCTGCTGCCGCCACGGCCCACCACTGCCCGAGTGGGCCGCGTCCCCAGAGGTAGACGAGGAGAGCGGTGGACGACATCAGGAGCGCGCCGAGGGCTTGCACGACTGCCACGCCTGTGTCCAGGTTCCCGAGCGTCAGCGGCAGGCCGATCAGGGCGGGGTAGACGTAGGAGTAGTTGTCGGCGGGTGCCCCGAGGAGCGAGGCCGATCCCTCCTCCCACAGCGATCGGCCCAGCAACGCGTAGATCGTCTCGTCGGGCGCGATCCAGGGAAGATCCAGGCCCTGAGCCGCCCAGAAGCGGACGCCGGCGGAAACCGCGATGAGCAGAACGAGTGCGATGGGAGCGGCGTGGCGGGGGGCCGACATTCCCGTCACGTGTTGCGTCGCAGGCACGTTTCGAAAACATACGCACGGAGCGGGAAGCTCGTTCTCCTCCTGGCCGCGCCGTCCTCCGGAGCGTTTACACTGCCGCCCGACCCTTTAACCCGGTCCTGCGAGGCCGGAAAGGAGCGGAATGAGTACGCACGTCCCCGACCACGCGAAAGCTGGGGCGAAGATCCTGCTGGACTCCGAGGCCCTGGCGCGGACACTGTCCCGCATCGCGCACGAGATCATCGAGCGCAACGACGATCTCAGCCGCCTCGCGCTCGTCGGCATCCACACCCGCGGTGTCCCACTCGCCGAGCGGCTGGCGACCCTGATCGAGGAGCGGAGTGGGGAGGAGATCGCGCTCGGTGCGGTCGACATCACGTTCCATCGCGACGACACGATCCCCGGAGTCGAGCAGCCCGTCGTGCACGCGACCGCGTTGGACTTCGACCTGCGCGGCACGACCTGCGTGCTCGTCGACGACGTCCTGTACACCGGCCGTACGATCCGCGCCGCGATCGAGACGCTCTTCGAGCACGGCCGGCCCGCGCGCGTTCAGCTCGCCGTCCTCGTCGACCGCGGCCACCGCGAGCTGCCGATCCGGCCCGACTACGTGGGCAAGAACCTCCCAACCGCGCGCAGCGAGCGGATCCAGGTCGAGCTCGAGGAGATCGACGGAGCCGACCGGATCCTGCTGGTGGGCACGCCGGAGGAACAGAAATGAGACATCTGATCTCCATCGCCGACCTCGACCGCGACGACGTCGAGAGGATCCTCGAGACCGCGGGCGCGTTCGCCGGCGTCGACGAGAAGCTGCCGACGCTTGCAGGGCAAGCTCGTGCTCAATCTCTTCTTCGAGTCGTCGACGCGCACCTCGTCCAGCTTCGAGCTGGCCGCGAAGAAGCTCTCCGCCGACGTGATGTCGCTGAAGGCCGCCGGCTCGTCGCTGGACAAGGGCGAGTCGCTGAAGGACACGCTGCTCACGCTGGCGCAGTACGACCCGCACGCAATCGTCATTCGCCACGCCCAGATCGGCGCGCCGGAGCTGGCCGCGCGCTACTCGAACGCGGCGGTGGTCAACGCCGGCGACGGCAAGCGCCAGCACCCGACTCAGGCCTTGCTCGACCTCTTCGCGCTGCGCGAGGCGCTCGGAAGGCTCGACGGCCTCCACGTGGCGATCGTCGGCGACGTCCTCCACAGCCGCGTCGCTCGTTCGCTCATCCAGGCTCTCACCCTCGTCGGCGCGCACGTGACGCTCGTTGGGCCGCCGACCCTGCTGCCGCGTGGCATCGAGGCGCTCGGCTGCGAGATGTCCACTGACATCCGAACCATCGAGGCAGCCGACGTGGTGTACGTGCTGCGCATGCAGCGCGAGCGCATGGAGTCGGCGTTTGTGCCGAGCCTCCGTGAGTACGCCGCGCGCTGGGGGATTACCCCGGATCGCGTCCGCCCGGGCCAGAAGGTGATGCACCCCGGCCCGATCAATCGCGGCGTCGAGATCGACGGTCGTGTCGCCGACTCGCCGGACTCGCTGATCCTGCAGCAGGTACGTGCCGGGCTCGCCGTGCGAATGGCCGTGCTGCACGAGTTGCTCAACGTTGACGTGCCGGCACCGGAAGCGGCGGCGATCGCATGACGCTCTTCTGCAAGAACGGTCGCTCCGACAGTCTGACGCTCGAGGGGCGCCTCGCCGGCGGCGAGTGCGTCGCCGTGACGGTCGTGGATGGCGTCATTGCGCGGATCGAGCCGGCGGCAGGAACCCGGCGCGTCCTCGCTCCGGCCTTCGTCGACCCACACGTGCACCTGCGCTCCCCCGGACGCGAGGACGAGGAGACGATTGCGAGCGGTACCGCCGCGGCGGCTGCGGGCGGCTACTGCGCGATTCTCGCGATGCCGAACACCGATCCCGTCGTCGACTCGGCCGCAGTGCTCGGCTCTCTCGTCGAGGCGGCACGCCGTGAGGCGGTCGTCCCGACCGGCTTCATGGCGGCCATCTCGAAGACGCTCGGCGGCGAGGAGCTGACGGAGATGGCTGAGCTCGCCGATGCGGGTGCCGCCGCGTTCACCGATGACGGCCGGCCGGTGATCTCCGCCGGCCTGATGCGCCGTGCGCTCCAGTACGGCGCGATCACGGGCCGGAAGCTCGCTCTCCACTGCGAGGAGCCGACCCTCTCGCGCGACGGCCAGATGCACGAAGGCCCCGTTTCTGCCGAGCTCGGGTTCGCCCCGTACCCGTCGGTCGCGGAGAGCGCGATGGTCGAGCGCGACCTGTCGCTCGCGGACTACGAGCACCGGCCACTCCATCTGATGCATCTCTCGGCCAGGGAGTCGGTCGACGCGCTGCGCGCGGCGCACGCGCGCGGGGTCGCCGCCACCGCTGAGGTGACGCCGCACCACCTGGTGCTCACGGACGAGGCCGTTCGCTCGCTCGACCCGAACGTGAAGATGAACCCGCCCCTCCGGGCCGACGAGGACCGCAAGGCGCTGATCGAGGCGCTTCGCGACGGCACGATCGCCTGCGTGGCCACCGACCACGCGCCGCACTCACGCGAGGAGAAGGAGGCGCCGTTCGAGGAGGCGCCGTTCGGGGTCATCGGGCTGGAGACCGCGTTCGCTGCGCTCTACACCCATCTCGTCGAGCCGGGCCTCGTCCCGCTCGAGACCCTGCTCGAGCGGATGTCCGGGGGGCCTGCCCGCTCGCTCGGGTTGCCGGAGCCGAGGATCGAGGTCGGTGCGCGCGCCAACCTCGTCCTGCTCGACCTCGAGACGGAGTGGACGGTCGAGGAGAGGGGCTTCCGCTCCCGCTCGGCGAACTCCTGGCTCCTCGGCGAGCGCCTGCGCGGCGCCGTCGTGAAGACGATCGCCGACGGACGCGTGGTGCACGGATGAGCGCCTTCGTCGCCCTCGAGGACGGGACGATCTTTCGCGGCCAATCCGTCGGCGCGCCCGGCGTCGCCTTCGGAGAGGCCGTGTTCACGACCGCGATGACGGGCTATCAGGAGACCGTCACCGACCCCAGCTTCGCCGAGCAGCTCATCTGCTTCACGGCGCCGATGATCGGCAACTACGGCGTCGCGCTCGGCAGGGCCGAGTCGCCCGGCGCACACGCGAACGCGGTGCTGATGCGCGAGGCGCGCGGGCCGGAGTGGACGGACTGGCTCGAGGAACGCGGGATCGTCGGGCTGACCGGCATCGACACCCGCTCACTCGTCCTGCGCCTGCGCGAGGGAGGCGCGATGCGGGCAGCCGCGGTCGCCGGCAGCCTTCCGGAGGCCGAGGCGCTGGAGGCCGTTCGGGCCAGGCCGTCGATGGAGGGCGCTGCGCTCGTCGCTCAGGTCTCGACGCCGGAGCCGTACGTCTACTGCAACGCAGGCACGATTCGCGTCGCCGTCGTCGACTACGGCTGCAAGCGCTCGATTCTCCGGCGGCTCGCCGGCGCGGGGGCCTGCGTGACGGTCTTCCCGCACACCGTCGACGCCGCTGAGCTTGCCCGCTACGACGCTGTGCTCCTGTCGAACGGCCCCGGGGACCCCGAGCCGCTTGGCTACGAGGTCCAGGTCGTGCGCGATCTGCTCGGCCGGGTGCCGATCCTCGGCATCTGCCTCGGCCATCAGCTGCTCGGGCTCGCAACCGGTCACGAGACGTACAAGCTCCCCTTCGGCCACCGCGGCGCCAATCATCCGGTGCTCGAGCGGTCGACGAGACGCGTGCTCGTGACCAGCCAGAACCACGGCTTCGCGGTCGCTCCCTCGGACGACGCCGAGGCCACGTACGTCTCGCTCTACGACGGCACCGTCGAGGGCTTCGACTTCCCGGAGCTGCGCGCGCGGTCGGTCCAGTTCCATCCCGAGGCGGGTCCCGGCCCGCACGACGCCTGGCCGATCCTCGAGCGCTGGCTGCAGGAGGTGCGAGATGCCGCGTAGGACAGGACATCAGGTCGATCTGCCTGATCGGCTCGGGCCCGATCGTGATCGGCCAGGCCTGCGAGTTCGACTATGCGGGCTGCCAGGCGCTGAAGGTGCTGCGCGAGGACGGCTTCCGGACGATCGTCGTCAACTCCAACCCGGCGACGATCATGACCGACCCGGGCTTCGCCGATGCCACCTACCTCGAGCCGCTCGACCTCGAAGGCGTCACCGACGTCCTCGGCCGCGAGCGTCCCGACGCGCTGCTGCCGACGCTTGGCGGCCAGACCGCGCTCAACCTCGCAATCGAGCTCGCCGACGAAGGCATCCTCGACGATCTCGGCGTGGAGCTCCTCGGCGCGCAGGTCGACGTGATCCGCCGAGCCGAGGACCGCGAGCTCTTCCGCGCAGCGGTTCAGAGCTGTGGGCTCACCGTCCCGAGCTCGCGGATCGTCACCTCCCTCGACGACCTCGGCGGCGTGGCCGTACCCGCAGTCGTCCGGCCGGCATTCACCCTGGGCGGGCACGGCGGCGGCTTCGTCTCGACCGGCGCCGAGCTGCGCGCCCAGGTCGAGCTCGGCCTGCGCGAGAGCCCGATCGGCCAGGTGCTGGTCGAAGAATCGGTGCGCGGCTGGGACGAGTTCGAGCTGGAGGTGATCCGCGACCGGCGCGACAACGTCGTCATCGTCTGCTCGATCGAGAACCTCGATCCGATGGGCGTCCACACCGGCGACTCGGTCACGGTGGCCCCGCAGATGACGCTTCCCGACGAGGCATACCAGGAGCTGCGCGACGCCGCGATCGCCGTGATCCGGGCGGTCGGAGTCGAGACGGGCGGCTCGAACATCCAGTTCGCCCGCGATCGCGACACCGGCGACCTGCGTGTGATCGAGATGAATCCGCGCGTCTCCCGCTCGTCGGCACTCGCCTCGAAGGCGACCGGGTATCCGATCGCGAAGGTCGCCGCCAAGCTCGCGGTCGGCTACACGCTCGACGAGATCCCGAACGACCTGACGAAGACGACGCCTGCGAGCTTCGAGCCGACGCTCGATTACGTCGTCGTCAAGTTCCCGCGCTTCGCATTCGAGAAGTTCCCTGGTGCCGACACGACGCTCGGCACGCAGATGAAGTCGGTCGGCGAGGCGATGGGGATCGGGCGCACCTTCCAGGAGGCGTTCGCGAAGGCGTTCGCCAGCCGCGAGCTGGATGCAGGCGCGGTGACGCCCTGGGCGACGCTCGAGGACCTGCCCGACGATCTGCACCCGTGGTTCCGCCGCGAGCTGGACGAGCTGCGCCGCAACGGCCCGCCGACGGGACCGCGCTCCTACCGCCGCGTCGACTCGTGCGCCGGTGAGGTCGCGGCCGACTCGAACTACTACTACTCGACCCGCGGCGAGGCGGACGAGCCGCTGCCCGCGCCGACCAAGCCGCGCGTCGTGATCCTCGGCTCCGGTCCGAACCGGATCGGCCAGGGAATCGAGTTCGACTACTGCTGCGTCCACGCCGCGCAGAGCTTCCGCGCGCTCGGCTACGAGGCGGTGATGGTCAACTGCAACCCGGAGACGGTCTCGACCGACTACGACACCTCGGACCGGCTCTACTTCGAGCCGCTCGACATCGAGTCGGTGCTCGCCGTCTGCGAGCGCGAGCAGCCCGAGGGGGTCGTGATCCAGTTCGGCGGCCAGACGCCGCTGAAGCTCGCGAGCGCGATCGAGGCCGCCGGCTTCAAGGTGCTCGGCACGCCGTACGAGGCGGTCGATCTCGCCGAGGACCGTGAGCGCTTCGGCCGGCTCCTGGACGAGCTCGGCGTGCGCTGCCCGGAGTGGGGGATTGCCGACGAATCTGGTGCGGCGGTCGAGATCGCCGAGCGGGTCGGCTATCCGGTCCTCGTTCGACCGTCCTACGTGCTCGGCGGCCGTGCGATGCGGGTCTGCTACGACGAGGAGCAGGTGCGCACGGCGATGGCGGGCGTCAGTCGGACCGGTACTCGTCGATCGCTTCCTCGAGGGTGCGCTCGAGATCGACGTCGACGCGCTCTGCGACGGCGTTTCGGTGTACATCGGCGCGGTGATGGAGCACGTCGAGGAAGCGGGTGTCCACTCCGGCGACTCGTCCTGTGTCCTGCCGGCGCCGTCCCTCGGCGAGGAGGCCTACGACGAGGTCTGCCGGGTCGTCCGCCGGCTCGGCCCTGCGCTCGGCGTAGTCGGCCTCCTGAACGTCCAGCTCGCGCTCGTCGACGGCGAGATCTCGGTGCTCGAGGTGAACCCGCGCGCTTCGCGCACCGTGCCCTTCGCGAGCAAGGCGACGGGCGTCAACCTCGTCGATGCGGCAGTCGCGCTCGCGGCCGGCGCGCGCCTGCACGAGCTGGCGCTGCCGGAGGAGCGGCGGCCGGAGCTCGTGAGCGTCAAGGCCGCCGTGCTGCCGTTCTCGCGCTTCCCCGGCTCCGATCCCGCACTCGGGCCTGAGATGCGCTCCACGGGCGAGGTGATGGCGAGCGCCGCCGATCTGCCAACGGCGTTCGCGAAGGCGGAACGGGCGGCGGGCCGACCGCTCCCGACTGCCGGAACCGCATTTCTCTCCGTGCGTCACGCCGACAAGGACGGGATCGTTGCCAGTCGCCGAGGCGCTCGCAACGCTCGGCTTCCGGCTGCTCGCGACCGGCGGCACTGCGTCGGTCCTGACCGCGGCCGGGCTCGAGGTCGGGCACGCTCGAGAAGGGCGACGCCGTCGTCGACGCGATCCGCGCCGGCCGCTGCGACCTCGTCGTGAACACGCCGCAGGGCTCCGGTGCCCGGCGCGACGGCGCGCTGATCCGGCAGGCCGCGCTCTCCGGCCGCGTGCCCTGCATCACGACCCTTGCCGGCGCCCGGTTCGCCGTCGACGCAATCGCCAACGCGAGCGAGGAGATCGCGCGCTCCCTGCAGGAGCGGATCCAGCATGAGACGCGGGCTGCTTAGCGTCACCGGCACCGAGCAGATCGGCCCGTACACGCTCCTTCGGGTCGAGAGCGGGGACCTGGAGAGCGGTGTTCCCGGCCAGTTCTTCATGCTGGAGGCACCGGGGCGGGTACTGCCGAGGCCGATGAGCCTCTGCCTGGCGGCTGCCGGCGAGCTCAGCTTCCTGATCGATCCGATCGGACCGGGGACGTGTGCGCTCTGCGCCCTCGAGCGCGGCGACGAACTGCACGTGCTCGGCCCGCTCGGGATCGGCTTCGACCTCGACGTCGAGCGGCCGCTGCTCGTAGGCGGCGGCATCGGCGTCGCACCGCTGCCCTTCCTCTCTGCGGCGCTCGACTCTCCACCGGCGATCCTCGGCTTCCGCAGCGACTGGCACGCCGAGGCGGCGGCGCTCGTTCCGAACGCAGAGGTCTGCATCGAGCCGACGTACGTCACCGAGCTGCTCCCCGACGATCAGGTCGACGTGCTCGCCTGCGGCCCCGAGCCGATGCTCGCCGCGCTCCGCGAGCGCGTCCCCGATGCGCAGCTCGCCTGGGAGGCGCCGATGGCGTGCGGCTACGGGGCGTGCTACGGCTGCGCCGTCGAGATCGACGGCGAGCTGAAGCGGCTCTGCGTGGAGGGGCCGGTGCTCCGTGCTGCTTAACGCCTCCGGCTGTCTCGACGCTCTGACCGCGCCGGAGGTCGCGCGTTCGCTCGACGCCTTCGTGACGAAGACGATCACGCCCGAGCCGCGCGAGGGCAACCCGCCCGTCCGGATCGCGGAGACCGAGTCCGGCATGCTGAACTCGATCGGGCTTGCGAACCCGGGCCGCGAGCGCTTCCTCGCGGAAACGCTGCCGCGGGTTGCGGGAGCTCGGCGTTCCGCTCTGGGTCTCGGTCGGCGGCTTCTCGGCGCCGAGTACGCCGAGACCTGCGCTGCGCTGCGAGGACGTCGAGGCGATCGAGCTCAACCTCTCCTGCCCGAACGTCGACGAGGCACCCGAGGGGGCGGCTGAGATCGTGGCTGCGTGCCGTGCCGCAACGGCCCTGCCTCTGTACGCCAAGCTCTCGCCGGCGGCGTGGGACATCGGCGAGGTGGCACGCGCGGTCGAGGCCGCCGGAGCCGACGGACTCTCGCTCGTGAACACGCTGCGAGGCCTGGCACTCGACGAGCAGACGCTGCGTCCCAAGCTCGGCCGCGGCACCGGTGGCTACTCCGGTCCGGCCCTGAAGCCGGTCGCCCTGGCGGCGGTCTACGCCTGCTCGGCGGCCGTCGACCTGCCGCTCGTCGGCATGGGCGGAGTGACCACCGGGCTCGACGCGATCGAGCTGATCGCGGCCGGCGCGAGTGCCGTCGCGCTCGGCACGATTCTCTTCTCGGACCCCGATGCGCCGGTCCGGATCCGGTCCGAACTTGCCGCCGAAGCAGCCGCCCGCGACCTCGGTCATCCGCTCGAAGCGCGCCGCGCCGCTCATGAATCCCTGCAAATGGGCGTTTCCCATCCTGACAACAGGAGGTCGAAAACGCCTGGAAACAGCCCAAAAGCGACTGCTTGACCCTTCTCCGAAGGATGCTAGTATCCCGCGCTCATGGTGTCGTCGAAGACGCAGGCCCAGGCCCCGCTGCGGTCGCTCGATCAACGGATGGAGGCCCTTAAGCGGGCCAACGACATCCGTGTTCGGCGGGCCCGGCTGAAGAAGGACCTCAAGGACGGACGGGTTCAGATCGAAGGAATTCTTCTCGATCCGCCCGAGTATGTGTCGACCGCGAAGGTCTTCGACATGCTCATGGCCGTGCCCAAGTTCGGTCGCGTCAAGGCCGCCCGGCTGCTGAACCAGTGCCGGATCAGCCAGTCGAAGACGGTGGGCGGGCTCTCCGAGCGCCAGCGCGCCGAGCTGATTGGCCTCTTCAACCGATAAGCCGCTGCCGCGTCTTCGTCGTCACGGGCCCGAGCGGGGCCGGCAAGGGGACGTTGATCAAACGGCTGCTCGAACGTCAGCCGGAGCTCGAGGTTGCCATCTCCGCGACCACGCGCCCGCAGCGCCCCGGCGAGCAGAGCGGCCGCGAGTACTGGTTCCTGAGCGAAGAGGAGTTCGTCGCCAGGATCGAGGAAGGCGCCTTCCTGGAGCACGTGACGTTCGTCGGCGGGCGCTACGGGACGCTGGCGTCCGAGCTCGACCGGATCGCCGCGGAAGGCCGCGTCTGCATCCTCGAGCTCGAGACCGACGGCGCGCTGAAGGTGCAGGAAGAGGTCGAGCACAGCATCACGCTCTTCATCGCGGCCGACGTCCCCGAGCTGGAGCGCCGGCTGCGCGCCCGAGAGACCGAGAGCTCCGGCGAGATCGGCGATCGGATCGCGCTCGCGAGGCACCAGCTCGAGCAGGCCTACCGTTTCCGCTACATGGTTCGCAACGACGACGTCGCACGGGCCACCGAGGCGCTCCTGGCCCTCATCGAGCGGGAGTCGCAGCTTGCAGCTACCATGGCCCGTCCATGATCCATCCTCGTATCGATGAGCTGCTGAACGTCGACGCCGGTGGCGTCGACTCGCGCTATGCGCTGGTGATCGTCGCCGCGAAGCGCGCCCGGCAGATCAACAACTACCACCACCAGCTCGGTGAGGGCATGGGCTTCGAGGAAGCGCCGCCGCCGCTCGTCGAGTCGCGCTCGAAGAACTACTTGACCATGTCTCTGGAAGAGATCGCCCAGGGCAAGATCAAGTACGACTACGGCAAGAGATAGCTCGCCACAAGTCGCGACCGCTCGCCCTCTTCTGGGAGCCGGCATGCGAAGCTCGCTGCTCGTCCTCGTCCTCGGGGCAGCCTTGGGCCAGAGCGCCGGCGCGTCTCGACCGCGCTCCGGAGGCCGACGACATCGGAGCCGCCGCGTCGGGTTCAACGGCCACGGCACCGCCCTTCATCGAGTCGGAACCGTGCTCTACCTTGGCGGGAACGTCAACAACGCCGGTGGGATCGCCGCAGCCGAGCGGATCGAGAAGCGAGAAGGCGTGGGCTGGCACGCCTTCGGCGCTATGCCGCTCGGTAACGGGTCGCGTCTTCGCGATTGCGAGCGACGGAGGCAAGATCGATGTGGGCGGCACCTTCGTCAACACAGGCGGCAAGGCGGCCGGCGACTACCGCGCGGCTTCGACAGGCGTCAGCTGGAAGCCGTTTAGGAAGTCGACTGCGGACCTGGTATTCAATGCCGCGAGGCTCCAGGTACGCGCGCTCGAGGGGATCGGCACGACGCTCTACGTCGGGGGCACCTTCGAGAACGTAGACGCTGTGACGAGCGTGCCGACTACCTGATCGCGTGCGACCTCACGATCGGGACCCGCAAGTGACCGTCGACACCGACGGCGACTCACCGGAGCGGTCTACGCCCTGGCGGCCACGAGCGACGGAACGCTCGACGCAGGCGGCACGTTCACGAACCTCGATCGAAGATGCGACGGCGATGGCGTTGCGGCGTACAGGGGCTCGTGGCTGGAACTCAGCCCGACGCTCATCGGCGGGATCGTCCGTGGTCTCCACACGCAGGGGACGGACGTCTACATCAGCTCGGACGGAGCTCAACATCGGCGGGATTGCCCAGGCCGATCACCTCGTCAAGTGGAACGGCTCTGCAGACAGCGCGGTGGGCAGCAACACGGCGGGCAGGAACGGCGACTTTCGGGCCAGGACCTAAATCAATGCGCAGACGGCCTCCGAGCCGCTCCGGTCTGCGGCCGGATCGTGGCAAAACGCCAACGGGAAGCCGACGGCCGACGTCGTGGCGTACTTCGACGGCAACAGCTGGCGCGCACTCGGCTCGAACGGCCACGGAGGCGGGCCGTGGGTCGGCGACAACCAGGCCCGAGCCGTGCTCAACGTACAGCCTATGCCGGCGTCGCTCTCACCGGCGCCAGCGGCGAGAAGAAGGCAAACCTCGCCGCGTGGCGTACGCACTGGCGACCTGACGCGGAGATCGGCATCTTCTCCGAGAACTACGTCGGCAACGACGGATACAACAAGAACGGCGATCGGCCAGACGAAGACGATGTCAGATCGCAAGGCGGCGACGTCGCAGTACTCCCGTGCCTTATCGAGACCCACGGCCGGCTGCGGGCGAGCTTCAGGTTCAAGGGCTTCGGCGCCGGGACTGGCTACACCGTTACATGCGTCAACTGCGCGATCTGCGCGAACATCACGGCCGCGGGAAGGAATGGGAGGTCTTCGACAGAGAATCTCGCCCGAGAGTCACGACCACCTTTGCGCTCAAAATGATCGTGAAGCCGTCGAGCGAGCGCCGCGACTACGGCGCGTTCAGTGGTCACCGCGACGCTCGACCGCCGGAAATCACAGCTTGACTCGTCAAGGGATCGTCCGCGCGATCTAGGGCCTTCCCGGGCACAATGGGGGGCGATGGCGCGCATCCTGCTCGGGATCACCGGCGGCATCGCGGCCTACAAGGCCTGCGAGCTCGTGCGCCTTCTCGTCAAGGCGGGTCACGACGTGCTGCCGCTGCCGACGCCCGGCGCCGATCGCTTCGTCCGGGCGGAGACGTTCTTCGCGCTCGCCCGCAAGTCCCCGAGCGCCGATCCCGTACCCGCACCTCGAGCGCGCCGACCTGCTCGTGATCGCCCCGCTCACCGCGAACACGCTCGCGAAGCTCGCGCACGGGCTCGCCGACGACGTTCTCACCGAGGCGGCGCTCGCGCACCGCGGGCCGGTGCTCGTCGCGCCGGCGATGAACACCCGCATGTGGGAGCACGAGGCGACGCAGGCGAACGCGGCGACTCTGCGCTCGCGCGGTGTCGAGCTCATCGGCCCGGAGGCAGGCGAGCTCGCGGAAGGCGAGGTCGGGGCCGGCCGGATGAGCGAGCCCGAGGAGATCGCCCGCGCGGATCGAGGAGCTGCTCGACCTGACCGCAGGCTCGCTCGCGGGCAAGCACGTCCTCGTCAGCGCGGGCGGCACGCGCGAGCCGGTCGACGCGGTGCGTTTCCTCGGCAACCGCTCCTCTGGCCGCATGGGCGTCGCCGTCGCCAGCCGAGGCCCGCCGACGCGGCGCGCAGGTGACGCTGCTCGCCGCGAACCTGGCCGTGCCGGCGCCAGCAGGCGTCGAAGTCGTGCAGGCGCCGACGGCCGCCGATCTCGAGCGCGAGGCGCCGGAACCGGGCCGGTGCCGCCGACGTAGTCGTGATGGCGGCAGCGGTCGCCGACTACCGCCCGGCCGAACCGATCGAGGGAAAGCGTGGAAAGACGACGATGTCTGGAAGATCTGGAGCTCGAGCCGACCGCGGACGTGCTCGCCCAGCTCGGCGAGCAGGAGCGAAACGGGCAGGTCCTCGTCGGCTTCGGCGCCGAGTCGGGCGAGGCTGGGCTGGAGCGGAAGCGCAGGATGCTCACCGACAAGAACATCGATCTCGTCGTCTACAACGACGTGGCCACTCCCGGCATCGGCTTCGACGCGGCCGACAACGAGGTCACGCTCATGACAAAGGGCGGCGAGCGGCAGCTGGAGAAGGCGTCGAAGGGCGAGATCGCGGCCGGAATCGTCGACGAGGTCGAACGGCTGCTGGAGGAGCGCCGTGGAGGCACGTAGAGACCCGGCGGCGGTCGCGAGCTCGGCGGCGACCGTCGAAAAGCTCGTGGCGAACATCGCGCGCGTGGTGCACGCGCCGGCCGACACGCTTCAGCTCTGCGTTCTCGGCCTCCTGGCCGAGGGCCACGTGATCATCGAGGACTTCCCGGGCGTGGGGAAGACGATGCTCGCGAAGTCGCTCGCGCGCTCGCTCGACGTCGACTTCTCGCGCATTCAGTTCACGCCCGACCTGCTTCCCTCGGACGTCACCGGCGTCAACGTCTTCAACCAGCGGACGAACGAGTTCGAGTTCCGCGCCGGCCCGGTGTTCGCCAACGTCCTCCTCGTCGACGAGATCAACCGGGCGTCGCCGAAGACGCAGGCCGCGCTCCTCGAGGCGATGCAGGAGAACCAGGTCACGATCGACGGCGAGTCCTATCCGCTCGAGCGCCCGTTCATCGTGCTCGCGACCCAGAATCCGATCGAGTACGAGGGCACCTATCCGCTGCCCGAGGCCCAGCTCGACCGCTTCTCGATGCGGCTCTCGCTCGGCTACCCGCAGCTCGCCGACGAGGCCCGGATGCTGAACGAGCAGACGACGGAGCCGCCGCTCGAGACGCTGGACACCGGTCGCCGGGCTCGGTCGAGATCCTGGCTGCGATCGAGGAGGCTCGCTCGCTCTTCGTCGAGGAGAGCCTGAACCGCTACGTCGTCGCGCTGCTCCGTCACACGCGCTCGAGCTCCCGGCTTGCGCTCGGAGCGAGCCCGCGTGCCGGGATCGCGCTCCTGCGGGTCGCGAAGGCCCGGGCACTCGCCGACGGCCGTGATTACGTGCTCCCCGACGACGTCAAGGCGATCGCGCGGCCCGTGCTCGCGCACCGGCTGATCCTCGCGCCGGAAGCGCGTTCGGCGGGCCTCACGGCGGAGGAGATCGTCGGCGAAGCCGTGGAGCAGACGCCCGTCCCGGTCTAGCGCATGACCAGGCGCGGGGTGCTGACGCTCCTCCTCGGCGTCGCGATCTACGTCGTCGCGTGGCTCTTCGGCGCGAAGGCGCTCTACCCGGTCGCGACGGGGCTCGTGCTGGCGCCGATCGCGACGCGTGGGCCTGGGTGCGGCTCGCTCGCACGCGGCGCGATGGCCGCTCTCGGCCGGCGCGCGGCGGGGGCCAGCACTTCGAGGGCGAGGACGTCTGGGTGACCCTCGAGGCGCGGCCCGAGGCGCGTGGCCGCTGCCCTCGATCCCGGTCGCCGAGCGGATCGCGAGCTCGGCGAGCGCGACACCCGCTCCAGCGCGCGCGCGGCGCCGTACCGCGGCACCTACGTCCTCGAGAAGGTGCCGCGCGGCCGCTACGTCGTCGAGGAGACGAGCGATGATCGACGACCCTTCGGGCTGGCGCGCGCCGAGGTCGAGCTCGTCGCGGCGGGCGCGCTCCTCGTCTATCCCCGGCTCGTCGCGCTCGATCGACTCTTTTCGGAGAGTGGGCGCGCACGCCCAGGACGGCCGCCGGTTGCTGCTGCGCCGTCCGTCGGGGTTCGACCTCCACTCGGTGCGGGAGTACGAGCAGGGCGAGTCGCTGCGGAAGGTGCACTGGCGGACAACGGCGCGGCGAGGCCAGCTGATGGTGAAGGAACTCGAAGACGCGCCGCGCGACGAGATCGCCGTCGTCCTCGACGCGCAAGCGAGTCGCGGTCGCGGCGAAGAGCTTCGACGAGCAGGTGCGGGCGGCAGGCTCGATCCTCCGCTCGCACGCCCCCCACGGAAGGCGGGCGGTGCTCGCGGTCAACTCTCGTCGCGGCCGAGCGTCAGGGTCTCGTCGCTCGACGGCGACTGGCTCGTGGCGCTCGGCCTGCTGGCGGCTGCCGAGCCGGACGGGACGCGTCCGGTCGTCGAGCTCCTCGCGCGGGACGGCGGCCCCGCGTCGCGGGCAGTCGAGACCGTGGTCGTGACCGCGACTGTCTCCGGGGCGCTCGCGACGAAGCTCGTGCAGCGCTCGCTCGCCGGGCAGGGCGTCAGCGTCGTCTGGATCGACGCGCCGAGCTTCGCTGGGCCGTCCGACGCGATCGAGCCGGAGCTGCTTCGCCTTCAGGCCGCCGGCGTCGCCGTCGCGGTCGTCCGGCACGGAGACTCGCTCGCGGCAGTGCTCGGTGCGGCGCCTGCTCCGAGGCGTGCGCATGGTTAGAACTGCGGTCTTCTACCTTCCCGGCGCTCATATCGCCATCTCGTGGCTGCGGCTGGAGGACCCGCACGGCGGCGGGGCTCGACGGCTCTGGGTCGCTCGCTGCTCGCGCTTGCGCCGGCGCTGGCGCCGACGCTCGCGCTCCGGCTCGCCCTCACCGTGCCGGCGGCGCTCACGGCCCTGTGGGTTGCGTTCGACACGCCCGCACCCGACGACAAGCGCGGCTTCTTCGTGCCGGTCGCCGAGCGGTTCGCCGACGGCATGGTCGGCTTCTTCAACGTCGCCATGCCGTTCTCCGGGCTCGAGCGGATGAAGATGCACGGAGTCGTCGTGCTCGCGATCTTCGGCTTCTGCCTCGTGCTCGCCCATGCTGTGGCAGCGCGGCGGCCGCTCGTCGCGGTGCTGGCCGTCGTCGCCGGCGCGGGCTGGGCGGCGACGCTCTATCCGTCGCGGAACGTCGTCTTCGGAGCGCTGATCCTCGCCGGCGCGCTCTGGGCACTCGCCGGGCTGCGTTCGACCCAGCCCGTCACGGCGCTCCTCGCCGGGGCGGCGGTCATTCTCGCGGCGGCGGCCGCGTCGACCTCGGCTGCGGTCGCCAAGGACGGCGTCCTCGCCTGGGAGCGCTGGAATCCGGGCGGCTCGCTCGGCGGGGCCGGTCTCCGTCGCTACGTCTGGGACGCGCAGTACGGCGGCATCCAGTTCCCGAAGAAGGAACGGACCGTCCTGCGGATCACGGGCCCGAAGCGCGGCGCTCTACTGGCGGGCGACGACGCTCGATCAGTTCGACTCCGACCGCTGGCTCGAGAACCCGATTCCGCTCTCGACCGGCCTCGCCGCGGGAGGCTGCCCGACGACCCGCTCCTGCCGACGCGCTCGCTGGACCGGCAGCACCTGGGTGCAGCCAGGAGGTGGAGATCGGCGCGCTCCGGGACAGCACCTGGTCGGCGCCGCGCAGCCCGTCGCCTCGAGGCGCCGCAGCTCGGCGGCGTCTTCCACTTCTCGGGCGGGGTCGTGCGCGTCGACCAGCGGCCTCGCGCGCGGGCAGCGCTACACCGTCTGGAGCTACGCGCCCGCCCCGAGCCGGCCGAACTGGCGCGGCGTCGCGCCGGATACCCGCCCGGGCGCTCGAGCGGTTCTTCGACATCGGGCGCACGCGCGTCGCAGCCGTTCGGCACGGCTGGCCGGGATGCGCGGGTCGAGCGCGCTCTTCGACGACGAGCGCTACTGGCGCTCTGGCCGTACAGGAGCTCTGGAACCGGCGCAAGCGGCTGCGCGCGGGCGCGAGGACGCCGTACGGAGCGGTCGTGGCGATCGAGACCTGGTTGCGCGCACCGGCGGCTTCACCTACGACGAGCGCCGCCGGCCGGCCGGCAGGTCTGCCGCCGCTCGCCCACTTCGTCACCGAGGGCAAGAGCGGCTACTGCCAGCACTTCGCCGGCGCGATGGCGCTGATGCTGCGGTTCCTCGGGGATTCCCGCGCGCGTCGCCGGCGGCTTCACGAGCGGCAAGCGCGAGGAGCGGCGGCTGGACCGTGACCGACCACAACGCGCACGCCTGGGTCGAGGCGTGGTTCCCGGGCTACGGCTGGCTGGCGTTCGACCCGACACCCGGCCGCGGCTCGCTCGCCGGCCACCTACAGCGCCTCGCTCGGCAGGCTTCAACGCGGGCGACGCGGCGACGCGTTCGGCGGCGCCGGGCGGCGCCGACGCGGGCGGCGCGCGGCGAGCTCGAGCGCTGTGCTGCTGAAGGAGCGGCTGGCGGAGCGGCAGCGCGCCGCGGCGGAGCGGCCGCGGACGGCGGCCGCCGGCCGCTGCTGGCTGCTGCTCGCTGCTGCGTCTCGCGCCGTGGGCGCGATCGGGGCCGCGAAGCTCGTCCGTCGACGGCTCCGGTACCTGACGCGCGATCCGCGGCGGCTCGCGGCCGCCGCCCGCCGCGAGCTCGCCGACTTCCTCGCCGACCAGGGGCTCGAGGTCCGCGCGAGCGCGACGCCGAGCGACCTGCGGCAGCTCGTGCGGACGAGCTCGGCGTCGACGGCGGCGCGTTCGCCGCCGCGCTGGCCGAGGCGCGCTTCGGCCCGCCGGAGGCGAGCGCGGCCGCCGCCGCGGCAGCGCGGCAAGAGCTGCGCGCGCTGCTGCGGGTGATCCGGCGCGGGCTCGGCCGGCCGCAGCGCGCCTGCGCGGTCTGGTCGCGCTCCGCTCGCTCGCGGGCGTGAGCCGCACGCCGTCGTGATGGCCGCGGGCCTCGGCACGCGGCTGCGCCCGCTGACCGAGCGCTACGCGAAGCCGGTGCTGCCGATCGACGGGAAGCCCGTGATCGCGCTGCTGCTGCGCGAGCTCGCCGAGGCGCGGCTGTCCACGCGGCGACGGTCGTCACGGGCCATCTCGCCGAGCAGGTCGAGCGGCTCGTCGGCGACGGCGCGGCTTCGGGCTCGGGTGCGTTACGTCGGCAGCCGTCAGCCCGACGGCTCTGCCGACGCGGTGCGCGCCGCCGCGGCAGGTGCCGCCGTACCTCGTGCTCGGCTGCCGACACGGTCTTCACGCGCGGGGACGTCGGCGCGCTTCGCCGCCGCGCTGCGACCGGCGCTGCCGGCGCGATCGCCGTCCGGCGCGGCCCGACGGCAGCGATCCGCGATCCGCGACGGGCGTCGTCGAGCGCGTCTCGATCCGGACGGGCCGGGCCCGTTCTCCGGCGCGCCGCTGTGGGCCGTCGGCGCGCGCCGTGCACGAGCGCCTCTGCCGGACAAGCCGCCCTTCGAGCTCGCGCAAGCGTTTCAGCAGCGATCGACGCGGGAGAGCGATGTGCGGGGGTCCAGATCGGCGCCACGCGCGACCTGACGGCGCCGCTCGACGTCCTGGAGGAGAACTTTCCCGTACCTGAGCGACCTGTGACCGACGCGTATGACCTCTTCCAGCAGGGCCGGGCCCACCTGAAGGACGGCATGGCCGCGCAGGCGACCGTCGCGCTCGAGAAGGCGAAGAAGCTCGAGCCGGACAAGGCGTCGATCCGCGAGGCGCTCGGGATCGCGTACTTCCGGATCCAGCGCTGGAAGGAGGCGGAGGCGGAGTTCCGGGCGGTGCTCGAGCTCTCGCCGACGGACGACTACGCGCACTACGCGCTCGGCCGCGCGCTCGAGAAGCAGGGACGCGACGCCGAGGCGAACGGCCACTACAAGCTCGCGCAGCTCGCTCTCGCCGAACAGCGAGCACTACGCCGAGCGGATCATGGAGCTCGACCGCCCGAGGCCGACGAGCGCGGGCTAGGTCATTCGCTCGCCGGTGACCCGGCGAACTTCGGCGAGCGAGGTGACGCCGGCGAGGGCGAGGCGAATCCCGTCCTCGCGCATCGTCGTCATGCCGCCCTTGACCGCGGCGGCGAAGATCTCCTCGGTCGAGCTCTCGATCAGGCCGCGGATCTCGCCGCGGATCGGCATCACCTCGAAGAGGCCGACGCGGCCCGTGTAGCCGGTGAACGAGCAGGCCTCGCAGCCGGCCGGCCGGTAGAGGGCGTGCGGGCGTCCGTCGAAGGACGGGCAGACCGAGCTCTTCGAGTTCGGCCTCGTCGCGGCTCGTACGACTCGCGGCAGTGCTGGCAGAGCTTGCGGGCGAGCCGTTGCGCGACGATGCAGTTGAGGGAGGTCGCGATCAGCCCGGGGTCGACGCCCATGTCCTTCAGCCGCGCGATCGCGCTGGCGGCGTTCTGGGCGTGCAGCGAGCTGAGCACCATGTGGCCGGTCATCGCGGCCTGGAAGGCGATGTCGGCGGTCTCGTCGTCGCGGATCTCGCCGACGAGGATCACGTCGGGGTCGGAGCGGAGGATCGTGCGGAGGCCGGACGCGAAGGTCAGCCCGGCCCGTGGGTTGACCTCGATCTGGTCGGCGTTCGGTGACCTGGTACTCGACCGGGTCCTCGATCGTCGTGATCGCGCGCTCGTCGTCGTCGAGCTGGCTGAGCGCCGCGTGGAGCGTCGTGGACTTGCCGCTGCCGGTCGGGCCGACGACGATCACGGCGCCGAAGGGCTGAGCGACGGCGCGCGTCAGGGCTGCGGCCGCGGCCTCGCTCATGCCGAGCTCCTCGAGCGAGATCGGCGCGCCGCGCCGGAGTTCATGATCCGGAGGGTCACCTTCTCGCCGTGTGTCGTCGGCAGCACCGCGACCCGCAGGTCGACCGAGCGGTCGCCGGCCCGGAGCGAGAGCGCGTCCGTCCTGCGGGCGCGCGCTTCTCGGCGATGTCGAGCTCGGCCATCACCTTCAGGCGGCTCGTGACCGCGGCTGCGAGGTTCTTCGGAACCGTGGCGAGCTCGCGCATGACGCCGTCGACGCGGGCGCGGACGAGCAGGCGCTTGCGCTGGGGCGTGAAGTGGACGTCGGAAGCGCCGAGATCGATCGCGCGGCTGAGGACGGCGTTCACCTGCTTGATCGCCGGCGCGCTCGCCGCCGCCTCGCGCAGGTCGACGACGGTTGCTGCCGGCTCTTCCTCGACGACTCGGTCTCCTCGTCGAAGTCGAGCTCGCCGGCGTAGACCCGGGTGATCGCGTCTGGCGATCGCTCGCGCGGAGGCGACGCCGACGCGGACTGTCACTCCGAGCGCGATGCGCAGGTCGTCGGCGGCCACGACGTTGGTCGGGTCGTTGACCGCGACGAGCACCGCCCCGTCCTCGAGGAAGCGAACCGGGATCGCGCCGTAGCGGCGCGCCAGCGCCTCGGAGAGCAGGCCGGCGGCGCCGATGTCGATCGTCTCGCGGACGAGGTCGATGAACGGAAGCTCGTGCTGCTCGGCGAGAACGCGGGACACCTGTGTCGGGGTGACGAAGCCGCGGTCGACGAGAATCTCGCCGAGCCGCTTGCCGGAGGACTCCTTGTCGCTTGAGCGCCTGCCTCGAGCTGCTCGACGGTGAGTGCGCCGTCGCGGAGCGAGAAGCGCTCCGAGAGCCGGCCAGGGATGTGCAGCAGCTTCCATTTCCTGCCGGTAATCGGCCGCGGGCACCGCGAGATGAGGATGTAATCGGCGACAGGATGAGGGCCGTTTTGCAGCGGGTTTCGCGGGCTTCGGTGCGCGTCGAGCGGCCGGACCGAGGGCGAGATCGGCAACGGGCTTCTCGTGCTGCTCGGAGTCGCCGCAGGAGGACGGCGAGGACGACGCCGCGCGCCTGGCCGGCAAGGTCGCCCGGCTGCGCGTGTTCGAGAACGACGAGGGCCGCCTCGACCGCTCGCTGCTCGACACCGGCGGGGCGGCGCTCGTCGTCAGCCAGTTCACGCTGATCGCGGACACGCGCGAAGGGAAATCGACCGAGCTTCGCGGCCGCGGCCGCACCGCAGGACGCGGAGCCGCTGTACGAGAGCTTCTGCGCCGCGCTGCGCGAGCTCGGCGTCCCGGTCGAGACCGGGCGTCTTCGGCGCGCGCATGGAGGTCGAGCTCGTGAACGACGGCCCGGTCACGATCACGCTGGGTTGACGGCCTGAGCCGACGGGCCGAAACGGCCGGTCGCTGCTACACTTCCGAGACCATTTTCACCTGCTGGACGAAATGGGCGCGCAGCGCCCATTTTTGTTGAAGGAGCCACGTTTTTGAGTGCGCACGCACGAAAAGGAGAGGACGCTGACGAAGCAGATCGGACGGGAGCTCGCGACTGCCCTGCCGGGCGTCGAGGTGCTCGCCGTCGAGCTCTCAGCTCCAGACCGCTTCACCGTCTTCGTCGACCACGCCGAAGGCGTCGACCATGCGCTCTGCGCGCGCGTCACCGACGCGCTGCGCGGCTACCTGGGCGAGTACGCCGTCGAGGTCTCGTCGCCGGGGATCGAGCGCCCACTGCGCAGGCCCGAGCACTTCCGCAACGCCCTCGGCCGCACGGTCACGCTTCGCACGCCGGAGCGCAAGCGCCTCAAGGGCGAGATCGTGAGCGCCGGCGAGAGTTCCGTCGTCGTCCAGTCTGGCAACAACAACGTCGAGATCCCGTACGACGCGATCGTCCGCGGGAACCTGGTCTACACCGATTCTGACAAGGGAGCGTAGGAAGATGTCCCAGGAGATCATCGAGCACATTCGCGGCCTCGAGCGTGAGAAGGGGATCGAGGAGAACACCGTCGTCGGTGCGCTCGAGGACGCCCTCCTCGCCGCCTACAAGAAGACTCCGGGCGCGTCCCGGCACGCCGCCGTCGAGCTCGACGACGAGGGCGAGTTCCGCGTCTTCTCGATCGAGATCCCCGGCGACCTCGAGACACGCCTGCTCGACGAGGCCATGGAGGCGAAGATCGAGGAGCTCGAGCGGCTCGAAGAGGAGACCGGCGAGAAGCAGCACACGCTGATCAACCAGGACGAGCTCGAGCTCGACTGGGATCAGGTGCCCGAGGAGCTGATCGTCCGCGCGGACGTCACCCCGAACGACTTCGGCCGGATCGCCGCGATGACCGCCAAGCAGGTGATCCAGCAGCGAATCCGCGAAGCGGAGCGCGCGATGATGTACGAGGAGTACATCGACCGCCAGGGCGAGGTCGTCACCGGCATCGTCCAGCAGGCGGGCGACCGCAACAACGTGCTCGTCGACCTCGGCAAGGTCGAGGCGCTGCTGCCGCGCTCCGAGCAGGTCGACGGCGAGCGCTACGAGCAGGGCTCCCGCATCAAGGCCGTCATCACCGAGGTGCGCTCGGGGACGAAGGGCCCGCAGGTGATCCTCTCGCGCCGCGATCCGGAGCTGATCAAGACGCTCTTCGAGCTCGAGGTGCCCGAGATCGCCGACGGCCTCGTCGTGATCCGAGGCGTCGCACGCGAGCCCGGCTACCGCGCGAAGATCGCCGTCGAGTCGCACGCCCAGGGCGTCGACCCCGTCGGCGCGTGCGTCGGCCCGCGTGGCTCCCGCGTCCGCATGGTCGTGTCCGAGCTCCGCGGCGAGAAGATCGACATCATCCCGTGGAACACCGAGCCGGCGCGGTTCGTCGCGAAGGCGCTCTCGCCTGCACGCGTGCGCGAGGTCTACATCGACGACGAGACCAAGGAGGCCACGGTCGTCGTCCCGAACGACCAGCTGGCGCTGGCGATCGGCAAGGACGGTCTGAACGCCCGGCTCGCCGCCCGCCTGACCGGGTGGAAGGTCGACATCCAGTCCGACGAGGAGTTCGCCCAGGCCGAGGCCGAGGCGGCGTTCGCCGGTGACGGCGAAAGCGGTGAGGGGGACTACTCCGGCCGCTGTGCCGCGATCCTCTCCAACGGCAAGCGCTGTCCGAACGCGGCGCTCCCCGGCACCCGCTACTGCGGTGTCCCGGCCCACCAGGAAATGGTCGGCAAGGAGCCTGAGGAGACCGTTGCCGCCGCCGACGTCGAGGAGCTCGCGACGCCCGCCGAGGCCGAGTCGCTCGAACCGGTCGCAGAGGTTGCCGAGGTCGCCGACGCCGAGGTCGAGGTGGCCGAAGTCGACGTCGACGACATCGAGATCGAAGAGTTCGACGCGGTCGAGGAGCAGCCCGAAGCGGTCGAGCGCGCCCGTTGCAGTCGAGGCCACTCCGGGCGAGACAGGGGAGGACGAGACCGCTGCGTGACCGTGCCAGAACGCACGTGCGCGGGCTGTGGGCGCAAGGCGCCGCAGTCGGAGCTTCAGCGCTTCGCGGCACGCGCGGGAACCCTGGTCGAGGGCCGGACGGAGCCCGGCCGGGGCGTCTACACGTGCCGGCGGCTCTCCTGCTTCGAGCGGGCGGCGGATCGTCGCGCCTTCAGCCGTATCCTGAAGCGGACCGTCGTCGTCGATCCGGCGCTCTCGCGCCTCTACACTGACCGCTGATGGCCGACGAACCGAACAAGCCAAACCGTCCAATTCGGCCTCGCCAGGGAGCGCCCGGGCGTAAGCGCCGGGTCGTGATCGAGGGCGGGACCAACCGCCCGAACCCGCGTCACAACCGCGGCCGCACCGATGCGATGCCGAAGCGCGAGAAGCAGGAGGTCGCGCCGCCGACCGGTCCCGCGACCGTTCCGTCGGGCGTGTCCGTCCGCGACCTCTCGCAGGCGCTCGGCGTTCCGGCCGCTCAGCTGATCAAGATCATGATGGGCCTCGGCCAGATGGTTCAGATCACCCAGTCCCTCTCCGACGAAGAGGTGGAGCTGATCGGGACCGAGCTCGACCGCGAGATCACGATCAAGCACGCGGCCGACGAGGAGGAGCTGCCGGAGGTCTTCGAGGACGCCGAGGAGGATCTCGCACCGCGTCCGCCGGTCGTGACGATCATGGGCCACGTCGACCACGGCAAGACGACGTTGCTCGATGCGATTCGCCAGTCCGCGGTCGTCGAGACCGAGGCCGGCGGGATCACGCAGCACATCGGTGCCTACCAGGCCGAGATCGACGGCCGGAAGATCACGTTCCTCGACACGCCGGGCCACGAAGCGTTCACCGCGATGCGCGCCCGCGGCGCGAAGGTGACGGACATCGCCGTCCTCGTCGTCGCCGCCGACGACAGCGTGATGCCCCAGACCAAGGAGTCGATCTCCCACGCCCGCGCCGCGGGCGTCCCGATCGTCGTTGCCGTGAACAAGATGGACATGCCGGACGCCAATCCGGACCGCGTCAAGGCGGATCTCGCCGCCGAGGGCCTCCAGCCCGAGGACTGGGGCGGCACCGTCCAGTTCTCGAACGTCTCGGCGAAGCAGAAGACGAACCTCGACGACCTGCTCGAGAAGGTGCTGCTCGTCGCCGACGCCGAGCTCGAGCTGACCGCCAACCCGAACACCGAGGCTTCCGGTCCGATCATCGAGTCACGGCTCGACGTGGGCCGCGGCCCGGTCGCGACGATGCTCGTCCATCGCGGCACACTTCGGGTAGGCGACGCGATCGTGGCCGGCGATGCGCACGGCAAGGTGCGCGCGCTCCACGACTACCGCGGGGAGAAGGTCACAGAAGCCCGCCCCGGCACGCCGATCGAGATCCTCGGGTTCGATGTGCCGCCGCCCGCGGGCGAGCTCGCGCGTGTCGTCGAGAACGAGCGTGAGGCACGCCAGCTCGCACAGCGCCGCGGCCAGCGACTCCGCACCGAGCAGCTCGCGCAGCGCTCGAAGGGCGGCGTCTCGCTCGAGTCGCTGTTCTCGCAGCTGCAGGAAGGCGCCGTCCAGGATCTGAACCTGATCCTCAAGGGCGACGTCGGCGGCTCCGTCGAGGCAGCGATCTCCGAGCTCGCGAAGATCGAACATCCCGAGGTGCGCGTGAACGTGATCCACCAGGGCGTCGGCCCGATCACGGAGGGCGACATCATGCTCGCCGCGACTTCGAACGCTCTCGTCGTCGGGTTCAACGTGCGTCCGAACGCCGAGGCACGGCAGCTCGCTGAGCGCGAGTCCGTCGACATCCGCACCTACCGCGTCATCTACCAGCTCACCGAGGACATCGAGCAGGCGCTCGTCGGCATGCTGTCCGCCGTCCAGACCGAGGAGATCATCGGCGAGGCTGAGGTACGCGCCCTCTTCAAGGTCTCGCGGCTCGGCACGATCGCCGGCTGCATGGTCACCTCGGGCGTCGTGCGTCGGAGCTCGCAGGTGCGCGTCGTGCGCGACGGAACCGTGATCTACGACACCACCATCTCGCAGCTCAAGCGCTTCAAGGAGGATGCACGAGAGGTTGCCGAGGGCTTCGAGTGCGGCATCCTGCTCAACGACTTCAACGACGTCAAGGAAGGCGACGTTCTCGAGGCCTACGAGACGCGCCAGGTCGAGCGGACCTCGCTCGACGAGCCCGCCGGCGCGCCTGCGACGCCAGCCACACCGTAGTCACGTGCCTTCCGGCTGGGTCGGAATCCTCTCTGCCGAGCTGCACTTTCCTGAAGCGCACTCCCTGAAGGAGAAGCGCATGCACGTGCGCTCGGCCAAGGAGCAGCTGCGGAACCGCTTCGCGGCCTCAGTCGCCGAGGTCGACCACCACGACGTCTGGCAGCGCGCGCGGCTCACCGTCGCTGTCGTCACGCGCCACGCAGGGGAGGCTGAGCGCCTGCTCGCGGACGCCGAGAGGTACCTCGCCTCGCGCGAGTGGGAGCTCGGTCAGATCGAGCGTGATCTCGTCACGCTCGATGACTAGCTAGCTACGGTAGATGCATGCCTGAGCGGATGCGCAGAGTCAACGAGTCGCTCCGCCAGGTCCTCTCCGAGGCCTTGCTCGAGCTGAAGGACCCGCGGATCGGATTCGTGACGGTGACCGGCGTCAAGACCTCGCAGGACCTGCGGCAGGCGACGGTCTACGTGAGCGTGCTCGGCAGCGAGAAGAAACGGAGCGCGAGCATGACCGGGCTCGTGGCCGCGCACGGAGTCCTCCAGGCGCGGCTTTCACGCGAGCTTCGGATGAAGCGGACTCCGCTGCTCACGTTCGAATACGATCACGCGGTCGAGCACGGCGTGCGGATGTCCAAACTCATCGATGAGCTCGCCCCCGAACCAGACGACAACGGCAGCTGACCTCGGGGCGGTCGTCGACGCGATCCGCGGCCGCGAGCGGTTTCTGGTCACGACGCACGAAAATCCTGACGGCGACGCTCTCGGCTCGCTGCTCGCGACCCACGTCGCGTTGCGACTGCTTGGCAAGGACAGCGTCATGTTCCTCGCCGGTCCGGCGCCGCTGCCGGGTGAATACCGCTTCCTGGCGCTCGGCGACCTGCACCGCGAGTTGCCCGCCGACGCCGCGGAGCGGACGCTGGTCGCCGTCGACTGCGCGAACGAGAGCCGGATCGGCGCGGATCCGGCCGTGCTTCATCTGGCACCGTTCACGCTCAACATCGACCACCACCACGACAACTCGCGCTTCGGCAACGTGAACCTCGTCGACGCGGAGGCATCGTCCACGGGAGAGTTGCTGCGCGATGTCTTCGGCGAGCTCGGCATCGAGCTGACGCCGGAGCTCGCCGAGCCGCTCTATACCGCACTCGTCACCGACACGGGCCGCTTTCAGTACGCGAACACGACGCCCAAGGCGCTACGGCTGGCCGCGGAGCTCGTCGAAGCCGGGGCGGACGTGCACAAGGTCTTTCAGGACGTCTATGAGAACGTCCAGTTCGCCAAGCTGAAGCTTCTCGCTCGCGCGCTCGAGCGCGCCCAGGTGTACGAGGGTGGGGGGCTCGTCGTCTCGTACCTGCTCCGTGACGACTTCGCGGAGGTCGGTGCCGTGGAGCCGTACTCGGAGGGGATCATCGACTTCCTGCGCGCGGTCGAGGGCGCTGACATGGCTGCCATGATTCGCGAGCCGCCTCGTGGCGGCACGCCTGCTCGACGCGTTTCGTTGCGAGCGTCGCACGACGAGATCGACGTCTCCGCGATCGCGCGCGCCTCGGGCGGCGGTGGCCACCGCCAGGCAGCCGGCTTCTCGAGCGACGCCTCGATCGAGGAGATCACGAACTTCCTGCGGCGGGAGTTCGTCGCCGCCGTGGCCGCTCCCGCCGCCGGCTGATGCCCCCGAAGGGCCTCGAGCCGAGCGGGATCATCCTGGTCGACAAGCCGGCCGGGCCCTCGTCGTTTGCCATCGTTGCGCGTGTCCGGTCGCGCACGGGGACGAAGATGGGCCATGCGGGAACTCTTGATCCTTTCGCGACTGGATTGTTGCTTTTGCTCTCCGGCCGGTCGACAAAATTGGCGGGATCGTTCGTCGGTCTCGACAAGCGCTATCTCACGGACGTCGACCTCACGTCGCGTACGACCACGGGCGATCCGGAGGGGGAGGTCGTCGAATCGCTCGAGGCACCCTCGGCCGACGAGCTCGAGCAGCGGCTCGCGGGCCTCCGCGGCGAGATCGAGCTGCCGATCCCGGCCGCCTCCGCGGTCAAGATCGGCGGAGAGCGCGCCTACAAGCTGCACCGCCGCGGCGTTCAGGTTGAGATGCCGCTGCGGCGCTCGCGCGTCGACGCGCTCGACGTCATCACGTATACGGACGGCGTCGTCCGCCTGGACCTCCGCGTCAGCTCGGGAACGTATGTCCGGGCGATCGCCGAGGCGCTGGGAGGCCACTGCGCGACGCTTCGCCGGCTCGAGATCGGCCCGTTCCGCGTCGAGGACGCCGACGAGGAGCGTCGTGATCCCGCCCGAAGCAGGCACTGGCGCTGCTGCCGTGACCGGTCGCCGTCGCGATCGGGACGTTCGACGGGGTGCACCTGGGGCACCGCCGCGTGATCGAGGAGGCGCTGGCGACGGGCTTGCCCGTTCGGGTGCTGACCTTCAATCCGCATCCGCGCGTGGTGCTCGGGAACCTCGTCGAGCTGATCTCGAGCCTCGAGCGGCGGCTCGAGCTGCTCGCCGAGCTCGGCGTCGCCGAGACGACGGTGCTCGACTTCACGCTCGACGTCTCCCAGCAGGAGCCGGAGGAGTTCGCGGCCGTCCATCTCGCGGGGGCAGCGGTCGTCGTCGCGGGCGAGGACTTCCGCTTCGGACGCAGGCGGCGGGGTGACCTCGAGCTGCTCGAACGCCTCGGCCTCGCGGTGCGGCCCGTGCCGCTGCTGGACGGTGTCTCGTCGACCGAGATCCGGCGTCACCTGCATGCGGGCGAGGTGGGGGAGGCCGCACGCCTGCTCGGGAGGCCGCCGGAGCTGGACGGGATCGTCGTCAGCGGTGACCAGCGGGGCGGCACGCTGGGGTACCCGACGGCCAACCTCGCCGTCGATCCGGGCCTGCTCGTGCCCCGGTACGGGATCTACGCCGGCGCCGCACACGCATTGATGTGGAGAGTCATCGCGCTGCCGTCTCGATCGGGATGAACCCGCACTACGGGGGCGAGGAGCGGCGGATCGAGCCGCACCTGCTCGACTTCGAGGGTGACCTCTACGGGCGCCGGCTCGTGGTCGAGCTGTGGGAGCGCCTCCGCGACGAGCAGGTGTTCGGGAGCGAGCAGGAGCTGATCGACCAGATCGCGCGCGACGTCGATGCGACGAGGAAGGCGGTCCGGCCCGCGTAGGTAGGTTGATCGCCGTGAGCGAGAACGGCGCACTGATCCATGCCCGCGGGCTCGTGAAGCGCTTCGGCGACCTCGTCGCAGTCGACGGAATCGATCTCGACGTCCGTCGCGGCGAGGCGTTCGGCTTCCTCGGGCCCAACGGCGCAGGCAAGAGCTCGACGATGCGGATGATCGGCTGCGTGTCTCCGGTGAGCGGCGGGACGCTGCGCATCCTCGGGCTCGACCCCGAGGCTGACGGCCCCGGCATCCGGGCCCGGCTCGGAGTCGTCCCGCAGCAAGACACGCTCGACACCGAGCTGACGGTGCGCGAGAACGTGCTGATCTACGGGCGCTACTTCGGGCTCTCGCGCCGCGAGCTGAAGCCCAAGATCGACGAGCTGCTCGACTTCGTCCAGCTCACCGAGCGGGCCGGCGACAAGGTCGAGCCGCTCTCGGGTGGGATGAAGCGGCGCCTGACGATCGCCCGCTCGCTCGTCAACGATCCCGAGCTGCTGCTCCTCGACGAGCCGACGACGGGGCTCGACCCACAGGCGAGGCACGTGGTCTGGGACCGCCTGTTCCGCCTGAAGCAGCGCGGCGTGACGCTCGTGCTGACGACGCACTACATGGACGAGGCCGAGCAGCTCTGCGACCGGCTCGTCGTGATGGATCACGGCCGAATCGTGGCGGAAGGCTCGCCGCGCCAGCTGATCGAGAAGTACTCCACCCGGGAGGTCGTCGAGGTGCGCTTCGAGGCCGAACGGGCGGAGAGCGGCGCGCTGAACGGCGTCGGCGAGCGGGTCGAGGAGCTGCCGGACCGCGTCCTCGTCTACACAGACGACGGCGACGCGACCGCAGCGGCGATCGCGGAGCGCGGGCTGCCGCCGCACTCGACGCTCGATCCGCCGCAGCACACTCGAGGACGTCTTCCTCCACCTGACCGGCCGGACCCTGATCGACTGACGACGTGGACGGGATCCTCCAGCCGCTCCGCGCGTACGAGCACTGGCTCGCGCAGTACAAGCGCGTCTGGCGGGGCACGGTCGGGACGAGCCTCGTCAATCCGCTGCTCTACCTGGCGGCGCTGGGCGTCGGCCTCGGCACGATCGTCGACCAGCTCGCCAGAACGCGCCCGCCGGCGTTCCGTACCTCGACTTCATCGCGCCCGGCCTGCTCGCCGCCGCGGCGATGCAGACGGCGGCGACGGAATCGAGCTGGCCGGTGATGGGTGCGATCAAGTGGACGCGCACCTACTACGCGATGACGGCGACGCCGCTGACCGAGCGCGACGTGCTGATCGGCCACCAGCTGTTCGTCGTCACGCGCGTGCTCATCGCGAGCGCCGCGTACCTGCTCGTCGTCGCCGCCTTCGGCGCGGTCGACTCGTGGCTCGGCGCTGCTTGCGATCCCGGTCGCGGTCCTGATCGGGACGGCGTTCTCGATGCCGATGGCCGCGTACGCGGCGACGACCGAGTCCGAAGCGAGCTTCCCGCCGATCTTCCGCTTCGTGATCGTGCCGATGTTCCTCTTCTCCGGGCACGTTCTTCCCTGTCTCGTCAGATGCCGCTCGCGTTCGAGCTCGCCGCCTACGTGACGCCGATCTGGCACGGGGTCGAGCTCTGCCGCGGGCTGATGCTCGGCACGATCGAGCTGCTGCCGGCGCTCGGCCACACCGCCTACCTGCTCGCGTGGACGGTCGGCGGCCTCGTGCTCGCGCGCCGCTCCTACCGGAGGAGGCTCTTCAAGTGAGCACGCTCGTCGCACGGGCGCTCGACCGGCCCGGGTGGGCGCGGGGTGCTGCTCTTCGAGCGCAACCTCCTGAGCTACAAGTCGATGTGGCCGATCATCGTCTCGGGCTTCTTCGAGCCGCTGTTCTTCCTGTCTCGCTCGGGCTTCGGCCTCGGCGAGCTACGTGGGCGAGGTCGTCATCGACGGGGCTGCCGGTCGACTACGCGGTCTTCGTCGCGCCCGGGCTGCTGGCCGCCTCCGCGATGAACGGCGCGTTCTACGACGCGACCAACGTCTTCTGGAAGATGCAAGTACCAGAAGCTCTACGACTCGATCCTCTCGACGCCGCTCGGGCCGAAGGACGTCGCGGCACGGGGAGGACGATCTGGGCGCTCTTCCGCGGCCTGCTCTACGCGATCGGGTTCTTCGCCGTGATCGCTCGTGCTCGGCCTCGTGGAGTCGTGGTGGGCGCTGCTCGCGCTGCCGGCGACCTTCTTCATCGGCTTCGCCTTCGCGGGCGCAGGCGTCGCGGCGGTCACCTACATGCGCAGCTGGCAGGACTTCGACATCCTCAACCTCGCGATCCTGCCGATGTTCCTCTTTTCGGCCACGTTCTTCCCGCTCTCGACCTACCCGGACTGGCTCGAGGTCGTGATCCAGGCGACGCCGCTGTACCACGGGGTCGAGCTCCTGCGCTCGCTGACGACGGGAACGGTCGGCGTTGCGCAGCTCGGCAACGTCGCATACCTGACGGCGCTCGGGCTCGTCGGCACCTGGATCGCGAGCCGGCGCGTCGAAAAGCTCCTGCTGACGTAACGAACCGATTCAGCGCCGCCAGGCGAATCTGTGTCAAATGCCGCAAGATCGGCCTTCCGCTCGCATCTCCCCCGATGTGGGGTCCGACTCTCTCCAGTCCGTCCGCTGCCTGGGCTGCGGCAACGTCTATGGAAAGCCGAGCGGCGGCGGGACGCTGACGCGGAACCCGGGCTGTCCCGGCTGTGGCTACGTCGGCTGGCTGTCGCTCAGCGACCGGCAGGAAGCGTCGCAGCGTGGCCGCTCCGTCGCGGATCTCCAGCAGCGCCGGCGCGCGACAGCAGGCTGACGCCGCCGAAGTAATGATGCTGCGCGCCCCAGCGGCGCACCTGGAGCCCCGCACGCTCGAGCTCGGCCAGCGCCTGCTCATCGACGCCCGGCTCGGCATTGACCACCTCGCCTGCGCGGTGGAACCGGGGCCGCGCGACCGCGTCGACGGGGTCGAGCCCTTCGTCCAGGATCCCAGCGGTAACGCCGACGAGCGCGGTCCGGAGCCGAGTTCCGCCGGCCGAGCCGATGGCCAGGACGATCCCCTCGCCGCCGACCGCCAGGCTCGGCGCCATCATGCTCTCCATTCGCTCGCCGGGCCGGAGCGGCGCCCGGAGCAGGTCGACCTCTCCGAGCATGCTGTTCAGGTGCAGGTCGAGGCCGGCGAGGAAGTCGCCGGTCCCGAGTCCGAGGCTGGAAGTGAGGACGCACACGCTTCCGTCGGAGTCCGCCGTGACGAGGTTTGTCGTGTGCCCGTCGACGGCTGGGCCCCCGAGAGCGGCGAGCAGCGCCGGCACGCGCTCCTTCTCCTCGAGGCCGCGGAGCGGCGGCAGTCTGGCGAGGGATTCGGGCACGCCGGAGAGCCCAGTTCGGGTCAGAAAGCGCGTCCCCGCATAGGGAAGCTCCGCAGGCGTGAGCCAGCGCGCTTCGTAGCGCTCCAGGTCGTGGCGAGCCACACCGATCCCTTGGACGCCGAGCAGGGCCTCGGCGAGTGAACCTCGATACATGCTGCCCGCGCCCTCGCCGGCGACCAGCTCGAGTGCAGTGGCGATGCCCGGCTGGGAGAGCACGTCGCCGGCGGCGAGTGGTTGCCCCGCGGGCGCGTAAATCCGCTTTCCGTCTGTGCTCATTGTGAAGACGGACGCCAGCATCGCCAGGCAGGAGGCCTGGGCGGGAGGCATCCGCACGCCGCTGTGTGCGAGCCGGAGAGCCGGTTCGACCACTCGCGGCCACGGCAGGCGGCCGTAACGCCGCCAGAGCGCGTCGAGGCCGGCTGGAAGCCCCGGTACCGCGCAGGTGCCCGGCCCGACCGCGTAGTGGACGAGCTCCTCCCCGAACGGCACCTTCAGCGCCACCGGCGGCGCACCCTCCCCGGAAGGCACATCGACGAAGCAATCGAGGAGCCACGCCTCGTTGCCGTCCCAGTGGATCGCGTGGCCGCCGCCGAGGAGACCGGTCATCACCGTCTCGGCCACACAGGAGGCGAGGGAGGCAGCAACCGCGGCGTCAGCCGCCGAGCCGCCGTCCTCGAGGATCTCGATTCCGGCCTCCACCGTGGCGGGATGGCCCGCTGCGACACCGCTTGGGAGCATGGGTTGCTACCCTAGTCGCGACCGAGATCTCGGCCGAGCGTGCCTTCCTTCACGCCGCGCGGGGACTCCGGAGAACCCATCGAGAAGGAGGCCCATGGCCCTCACCAAGGAAGTCAAGCAGGAGCTGATCGGGAAGCACGGCCGCAACGAAACGGACACGGGCTCCCCCGAGGTGCAGATTGCGATGCTCACGAGGCGGATCAACGACCTCACCGAGCACCTGCGAACCCACCAGAAGGACCACTACTCGCGGCGCGGCCTGTTGAAGCTCGTCGGCCGCCGTCGTCGGTTCCTGACGTACATGCAGAAGCACGACCTCGAGGGCTACCGCGCCCTCATCAAGGAGCTAGGCCTTCGGCGCTAGCAATCGAGGAGAGTGGAAGCTTGAGCGAGCCCCAACCCTGCGTTGAGGCTGACCCAAACTTCCACTCTCCACCAAGCAGAGTGGAGGAAATGGAATGAGTACCGTAATGGGGCAGGTCGCCTCAGTTTCCGTCGAGATCGGCGGAAAAGAGATCACGTTCGAAACAGGCAAGCTCGCCAAGCAGGCTGACGGCGCCGTCGTCATGCGCTCGGGCGACACGATGGTGCTCGCGACGGCCGTGGGCCGGCCGGAGGCGCGCGAAGGAGCGGACTTCTTCCCGCTCACGATCGACGTCGAGGAGCGCGCGTACGCCGCCGGGAAGATCCCGGGCGGCTTCTTCAAGCGCGAAGGGCGCGCCACCGAGCGCGCGACCCTGACCGCCCGGATGATCGACCGCCCGATCAGGCCGCTGTGGCCGAAGGGCTTCCGCAACGAGGTTCAGGTGATCTGCACCGTCCTCTCCGCGGATCTCGTCACACCGCACGACATCCTCTGTATCAACGGGGCGTCCGCCGCGCTGATGATCTCGCCGCTCCCGTTCTTCGGGCCGGTCGGGGCCGTGCGTGTCGGTCGCATCGACGGGGAGTTCGTCCTCAACCCGACGCACGAGCAGAACTTCGAGGAGTCGGCGCTCGACCTGATCGTCGTCGGCACGAAGGACGGCCTGACGATGGTCGAGGCCGGAGCAGACGAGGTGCCCGAGGACGTCCTGCTCGAGGCGCTCGACCTCGCCCACCAGGAGATCCGCAAGCTCTGCGAGGCGCAGGAGGATCTCCGGCGCCAGGTCGGCAAGGTGAAGTGGCTCGATCCTGAGCTGACGGCCGAGCTCGAGACCTCGCACGGCCACACGATGTGGGAGAGCATCCAGGGCAAGGGGCTGCGCGAGGGCGCAGCGGTGACCGAGGAGCTCGAGGACCAGCTGGCCCCGGATCTGACGATGGACTCGACCGAAGAGGACATCAACCGGCGCATGCAGGTCCGCTCGAGTCTCGCGGCCCTGCTCGAGAAGCAGCGGCTGGCAGCAGTCGAAGGCCCGGTGCGGGAGCAGTTCGAGAACGACCTGCGTGCCCTGACCGACGCCGAGCAGGACTCGAAGGAGCTGAAGTCGGCGAAGCGCCATCTGCTCTTCGACCGGATCATCGAGACCGTCCAGCTGCCGTTCCCGGTAGGCCCGGCGACCGTCGACGGAGACGCGCCGGTCGTCAAGGACTCGATCACGAAGAGCTACGTCAAGAAGGCGGCCGAGGCGATCTACAAGGATCTCGTCCGCAAGAAGATCGCGATCGACAAGCGGCGCCCGGACGGACGCGCCGCCGACGAGATCCGGCCGATCGAGTGCGAGGTGACGGTCAGCCCGCGCGCGCACGGCTCGGGGCTCTTCCAGCGCGGACAGACGCAGATCCTGTCGCTGCTGACGCTCGGCACGGCGAAGGAGGGTCAGCGGATCGACGACCTCTCGCTCGAGACGGATCGCCGCTTCATGCACCACTACAACTTCCCGCCCTACTCGGTCGGGGAGACGGGCTTCATGCGCGGCCCGAAGCGGCGTGACATCGGCCACGGTGCGCTGGCGCAGCGGGCGCTCGAGGCGATCATTCCGCCGCGCCGAGGACTTCCCGTACACGATCCGGATCGTCTCCGAGACGCTGGAGTCGAACGGCTCGTCGTCGATGGGCTCGGTGTGCGGCTCGACGCTGGCGCTGATGGATGCCGGTGTGCCGATCAAGGCGCCCGTCTCGGGTATCGCGATGGGCCTCGTCAAGGAGGGTGACGACTACGTCATCCTCACCGACATCCAGGGCGCGGAGGACCACCTGGGCGACATGGACTTCAAGGTCGCCGGCACGAGGGATGGCATCACCGCGCTGCAGATGGACATCAAGATCACCGGCGTCACGCAGGAGATCATGCAGCGGTGCGCTCGAGCAGGCGAAGCGGGCGCGCGAGTTCATCCTCGACCGGATGCTGGAGGCGATGCCCGAGGCCCGCACGGAGCTCGCTCCGCACGCGCCGCGGATCTCGTCGATCCAGATCAACCCGGACTTCATCGGGATGGTGATCGGCAAGGGCGGCGAGACGATCCGCTCGCTCGAGTCGGAGTACGACGTCCAGATCGACATCGAGGAGGACGGCACGATCCTCGTCTACGCGACCGAGGGCACCAAGGCCGACGCAGCGATCGCGGCGATCGCGGCGCTGACCAAGGAGCCCGAGGTGGGGGACACGTTCACGGGCAAGGTCGTGAAGACGACCCAGTTCGGGGCGTTCGTCGAGCTGAAGAAGGGCACCGACGGGCTGTTGCACGTCTCGAACGTCGGCCCGGGCCGCGTGGCGCACATCGAGGACGTCATGTCCCGTGGCGACGTGGTCGACGTGCTCGTGCAGGAAGTGGACAAGGCGCGTGGCCGGATCGGCCTCAAGCTCGTCCACAAGCACGAGGACGGGCGCCTCGTCGAGCCGGAGGAGCTGATCGAGCGGGCGAAGAGCGCCCCGCCGCGGCCGCCGGAGGAAGAGCGTCCCCGCCGCGACGGCGATCGCGGCCGCGGCGGCCGCGACCGCGGCCCGCGCCGCGACTAGCGCGACTAGATGACCCGAGGGGGGCGGCGAGAGCCGCCCCCCTCGTCTTCTCATTACGCGCCGCTACCGCCGACGTCCCAGCTGTGGATGATGCCGCCGTCCTCGAAGGTCTGGGTCACCTTGCTGAACCGCATCGTGAACTGCACGAGCGGCGGCAAGAGCGCCGTCGCGGGGTTGAGCACGTCCGGCACCCAGTTGTTGAGCGACGTGACCCGGCCTTGCTCACCGAGGAAGGTGAAGAACTGCTCCGTGGTGCCGTCTCCGTCCGGGTTCGGCCGGTAGAACTTGAACAGGCCGAGCGCGACCTCGTTGTTGGTGAAGGCCTTGAAGAGCAGCGGGCTCGACCTGTCGATCCGCTGGACGAACTTGACCTCTCCCATCATTCGCTGTCCTGAAGGCCCGCCGATGGACGTCGTTTGGGACTCGGCGGCCCAGGACCACGAGAGCACTTCGATCGAGTTCTCGCGGTCGGGCGAGCTCTGGGAGTTGTCCCCGTGGACGTCGTTGCCGTTCAGCTTGAGAAAGAGAGCTATCGAATCTGCCATGTCGTTTCCTCCTAGAGCTCAAGCTCGACGGCGAGGTCCGCGCGGGAAGCCCCGCCGGCGCCGAGCGAGCGCGTGATGGTGATCGTGCCCGCAGCGCGGGAGTACGCGCCGGTGCCGCCGGCGATTGTTGCGCCCGCAGCGCCGAGGCGGCCGATCGCGACGATCGTCCCCTGCTCGAGCTCGAGCGTGTGTGCTGCCGACAGCGGGCCGAGCGGCGAGCTGAAGTACGTGCCGGTCGCTTTGCCGGCGCGATCTGCCACCTGGCCCGAGAGGGCGGCGGTGGCCGAAGGTGCCGCGACCATCGACCCGAAGGCCGGCAGCTCGGCATCCGAGAGAAGTCGCTCGACGTGCAGGTCGAGGCGGCGCTTGTCGGTTCCCGCCAGTGCGAGGACCGACCCGCTCGCACCTGCGGCGGCCACCGCAGCGAGGGCCGCGCCCTTACCGAGCGCCGCGCGGCGCGTGAGGCCGCTCACCGTCCCTGCCCTTCGATCGAGACCCAGGGCGCGCCGATGACGCGCACGAGCGCGCGGTCGATGACCACCTTGCCGCCCGGTCCCTTGAGCGTGATCCCGACATTGGTGACCGAGAGCGAGTAGAGGCCGTTCGAGCTCGTGAAGCTGCCGTCGAAGCTGCTGCCCGAGCCGGCGGGGCCTTGCGGGCCGGCGGGTCCCTGCGGGCCGGCGGGTCCTGCCGGGCCCTGCGCACCTGTGGCTGCCGGTCAGCGCCGGCCGCTCCGTCGTTACCGTTCGCGCCTGCCGGGCCGGGGCCGCCGCTCTCACCCTTCGGGCCTTCTGCGCCGGGCGAGCCTGGCGGCCCGTCCTGGCCGGGAAGACCACGTTCGCCCTGAAGGCCCAGGGGCCCTTGAGGGCCTTGAGGCCCGGTCGCACCCGCTGTCCCGGGGGCACCATTCGCTCCCGCCTGACCCGTGGGGCCTGCAGGACCGGTCGGTCCGGCGTTACCGGCCGGGCCTTGCACGTTCCAGCTGAGCGGGGTCTCATAGTTCGCGCGGCACTTGTTGAGGTTGTCCACGATCCTGATCGTCCCGACCTGCTTGAGCTGGCAGGCATTGATGACGGTGGTCGTCGTCGAGCTCAGCGACTGTGCGGCATAGGCAACTCCGGCGCCTACGGCGAACACTGCGAGCACGGCGAAGCAGACCAGAGGTCGACGGCGAATCTGCACAGAAACTCCTTCCGCTTTGTAGCCCTGTCCCGCACCCGACAGTAGTCCTGCTAGCGAGCGGTTTCATACAGGGGTTTCCCTAGGGTTTCCGGAACGTCTTCGGCCGCCGGCAGATCACCGGAGCCGAGTTACGGAGCGACCGCTGCGTTCATGTCACTCTGGATCTCGGCGGCCGAGAGGGCACGCTGGTAGACGCGCACGTTGTCGATCAGGCCGCCGAACCACTCGCCCCAGGTGCCGTTGCCGCCGATCCTGAGGGTGCCGGTGGAGGCGCTCATGCTGCCGCTGACGGCGCGGGTCGACACCAGTGCGCCGTTGACGTAGAGCCGGAGGTTCGCCCCGTCGTAGGTCGCGGTGAGGTGTGTCCACAGGTTGTTCGCGACCGTGGCCGGGCCGCGAGTATCGAGGTCAGCGCCGCCGATGACTACGTGGCCGCTGGGCCGGCCGGTGTCGGTGTCCGCGTAGAGCGCGTAGGTCAGGAACCCCGGGGTCTCCTTGAGCGCGACCGTCTGCCAGTCGGCACCGGTGCCCGTCGGGTTGACCCAGGCCGAGAGCGTCATCCCGTTACTCAGGTCGAGATCGTTCGCGTCGGCGATGGTGACCCAGTCGTCGACGCCGTCGAACGAGAGTGCGCCGCCGTTCCTGCCTGCGGCCGACCACGTCGCGCCCGAGATCGTCCCCGTGTGACCCTTGCCGGTGGCGTCGGCGGCGGTCGTTCCCGTGCCGGCGTCGAACGACCAGGCGGCGACCAATCCTGTTGGCGGAGGTGGCACGCTGTTGTCGACCGTCACCGTCACGCCGGCCGAGGTGGTCTCGTTCCCGGCGGCGTCGCGGGCGACAGCGCGGACCGTGTGGGGGCCCGCCGTCGCAGTCGTCGTCACCCACGAGGTGCTGGTAGGGCGCATTCGTGTCAGGGGCTCCGAGTGCCGCCCCGTCGAGGGTGAACTGCACGCTCGTGACCCCGACGTTGTCGGACGCGCTCGCCTGCACGGTCACCGTGCCGGAGACCGTCGCGCCGCCAGCGGGAGCCGTGACGGAGACAGTGGGAGCGGTCGTGTCGCTCGTGACGGTCGCGCTCGCCTCGTTCGATGCGGCGCCGACGTTGCCGGCGGCGTCCTCTGCGGTCACCCGGTAGAAGTAGGTACCCGCCGAGACCGTGTCGCTGTACGTGGTGCCGGCCGGCTGCGCGATCCGGTTCGAGACACCGGGAACGAAACCCGCGACCGTGGAACGGTGCACGTTGTAGCGCACGACGGCGACGTTGTCGGTGGCGGCGGTCCAGGTGAGGCTTGCCGAGCCGAGTGCCCCCGTCGCCTGCAGTCCGCCGGGGGAACCCGGCGGACTGATGTCCCCGGTCACGACTCCGGTGGCCTGGTTCGAGGGCGCGCTTACATTGCCGGCGCCGTCCTCGGCGATGACGCGGTAGTAGTACGTGCCAGGCGCGAGGCCCGAGTCGGTGTAGCCCGTGCCGGTGGGCTGGCTGATCCGGTTGGCAGCGCTCGGAGTGAAGCCGGCGGTCGTGCTGCGGTGGACGTTGTACCGGACGACGCCGACGTTGTCGGTCGCGGCAGTCCAGCTGAGCGTGACGGAGCTCAAGCCTCCGGTCGCGGCGAGCGCACCCGGCGCGGACGGCGCCTGCGTATCGACCGGCGGCGGCGGTCCGACCGGCGTCGCCATGTCGGCCTGGACCTCGGCCGCCGAGAGCGCGCGGTTGTAGAGGCGAAGATCGTCGAGCTGGCCGGAGAAGAACTCGTCCCAGACGCCGTTGCCGCCGATCCGGAACGGGCCGGTGGAAGCGGGCAACGATCCGGTCGCAGTCGTCGAGCCGGAGAGCGTTCCGTTCACGTACAGGCGAACGACGGTGCCGTCGTAGGTGGCAGCCAGATGCGTCCAGACGTTCGCGGGCAGCTGGCTCGCGCTCCTCGCCTCTGCCTCGTTGCTTCCCAGCCAGAGGTTCGCGCTGGCCCGTTGGCCGCTGTTGTTTCCATAGAGGGCATAAACGAGGTTTCCGGTCTGCTCTTTGAGCGCGATCGTCCGCCAGCGGTTCGCGGACGTCGGTTGTACCCAGGCCTCGAGCGTCATCCCTGTGGTCAGGTCCAGAGCAGCCGTGTCGGCGACCGTGACCCAGTCGTTGACACCGTCGAACGCGAGCGCGCCTCCGTTCCTCCCCGTGGGCGACCAGGTGGCGCCGGCGATCGTTCCCGTATGGCCGCGACCGGAGACGTCCGCGAGGGTGGTGCCGTTGCCGGCGTCGAACGAGTACGCGGCGATGAGCGCGGACGGTGCCGGCCCGACCGAGAAGTTGGCTGTGTACGTCGTCGCGGAGGCGGGGGCGACGATCGTGTGCGTCTGACCGCCGCCGTCGGACCAGGAGGAGAACGTGTACGACGAGCCGGCGAGGGTCTGCGGTGAGACGGCGCTCACGGAGTTCGCGGAGCCGACGATCACGGTGCGGGTGAACGGCGTGGCGGCCTGAGTGCTGCCGACGACGAGTTGGAGCCCGGCAGCGCTCGAGGCGAATGTGAGCACGACCGTCTGGGGGTCGAGCCTCAGAATCTCGGTGTCGGTGAGACCGCCCGCGTCGGTCGCGGTCAGATGCAATTCGAGATACGACGGGTATTCGTGGTCCGGCGCAGTGAACGAGCCGCCGGCAACGCCTGAAAACGTCTGGATCGTGTGCTGATGGCAGTTCGAGGGGCAGTGCTGCAGGACGAGCTCCCAGCTCAGGGCGCCGGCCGGTAGCGTCCCTTGTTCAGGGTCGGATGCGGAGCCGGAGAAGGAAATGACGTTGCCGACCCGCCAGGTCGTCCCAGCGGCGGGTGTCGCGATCGTCGCCGAGGGTGCCGAGTTGCCGACGCTGATGGTGACCGGATCGCTGACGCCGGAGGCGCCCGCCGTATCGGTCACGCGCAGTCGCACGACGTAGTCACCGGCTGTCGAAAACGTCCTGGTCGGTTGCGCCGCGGTCGAGTCGTCGTAAAGGCCGTCCTCGTCGAGATCCCAGGCGTAGGCGATCGTGTCGCCCGCATCGGGGTCGCTCGAGCCGGTGCCGCTGAAGGTGACGAGGAGTGGTGCGGCGCCGGTCGTCGGATTCGCCGTCGCGACGGCGACCGGCGGTCGGTTGGCGCTGAAGTAGCGGATCCGCCGAATCGTGCCGCCGTCGAAGTCGGCGTAGAAGAGATCGCCCTCTGGCCCGATCTCCAGACCTACCGGGTTCGCGGCGCCGGCGGCGAACGTCAGCCGCGCGGCTGGGTTGGGCAAGCCATTCGCGCCTGCCGGCATCGCCCAGATGCAGTCTCGAGAGTAGTCGGCGAAGAAGAGCGCGCCCGCGTAGCCGGGGTAATTGCCCTCCTCGTAGAAGGCGACCCCCGCCGCTGAGGAGCTTCCGGTCGGGCAGGTCTCCCCCGCAACCACCTTCACGCTGTGATCCCAGGCGAAGTACGGAGCGGTGACGGCGGCGGGAGTGCCGTAGAGGTTTTCGCAGAGGTTCAGGTTGGCGCCGTCGTATCCGGACTGGCGCGCGTTGCCTTCGTAGCACGGCCAGCCGAAGTTCTCGACGGGTCCGGCAGGATCGACGCGGTTGAGCTCCTCCCAGGTGTTCCAGCCGACGTCGCCCGCCCACACCTCGCTCGTGTGAGGCCTCACGCCGATCCGGAACGGATTGCGAAGGCCGTGCGCGACGATCCGACGCGCGTTGGCATCGGAGCTGAACGCGAGCGGGTTGTCGGGCAGTCCTTGTCCCGTCGCCGGGTCGACGCGAATGACGGTCCCGTCAAGCGAGGTCGGGTCGGCCGTCGTCCGCACGTCCTGACTGCGAAGCGCTCCGCCCTCGGCGGTCGGAGGGGCCAGGGTGGAGCCGGGGCCGCCGGGAGGATCGCCGCACGGGTTGAGCGGGCTGCCGTCCTGGCCCCAGTCGGCGAAGTTGAAGCTGGCGCCGTCGCCGCCGCTGACATACAGGGCCCCATCAGCGCCGAACGCGAGGCTCCCGACCGAATGGCTCGGATACTGCTGGCACCAGTCCTCGACCAGGACCTGCTCGGCCCCGGTCATCACGTTGCCGGCAGCCTGGAGCCGCGAGAGCCGGCCCGAGACGACGCAGCCGTCTCCGGTCGCGCCCGGCGGCGTGGGGCAGGGGTCCGAAAGGACGCCGGGCGTGCCCCAGCGCGGCGCGATCCCGCCGATCGCCGCGTCGTGCGCGTAGAGGACGTAGACATACGGATTCACCGGGAAGGCGGGATCGAGGGCGAAGCCGAGGAGGCCGCGGTCCCAGAAGTTGTGCACGTTGGTGCTCAGGTCGGCGAACATGGTCGGCGTCGGGTCGGTGAGATTGTCGAAGACTTTGATCTGTCCGCTCTTCTCGGCGACGAACACACGGCCGTCGGGGGAGAAGCGAACGACCGTGGGATTGGTGAGGCCGCTGAGAACGACCGTCTCCTGGAACCCGTTCGGAAGCGTGGCGGTGTCAGCCGTCGCAGGCAGGATCAGTGAGAGTGTCCCGAGCAACACGGAGACCGCATGGCGCCGCACGGCCATTACCAACGTGTACTCCGTTCCGACCCGGTGCACAACTAGCCACATGAGCAGAGCGGGGCCGACGCTAGGATCGAGTCGTGCAGCCCTACGACCTTTCGACGCTCCCCACCGGGGAGCGACTCATCTCCGAGCACGTTCCGAGCGTCCGCTCGGTCTCGCTGGGCTTCTGGATCGGCACCGGCTCGCGCGACGAGACGGACGCCCGCGCGGGGGTCTCCCACTTCATCGAGCACCTGCTCTTCAAGGGCACCGGCACGCACACGGCACAGGAGATCGCGGAGATCTTCGACGGTCTCGGCGGCGAGCTCAACGCCGCCACCTCGAGGGAGACGACGCTCGTCTACGCCCGTGTCCCCGACGACAGGCTCGAGCCGGCGCTCGACGTGATCGTCGGCATGGTCTACGACCCGGTGTTCGCCGAGGTCGACGCCGAGCGGGAGGTCGTGCTCGAGGAGATCGCGATGGTCGACGACAACCCGCAGGACCTCGTCCACGATGTCGTCGCGGAGGCGGTTTTCGGCGGCCACCCGTTGGGCCGGCCCGTGATCGGGCGGGCATCGGTGATCGCGTCGGTCTCCCGGAAGGCCCTCGCGACCTACCACCAGGGTGTGTACGCGCACGACAACATCGTCGTCGCGGCGGCCGGGAACGTGAAGCACGAGCGGGTGCGCAAGCTGCTCGCAGCCCGGATCCCCAAGACGCAGACGCCCGCACGCCGCACCCGCAAGCCGTTCACGCGCGTCCCGCAGCCGGGCTACCGGTTCCAGCGCAAGACGACCGAGCAGTACCACGTGTGTCTCGGCGCGCCCGGGATCTCCCGACTCGACGAGCGCCGCTTCGCCGCGTCGCTGCTCGACTCGATCCTCGGCGGCTCGGCCTCGTCGCGCCTCTTCCAGGAGATCAGGGAGAAGCGTGGGATGGCGTACTCCGTCTACAGCTTCGCCTCCCAGTACTCCGACGCCGGGCAGATCGGCCTCTACGTCGGCACGCGCGAGGAGAACCTCGTCGAGTGCATGGAGATCGTCGCCCGCGAGCTCACGGACGTCGCCGAAGGGAACGTGCGGAACGGCGAGCTCGAGCGCGCGAAGGAGAACCTGAAGGGACGGATGCTGCTGTCGATGGAGTCGACGTCGAACCGGATGAGCCGCCTCGGGAAGTCGCTGATCACCGGCTCCGAGCTGCTCGTCGCTCGAGGAGCTCGTCGAGCGCGTCGATGCGGTGACGGGCGAGGAGATTGCGGAGATCGCCGGCGACCTGCTCCGGCTCGACCGGCTCTCGGCCGCTGGGATCGGGCCGAGCGAGGCGCGGTTCAAGGCCGCGGTGCAGCGCGTCAACCCGGCGCTCGTCGGGCGCCGCGCCGCATGAAAATCCTCCTGCTGGGCCGGAACGGCAAGGTCGGCTCCGTGCTCGGTCCGGCGCTCGTCGAGGCGGGGCACGAGCTTGTCGACTCGAGTCGGGACGCCGACGCCGCCGTCGACTTCACGCGTCCCGAGGCGGTCGAGGAGAACGTGCGCAGTTGCCTCGAGGACGGCGTTCCCGTCGTCCTGGGGACGACCGGCTTCGACCAGGAGCGGGTCGACGCGCTCGCACGCGAGCACGCGCTGCCGGTCTTCTTCGCACCGAACTTCGCCCTCGGCGCGGTGCTGATGATGCGCTTCGCGGAGGAGGCAGGGAAGGTCCTGCCGGACGCCGAGATCATCGAGCTCCACCACGAGACGAAGGTGGACGCCCCATCGGGCACCGCGAAGGCGACCGCCGAGCGGTTGCCGGGTGAGACGCCGATCCATTCGGTGCGCCTGCCGGGCCTCGTCGCGCACCAGGAGGTGATCTTCGGCGGGCCGGGGCAGACGCTGACGATCCGCCACGACACGACTTCCCGGGAGGCGTTCGTCCCCGGCGTCCTCCTCGCGCTCGAGCAGCTGCGTGGCCTGCCGCCGGGCCTGACCGTCGGTCTCGACGGGCTGCTCTGAACGCGCGGCCCAGCTCACGCTCGACCGTCGGCCTGCGACCGCCGCAGTGGTCGCTGGCGACTCCGCCCGAGTCGTATGCGTAGGCCGCGCCGCGTGACTCTGCTCCGCCGAGGCACTTTTGTCAAGATCGAGCCGTGATCGAGTTCGTGGTCGGCGATCTGACCGAGCAGCAGGTGGACGCGATCGTCAACGCAGCGAACACGTCTCTGCTCGGCGGCGGTGGCGTGGACGGGGCGATCCATCGCGCCGGCGGCCCTGAGATCCTGGCCGAGTGCCGCCTCCTCGGCGGTTGCGACACGGGCGACGCGAAGGCGACGACGGCCGGACGGCTGCCTGCCCGCTGGGTGGTCCATGCCGTCGGCCCGGTGTGGCGGGGCGGCGATGCGGGCGAGGCCGAGCTGCTGGCATCCGCGCACAGGCGGTCGCTCGAGGTCGCGCGCGACCTGGGAGCGCGTACAGTCGCGTTCCCGGCGATCTCGTGCGGGATCTACGGCTATCCGCCGGGGCTCGCGGCGCCGGTGGCGATCGAAGCGGTTCGCCCTTTCGACACCGAGTTCGAGACGATCCGGTTCGTCTTCCTCCAGGACGAGCTGCGCGCCGTCTTCGAGCGCGCCGCTGCGCTCTAGCGGACGGGGTACGGATCGAGCTCCGAGAGGAGCTCGTCCACGAGGCGGAGCTCCAGGAGGCCGAGCTCCACGAGGCCGACGACCAGGACGCAGAGGTCCAGGACGCGGACGACCAGGATGCGGAGCTCCACGACGCCGATGACCAGGAGGCGGAGCTCCAGGCGGCGGAGGTCCACGAGGCGCTCGACCACGAGGCGGCGTCCCAGGCCGGCTCGTTGCGTACCGCCGCCGTCCAGCCCGCGGCGTCAAAGCCGCCGTTGGCGACGAAGCGAAGAAGCGAGGCGTTCGGATTCGGCGGAGCCTGGATGCTCGCGGCCGCCAAAGCGTCGAGCTCGCCGACACCGAGCGCGAGACCGGCGTTCGTCTTTGCTGCGGAGACCATCAGCGCGCCCTTGACCTGATCCGGCGTCCAGGTCGGGATGGAGTGCGAGCAGCTGTGCTGCTGCGCCGGCGACGAGCGGGGCGGCGAAGGAGGTGCCCGAGAGCCGCATGTAGCCGGGCTTGACGATGCTTCCCGGGCGCTCGCGTGCGAGCGCGGCGCCGGCCGAGACAGGTGCGACGAGGTAGCGGCCGGGTGCTCCGAGCTCGGGCTTCGCGAAGCCGTCGAGCGTGTAGCCGTGCGCCGACCAGGGAGCTGCGACGTCGTCGGAGGTCGCCATGGTGCTGCCGATGTCGGCGGCGCCGACGGTGATCACGAACGGGTCGTTCGCCGGCGCGTAAGCGGACGCCGCTCGCGGCTCCGTTCGCGGCGTAGTTGCCCGCGGCGGCGACGACGACGACGCCGGAGAGCCAGAGCCGCTCGACCGCCTTCGCCAGCGGGTCGTAGGCGAACGAGCTCGGGACCGAAGAGTGGAGGGAGAAGTTGGCGACGCCGGATGTTCTTGGCGGCCTTGTTGGCGAGGATCCAGTCGACGGCCGCGATCACGTCGCTCGTCATCGACATGCCCTTGTCGTCCGCGACGTCGATCGAGACGATCTGCGCGGTCGGGGCAGCGCCTGCGTAGACCTGCGCCGAGCCCGCGGCGAGCCCGGCGACGAACGTGCCGTGGCCACTGCCGTCGCCGGTCGAGTTGCCGCGGCAGCGACGTCAGTGTCACCTGGGAGACGACGCGGCCGCCGAAGTCGGCGCGAGCTGGCGTCGACCCCGGTGTCGACGACGGCGATCGCCGGCGGCTTGGCACCGACCTTCTCGACGTCGGACCAGAGCTTCGCGAGCCCGGAAGCAGCCGGCCAGGGCTGCGGGTTGCTGTAGCCCGCCGAGGCCATCGGTGCGTCCTCGGTGATCGAGAGCAATCCGGGCTGCAACGAGAGGCGCATGATGTCGGCCGCCGTGAGCTGAACAGCGACGGCCGGGACCGCACCGAGCTTCTTCAGCTTCAAGCGTCTTGGTCGAGCTCTTGGTGACGGCGTCACTCACGGATGAGCGACGAACTGCCGGGCTCACCCAGCACGATCACGGCGAGCGGAGCAAATGGGTTCTGCGCCATCCGAACCTGCAGCGACGTTCGGGATCTTCGTGGCCGCGTTGGCCGGCCCTGCCGCGAGCAGAGCGAGTGCTGCAATCGAATGGTGAGACGAGAGCCGAGCCGCATCGAAACCCCTTCAGTTGTCCGCCGTAAGTGGGCGGGCCGCATGACCAACCACGATCACCGTCGGGCCGAAAGTATGCGTATTCGCCCTCCCCCGAATGAGGGACGTGCCGGCGAGGATCCCCTCTCTGCGCACTACCGTCCCCGAAACGGGTGACGGCGCCGGGTATGATCCTGGCGTGCTCGGCGAGGTCCTGACCGCGATCGTGACGCCGTTCAAGCGTGACGGCGCCGTCGACCTGGAGAGCTTCCGCGCGCTCGCGCGGCATCTCGTCGACAACGGCTCCGACGGTCTCGTCGTCACCGGCACGACCGGCGAGGGTCCGGTCCTGTCCGACGAGGAGCGTCTCGAGCTCTACGCCGCCGCGCTCGACGAGGTGGGCGACCGGGCGACCGTCGTCGCCGGCACCGGCACCTACGACACACGTCACTCGATCCACCTGACCGAGAAGGCGCACGACCTCGGCGTCGACGCCTTCCTGATCGTGACGCCGTACTACTCGAAGCCGCCGCAGCGCGGAATCGTGGCGCACTTCGAGGCGGTGGCCGCGGCCACCGACAGGCCGGTCGTCGTCTACAACATCCCCAGCCGCGTCGTGATCAACATCGAGCCGGAGACGATCACGCGTCTTGCCGAGATCGAGAACGTCCGCGCGGTCAAGCAGGCCTACGACGATCTTGCGGAGGCGAGGCACATCGTCGAGACGGGCCTCGACCTCTACGCGGGCGACGACGATCTGATCCTGCCGTTCCTCGAGCTCGGCGGCGTCGGCGGCATCTGCGTGCACACGCATGTCGTCGGGCCGCAGGTGAAGGAGCTCGTGCGGCTGTGGAAGGCCGGCGAGCACGAGGCCGCCCGGGATCTCGACCGGGAGCTGCGGCCCTCGATCGAGCTCCTGCGCGTCGTCGGCAACCCGATCGCGATCAAGGCCGCCCTGAATCTGCTCGGGCACGAGGTCGGCGGCCACCGGCTGCCGCTCGTCGACGCCAGCCACGACGAGCGCGACCGGATTCGCGACTGCCTCTCGCGGCTCGGGCTGCTCCAGCCCGCCGTCGCCTAGAAACTGAGCCGCGCGTACACTCCGCGCGTGAGCCTGCGGATCATCCCACTGGGCGGCCTCGGCGAGGTCGGCAAGAACATGACTGTCTACGAGCATGGCGACGAGATCGTCGTCGTCGATGCGGGGCTCGCGTTCCCGCGGGACGAGCATCTCGGCGTCGACCTCGTCCTGCCGGACATCGGCTACCTGCGCGACCGCCGCGTCAACGCGGTCGTCCTCACGCACGGGCACGAGGACCACGTCGGCGGGCTGCCGTATCTGCTCCGCGAGGTGGACTGCGACAAGGTGATCGCGACGAAGCTGACGCTCGGGCTTGATCAAGTCGAAGCTCGACGAGCACGGACTCGACCGCCTCGACCCAGCTGGAGGAGGCCGAGACGGGGAAGCAGATCCGGGTCGGCTCGTTCACGCTGGACTTCGTCCGCGTGGCGCACTCGATTCCGGATTGCGTCGCGATCGTCCTCGAGACGGCCGCCGGCCGGGTCGTGCACACGGGCGACTGGAAGCTCGACCACACGCCCGTCGACGGGCTCAAGACCGACGTCGGTCGGCTCGCGGAGCTCGGAAACCTCGGCGTCGACCTGATGCTCGGCGACTCGACGAACGCCGAGCGGCCGGGGATGACCGGTTCCGAGCGGCTCGTCGGCGAGGCGTTCCGCACGCTGATCCCGCTGCGCAAGGGCCGGATCCTCGTCGTCTCGTTCGCGTCGAACGTCCACCGGATGCAGCAGGCGATCGACGTGGCGATCCAGGTCGGCCGGAAGGTCGCCATCGTCGGGCGCTCGATGCGCAAGAACCTCAACATCGCCCGCGGCAGCTCGGCTATCTCGAGGTGCCGGAGCACATTCTGATCAAGCCGCAGGAGGCGATGGAGCTGCCGCCGGGCCAGGTGATGATCCTCTGCACGGGCAGCCAGGGCGAGCCGATGTCCGCGCTCACGCGCATCGCCTACAACGACCATCCGTCCGTCTCGATCGAGCGCGGCGACACCGTGATCCTCTCGGCGAAGCCGGTTCCGGGCAACGAGCTGCGCGTCCACGACTCGATCAACCGGCTCGCGAAAGCGGGCGCCGAGGTGCTGCACCAGGAGATCGCGCCCGTGCACGTCTCGGGCCACGCCTGCTCGGAGGAGATGCGGACGATGCTCTCGCTCCTCCGTCCGCGCGCGGTGATGCCGGTGCACGGCGAGTACCGGATGCTCGCGGCGCACGGCCAGCTGGCGCTGGAGTCCGGCGTGCCCGCGGAGGCGATCATCATCGCCGAGAACGGCTCGGTGGTCGAGCTCGAGCCCGGGAGGACGCCGCGGATCATCGACCGGATCGAGGCCGGCGTCACGTTCGTCGACGGGCTCGGCGTCGGAGACGTCAGGGATGTCGCGCTGCGCGACCGCCGCCGGCTCTCCGAGGACGGCGTGCTGATCATCGTCACCACGCTCGCGAGCACGAACGGCGGCTCGACCGCGCCGCCGGAGCTGATCGCGCGCGGCTTCGGCGACTCCGAGGACCTGATCGACGAGCTCCGGGACGAGGCCGCACGCGTGCTGGAGGAGATGGCGGCGGACGACATCACCGAGATCAAGCTGTTGCAGGAGCACCTGCACGACGCGGTCGGACAATTGATCTACGACAGAACCCGCCGGCGGCCGATGATTCTCCCTGTGGTGATCGAGGTTAATGACTGACTGGCCCGACGTTCTCGTCGGGCACGCGGCGAGCGAGCTGACCGCGCGGCGCCTGATCGCGCAGCTCCGTGCGTGCGAGGCCGCTGCGCTGGCGTTCTGCCGGCTGCTCGAGCGCTGGGGGAGGGGAGAGGCGCAGCCGGCGACCGCGGGTGGGCGCGAGGCCGCGCTCCGGCACGCCGCCGACCGCGTCGAGACGGCGCTCGCCGGGCTCGACGTCCCGCTCGGCCGCTACCTGCTCGAGCTCGAGGCCGACCAGGCCGAGGGCCGCTCGTGGTACACCGGGCCCGGGCGCCGGTGAGCTGGTCGAGTGGAAAGACGGTGCTCGTGCGCGCCGGCGTGCAGCGCCAGCCCGACCCGCGTCGCCGCCGCCTATCTCGAGCTGGCCGTGCTCGTCCGCGCGCTGCAGGGGCTCTCCGACGCCGCGCGGCTCGACGCCCCTCCCGATGCGTCCTCGCTCTGGGCGGGCCTCTTCGACCTCCGCGACACCCTGCTCGGCTCGACCGTGGACGACCTGCGCGCCCTCGCCGCCTGAGCTTGTGTTAACGAACACAAGCTCGTCGCGCCCGGGAGCGTTCCTCGGGCCGGAGGGGCTTGTGTTACAGCAACACAAAGTCTCGTGAGCGTGCCGTCGATCACCGTCGTCGGGTCGGTCAACCTCGACCTCGTCGCGCAGGTGGAGCGGCTGCCGCGGCCGGGGGAGACGGTCACGGACGCGGTCTTCCGGCGCGTTCCGGGCGGCAAGGGCGCGAACCAGGCGGTCGCGTGTGCGCGGCTGGGGGCGGACGTGACGCTCGTGTGCTCGGTCGGCGACGATCTCTTCGCGGCCGAGGCGCTGCCGCAGGAGGAGCGGCTGACCGTGGACGCGGCCCGGGTCGCGGCACCGACCGGGGTGGCGGTGATCCTCGTCGACGCCGAAGGCGAGAACCAGATCGCGGTCGCGCCCGGGTGCGAACGCGGAGGTGCGCAAGGTCGAGCTCGCCGCGGCCGACGCCGTGCTGACCCAGCTCGAGCTTCCGGACGCCGCGGTGATCGATGCCTGGGAGCAGGCGACGCGGGCTCTTCTGCCTGAACGCCGCACCTGCGCGTCCGATCGACGTCGACGCCGACCTGACCGTCGTCAACCGCTACGAGCTCGAGGTGCTGAAGCGGCGCGACGGCCTCGTGGCGGTGACGCTGGGAGCGGAGGGCGCGGTGCTGCTCGAGGAGGGCGAGGAGATCGCGCGGGCCGAGCCGCCCGCAGGTCGAAGCGGTCGACGGCACCGCCGCAGGCGACGCCTTCACCGCCTGCCTGCTCGTCTCGCTGCTCGAGGGGCGCGAGCACGAGGAGTCGCTCCGCCGCGCGTGCGCCGCCGGCGCGCTCGCCGCCTCGCGCTTCGGCGCGCAACCGTCCCTGCCGACCGCGGCCGAGGTGGACGCGATACTCGTCTCGTGACTCCGGTCATCATCGACTGCGATCCCGGGCACGACGATGCGATCGCGCTCTTGCTCGCGCTCGCGAGCCCGGAGATCGACCTCCTCGGCGTCACGACTGTGCACGGGAACCAGACGATCGACAAGACGACGGACAACGCGCTCCGGGTGCTGGCGCTGGTGGGCAGGGAGGACGTGCCCGTCGCGAGGGCGCGGACCGCCCGCTCGTGCGCGAGCTCCACGTCGCGGCGCACGTCCACGGCGAGAGCGGGTTGGACGGGCCCGAGCTGCCGCCGCGCGCCTCCGAGCCCGTCGCCCAGCACGCCGTCGACTTCCTCGTCGAGCACGTGACCCCGGAGACCGTGCTCGTCCCGATTGGCCCGCTCACGAACATCGCGCTCGCGCTCGACCGGGGCGCTGCGGCCGGCCAGAATCGTGCTGATGGGCGGCGCCGTCGCGGAGGGGAACATGACCCCGGCGGCGGAGTTCAACATCTGGGCGGATCCCGAGGCCGCGCAGCGTGTCTTCCACTCGGGGATCGACGTGACGATGATCGGGCTCGACGTCACGCACGGCGCGCTCCTGACCCCGGCGTGGGCGAGCGCTTCAGCCGGGCCGGTCGCGTGGGGACGTTCGTCGCCGAGCTCGTCGAGTTCTTCAAGCAGTACCACGCCCGGACGTACGGCTGGGACGGTGCGCCGATCCACGACGCGGTCGCGATCGCGCACGTCCTCCGTCCGGGCATCGTCCGTACCGAGCACGCTCAACGTCGAGGTGGAGACGGAGTCGGAGCTCTGCCGCGGGCAGTACCGTCGTCGACCGCTGGCACCGCACGGAGCGCGAGCCGAATGCGCACGTCGGCCTGGAGATCGAGGCTGATGCCTTCTTCGACCTCCTGCTCGAGCGCATCGCCACCTCCGCTGATGCCGCCCGGATTGCTCTACGTCGTCGTCGCCTCCGCCGGGGCGCTCGCGCTCGGCGTCGGAGCCGTCGCGACGATCGACGGGCATCCCCTGGGCATCGCGCTCGCAGCTCGGCGGCGCGGTCCTGCTCTTCTGGTCCGTGCGGCGCTCCAAGCCGGAGGAGTAGGCAGGGCTGTAGCCCGCGGCGTCGAACGGCGTCCGCATGCCTGCTCGCAAGAAGAAGCGGCCGCTGCGGCCGCGCACGCCCTCACGCGTCAAGAAGCGGACGAAGAAGGCGCGGACCCGAGCGGCGCATCAGCACCCCGAGCTGATCGGGCTCGCGCTGGCGTCGCTCGGCCTCTTCCTGGCCTCGCTCCTCTATCTCGGCTGGGACGGAGGCGATCGTCGGCGAGAAGGTCGAGCCGGGGCTCCGCGACTTCCTCGGCATCGCCGCGTACGCGGCGCCTGCCGCGCTCGTCGTCGTCGGCGGGCTGATGCTCTTCCGCAGCGCGCTGCTCGAAGCTCACGCCGTTCCGCGCCGGGCTGGCCGTGGCCGTCGTCGGGCTGATGGTCGACGCTCGGCTCGGTCAGGGCGGCGCCGTCGGCAAGCTGCTCGGCGGCGGGCTCGCGAAGCTCCTGGGCGGCACCGGTGCGCTCCTCGTCGGCGTGACCGCGCTGCTCGCCGGCGGCCTCCTGCTCTCGGGCGCCTCCTACGGCGCCGTCCTGCGCCGCTCCGGTCACGTGATGCGGCGCGCGCACGGCGCCGCCCGCCGCTCGCTCGAGCGCCCCGCCCGTCCGGACGTGCCCCGCGAGGAGCACCATCGTCTCCTCGCGCCCGCGCACGAGCCGCCGGTCGACGTCGTCCACGACTATCCGGACGTCATCTCGGAAGGGCTATCCGAGCCGCCGCCGCTGCTGCTCGACCCCGAGGGGGAGACCGACGAGCAGACGACGCTCTTCGAGGCGCCGCGCCCCGAGGGGGCCTACGTGCTGCCCGACCGCGCAGTGCTGAAGACATCGCCCGCCGTCGCGAAGGGCGTCAGCGGCGCCGACCAGCGCACCGCGGACACCCTCGTCCAGGCGCTCGCGCACTTCGGCGTCGAGGCGACGATCGTCGGGCCAGATCGCCGGCCCGCGCGTTACCCGCTACGAGCTCCAGCTCGCTCCCGGGACGAAGGTCTCGAAGGTCGCCGCGCTGAAGGACGATCTCTCCTACGCGCTCGCGACGACCGAGATCCGGATCCTCGCGCCGATTCCCGGCAAGCAGGCCGTCGGCGTCGAGGTCCCGAACCTGAGCCCGAAGATCGTCACGCTCGGGGACATCTACGACGACCTGCCCGTCGACCGCGAGCCCGCTCGCCGTCTGGCTGGGCAAGGACATCTCCGGCAACGCCGTCTGGGCCGACCTCGCGCGGATGCCGCACATCCTGATCGCGGGCACCACCGGCTCCGGTAAGTCGGGCTGCATCAACACGATCCTGACGTCGGTGCTGCTCCGCTCGACGCCCGACGAGGTGCGGATGATCCTGATCGACCCGAAGCGGATCGAGCTCAACTACTACGAGTCGATCCCGCACCTGCTGACGCCGGTCGTCTCCAGCCCGAAGGAGGCGAGCGCCGTCCTCACGAACGTCGTCGCCGAGATGGAGCGCCGCTACGAGCGCCTCTCGATCGTCCGCGCGCGCAACCTGCCCGAGGCGAATCGCGCCTTCCGCGTCCGCGGCGAGGATCACGCTGCCCTACCTGCTGGTCGTGATCGACGAGCTCGCCGATCTGATGATGATCAGCCCGCAGGCGGTCGAGGACGCCGATCATCCGGCTCGCGCAGAAGTCGCGCGCCGTCGGCATCCACCTCGTGCTCGCGACACAGCGGCCGTCGGTGGACGTGATCACGGGCATGATCAAGGCGAACGTGCCGAGCCGGATCGCGTTCGCCGTCTCGAGCCAGACGGACTCCCGCGTGATCCTCGACAGGGCCGGCGCGGAGAGCCTGCTCGGCCAGGGCGACATGCTCTTCAAGCCGCTCGGCACCTCGCGCCTCCAGCGCGTCCAGGGCGCCTACGTCTCGGAGGACGAGGTGAACCTCGTCGTCGAGCAGTGCCGCCACCAGCGCGACCAGGAGCTCGACGAGACGCTGCTCGAGGCGCCGGAGGGCGCGATCGACGACGACGGCGACCACGACGGCGAGTTCGACCCGGACGAGGATCAGCTGCTCGACAAGGCGATCGAGATCGTCGTCCAGACGCAGACCGCGTCCGTCTCGCTTGCTGCAGCGCCGCCTGCGGGTCGGCTACACGCGGGCGGGACGGCTGATCGACATGCTCGAGCGGCGCGGGATCATCTCCGGCTACGAGGGATCGAAGCCGCGGCGCGTGCTCGTGGACGAAGCCGAGCTCGAGCGGTTCGTCATCAGCGGCTCAGTAAAATATCGAGATTCGTAAAGACTTTCCTTTTTGCCCAACTTAGGGTGTAATCAAGCGTCCAAGCTTGGCGGTGGATGTGACTTCTAAGGAGGGTATGTGAAAGTACGCAAGTTCATGCCGCTCGTCGGCGGCGGCACTGATTGCGGTCCTGACGCTGGCGCTCGGCGCCGGCACGGGTGCCGCGAAGACGGATGTCAAGGCGGCGCCTGCGCCGTTCAAGGTCGCGCTCGTGACCGACATCGGCGGTCTCGACGACCGCTCGTTCAACTTCCTCGCGAACAAGGGTCTCCAGCAGGCGAAGACGAAGCTCAAGGTCCAGGGTCGCGTCTTCATCTCGAAGTCGAACGCCGACTACGTCCCGAACCTCTCGGCTGCGGCGCGGGGCGGCTACAACCTCATCATCTCGGTCGGGTTCCTGATGGGTGACGCGACGGCCGCCGTGGCCAAGCGCTTCCCGAACACGAAGTTCGCGATCATCGACAACTCGGGGCGTCGACGGACTGAGCTGAAGGGCAAGCCGAAGAACGTCCGCGGCCTGCTCTTCAAGGAGCAGGAGGCCGGCTACCTCGTCGGCTACCTCGCCGCGCTCCAGTCGAAGAACGTCCCGAACAGCTCGGGCGTGATCGCGGCCGTCGGCGGCCTGAAGATCCCGCCGGTCGACCGGTTCATCGGCGGCTACTACCAGGGCGCCAAGGCGGCCTACCCGGCCGTGAAGGTCGAGCACAGCTACTCCCAGGACTTCGTCGACCAGGCGAAGTGCAAGGAGGCGGCGCTCAACCACATCGCGAACGGCGCCACGGTCGTCTTCCAGGTCGCGGGCCAGTGCGGCCTCGGCGTCCTCAGCGCGGCCAAGGAGAAGGCCGTCTTCGGCATCGGCGTCGACGCCGACCAGGGCTACCTCGGCAACCACGTCCTGACGAGCGCCACGAAGAAGGTCGACGTGGCCGTGTTCAAGACGATCGAGGCTGCCAAGGCCACTCGCGCGAAGTTCAAGACGAACTTCAACGCCATCTTCACGGTGAAGAACGGCGGCGTCGGCTACGGCAGGATCTCCACGGCGGATGCAGGCCTTCGTGGCGGAAGGCTCTCGCCGGTGTCCGGCTGCAGATCGCAACCGGCAAGATCAAGGTCACCCAGCAGTCCCCGCCCGCGTCGGGCTAGGACTGCCTAGGTTCTCCGGAAGGGGCGGGGTTTCGATCCCGCCCCTTCCGGTATGACTACCGCATGTGTCGCGAGGCGCCGCTGGACGTGTCGTACTGCTCGCCTGTGTGCGTGCTGCTCGCCGTCGCCGGGTGTGGCGGCGACGACAACGACGCGACGAGCGGCACGACGGCCACCGAGGCCGCCGGCACGACCACGGAAGCCTCGAACGGGCCGGCGATCAAGGTCGGGCTGGTGACGGATATCGGCGGTCTCGACGACCGCTCGTTCAACTTCCTCGCGAACAACGGGCTCGAGCAGGCGGAGAGCGAGCTCGGGGTGCAGGGACGCGTCGTCGTCTCGCGCTCCAACGCCGACTACGTCCCGAACCTCGCCAGCCTCGCGAAGGCGAAGCTACGACCTCGTCGATCGCCGTCGGCTTCCTGATGGCCGACGCGCTGGACATGGTCGCGAAGCAGTTTCCGGAGACGAACTTCGCGATCATCGACTTCGACGCAGACGCGATGAAGTCGAAGCCCAAGAACGTCCGCGGCCTGCTCTTCAAGGAGCAGGAGGCGGGCTACCTCGTCGGCTACCTCGCCGGGCTCGTCACCAAGCAGGAGGGCGGGCTCGCAGCAGGTGGTCGGCTCGGTCGGCGGGCAGAAGATCCCGCCGGTCGACCGGTACATCGCCGGCTACCGGGCGGGCGCCGAGGAGGCCAGCCCGGGGATCACGACGCTGAACGCCTACTCGCAGGACTTCGTCGACCAGGCGAAGTGCAAGGAGGCTGGCGCTCGACCAGATCGCGCGCGGCGCATACGTCATCTTCCAGGTCGCCGGCCAGTGCGGCCTCGGGGCACTCTCCGCCGCGCAAGGAGAAGAACGTCCGCGGGATCGGCGTCGACGCCGACCAGGCGTTCCTCGGACGAGCACATCCTCACGAGCGCGCTTGAAGAAGGTCGACGTCGCCGTCTTTCAGACGGTGCGGGCGGTGCAGGACGGAGTCGTTCTCGGGCGGGACGAACACCAGTGTTCGACGTTGCCTCGGGCGGGGTCGGGCTCGGCAAGATCGCCAGCGACGTGCCGGCCGACGACGTGGCGCAAGGTCAACCGCATGCAGGATCAGATCGCCGCGGGCGAGATCAAGGACATCCCCGACACCGTCGGCTAGCACTCGGCGCCGAGAGTCGGCGAGTCAGGGCCGCGAAGCGGCCTCTTCAGGGATCTTCGCGCGTAGGGGGATCCGCTCCTGCGGATTCCCCTACCTGCGCCATGAGGTTAGGATCGCGCGATGGCGGACGAGCGGCCGGTTCTCGAACTTCGCGGCATCACAAAGCGGTTCCCAGGCATTGTCGCGAACGACAACGTCGACTTCGACCTGCGCAAGGGCGAGGTGCACGCGCTGCTGGGCGAGAACGGGGCGGGGAAGTCGACGTTGATGAACGTCCTCTACGGCCTCTACCGGCCGGACGAGGGCGAGATCCTGATCGACGGCAAGCCGGCCGAGCTGGGGTCGCCGAAGGCCGCGATCGAGGGCGGCGTCGGCATGGTGCACCAGCACTTCATGCTCATCCCGGTGATGACGGTCGCCGAGAACATCGTGCTCGCGACGGAGCCGGTGCACAACGGCGTCCTGCTCGACTACGACGTGGCCGCGAAGCGCGTTCAGGACATCTCGACCCGGTTCGGGCTCGCAGTCGACCCGCGCGCGATCGTCCAGGACATCACCGTCGGCCAGCAGCAGCGCGTCGAGATCCTGAAGGCGCTCTACCGCGGCGCGGACATCCTCGTGCTCGACGAGCCGACGGCGGTGCTGACCCCGCAGGAGGCACAGGAGCTCTTCGCGATCGTGCGGAGCCTGACCGAGCAGGGGAAGTCGATCATCTTCATCAGCCACAAGCTGAACGAGGTGACCGAGATCGCCGACCGGATCACGGTGCTGCGCCGCGGCAAGAAGATCGAGACGCTGCCGGCAGCGGGGGCGACCGAAGAGAGTCTGGCGCGCCTGATGGTCGGCCGAGAGGTGCTGCTGCGGGTCGAAAAGCGCCCCGGCGAGCCGAAGGAGCCGCTGCTCAGGATCGAAGGGCTGACCGTCGACGACGACCGGGGGCTGGAGAAGGTCCACGACGTGTCGCTTCGAGGTGCGCGGGGGCGAGATCGTGGGGATCGCGGGCGTCGACGGCAACGGCCAGACCGAGCTGATCGACGCCATCGCCGGCCTCCGCAAGGTGAAAGCAGGGCGAATCGTCGTCGGGGACGAGGACGTCACAGACGATGGCTGTCGGCGACTGCCTCGACGCGGGGCTCGGCCACATCCCGGAAGACCGGCAGCGCCGCGGGCTCGTGCTCGACTTCTCGCTGGCCGAGAACATCGCCCTCCACGACTACGACCATCAGCCAGCCTCGCGCTTCGGCTGGCTCTTCCCGAAGCGTCTGGCGGAGAAGGCGCGGGGCCTGCTGAAGGAGTTCGACGTCCGCGGCGGCGGCCCGCAGACGCTCGCCGGTGGCCTCTCGGGCGGTAATCAGCAGAAGGTCGTGCTCGCGCGCGAGATCGATCGCAACCCCAAGGTGCTGATCGCGGCCCAACCGACGCGCGGCCTCGACGTCGGCGCGATCGAGTTCGTCCACCGCCGCCTCGTCGAGGAGCGCGACGAGGGCCGTGCCGTCCTGCTCGTCTCGCTGGAGCTGGAAGAGATCCTCTCCCTCTCCGACCGGATCCTCGTGATCTACGAGGGCGAGATCGTGGGCGAGTTCGCTCCGGGCGTCACCGAGGACGAGCTGGGCATCGCCATGACCGGCGCCGGCAGGAAGGCCGTCGCGTGAGCGGACCCGACCCGTCGCCGGTCGGGCCGGCGCCGGACTCCACGAGCCAGCCGCCACAGAGCGGCGACTCGGAGAGCTTCGCCACCCGGCTGGCGATTGCGCAGAAGGCCGGCGGGCTCGTCGTGCCTCTCCTGACGACGGTCCTCGCGTTTCTGATCGGTGGCCTCGTCGTCCTGGCCACGACCGGGAAGAACCCTCTCAACACGTACAAGGCGATCTTCGAAGGCGCGGGCTTCAACTGGTTCTTCGAGGTCGGGTCCTACGAGCTGCGGATTCCTTTCACCGAGGCCCACATCTGGTTTCCGTGGAACGTGAACGACTTCGAGTCGCTGGCGGCAGTCAACCTGCAGCAGACGCTCATCGTCTGGGTGGGGCTGGTGTTCACCGGGCTCGCGGTCGCGTTCGCCTTCCGCTGCGGGATGTTCAACATCGGCGGGCAGGGCCAGTACCTCGTCGGCTCGATCATGGGCGTTTGGGTCGGCTCGTCGCTGCCCCAGCTGCCGGGATTCCTGCACATCGTCGCTGCGATCGTCGCCGGCGGGCTCGCCGGCGCCGTCTGGGCGGGCATCGCCGGTCTGCTCAAGGCGACCGTCGGCGCCCACGAGGTGATCTCGACGATCATGCTCAACTGGATCGCGATCTGGATCGGCGTCTTCCTGTTCGGTCTCGGTGGGCCGTTGCAGAACGACACGCAGGAGTTCGTGCCCGTGTCGAACGACGTGCTCGACGAGTCGAAGCTGAAGGTCTTCTGGGGCGATCCGCTCCTGCAGGGGCTTCATGTCGGCTTCTTCCTCGCCCTCGCCGCGCTCGTCGTCTACTGGATCGTGCTGAACCGCACGACGCTCGGCTACGAGGTGCGCGCGGTGGGCTACAACCCGGAGGCGGCTCGCTACGGCGGCATCTCGGTGGCGAAGAACTACTTCCTGGCGATGGCGATCTCCGGCACGTTCGCGGGGCTCGCCGGAGCGATCGACATCGTCGGCTGGCAGTTCAGGATCAACACGAACGACGTGCTCCTCTGCCACGACTCGGCTTCACCGGGATCGCTGTCGCGCTCCTGGGGCGAAACACGGCGGTCGGCGTCGGGCTGTCTGCGCTCCTGTTCGCCGGGCTCACCGTCGGCACGTCGACTCGTAACCTCGATCCCGGAGATCTTCCGCCCCGACCTCGCGTCGAACCTGACGCTCCTGATCCAGGGTCTGGTCGTGCTGTTCGTCGGCGCCGACGTGCTGATCCTCTCGGTGCTCGGCCTGCGCAAGCGGCGGCGGCGGAGAGTCGTCGAGGTAACCGAGTGATCGAACGGCTCCTCGCCCGGCTGCCCCGCGGCTCGCGTGCCGTCGCCTGGCTCGGGGTCCTCGTCGGCATCGCCGCCTTCTGGGTCACGCTGCCGCCGCTCTCGATCCGCAACCCGGTCGTTCCGGTCCTGATCGGCCTGGTCGCAATCGGCCTCGGGATCGGCGCTCTCAGCCGCGGCGTGCGGCGGCTCGGCTGGGGAGCGGTCGCGATCGGCGTGCTCGGGATCGCGCTCGGTTACCTCGCGACGCGGTCGAGCGTCGGCCACCTCGACCAGGTCGTCGTCTGGTCGGCGCTGACGGCCGCCATGCTCCGGTACGCGACCCCGCTCGCCTTCGCCGCGATGGGCGGCATCTTCTCGGAGCGGAGCGGCGTCGTGAACATCGGCCTGGAGGGAATGATGCTCTCGGGCGCGTTCTTCGGCATCCTCGGCGCCGACAAGCTGAACTCGTGGGCGCTCGGGCTCCTGTGTGCGGCGGTGGCCGGAGGAGCATTCGCGCTCGTCCACGCCTTCTTCGCCATTCACCTGCGCGCCGACCAGATCGTCGGCGGGTTCGCGATCAACTTCCTCGCTCTCGGGAATCACGGGTTACCTCTTCATCGACATCTACGGCGGCGAGGGAACGCCGCCGGACGTCTCCGGGATCCCGGACGTCCACCTCAGCTTCCTGTAGGACTGGTACTTCATCGGGCCCGTTCTCGGTCAGCTCAACCTGATGATCTGGCTCGCCGCGCTGACCATCGTCGCGACCTGGGTCGTGCTGTTCAAGACGCCGATCGGACTGCGGATCCGCGCCGTCGGCGAGCACCCGCGCGCCGCCGACACGGTCGGGATCTCGGTCTACAAGATCCGGTACGCGTGCGTGGTGCTCTCGGGCATCCTCGCGGCGCTCGGGGGCGCCTACCTCTCGATCGGGTTCGTGAACTCGTTCAACCAGAACATGACGGCCGGACGCGGCTACATCGCCCTCGCCGCGGTCATCTTCGGCAACTGGCGCCCGTGGGGGGCGGCGGCGGCGGCGCTCCTCTTCGGCTTCTCGAGCGCGCTCGCCCAGCGGTTGCCCGCGTACTCGGAGTCGGCCGCGGTCCTCTTCCAGGCGCTCCCGTACGTGCTCACCCTGATCGCGGTCGCCGGAGTGATCGGCCGCTCGATACCGCCCGCAGCCGTTGGCCGTCCCTACAAGAAGCAGTAACGGCGGACCGCCGCGCCCCGGTAGCGCGCGCCTGTCCGTCTTCGTCGGCCTGCTCTCGGTTGCAGTGCTGCCCGCCGCGATCGTGGGGACGCGGTCGTCGGAGCGCTACGACCTCCTGCGACGCCGCGGCGGCGATCCCCGCTGGCGGCGATCCTCGGCCTCCTCGCCTGGGCGCTCGCACGGCGTGCTCGCTCGCGCCTCGCACCGACGCTCGGCCACCCGAAAGGGAGCCGGACCGCACGGCTCGGCCGGTTCCTCGGACTGCTCGGATTCGTCCTCGCCCTGACCGCGGCCGGCTCGGTCGGGGTGTACGCCGTGCTCTCCCTCGTCGCGGACTAGGCGACCGCGGACAGGCCCGCTACCATGCGGCGAATGTTCGAGATCGGCAACAGCCTCCGCGAGGCACGTCTCCGCCGCCACATCGAGTTCGCGGACGCAGAGCACGGCACCAAGATCCGCGGCAAGTACCTGCGGGCACTCGAGGACGAGCGCTTCGAGCTGCTGCCCTCGCACACCTACATCAAGGGCTTCCTCCGCTCCTACGCGGAGTACCTGGGGCTCGACGGACAGCTCTACGTGGACGAGTACAACTCCCGCTTCGTGGTCGGCGAGGAGGAAGGGCCCGTGCGGGCGCCCCGGCGCGTGCCCGCGTCGCGGGCAAGGCGTTCCGATCGGCGTGAGTCGAACTTCGTCCTGCTTGGATTGATTGCGATCGGGGTGTTCACCGCGCTCGTGATCGCGGCCTGGAAGTTCGGCAACGCGCCGGGCGAGGACATCAACGGGCTGAACACGACGCCCAAGACGGCGAAGGTGCAGCAGGTGTCCGGCTCGGCTCGGCTCGAGCTGCGCGCGACCCGCGGCGACTCGTACATGATCGTCAGGTCGCGCAGCGCGCTCGGGAACGTCCTCTATCAGGGCACGCTGGAGAAGGGTCAGCGCCAGCGGTTCGACGGCAAGGTGCTCTGGCTGCGGCTCGAGACGCCGCGGAACGTGCTCGTGAAGCTGAACGGCAACCGCGTGAAGCTTGCTCCGGCGGTCAAGGCGCAGGGCGTCTTCGTGACCGCGAAGAAGATCTTCGCCGCCGACGCGAGTTGAGCCAGGCGCCAGCTTGACGGCGGCGGCGCCCACGGGCCGTGATCGTCGTCACGGGCAGCGAGCTCGTGCGCGGTGAGCGGACGGATCTCAACGGCCCGTTCCTCGCTCGCTCGCTGCTGGCGCTCGGGCTCGAGCCCGCACGGATCGAGATCGTCGGCGACGACCCCGCAGAGCTCGAGGCTGCCGTGCGCGACGCCGTCGCCTCTGCCGATCTCGTTGCGTGCTCCGGCGGTCTCGGCCCGACGCACGACGACCGCACGGTCGAGGTCGTCGCCAAGGTGGCGGGCCGGCCGCTGCGGACGTCGACGAGGAGCTCGAGGCGCAGATCGAGGGCGTCTCGCGGATGGCCGCGGAACGGATGAAGCGTCCGTACGCGGACTTCGCGCAGGGCGTGACGAAACAGGCGACCGTCCCCGAGGGCGCGGACGTGCTCGGGCTTGCAGGCACGGCGCCCGGCCTCGTCGTCGAGGCGAGCGGGACGCCGGTCATCGTGCTCCCGGGGCCGCCGGCCGAGCTGCAGCGGCTCTGGCCGCGGGCGCTGGAGACGGACGCGGTCCGTCGCGTGCTCGACCGCGGCACGCCGCCGCTCCGGCGGACGCTGAGGTTCTTCGGGCCGGGCGAGTCGCAGGTCGCCCAGGCGTTTCAGGAAGCGGGCGGCGACGGGGACGGGCTCGAGGTGACGATCTGCGCCCGCAGCTTCGAGATCCACGTCGATCTCGTCGCCGACCCGAGCGCAGAGGACCGGCTGCTCGAGCTCCAGGCCGGGCTCGAGCGAGCGGCTCGGCAAGTTCCTCTACTCGACCGACGGCCGCACGGTCGAGGAGATCGTGCTCGACCGCTGCCGCGACCGCGGCTGGAAGCTCGCGACGGCCGAGTCCTGCACCGGTGGCCTCGTCGCCGCGGGCCTGACCGCGATCCCGGGCTCCTCCGAGGTCGTGGTGGGCGGCATCGTCTCGTACGCGAACGAGGTCAAGATCGCAGACCTCGGCGTCCCGGCCGAGCTGATCGAGGAGCACGGGGCGGTCTCGGCCGAGGTCGCTGAGGCGATGGCGCGCGGAGCCCGCGAGCGTCTCGGCGTCGAGGTGGCGCTCTCGGTCACGGGCGTCGCCGGGCCGGGCGGAGGCACGGAGGAGAAGCCGGTCGGGCTCGTCTACTACCACGTCGAGACGCCGGCGGGCGGCCACGGCTCGTCGTTCAGCTTCCCGGGCGACCGCGACTCGATCCGGCGGCGCTCGGTCGTCGCCGCCCTGCACCTCGTGCGGCGAATGTTGGAACAGAATGGTGACGATTCCGTGTGAGCTCGCCGGGTAGCGTGGCCGGAGATGAGCGGCTTCGCCTCTTCCTCGCCCTGCGGCTCCCCGACGATGTCGTCGCCGCGATCGCGGAGTGGCAGGCCCGTGAGCTCGGTCGGCCCGAGTCGTGCCGCCCGGGAACCTCCACATCACGCTCGCGTTCCTCGGCTCTCGCCCCGCCGGCGACCTGCCCACGATCCTCCGCGTCCTCGAGGACGCGGCGCGCGCTGCCGCAGCTCCGAGCTTCGAGGTCGTCCGCTGGCGCGAGCGCCGGGCCGCGGGAATGCTCGAGCTCAGGGACTCCACGGGGACGACCGCTGCCAGGCTGGCAGGACGGGTGCAGGCGGAGCTCGTCGACCTCGGCCTCTACCGGCTCGAGAACCGCGACTGGCTGCCTCACGTCACCGTGCTCCGCTATCGCGACCCGCCGCGCCTGTCGCCGCAGCTGCCCGAGCTCGGGCCGGTGGTGCCGTCCGAGGCGGCTGCTTATCCTATCCCGTCTGCACCCGTCCGGGGCGGTCTACGAGGTGCTCGAATCGTTTCCACTGAAATCGCTGAACAGTAGGGAGGTTGAAGGATGAATCGCGAGGAAGCTCTCGACGTCGCCCTCGGGCAGATCGAGCGTGCGTTCGGAAAAGGCTCGGTCATGAAGATGAGCGATCAGGCCCAGGTGCAGATCGGTGCGATCTCGACGGGCTCGCTCTCGCTCGACGTCGCCCTCGGCATCGGCGGCCTGCCGCGCGGGCGTGTGGTCGAGCTCTACGGGCCGGAGAGCTCGGGCAAGACGACGCTCGTCTATCACGTGATCGCCGAGGCACAGCGCCGCGGTGGCATCTGCGCGTTCATCGACGCCGAGCATGCGATGGACCCGCAGTACGCGCGCAAGATCGGGGTCAACGTCGACGACCTGCTGGTCTCCCAGCCGGACACGGGTGAGCAGGCGCTCGAGATCACCGAGCTGCTCGTGCGCTCCGGTGCGCTCGACGTGGTCGCGGTCGACTCGGTCGCCGCACTGACGCCGAAGGCGGAGATCGAGGGTGAGATGGGCGACAGCCACATGGGCCTCCAGGCGCGGCTGATGAGCCAGGCGCTGCGGAAGCTCGCCGGCACGCTCAACCGCACCGACACGATCTGTCTCTTCACGAACCAGCTGCGGGAGAAGATCGGCGTCATGTTCGGGAGCCCCGAGACCACGCCGGGCGGGCGCGCGCTCAAGTTCTACGCCTCGGTACGGCTCGACATCCGCCGGATCGAGACGCTCAAGGACGGGGCGGAGGCCTACGGCAACCGCGTCCGGGTCAAGGTGGTCAAGAACAAGGTGGCGCCGCCGTTCAAGCAGGCCGAGTTCGACATCATCTACGGCACGGGCATCTCCTGGGAGAGCACGGTCCTCGATGTCGGGATCGAGCGGAAGATCGTGCAGAAGTCGGGCTCGTACTTCAGCTACGGCGACGAGCGGCTCGGGCAGGGCCGCCAGAATGCGGCGTCGTTCCTGCGCGAGCATCCGGACCTCGTGCAGCAGATCCTCGCGGCCATCCAGGCCCAGGCTGGTCCCGAGCAGGCTGTCTCGGCGCGACTGCTGCCCAGCGTCGCCGGGGCCGAGCAGGTGACGCCGATCGTCGACGAGCTCGAGGACGTGGAGGAGACAGAGAAGGTGGAGGAAGCGGAGGAAGCCGCTTCCGCTGCGTAGGCCGGCGTCGACACCGATGGCGGACCGCCCGGATGCCGTCGAGACGGCACTGCGTGCATTGCGCTTCCGCGACCGCACCACCGCGGAGCTCGACGCGCGTCTCGAGCAGCGCGGGGTCGGCGAGGCCGAGCGGGAGCAGGCGCTCGAGACGCTCGAGCGGATCGGGTACGTGGACGACGAGCGCTTCGCCCGCGGCAGGGCGGAGCGGCTCGCCGAACGCGGGTCGGGCGACGCGCTGATCCGCGACGACCTCGAGCGGCGTGGCGTGGCGGCGGAGATCGTCGAAGCGGCGCTCGCCGAGCTCGAGCCGGAGCGCAGCCGCGCCGCGCGCATCGTGGAGCGGCGAGGGCCGGGTCGACAAGACCGTGCGCTACCTCGCTGCGAAAGGGTTTGGCGAGGACGCGCTCGAAGGGTTCGTTGCGCGGGAGGACTGAGAAGCGATAGGATTGGAAGTGCTTCCATTCGACGTTTTACCTGCAAGCGCGTGCTTTTCCGAAATCACTGAAAACCTTGATTCGTCCTATTCCGACCACACATCCACCCGGCGACCAGGAGGAACCGCCGGCGCCAGCCTGATTTGACGCGCCGAGACCGGAGCACGGCCGCGCAGGCCGAGCGCCGGATGTGAGCACCGAGGCGACGCTGCCTCGGTCAACCGACCTTCTTCCCGTGGAGGCAGGACGCCATGCTCACGACGCTTGCGGCGCTCATCGGACTTGCTCTCGGGGCCGGCATCGCTGCGGCGCTCCTGATGCTTCGGAGCGGTTCGCGCGTCCATGTCGCCGAGCGCGAGGCCGAGACGATCCGCCGCGAGGCGCAGATCGAAGCGCGGGAGGAGGCCGTCAAGCTTCGGGGTGAGGTCGAGAGCGAGGTGCAGCAGCGCCGCGCCGAGGCCGCGAGAGCCGAGGAGCTGGTCGCGGCGGCAGAGCACGAGCTTGCGCGCAGGTCGACGGAGGTCGAGCGTCGCGACCAGGGCCTTGCCGACCGAGAGACGCACGTCAAACAGCTCCAGGAGGAGCTGAAGGCGGCCAAGGACGAAGCGCTCGCGCAGCTCGAGAAGGTCGCGGGCCTGACCGTGGCCGAGGCGAAGCATCATCTGCTCGAGCGGTCGGAGGACCTGATCCGGCACGAGCTCGCTCGCAGCGTCCGGCAGCAGGAGGAGGAGGCGCGCACGGAGTCGAGGCGGCGCGCCCGGGCGCTGATCGCCGACGCGCTGCAGCGTGTCGCTGCGAGCCACACCGCCGAGACCACGGTCACCGTCGTCGAGCTGCCGTCCGACGACATGAAGGGCCGCATCATCGGTCGGGAGGGCCGCAACATCCGGGCGCTCGAGCACCTGACCGGCGTCGACTTCATCATCGACGACACGCCGCAAGCCGTCGTCCTCTCGTCCTTCGACGGGCTCCGGCGTGAGGTGGCTCGGACGACGCTCGAGAAGCTGATCGAGGACGGCCGCATCCACCCGGCGCGGATCGAGGAGATGTACTACCTCTCGAAGGCCGAGCTCGAGGATCACGTCCGCCAGGCGGGTGAGCAGGCGGTCTTCGAGGCGCGCTGCGGCGAGTTCCACGAAGAGCTCGTGAAGGTCATCGGCAAGCTGCGGTACCGGACGAGCTACGGGCAGCACGTCCTCAAGCACACGCTCGAGGTCGTCCACCTGGCCGGGATCATGGCGAGCGAGCTCGGTGCGAGCGTGAAGACGGCGAAGCGGGCGGCGCTCCTGCACGACATCGGAAAGGCGATGACCCACGAGGTCGAGGGCTCGCACGCGATCATCTCGGCGCAGCTCGCGAAGCGCTACGGCGAGAGCCAGGGCGTCGTCCACGCGATCGAAGCCCACCACTACGAAGTGCAGCCGCAGACCGTCGAGGCAGTGCTCCTGATCGCGGCCGACGCGATCTCCGCCTCGCGTCCCGGAGCGCGCGGCGAGAGCCTCGAGCACTACATCAAGCGGCTCGGGGCGCTCGAGGACATCGCGACCGCAAAACCCGGCGTGGCGAAGGCCTACGCGCTCCAGGCCGGCCGCGAGATCCGGGTGATGGTCGAGCCCGCCGAGGTCGATGACGACGCGGCCGTCCTCCTGTCGCACGAGATCGCCCGGGAGATCGAGGACCAGCTCGAGTACCCCGGCCAGGTGAAGGTGATCGTGATCAGGGAGAGCCGGGCGGTCGAGGTGGCCAAGTAGTGCCGGACGAGCTGACTACCAGCTACCGGGCTCACCCAGGAGCTGGCCGCCGTCGATCGTGATCACGGCGCCCGTCATGAAGCTCGAGGCTGGTGAGGCGAGCAGGAGCGCCAGGCCCTTCAGCTCGTCCGGTTCGCCCATGCGCCCGAGCGGCACAAGCGCCGCCCACTGCCGTTCGCCCTCGGGTGTGACGCCGCCGGCGATGCGGGTCTTGATCGGGCCTGGCGCGATCACGTTCACGTGCACGCCGTGCGGCGCGAGCTCGAGCGCCGCCTGCCGGGCGACGTTGATCACCGCGGCCTTGCTCGCCGCGTAGCCGTAGCAGACCATCGGGTCGGCGCGCAGGCCTGCTGTCGAGGCGGTGACGACGATTCGCCCCGAGGCCTGCGGCTTCATCACCGTCGCCGCCTCGCGCAGCGTGAAGAGCACGCCGTCCTGGTTCGTCGCGAGGACACGGCGCCAGACGTCGTCTACGACCGTGTGGAGCTCCTGGCCGCCCTCGTTCGCGTATCCCGGCACCGCGGCGATGCCTGCGTTCGCGAAGACGACGTCGACGCCGCCCTGCGCCGCGACCACGGCGCGGAAGAGCTCGCGCACCGCATCCGGGTCGGAGACGTCGGCGTGAGCCGCCCGCACGTCGCCCCCGCGCGCCGCGAGCCGGGTCGCCTCCGGCTCGGCCCGCTTGCCGTCGATGTCGGCGAGCGTCACTCTGGCGCCGCAGTCGGCGAGCACCTCGGCGATCGCGAGGCCGAGGCCGCTGGCCGCGCCGGTGACGATCGTCCGCCGCCCGCTCACGTCGAAGAGCCCGGCCGCGACACCTGCGGCGCTCATTGGACGTGGACCACCGCCTTCATCACCTCGGCGGGGTGCTCGATCGCGAAGGCGATCGCGTGCGGTGCTTCGTCGAGCGCGAACTCGTGCGTGAGCAGCGGCGCGACCGCGTCGCGGTACCGCGTGACCAGCTCGGCGGCCGCGGCGAACTCGTGCCCTTGACAGCAGCTGACGCCGAGCACGTCCAACTCGCGAAACGGCAGCGCACCGACCCGTAGGGGCACCTCGTGGCCCGAGAGCCCGACGACGACGATGCGTCCCGCCGCCGCAACCAGGTCGAGCGCCAGGCGCATCGGCTCCATCGCGCCCGTCGCCTCGACCACGATCTCGGGCAGCTCGCCGCCCGTCCACGCGCGTACGCGCCCCTCGAGGTCGTCTCCCTCCTCGAAGAACGCGAGCTCCGCCCCGGATCCGCTGCGGTCGAGACGTTCCGTGACCCGGTCGGCGAGCAACACCTTCGCGCCGCGGTCGAGCGCTGCGATCGCGACGGCGTGGCCGATGGGCCCGGCGCCGAGAACGACGACATGCTCGTCGGCCTCGACTCGCCCGCGCACGACCGTCCGGACCGCGATCGACATCGGCTCGACGAACGCAGCCAGGCGCGCGTCCTCCAGAGCGACTGGGAAGGCCTGCTGGGCGGGCACACGGAGGAGCTCCTGCAACGCTCCGTCGACGTGGATCCCGATGAGGCTGATGTTCTCGCACGCGTTCTCGCGGCCGATGCGGCAGCAGCGACAGCGCCCGCACGCCGAGAGCGGCCAGACCGCGACGCGCTGCCCGACCTCGAAGCCGGGCGGGCAACCCGGGCCGACGTCCGCAACGATCGCCGAGAACTCGTGCCCCTGGATCCGCGGGTACAGCTGATCCGGGTCCTCGGTCAGCCCGATGTCGCCGTGGAAGTAGTGGAAGTCTGAGCCGCAGAGGCCGACTGCCTCGGGCCGAACGATCAGCTCGCCCTGCCCGGCCGCATCCGGCTCGGGCACCTCGACGACTTCCATCACGCCTCTCGTTCGCGTCAGCGCGGCCAGCACGAACGCGAGCTTAACCGCATACAAACCGTGATCGCCCGCGAGGACGATCCACACAGCGCGTCGGCCGACGAACCCAAGTAACAGTCTGTTACAAGCGGAGGTTGGGGGCGCATCGCGCCGCGTCCGCCAAGTAACAGTCTGTTACTTGGCGCGGGGCTAGACTGCCGTTTCGATGCGGCGCTACCACGTCACCACGTTCGGCTGCCAGATGAACGCCCACGACTCCGAGCGGATCAAAGGCATGCTCGAATCGATCGGACTCGGCGAGGCGCCCTCGCAGGCCGATGCGGACGTCCTCGTCTTCAACACCTGCACGATTCGCGAGAAGCCGGACACCAAGCTCGCCGCCTATCTCGGCGATGCGGGAGCGCGAAAGCGCGAGAACCCGGAGCTCGTCGTCGCCGTCGGCGGCTGTTACGCCGAGGCGCAGCGCGAACGGATCTTCGAGCTCTACCCACAGGTCGACGTCGCGTTCGGCCCCGGCTCGATCCCACACCTCGGCGAGTGGCTCGGGGCCGGGGGAGAAGCACCGCGCGGGCGGTTCGGGTCTCACGAGCACTTCGCCGGCGACCTCCCGATGCACCGCGAGCGCGCGTTCAGTGCCTGGGTGCAGGTCTCGATGGGCTGCAACTCGAAGTGCGCGTACTGCATCGTCCCGGCCGTTCGCGGCAGGGAGCAGAGCCGCCGGCCGGGCGAGATCGTCGCCGAGGTCACCCGGCTCGCGGCCGACGGTGTGCGAGAGGTGACGCTGCTCGGGCAGAACGTGAACTCCTGGGGGCGCGACCTGCGTCCCGAGCTCGAGACCGAGTTCGGCGAGCTCCTGCGCGCCTGCGACGCGGTGGACGGGATCGACCGGATTCGCTTTACGAGCCCGCACCCGAAGGACTTCCGCGACCCCGTCATCGCCGCAATGGTCGAGTGCGACGCGGTGTGCGAGCACATCCACCTGCCGCTGCAGTCCGGCTCGAGCAGGATCCTCAAGGCGATGCGGCGCACGTACGACCGCGAGCGCTATCTGAGGCTCGTCGCCAAGCTGCGCGACGCGATCCCGGGCCTCGCGCTCGGAACCGACGTCATCGTCGGTTTCCCAGGCGAGACGGAGGACGACTTCCGGGAGACGCTGGAGGTGGTCGAGGAGGTCCGGTACGACAGCGCCTTCACGTTCATCTACTCGCCGCGGCAGGGGACCGAGGCCGCCGCGCTGCCGGATCAGGTGCCGGACGAGGTCAAGCACGAGCGGCTCGAACGGCTGGTCGACGTCGTGCAGCGGATCGCGTCCGAGCGAAACGCCGAGCGCGTCGGAACGACCGTGGAGGTGCTCGTGGAGGGCTGGAGCCGAACCGACGCGAGCCTGCTGCGCGGACGCACGCGCGGCAACACGATGGTCAACTTCACCGGCGACGCCGTTCCGGGCGAGCTGGCCGACGTCCTGATCGCAGGCGCCACCTCGACCACGCTGCGCGGTGCCCAGCGCACGGCGGTCGCGGCATGAAAATCCTGGTGACAGGGTCGTCAGGGCAGATCGGCACGAACCTCGCGCATCGACTGCAGCAGGACGGCCACGAGGTCTTCGGCGTCGACAAGCGCCAGAACACGTGGACCGACGAGTTCCGGTACCTGCTTCAGGATCTCGCCGGCCACTACACGTCCTTCCCGGGTGGGATCAACGGCGTCGAGTACCCGCAGGCGGATCTCGTCGTCCATCTGGCCGCCCACGCAAAGGTGCACCAGCTCGTCCGGCAGCCGCACCGGGCGCTCGAGAACGCTGTGATGACGTTCAACGTGCTCGAGTACGCACGGCAGCAGCGCATCCCGATCGTGTTCTCCTCCAGTCGCGAGGTCTACGGCGACGTGCATCGCTTCGAGGAGTACGGCGAGTCGATCGCGGACTTCGCCTACACCGAGAGCACCTACTCGGCCTCGAAGATCGCCGGCGAGGCGTTCATCTACTCCTACGCCCGCTGCTACGGGTTGCCGTATCTCGTCTTCCGCTTCTCGAACGTCTACGGGCGCTACGACAACGACCTGCACCGCATGGTGCGCGTGATGCCGCTCTTCATCCACGCGATGATGCGCGGGGAGCCGATCACGGTCTACGGCGGCCGGGAGAAGACGCTCGACTTCACCTACGTGGACGATTGCGTCGACGGGATCGTGCGTGGGATCGAAGCCCTCGCCGAAGGTCGCGTCGTGAACCAGACGATCAACCTCGCCTACGGGCAGGGCAACACACTCGTCCACGTCGCAGAGCGGATCGCCGCGGAGCTCGGCGTCGAGCCGGACATGACGATCGCGCCGTCGCTGCTCGGCGAGGTGACGCACTACGTCGCCGACCTGAGCAAGGCGCGCGAGCTGCTCGGCTACGACCCGCAAGTGCCGCTCGACGAGGGCATCTCCCGCGCCGTCGCCTGGTTCCGTGAGCACCGCGAAGCCCATCCCGAGGAGAACGTCCCGATCACGGCAGACCACGAGGGCAGCAGCCCGGACGATGTCGAGCACGGCTGGAAGACAGTCCCCGTTCCCTAGAGTGGCTGGCGCGGCGACAGTTAGTGCGCCTCTGGCGCGCGATCTGCGGCGCCATGCGTTGTCCTCAGTCGCGGACATACAGTCTGTATGTCCGCTCCCTGCGTCCTAGCCTGGCTTGCAGCTCCCGCGCCAGAGACGCGAAACCGTCACCGCGCCAGCCACCGTCCTCGCCATTTTCGGCCCGACCGCGTCGGGCAAGTCCGCCGTCGCCGAGGCGATTGCCGAGCGAATCCCGGCCGAGCTCGTTTCTGCCGACTCGATGCAGGTCTACCGCGGGCTCCCGATCCTCACGAACCAGGACGCCCACGCGCGCCTGGTCGGCATCTGGCCGCTCGACCGCCAGGGCACCGTCGGTGAGTTCCAGGCGCTGGCGCACCACGCGATCGACGAGATCGTCGCAGCCGGTCGAACCGCCGTCGTCGTCGGTGGCTCCGGCCTGTGGTTCCAGGCGGCCTTGACCGACGTGCGCCTGCCGGCGGACGTGCCAGCCGACGCGCGGGCGCGCTGGGAGCGTCTCTACGACCGGCGCGGCGCCGAGACCGCCCACGGCCTGCTGCAGGCGCGCGATCCACGTGCCGCGGCCCAGGTGCATCCCGAACGACCGCAAGCGCGTCGTGCGGGCCCTCGAGCTCTGGCAGGCGGGAGGGACGCTGGTGCCGGAGCAACCGCGCCTGTGGAGCGCCGAGCTGCGCCTGCCGACCTTCGTCGCGGGCCTCGACGTCCCGCGCGAGACCCTGGCCGCACGGATCCACGAGCGAACCGCAGCGATGTTCGCGCAGGGGGTGGAGGACGAGGTGCGCGCCGCAGGCGACATCGTTCCCCAGGTGCTCGGCCTCGACGCCGTTCGCCGGCTGCCACGGGCTGAGGCGATCGCAGAGCTCGAGCGAGGGACGCTGCGCTTCGCCGCCTACCAGCGGAAGTGGATGCGCCGCATCCCCGGCATCGTCATGATCGACGCGGACCGGCCGGTGGGAGAGGTGGCGGATGCGATTCTCGAAGTGGCACGCACTCGGTAACAGCTACGTGCTCGTCGAGCGGCGGGAATCCGGCTTGCCGCTCGACTCCGAAACGGCGCGCCGGCTCTGCGACGTCCGCTACGGGATCGGCTCCGACGGCGTGCTCGAGGTCGTCGCGGCGCAGGGCGCGGAGGCCGAGATCGTGATCTGGAACCCGGACGGCTCCGTGGCGGAGTTCTCGGGGAACGGCAGCCGCATCGCCGCCGCGTGGCTCGGCCGGCGAGCCGGAGCGGCTCAAGTGACGATCGCCATCTCCGGGCGGTCGTACCCCGCGGCCCTTCGCGACGACGGGACGATCGCGATGGGCGTCGGCGACGTGGAGGTGGGGGAGACCGAGACGGTCGAGCTGGGGGACGAGCGGGTCGAGCTGACCGCGGTCTCCGTCGGCAACCCGCACGCGGTCGTCCGAGGCAACCCCGTGCGCGAGGAGCTGCTGCGGCTTGGTCCGCAGCTGGAGGTGAACGAACGGTTCCCCGACCGGACGAACGTCCAGCTCGTCGGGGTCGACGGGAACAACGAGCTGACGGTGCTCGTCTGGGAGCGCGGAGCGGGGGAGACGAGTGCGTCGGGATCGAGCGCCGTCGCCGCCGCGGCTGCGGCGGTCACGAACGGCTGGTGCGAGAGCCCGGTCACGGTCCGCATGCCGGGTGGGGAGCTGCGCGTCGAGCTGGACGAGCAGAACCGGATCACGCTCGTCGGGCCCGCAGAGGAGATCTGCGACGGCGACGTCAGGCCTCTAGACGGCGAGCTCGAACTCTCTGAGGACGGCGTTCAGGCTGAGGCGCTCGTCGTGCGACTCCTGGCGCCAGCCGATGATCAACGCGCAGTCGATCTGGTAGGTGCCCGCCGGAAACTCCTTCGGCCGCGTCCCCGGTACGACGACCGCACGCGGCGGCACGGCGCCGCGATGCTCGACCGGCTCCGCGCCCGTGACGTCGATGATCGGGACGCTCGCGGTCAGAGAGACGTTCGCCGCGAGGATCGCTCCGGCGCCGATGCGCACGCCCTCGGTGACGATGCAGCGGGAGCCGAGGAAGGCACCGTCCTCGACGATCACCGGCGTCGCGTTCGGCGGCTCGAGCACGCCGCCGATGCCGACACCGCCCGCAAGGTGCACGTCCGCGCCGATCTGGGCGCACGAGCCCACGGTCGCCCAGGTGTCGACCATCGTGCGAGGGCCGACCCAGGCGCCGATGTTCACGTAGCCGGGCATCAGCACAACGCCTTCCGAGAGGAACGAGCCGTAGCGGGCGACCCCGGGCGGGACGATCCGGACGCCGGGTGCATGCTGCTTCAGCGGGATCTTGTCCTGATACGAGAAGGGGCCGACCGTCATCGGCTCGACCTTGCGCAGGCGGAAGTACTCGAGAATCGCCTCCTTCGCCTCCACGTCGACGACCCACTCGTCACCGACCTTGCTCGCCACGCGCCGCTCACCGTTGTCCAGTGAGGCAACGATCTCCTGCGCGAGCTCGGGCGTCACAGCAGCTCCTCGAGGATCTCGATCGCTCGCCGGCAATCGTCCTCCGCGGGGACGAGCGCCAGCCGGACGTACCCTTCGCCGGCGGCGCCCAGATAGGAGCCCGGCGCGACGAGCACGCCGTGCTCGAGCAGACGCTCGGCGAACGCCTCCGAGCTCTCGGCAATCTCGCTCCGCGGGACCGCAAGCCAGAGGTACATCGTCGCCGCGCTGCCGGTCACGCGCAGGCCCTTCCTGGCGAAGAAATCGAGGAAGAGCTGACGCTTGCGCCCGTAGATCTCTCGCGCGCGCTCGACGTGGATCTCGTCGCCCCAGGCGACAACCGAGGCGCGCTGGACGAACTCCTGCGGCGCCGTGCCGACCGTCGGCCGGAACGCGCGCAGCGCCGCAACGAGCTCAGGATCTCCGGCCACGAAGCCGCTGCGGTAGCCGGTCATCGACGAGCGCTTCGAGAGCGTGTTGAACACGGCGACGTTGGTCAGATCGTCGAGCTGCAGTGCAGACGCTGGCGGCTCGTCGAACCAGAGCTCTGTGTAGGCCTCGTCGGAGGCAAGCACGAACCCGTGGGTGCGCGCCAGCTCGGCCGCCTGCTCGTAGAAGCTGAGCGGCGCAGTCGCACCGGTGGGGTTGTTCGGGTAGTTGACCCACAGGACGGCCAGCCGGTTCAACGTCCATTCGTCGATCGCGTCGAGGTCGGGGAGGAAGCCGTTCTCCTCGAGCAACGGTAGAGCCAGCGCGCGGGCGTGGGCGAAGAGCGCTCCGCGCTCGTACACGGGGTATCCGGGCTCCGTGTAGGCGACCGTGTCCTTGCCGCGCTCGATGTCGACGACCACCTGGGCGAAGCTGAAGATCGCCTCCTTGCTCCCGAGCGTGGGGATGATCTCCGCGTCCGGGTCGAGCGTCGTCCCGAAGCGCCGCTGCGCCCACGCGGCGATCGCCTCTCGCAGCTCGGCCAAGCCGAGCGCCGCCGGATAGCCCATCCGGTCCCGAAGCCCGTCGATCAGAGCCTGCTTGATCTTCGGGTCGGTCGGCTCGCGGGGATCGCCGGTCCCGAAGTCGATCACCTCGACTCCGCGTGCCTCCACGCGCCGTGCAGCCTCGTTCAGGCGTACGAACGGATAGGTGGTCTGCCGCTCGAGAATGGGGGAGACGGGCACGGTCAGACGGTACCCGTGACGAAGGCCCAGAGCGATTCGAACGCCCGCTCGAGTGCCGCGATCTCGACCTGCTCGTCGCGCCGGTGCGCGTACCGCGTTGCGCCAGGCCCAAAGTTGACCGCGTCGATCCCCCGCGACGTGAAATCGGCGACGTTCGTCCAGGCCTGCTTCGGCTCGAGCGCCAGATCGCCCGCCGCCCGCAACCGGTGCACGAGCGGCGAGTCGGTGACGACGCGGGCGGGCGGAGAGTCGCCGGCGTGCTCGTACGTCGCACCCTCCGGGAGCAGGCTGCGGAGGTACGCGTCGGCGCTCGAGGGCGAGCGATCGGGCGCATACCGGAAGTTGACGTTCGCCTCGGCGCGGTCGGGGATGACGTTGCTCGCGATCCCGCCTTCGATCTGGGTGATGCTCGCGACCTCCGTGAAGGTGAGGCCGCCGATCTCGACCGGCCGCGGCTCGATCTGGGCGTAGGCGCGGAGACCGTCGAGGGCCTTGTCGATGGCGTTCTCGGCCGTCCAGGGCCTCGCGGAATGCCCGCTGACACCGCGGAAGATGATCCGCGCGTTCAGGTTGCCGAGGCAGCCCGCCTGGATCGTGTTGTCGGTGGGCTCCAGCAGGATCGCCAACTCGGCTTCGTGCACGAGCCGCGAGTGGTCGAAGAGGTCGGGCAGCGGACTGAACTCGGCCGGCAGCTCCTCCTTGCCGAAGGCGAGCAGCGCGACGTCGACGGTCGGTTCGACGCCGCTGTCCTCGAGCGCGCGGGCGAGCTCGAGCATCACCGCCAGGCCGCCCTTCATGTCGCTCGCCCCAAGGCCGACCACGCTGCCGTTCTCGATCCGGCCGGGGACGTTCTCCTGAGCGGGGACCGTGTCGTAGTGGCCGGCGAGCACCACGAGGGGTTGTCCGTCTCTCCTCGGCCGCGCCCAGACGAAGGCGTCGTCGGCTTCGTACTCCAGCTCGAAGGACGGCGGGACGAGCGAACGGACGTGCGCAGCGATCTCCGCCTCGTTGCGGCTCTCGGATGGGATGTTCACGAGCTCGAGCGTGCGGGCCGCGAGGAGGTCTGCGAGGGCTGGCATCGGCGGCAAGCGTGGCACAATCCCCAGCGTGACGACGCGTCAGCAACCCATCGAGCCCGAACGTGGGCTCGTGCTGGCCGTGCTCCCGAAATCCGCCAACGCCGAGCAGGAGCTGGGCGAGCTACGCGAGCTCGCGCGCACGGCGGGCGTCGAGCCGATCGGCGAGCTCGTCCAGCAGCGTGCGAGCCCGGACGCGCGAACGTACGTGGGGAAGGGCAAGCTCGAGGAGCTGAAGGAGGCCTACGGCAACGCAAAGGCCGAGGTTCTACTCGTCGACGGCGAGCTCGAGCCGTCGCAGCAGCGCGCGCTCGAGAACGCCCTGACCGCCCGCGTCGTCGACCGCACGCAGCTGATCCTCGACATCTTCGCCCAGCACGCGACGAGCGCCGAGGGAAAGCTCCAGGTCGAGCTCGCCCAGCTCGAGTACAACCTGCCGCGCATGCGTGGCATGTGGCAGCACCTCGAGCGCCTCGGCGGCGGCTCGGGTGCACTCGGTGCCGGAGTCGGAACGCGCGGGCCCGGCGAGTCCCAGCTCGAGACGGACCGGCGAATCGCCCGCCGCAAGATCTCACTCCTGCGCCGCCGCCTGCGTGACCTCGGCAAGCAGCGGAAGGTCCGGCGGAAGGAGCGTTCGCAGAGCGGCACGCCCAGTGTCGCGCTCGCCGGCTACACGAACGTCGGCAAGTCGACGCTTCTGAACGCCCTCACCGGCTCCGAGGTCAGCGTCGAGAACCGCCTCTTCGAGACGCTGGATCCGACGACGCGCGCGTTCGAGCACGACGGCAAGCGCTATCTCGTCACGGACACCGTCGGCTTCATCCGCCGCCTGCCGACCCAGCTCGTCGAGGGCTTCGCCTCGACGCTGGAGGAGACGCTCGTCTCGGATCTCGTCCTGCACGTCGTCGATGCCTCGGAGACAGACGACCGTCTGGAGGAGATGATCGACTCGGTGGACACCGTCCTGCATGAGATCGGGGCCGACGAAGTGCCGCTCGAGCTCGTCCTGAACAAGATCGACCGCGTCGATCCGCTCGGCCGCAGGCGGCTCGCGAACGGCTTCCCGGGCGCCGTGCAGATCTCGGCCGTGACCGGCGAGGGCCTCGACGAGCTTCGGACGAGGATCGCCGATCGATTCGCCGACCGGTACGAGGACGTTCGGCTGCTGCTGCCGTACGAGGACGGCGGAAAGCTTGCCGAGCTCTACGAACTCGGCGCGCCGATCCACGAGCGCGAGGACCTGGAGCACGGGGTGCTGATCCGCGCTCGCCTGCCGCAGCGCGAGGTGCGGCGTTTCGCTCGCTTTCTCGTCGCGGACGCACACGAAGGCTCGGCGGCGGAACGAGGGTGATCGATCTTCCGGTCGCGCGGCTGCGCGACGACGCCATCCTGCCGTCGCAGGCCTATGAGGGCGACGCGGGGCTCGACCTCGCCGCCTGCGAGCGGCTCGAGCTCGCTCCCGGAGAGCGGGGTGTCGTCGGGACGGGTCTCGCAGTGGCGGTGCCCGAGGGGTGGGCGGGGCTCGTCCTTCCGCGGTCCGGCCTCGCCGCGAAGCACGGAATCACGCGTTGTCAACTCGCCCGGGCTGATCGACGCCGGGTATCGCGGCGAGGTGAAGGTGATCATGCTCAACACCGACAAGCACGAGCCTTTCGTCGTGGAGCCCGGAATGAGGATCGCGCAACTCGTCCTCGTCGAGGCGACGGGTGTGCGGCTGGTCGAGCTGGACGAGCTCTCGATCAGCGAGCGTGGCACTGCCGGGTTGGGCTCGTCGGGATGATCGGGGCGGAGCCCAGGATCCGCGTCTCGGCGCTCCTGCGGTGGGGCGACGGCATCCTGCTCTGTCGCCACGACAAGCGCGGGCGCGACGTCTGGCTGCTCCCGGGCGGCGGCGTTCACTCGGGTGAGACGTTGATGGACGCGCTCGAGCGCGAGATCGCAGAGGAGGTCGGAATCACCGCGCCACCGCTCGAAGGCCCGATCGCGATCGTCGATTCCATCGCGCCCGGTCGCGCGCTGACGACGAAGCACGTCGTTCACATCATCTTCGCGGGTGAGGTCAAAGGATCGCTGGAGGCAGTCGTGTCGACCGACGAGGCCGTGCGGGGCCATCGTCTGTTCACCTTCGACGAGCTCGACGGAATCGTCCTGCACCCACCGATCCAGCGCTTCCTCCAGCGCCGGCAGTCCGGCGACCCCGCGGTGTACCTTGGAGCGCTGTGGATCCCATGAAGGATCTGCTCGGCCTGACGGCCGACCACGCGGCGCAATTTCTCGCCACGCTCGACGAGCGGCCGGTGCGGGCGGAAGCGTCGGTCGACGAGCTGCTCGAATCTCTGGGCGGCCCGCTGCCCGAGGAGGGGGCCGAGGACGCACACGTTCTCGCGGAGCTGATCGCCGGGGCCGAGCCGGGCGTCGTCGGCACGCAGACCGGCCGTTACTTCGGTTTCGTGATCGGTAGTGCCCTGCCGGCGTCCGTTGCAGCCGACTGGCTGACGAGCGTCTGGGATCAGAACGGCTTCTCGGTGACCACGTCGCCGGCGGCTGCCGTGGTGGAGGATGTTGCCGCGGGATGGCTCACCGAGCTCCTGGGGCTGCCGGAAGGGGTCTCGAGCGGCTTCGTCACGGGCGCCCAGGGCGCGAACACCACCGCTCTCGCGGCCGCACGTCAGCACGTCCTCGCTCAGGCCGGCTGGGACGTAGCGCGCGACGGCCTGAACGGAGCGCCCCGGATCCGCATTCTCGTCGGAGGCGAGCGCCATGTGACGATCGACCGCTCGCTACGCCTCCTCGGGCTCGGGACCGCCGCGGTCGAGCTCGTCGCCGCGGACGACCAGGGCCGGATGCAGGCGGAGGCGCTCAGCGACGCTCTCCGGGACTCCACCGGGCCGACGATCGTCTGCGCTCAGGCAGGCAACGTCAACACAGGCGCCTCCGATCCATTCGAGGCGATTGCGAAGTCGTGCGAGGCCGAGGGAGCGTGGCTGCACGTCGACGGCGCGTTCGGCCTCTGGGCTGCCGCCAGCCCTCGCTTCAAGCATCTGGTCGACGGGGTCGAGCTCGCCGACTCCTGGGCGACTGACGCTCACAAGTGGCTGAATGTGCCATACGACTGCGGCGTCGTCTTCTGCCGGCATCCGGACTCCCACGGGGAGGCGATGGCAGTGGCCGCAAGCTATCTCCAGCGCGCCGACGGCCGCAGTCCGGCCGATTGGGTGCCGGAGTCGTCCCGCCGGGCGCGCGGATTCCCCGTCTGGGCAGCGTTGCGTGCGCTCGGACGGAACGGCGTCGCGGAGCTGATCGAGCGCTGCTGCGACCACGCGAGCACGTTCGCGTCGGTGCTCGGCGCACAGCCCGGGGTCGAGATCCTGAACGAGGTCGTCCTCAACCAGGTCCTGGTCCGCTTCGACGACGACGATGACGCGACCAGAGAGGTGGTCCGCCGCGTCCAGGCCGAGGGCACGTGCTGGCTCGGCGGCACCGACTGGCAGGGCCGCGCGGCGATGCGCATCTCGGTCTCGAGCTTCCGGACGACGTCGGAGGACGTCGAGCGGTCCGCGGAGGCCATCCTGAGCACGTTCAAGAACCTCCAGGGAGAACCGATAGAAGAGAGGTGGGCTCCCTCCGGCTGATCGTTGCGGCTGCTGTCGCGCTGCTCGTGTGCGTCTGCAGCTCCCACCTCGCAGGCCTACGTGGTCAAGGGGAAGCCGTGGCCCGGAGGAACGATTCGCTACTACAACGCCGCCGCCGACCAGGCCTGGCCGGTCGCCCGCGCCGTCTATGTCTGGAACCACAGCGGCGCCCGCATCCGTTTCGTGCCCAGCTCGCGGGCGTCGGCGCAACTCGTGATCAAGCACTTCTCGCACAATCGCTGCGTCGGTCACGCGCGCGCGACGGTGGGATACGTCGGACAGGCGACCGTGGAGCTCCCGCGCATCGACGAGAGCTCCCAGCTCTGCAACAGCTATTCGAGCGCGCATGCCGTCGCCCACGAGCTGGGTCATGTTCTCGGGCTCGGGCACGAGGAACGCGGTTGCGCGCTGATGAACGGCCGTGGGACCTGGAGCGGCGCCGAGCATTGCCGCCAGGAAGCGGTCTGGACCTGGCGCTGCGGCCTGCTCGAGCCGGACGACATCAACGGCGTTGTGGCGCTCTACGGCGGCCGCACGAGCTCTGCGAGCCGCGGCTCGTGCTCCGCCTATGCACCGATCCGGCCGCCGCTGAGCCTCTCGGCCGAGCGCCGCGCCGGCGGGATCGTCGGGCTCCGGTTCGGGCGGCCCGATCCGCCGCCGATGCCTCTCTTTCTCGCCGCCCTGACGCGGTCTGGTGGCGGCTGGGCGATCGCGCACGCGCAGGACGCTTGCCCCACGGCATTTGCCGGCGCCAAGCGCTACGCCTGGAGCGTCGGAGTCGGCGAGCAGATGACGATTGCCGACCGGCCGTCTCAGCCGGGCAGGTACTGCTACGCACTCTGGTCGACCGATCCGCTCGGCCGTCCGAGCGACCGGCCGGCGACCGCCTGGGTCACGCTCTAGAAACGTCCGCCGCGACGACGCGCCCGCTCCGCCGACACCGCGTGCGCCTTCGCCTCGAGCCGGTCGGGCAGGGGCTCGAGCTCCGGCGGCTCGCCACCCGTCGCGTGTGCCAGAGCCTGCGACAGCAGCCAGTCTGCGAGCCAGGGATTGCGCGGGAGCAACGGGCCGTGGAGGTAGGTGCCGATCGCCCGGCCGACCCGGACGCCCTCGTAGCCCGACTCGCCGTCGTTCCCGAACCCGGCGAGAACACGGCCGAGCGGCTCGCGCACCGGCATCGAGTCGCGTTCGCCCGGCGTGGTTCTCGAAACCCGCGACGGTCCGGCGCTCGCCGGGCACCAGCTCGCAGTCGAGCAGGACGTCGCCGATCATCCGCCGCTCGCCTGCAATGGTCTCGTGCGGAAACAGGCCGACCCCGGGGAGCGACTCGCCCTGCTGGTCGACATACCCACGACCGAGAAGCTGGTAGCCGCCGCAGACAGCCAACAGCGCTGCGCCGGCGTCCACCGCCTCCTCGATCACAGGCCCCTTCTCGACCAGGTCCGGGGCGATCAGCGCCTGCTCGCGGTCCTGGCCGCCACCGATGTAGAGCAGATCGTGGTCGCCGGCCCGCACTTCGTCGCCGACCGAGATGGGCGTCACATCGAGCTCGTGCCCGCGAAGAGCCGCCCGCCGCGCAAAGACCGCGATGTTGCCGCGGTCGGCGTAGATGTTCAGGTACTCGGGATAGAGATGCCCAACGCGGATCTTCACGCGCGCTCCCAGTACGGCTTCGCGTGACCGCGCTCGGTCAGGATCCGCTGGAGCGCGAGCATCGCGGTGTAGGTGGGGAGGACGACGAGCTCCCCGCCGGGCGGCGTCAGCGCGAGGCCGCGATCGAGTGCCCGTGCGAGATCCGGCTCGACCTCGAGGGCGCTCTCGTCGAGTCCGCCGTAGACGCAGCGCACGCCGAGCTCCGCCGCACGGTCGCCGGATGCGATCACGTGCTCGACGTGGGCGAGAAGTGGCTCGAAGTCGACATCCCAGATCCACGAGACGTCCTTTCCGTCGGCGATCGCGTCGTTGAGCGCGATGAAGAGCAGCGAGGGTGCGCCGCCCTGCTCGAGCGTGTGAACGACCTCGTTCGCGCCGGCGGGGTTCTTGATCAGCAGGACGAGAATCGTCCTGTCACCGGCGGCGATGCGCTCGAAGCGGCCGAAGGCGGCGCCGAACCGCTCGAGGCCCGCCCGGATCTCGTCGAGCTGGGCGCCCAGGACCTGCGCCAGGGCGGCTGCCCCGAGCGCGTTGTAGACGTTGTAGAGCCCTGGTAGCGGCAGCCGGACACGGGTCGAGCCTGCGGGCGTCTCGAGCTCGAACGAGACGCCTTCGAGCCCGTCGAGCTCGATCGCGCGCGCCCGCACCTGGAGCGGCGGTCGGGCGTGCCCACAGGCCGGACAGTGGTAGTCGCCGAGATGGCCGACGTAGGCGGCCGCAAACTCGTACGGCCGGCCGCAGCGGACGCAGTACCGCGAGTCGGCTGCGTGCTGCAGCGTCGGCCGCGCGTGTGCGGGATCGTCGATGCCAAAGGCAATCGTCCCGGCGCGGTCGCGGCCGAGGTCGCCGACCTGCGGATCGTCCCCGTTGACCACGAGCACCGTTTCCGGTGGCAGGGCCGCGGCCGCCGTCCGCCAGCGCGCGGCGATGTGCTCGAGCTCGCCGTAGCGGTCGAGCTGGTCGCGAAAGAGGTTCCCGAGCAGCACGGCGCGGGGCCGCACGCGGCGTGCGATCTCGGACAGCGCGCCCTCGTCCACCTCGAGGAGCCCCAGGTCAGCGTCGCGCTGTGTCAGGAGCGTGGACGCGACGCCGGAGGCGAGATTCGCGCCCGAGCTGTTCCAGGCGAGGCGGCGCTTCGGCTCGAGGATCTCGGCTGCCATCGCGGTGGTCGTCGTCTTGCCGTTCGTGGCGGAGACGACCGCAGCACCATCCGGCAGCCGCGCCGCAAGCGCGTCGATCGCGCTCGGATCGAGCTTCCACAGCAGCTTGCCCGGCAGCGTCGTACCGCCGCCCGCGCCCGCGAGGCGGGAGAGCTTGCCGGCCGCGCGAGCGGCGAGGGACTCGACTGCGAGACGGGCACTCATCCGCGGGCGAGAGTACCGGCTGGTCACTCGATCGAGTGAACTTCGCCCGGGCTAACCCGAAAGGGTGAGGAACCGTCACCTAATGCCGCGTACGGTGGGCCCGGTTAGCAGTAGGCCCGGTCTGCGGTTCAGCCGGCCCCACTGTCCAAGTTCATGCGGCCCGCGCCTAGCGCGGACAAGGAGAAAGATGTCAAGAAAGACAGGCGGCAACTGCGGTGACGTTCGTCAGAGCGCCCTTTGGGGATCTGGCAACCGTGGCGGCGAGTTCCGATCGAATGCCCTCTGGGGCAAGGGTGGTCGGGGCGGCATTGTCACGCTCGTCGGCGTTCTCGTGCTGTCACTGGCAGCGGGAGCCGCATCGGCGAAAAGCACTGCTCCTCAGACTGCACCTTCGGTCACTGCGACCGTTGTCGAGGCAGGCCTGCTGGAGCGGCAAAGGCGAATCCGAACGCAGAGGTTCCGCGTCATCGTCCAGAGCGCAACGAGCGCCAAGGCGGCGGAGTCTGCGTTCGACAACGTGGAGAAGGCAGACGACCAGCAGCTCCAGTCCGACGAGAAGCTCGCTCAGGACAACGAGAAGCTGGCCGACAAGGCCTACTCGAAGTACAAGGCGAAGGCGGACCGCGCGAAGGCCTCGGCCGAGCGTGACCGTTGGCGTGCAAAGCGGGAAGAGGCGAAGGCACTCCGGAAGTCGGCTCGCGGCGAGCTCGACGACCGCTTCGACTTCATCAACGGCGTCTCGCTGGAGATGTCTGGACGGCGGCTCGAGCGGCTCGCTCGCGGCACCGGCCTGACCATCACCGAGGACGTCGAGGTCGTGTTCCTCTCAGGCTCGAGCTACAGCCAGTACAACTACACGTCGAAGCAGCTGTGGGCCCACGAGTCGGGCGTCAGCGCATTCTGGTACGGGACTCCCCGTCCGATGCCTGCGATCGCGATCGTGGACTCGGGCATCGACAAGAACCTGCCCGACTTCGCCGGGCGGAACATCAAGCAGGTCAACTTCGTCGGCTCTGGCAAGCCCAACGGCACGCTCGACGGTCGCGGTCACGGCAGCTTCGTCGCCGGTATCGCTGCCGGCTCGGCGAGGGACTACGCCGGTGTGGCTCCGAATGCACCGCTCGTCTCGCTCGACGTCATGGACGACTCCGGTTCCGGCCGGACGAGTGACGTGATCGCGGCGACCGAGTGGATCTTCCAGAACCACGAGGCGAACGACATCAAGGTCGTGAACTACTCGCTGCACGGCGGCGGCACGGCTCGCTTCTACGACGACCCGCTGAACAAGGCGGTCTCGAAGTTGTGGCACGCCGGCATCGTCGTCGTCGCGGCGGCAGGCAACTACGGCAGGGACGGGGCCCCGAGCGGCGTGCTCTTCGCTCCCGGCAACAACCCGTTCGTCATCACGGTCGGCGCCATCGACATCGGCGGCACCGCCAGGGTGAACGACGACGACCGCGCTCCGTGGTCGGCGTACGGCCGGACGCAGGACGGCTTCTGGAAGCCCGAGATCTGCGCTCCCGGTCGGATGATGGTCGGTCCCATCCCGATGGGCTCCACGCTTGCGGCCCAGAAGGCGAGACAAGATCAAGAGCCCCGGCTATGTCGAGCTCTCCGGGACGTCGTTCGCGGCGCCGGTGATCACGGGTATCGCGGCTCAGATCCTCGCCCGGAACCCGAACATGACGCCGGATCAGGTCAAGGGTGCTGTCATGCGGCGGGCCCGTGCGGTGCCCCGCGCCGAGAACAACTCGTGCGGCGTCGGGCAGGTCAACGCAGTGCGGGCGGTGCTGAACGCGACCACGGCGTCCAACCCGAACGCAGCGCTGAACAACTTCCTGACGACGGATGCGGTGACGGGGCAGACGGTGTTCGACGCCGTCAGCTGGACGGACGTGTCCTGGAGCGACGTTTCCTGGGATGCGGTCAGCTGGACGGATGTGTCCTGGAGCGACGTTTCCTGGGATGCGGTCTCCTGGAGCGACGTCTCCTGGACGGACGTATCCTGGGCCGATGTCTCCTGGAGCGACGTCTCCTGGGAGGACGCGGCTAGTGACACGGGTACGCCGGATGGATCCGGTGTCCCGCTGACTCCGGAAGAGGAACTGGCAGCGGCACAGGATCCGGACCTCGCTCCGATCCCCGGCTCGGGTGTCGTGCTGGAGCTTCCACCGGTCCAGCCGGTGCTCCCGGTGGTCCCGCTTCCGTAACACCTCGATGAAGGGCCGGCCGATCCTGGCCGGCCCTTCATCTTTTCACCTGGTGTCACCCTTTCGGGGGAACTCGAACGGGGGTACCCCGACAGGGGGATGCCCGGCCGAGAGAGTGGGAATACCTTTCGAGACGGCCCACTCTAAGGCTTTCGATTTGCGGCATCGAAGGAGACCAGCGGCATGAAAAGCACGTGCGGAGCGGCATGATGAGCGCAATCCCCCTCGAAGACGCGATCTCCCGTGGCGGCGCGCCGAGCGAAGCGCGCAGCAAGCTGCCGCCGAAGGCCTTTCTGTACTTTCTCGCCGTCGTAGCCGGCGCAATTGCGGCGACGGCACCGTTCATCAGCCAGATCGACCGGCATACGGGCAGCTGGCTCGAGTTCGCGATTCTCGCGACCAGCGTCGCTTTTGCGCAGTTCTTCGTCGTGCGCACGCCGGGGAACAAGTCGTACCACACGACCGGCGTCTTCCTGATCGCCGCGGTACTGCTCCTCCCGCCGGGCCTGGTCGCGCTCATCCCGCTCATCCAGCACGTGCCGGAATGGCTGCGCAGCCGGGGAAAGTGGTACGTGCAGTCGACCAACCTTTGCGTGTACACGATCGCGACGATGGCAGCGTGGGGGAGTGCACACCTGATCCTCGGCTCCACCGGACTGATTCAGAGCGATGACCTTCGCTTCGCGCTCGCCGGCACGGCCGCCTCGGTCGTCCTCGTCGCGCTCAACTCAGCGCTGATCGCCCCGATGATCCGCTTCGTCAACGGCCATCCGATGCGCCTGCTCTTTTCGTACCAGACGCTCTCGACGGAGTTCGTCTTCGCCGCGCTCGGAGTCGTGCTCGCCGCCTTCTGGACCGCGAACCCGTGGCTCGTCCCCTTCGCCATCGCCCCGCTGCTCCTGATCCACAGGGCGCTCTCGGTGCCGCAGCTGCAGGCCGAGGCGCGCGTCGACCCCAAGACCGGCCTCTTCAACGCGCGCTACTTTGCGTCGGCGCTGACGGAGGAGCTCGGCCGCGCACAGCGCTTCGAGCGGCCACTGTCGCTGATCATGGCCGACCTCGACCTTCTGCGCGAGATCAACAACACGTACGGCCACCTGGCGGGCGATGCGGTGCTGAAGGGCATCGCGGAGGTCTTCCGCGCCGAGCTGCGCCACTACGACGTGCCCGCCCGCTTCGGAGGCGAGGAGTTCTCGATCCTCCTGCCGGAGACGCCGCCGGAGCAGGCGCTCGAGATCGCGGAGCGGATCCGCCGCGCAATCGCCGAGCGACTGTTCGACGTGGAGACCTCGAGCGAGCCGATCCGCGCGACCGTCTCGATCGGTGTCGCCGGCTTCCCGAAGGACGCACAGGATCCGAACGCGCTCATCCACCAGGCGGATCTCGCCGTGTACCGCGCCAAGCTGCAGGGGCGAAACCGCGTCCTCAGCGCGAGCTCCGAGCCGCTTCTGATGCCCGCTGACCGCAGCGTCCCGCTCGTGTCGGTCCCCGAGGAGGGCGACCACCATGAACCACTCGCGCGCGTTCCGGAGGCGATGCCGGAGCTGGAGCGCCGCCACACGGCGCACACGACCAGCGGACCGCGCTTCCTCCAGCTTTCGACCCGGCTCGGGCTACTGGTCGGCCTCGTGACGCTCACGGGCGTCCTGGCGGGTGCCATGGGTGTCCTCTTCGGCACCTCGACGGACATCGTCGGGCTGCTCGCCGTGATCGCGCTCGTCGGCGTGGGCGAGGCGCTCGCCCTCGAGCTCGACGACGGCTCGATCTCGGTCAGTGCAGTCGGTGCGCTCGCAGGCGCTGCCCTGTTCGGCCCGCGAGGCGCACTCGCGGTCGCCGTGGCCATCTGCGCGGTTCAGTGGAGCGCGGATCGCGGGCCGATCCACAAGGTGCTCTTCAACGTCGGCACCCTGACGCTCTCGTCCCTCGTCGCGGCGTCGGTCTTCACGCTCGGCGTCGAAGGCGGCTTCGGCGAACTGGTGACAGTCGCTGCGGGTATCGCCGCGGGCGCGGCGTACTTCGCCGTCAATACGGGTCTGCTGGCGATCGCTCTCTCCCTCGAAGGGCGCGAGAACGTCTGGCGCGTCTGGCATGAGCGGTTCCTGTGGCTCGGGCCGCACTACCTCGTCTACGGCTTCATCGGCAGCGTGATCGCGATCGGCTACGAAGCCGCCGGCCTCTACGCGCTCGCCGTGTTCGCAGTCCCGCTTCTCCTGATGCGCAAGACACAGGAGGCGTACCTCTCGCACACCCGTCGCAGCGCCCAGAAGCTCCGGCAGGCCGCCGAGACGATTCACACCCAGAACGTGTCGCTCGAGCAGGCGAACAGGCTCTTGAAGGAGCGCTCGACGGCGGCGATGGAGAGCCTGTCCGCCACGGTCGACGCACGTGACGCCTACACGGCAGGCCACTCACGCCGTGTCCAGCAGCTGGCGCTGGCGATCGGTCGCGAGCTCGGGCTCTCGCACGTGGAGCTCGACCTGCTCGGCCACGCGGCCCTCTTCCACGACATCGGCAAGCTCGCGATCCCGGACTCGATCCTGTTGAAGCCGGCGAGCCTCACGGAGGAGGAGTGGGCGCTGATGCAGCGCCACGCCGACGAGGGCGCCCGCATCATCGACCGCCTCGGCTTCCTGGGCGACGCGGTGCCGGCAATCCGCCACCACCATGAGCGCTTTGACGGCACCGGCTATCCGGACCGGCTGCGCGGGGAGGAGATCCCGCTCGGTGCGCGGATCATCCACGTTGCCGACGCACTCGACTCGATGCTGACGACCCGCATCTATCGGGCTGCCCGCCCGCTCGACGAGGCGCTCGCCGAGCTTCGCAGAGCGGCCCCGACACAGTTCTGCCCGCGCTGCGTCGCGGCGCTCGAGCGGATCCTGCCGCTCGAGGTGCTGACCGACGATGCGTCGCCGCGTCCCAGGCTGCTCGCGGTCTCCTAGGGCTTCAGCTACGGACGTGCGGGGGCCCTGCTCGGCAGGGCACGTCCGTTCTAGCCTTCTTGCAAGTTGGAGAAAATGCTCTAGACTGTTTGCATGGGACGATCGCGCCGCCACCCTGCGGTGGCAGGCATCGATCCGGAAGCACTTGCAGCGTTCCAGGCCGGTATTCGCAAGCGCTACACGGACGAGGAGATCCTCGGACAGCTGACGGCAAGCGCCGAACGGCTTGGGCGTTCGCCGACGATGCGTGAGTTCGCGGCTGACTCCCTGACGACCGTGCACCCGCAGACGGTGATCGAGCACTTCGGCAGCTGGAACGCGGCCAAGCGCCAGGCTGGGCTCGTCCCGCGCCGCTTCGCAACGCGGGAGGAGCTGCTCAGCCGCCTGCGCGCGCTCGGCGAGGAGCTCGGGCGCACACCGACGGCGCGGGACATCGACGCCCGCAAGGGCGCTATGCCGTCGAAGTCGCTGCTGTGGCATACGTTCGGCTCACTCGCACAGGCGTTGCGGGAGGCGGGCTTCGACGTCCCGATCGGGGAGGAGCGGCTGGAGCGCGCGGTGGTACAGGGCGCGGAGCTGTCGCGGACGCTCGGCCGGCTGCCGAAGATGGCCGACTGGGCGGCCGCTCGCCGTGCTGACCCGTCACTCCTGACCGAGTGGCAGGTCTACCGGATGATCGACGTGCAGCCTGCCTGGGCGGCGTTCCAGTACCTCGTCCGCGAACGGCTGCGGGACGAAGGCGCGGAGGTCGCGCCCGACGGCACGGTCGAGTAGCTTCTAGCCGGTCGCGAGGGTGATCGCGGCGAGGCGCTTGAGGCACGAGGCGCCCTCGTGCGGGGCGCGGACCGAGGGAAGGATCGTCTCCTCGACGTACGAGCGGTCGGCCTGGAAGCGGTCTTGGCCGGTGACGCGCCCGTCTTCGATCCGGAGCAACGTCCCCTCGTCGAGCTCACGCTTGCGCAAGCTGAGCCGCACGGTCTGCTCGAGCAGGTCGAGTGCAGCCCGGGTGGAGGCGAAGAAGAGCTCCTTGCCGGCGGTGCCGATCCAGAGCGGACGGCCGGCGGCGCGGGCGATGAAGAGGGTGGAGGCGTTCCGCTCGTCGAGCCAGGCAGTGGCCATCGCGCCGTGCAGCTCCTCGAGCGCCTCCGGGCTCCCGGCCGAGTGCTCGGCGAGCGCGAAGATCGCCTCCGAGTCGACGGTCATGTCCGGATGGGCCCGCTCGAAGCCGTAGTGCGCGAAGATCTCCTCGTCGTTGACGATGATCCCGTTGTGGATCCCGACCACCGAGCCGTGCCGGATCGGGTGGTTGTTCGCCTCGATCGTGGGATGGCCCTTGGTGTAGTCGCGAACGTGCACGAGCACCTGCGTCGACGCGGCGGGAACGTGCAGCTCGCTCAGGAGCTCGCTCGCTCCAGAACGGCGTTTGTGGACCGTGACGGCCGCACTCGAGCCGCGGTGGGCATAGCCGACGGCATCGGCGCCGCGCTCTGCAATTCCGGCCAGGAGCGCTTGGGCGGCAAGCGTTCGCCTGACGCTCGAGTCAGGGTTGAGGCTGTATCCGGCGATTCCACACATAACTACTAAATTCTACTTCCGTCATCGGCTGGAGTGGCTACCCACTTGAGTAGGGTAGACGGCGGGTGTTGGGAGGAAGTTAGGGCTGTTTTCGGCGTCTCGTGACGGATTCCCCTCAAGCTGTGAGGCTGGGACGCCGATATCGGTGGCGATGGAGCCGAATCCCGCCGAGCGCGTCTTCGAGACGCCATCCGAACCGCATCTCGAGCTGCTGCCTGCGCTCGATGAGCCCAAGGATGGGGAGGAGGATGCCGAGGAGGCCGAAGTCGAGGCCGAGGCCGAGGACGCCGAGGATGCGCCTCCTGCTGTCGCAGAGGCGACCCAGGACCCTCTGAAGCTCTATGTGCGCCAGATCGGCGACGGACGCCTGCTGACGCCCGCCGAGGAGCGTGAGCTCGCTCGTCGCAAGGACGAGGGCGACGAGGCGGCGAAGCGACGGCTGATCGAGTGCAATCTCCGGCTCGTGATGTCGATCACGCGCAACTACACGAAGGCCGGTGTGCCGCTCCTCGACCTGATCCAGGAGGGCAATCTCGGCCTGATCCGTGCCGTCGAGAAGTTCGACTACAAGATGGGCTTCAAGCTCTCGACCTATGCCACGTGGTGGATTCGCCAGTCCGTCACGCGGGCGCTCGCAGAGCAGGGCCGGACGATCCGCCTGCCCGTGCACGTGGCCGAGCAGGTGCGCCGCGTCACCCGCAGTCGACGCATCCTCGCCCAGAAGCTGAACCGCGACCCGAACGAGAACGAGATTGCGATCGAGGCGGGCTTCACGCCGGAGCGCGTCCAGGAGCTGCTCGAGCTCGTCCAGGACCCGGTCAGCCTCGAGACGCCCGTCGGTGACGGCGAGAGCCTCTACGGCGACATGGTCGAGGACACAAAGACCGCCGGGCCCGACGCCGAGACGTCAGACCGGCTCCGCGCCAGTGAGCTCTCAGCAGCACTCGACCGCCTGAATCCGCGCATGCGCCACGTCCTCGCTCAGCGCTTCGGCCTGGATGGCGCGGTTCCGCAGACGCTGGAAGAGGTCGGAGTCGGCCTCGGCATCACCCGCGAGCGTGTTCGGCAGCTCGAGTCGCGCGCCCTGCGCGAGCTGCGCATGGTCGCACCCGGGCTCGAGTTCTACCTCCGCTCGTAGCGCCTAGAGGAGCTGCCCGATCGACTCCATCTCGCGGAGCGAGGCGAGCCGTTTCAGCGAGTCGAGCTCGATCTGCCGCACGCGCTCACGCGTCAGCCCGAGCCGCCGACCGATCTCCTCGAGCGTCTTCGGCTCGGAATCGGTGAGCCCGTACCGCAGCACGACGACCTGCCGCTCGCGATCCGTGAGCGCCCGGAGCGCCTCCATGAGCGCCTGGCTGCGCAGCGACAGCTCGACCTGCTCCTCCGGCAACGGCCCCTCGCCGGCGACGAAGTCCCCGAACACGGCATCCTCGGCTTCCCCAACGGGTTGATCGAGGCTCGTTGACGCCCGGGCCGCAGCGCGGACTTCCAGTGCCTGTTGCAGCGGTAGGGAGGCCTCTTCGGCGATCTCCTCGAGTGTCGGCTCCCGCCCGAGCTGCGTCCAGAGCGTCCGCTCGGCACGGTTCATCTTCTGCAGCCGCTCGACGATGTGGACGGGCATCCGGATCGTTCGCGCCTTGTCGGCGAGCGCACGTGCCACGGCCTGCCGGATCCACCAGGTGGCGTACGTCGAGAACTTGAAGCCGCGACGCCAGTCGAACTTCTCGACCGCACGAATCAGGCCGAGCGTGCCCTCCTGGATCAGGTCGAGGAAGGGCAGCCCTTGATTGCGGTAGTTCTTGGCGATCGAGACGACCAGCCGGAGGTTGGACTGGATCATGTGCTGCTTCGCCAGCATGTCGCCGCGCTCGATCTTCTTCGCGAGCTCGACCTCCTGCGGCGCCGTCAGCAGCTGATGCCGCCCGGCCTCGCGTAGGAAGAGCTGCAGCGCATCGGTGGTCGTCTCCTGTGGCAACGGGGCCGGAGCGGGCGCGGGCAGCGGCTCCTCGGGCTGGGCCTCCTCGACGACCTCGATCCCTCGGCGGTCGAGCTCGCGGTAGAGCGCATCCAGCTCCAGCGCGTCCAGCTCGAGTGTCTCGACGACGTCACCGATCTCGCCGGCCTTCAGTGACCCGGCCTGCTCAGCAGCCTCCAACAGCAGCTGGAGCTCGTCGTTCAGGAGCAAGTGTTCGATGTCGACCGTGGTCATGACGGGGGAATCTGCCTTCTACCCGTGAGCTTCTCGCTCCCAAACCCACGTGTCCAGTCCGGGCTGCGCGAACTAGCTGCGCGCAGCGCCGCTCTCGAGCGCCGCGAGAAGCTCTCCGACCCTGTCGACCGTCGTGATCGCGAGCTCGATCTCGGCCGGTTCGAAGCGGCGATCGTCCGCGTAGATCTCGACGAGCCCCCAATTCTGGCCACGCGAGCGGAGCGGCAGCATCAGCAGCGAGTCCAGCCCGAGCCGCTCGAGCAGCGCTGCCTCCGCCGGGTCGGCAGAGGGATCGTTGCGGAGCACGACGCGGGGCTCGCCGCTGTCGATCACCTCCTGCGTGAGCGGGTAATCGGAGACGAGGAAGAGCTCCAGCGCGGGCGGGTCGCCCGAGCGGTGAAAGTCGCTCAGCTCGACGAGCAGGTCGCCGATGATCCGCGAGACGGAGCAACGCGACGCGTCGAGCAAGGCGGCGAGCTCAGCGCACGTCACGTTCAGCAGCCGCGACACGGATGTCTCGGCACCGATCTTCTGCAGCGAGCGGTCGATATCGGCGGCGGCCATAGGCGTCAAGTATGCCCACCTAGGTGCTGTTCGATGCCGTTGCTTGAATGCACGAGAATCAGCGTCTTGTGACAACCGTCCTTGTGGTGACGGCAGGTAGCGCGGAGTACGTAGATAAGCCGATGTGCACTCACTGAGTATCGGTGTGTCCGGCCGGTTTCTCGTCGTCTGTTTGCAAAAGCGTTAGCAAGCGGTCACCGCCTCGCGTTCCCAACGCCGTAGGCTCAAGCGCATGATGCACGCCGGCATTCCCGTTGACGCGGCCTCGACCACCGAGCTCGCGGAACTCGTGAGAGCAGCGGGCGCCGACGAGCTCGCTGACCGCCTCGAGCGTGCCCTCGACGACGACGTGAAGCTACTCGCCCTCACGATCGAGGAGCGAGCCGTGATCCTGGGCACCCTCGATGATCCGCCGCAAGAGCTGAGTGAGCTTCGCGCGGTTCTCCTGTCCGAACACCAGTGGCGGCAGCGCGAAGGGCTCGACGCCTGAGGAACGGAATGGCGATCCGAGCGCCTAGGCGCTAGCCACGCTCGCGGATAGCCCGTCTCGCGAGATCAGCCTGCTTGCTCGCGGCCTTCGCGGCCTCCGCGGCCTCGACCGTCGCTCTCCTTGCCGCGTCGATGGCGGCACGGAGTGCCTCGCGTTCAGCGCCGCTCATTGCGCCATTACTCTTTCTCCGGTGTGTTTGCATCCCTGGCAGCATCGCCTTGCCCCATCTCGCCCGCTAGGACACGATTGGGTCTATCCCCCGGCCGCGCTCGAGGCTGAGCCGGCTCGTCGCCGCCGAGCTCGCCTTCTGGATTCACTCCGAGCGCCTCGGGGCATCACTGCCATTGGTCGCCCTGGGTGCCCCAGGGGCTAACGGCTAGGGGTGCAGCCGCTCCGGGGCGACCCACGCCCGTACGCCGCTTCGTAACGCTCGCCGGGCTCCGCGGCGTCCTCCTCAACGAGCACGAATGGCGCAAGCGCGAAGGGCTCGACTAGCGGCAGCCGAGCTTGCTTGCTAGTTCCGAATGCCTCCGTTCTGGCCTCCGCCCGTCCGCTTGAGGTGGCGACGTTTCTTCGGATCAGCCCATTCCTTCTCGGCCTCCGCAAGGTACTCGGCGATCCCTCGTTCTTGCTCGGCCTCCGTTGCCAAGCGGGAGTCATACATGTCACACCTCCGGCACCAACGGGTCGCCTCGACGACTTCAAGGACTCGCTCGGCCGGTGGAATATTTGCGGGAACGCTCAGGGGGCTCGCGTCCCACGCCTCCCAGTCATGTCCGCGCACCCGGCAGATCGTGTCCGCCATGATCCTGGGCTTGCGGATGATGCGCCGGGGGTTTCTGAGCCAGCGGGCCACGGTGTTGATTATCTCGCCAACTCCTGACGATCGACGAGCGGGCGATCATCCTGGCCGCGCTCGAAGACCCGCCGGACGGGCTCGCCGCACTACGCGCCGTGCTCCTGAACGAACACGAGTGGCGGCGGCGGACGGGGCTCGATTCGTGAGGACTCCGTCGGACTCGCGGACGGTGTCCATGCGACCACTCCCGGAAAAGCAGTGGCCACACAGCGCGGGATGAGCGAGTATCGCGCTCATGCGTTTGCCGGGATGGCTCGGTTTCCGCGGTAAGACCCTCTGGGACTGGCTGCAGTTGCTGATCGTGCCCGCGATCTTGATTGGGGTCACGTTTGCGTGGAGCGCCACGCAGACGAGGAGCGACAACAGGCGGGAGGATCAGCGCATCCGCGCAGATAAGGCCGCCGCTGAGAAAGCACGCCAAGACGAGACGCTCCAGAGCTATCTCGACCAGATGAGCAGCTTGATGCTCCATGAGAAGTTGCTGACATCCAAGCCGGGCGATGGGGTCAGGGCGGTCGCGCGTACCGTCACCCTCACCGCCCTTCGGCGCTTGGACGGGGAGCGAAAGGCCGAGGTCGTACGCTTCTTGTACGAGGCCTTGCTCGTGACGACTCGCCCTGATACCCCTTGTCCCACCGAAATCACTATCGCTCGTGCCCCTGGTGCCCCTGCCCCTGGAGTAGCTCCCCCTTACCCGTATTAGCGGGCGCCGGTGTCCGCCGGTCGAGCTGTCAGGGGTGGACCTCAGAAGTGCCGACATCGGGGACGCCTGGCTCGCAGGCGCCGACCTCTCTGGGGCTGACCTCAGCGGTGCCGACTTCGGAGAAGCCATTCTCGACGGTACCTCCCTCTGGGAAGCGAACCTCACGGGTGCCAAACTCCGGGACGCCACCCTGTTGGGCGCCGGACCTCGAGGCCGTCGACCTTAGGGGCGCCCAACTCACGGGCGCCGACCTCCAGGACGCGAGGCTCCGGCTCGCCGATCTCACCGGCGCCGGCCTCCACGACGCCAACCTCCAGCGAGCGGGACCTCGGGGGCGCGCACCTCGACGGCGCGGACCTCGAGGGCGCCGACCTCCAGGGCGCCTACCTCAAGGACGCCCCAGAATTGGGCGGCACACTCCCAGATGGCCTCGATCTCGGCCGTTACATCACCGATCTACCTCCGAAGCGGCAGAAGGCATTTCTCGCCTCCCAAAAGGCGTTCCTCGACTCGCTGACCCGGGAGGAACTGTCGGAGCTCCAACTGTCCCCCGAGAAGCTGGCGAAGCTTCGCCGAGAAGCTAACGGCGGCTGACCCACGCGGGCCACCCAGGTCTGGGCACAGTGCCCTGCGAGCGGTACGTTCGTCGGATGGACGAGTCGCGTCCAGCGACCGCCGCGCCGCCTGATGCCACGCCGCCTGAAGAGAGGCCTGTGCAGGAGGTGAAGCCGCGTCGCGGCCGTTGGCGTCCTCGGGTGCCAACCGCTGTGCTGGTGACGTTCGCCGGGATCGCATTGACCGCGTGGCTGCTGCCCGCGTTCACTCGGCAGTGGGAAGAACGGCAACGGGCATTGGATCTCAAGACCTCGTTGGTAACGGAGATCTCCACCACGACCGGCCTGGCTGTCACCTCTGCTGAAGCTCAATTTGAGCGGTACACCGGCCTTCCAGCCGACTATCCGTGGCTGATCCGCCCGAGCCTCGAGCTACGGCGGATCTGGCTCCGCGGGGCACTACCGATCGAGGCAAAGCTACGTGCCTACTTCGACGAGGATCTTCTCGGACACTGGAACGAATACGACCGTGCAATGCGAAGCTTCCTCATGATCGCGGGCGTGGAAGGCCTTGCCAACAAGGCCCACGCGCAGGCTGAGCGCGAGGGCCGCCCATACTCTCTCGTCCCGATCGCCCGCACGCAAATCCGCCATTGGCTAGACGATGTCCGACCAATGACGCCAGAAGACAGGAGGGGGCTCGGCGACAACCTCATCAGCCAATCCCCGATCTATCGGAGCGCCGCGTTCCAGGGGCTCGAGGCCTTTGTGCTTGACCGCGAAGCGGCGTTCACGAATCGGCTCCTCACCGCTCACCTCAGGGGCTTTAGTACAACGCGGCGAGACCTGATCAAGGACCTGCTGCCGTAGGGGAGTCAGCCGCCGCTCCGTGTCCGCCAATCCTCGTAGGCGATCGCTCACGACCGCCCCCGCCGCGCCAAATACGCAGCCCACCACGACGCGTAATACGAGTCGGAACGCCAATCGACCCACGCCCGAGAGCACCGCTGCGGCTTCCCATCGCCTTGAAATCGAGTCAGCGGAACGCGACGCAGCGAACACGGTTGCGGCCCTGCTCAACGGCTGACGTTTGCAAAGCGTTAGCAAGACGACCCTGGATTACCGGGAACCCGCCTCGCAAAGCGGGTTCCTTCCTTGAATGCACGAGAATCAGCGTTATGTCAAGTTGAGACAGATTCCGCCGTCTGCCCTCTCTCCGCGACCTCAGAAGCCGGCCGAGCGGGCGCCCGTTGCGATCAGCAACAGCACGATCGCCGCGAGGACCAGTCGGTAGACCACGAACAGCGAGTAGGTGTGGCGGCGCACGTAGCCGAGCAGAGCCGAGATCGCGACGAGTGCGCTCGCGAACGACGCGAGCGAGCCGACGATGAACGGCCCGGCCGTCCCCGGCGGCAGCTCTGCGAGCACCACGTCGCCGATTCCCTTGAAGGCGACCGCGCCGAATGTGATCGGGACGAGTAGCAGGAACGAAAACCGCGCTGCGGAGTCTCGGTCGAGCCCCAGGAACCGCCCCGCGGTGATCGTGATCCCGGACCGCGACACTCCGGGCATCAGCGACAGTGTCTGCGCGAGACCCACCCCGATGGCCGCCTTGATGCCGATCTGACCCATGTCCTTCGTCTGGGGCGTGCGGTCAGCCACGTAGAGGAGGCCGGCGAAGAGCGCCATGAGGATCGCGATCTGCCACGGCTCGCCCAGCCGCTCGGCGATCAGGTTCTCCCCCACGGCGCCGACGATCGCAGCCGGCACGGTCGCTGCGGCCACGTACCAGGCGATCCGCTCGTCGGCGGTCTCGATCCTCCGCTGCCGGAGAGTTCCGAACCACGCAGCGGCAAGGCGGACGATGTCCTCCCCGAAGTAGATGACGACGGCGATCAGCGTGCCGAGATGCAGCGAGACGTCGAACGTCTGGTTGAAGGCGTCGTGCTCCTTCAGGTACTGCCAGTCCCCCAGCCAGGGCACGAGGATCAAGTGGCCCGACGAGGAGATCGGCAGCAGCTCCGTCGCCCCCTGGACGAGGCCGAGCACGAGCGCCTGCCAGTTCGGCAGCGCCCCGGCCTGATCCCCCACTCCGAGGAGCGTCAGCACGATCGCGAGGGAGAGACAGGCGCCCGCGGAGATCCAGAGGGTCCGCGCGGCTCACCGCCGCATCCTACGGACCGTCGCGCGCCCCGGACGCGCCAACCAGAACTTCTCGCAATTTGCAGAAAAGACGCTTCCCGCGCCCTTGCCCGGATCGGACCGCCCCGTTAGGTTCCTCCATGCAGAGAGCACGGAGCGCGATTAGGTCGAGACCGAGCTCGAGGGCCGTACGCGAAAGCGGAAAGTCAGCGGGTTCGGTGGACGAAAGCGCCACCGGCTCTCTGAATTTTTTTGGGCGCAATCTTGAAAAGGGATCTGCGGGAGCAGATCCCTTTTCGCGCCAAGATCCCTGAAGCTGCGAGGGCTGGGATGGGGGCTCGCTCAGCGATCGTCTTTGACTAGGATCGCGGTCGTTATGCACTTGCGGTGGCCGAGCATCGATCAGGGTAAGCAGGCCTTCTTGTGGGCCGTCTTCTTCTTTCTGCTGCTTTGGGTTGGGATGCTGGCGCTCGCGGTCTCCGGCGCTACGGCGCTGATCCTCTCGCTCGTGTCGAGCGGCGCGATCTTTCTGTTCGTTCGTCTTCGCGGCGGGTAGCCACTCCCGAAGACGCAGCCAGGGAGGGCCGACCCATTGGTGTTGGAGCGAAGCGACCCTTTAGGGGTCTTGGCGCGGATTGCGCCAGAAGAGAAATCAGTGCGAGGCGGACAGAGCGCGCACGAGTCGGCGGGCTAGTTCCTTGCCCACGAGCGCCTCGAGCCGGTCCGCCGCGGTCGGACGACTACGGTTGTCGATGTCCAGTGCGTGACAGTGCTCCAGCAGGAGCTCCGAGGCGGCGGGTTTTGGATGAGTGACGGCTGCGGCGTCCATCACCACCCTTATCGACCAGGATCGTGACCGCGGAAATCCCTTGATCAGGTCTCCGTGCGGCGGTCTCCTGTCGTAGTCACGGTTTCCTCGCGACCGTCGTCGTCGGTCTCCACCGCGCCCACACCGACAGGCACGGTCGGCGGCTCGGCATATGGCCCCCGATCGGCGGTGAGCGCCTCGTCCGCAGCGCGCACATCGCTCGTCTCGGTCTCGGTCACGGGGACGGGTGTCTCGCGCACCTGCTCGTCCACCACGACCTCACGGCTGGGGCCGGCGGTGTCGAAGGAGAGCCCGAACACGAGCCCGATCCCGAACGCGATCGCCGGCAGGATGTTGCCGAGGTCGGCGACGGCACTAAAGATCCCGAGGTCGCGCGACCAGTTCGAGGTGTTCATCCAGTCATCCGGCTGCCTCGAGAGCAGCACCCAGAGGCCGACCACGAGGACCGGCAGGAAGCCGATTACGAAGACGCCGAGGGAGAACCGGGGCCACCCCCACTTCGTCCAGCCGCCCAGGATCTGCGAGAGCGCCATCGTCAGGCCGGCGGCGGCTATCACACCGTAGGTCGCCCAGTACTCCGACACCGTCTGGGTGCCGATCTGGGTCGCGAACCACAGCAGGACGCCTGCGACAGCCGCTCCGGCAAGCGTCGAGATCCCACGTGTCACTCCGATCATCACTGCCTCCGTTTCACTGTTGTCTGCCAGGGCTTGTTCCCCCTTGCAGTTGAAACGGAACCGCGTCTAATTCAGGTGCAGGCGGCGCTCGTCGAAGCGGGAGGAATGGAGCTCCGCGTGGAACTCCTCGATCGAGTTGAGCGCATCCGCGGCGAACACATGATCGACGACACCGACCAGCGCGTCGTTCGCGAACGGCAGGTCGACGTGCGCGTGCGTGACGAGGTTGACCGAGAGCGCCTCGCAGGCCGGACAGCGGACCGCGAGCCCGAGCCAGCGCTCGCCGGGCGCTACCGCCACGAAGGACGACGGAAAGACCGGTCGCGGCCTGCCCTCCGGGTAGCAGTAGAAGCTCCACGGCCACTCCCCCGCCTTCAGATGCGTCGCTGCGGACTCCAGGAGCTCATCCGCGGCGTCGCGGGTGCGCGAGGTCATGAGATCGACGAACTGGCCCGCGTGTCCTCCCAGCGGCGCCCAGTCGAGGTCGTCGTGGGAGACGAGGCCCTGATGCTCGTCGCCGCAGCCACAGTCGAAGCGGACGCTGTAGACCGCGGGATGCATTGCGCCCGGGAGGCGTTCGAGCAGCCGGAACGATGAGAGCGCCACGTGGGCCTGCTCTCGCCGTGGACACGCGAAGGTGTACCGGGCTGTGAGCGCGTCATACATCGTCCACATGCTTATCGACGGCCCGGACGGCCGTGAAGACACCCTTTTTGCGGAGTCAGTACGAAATCAGGGATTGAACGTCGTAGCCCTCGAGCTTGTCGCGGCCGTTCAGGAACGTGAGCTCGATCACGAACAGCAGGCCGACGACCACCCCGCCGAGCTGCTCGACGAGCTCGGTCTTCGCCTTCGCCGTGCCGCCGGTGGCCAGCACGTCGTCGTGGACGATCACGCGCGAGCCCTTCCCGAGCGCGTCGGCGTGCACCTGGAGGCTGTCGGTGCCGTACTCGAGGGCGTAGGTCGCCTCTACGGTCTCCCAGGGCAGCTTGCCGGGCTTCCTGGCCGGCACGAAGCCGCAACCGAGCCGGTCGGCGAGCGCCCCGCCGAAGATGAAGCCGCGCGCCTCGGCGCCGAGGATGATGTCGGGCTCCAGCGGCCGTGCGAGCTGCTCCAGCCGGTCGATCGTCTCGTGGAAGTACGTCGCGTCGGCGACGAGCGGCATCAGGTCCTTGAAGACGATCCCGGGCTTGGGGAAGTCCGGCACGTCGCGGACGCGATCCCGCAGATCGAGTGTCGCCCCCGAGGTCATCGAGCGCTCCGCGAGCAGCCGCAGCTCGCGCCAGAAGAGGAGCCGTGAGAGCTCCTGCGATGTCTCCGCGAGCGATTGGAGGTCGTCGAGGCCGGTCTTCCGGCGCTCGGGGTTGCGAGAGCGGAGCGCAGGCGCGACGAGCTGCTCGAGCAGGCCGGCCTCGCGCCCGGCCGAGTTGCGGAACGTCCGGAGGTGCCGCGCGTCGATCCCGTACTGCGCGAGCCGGCCGCAGGCCGCGGCGATCTCGGCGTCGCCCTCGCGGTAGAAGCTGCTCGCCGCCCTCGACGCGCGGCGAGAGCAGTCCGTACTCCTCGAGCGCGCGTGCGAGGCTTGCATCGATGCCGGCGCGGTGGCAGAGCTCGGCGAGGTCGAGCTCGGCCTCCTGCTCCCCCAGTCCGGTCGGCCGGCGGCGCTTGCGCTCAGCTGCGCCTGCGCCTGACGCGAGCTCCTGTCGGATCACGCGCAGCGGCAGGAACTCGTCGCGCTGCAGCCGGAGGATCGTCTCCAGGCGCTCGACGTCCTCCTCGCTGAAGAGCCGGTAGCCGCCACGGGTGCGCTTCGGCGTCAGCAGCCCCTGATCCTCGAGGTAGCGGATCTTCGAGATCGAGATGTCCGGGTACTCGGGCTGGAGCCGCGCGCAGACTGCGCCGATCGTGTGCGAGGCGCTGCTCGGGGCGGCGCTCGGTTGCGGTGGTCGTGCTCATCGTCGCAGGAAGGTCAGGCGGTACTTGCCGATCTGCAGCTCGTCGTCGTCGTCCAGCTCGGCCGACTCGATCCGCTTGCGGTTGACGAACGTGCCGTTGAGGCTGCCGAGGTCGGTGATCGTGAAGGTCTCGCCCTCGCGCACGAGCTCGGCATGGCGGCGAGAGACGGTGACGTCGTCGAGGAAGACGTCGCACTCCGGCGAGCGACCGATCAGCGTGCGCTCGGCCGAGGGGAAGAAGCTCTCCCCCGCCCTGCCGCCGCCGGAGCGAACCACGAGCGCAGGTCCCTTGCCGCGGAGATCCTGCAGCCCGGCGCCCGGCTCGTCGGCGTGCTCCTCCGGGGTGTACGTCATCGTCTGCTCGCCCGACTCGCTCTTGTTGAGCATCGCGCCGCAGCGGGAGCAGAAATTCGAGGACTCCGGATTCTGGAACCCGCATTCAGGGCAGTAGACGTGGCTCACGCGCCCTCTTCGGAGGAGGGCGCGCTGCGCGACGAGAGGATGTCGGTCAGCTTCTCGACGTCGACGTCGGTGACGCCCTTCCCCTTCAGCCGCGCGGTGCGCTCGGCCCGCAGGATGTCGATTCGGCCCTGGAGCAGCCGGCGGCGGAAGGAGACCTCGTTCTCCTCCTCCGTGAGCTTGTCGATCAGGGTCTTGAGGTCGTCGTCCGACAGGGTGCCGAGGTCGGGCAGCGGTTCCGTCGAGCCTTCGCCTTCCATGTGCACAGCGCCTTTCGGTGGAGGTTCGTCAGTCAGTAAAGCAGCACGCGTACCGAGGGGTCAACCTCAGCTTGAGGCTTCTACCGAGGTTCGAGGTGCGGTCGGAGTCTCCCTGCATGATCTCCTCGACGAGCTCGCGCACCTCGCGTTCGAGCTCCTCGGACACCTCGGTCGTCTCGCCTTCGGCGTACAGATGGACAAGCGGCTCGTCGGGATCCGGCAGCACCTGCGACCAGCCGCGGGCGTCGGTGAGCTTGATTCCGTCCGTCAGATCGAGGTCGCGTCCGGCCAGCCGCTCGTTCAGCAGCCGCATCACGAGACCCTTCTTCGACCACGGACAGGCGAGCCGGCGGTGGATCAGCGTCGGCGCCGGCAGCTCCCCGACGAGCTCGGAGAGGGGCCTCCGGATCGGTGCGAGGAGCTCCAGGAGCTTCGCGAGGCTCGCAACGGCGTCGTAGGCAGGCAGGAACTCCGGGAAGACGTAGCCGCCGCCGACCGCTCCGGCGAAGACGACGCCCGTCGGCTGCTGCCGCGCTCGTCAGCTCACTGAGCGAGTTCGGCGTCCGGATGATCTCGAGCGCGTCGCCGGCGAGATCGTCGATCTTGCTCGTGACCGTGATCGGGAACGCCGCCTTGCCCTTCGTCCCTCTCTCGGCGAGCAGCCGGACGTAGAGCAGAAGCGTCTGGTCGACGGGAACCTCGTGGCCCTGCTCGTCGACGAGGTAGAGGCGCTCGCCGGACTGGTCGAAGACGGCGCCGATGTCCGCCCCGATCGCGGTGACGAGCCGTTTCGTGTGCCCGATCGCCTGCGCCAGCGTCTCGCGGTCGGCGAGCTCGTCGGCGAAGAACCCGTGTGCCGAGATCGCCTCGACGCCCGAGCGGGCCGACGACGAGCGGCAGGACGAACGAGGACGCCGAGTAGCCGTAGTCGACCACGATCCGGAACCGGCGCTCGCGGATCGTCTCCACGTCGAGCGAGTCGAGCAGGTCCTGCGCGTAGCTCTCGCGCACGCGGGCCGGGTAGGAGACCGAGCCGACCCCGCCGGCCGCGACTCGCCTCAGCTCCTGGCGCGTGAAGTTCTTCTCGATCTCCTTCTGCAGGCCGGGCGTGAGCAGGATGCCGCCCGGCTCGTAGATGCGGATGAAGACCGCTTCCGGGTCGAGGTGGCTGGAGCCGACGTGGACGGCTGCAGCGAAGCCCTGCGTCTTCAGCACGTGCCGGCTGACACCGGGCGGCGACACGCGCAGGTCGGCGACGTCGATTCCGGCGGCGTTCAGGCCGGAGATCATCGCCCGCTTGATCATTCGGCAGCCGGGAGCCGAGTCGCGGCTCGCGACGACGCGCGCCCCGCGCTTCAGACGCCGTCCCGAGCGCGGTCGCCAGGCGCGCAGCCGTCTCGGGTGTGAGGTCGACGTTGACGAGGCCGGTGACTCCGTCCTTGCCGAAGAGGCGCGACGAGGCACGCGTCTCCCAGATCAGGTTCTCGTAGAGCTGCGAGCCGCTCTCGACTTCCTTGTACGGATAGATCCGGACGTGCGGCATGATGCTCGACTCGGAGCCGATCGTCACTTCGTCCCCGATCGCAGCGCCTTCCTGGATGCGGACGTGGTCGCGGAGGTCGCACGAGCGGCCGATGATCGCGCCCTCGATCAGCGCGCTCCGGCCGACGTGCGTGGACGCATCGATGACCGAGCGGACCGTGCGCGCCCGCTCGCGGAGCGTGACGCCGTTCGAGAGGACGGTGTAGGGCCCGATCGACGCGTCCCGTGCGATCCGGCAGTGGTTGCCGATGAACGCGGGCCCCTCGATCTCCTCGACGTCGTGGATGTCGGTGCCTTCGCCGATCCAGACGTTGCCGCGCAGCTGCACACCCTCGACGTTCAGCCGTACCTTCTCGTCGAGTGCGTCGAAGTTCGCCTGCCGGTACTGGTCGAGGTTGCCGATGTCCTGCCAGTAGCCCTCCATCACGTGCCCGTAGATCGGCCGGCCCATCTCGAGCAGAAGCGGGAAGAGCTCCTTCGAGAAGTCGTACGGCCCCTCGACCGGCACGTGCTTCAGCACCTCCGGCTCGAGCACGTAGATGCCGGTGTTGATCGTGTCCGAGAAGACCTGCCCCCAGGAGGGCTTCTCCAGGAAGCGCTCGACCTTGCCGTCCTCGTCGGTGACGACGATCCCGAACTCGAGCGGGTTGTCGACGGACTTCAGGCCGATCGTGACGGCGGCGCCGGATTGGTTGTGCCGGTCGACGAGGGCGCCGAGATCGACGTCGCAGAGGGCGTCGCCGGAGATGACGAGGAACGTCTCGTCGAGCAGGCTGCTGGCGAGGCGGACGGAGCCGGCGGTGCCGAGCGGCAGCTCCTCGACCGAGTACTCGATGTTCATGTTGAGCGAGTCGCCGTCGCCGAAATAGCTGCGGATCGCCTGCGGCATGAACGCCAGCGTGATGACGACGTCGTCGAGGCCGTGCCCGCGCAGGAGCTCGAGGATGTGCTCGATACACGGCTTGCCGACGATCGGCACCATCGGCTTCGGCTGGTTCGAGGTGAGGGGGCGCAAGCGTGTCCCCTCCCCACCCGCCATGACGACCGCCTTCATCGTGCTACCTCGCGCCTGGCCTTGATCACGTACTGCGCGGCGGCAGCCAGCGCGAGCGCGAGCGCGAACCAGAAGAGCCAGAGTGGCCATTCAGTCGCTTGGCCGGTGACGGTGAGGATCCCCACCGACAGGTAGAGGAGCCAGGTCGCGACCTTCCCGAGCATCGTCACGTTGAGCTCGTAGCCGCGGGGCATGAGCAGCTTGTACCCGCCGACGAGGATCGCGTCACGCAAGACGATGATCGCGGCCCCGACCCAGGGGAGCTTGCCCTCGAGCGCGAGCAGGACCGCCGCCGAATCGATCATCAGCCGGTCGGCGAGCGGGTCGGCGACCTTCCCGAACTGCGATTCCACGTGCCAGCGGCGCGCGAGAAAGCCGTCGACCTGGTCGGTCACCCCGGCGACGAGGAAGATCCAGCCGGCCGCCCAACTCGAGCCGTCGCCCGCGCTGAGGTAGACGACGATGAAGATCGGGATCAGAGCGAGGCGAAGCAGCGTCAGCGCGTTGGGCAGCAGCGCGAGCGGTGCGGGGACGGCGCGAGAGGCCATTCATTCGGAAGGATAGTGTTGCCGCGTGGCCGGGACCGTCACGTTGCCGGGATTCGTCAACGCGCATAGCCACACCTTCCAACGCGCGCTGCGTGGCCGGGCCGCCGGCGGCGACTTCTGGGCGTGGCGCGAGCTGATGCTGGCGGAGGCCGAGCGGCAGACGCCGGCGACCGTGCGCGCGCTGTACGTCGAGACCTATCGGGAGATGCGTTCGGCCGGCTACACGGCCGTCGGCGAGTTCCACTACCTCGGTCTGGACGAGGCGCGCGCGGCGGTGGAGGCGGCTGGCGAGGCGGAGCTCGAGATCGTCCTCCTGCTTGCGGCGTACGCCCGTGGCGGACTGCCGCGGATGCGCCAGGAGTCGCCGGCCGAGTACCTGCGCCAACTCGAGTCGCTGCGCGCCGACCGCGTTCACGTCGGCCTCGCCCCCCACTCCGTCCGCGCCTGTCCGCGCGAATGGCTCGAGGAGATCGGGCGCTTTGCGGAGGCCGAACGCCTCCCGTTGCACATCCATGTCGACGAGCAGCCCCGGGAGATCGAGGAATGCCTCGCGGAGCACGGCTGCAGGCCGATCGAGCTCCTCGAGCGCACCGGCTGCCTCGGGTCGCACGTCACCGTCGTGCACGCGACGCATGCGGATGGTGCCGAGCTCGATCTTCTGTCCAGTAGCGGCACGACAGTCTGCGCCTGCCCAACGACCGAGGCCGATCTCGCCGATGGCTTCCTCCCGGCGGCGCGGATCGAGCATCGCAGGATTCCGCTCTGTGTCGGCTCCGACTCGAACGTTCGCATCGACCCGCTCGAGGAGCTGCGCGAGGTGGAAGGGATCGCCCGGCGCCAGACCGGCAACCGCGGGGTCTTCTCGACGGAACGGCTGCTGTGCTTCGGGGCCGACGAAGGCGGCCGCTCGCTGGGGCTCGAGTCGTGGCCCGACATCAAGGTCGACGTGAATCACGACTCGCTGCGAGGCGTCGCGGCCGGCGATGTCTTCGATGCGCTCGTCTCGAGCTGCAGCGCGGATGTCGATCCTGAGCTCCTAACGCCAGGCGAAGGAGACGTCGTCGATCCAGACGGACCCTTGCAGCCCGTGCGCGCGGAGAACGATCCGCGCGAACGCGGCTCTCGCCGGCGGCCTGGCGGCAACCGCGGCTCGTCGCCAGCGAGGCCCTGCCCGCACCGACGTCCACCTCTGCCCAACCTGACGGCCTTCGGGATCGAACCAGACGATCGCGACGCGAAGCGCCGCATTGGTGCCTCGAACCCACGCTGACAGCTCCGCCCGCCCACTCTGCACCGGAGCCGTGACGGGAGCGACCAGGAACGTCCCGCTTGCACCCTGGCGCCCGGTGACACGAGCAGATGCGGCGCCGGATCGCGCCAGCGTCGGGTCGCGAACGAGTCGCAGCTCGCCGGTCGAGCCCCAGATCGCGGGGACCGAGGGCCCGTCCTCCGCGACCGCAGCGGCTTCGAAGCCGCCGTTGAACCCCGTCTCGAGTCTGCCGGCGAAGAGTCGGCGCACTGCGGCCGCCGCCGGCTTCGCCGAGCCGTCCTCGCGAAAGAGACCGAAGTGATGTTCCGGCTCCCGGCCGGTGAGGTCGGATTTCGGGATGGCGTCCGGTCCGAAGTCGTCGAGGATCCAGATCCCCGGTGCCGGCAGCCCGAGCCGGGCGAGCGCTCCGAAACACAGCTTGAAGTAGTGCGTCTGTGCGGCTTCCTGGGCCGAAGCCGTGAGTGGGACACCCGCGAGACCGCTCAGGGTTGTCGACGTTGGGTAGCCGAGCTCGCCGATCCACAGCGGTGTCGGCGCAGCCACGTCCCGAAGCGTCGAGAAGACCCTCTCGGCCAGCTCGCCGCCACCGGTGAAGTGGTGCGCGTCGAAGAAATCGGGCCGCGCACGGGCAGGAAGCGCCGCGACCAGCGCCCGCAGGTCTCGCACGGGAGTCATGCCGGCGACGGACACGGTGACCGGGGTTTGCTTCCGGAGGAGGTCACGCAGCCACGGAATCAGCTCGCGGGTCCACGCGAGCGCCGCCGTGTCCGTCGTGTCGATCTCGTTCCTGAGCTCGACGAACGCGATCCGCGGGTCGCCGACGTACCCCTCGAGCACGGCGCGAGCCCACCGTTTCGAGCCCTCGACGTCCCCGTAGGCGCCCCACCAGTCGAACAGCGTCAGCTGGACGCCGAGCCCGTTCCGCGCGGCGATTCCGACCAACTCGCGCAGGCGCTCCAGATACCTCGCCTCGGGCACCGGGTAGCCGATGAAATGTGCCGGAAGGACGACCCGGACGACGTTGGCGTTCAGGCTCCGCAGGCGGCGGAGGTCGGTGTCGATTCGCTGCGGGCGCCAGGGCTCCCACATGTGCGTCCAGCCGGCGTCGGCGGGGTAGTAGCTGACGACGCGGAGGTCGCCGGGGACCTTGAGCCGATCGACATCGGCGACTGCCTGGGCGGAGCTCGCGGCTGCGAGACAGGCCGCGAAGAAAAGGATGCCGAGGACTCGCACGAGAGGTCAGACCCTAGGCCGCGCAAGCCACTGTTGCTACTAAATGTTGCTACAAAACCATAAAAGCTCAGCGGCGGCGGACGGTCTCGCAATCGCGTGCGACCCAGTCCACCCGGTCGGCCACGACCGTGTCCCGCCCGGCCCCACAGCGCACGACATCTCGGGTTTTGTCTCGTGCCTCGAACGTGTCTCGTCCCGGCCCGCCGTCGAGGGTGTCCGCTCCCGGGCCACCGACCAGCCGGTCATTGCCGGTGCCGCCGAAGAGGCGATCGACGCCGCCCCGGCCGAACAGCCGGTCGTTCCCTCCGAGGCCGCGCAGCACGTCGCGTCCGGCGGATCCGTTGAGCGTGTTGGCGCGATTCGTGCCGGTGAGAACCGTGGCCGCTCCCGTACTCCCGCCGCTGCCCGGCGCTGCCGGGATCGGAATCGCCGGCGCTCGAACGTCGAGCGAGACGGAGGCCGAACTGTCGCTCGCGACGGTGTCGGTCTGGAGCTGCAGGAGCCGAGCGGTGATCACCTTGCCGCCCACCCCGCCGACGTTGATCGAGAAACGGACGACAGTCGTCGCGGCCGGCGCCAGGAAATCGAGGTAGCAGTTGAGCTGCGCGGTGCCGGTGCAACCCGAACCACGGTCGACGGCCGGCGCACCCAGGAGGGTCGCGTCGGTGGGGAGCCCGATCAGCGCACGAAGCTGGGTCGCCGAGAGGCTGCCGCCCTTGTGCGTGACGGTCACGCGGACCTCGACCGTCTCGTTCGGAGCGAACGTTGCCTTCGCGGCGGAAAGAGTCACGCCGAGATTGAGCGAACCACTGCCTCCGCCGCCTCCCCCACCGCTGCTCGGCGGTGTCACCGGCGGCGCCGGTGGAGCCGGCGGCGAGATCGTGAAGCTCCTGAATTGCCCGGCATGCGACCCGAGCGAGTTCGTCGCGACGAGCCTGTATTCGTAAGCGAAGCTCGGGTTGACGTTGGTCGTCGTCGCGCTGACGGCCTGCACTCCTGTCCCGTAGCCGGCGCTCGCCGGCGCGAGCGGCGTTCTGGTCGGCGTCACCGTCGACCCGACCGGCCGGTAGTCGAACTGGTACGTCGTCGCCAGGCCGCCGGGTGTGACATTCCCGTTCACCGTCATGCCGGTCGTGCCGAGTGCAGTCGCGTCGCCGGTCGTCGCGAAGGGTGGCGCGCCGCCGGTGGTCGTGAGAACCTGGTCGGCTCCCACGGTCTGGCCGTAGATGTTGTCGGCGATCAGCCGGTAGTGGTACTGGGTGGTTGCGAGCAGGCCGGTGAGCTCCGCCACGACGGCGGTTTCACCGAGGGCGCCGACGCTCTGGACGGACGTCACGTTTCCGTAGGCGGTCGTCGTGCCCCACTCGAACCAGGCGGTGGACGCGGTGCCGTTGGCGGTCACGCGGCCGGCGAGCTGGGCCTGAGAGGAACCGACGGCCTCCGACGACGACGTGGTCGCCAGTGGCGCGGCAGGAACCGCCGTGCGGTTCGTCCGGTCGGCGCCTACGGTGGTACCGAAGACGTTGGTGGCGACGAGCCGGTAGTGGTAGTCCGTGTCCGGCGTCAGGCCGGTGAGCGTCGACGCCACCACCTGATCAGCGCGGGGCGATGCGAGTGCCACCGGCGCAGTTTGTGAGCCGTAGGCCGTGGTGGTGCCGTACTCCCAGCGGTAGCTCGTCGACATTCCTCGCGGCGAGAGCGAGCCCGCAACGGCCAAGCTGGCGGTGCCCGTCGGGCCGGCCGTCGGCGCGGACGTCGTCACGAGCGGCTGCGACGCCGGCAGCAGGAGCACACCGGCGCCGAAGAGCGAATCCATGCCGGCGGCGCCGAGGTCCAGCGCCTCCTCTTCGAGGAACGCCTGCAGCTCGACGGGCGTTGCCAGCGGGAACATTCCGCGCACGAGCGCGGCGGCTCCGGCAACGTGCGGCGCGGCCGACGACGTGCCGGCGAAGATCCCGTAGGTGCCAGACGTCACCGAGGACGGTGCGGCGATGTCCGGCTTGATGCGTCCGTCGATCGTCGGGCCGACGGAGCTGTAGGGCTCCAGGAGGTTGTCCCACCAGGCGACGGCACCGACGGCGAAAGCGTGCTCGGCGAGGTCGCGGGCTCGACGACGCTGCCGGCCGCGTTCATGTATTGGAGGGCGTCGCCGATCGTGACGAAGAAGTCAAAGCGCGGCGAGGTGGTCGCCGACCAGCGATGGATCATGAACGAGAAGGACTCCTGCGTGTTGTACGGATTGGTGTAGCAGAGTGCTTCGGTAGGGGTCAGCGGGCCGTGCTGCTGATCGTCCGCGGAAATCGTCTCGAGCGACCCGATGGCGTCCCGGACGAGATGCAGGTCGTAGTCCTCCCTCGTCGTCGGCCAGGCGTCCCACTTCAGGAAGCCGCAGACCTCCTCGCCGGGGAAGAGCACGATCGAGTTGCCTTCGTCGGAGCCGGAGAAGTTGTGAAACCCGTCGGCATCCGGATCGGAGAATGTGCCGCTCCAGTGCTCCTGGCCGGCGTTCCCGGCGGCGTTCACCCAGAGGATCCCGTCGGTCCGCGCGCTCGCGACGATCGCGTCGGGCGTCCCGGCCGCGCCTGTGCCGTCGCCTCGCGAGGTGTTGTACCAACCGACCGAGTGGTTGACGACCGTGATCCCGTGGGCCTTGACGTAGGCCGAGGCGGTCGCGAGATCGACCTCCGAATCGACGCAGATCGCGTACAGCTGTGCGCCCGGGGCCATCTCGTGCACGATCTCCGCCACCGCCGTGCCGTGCACCTCGGGATGGCCCAGTGAGCCGCCGCAGTAGTCGACTGTCGTCAGCCCGGCCGGCAGCTCGCCGGCTGCCTGACGGCCCGCAATCCCCGCGAAGCCGAGATCGATGACCGCGACCTTCGCACCCGATCCGGTCGCACCTGCGGTGTGCCAGGCATCCGCCTCGACGGTCTCGATCCCCTCGCTTTCGATGGCGAGCGTGAACGCCGCATACGGCGCGCGGACCTGCTTGACCCCGCGTGCCCCGGAGACGGCCGCGATCGAGCCGGGCGGAACCAGTGCTTCGGTCAGCCCACCGGCGGTCGCCTCGACAGTGCCGCCCCGCGCTGCGACTGCGTCGCGCGCGTCGGCTGGCGTGGCCTCGACGACAACCCTGATCCGGCCGCTCACCGTGTCGAGTCCGTTCGCCCGGGCCGTCCGAAGAGCCGCTTGCGTTCCCTGTTGCCGGGCGGCTGACAACGACGTTCCCGAGCTGCGAGTCGAGGCGGTCGTCGGTGTGGACCGTCCTGGGTGCTTCGAGACTCGGTGGCGGCTCGGAGCCGGCGTCGGATCGCGCGCCGGCGACTGGAACGAGACATGCCGCTGCGGAGATTCCCGCTGCGCACGCGCGCAGCGAGCGCCGCAAGCTACTTGACCTTTCCTCATGAAGCAAGACCCCCCGGTCCGTGCGGTCGAAAACCATCTGACCATTGGTCTTCGACTCACCCCGTGTAAAGGTGAAGCGACATCACCCTCTTGGGGGAGCGAACGTCAGGGCTCCAGTCGTGCGATCCACTGGGCGGTGCGCTCGAGGTAGGCACTCTCGGAGGCTCCCCCGTGAGAGGCCCCACGCACCCGCGTAGCTCTCGTACCCCAGCCGTCCGGCCCGAGCGGGTTCGATCTGCGTCCCCTCGTGCCACTCGTTGTAGCTCGTGATCGTGACGAGGTCGGCACGGGCTCGAATGGCCCCGCGCCACATCGAGTCATAGGTCGCGCCGTCCCGTCGTGAGCGAACACGAGGGTCTCCAGTCGCCCGGCGGGCGTCGTACCCCGGGCCGACCGACGGCGCGCACAGCAGGCCGAGCCGGCGCGCCTGATGGCACAGCCGCGGGAAGAGCGTTCCGCTGAAAAGCAGCACGTCGTAGGTGTAAAGCCCGTCGAACCGGCCGGACGCTGCCTTGCCGGGGAGATTCGTGTTCGCAAAGACGCGCACGCCGCGGAGCCGCTCGTTCAGTGCTGCCCACTCGGCGTCCGGCAGCGAGCTCGAGGCCCAGACATAGAAGTCGGAGATCCCCAGAGCGTTCAACTCGCGGATGTCGGCTTCCGTACTCGCCACGGTTCGGCCTCTGTACGGCTCGAGGTGGGCGGCGACGGCGAGCCTGCTCGCTCGCGCTGCCTCCAGCACCTGCGGGAGCCGCCGGTCCTCGAACGAGCCACGACCCCACCACGAGGTGATCACCGTCCCGACGCCGGTTGCCGCGATCTCGCGCATCTGTGCGCCGACCACGAGGGCGTCCGCCGACGAGTATGGCCCGCGTGCCGGGTAGAAAGCCGACGAGAGCCTTGCGGACGGCCCGCCTCCGGCCTGCTCCCAGTGCGCGTAGTGGCCGTCCATGCCCGGAGTCGCAAACCACGGGTAGTAGAAGATCCCGACCCGCGGCGACGGCGCGACGCCCGAATCGGTGCCGGGGTGTCCTGCCGCGGCGGGCACGGCGACGACGGCCACAACCAGAACGAGCGCAAGCCGCAGAGACCCCAAGGCTCGCTGATCTTAGTGGCGGCATCCGCCGTTATCTAGTAAAAGCTGCCGAAAATCCCGAGCCGAGCGGTCGTGGCGGTGGCGTCGAATCCGACGTGTGAAGATAGGCCCGTGGAGTCGCCGCCCCGAAGACTTCTCACGCCGCTTGCGGCAGAGGCCCTGCTTGCCTTCGGACTCGCGGCGCTGGTCGCGTCGCTGCTCGTTGTCTTCGGCCCGCCAGGGAGCGACCTGGCCGCACACGTCTACCAGAGCGGGCTCTTCCGCGACCACGGCTTCCAGGTCTGGAACAACTTCTGGTACGAGGGCCGCTACAGCTTCGTCACGTACAGCCTCCTCTACTACCCCGCCGCGTCCCTCCTGGGGATCCAGCTGCTGGCGGTGCTCAGCATCGCCACGGCCGCGCTGGCCTTCACCGTGATCGTCGCGCGCGAGTGGGGTCCCGCCGCACGCTGGTCGAGCCGGTCGTTCGCCGTGGTCTGGGCGGGGGTCGTCCTCTCCGGCGCGTATCCCTTCGCGCTCGGCGCGACCTTTGCGCTGCTCGCGCTGTGGGCGCTCCAGTCTCGCGCCCGCTTGCGGTTCGCCGCGCTGACCGTCCTCTGCTTCGCGGCCAGCCCGCTTGCGTTTGCGCTGCTCGTGCTGGTGCTGGCAGCGATCGGCCTCGCCCGCCTCCCAGCCCGCGTCGAGCTCACGCTCCCTGTCGTGACCGTGGGAGCTCTCGCGACCGTCTGGCTCGTCCTCTGGCGGCGTCTTCCCGGCCGGCGGCCGCTTTCCCTTCTCGATCGAGGAGCTGGCCGCGGTCTGCGTGTTCTGCGTCCTCGGCATCGTCTTCACGTGGCGGGTACAGGAGGCGCGGGTGCTCCGGTGGCTGTACGTGCTCTACCTCCCGGTCTGCGTGACCGCGTTCCTCATCCCGTCCAGCCTCGGCGAGAACGTCGCGCGACTGCGTTTCGCCGCCGTTCCGCTTGCGATCCTGACGCTCTCGCTGCGGCGGTGGCAGCCGCTCCCGCTCGCGACGGTCGCCTTCCTGCTGGCGCTCTCGTGGAACGTCTCACCGCTGGCGGCGAGCTACGCGAAGGGCGTGTCCGATCCGGCGTCTCAGGAGGCCTACTGGGCGCCCGCGATCGGCTTCCTCCAGGACCACCTCGACCCCTCGTACCGGGTCGAGGCGGTCGACACGACAGGCCACTGGCCGGCCGCCTACCTGCCGGCGGCGGGAATCCCGATCACTCGCGGCTGGTTCCGCCAGGAGGACTTCCCCCGGAACGAGGTGCTCTACGACGACGAGCTGGGCGCGCGCGTGTAGGTCCGCTGGCTGCGGCAGATGGCCGTCCGCTACGTCGTGCTCCCTGACGCCCCGCTCGACTACAGCGCGGCGGCGGAGGCTGCACTGCTGCGAAGCGGCCGCACCGGGCTCCGTCCCGTGTTCCGCTCCGCCCACACGACGATCTACGCGGTGCCGGCGCCGCGGAAGCTCGTCACCGGGCCCGGCCACACGGACGTCCTCACGTTCGACCACTCTCGCCTCACATTCACGGTGTCCGCAGCCGGCCGTTACCGGATCGCGACGAGCTGGTCGCCCTACTGGAAGGCGTCCCGAGGCTGCCTCGAGCGCGATCAGGCAGGGATGACCGTGCTGCACGCGTCCGTCCCCGGCACGGTGACGATGCGCTTCACGCTGAAAGCCGGGAGGGCGCTGGCGACGCTTGCGGGACGGTCGACCAGGACCTGCGCGCGCTAGACGCGGTCTCCCAGGCGAGAAGAGCAGCAGCGCCCAGCGCGCCCCAGGCGAGCTCGTCCACGGGTGAGTCGTTGACGACGAGCGAAACCGCGAGGGCGACCAGAAACGCGGTTGTCGTTCGGTGACGCGGAGTACGCACCGCGATCGCGATGAGCACCGCGAGTCCCAGCACACACAGGAGCGCCGCGTGCCATGACGCCGTCGCGCCCGCCCACGTCACGTCGAGCCGCCGCCCCAGATCGTCTGCGAGACCTGAAGGACCGCCGCCGACCGCGGTCGTCACGTGGCTCGACCCGTCCAGAATGGCGTCGACCGCGACGAGGAGAAGCGCGAGCGCGACCACGGCGGTTCCCGCCACGGCGATGCGGACCACCGAGACGCGCCGGACCTGGTCCTGCGCGACGAGCGCCGCAAGTCCGGCGAGCATCACGAGGACGCCGCCGCCGTCGGCTCCGGCGCGACTCCAGCCCAGCGTGACGAGTGCGAGGAGACCGACGGTCGCGAGCCAGCGCCGCGAGGTCGCTGCCGCGGCCAGCACCGGCGCAAGCAGAAGCGTCTCCACCTGGTTGGTGACACCAAAGAAGCGCACACCCCCGTCGGGGTGCGGTCCGATCGCCGCCAACGCATTCGTCTCCGCGAAGGCTGCGAGGGCGACGAGGAAGCCTGCGAGAAAAAGCGCGACCGCGGGCGCGAACAGCACTTCCCGCCGGCCGGCGACGAAGGCCACCGCAGCGCCCCCAGCAGCGACGGCGAGGCCGACCGCGAGCGGGGCTCGGATGCCGGCGGCGGAGAGCAGCAGCGCGATCGAGATCGCCCCCGGGGCGGCAAGGAGCGCGGTGCGGGCCACCCGGCGGGAGCGAGTGGCGAGCGCGGCGGCCGTGAGGCAGACGAGCAGCGCAGCGAGGCCCATCGTTGCGGCTCCGCGGGAGTCGTGCGCGCGGGTTAGCTTCCGGTCGAGCTCGCGCAACGACGCGGCGCTCCCGGGCCGGAAGCCGAGCACCGGCTCGGCGCCCTGCTCGAGGTCGACCGCGGTCGGTGCCACGTCGGCGATCGAGACGAGCCCCGGCAGCCGCGTCGACGGCGAGTCCAGGATTCCACGGTAGCCGCCGCCCACGATCGCGACTGGATAACGAGTGACGTTGTGGTGGCGGCCCGCCGGAGGGCAGCGCGACGTAAATCGTGAGCGCGGGAGGTCGAGTCGCAATCTCGATCAGCGGCGCTCGCTCCTCCCGGCCGGCGAGGCCGGAGACGCTCCGGCCGGTCGTGAGCGAGCGCACGGCTTGCTCGCGAGTCACGGTCGCCCCCGCTCCGGGCACAAAGAGGCCGACGGCACCACGGTCCGCCTGCGCCCACACCTTCTGCGCCGGGACGACGAGGACGGCAACAGGCTCGGCGCGAGCCTGCGAGGCTCCGGCCAGCATGCTCAGCGCGGCCACGCCGGCGATCGCCACCCTCGTCATGCCGGGACGGTACCGCCCTCTTGTCGTGGCTACGCGGCGTCGGTCGCGGGCGTCTGCGTCCGTAACCACTCGACGCCCTCCGGCAGCGAGTAGAAGACCTTGATGCTCAACTGCGGTTGGTTGGCGTAGGACTCGCCCATCCGCACGAACCCGAACGTCACTTGGTCCGGAACGATGACCGCGACCGAGCTTGGCCCGATTCGTTCTCCGAGCGACGCCGTGTACTCCCCGATCGCGCGAACATCGCTCGGATCGAGAGGAGTCACGTCGAGCGACGTGTGGTCGACCAGGATTGCCATCCCGGCTTCGAAGCGAGGATCGTCGACGAGTGCCTTGATGCTCTGACGAAAGCCCTCGAGGCTTGCGGCGCCCACCGTCGTCAGGGCCGCCACGTTGGTATCGAACGTGATCTGGAACTCCATGATCGACCGTTGATGATGCACGAGACACCGCTCGTCACGGTGACGAACCGCCGAAGTCAGCGCAACGCCGAGGGGCTCACGACCGTTGCACCGTGAGATGCGGACGCTTGCGGCGCTGATGCTCTCGATGATGCTGCTGACGACAGCGTTCTTCACGCACGCGCTGATGACAGCGCAGCATCAGTCTCCCGTGCAGACGACTCCGCTAGCCGGCGGCGTGCCCGACGATCACTGGCGACAGCTTGTCGTGGTCCGCAGCCGGTGAACCGCTAGAAAACGAGCCGGGTTGCTCGTCCGACCGAGCGGTTGACGCGCCGGCGTCCCTGTCAATCGGGGCGGCGAGATTCGAACTCGGGACCTCTCGTCCCCCGGACGTAGTCCAGCTGCCCTCGCCTGGAACGTCGTCCTATGGGAGCAGGTCGCGAAGCAGGTCGCGGCGAGTGGTGCTGAAGCCCTCCGGCGTCGTCTTCAGGATGTGGGCTAGGGTCGTGTCAACTCTCTGCGCGAACATCCTGCGCAGCAACTTCGCGAGGAAGACCACGGGATCATGCGTCTCACGAGCATTGAACACCCACCTCGCATAGTTGTCGCCACGCTTCTTCGCCCGCTGCTGCGTTCCGGGCGGCAACGTGTCGTTACGCGAGGCCGGCTTTTCGTAAAAGAGGTCGATCAGGTACTGGCGCGAGAGTGAATCGTGGTAAATGACCCGCGAAATGCCCCGCGGCTGATTGTATGCGGCCTCGAAGACCCCGCGAACTTCGGGAGCCATGCCCTGGAGGTCCGCGATGTCCATGGACGTTCGGTACCAGTGCTGAATTACGGCGTCGCCCGGGTAGTACACGCGAAGCTCCGCTTCAAGCCGCGCCCGCGCCGTATCCCACTCCTTCGCTGCCGCCGTCGGGTCAAGCGACTCCGCCCCGCCTAGCGCAGCCAAACCGTCGCCGATCGCGGCGGTAGTCGATACAGCGATGTCCTGAGCGAGAGCAGCCTGTAGTTCGCGGGCCTTTTGACGCTCATCCCACTGTCTGGCCAATGCGGGAGCCACCCACACTGACAGCAGGGCCACGAGCAGTGTTAAGAGCACCGAGCTCGGCACCCGAACGCCCTTGCGCTCGCGCGCCGTCTGGTCCTTGTCCCGGCGAGTCACTTCGTGCGAGGCGTTCTCGTCAGGCGCGGCAGCCGCTGGAAGCGACTCCTCCATCTACGTTCCCTTCGTCAGCTGACTTCACGACGGTGGGGCCTGCCTATTTCTTCCTCAAGGGGGCCGCGGGCAGACCTGTCCCGTTCGCGGGAATACGCAGCCCCTCGCCGGTGTCCTAGGGAGCATGGACATCAACGAAGGGGGAAGTCATGACCGGTAAGGAGCTGAAGACGAAGGCGCGGGGTCGCCTCGACGTGAGTGAAGGGCGGACCGTCGTGACGATGCTGGACTACCAGGGGTGCGCCGTCGTGACCTACAGCGTCGTTGACAAGCGTGCCAATCCGAATGACCCGGCGCAGCGAGGCTCGTCATGATCCGCGCACTCAGCATCCTCGCCGCCGTCGCGGCGCTCGCCGTCTCGGCAGCGCCCGCTTCGGCCTCCCAGAGCGAGATCGCTGTCGAGAGCCTGACACTCGCCGTTGGGGTAAAGCCCTCGACACAAGGCCAGTCAGCCGTGGCCAACCACACCCAGGGAACCGTGAGCGTCATGCTCCTCCACGGCGACTTCTCCAGCTGACCGGACTCGCAATGCAGGAAGAGGCGCAGAGAGTCGTTGAGGCGCCGAGTGGCCCCGCGAATGCGGGCTTTCGTTCATCGGTGCGCCGGGCGGCGGATCGCGAGCGCAAGTGCCGAGCGCTCACGATCCGCCGCAGTGCGAGTCAGCTCTGCTCGGCCACCGTCCTCATCCACGGATGGATGAGGCACTCGAACAGATGTGTTCCGGGTGAGAGCTGGCCCAGTTCCAGGGTGTCGCCCGCGCCCATGAAATTGAGAGGGCCGACAGGTGCAGCCGGCGGCGTCCCCACGGGTAGCGCAGCGTTGAGCGGCGGCACGAAGCCAGTGCCGAAGTTGGCGACCTCGGTGAAGGTGTGGTCTTCACCGCCGGTGTTGGTCAACGTGAGGTGCTGGCCGCTCTTGAGCCCGACCTCGTGGCGGCTATTCGTCCAGGCGTTGTGCCCTCCGTCCTTTGGATTGAGCATCGACGCGAACAAGTCGAACTTCACCCCGCCGTTGAGGACGCACGTTCCTGCCCCGATCGCGGCGTCGAACGAGTCCGGCTCGCACCGGTCCATGACGAAGATCTTCACTGAACCGCCCTGCGCCGCGATCGCAGTCGCGACCCCAAGCGTGAGCGCCAGCGCTGCAACAAGCAGCAACGCGATCCGGATCCTTGGTTTCCGCATCTTTCAAGCCCTCCCCTGCTGTTATCCCGCTTCCCCCCGAGCGGCGACCGTCGCACACTCGCGCAGGCCAGGTCAAGCGTGGCGTGCTCTGGCGGCAAGGTTCCACGATCCGGCGCGGGTGTTCAGGCAAGGGAGCTCGCCGAACCTCTTTGGGCCACTGAGTCGAGCACGTGAGGCCGCGAGATGAGCGCCAGCCCGGAGCTCGTGGCTCGCGAGGCGCTGCTCAAGGCGGCTTCGGCCGCTCGTCGCTGCGCTCGTCGAGCTCGATCTCGGTGTCGTCGAAGCTGAGCTGGCTGCTGGCACGGCGCTGGCACGGAGCGATTCTCGTCGCCTAGCCAGCGAACGCTAGAGACGAGAAAGCCCCGCAAACGCGGGGCTTTCGCCTATCGGGGCGCCGAGATTCGAACTCGGGACCTCTAGTCCCCCAGACTAGCGCGCTAACCAGGCTGCGCCACGCCCCGTGGGCCGGATCGTAGCGAAACGTGAAAACCAAGCCGAATTCGCTCCACGGGCAGTTGTTCAACGTTTTTGGCCGGACCAACCACGATCCCGCCACACGGCCCGTCGCACGTTCGGAGCCGGATACCATGCGCGGCCGTGAACTGGCTCATCTGGACTCCGATCATCGTGCTGGGCACCCTGCTCCTGCTCCTCGGCTTGACTGGTGCTGCTGGGGCGGGTCGCCGGCGGGCGCTACCTGCGTCCGATCATCCTTGGCCTCTCGAAGGTGCCGTTCCTCAGGCGGTTGTTCGAGCGGATGTCGAACGCTGCACTCGAACGCGAGAACCCGGAGCTGGCGAGCGCCATCCGCAAGCTCCAACGGTTCGGCACACCCACGACACCCGAGGCGGCGCAACGCGCCATGGCCCGCCTGACGCCAGGCGAACGTCGCGCGTATCTGCAGGCGTCCGGCCAGCAGGCCGAGGTACCTGAGGCGCCGAACCGGGCGGCCCGCCGCAAGGGGACCGCAGTGCAACCGCCGGCTCCGCCCGTGCGCCGGGGCACGGGCGGGCGCAAGAAGCGGAAGCGCTAACGCGTCCGAGGGCGACGTCGCGCCCGACTACTGGGTCAGGACAATCAGCCATGCAAAGAGCTCGACACCGACCACGGCGGCGAGGACCCACATCAAGACGAACACCCACCGCATCGTTCTCGCGTTCGCGTGGTAGAGCGTTTCCAATCTCGTCGCGACATCACGATAGGCGTCTGCCCTCGTCGCAATCTGCATCGTGTCTACCTTCTGGAGGAGATCCTGGACGCCCTCGACCGCGTCAGCGCCGGCAGAGGCCGGTCCGCGGCGCGGCAGCGTGAACCTCAGGTGCGGGATGTTCCCAAATAGGGCCAGCGTGATCAGGATCGCGAGCGCGAAGCAACCGAGCGCCACGTAACCCGCGGTGCCGAGTTGCAGCGACTCCCCGCTCTTCTCGGCGTTCGCGGCGAGCCCGGCGAGGAGCGAGGTGGCGACGGCTGCAGCGCCAAAGAGCGTGCCGGCGCGGGACCGCAAGCCAGCGAGGTTCTGGAGTTGCAGGTTCAACCGGCGCAGGCTCTCTGCGTAGAGCAATTCGAACATCACTGTCCTGCCCTCGCCGCTGTGCATCGCTTGCCATTCGGCACGCCCCGAGCGAGGCCTGCCTCGTCAGCTAGCAGCAGCCCGCGCTTGCGGCCGGCTGAATCACCGGCAAGCCCTCCCGCTCGGGCTGTGAGGTCTTCACGGCCTTGACGATCGCGCCGTGTATCCCGTCCGCGACCTCGTGTGTGAACTCGACCGAGACCTGCTCGAAGCCTGCGGCCTCGAGGCCTGCTTCGAACTCGCCCTTCGAGAGGGCGCCGGCGATGCAGCCGACGTAGCTGCCGCGTTCGGCACGCTCCTCCGGCGAGAGCCGGTCCTCGGCAACGACATCGCTGATCCCGATCCGGCCGCCCGGCCGCAGCACCCGAGCGATCTCGGTCAGCACAGCCGGCTTGTCGGTCGAGAGATTGACCACGCAGTTCGAGATCACCGCGTCGATCGAGTCGGCCGGCAGCGGGATCTCCTCGATCACGCCCTTGAGGAAGATCGCATTCCGGATTCCCGCGTCCTGCGCGTTCCTGCGGGCGAGCGCGAGCATCTCGTCGGTCATGTCGAGCCCGTACGCGAGACCGGTCTCGCCGACGCGCTTCGCGGAGAGGATCACGTCGATCCCGCCGCCCGAGCCGAGATCGAGCACGGTCTCACCTTCGTTCAGGTCGGCAACGAGTACCGGGTTGCCGCAACCGAGCGAGGCACGTGCTGCCGCCTCGGGCAGCTCGCCGCGCTGCTCGGCGTCGTAGAGCGCCTCGCCGAAGTTGACTGCATCGGTCTCACCCTCGCAACACGAGCCGCTGCCGCAGCCGGCGCTCGATCCTTCGCTCACGGCACGGGCTGACTCCGCATACCGTCGGCGCACCTCTTCCCGCAGCTCATCGGCACTGGTGGTGGTCATCAGCAACACACTCCCTTCAGGTCTGCGACGGCGCGCGAGCTTTTCGACGGCATCGCGCTTCAACGAGAAATAGGCCCACTTGCCGCGCTGCTCGCGCTCGACCAGCCCGGCGTCGACAAGCTTCTTCATGTGATGCGAGACCGTCGGCTGCGACAGCCCGAGCGGCTCGATCAGATCGCACTGGCAGACCGCCCCACCGCTCGTGGCGATGATGTTCACGAGCCGCACGCGCGCTGGATCTCCGAGTGCCCTGAACAGCTCCGCGGTGGCCGTCGCCTCCTCGTCCGTGAGCGTCGAAGCGGCCAGCGGCGCGCAGCAGACGACGCACTCGAGCGTGGTGCTCATCAGTTTTCTCCTCGCGCCGACATATCGATATACGTCAATGTATCGACAAGCATCGATATATGTCAAGGGCGTTAATGTCCACCCGTGTTCGAACGGTTGTGGCGGATGAAAGAGGCGATCATCGTCTTTTCGATCGCCGGGATGGCCGTGCTGCTCGCGCCGGTTGCGCTCTGGGTGCGGGCTGCGGGATTCGCAGCCGCGACCGTCGTGTACTGGCGCTACGTCTGGAAGTACAAGGGCGTCAAGGAGGAGACCGCCGCCGCCCTGGAGCGCGAGCGCGAACGGCAGCGGCGTCGGACGCGACGAGGAGTGATCGTCGAGCGCTTGACCTCGGCTCGGACAGCATTGTAGCGTCCTGCTGCATGCCCGACCTCCCGGCTCTCGACGTGGCGATCGGGCTGGTCTTCCTCTATCTGGTGCTGGCGCTCGTCTGCTCACCATCAATGAGTCGCATCTCGACAGCCGATCGGCCTGCGCGCGCGATTCCTCCAGGCCGGCATCCTCAATCTGCTGAGCGCCGCGCCGAAGCAGACCACGAAGGGATCGCGACCGCAATGAGCTTCTACGGCCATCCACTCATCCAGGGACTGATCCGGCCAGGGCGCGGCCCCGATCCCACTGTCGACCCGACGGAGTACGACGAGGTTGTGGCGGAAGCCTCCGTACCCCTCCTACCTGCCTTCGCGGACGTTCGTCGCTGGCCTAACCGACATCGCCCGAGAGGCCGAAGGCAAGGTCGAAGCAGGTCGATACGGAGAAGGCGGATGCGACCGGCGCTCGGATCGAGCGACGCTGCGGAAGGGCTGGAGCGCTCGCTCGCCGCGCATTCCGAACGAACGATTGTCGGAGGCGATGCTGGCTCTCTACCGCTCGGCTGGACGGGGAGGTGGACGGAGTTCCAGCATGCAGCCGAGCGGTGGTTCGACGACTCGATGGAACGCGTCTCCGGGTGGTACAGGCGCAAGGTCCAGCTGCTGCTCTTCGTTATCGCGACCTGACCCTGGTCGTTCTCCTGAACGCTGACACGCTCACGGCTGCGCGGGTGCTCTGGCGAGACGACGCCACGCGCGCGTCAATCGTGGCCCGCGCGGAAGCCGCGGCGACGCAAGGAGAGGCCGGCGACGTCAAGGTCGACCAGGCCGTCCAGGATCTCGATGTCCCGCTCGGCTGGGAGCTCTTTCGTTCGGTGACGAGCCGACTCAGCTCCCGAACGACGTCGTTGGCTTGGCTGGCGAAGTTCGCTTGGGCTCGCACTCACCATCGGAGCTGTGATGCTGGGTGCGCCGTTCTGGTTCGATCTGCTCAGCAAGGTCGCGCGAATACGCGCCACGGGCGCGCCGCCTCCGGCGAGCGACGCTGTTCGCTCCGGTGAAGGCGAGCAGACCCGCGCCGGCCCAGGCGCGGGCGAAGGCGACTCCGGGCCCGGCTAGCTCGCGAGTTTCCGGTAGAGCCGGTCGACGAGGTCCGGCATCTCCTCGAGCCGGTCGGCGATGACCCGCAGGCGATACTCGCGAAAGTGCTCAGGCTCCACGCCGAGGGCGCCCGCGAGCCGGACGACGACGTCCTTCGAGGGGACCGGGCGGTTGCCGTGCACGAGATGGTTCAGGTAGCCCGCGGAGAGACCGGTCTTGGCGGCGAGTCCACGGTAGGTGAGGCCGGTATCGGCCATCAGGCGCTCGATGGTCGCGCCGAAGTCCTCGTCGCTGTACTTGCGCTTCCGGGGCATCAGTTCTCGAGTACCCGTTTTGCGATCTCCAAACCCGCAACGCGAGATTCGTTGCCTGTCGTTCGGTCCCGGAGGTCGACGGCTCCGTCCTCGAGCGTCTTCTTCCCGACGGTGATGCGGAGCGGGCAGCCGATCAGGTCGGCGTCGGCGAACTTCTCACCCGGGCGCAGCTCGCGATCGTCGAGCAGGACGTCGAACCCCTCCGCCGAGAGGCTCGCCGCGACCTGCTCTCCGACGGCCACGAGCTCGGGATTGTCCCAGCCGAGGACGACCACGTGGACGTCGTACGGCGCGATCTCTCTCGGCCAGAGCATTCCGTCGTCTTCGTCCCCGTGCTGCTCGACCGCAGCGGCGAGCACACGTCCGGGCCCGATCCCGTACGAGCCCATGACGATCGGCTTCTCGACGCCGTCCTCGTCCAGGTATCTGGCGCCAAACGCCTCGGAGTAGCGGGTGCCGAGCTTGAAGATGTGGCCCACCTCGATCGCGATCTGGAAGCCGAGCCGCCCGCCGCACTCGGGGCACGCGTCGCCCTCCTTCGGCTGGCGGATGTCTGCGAACTCGGGCTGATAGTCGCGGCCGGCCTCGACGCCGCGCAGGTGCCAGCCGGTGCGGTTCGCTCCGGCGACGAACTGGCCCTCGCGCAGAGTCTCGTCGGCGACGACTGGGCCGGCGAACCCGACAGGCCCGAGGGAGCCGCCCTCGGCGCCGAACCCCGCCACGATCTCCTCGTCTGTCGCCGGACGGAAGTCGGAGCCGAGCACCGACAGCAGCTTGCCCTCCTCGAGGCGGTCGTCGCCCCGGAGGAGCGCCAGCACGAGCGTGCCGTCGTCCTTGACGACGGGCATCGCCTTCGTGGTCGCCGCGAGGTCGATCGAGAGCAGCTCGGCGAGCGCCTCGCACGTGCGGGTGTCCGGCGTCTCGACCTCCTCGGGCTCGTCGAGCCGCTCCGGGAACTCGGGCGCGCGCGGAACGGCGAACGCGATCTCGAGATCGGCCGCATAGTCACCGTTCTCGCACGTCACGAGCGTGTTCTCGCCCGATCCAGAGGGCGCGAGATAGTCCATCGACTCCTTGCCGCCCATCATCCCGCTCTCCGCCGGGACGCCGCGCGTCTCGAGACCGCAGCGCTCGAAGATCCGCTCGTACGCGCCCTTGTGCGCCTGGAAGCTGACGTCGAGGCCGGCCTCGTCTCGGTCGAAGGAGTACGAGTCCTTCATCACGAACTCGCGGACGCGGAGCAGGCCGCCTCTGGGACGCGGCTCGTCGCGGTCCTTCGTCTGGAAGTGGTACCAGGACTGCGGCAGCTGCCGGTAGCTCTGGAGCTCCACCGCGTGGAACGCGAACGTCTCCTCGTGCGTGAGCGGGAGGACGTAGTCACGACCGTTGCGGTCCTGGAGCTTGAAGAGCTCCGGGATCCCGTAGCGGCCGGACTTGATCCACAGCTCGGCGGGTGTCAGCACGGGCGCGAACATCTCCTGCGCGCCGATCGCGGCCAGCTCCTCGCGGATCACCTGCTCGACTTTCCGGTGGACGCGCCAGCCGAGCGGCAGGAACGTCCACAGGCCGGCGCTCACCTGGCGGATGAAGCCGCCGCGCACGAGCAGCTTGTGCGAGAGCGCCTCGGCGTCGGCCGGCGCGTCGCGCAGGGTCGGCAGGTGGAGCTTGGAAGCGCGGTGAATCATCGCGAGAGGTTAGTGAAACGCCGGCCGCCGGAGGCGGCCCTTCAGGGATCTTCCCTCTTGGGCGCTGCAGAGAGATCAGTCGAGGGGGATCAGTGAGGCTTCGGCCATTGCGAGCGCGGCCGGCTTTGCCATCTTCAGGCGCTTCGGGCGCTGCATCCCGCCCTCGATCCAGCGGTCGATCTCGTGGAAGAGCTCCTCGATCAGGATGTCGGAGCTGACCTTCTTGAGCACGCGGCCGTGGGAGTAGATGAAGCCGACGTCGCGGCCTCCCGCAATCCCGAAGTCGGCGTCCCCCGCCTCCCCCGGTCCGTTCACGGCGCAGCCCATGACGGCGACCTCGAACGCCTGCGGATACTCCTTCAGGCGGTCCTCGACCACCACCGCGAGCTTCTCGACGCCGACGTTGTCGCGGCCGCACGAGGGGCACGAGATCATCACCGGCCCGCGCTCGCGCAGCCCCAGCGCCTTCAGGATCTCCCAGCACGTCTCGACCTCCTTGACCGGGTCGGCCGTGAGGGAGACGCGAATCGTGTCGCCGATGCCGTCCGCGAGCAGGGCGCCCATGCCGACGGCGCTCTTGATCGAGCCGGAGAACGGCGTGCCCGCCTCGGTGACGCCGAGGTGGAGCGGATACGGGACCTTCGCCGCGAGCATGCGGTAGGCGCGGATCATCGTCGGCACGTGCGTCGACTTGACCGAGATCTTGAAGTCGCGGTAGTCGAGCTTCTCCAGCAGCTCGACCTCTTCGATCGCCGCCGCCACGAGCGCCTCCGCCTGGTCGGCCTGCGCGAGATCCTGAAGGTGCTTCGGGAGCGAGCCGGAGTTCGCGCCGATGCGCATCGGGATCCCGGCCTTCTTCGCGGCGTTGACCACCAGCTCGACCTTGTCCGGCCCGCCGATGTTGCCGGGGTTGATCCGCACGGCGGCCACACCGGCCTCGATCGCCTTCAGCGCCAGGCTGGCGTTGAAGTGGATGTCCGCAATGACCGGAATCGGGCTGAAGCGGACGATGCGAGCGAGCGCGTCGGCGTCCTCTGTCTTCGGCACGGCGCAGCGAACGACCTCGCAGCCGGCCGACACGAGCGCCGCGATCTGCGCCGTGGTCGCCTCGACGTCGCGCGTCGGGGTGAGCGTCATGGACTGCACGACGACCGGCGCACCGCCGCCGATCGGGACGTTTCCAACGCTTGATCTGGACGTCCGAGGCCATCGCCCCGAAGCGTAGGCCGCGCCAGCGGCTTCAGACTCGCGCGTGAGCACCGCTTCCGAGGATCATCGCGCCTAGCTGCCCAGCCGGCCTATGTCGTTCGACAGGCCGATGAAGAAGAGCAGCAGGACGACGCGCGATCCCGACTGCCGAGACGCGCTCGTAGACCTCCCGCGTGACCGCCTTGCCGCGGATCCCCTCCACGAGCGAGAAGGCGATGTGGCCGCCGTCGAGCGGCAGCAGCGGCAGAAGGTTCAGGAGCGCGAGCGAGAGGCTGATGAGCCCGAGCAGCGTGAGATACGTGCTCGCGCCCTGCTCGAGAGCCTCGGAGGAGCCCTGGACGATGCCGACGGGGCTCGAGATCTCTTCCCGACCGCTGCCCGTGACGAGGCGGCCGACGGTGCCGCCGATCTGCTTCGTGACATACCACGTGTAGTCGAGCGAGGCACTGATCGACTCCAACGGCCCGCGCTGCTCGGATCTCTCCGGACGGACGCGTGCGAGCTGCACGGTCTCTCCGCCACGCTGCACGGTCACGACGATCGGCTTCCCCTCAGACGCCTGGATCGCCGGTCGGATCGAGTCGCCGTCGACCGGCTTGCCGTCGATCGCGACGATGCGGTCGCCCGCCCGCAGGCCCTGCCTCTTCCGCCGGGCTGTCGGACAGGACCCCGTTGACCGTCGTCGTGACGGTTTCATTCGTCACACGCTGCTGGAACCCGAGGATGTAGCTCGAGCTCAACGCCATGTACAGAGCGGCGAAGATCGCAATCGCGAAGATGAGGTTCGCGGCAGGCCCGGCGAAGATCACGGCGACGCGCTTCCAGGTCCTCGCGCGCCAGTAGGCATCTGGTGCCAGCGCATCCTCGACTTCGCCGAGACCGCGCTCCGCCGCCTTCGCGGCGGAGGGCGACAGGTTGGCTTCCTCGAGCGCCAGGGCGAGGCGCTCTGACGGCCTCCAAGCGCCCCGGTGTAGTCGCTCTCGTCGAGCCGGGCGCGCAGCTCGTCGACCGGGCGGCGCAGTGACGGCTGCTCCTCGACCGCGCGCCCGAAGTGCAGGTCCAGGTCGCCCGCCGCCGGGCGGTGCATGCCGGGGATCTTGACGTAGCCGCCGAGCGGAATCGCGCCGATCCCGTACTCGATCCCGTTCCGCTTGGTCTTCGCGATCGCCGGCGGGAACCCGAGATAGAACTTGCGCGGATTCATCCCGACCGCTCTGGCGACGAAGAAGTGGCCGGCCTCGTGGATCAGGATCAGAAAGCCAAGACCGAGAATCCCGACGAAGATGTTCATGCGACGGGCACTCCGCGCTCTGCGAGCCGGCGTGCGTCGGCGTCGACCTCGACGAGCTCGGCGAGGTCTCGCGCCGGGCTCCCCGCGGCGGCGGCCAGCGCCTCCTCCACGACTTCGGCGATACCGAGGAACGGCAGCTTCCCGTCGAGGAATGCGGCAACGGCGACCTCGTTTGCGGCGTTGAAGACGCACGGATAGGTGCCGCCGAGCTCACCGGCGCGCCGTGCGAGTGCCAGCAGTGGGAAGGTCGCGAGGTCTGGCGCTGAGAACTCGAGCGTCAGCCCACTCGCGAGATCGAGTTGCGGGACCTCGGTCGCCGCGCGCTCAGGATAGGTGAGCGCGTAGGAGATCGGAACCGTCATGTCCGGGTAGCCGAGATGCGCCAGCACCGCGCCGTCACGGAATCGGACGAGCGAATGGACGATCGAGCTCGGGTGCACCACGATCTCGATGTCCTCGTACGCGACGCCGAAGAGGAAGTGCGCCTCGATCAGCTCGAGCCCCTTGTTGGCGAGCGTGGCCGAGTCGACGGTGATCTTCGGTCCCATGCTCCAGGTGGGGTGCGCGAGCGCGTCGTCGACGCCGACGGTTGCCAGCTCGGCGCGCGTTCGGCCGCGGAACGGCCCGCCTGACGCGGTCAGGACGAGCGAGTCGACGGAGTCCGCGGCTCGCCCCTCGAGGCATTGAAAGAGCGCCGAGTGCTCGGAGTCGACCGGCAGCAGCAAGCCTCCACCCCGCTCCTTCGCGGCCAGAGCGAGCTCGCCGGCGGCGACGAGGCTCTCCTTGTTCGCGAGCGCGAGCGTGACCCCGCGTTCGAGCGCCCAGAGCGTCGCGCCGACGCCGGCAAAGCCGACGACCGCATTGAGGACGACGTCGGGCTTCGCCGCCTCGAGCAGCTCCGTGAGGTCGCCTCCAACCTGGGTGTGCCCGACACCGTGCTCGGCGGCAAGCCGGGCAAGGTCGGTTGAGCCGGACGCGAGAGCGCACAGCTCAAGCTCCGGGTTCCGCTCCACGACCTCGATCGCCTGCCGGCCAATCGAGCCGGTGGCGCCGAGCAGCGCGACTCGTTTCACCTCCACAGTGTGCCCTACGACAGGCGCGATGACCGTGAAGAAGGCCGCGACCGAGGCGAAGAGCAGCGAGTCGATCCGGTCGAGCATGCCGCCGTGGCCGCCGAGGAGCCGTCCCGAGTCCTTCACTTGCAGGTCACGCTTGAGCGCGGACTCGAAGAGGTCTCCCGCCGCGCCGGCGAGCGCGATCGTCGAGGCCGAGTGCGACCGTCTGCCAGATCGACAGGAAATCGTGCCGGTCGTCGTACAGCGTGAAGAACGACGCCGCGACCGCAGCGACGGTTCCAGCGACGAACCCTTCCCAGGTCTTGCCGGGCGAGAGCGAGGGCGCGAGCTTGTGGCGGCCGACGAGCCGGCCGACGAGGTACGCGGCGGTGTCGTCCGCGAAGACGGCGATCAGGACCGCGAAGACGGCGATCCGTCCGAAATCGGGAATGTCGCGCAGCAGCAGCAGATGCCCGAGCCCGAGCGCGATCCACGCTGTTCCGAGGATCGTCGAGCTCATCGTCACCGTGGCGGTCTGCCGCGTCTCCGCGATCCCGTAGAGCAGGAACGAGAGCACGAGCGTGAGCATGAAGCCTCCGACCATCCACTCCGCGCCGCCGAGCTGCGCACCGAGCAGCGTCGCGAGTGCCCCGGCGTAGCCGGCGAGGACCAGCGGGCCGCAAGGCTCGTGCCATCACGTAGAACTCGTGCAGCGCGACGAGGGCGGCGAACGCGGCGAGCCCGAAGAGCCACCAGCCGCCGAGGTAGATGAGCCAGAGCACGACCGGCAGGCCGACGACCGTTACCAGCACCCGCGAAAGGAACTGGTTCATCGCCCGCCGAATCGGCGGCGGCGGCTCGCGTAGTCAGCCAGCGCGCTCCGGAGATCCGCCTCGCCGAAGTCCGGCCAGAGCGTCTCGACGAACACGAGCTCCGCGTACGCGAGCTGCCAGAGAAGGAAGTTCGAGAGCCGCAGCTCCCCCGAGGTGCGGATCAGCAGGTCCGGATCGGGCAGCTCCGGCGCGTAGAGCTGCGCTGCCAGCGCGTCCTCGTCGACGTCGCCCGGCGCGACACCGGATTCGATCAGTCGCCGCGTGGCCTCGACCAGCTCGGCCCGCCCGCCGTAGTCGAAGGCGATCCAGAGCGAGAGACGGTCGTTCGTGGCGGTCTCGGCCTCGAGCCCGGCCATCATCGCCTGCAGCCAGTCCGGTGCGCGGTCTCGGCGGCCGATGAAGCGCGTGCGAACGCCCTGCTTGGCGAGATCGGGAAGCTCGCGCTCGATCGTCTCGCCGAAGATCTCCATCAGCGCCTCGACCTCGTCGGTCGGCCGCGACCAGTTCTCGGTCGAGAAGGCGTACACCGCGAGCGACGCCACGCCGAGGTCGATCGCCGCCTCGACGGTGCGCCGGAGGGCGCGCGTGCCCTCGCGGTGGCCGTCCGCGACCGGCAGGCCGCGGCGTTCCGCCCAGCGGCCGTTGCCGTCCATGATGATGCGCGACGCTACGGGCGAGATCGGTCGAGGTTTGAGGTCGGTGGCGACCTCTATACCTCCATGATCTCTGACTTCTTTGTGGCGAATGAGCTCGTCGATCGAGCCCGACGTGCTCGTCGGTGAGCTTCTGCACCTGAGCCTCCCCGCGCCGCTCCTCGTCGTCCCCGACCTCCCCGTTCTTGACCAGGTCCTCGAGGTGCTTCAGGACGTCGCGGCGGACATTTCGGATCGCGACCTTCCCGTCCTCGCCGTAGCGCCGGACGAGCTTGACGAGCTCCTTGCGGCGCTCCTCGGTGAGCTGGGGGATCGGGAGTCGGACGATCTTGCCGTCGTTCGAGGGCGTGAGGCCGAGGTCGGACTCCATCACCGCCTTCTCGATCGCCTTGATCTGGGTCGGGTCGAAGGGCTGCACGGTGAGCATGCGCGGCTCGGGCGCGCCGATCGTCGCCATGTTCTTGAGCGGCGTCGGGGTCCCGTAGTAGTCGATCGAGATCCGATCGAGAAGCGCGGCGGAGGCCCGGCCGGTGCGCACGCTGTTGAACTCGGTGCGCGTCATCTCGATCGACTTGTCCATCCGCCGCTTCGCGTCCTCCAGGAACTCCTCGATGCTCGGCATCAGCTCTCCTTGTCGTTGATGGTGGAGATGATCGTGCCCACGCGCTGACCGGTTGCGACGCGGAGGATGTTGCCCTCCGCGAGCTCGAAGACGTGGATCGGCAGACCGTTCTCCATGCAGAGCGAGAGCGCGGTCGTGTCCATCACGCGGAGGCCGCGCTCGATCGCCTCGAGATGCGTCAGCGCGGGCAGGAACGTTGCGTCGGGGTCGGTGCGCGGGTCTCCGTCGTAGACGCCGTTCGTGCCGTTCTTGCCCATCAGGATCGCCTCGGCGCCGATCTCCAGCGCGCGCAGGGCGGCGGCGGTGTCGGTCGTGAAGAACGGGTTGCCGGTGCCGGCCGCGAAGATCACGATCCGCCCCTTCTCGAGGTGGCGCATCGCGCGGCGCCGGATGTACGGCTCCGCCACCTCCGAGACCTCGAGCGCCGAGAGGACGCGGGTGTCGGCGCCGACGCGCTCGAGCGCGTCCTGGAGCGCGAGCGCGTTCAGGACTGTCGCGAGCATGCCCGCGTAGTCGGCGGTCGCGCGGTCCATCCCCTCGGCCGCGGCGGCCATGCCACGGTAGATGTTGCCGCCGCCGACGACGATCGCCAGCTCGAGGCCCTCGCTCTGCACCGTCGACGATCTCGCGCGCGAGCAGATCGACCGTCGTCGGATCGATGCCGTACTCATGGTCGCCCATCAGCGCCTCGCCCGAGAGCTTGAGGACGACGCGCCGGAAGGCGGGCACGGTGCCCGCGAGCTCCCGCTCCGTCTCTGCTTGCGTTGTCACGGCTCCTATTCTGCGACAGACAGGCGCCGGAAAGCCACCACGCGGGCGCCGGCCTCGGAGAGCGCCTGGCCCACCGTCTTCGCCGAGTCGTGGATCCACGGCTGCTCGGTGAGCGCGCCGCCCGGCTGCGCGGCGAAGAAGCGCTTCGCGAGCATGCCCTCGACGATCTTCTCCTTCGCCTGGTCCGGCTTGCCCTCGAGCTCGTCCGAGTTGAGGTAGACCTGCTTCTCGGCTTCGACCACCTCGGCCGGGACGTCCTCGCGCGTCGTCCACTCCGGTGCCGCAAACGAGATGTGCATCGCGAGCTGACGGGCGAGCTCCTCGTTGCCTCCCGTCGAGCTTCACGAGCACGCCGATCTTGTTCGCCGGCGGATGGGTGTAGGCGTTGACGACCTCGCCGTCCCCCGCCTCGTAGCGCTCCGCACCGACGACGACGATGTTCTCGCCGAGCTTGCCGGAGAGCGCGACGCGTTCCTCCTCGAGCGACTCGGCCGCGTCTGGCCCGTCGGCGTGGACTGCCTCGAGCACGCTCTTCGCCCAGTTGAAGAACTCGTCGTTCTTGGAGACCGGCTCGGTCTCGCAGCCGACCGCGACCATCGTGCCGATGTTCCCCTCGATCCGATAGCCGACCATGCCCTCGGTCGTCGCGCGTCCGGCGCGCTTCGCCGCCTGCGCCATCCCCCGCTCGCGGAGCAGCGTCGCGGGCAGCTTCGAGGTCGCCGCCCGTCTCCTCGAGCGCGCGCTTGCAGTCCATCATTCCCGCGCCGGTGGCGTCGCGGAGCTCCTTGACGAGCGAGGCGTTGATCGTGGTGCTCACGCGGTCTCCTCCTCCTTCTCGGCGGCCGGGATCTCGATCGCGTCCGGGACCGTCAACTCTGGTTCCTCCTGCGGGGTCGCCTCGGGCGCCGGCTCCTCGACGACCGCCTCGGCGGTCGGCTCCTCGGCCGGCTGCTCGGCTGCGGGCGTCTCCGTCTCGGCTGGCTCCTCAGCGGCCGGCTCGTCGGCCGGCGGCTCTCGGCGGGCGCACCGTTCGCGTTGCCGTTCGTGCTCGCGGCGGCGAGCTCCTTCTCGGTCACCTTGCCCTTGCCTGCGGCGATGCCGTCGGCGATCGCTCGCACGATCAGGCTGCACGAGCGGATCGCGTCGTCGTTGCCGGGAATGATGAAGTCGGCCTCGTCCGGGTCGCAGTTCGTGTCGACCAGCGCGATGATCGGCACGCCGAGCCGGCGCGCCTCGCGCACGGCGAGCTGCTCCTTCCGGAGATCGACGATGAAGACGGCGTCGGGCTGCCGCCGCAGGTCGGCGACGCCACCGAGATTCGACTTCGAGCTTCTCGAGCTCGGCGAGCAGGGTGATCCGCTCCTTCGCGGGCAGCAGCTCGAGCTGGCCCTCGCTCTTGAGCCGGCGCAGCTCGTGCAGGTGCGCGATCCGGTCGGTGATCGTCCGCCAGTTCGTCAGCAGTCCGCCGAGCCAGCGATTCGCGACGTACGGCATGCCGACGCGCGCAGCCTCCTGCGCAACGGAGTCCTGCGCCTGCTTCTTCGTGCCGACGAAGAGGATCGTGCCGCCACGCTCCGCGAGGTTGCGGACAAAGTCGTAGGCCTCCTCGAGCAGCTCGGAGGTCTGGGTCAGATCGATGATGTAGATGCCGCCGCGCTCGGTGAAGATGAAGCGCTTCATCTTCGGGTTCCAGCGACGGGTCTGGTGGCCGAAATGGACTCCGGCTTCCAAGAGGTCACGCATGGACACGACTGCCAAGGGATTGGCCCCTTTCCTGGTTGATTTGCGCTACAGCCGGCGGGGCGCGGATGGAACCGGGCGCGTAGTTCAGAAAGGCGCGTCCGGCACCCCCACCCGTCCTGATCGCCGGGACGAAGGGAAAACGACGCGGGAAGTGTAGCGGCGGTCAGGCGAGTGCGCGGGCGCGCTCGAGTGCGGCGGCGAGATCCTCGGGCAGCGGCGAGTCGACGTCGATCCGCTCCGAGGTGATCGGGTGGTCGAACGAGAGCCGCCCCGCATGCAGGAACTGGCGCTCGAGGTCGAGATCGCCCGGAGACGCCGTAGACAGGGTCGCCGGAGATCGGAAGCTCGATCGCCTCCAGGTGGACGCGGATCTGGTGTGTCCGCCCGGTCTCGAGCGTCACCGCCAGCAACGCCCGCGCGACCAGCCGCTCGACGACTTCGAACCGGGTCACGGCGTCGCGAGGCGTCGGCGTGTCGAGCGAGTGGCGCGTCCGGTCGATCCGGTCGCGACCGATCGGAGCCTCGATCCGGCCCGTGCGCGATCTCGGCGCACCCTTCACCAGCGCGAGGTAGCGCCGCTCGACCTCACGCCGGCGAATCGACTCCTGCAGCCGCTCGTGCGCGGTCGTCCGAGCGCGCGACGACGAGCAGGCCGGAGGTGTCACGGTCGAGGCGGTGGACGATTCCCGGCCGGTCCTCGTCACCGCCCGCAGCGTCGAGGGCGAGCAGCCCGTGCACGAGCGTGCCGGTTTCGTGGCCGGCGCCGGGATGAACGACGACGCCGGCGGGCTTGTCGACGACGAGCAGGTGCTCGTCCTCCCAGGCGACGCGGAGGTTCATCTCCTCGGGTGACGAGCGGCGCCGCGTCGGCGGGCAGCTCGACGAGGACGTCCTCCCCACCCTCCAGCCGATGGCTCTTGGCGCGGGGCTCACCGTCGACGAGGACGGCGCCGTCGGCGATCAGCCGTTCGGCGAGGCCGCGCGAGCCGACCTCCGGGCGTCCTGCGAGCGCTCGATCGAGACGCTCGGCCTCAGGGGCGCGAAAGCGGAGAGTTGCCAAGCGGGCTCGGGCGGCGCTTCGAGCGGTGGTCGGCGCCGGCAAGCGCGCCGAAGAGGCTCGCCACCCCGACGACGATGAAGAGGTCGGCGAGGTTGAACGCGGGCCAGAACCGGAAGTCGAGGAAGTCGGTGACGTGCCCCAGGCGGACGCGGTCGAGCAGGTTCGCGACGCTGCCTCCGAGCACCAGGCCGAGCGCAACCGGGAGCACCGGGTGGCGGGCGCCGGAGCGCGCGAAGAAGACGAGCATCCAGAGCACGGCGAGCGCCGTCAGGGCGACGACGACGGACGTCGCGCTCGAGAAGAGCCCGAACGCGATCCCCGAGTTGTGCACGTGGTGGATCGAGAACGGGCCGGCGATCTCCACTTCCTCGCCGAGCGCGAGCGTGCGCGCGACGACCTGCTTCGTCAGCTGGTCGGCGACGATTGCCGCGACGGCGATCGAAGCCGAGCCCGAGCCACTGCTGCGGGACCAGCGCCGAGCGGCCGCTCCCCGACGAGGATCGGCCGCACCGCGTTGGTCGAGGATCCGACGCGGACGTCGAGGGGCGGGGACTGCTCGCGTCTGGCCGGCTCGGTCAACGCTGCAACTTCCGTGCGTCGTCGATGCAGAGCGTCGTCCAGGGCACCGCTTCGAGCCGCTCGACCGGGATCTCCTTGCCGCAGACGGAGCAGGTGCCGTACGTGCCGTGCGTCGAGCCGGGCGAGCGCCTCGTCGACCTGGCGGAGCTGGTCCCGTGCGTCGTCCTCGAGCCCTTCGTCGAGCTCGCGCTCGTACGTCTCGCTGGCCGTGTCCGCCAGGTGGTTGTCGGCGCTCGACGACATCAGCTCGCCTGTCTCTTCGGTGAGAGACGAGTTGCCGATGTCGTGGTGCTTGATCGTGCCCAGCAGCCGCTCACGGTGCTGCTGGAGCTCCGCGCGGAAGTGGTCCGCGTCGATGGTCACCCGGTCTCCTGTCCGCCCGCAATGGCGAGCCGTCGGTCGATCTCGTCCGGCTCGATGCCGGCCAGCTCGACGATCTTGTCTCGCGAGCCGCCGCCCGAGACGAGCGTCGACGCTCGAGCGGGGAACGGCCAGAACCTCGGCGAGCAAGGCGAGCACCGCCTCGTTTGCCTTCCCGCGCTCCGGTGGTGCGCCGACGCGCACTTTCCACGCCTCACCGTGCCTGCCGACGATCCCGGGTGAGCGGGAGGCGCCTGGGGCGACTCTCAGCCGCAGTCTGGTCGTCGGGGCCACAGCCCTAAGGATAGTGGGCCTCAGGAGACGGGCCGACGTTCAACGAAATCATGCGGCGGATCTCGCCTGTGGACTCGCCCACAGGCTCGCGGGCGTCGAGGTCAGCCTCGTCGAGGCTGTCGAGCGCGGAGTGCAGCAGCGACTTGATTCGCCGGAGCTCGCGTCTCGAGGCGCTCCTTCTCGGCGCTGGCGCGACGGGAGATCGCGCGCGCCTCGGCGTGCGCCTCGGCGACCACGCCCTCGGCCTCCTTCCGCGCCTGCTCGCGCAGCTGCTGCGCCGCGCTCTCCGCCGAGACGAGCGTGGTGCGAAGCAGGCCTTCGAGCTCCTTGTGGCGAACGAGGTCGAGCTCGAGCTGCTCGACCTTGTCGGTGAGGTCAGCGCGGTCGCGCCAGACGTCCCCGTAGCTCTCGGCGATCTCGACCAGCAGGCGATCGACCACGGCGCGCTTGTAGCCGAGGAAGCCGCGGGCCGGCTTGAGGTGGCGGATCTCGACGGGTGTCAGGGCCATTCGGCGTTCTCCGTTTCTACAGGCGCTCGAGCAGCGAGACGAGCGAGTTCTGAGATGATCAAGAGGGTGATGATCGCCGACCATCGGCGAGAGGTCGAGCGGTCCGAGCGGCGGCAGAAAGCGGCGGAAGATCCGCAGGTACGGGTCGCAGACGTCGTAGAGAAAGCGCTGCACACGGTTCAGCCACGGGTTGTACGGAAGCCGAATCCAGGACGTGAGGATGTAGGCGAAGAGCAGCAGGATGTAGACGAAGATGAACACCCCGACGAAGCTCGCGAGGGAGGAGCCCACGTCGGCGAGCAAGCCGAACAAGCGAGAGGTCGCCCATGCCCGCTTCCTTCGCCCCGTTTCCCGGCTTTCCTACGCTTGGTTGAAGAAGCCGCCGCGTTCGAGCATGCGGGCTCGCTCCTCGGCGGAGACCTCGACGTTGCGCGGCGTCAGGAGGAAGACCTTGTCGGCGACCCGCTGCATGCCGCCGTCGAGCGCGTAGGTGAGGCCGCTCGCGAAGTCGATCAGCCGCTTCGACAGGTCCTGGTCGGCGCTCTGGAGGTTGAGGATGACCGGGACGCCGTCCTTGAAGCGGTCCGCGATCTGCTGCGCGTCGTTGAAGCTGCGCGGCAGGATCAGGTGCACCTTTACGGCGGCCGGATTCGGCACCGCCTCGACGCCGCGGAGGCGCCTGGCCGGCCGGAGCCGCTGCCGCTTCGGCCTCCGGCTCGGAGTCGGTCCAGTCGTCGAAATCGCGCCCGCGACGCGGCTGCAGGCGGCGCACGTTTGCCCGCTCACGGGCGCCGTAGCTCCGCTCGAGCTCCTCGTTCGTGGCGTAGCCGTCCTCGTCCCAGTCGTCCTCCTCGGCGATCCCGAAGTAGACGAGCGTGCGGCTCCAGACATCAGCAAATCCCATGTGTGCAGGAGATTATTGCTCATAGAAGACGGAGCCGACACGCACGAGCGTGGCTCCCTCCTCCGCCGCAACGCGGTAGTCCTGCGAGGTGCCCATCGAGAGCTCGGGGAGGTCGTACTCGGCTGCGAGCTCCCGCAGGCGGCGGAAGAACGGGCGCGATGCTTCGGGATCGACTGCCGCCGGCGGCATGGTCATCAGGCCGCGTACGTCTCCGTAGGAGCGCAACAGGTCGGGCAAGCTGCTCGGGCGGCACGCCCGACTTCGAGTCCTCGCCGGAGAGGTTCACCTCGATGAGCGCAGGGACGGTGAGGCGCGATGCCGCGGACTCCGATCCGAGCGAATGAACGAGCTCGCAGGTGGCGTTCACGACCTTCGCCTTGTTGGACTGCAGGTGGCCGATGAAGTGCCAGCGGAAGGCGTCGCCGTAGGCGGCATGCTTGCGTTCGAGGTCCTGCGCCCGGTTCTCCCCCACGACCTCGACGCCCGCCTCGGCCAGGACGGCCATCTCCTCGAGCGAGACGTACTTGGTTGCCGCGACGACCGTCACGTTCGGTCCGACCTCGGCCTGGATGCGCTCGTAGGCGGCCCGCACCTTCTCAGGCGACACGCGCGATCACTCCCTGGCCGCCCCGCGGCAGGCCGGTGCGCCGATGCGAGAAGAAGAGGTCCGGATTGCAGCGGGTGCAGAGGTCGACCCGTTCGACCTCCTCGACGCCGGCCTCCCGCAGCGCGCTGTCGGCGGCGCTCCAGAGATCGAGCTTCCGGCCGCGCAGCACGTCCGGCCCGAACGCGGCCGCGAACGGCTCTGCCACCTCGGCGCCCACCTCGTAGCAGCACGGTCCGATCGCGGGACCCACCGCCGCGTGGACGCGCCCGCCGAGCGCCCGGTCGCTCCCTGGCGACGATCCCCGCGAGCAGGCCCCGCCAGCCGACATGGAGGACGGCGACGCCCGGACGGTCGCCGCCCACGCGAGCGAGCGCGATCGGGACACAGTCTGCGGTGAGCGCGAGGAGCGGCAGATCCGGCTCCTCCGTCCACAGGCCGTCACCGGGCTCGCCGCGCGCTCCCGGCTCGGCGCGGTGCACGAGCGTCGAGTGAACCTGCCGGTTGAGTGCGAGCCGCAGCGGATCGGCTCCGACTTCGGCGCACAGCCGCCGCCGGTTCTCGTCGACGCGATCGACGTCGTCGCCGCTCATGCGGCCGAGGTTCAGCGAGGCGAACGGGCCCTTCGCTGACGCCGCCTTCGCGAGTCGAGAAGGCGACCTCGTACGGACCCGGTGGGCGCCAGCGGATCATTCGCGCCGCTGCCTCTCGGCCTCGGCGAGCAGCCACTCGCGTTCGTTCAGGCTGCGGGTCGCCGATCACGCAGGCGAGCAGGTGGTCGAGAGCGGCGCCGAGCGCCGGGCCGGGCTGCCAGCCGAGCTCGATCAAATCGTTCCCGTCGACGGCGAGCTGATCGAGGCGGTGCGGACTGTCGAGCTCGTCGCACGAGCGTCTCGCGGAAGCGATCGAGACGGTCGAGCTCATCGCGGGCCGCCTCGTTCGGGCTCTCCCGCTTGCCCTGGAGGTCGGCCCGCTTGTGGGCCACGAGATCGAACGCGAGCTCGTCGCCGTGGCGGTGGAGGAACTTCCGCGCCTTTGCAGTGTCCGTCGGCGACGTCACTCCGAACATGTGCTCGAGCACGATCGCCCGGACCCGTTGCCGCAGCTTGGCCGGATAGCGCAGCCGGTTGAGGATCGCGCGAGGCGATCTGGGCGCCGATCTCCTCGTGGCTTCGCTTTCCCAGCTTCGGCTTCGCGTAGAAGTGCAGGCGACCGTCGGTGCCGCGCCATGCCGACTGCGGCTTGCCGAGATCGTGGAGCAGCGCCGCGAGACGCACCCGCAGTGGCGCACCGGCATCGGCAGCCGCCTGAACGACCTCGGAACGTGTGCTCGTCGAGCGGCAGGTCGTGGTAGCGGCTCTCCTGGTCGAAGCCGATCGCGGGCTCCATCTCCGGCAGCAGGTGGACGAGCACGCCCGCGTCGCGGGCGAGCCGCAGCGCCTTCGCGGGCTTCGCGCCCATCAGGAGCTTCGAGAGCTCGCCCATTCCGTCCGCCGCGAGCCCGCCGCCGATCCGCTCGCCCGAGACGTGGTCGATCTGCGGCGCCCACTCACGCATCTGGCGCAGCGTGTCCTCGTCGGGATCGACGTCGAGCTGAGAGACGAAGCGAAGCCCGCGCACGATCCGCAGCGGGTCGTCTCGAAAGCTCGTCGGGCTCGTCGTGCGGAGGATCCTCCGATCGAGATCGGCGCGGCCGCCGAGCGGATCGAGCACCTCGCCGGTCTCGAGCCGGCGGGCGATGGCATTGATCGTGAAGTCCCGCCGCTCCATGTCCTGCTCGAGCGAGATTCCGGCGTCGGCGACGATCTCGAAGTCATGCCGGCCGGGGCCGGTCGAGCGCTCGACCCGCGGTGGCGCGAACTCGATTCCTCCCGGCTGGAGAGCCCGAGCCGCCTTGTCGCGCGGCAGCAGGCGAACGCCGACCCGCTGGTCTGCGACCACGAGATCCTCGACCTTGCCGTGCGGCTCGAGCGCGGCCCGCAGCTCGGCGTGGCCCACGCCCGGGACCACGAAGTCGAGATCCTTGACCGGGATCCCGAGCAGCTGGTCGCGCACCGCGCCCCCGACGACGTAGGCGTCGAGGCCGAGGGAGTGCACGTAGTCGGCGACCGAGTCCCACACGTCGGCATTCTGCGCCAAGTAACAGTCTGTTACTTGGATCGACGCACGGCGCGCGAACATTCTGGTCAGACGTGGGCGATCGCCTCGATCTCGACGAGCGCGCCGGACGGGAGCTTGGCGACCTCGACCGTCGACCTCGCGGGCGGGCGGTCGCCGACATGCGCGGCGTACACCTCGTTCATGGCCGCGAAGTCGTCGAGGTTCTGCAGGAAGACCGTCGTCTTCGCGAGCTTGTCCAGGCTGCTCCCCGCCTCTTCCAGGATCGCACTCAGGTTCTGCAGCGCCTGCTCGGTCTGCTCGGCGACGCCTCCGCCCACCATCCCGCTCCCGTCCGGGGCGAGGCCGAGCTGGCCGGCGACGAAGACGAGGCCGCCGACCTTGACGGCCTGGTTGTAGGGCGCTCCCTCGAACGGGGCGGGCGCACGCTCGGTGCGGACGATCTCCTTCTCTGCCACGGGCTCTCCTTGTCGGGTTCAGGCTCGGGTTGGACGCTTGCGCAAGAGCGGCGCCGAGCGCCTTGAAGATGGCCTCGAGGACATGGCGCGAGTCCTCGCCGTCGATCAGCCGGACGTGCAGCGTCAGCCCCGCCGCGTGCGCGAACGCGTCGAGGAAGCGCGCAGCGAGGTCGCTGCCGAGCCCTCCGGCGCGCGCCTCGGTCAGATCGACGTTGCTCGCCACGAGTGGGCCGCTCCGAGACCTCGAGCGCCACCTGCGCAAGAGCTTCCTCCGCCGGCAGGAACGCCGAGCCGTGACCGTAGGCTCCGTCGGCGCGCAGCAGGCCGGCGAACGCCTCGCCGAGCGCCCGGCCCGCTTCCGCGACCTCGGCCTCCGCGTCACCCGGCGCCAGTTCGAGAGCGAGCTCGAAGCGACCGCTCCGCGCCATCAGCGTCAGCAGATGGTCGAGGACCGGGATGCCCGTGGCGACGTTCGTCGTTCCATTTCCTGAGGAAACCCGGGCACTCATTGGATCGCGAGCCTAGCGAATCGGGGAGTTTCATTTTTCGGGGTAACCGCCGATCATTTGAGCGGATTCGTCTGAATCCTCCAGTCAAGGGAGAACTGGATGCGGCTTGTCAACCTCTGCGGGATCGCCGCTTTGGCGACTTTTGTGATCGCGGGCGCAGCCATGCCCGGATCCAGCCGCGGTGCCTCCGTGGCGAGGTCGGCCGGCAATCGCAGTCGTTTCCTACGCGAGCGAGGGAGCCCTGCGGCAGGCCCTCGAGCGCCATCCCGCCCGGGTCGTGCGCAGGATCCCCGCACTGGGAGTCGCCGAGCTTCGGCCGGCAGGTGACGCCGAGACGTTCGCGCTCGAGCTCGCCCGCGAGCCGGGAATCACGCACGTCGAGCGAACGTCCGCCCGGCACTCGCGGGCAGAGCCGAGCCTCGTCGCCTCGCCTGACACCGCATTCCAGTGGCAGTACGCCGCGACGCATGCCGACCAGGTCCCGGAAGCGGTGGCACAGGCGGCAGCCGGAATCACGATCGCCGTGATCGACACCGGCGCCGACCTGGCAGCTCCAGACCTCGCCGCGAAGGCGCCGCGGACATACAGCGTGAGGACGAAGCGCGCCGGTGTGAGGGACTTGAACGGCCACGGCACGTTCGTGGCCTCGCTCGCGGCCGGCTCGACCTCGAACGGCGACGGAGTCGCAGGCAGCTCCGGCGAAGCGCGGCTGATGGTGATCCAGGCGGCCGACCGGCAAGGCTCGTTCACCGACCTCGACGAGGCCGCCGCGATCGTCTACGCCGTCGATCATGGCGCGCGGATCATCAATCTCAGCCTCGGAGGCCCGACGACCTCTACGGTCGAGCGCCGCGCGATCGACTACGCCGTTGCCAAGGGCGCCCTGCTCGTTGCGGCGGTGGGCAACAGCAGCCGAGGCGGGAACCCGGTCGAGTATCCGGCGGCGCTGCTCCAGCCGGTCGGCTCACGCGGGATCGGCGGACGCGGCCTCTCGGTCGGCGCCTCGACCCGGTCCGGCGCCCGCGCATCGTTCTCGAACACGGGCACCCACATTTCCCTGGCCGCGCCCGGTGAGGCGGTGTTCGGCGCGGTCTCCGCATCGTCATCCGAGTCGCGGTACCCGCGCGTCGCATTGCCCGGCTCGCACAGTGGCCTCTACGGCTATGCCAACGGCACCTCGTTCGCGGCGCCGCAGGTGTCCGGCGCTGCAGCACTGGTGTGGGCGGCGAACCCCGCGCTGCGGGCCGACCAGGTGGCCTCGATCCTCGAGCAGACAGCGTCAGGGCGGGGAAAGTGGAACCGCGAGCTGGGCTACGGCATCCTCGACGTCGCGGCGGCTGTGGCCAGGGCGCAGGCACGGTCAGTAACAGCTCGGCTGAGAGTCAGGCCTCGATGCGCTCGATGTGGGCGCCGAGATTCCGCAGGCGCTCGTCGATGCGCTCGTAGCCGCGGTCGATCTCGCCGACGTTCCCGATCGTCGATGTGCCCTTCGGCGCAGAGCGCAGCGATCAGCATCGCCATGCCGGCGCGGATGTCCGGGCTCGTCAGGCGCTCGCCGTAGAGGCGCGCGGGGCCGGTGACGACCGCCCGGTGCGGGTCGCAGAGGATGATGCGTGCTCCCATCGCGACGAGCTTGTCCACGAAGAAGAGCCGGCTCTCGAACATCTTCTCGAAGACGAGCACCGTTCCGTGCGCCTGCGTCGCGGTGACGACGGCGATCGACGTGAGGTCGGCCGGGAAGGCGGGCCACGGGCCGTCCTCGATCTTCGGAATCTGCCCACCGAGATCGTCCTGGATCACGAGGTCCTGCCCGGGCGGCACGCGGATCGTCGTCTCCCCCACCTCGACCCGAACGCCGAGGCGCTCGAAGGCCGGCAGGATCGAAACGAGATCATGCGGCTCGACGTCCTCGATCGTGAGATCGCTTCCCGTCGCCGCGGCGAGGCCGATGAAGCTCCCGACCTCGATGTGCTCCGGCGCGACGCGCCACGAGCCGCCGCCGAGCTGCGGCACTCCCTGGATGCGGAGAACGTTCGACTCGATCCCCTCGATCTGCGCGCCGAGCGAGACCAGGAAGCGGCAGAGGTCCTGGACGTGCGGCTCGCAGGCCGCATTCCCGATCACCGTCTCGCCCTCGGCGAGCACGGCGGCCATGACGACGTTCTCCGTCGCCATCACGCTCGCCTCGTCGAGGAAGACGGACTTGCCGCGAAGCCCGGGCGTGCTCATCTCGTAGCGCCCGTCGATCGAGATCTCCGCGCCGAGCTCCGCCAGCCCGTGAATGTGCGGATCGAGGCGCCGGCGCCCGATCACGTCGCCGCCGGGCGGAGGCACGGTGACGCGGCCGAAGCGGGCAAGGAGCGGACCGGCGAGCAGGAACGACGCCCGGATGCGGCGGCAGAGCTCCTCGTCGAGCTCGGTCTTGTGGATGCCCGTCGGATCGACGCGGATGTCGTTCTCGGCGGTCAGCTCGACCTCGGCGCCGATGTCCGCGAGCAGCTCGACCATCGTCTGGACGTCGCGGATCCGCGGCACGTTCGTCAGCTGCACAGGCTCCGTTGCGAGCGCGCACGCGGCAAGGATCGGGAGGGCGCCGTTCTTGTTCCCGGCGGCGCGGATCGTCCCGCCGAGGGGCCGCCCGCCCTCGATCACGAAGGACTGCATTCCGGTGGCTAGCGTAGTCGCGCTCATGAGGCGGGGTATCGTAGACGTCCGATGGAGCTGTCGCGCGACAGGGCGTGGGAGACGCTGACGCAGTACACGAAGAGCGAATCGCTGCTTCGGCACGCGCTCGCCGTCGAGGCCTCGACGCGCTCGTACGCGCGCCGATTCGGCGAGGACGAGGAGCTGTGGGGCGTCGTTGCGCTCCTCCACGACTTCGACTACGAGATCCACCCCACGCTCGACAAGCACCCGCAGGACGGCGCGCCGATTCTCCGCGAGGAGGGGTATCCGGAGGAAGTGATCGAGGCGATCCTCTCCCACGCCGAGCACCTGGGGCTGGAGCGGGACACGCCGCTGAAGAAGACGCTCTTCGCCTGCGACGAGATCTCCGGCTTCGTGCACGCGTGCGGGCTCGTGCGTCCTGCCGGCCTCGACGGGCTCGAGCCCAAGTCGGTGAAGAAGAAGCTGAAGCAGCCGTCCTTCGCGGCAGGCGTGCACCGCGACGAGGTGTACGCCGGCGCCGAGCTGATCGGGGTCGAGCTGGACGAGCACATCGCGAACGTCGTCGCCGCGCTGCAGCCGATCTCGAAGGAGCTCGGCCTGCGCACCGCGGCGGACGTCGACCGCACCGCCTAGTAACAGACTGTTACAAGGCGGCGGCGAGGCGTGAGAGGTCGTCCTCGTTCGTCCACCAGCCACAGGAGACGCGGACGAGGCCGCTGCCGGGGATGTCGCGGACCGCGACGTCCGCCTCCGCGAGGCGGGCGACGAGTGCCGGCGGATCCTCCGCCCGGAACGCGACGAGCGTCGCGTCCCCCGGCACGAGCTCGACATGGGGCTCCAGCAGCTCCCGGCAGCGGCGCGCCTGTTCCTCGGCCCGTTCGAACCGCCCAGTCGGGCGGCAGTTCGAGCGCGGTCAGAAACCCTGCGAGGCTGGCCGTCGGGATCCAGCCGGGATCGAAGCGGGCCGCGCCGGCTGCGGGCTCGAAGCTGCCCGACGGCTCGTGGGCCGACTGGGAGAAGTAGCTCGGCCGGGCGACGCGCAGCCGCTCAGGGTCGGAGACGACGAGCGCACCGGTCGAATCCGGCCCGCACAGCCACTTCTGGCCGGAGATCGTCAGGAAGTCGAGGCCCGTTCGCGTCGACCGGGATCGCGCCCACCGACTGGGCGCCGTCGACGAGGATCGGGACGCCCGAGCGCTCGCGCAGCTCGTGCACCGGCAGCAAGCGTCCGCTCGTCCAGAGCACGTGCGAGAGGGCGAGCAGGCGGGTGCGCGGCGTGACGGCAGCGAGGACCGCGTCCGGGATCGGCGTCGACCACGACGACGCGGGCGCCGCTCGCGTGCACCGGCCCGATCAGGCCGAAGTGCTCCTCACGAGTCATGACGATCTCGTCGTCCGGCCCGAGGTCGAGACCTGCGAGCACGATGTTGCAGCCGTCCGTCGTCGAGCTCGTCAGCGAGACGTGCTCCGGCTCGACGCCCACGAGCGCTGCGAGAGCCGCGCGTACGTCGGTTCGCAGCTGCAGATGGCGGTCGAAGTACGGCTTCCCCACTCGACCGCTGCTCCAGGTCGGCCTGCAGCTGTTGCTGCACCGACGTCGAACGTCGGCCGGGCGAGCGGGCCGAACGTGCCGGCGTTGAGATACGCGACGCGCTCGAGGACCGGGAAGAGCGCGCGCGCCTCTGCCGGCGTCATCCGATCGTGACCTCGACGGGGGCGTGATCGGAGAGCACGGCGCCATTCTGGCTGCGGCGCTCGAGCGGCCACGTGCTGAGCGGCGAGGCCGTCGAGCCCGCGCACGAGAACGTGGTCGATGCCAGGCCCGCGAGCCGACCAGCCCTGAAGCTCGCGCAGGTGCTGGGCGCGAACGTTGAAGTCGCCCGCGAGCACGCACGGAAGGCCGCCCGCGATCTCGGTGACGAACGCCTCCGCGCGCACGATCTCGGCCGCCGGGAACTCCGGGTGACGGATGTCGCTGGTGGCGTGAAGGTTCCCGACGACGAGCCCGTCGAGCGTGACGGCATGGCAGTAGCGCGGCTCCGTGCGCCGCTCGTCGATCCTGAGCGAGTGGTGCTCGAGCGGCTCGAGACCGGCCGCGAGCAGGATCGCGTTCGCCTGGCCCGCGAGCGGGAGCGGAAGAAGCCGTTGTTGAGCCGCGTGATCACACCGCCGAGCCGGGCGCCGAGCGGCCCCCTGCGAGTGATGACGTGACGCTCGGTCATCCCGCTCCAGCGCGGCAGCAGCGGCAGCGCCCAGGGCGGCACCTCCTGGAGGCACAGCACGTCCGGCCGGTCGGCGACCGCGAGCCGGACCATCTCCTCCAGGTGGCTGCGCCGACCCGGCGGGAGGGTGTTTCCGTGAAAGAGGTTCCAGCTGCGGACGAGCATCGCTGGAATACCCTACGAGCGATGCGCGTCGTCATCGCCGACCCACCCGCGTTCACGCCCCCGTACGACCACGAGCTCGCAGCGGCGCTCGCCCGCGCAGGAGCCGACGTCGAGCTCGTCACCTCCCGCTTTCGCTTCGGCGCCGTCGCGGAGCCCGCGGGGTATCGGCGGCGCGAGATCTTCTATCCGCTGTCGTCGCGCGCTCTTCCAGCGCTCGCGCTCTGCGGCTGCCCGTGAAGGCGCTCGAGCACCCGCTCGGTCTCGCGTCGGCTCGCCGCCGTTCGTGCCGACGTCGTCCACATGCAGTGGCTCGCGGCACCGGAGCTCGACGCCCTGGCTGCTCCGCCATCGCGCGCCGCTCGTGTTGACCGCGCACGACCTGCTGCCGCGGCGGACGGCGCACAAAGCGGGGCTCTGGCGGCGCATGTTCGGCCGCTTCGAGCGGATCGTCGTCCACTCCGAGCGCGGACGCGCGGACACTCGTCGAGTTCGGCGTTCCGGACGGCAAGCTGCGCGTCATCCCCCACCCCGTGTTCCCAGCGATCCGGAGCGGCGCGACGACGGACGCGACCGTGCTCGCGCTCGGGATGGTGCGCCCGTACAAGCAGATCGAGCATTCGGCCGAGGCGGCACGAGCCGCAGGGGCTCGGTTGCTCGTCGCAGGCGACGCGGCAGATCCGCTGCCCGCGCTCGACGGTGCGGAGCTGCGGCTCGGCTACCTCTCGGCGGCCGAGCTCGAACGGGCGCTCGGCGACTCCACCGTCGCCGTCTTCCCGTACCGCGCCGAGCTCGACCAGAGCGGCGCGCTGCTGCAGGCGCTCGGCGCCGGGGTCCCGGCGGTCGTGTACGACGTCGGCGGTCTCGGCGAAACGGTCGCGACCTTCGGTGCAGGCCGCGTTGTCCCACCGGACGACGTTGCCGGCCTCGGCAACGCTGTGCGAGAGCTGCTCGACGACGAGGCGGCTCTCGCCGAAGCTCGCGCCGGAGCGCTTCGCGCGCGCGAGGAGCTCTCGTGGGACGCCGTCGCGCTCGCGCCCACCTCGAGCTCTACGGCGAGCTGGCGTGATCTTCCGCCGCGACCGCTTCGGCGACCTGGTGCGCCGCCAGCTCGACCTGTTCGAGGAAGACGAAGCCGAGCTCCTGCGGGAAGCCGACACGGCAGTCCGCGCGTACGACGACGCCGAGCGCGAGTGACGCCGAGGAGGCGTACAGGGACTATCAGCTCGTGCTCGAGTCGGTCGTCGAGAGGCTCGAGGAGCTGCGCGACACGTACGCGTCGACGCTCGACGCCGACTCGCGGGAGGCCTACGAGCAGGCGTTCGGCCGCGCCGCGCGAAAGCGCTTCCCGACCCTGACGGCGGCACTCTAGGAACGGCGCGATGAAGCTCGAGGACTACGGCCTGATCAGCGATCTGCAGACCGCTGCGCTCGTCGGCCGTAACGGCTCGATCGACTGGCTCTGCCTGCCCCGCTTCGACTCGGACTCCTGCTTCGCCGTCGCTGCTCGGGGACGAGTGGGACGGCCGCTGGTTGCTCGCTCCGGACTGCGAGGTGAACCACACCGAGCGGCGCTACCGCGAAGGCACCCTCGTGCACGAGCTCGACTTCCATTGCGAGTCCGGCGTCGTCCGCGTCGATCGACTTCATGCCGCCTCGCGGCGAGGAACCGGACGTCGTGCGGATCGTCGAGGGCATCGAGGGATCGGTGCCGATCAGGATGGAGCTCGTCATCCGGTTCGGCTACGGCGAGATCCTGCCGTGGGTGCGCCGCATCGGCGAGGACGATGCGTGTCGCCATCGCCGGGCCGGACGCGCTCACGCTGCGAACGCCGACGCCGGTGCGCGGAGAGAACCTTCGCACCGTGTCGGAGTTCACTGTCGAGGCCGGGGAGCGAGCCTCGTTCGTCCTGACGTGGTTTCCGTCACATCACGTGCACGACGGCTCCCGGAGCCGATCGACCCGGACGCAGGCGCTCGAGGACACCTGCTCGTTCTGGCGCGAGTGGCTCGAGAACTGCACGTACAAGGGCCGCTGGCAGGAGTCCGTGCGGCGCTCGCTGATCACGCTGAAGGCGCTCACCTACCAGCCCACCGGCGGCATCGTGGCGGCGCCGACGACGTCTCTCCCGGAGCAGATCGGCGGCACCCGGAACTGGGACTACCGCTACTGCTGGCTGCGCGACGCGACGTTCGCGCTCGACGCGCTGCTCGAGTGCGGCTTCCGCGACGAGGCGCGAGGCGTGGCGCAGCTGGCTGCTGCGAGCGGTCGCGGGCGACCCGGACGACCTCCAGATCATGTACGGCGCCGCCGGCGAGCGGCGCTTGACGGAGTACGAGCTCCCCTGGCTCACCGGCTACGAGAACTCACGCCCCGTCCGCGTCGGCAACAGCGCCAGCACGCAGTTCCAGCTCGACGTCTACGGCGAGGTCCTGGACGTGCTCCACCAGGCTCGCCGGCGCGAGATCGAGCCGGACGACCAGTCGTGGGCGATCCAGAGAGTGATGCTCGCGAACCTCGAGCGGCGCTGGCACGAGCCCGACGAGGGAATCTGGGAGGTGCGCGGGCCACGCCGTCACTTCACCCACTCGAAGGTGATGGCGTGGGTCGCGATTCGACCGTGGCGTCAAGGCCGTCGAGGAGTACGGCCGGGAGGGAGCGGTCGACCGGTGGCGCGCGCGTTCGCGACGAGATCCACGCGGAGGTGCTCGAGCGCGGCTACGACGAGGAGCTCGGCTCGTTCGTCGAGTCCTACGACTCGAAGCGCCTCGACGCGAGCCTGCTGACGATCCCGCTCTTCGGTTTCCTGCCGGCCGACGATCCGCGCGTTCGCGGCACGCTCGAGGCGGTTCGGCGCGAGCTGATGCAGGACGGCTTCGTGCTCAGGTACCGGCACGACGAGGAGACGGCGAGCGTCGACGGCCTGCCGCCCGGCGAAGGCGCGTTCTTCCTCTGCACCTTCTGGTTCATCGACAACCTCGTCCTGCTCGGGGAGCTCGAGGAGGCCTGCGAGATGTTCGACCGCCTGCTGACGCTCCGCAACGATCTCGGCCTGCTGTCGGAGGAGTACGACCCAAAGCTCGAGCGGCTCGTCGGCAACTTCCCGCAGGCGTTCTCGCACATCGGGCTCGATCAACACGGCGCTCCTGCTCGACAAGGCACTGGCCGAGAACGGCCGCTGAGTCCTCAGCGATGTCCGAAGTGATGTGCGGCGGGTAGAGCGGCGCCGACGTCGCTGCTCGCGAGCTTGCGGGCGAGCGGGCCGAGGCTCTCGAGCGTGTCGACGATGATGTTCCGGTTCTCCTTGATCCGCTCGAAGCGGCCGCGGACGAGCAGCAGCGGCTCGCCCCTGACGATCGCGCGATTCCGCTCGTAGATCTCCGGCGAGACGATCAGGTTCACCTGGCCGAGCTCGTCCTCGAGCAGCATGAAGACGATCCCGCTCGCGGTCGCCGGACGCTGCCGCGCCACTGCCATCCCGGCGAACGCGACCCGGCTCCGGTGCGGTGCCTCGTTCAGCTCGTCACTCGGGAGCACGCCGGGCGGCAGGTGCGGGCGCAGCAGCGTCAGCGGGTGCATGTCGATCGAGACGCTCGTCATCGAGTAGTCGGCGAGCATCCGCTCCCACGCGTTCAGATCGCGCAGGCCGGGAGTCGCCGCGGTCGGGTCGAGCTCGAGGGTCAGCTGCTTGTTCTCGCGCTGGACCGTCTTCGGACGGACGACGAGGCCGAGCTCCCAGAGCAGGTCGCGCCGCTTCCCCCAGCAGTCGCAGGCACCGCTGCGGAGGAGCGCTTCGAGCTCGCGCGCGTCGAGTGGCACCCGGCGAGAGAGATCGCGCGACGCCTAGATACAGGCCGTTCGCTTCACGCTCGGCGACGAGCGCCTCCGCGTCGTCGTTGCCGACCGACTTCACGTAGGAGAGCCCCAGCCGCACTGCGCCCTCGTCGAGGGTGCAGCCGACGCTGCTCAGATTTACGTCCGGCGGCCGCACCTCCACCCCGCGCCGCTGTGCGTCCCGAACGAGGCTCGAGGGCGGGTAGAAGCCCATCGGCTGGGCGTTCAGGAGCGAGCAGAGGAACTCGGCCGGATAGTGGTGGCGAAGCCACGCGGACTGGTAGCCGAGCAGGCCGAACGCGGCGGCATGCGACTTCGGGAAGCCGAAGCCGGAGAACGCCGCCAGCTTGTCGTAGACGAGGTCCGCGGCCTCCGCACTGACGCCGTTCCTCGCGGCGCCTTCGATGAAGCGCTGGCGGAAGGCCTCGATGGCCTCCTCGCTCCGCTTCCGGCTCATCGCCCGCCGCAACCCTTCCGCCTCGCCGATCGTGAAGCCCGCGAGCGCCATCGCCACCTCGAGCACCTGGTCCTGGAAGACGACGACACCGTGCGTGTCGCGGAGCGGCTCGCGCAGCAGCTCGTGGTCGACGGGCGGCACGTACGTGGGATCGACGCGAAGCCGCTCGCGGGCGTCGATGTACGGGATGCACCGCCTTGCCCTGGATCGGCCCCGGCCGCACGAGCGCCACCTGCACGGTCAGGTCGTCGATGTTCGCCGGCTTCGTCCGCAGCAGGCTCTGCATCTGCGCGCGGCTCTCGATCTGGAAGTCGCCGATCGTGTCGGCGCGCTGGATCTCCGCAAAGACGTCGCCGTCGTCGAGCGGGATCCGCGAGAGGTCGATCGGCTCGCCGTAGCTCTCCGCGATCTGCTCGACGCAATCCTCGACCGCGGAGAGCATCCCCAGGCCGAGCAGGTCGATCTTGAGGAAGCCGGCGTCGGCGCACGAGTCCTTGTCCCACTGGCAGAGCTGGCGGCCGGCCATCGCCGCAGGCTGAACGGGCACGAGCTCGATGAGCGGCCTCGAGGAGATCACCATTCCGCCGGGATGCTGCGAGATGTGGCGCGGGAGACCGGCGATCTCGTGTGTGAGCTCGGCGAAGGCGCGCCAGCGCGGAGAGAGCAGCCGCCGCTCGGCCTGGGGCAGGAGCGCGAGCTCCTCGGCGACCTTCTTCGCGTTCCAGCCGTCGGAGACCCGCGCGATCCGCTCCAGCTCTGCGAACGGAAGGCCGAGCGCCTTGCCGACGTCCCGGATCGCGCCGCGGGCGCGGTAGGTGGAGAAGCTCGCGACGAGCGATGCGTGCTCGCGGCCGTAGCGCTCGGTGACGCCGATGATCAGCTGCTCGCGGATATCGCGCGGGAAGTCGAGGTCGATGTCGGGCACCGACAGCGAGCTCGCGGTTGAGGAAGCGACCGAGCGAGAGGTTTTGCGCAACCGGATCGACGTGCGAGAGCCCGGTCAGGTAGCAGACGATCGAGCCGACCGAGGAGCCGCGTCCTCTCCCCGGCGGCAAGAAGCGGCGCGGCGATCCAGGCCCGCGGATCCCGCAGGCGATCTCCCGCGCGAGCTCGAGCACCTCCCAGTGGAGGAGGAAGAAGCCGGCGAGACCGAGCTCGTCGATCAATCTGAGCTCACTCTCCAGCCGTGCCCGAGCCTGACCTAGTAACAGTCTGTTACTAGGCGGGTAGCGCTCGGCGAACGCGTCCTCGCAGACCTGGGCGAGCTGCTTGATCGCCGGCTCGGCCCCGTCGGAGAAGTCCGGGTAGCGGTAGCCGAGCTCCTGCGTCAGGTCGAACTCGAGCCGCGCCGCCACCTCGGCCGTGCGCAGGACCGCGTCGCGGTCGTCCGGGAAGAGCTCGAGCATCTCCGCGGGTGCTCGCAGGATGCTCTCGCGGTTGCCGCGCCGCTCGACCTCGCACGACTCGAGCGAGGTGTTGTGGTGGATCGCGACGAGGACGTCCTGGAGCGCCGGTGCGGCGCAGGGTGTGGGCGTGGACGTTGCCGGTGACCACCGTCTTCACTCCCGCATGAGCGGCGAGGTCGCGCAGCAGTGCGTTCCGGCGCGCGTCGCCGCGCTCGAACGGCCGTTGCAGCTCGACGTAGAAGCGCTCCGGCCCGAAGGCCTGCGCAAGCGCGGCGGCGGCGTTCGGGTCACGCACGCCGAGGCCCTGCCGCGCGCAGCCGGAGAGGCACACGAGCCCCTCGTTCAGCTCCGCGAGCAGGCCGGGTCGAGTGCGGGCGGCAGCAGATCGCCCCTCCTTCGGCCGCGTGTCGGCGCGTGCGCCGCGGTGAGCAGCCGGCAGAGGTTCGAGTAGCCCTGGGAGGACTCGACGAGCAGCGTCACGTGCGAGCCGCCGCTCAGAGTCACCTCGGCGCCCGTGATCGGCCTGACGCCGACGAGCTTCGCCGCGTGGGCGAGCTCGAGCGAGCCGAAGACGCCCTCGTGGTCGGTGAGCGCGAGCGCCTCGTAGCCGAGCTCCGCCGCCCGCAGCGCCAGCTCCTCAGGGTGCGAGGCACCGTCGAGGAATGAATAAGCTGAGTGTGCGTGGAGCTCGACGTAGGCCAACCGATTCTCCTAGTGCCCGGCGAAGGCGAGGTGGTCGGCGACTCCGAGGACCGGCGGGTCGAGATCCTCTGCGACCGCGATGTGCTGTGCGCGACGTGGACGCGGTTCGGGCCCGGACAAGGACGGCGCGAATCCCCACATCCACCGGCACCACACCGACCTCTTCTACGTCCTCGGCGGCGAGCTGACGATCGGCCTCGGCGCCGACCGGCAGGAGACTGCCGTCCCGGCGGGATCGCTCGTGGTTGCGCCGCCGTTCGTCGTCCACGCGTTCCGGAACGCGAGCCCGACGGAGGAGCTGCGTTACCTCAACTTCCATGCTCCAGGCGGCGGCTTCGCCGACTACCTTCGCGGCGTGACGCCCGGCTTCGACTCCGAGGATCCCCCTGCGGACGGCGGCCGGCCGGTCGAGGAAGCGCTGATCGTGACGGCCGAAGCCGGCCCGCTCCTCGTCGACAGGGAAGAGATCCGGATCGAGGTGCGGGATGCGCCGGGGCCGGCCTCGAATCGGCTCACGTGCCTCTTCGCGCTCGAGGACGGACGGCTCGCTCGAAATCCGGACGTAAACTCGACGCGTGGACGCGAAGGAGCGCTACGAGGAGCTCGTCGACGACCTCTGCGCTCGGCACGACAACGTCACGCCCTCGCAGATGATGGGCATGCCGTGCGTGAAGCGGAACGGGAAGATGGTCGCCGGCTTCACGCGCGGCTCGATGGTGTTCAAGCTGCCCGACCCCGACACGCATGCCCAGGCGCTCGCCCTCGAAGGAGCGCACCTCTTCGATCCCGGTGGCGAGGGCCGCCCGTTCAAGCAATGGGTGGTCGTGCCTGAGACGCACGCGGAGCGAGTGGGAATCGCTTCGCGCAGCACGCGCTCAAGCCCGCTGGCTGAACCAGCAGCCGGCTTCCTCGTCGCGGAAGACGCACGCGTTCTGGCCCGACTCGAGCACGACGTCGAAGTAGCGACGGTCGAGCGGATCCTCCGTCCACCAGCGGTCGACGACGCGCCACTCCTCCCGGACGAGCGCGACTCCCTCGCGGTTCACCCGCACCGGCACGCCGACCGGGCTCGCCTCGACGAGCGCCGGCCGGGGCGCGTTGATTCGCCCCGCCGAGCTCAGCACGATGCCCATGCCCACGTCGAGCCCCCTCCTTCGCAGGTCAGCCGGACTCGCTCCGAGCGCGGACGGTAAACGCCTCGGACGAGTCCGACTCAAGACGGTCATTCGTCCCGCGGAACGAACAGCGCTCGTGCTTCGGGAATCCGCGACCACGGCGCCACCTCCACGACGGCGACGACTGAGCCGGAGCCGGTGCTGGCGCGCACCTGACGCAACCCGTCGCTCAGACGTGCATTCATCTCGTCGCCCACGGGTTTCACGAGCTCGAGCTGCCGGCCGACCGACTCCGAGAGCTCGACCGCTTCGAGACGGAGCTCGAGGACGGGAGCCGGGATCTCGAGCAGCTTCGGGCCGAGCGCCGAGCGCAGGCGCGGCCGGTCTGCGGTCGGGTCGCGCAGCGTCACCGTGCGGCGCCAGGAGCCGCCGCCGACGAGACGGGCGGAGAGAGCGACCTTGCGGAAGGGCCGTCCCGCCCGCTCCGGCCGTGCGAGCAGCCGGTCGAGCAGGGAGCCGAACGCACGCCGGAGCGTCAGCTCGTTTCCGACCGCCTCCGGGAACTCGAGCGCCTCCACGAGCTCGGCAGGCGGCCGCCTGCCGCGGACGCGAGCGCTTTCCCCGCCGCGCGCGAGCGCCCACGCCTGCCGTCCCTCCCGGCCGAGCCGCTCCGCAACCGCTCCCCCCGGCAGCGCCGCCAGCTCCCCCAAGCTGCGCACTCCGAGTCCTTCGAGCTCTGCATAGCGGTCGGCCGGGAGCGGCAGGAGCGACATCGGCAGCGGAGCGAGGAACCCCTGCTCCTTCCCGGCCGAGACGACGAGTGCCTGCCCGGGACGCGCGACGCTCGCCGCCGCGAGGGCGGCGAACCGGCGCTGCGCAGCGCCCGCGCGTGGGTCCCAGGCAGTTCCGACAGAGGCGAGCGCCCGTGCGAGCGCTGCCTCCAGACCTCCGTACAGCCGCTCGACGCCCTTCGTCTCGAAGTAGACGCGACCCGGCTCCTCGGGCTCGACCGCGAACCCGGAATCTTCGAGCCGCCTGCAGCACTCCCTCCCACTCGCGCTCGACCGCAGCGGGATCCTGCTCGACGAGGACGAGCTGCGGGCACATCGCGAGCGCCTCGCCCAGCCGCATCCCCGGCTGCACCCCGGCGAGCTCTCCGGCGGCAGTGACCGGTCCCACGAGCGGCTCCGTTCCCGGCACGGGCGCGAGCGCAGCCGGCGCGAGCGCCAGCCTCGGCTTGTCCCGCAACGCGGCGCGGAGCTCGAAACCGGGGATCAGCAGGCAGGCGATCATGGGAACGTATGTTCTATACCCGAACAGGTGTTCCTGTCAAACGTTTCTCAATTTCGGGCCGGAAATGCCGATTGCGACCGGATGCTCTCCCCTCTCGATTCAGCGCTCCAAAGCGAGCTCGAACGCCTGACAAGCGAGCTGAACAGCGCGCTCGAGCGGGCGTGCGAGGCCGAAGCGGAGCGGGAAGCCGTGCTCGGCTCCTCGCTCGACTGCATCATCGTCATGGACGAAGAAGGAATCGTCCGCGAGTGGAACCCGGCGGCCGAGCACACGTTCGGCTGGACCCGCGAAGAAGCGATCGGATGCGTCCTGGGGAGCCTCATCGTTCCGGAGGAGCTGCGCCAGCGTCACCAGGAAGGGCTCGTCCGCGCTGCCAGCACAGGTGAGAGCCGGATCATGGGCCAGCGGCTCAGGCTTCCGGCGCTGCGGAAGGACGGCTCGACGTTCACAGCCGAGCTCGCGATCACGAAGCTCGAGCGCGGCGGGCGGATTTTCTTCACCGGCACGCTGCGGGACCTCCCGCGATGGTCGAGGCCGGGGTTGCTCAGAGCGAGGTTGACCGTCTCGTCCGCTTCGATGGCGGCGTCGTTGACGATCGGGATGGTGACGGTCTTCTCGGTCTCCTGGTCGTTGAAGGTCAGCGGTGCCGCTGACGTCGGTGTAATCGGCGCCGGCCGTGGCCGAGCCCGCCGTGGTGGCAAGCGAGTTGACGTGATGCGGCCATCGCTGCCGCCGACGCGGCGGACGTTGACGGAGGCGGTGCCGGCGTTTTCGTTGACCGAGTAACTGGCGGCGTCGAACTCGAGCTGGCCGACGCTGCCGACGGAGAAGTAGAGGGTGATCGGCGGGCTTTCGATGAGCTGGCCGAGCGAGGTGGTGTTGCCGTCGTCCAGGTAGCCGGACGCCTTGACGGTGACTTCGTAGCGGCCCTTGTGCGGTGAAGCCCCAGTTGAAGTGGAGGTGGCCGCCGGCGATGATCCAGAGGGCGTCGTCGGCACTGATGCCGTCGGTCGTGTCCAGGCCGTTGCCGTTGGGATTGGCGACGCCGTCGTTGTAGCTGGCCATGAAGACGTTGGGGCCGGTGTCGTCGCTCTGCCACACGGAGAAGCGCCGGTGCCGGGTTGGCCGTTCGGGCTGAAGTGCTGCACGCCGACGAGGCTGAGCTTGAGCCAGCGGCCCAACCCGCTGACCCGGTCCTTGGACTCGGCGGCCGGGTCGTAGCGGTCGAAGTCGTCGGGGTTCAGTCCGCCGGCGGCGCCGCCGAGGTAGAGAAGATTCGGGTCCTGGCTTTGCGGGAGCTGATAGAAATCCGCGCCCGCCGCCACGCCGATGAAGTCGAACGCGGCCCGGATGCTCGGGAGGTCAGGGCCGGTTTGCCGACGTAAAGGAGGCGCCTCGTCCGGCGCGTAGGACACGGCCGGGAATTCGTCATTGTTGCGCGGCTGAATCGACCAGACGCCGCTCGCGCCGCCGGTGTAGCCGACATTGAGATCGACGTGCTCGGTGGTGAGGAACGTCGAAAGGACCGCCGGCACGGTGCGGTCTTCGAGCAGCTCCACGCCGGGCCGAAGTTTCGCGCGGCGCTGCGGCGTGGCGCCGTCCGACCGTCGCCGTTGGCGCGTGCCGTTTTCCTTCAAGCGACCAAGCCACTGTTGCCAACTCATGTGCGTGTCTCCGGTCAGGGGATGGTGTTCGATCGAAAGCGGGTAGAGTCAATCCGACGGCGGCAGGGCGAAGTTGTGTCCGGTGTCCGCCCAGGTCTTGATCTGAGCGCGGGATCAGTTCCACGTGCCCGTCGGCGTAGAGGTAATTGGCGTGGCCCGAAGCCGCGTTCCGCGAGGGGCAGGTTGATGCCGCTGCCGAAACGGTTCGGCTGGATGTCGGAGCAGATGCGGGCCCACACGCCCGTGGTCGACTTGAACCAGTTGCGCGAATGGGTGTGGTCCTCGGTGGTGGCGACGCCCTTCTCGTCGGAGACGGTGAAGACGGTGATTGTCCGCGACGTGGCCGGCATGCTGATGAGGTTCTGGGCCGCGCCGGGGCCCGGCTCGCAGACGTACTCGTTCATGACGTAGCTGGTGCCCTTCTTTCGAGCCGCTGTCTGGCCCCTTGGGGTCGATCTGGGCAGATGCGGATCTGATCGACGTTCTCCATGTAAGGGGCGAGCGTGTAGATCCAGGTCTTGTCGAAGCTCCGATGGTGCCGTGGGTCGAGCGCGGGAATCGCCGCGGTTGGCGTCGGCAGTACATGGTGCAGGGCCAGGCCGATCTGCTTGAGGTTGTTCTGGCACTTGGTGCGGGCGGCCGCCTCGCGGACCTTCTGCACGGCGGGCAGGAGCAGGCCGATCAGGATGGCGATGATGGCGATGACGACGAGCAGTTCGATCAGCGTGAACCGCGCACGAAAGACACGGGTTTTTGTGTGCATTTCAGTCACCGCGGCCAAAGCGCAATGATCATACTTTGCTATACCAGTGTATAACTTAGTTATACGATGGCGACGCGGCAAGGTTCATGGAGATGAAGACGATTCCACCGGATTTCGCGAGCCGAACGGGAGCCAAGGTGTCCTCCAGAAGTTTTTCTTGGTCTTGCCGCCGCTCCTGACCGAAGGTCCTTGACGGGGGCGTCGCGTTGGCAAAAAAATGGACCGGCGGGGGAGATCGCGACTCGCCCCACGAGGTCGTCTCGCTGGAGTAACGCGAAATCGCTTGACGTGAGCGCCAGTGAACCTTTATTTCAAGGCTCGCCCAGCGACTCGTGCGCGACGCTTGGTTTTCGCTTCCCAACCTTGTCGTTCGCGGTCATACTGACTGCCGCGTTCGACGGCAGAGGAAGTAACACGATGACTCCAGGACCGATCACCCACTTCGAGCCTGATGCCGAGAAACTCGCCGCCCTCCGTGCTTGCTTGGAGAACTACGACGTCGGTGGTACTGAGGCTGAGTGGCCCAACAACATACTCTCTCGTCGAGCGGTTGTCTACGGGAGCGGCGTGATCGCCCGGCAGGGCGCCCTCGTCGGCACGCGGTCGATCCGGCCGAGCTGGCCCTGTGCCAGCGATTGGCTACGGAAGCGGCCGGCATCATGGAGGGCGTGGATGTGGGTATGGGATCGGAATCAAGCGACCCATTCCAAGCCTTTTTCATCGCCGCGAACGTTGACGAGCCGGTTCACGCTACGATCGACGAATCTCTGGTGCGGTCGAAGTTCGGCGACACGATCTTCCCGTTGGCGACAATCTCCGTCGAGCCGCTGGCCGAGGCGGGTGCGTGGTGGTCGGAAGTGACATACGACGGGTCCGAGTCGGGAAAGGACTACCTCCGCCCGTCGCGCACCCATGATGCGATGGTTCGGGGACAACCGGCGTTTGTGGACTCGGCATTTATTCGGATCGGAGATCGACGAGCACTTTGGGATGTTGAGGCGAAGAAGGATGAACTTCCAAGGGTCGGAGATCACTTGGCTGCGTCCTCCCGCCCTGGCTTTGGGCCTGACCAAGAATCGGAGCCTCTCGCAGGGTTGTTCGGTTATTCCGTCCAGACGTGAGTGCCTTGTCCGAACCGACAATGAGCTGGTGACTGCGAGTTTGCACCGGCTCCCGGACGGTTCGCTCACGATTTGGGATGCTCGACCGCCTGGCGACCAGTGCATTAGGTCATCCTTGCGAGGACCCAATGACACCAAGCCCCGGGCACCGAGCCCTAGCCCTTGCCACCCCTGCCCGTTGTCGCGTCGGGCGCCGCCTGGCCGGCACGTAAATCAAATTGAATTAACCGGTTACAACATAGCGCCGAACGCGAGAGCATCCGGCCTGTTGTCGCGTTGGTAAAAAGTGGGCACTGGCGGGGGAGATCGCGACTCGCCCCCGCCCTCGGCTGACTACCTGCCGCTGCCTCGCTGTCGAATCCTCTCCCCGGCGATTTGCAACAGCACCAGCAGGATTCGGATGAGGCCAAGCAGGATCGTAAGGCTTTCATTAGTCGGACACCGTCCTCCGAGAGGTGTCTAGGAACCAAATCGGCGAGGTTGCCTTTGCCTCGTCGCGGGATCAACAGGGCATCTCCGAGTGGATGGCTTTCATCCAAACGGAGACGCCCTGCCGCTCCTGCATGTCTTGGTGGCTACGTTTGCCTGCCCGACTATCGCACCACCCACTCCTTTTGGAGCGTCGGTGCGTCCGAGTTGTCCGCCACCATTGCAGCAAAACCGGCGGCCGGGTACGTAGGCCTCACGCTCCGCGTGAGGAATCGTCACGCGGAGCGTGACGTCTACTAATGAATCGTCTTGCTTGGCGCTGCACTCGCGGCAAATCCTGTGCAGCAAACAAAAGAACCAAGCTGCCGACCCTGTCCGCCTCGGCGGTCCTTGCACCAACCTCTGTCCCGGGCGACAGGAACCGAGCGCGCGAACCACATGGAAGCTCCCGAATTGACCGCATCCTCCGCGGCATCCCTGCGGCCGCACGAACTGCCCGTGTCCGCCGCCGGGCGGCAGCCGCGAGCTGCTGACGCTGGCCGCCCCGCTGATCGTCAGCCAGAGCTTCATGACCGTGCAGGTGTTCGTGGACACCATCCTGCTGTCCTGGCACGACCCGCGGGAGATGGCCGCGTCGTTCCCGGCGGTGATGTGGTTCTGGCTGCCGTTCGGCCTGCTCCAGGTGACCGCCGGCTACACCTCCACGTTCGTCGCCCAGTACACCGGGGCCGGCCGGCCGCACCGCGTCGGCCCGGCCGTCTGGCAGGGCATCCACTTCGCCGTGCTCGCCGGGCTGCTGTTCCTGCTCGTCGTGCCCGCTCGCCCCGTGCCTGATCGCGCTCGGCGGGCACACGCCCGGCCCTGCAGGCGCTGGAGGCGACCTACCTGCGGTGCCTCGGCGTTCGCCGCCCTGCCGATGCTGGTCATGGCGGCGGTCAACGGCTTCTTCTCCGGCCGCGGGCAGACCTGGACCGTGCTCGGCATCGAGGCGTTCGGGACGGCGGTGAACGTCGCCCTGGCGCTGGTGCTGATCTTCGGCCGGCTCGGGCTTCCCGGAGATGGGGATCGCGGGGGCCGGCTGGGCGACCGTGGCCGGGTCGTGGGCGTCGGCCCTGCTGGCCGTCGGGCCTGCTGCTGCGGCGGCGCTACCGCGAGGAGTTCGCCACCGCGTCCGGCTGGCGGCCGGAGCGCGAGCTGTTCGGCCGGCTGATGAAGTACGGCGGCCCGGCCGGGATGCAGGTGTTCCTCGACGTGCTGGTGTTCCACCTGTTCGTGCAGCTGGTCGGCCGGCTCGGCGAGGCGGCGATGGGGGCGACCACGCTGACCGTCCGGCTGAACATGATCGCCTTCCTGCCGATGATGGGCCTGGGGCAGGCGGTCTGCATCCTGGTCGGCCAGCGGCTCGGGGCGGACCGCCCCGACCTGGCCGAGAAGAGCGCCTACACCGGGCTGAAGTGGACGTTCGGGTACATGTGCGTCGTCGCCGCCGTCTACCTCGCTGCTGCCCGGGCTGCTCGTGTCGGTGTTCGAGGGCGACCGCGACCCGGAGGACTTCGCGGCGGTGGCGGCGATCGTGCCGGGGCTGCTGGTGTGCGTGGCGGTCTACTCGCTGGCGGACGCGGTGAACGTGACGTTCGCGTTCGCCCTGCGCGGCGCCGGCGACACGCGGTTCGTGACGCTGCTGACGTTCTGCCTGGCCTGGCCGATCATGGTGATGCCGACGTTCCTGGTGGTCGCGGCCGGGCGGCAGCGTCTACTGGGCCTGGGTGGTTCGCGACGGCGCACATCATCGCCATGGCCGTCTGCTTCTACCTGCGGTTCCGCACCGGGAAGTGGAAGGCGATGCGGGTGATCGAGCCGGAGCTCGAGGCCGCCTCTTAATTGATGCTCTTGATTGATGCTCCACGCCGCGGGGCGAGCTTCGAGCCCCGCGGGTCGAGCTCGCGGGACATTCATCCTCACGGAATGTAGTACGCTTCTTCGTTGTTCTTGTTCGTGCTGTCGCCGAGCATGGCGAAGAACAGGTCGAGCTGCGAAGCGCCGTCAGGGCGTCCACTTCGCCGTCGTCGAACACCGTCGCGTCCGGGCCCGTGGTCTTGAGGAACACGTTGCCGTTGGCACGCTGGCCGTGCCCACGCCGCGGATGTTGTGGCTGCGCGCCCGGAGTAATTGTACCGCGTTCCATTCGGTGAACACCGAGTCGATCGCCTCGAAGTCGTCGTCGTAGGCGGTGTAGCCGCTGATCAAGAGGTCCTCGTCGGCGCCGCCGTTGAGCAGGTCGGCGCCGCGGCCGCCCACGAGCATGTCGTTGCCGCCGCGGCCAGAGGTAGCGTTCGTCGCCGTCGCCGCCCAGGAGCATGTCGGGCGCCGCCGCCCCGTACAGCGTGTCGTCGCCGGCGCCACCCTCGAGCCAGAAGGCCATCGTCATGCTCCCGCCGGCCATGCTGATGTGATCGTTCCCCGCCTGGCCGTACACGAACACGTGATTGTGCGCGAAGATATGGCCGAACTCGGGCGCATAGCTCACGCCGTTGACCAGCACACGCGCGCCGCTCTGCACCACGATCGTGTCATGGCCCAGCGAGCCGCCCACGATCATGGCGATCTTGTTCGGCTCATGCGGGTCCACCTGCATGTCGGCCACCGCGATGTCGGCGGTCTGCTCGTGCACCAGGCTGACGCCGCCGTCCTTGTCGGTGGCGGTCACACGCAGGGCGAACAGCCCCGCCTCGGTGTAGGTGTGCTCGACCGCGGTGCCTGTCGGACCCACCACTGTCTGCTTGGTGGCGCCGTCGCCGTTCCAGTCGATGTGGAACGTGAAGCCGGCGTTCTGGTCCGGCGTGGCCGGGTCGCTCGGCGCCGAAGATATAGGTGCGCTTCTGGCCCTGCGCACCGCGCTGGCCAGCAAGCTGCCGCCGGGCGCCACCAGCGACGCCGTCGTAGCCGCCGACGTCGCCCACCACGACCGAGATGGCCTTGGCGCTGTAGGTGCCGTCGGCGTCGGTGGCGCTGGCCCCGATCGACCAGACCTGCTCGCCGTCGGGATACATGTGCGACGCCGTCACCGTGAGCTTGTAGCGCTGCGTGGCCGGATCGAACACCGCGGGCAGCGCCGGATCGACGTGGACGGTTTGCAGCGGCGAGCCGTCGCCCCAGTTGATCTGCCAGGAGGCGACGCGATCGCTGCCGGCGTCGCTCGAGGTGAGGCTGAGCGTGTAGGCGGCGCCTTTCGCTCATCGCGGCGGGGCCGGCGAGGGCCAGCGTCGGCGCCACGTTGTTGACCGTGACGTGCGTCGTGTACTGGGTGTAGCCGTCGTCCTTGTCGAAGACGCGGCCGTAGATCGTGAAGCTCAGGCCCGAGTCGGGAGCGGCAAACTGCTTGGCGGCGGCGGTCTGCGCCGAGGTAGTTGCTGGCCAGGCCGGCCGGATCCAGGGCGAAGCTGTAGCGGAAGCCCTGGGCGGTGTCGGCGTCGGAGGGGTCGCTGGGGCCGGTGAACGACGCGAGCACCGCGGCGCCCTCATTGACCGGGCCGTTGTTGCCGAGCGTGGCCAGCGGCTCGACGTTGTCGATGTTGGCCAGGAAGGTCTTGGTCTGCCAGTCGCCGTTCTTGTCGGTGATCTTGACCGAGACGGTGTAGCTGCCGTTGTCGTCGTACTTGTGCTTGCGTGGCGCCAGGGCGCCGCGCGTGGCCTGTGTGAAGGTGGGCAAGGACGAGCCGTCGCCCCAGGCGATCTCGACGGTCCAGGGGCCGTCGCCGGCGACGTCGGTGAACGAGCCGAGGTTGAAGGTGGCCAGCGTGCCTTCGTCTGCGCTCTGGTCGGCGGCCGCGCTCACGGCGGGGGCGACGTTCTTGATGGTCACCGAGGCGGTGTACTCGGTGATGCCGCCGTCCTTGTCCTTGATCATGCCCTTGACCGGGCGCGCGCCGTTGTCGGGCGTGGCGGCACTGGTCGCGGAGCTGGCGGCCCCGAAGGCGCCGTAGCCCGCGCCGTCGCCGAAGTCGAAGGCGTATTGCAGGCCCACGAGGTCCGCGGCCACATCCACCGGATCGGCCAGCGACAGCGTGATCGTCTGGCCTTCGTCGATGCTGGTCGGAGCGTGGAAGGTCGCGGCCGGCTTGACGTTGGCCACGTCGATCATGAAGGTGCGCATGCCGGTCATCGTATCCTTGTCGGTGACCTTGACGGTGACGGTGTAGAGGCGTTGTCGGCGTAGGTGTGGGAGGCAGTGCCGAGGGAGCCCGGCGCGGAGGCGCTGAAGGGCGTCGTCGCGCCGTCGCCCCAGAGCACTTCCACCGACCAGGGGCCGTCGCCGGCGACATCGGCGAACGAGCCGAGATTGAACGACTTGTCCACGCCTTCCTCGCCGACCTGGTTGGCAGGCGCTGACGGCCGGCGCCAGGTTGTTGATCGTGACGCTGGCTTCGTACTCGCTGACATCGCCGTCCTTGTCGCGCACCTTGGCCCGGACCAGGCGCGCGCCGTTGTCGGGGACCAGGGCGCTGGTGGCGCTTGAAGCATGCCGAAGTCGCCGTAGCCCTGGCCGAAGTCGAAGGCGTACTCGAGGCTCGCCAGGTCGGCGGCCACATCGACGGGGCTGGTCAGCCCAGCGTGATCGTGCCGCCTTCGTCGATCGAGGGCGGCGCTTGCAGCGTCGCCGTGGGCGCGACGTTGTCGACCACCACCTGGAACGTGCGGCTGTGGTGATCGTTGTCCTTGTCGGTCACCTTGACGGTGGCCGTGTAGCTGCCGCTGTCGGGATACGTGTGCTCCTGGTCGGCCAGCTCGCCGGTCGTGGCAGCGAAGAAGGTGGTCGTGCCGCCGTCGCCCCAGGTCAACTGGACCGTCCACGGGCCGTCGCCGGCGACATCCGTGAAGCTGCCCAGGTCGAAGAGCTTGGCGAGGCCCTCGACGCGCCGTCTGGTTGTCGGCCGGCGTCACCACCGGCGCCGACGTTAAGGACGACGAGGTCGCCGCTCGTGGCTGAGCCGGCGCTGCCGTCGCTGCCGGTGACCAGCAGCGTCGCGGTGTAGGCGCCGTTGTCGGCCGGGGTGAAGCTGAACGAGGGTTGATCGACGATCGTCCCCGCCG
>CAVVYB010000007.1:0-96824 GCA_963752405.1 uncultured Gaiellaceae bacterium
GGCCCTGTTTCTGTGGCCCCGTTCGGTTGGTCTTGCTCGCTTCGAGCAGGACGTCCTCGCCGCTGCCTCGAGAGCACCACGACGACGAGCTGCACCTGACGCTGGAAGCGGTGAGCTTTCTCCGGCACATGGTCCGGACGCTCGTCGGCACGATGCTCGAGCGAGCCCCGAGCTCGGCGCCGCTGCTCGCGGGCCGCCCGCGCCGACGCCGGCACGACCGCGCCGCCCTGCGGCCTCTACCTCGTGCGCGTCGGGTACGAATGACTCCGGCATCGGGCAGCATGCGGTTTCCGGTCGTTCTCTTCGACCTCGACGGCACGCTGGTCGACTCCGGCGCGATCATCCTCGCGTCGATCCGGCACGCGACTCGGACGGTCCTCGGCCGCGAGATCCCGGACGAGGAGCTCGTGGCCGCCGTCGGCGGGCCCGGCCTCGAGGAGCAGATGCGCGCTGCTCGACGCCGAGCGGGTGGACGAGCTCGTCGAGCGCCTACCGCGAGCACAACGAGCCGCTGCACGACGAGCTCGAGCCTGCGACGGCGATCGACCGACGTCCTCGCGCCTGGGCGCGAGGGGCGCAGGCTCGGCATCGTCACCGCGAAGCGGCGGCGACCGTCGACCTCGCGTTCGCGGTCCTGCCGCTCGCGCCCTACTTCGACGTGGTCGTCGGCGCCGACGACACCGAGCGCCGGAAGCCCGACCCCGAGCCGCTCCTGCACGCGCTCGCGCGGCTCGGCGCGGAGCCCGGCGAGGCGGCGTACGTCGGCGACTCGCCCTTCGACATCCGCGCGGCGCAAGGCGGCCGGCGTGTACTCGGTCGGCGTCACCTGGGGCGGCATCCACCCGCGGAGAGCGCTCGAGGCGAGGAGCCGACGTCGTCGTCCACTCGCCGGGGGAGCTCCTTGCTGTCCTCTAGACGGGCCGCGCGCGCGGCCGAGCTGCGGAGCTGCGCCAAGCCAGCTGGGGCTACGCCTACCACGTCCTCGACGACCCGGAGGTCGTCGGACGCCGAGTACGACCGCTACTACGACGAGCTCGTCGAGCTCGAGCGCGAGCACCCGGAGCTCCAGCGCCCGACTCGCCGACGCAGCGCGTCGGGGCGCCGCCCTCGGAGCGGTTCCACAAGGTCGACGCACCTCGCGCCGATGGGCTCGCTCGACAAGGTGACGACCGACGAGGGGCTGCGCAAGTGGGCCGACGACGTTCGAAAGCGGCTCGACTCGGACGAGCCCGTCGCGTACGTGATCGAGCCGAAGATCGACGGGCTCGGCGATCATCCTCGTCTACGAGAACGGCGTCCTCGTGCGCGGGGCGACCCGCGGGGACGGCGTCCGCGGCGAGGACGTGACGTCGAACCTGCGCACGATCACGTCGATCCCGCTCCGCATGCTCGCGGCGACGGCGCGCCGCCGCCCTGCTCGAGGTCCGCGGCGAGGTCTACCTGCCGCTCTCCGGCTTCCGCGACGCTGAACGAGCGACTCGCCGCGGAGGGCAAGAAGACGGCGCCGAACCCGCGCAACGCGGCCGCAGGCTCGCTTCGCCAGAAGAACTCCGAGATCACCGCGGCGCGTGCCGCTCGCGATCTGGGTCTACGGCGTCGGGCACGCGCGAAGGCGTCGAGTTCGACGTCGCACTCGGAGATGCTCGACTGGCTCCGCGAGCGCGGCTTCCGCACGAACCCGTTCGCGGAGCGGCACGAGTCGATCGAGGAGGTCGCGCGCGCGCTGCGAGCGAGTGGGAGCGCGCGGCGCGTCGAGCTCGACTACGAGATCGACGGCATCGTGATCAAGGTCGACTCGCTCGACCAGCAGCGCCGGCTCGGCGCGCTGCACGAGCGGCCGCGCTGGGCGCGCGCGTTCAAGTGGGCGCCGATGACCGCGCAGACGAAGCTCGCTGAAGATCGCAGATCCGCGTCGGCCGCACGGGCGCGCTCAACCCGTGGGCGCATGCTCGAGCCGGTCGAGGTCGGCGGCGTCACGGTCTCGCGCGCGACGCTGCACAACGAGGACGACATCAACCGCAAGGACATCCGCGAGGGCGACACGGTGATCGTCCAGCGCGCCGGCGACGTGATCCCGCAGGTCGTCGGGCCCGTGCGTCCCGCACGCGAAGGGCACGAAGGCGTTCCGGATGCCCGAGCAACTGCCCGCTCTGCGGCGCCGACGTCGTGAAGCCCGAAGGCGAGGTCATGCACCGCTGCCCGAACCGCGCCTGCCCGTCGCGCGGCCTCGAGACGCTGATCAACTGGGTCATGGCCGCCATGGACATCGAGGGCGTCGGCGAGCAGTTCGTCCGGCGCCTCTGGAACGAGGGCCTCCTGCGCTCGATGCCCGATCTCTACCGGCTCACCGCGGAGCAGCTGCTGGAGCTCGACGGCTTCGGCGAGATCTCCGCGCGGAACGCGATCGACGCGATCGACGCGTCGAAGGAACAGCCGTTCTCGCGCGTCCTCTTCGGGCTCAACATCCCCGACGTCGGCTGGGTGACGGCGCAGAACCTCGCGCGCCACTTCGGCACGTCGACCGGCTGCTCGAGGCGAGCCAGGAGGACATCCAGGAGGTCGACGGCATCGGCCCGGACCGCGCGGAGGCGATCGCGGAGTGGTTCTCGGACGAGCGAGAACCGCACGCTCGTCGACGGAGCTGCGCGCGCTCGGGCTGCGGTTCGAGGCGGGGAGGAGGAGCGGCCGATCGAGGGGCCGCTGACGGGCAGCCAGTACGTGATCACCGGCACGCTCGAGGCGCTTCACGCGCGAGGAGGCGACGGCGGCGCTCGAAGCGCACGGCGCGAAGGTGTCGCGACAACGTCTCGAAGAAGACGACCGGGGTGGTCGTCGGCGAGAACCCGGGGTCGAAGGCCGCAAAGGCGGAGAAGGCTGGAGTGCCCGTGCTCTCGGAGTCGGATCTGCGTGAGCTCGTTAAAGACGCACCGAAGACGTCTCAGCCCGCGACCGCGTCACCGCGGCGTCGTCGCTAGCAGCGCGCTTGAAGAAGTAGCGATCCGCAAGGTACCATGCGACGCATGGAACCGGGTGGAGCAAGGAACTCGCTCTCTCAGCTCCGCCGCGGCGCGGTCGAGTACTGCGTGCTCGCTCTCCTGCGCGACCGCGAGCGGTACGGCTTCGAGCTCGTGCGGAAGCTTTCCGAGGTCGACGGCCTCGTCACGAGCGAGGGAACGATCTACCCGCTGCTCACCCGACTCCGGCGCGACAGGCTCGTGACCACATCCTGGCGCGAGTCCGAGTCGGGACCGCCCGGCGCTACTACCAGCTCACCGACGGGGGCCGCGAGGCGCTCGCCGGCTTCACGAAGGAGTGGGCTCGATTCCGCGACGGAGTCGACGGGCTGCTCATGGAGGAGGGAACAGGATGACCAGCGCGCACACAAACGAGCTCGTCGCCGACTATCTCGGCGCCTCGAGCGGGCTGCCGCTCAACTGCCGCGATCGCGGCGGGCTGAGCTCGTCGCGGAGATCCGGGAGCACATCGACGACGCTCTCCTCGAAGCGGGCGCCGCCGACGAGGTGGTGGTGCGCAACGTGCTCGAACGCCTCGGCCCGCCCGAAGAGATCGTCGCTGCTGCCGGCCCGGTGCAGAGGCGCTCCGGGCGGCTCGAGCTCGCGGCGATGATCGCGCTGGCGATCCCGTTTCTCGGCTGGTTCGTTGGCGTTGTCCTCGTCACCGCCTCTCGCGCCTGGACACGCCGAGAGAAGGCAGTCGCGATCGGGCTCGTGCTGCTGCCCGCAGTCGTGCTCGCTCTCGGCTTTGTCGCCGTCTCCGCAGACGGCTCGGAGGTCACCCAGGTTGGAGCGACGCCGGCGAGGAGGGCGGCAACGGCTCGAGCAGCCTCGGGCCGCTCGAGCTGGCCGTCATCCTCGGTACCTTCTTCGCGGGGCCGCTGTCGGCGGTGTATCTCGGCTCCCGCCTGCGGCGGGCCGAGGAGCCCGCAGGGCTGGCGTCGCCTGACGCCGCCAGAGCTGTCGCGAAGCGGTCTTGCGCGAGCCTCGCCCAGTAGGTCGAGATCGGCCGGCCGTTCTGGAGGATCGCGAAGACGTAGCGGTCGCGGACGAAACCGGACAGGGCGGAGGCGACGCTCGTCGTGCCGGTCTTCGCGATCACCTGCCCGCGCGCCGGACGTGGTCGAGCCGGTCGACGAGGGTTCCGTTCACACCCGCGACCGCGAGCGACTGGAGGAACGCATCGCGGAGCTGGCCATCGGCGAGCCGGCTTCCAGGAGCGCGACCACGGCGACACGGTCAGCCGGTCGAGCCTGGACAGGCCAGATCCGTCGGCGAGCCGGACGCCGCGCGAGCGGGAGCCGGCCGCTACGAGAGCGTCTCGGATGACGCGTACGCCTGCTGCTGTCGACCCGCGGCCTGCCAGGACCGCGCCGAGCTGCTTCACGAGCATCTCCGCGGTGTAGTTGTCGCTCTCGCGGCCCATGAAGCGGACGATCTCGGCGAGAGGCTCGGAGACGTCCCGCGCCAGCGGTAGGCCGGTCGTCGTGAGGACGCCCGTCCGCGTGGCCCTGCCACGGCGACGCCTGCGCTCTCCAGAGCCTGCCGGAGGAGGGACGCAGCGGCGAGTGCGGGATTGGGGATGTGCGCCCGCGATAGCGCCCGCGGTCGACGACGAGCGCCGACAGGGGCGGCGACTCCTGGATGTAGAACCCGGGCAGCCAGCCTGGGCCGACCCGGCGGGCGTCGAACCACGACTCGTCGGCGATCACCGCTCCGTCGACCCGTCGGATCCCCCAGGAAGCGACGTCCCTCGCGAGCGCGGCGAGGTCCTCCGGGCCCGAGCGTTGGGTCGCCGTACCCGCGCAGCCAGAGGTTGCCGTGCCAGACGTCCCCGACGAGCGTGCCGCTGCCGAAGACCTCCGTGTGGAACCGGTAGCCAGGCCCGAGCTCCGCCAGAGCCGCAGGCCACGGGCAGCTTCTGGTTCGAGGCCGGCACGAGCGCGAGGGCCGGGTTGCGGGAGTAGACGACCGCACCGTGCGGAGATCGACCGCCAGCGCCGCGGTGCGTGCCGGATCGACGTTCGGCACGTCGAGCGCACGGTCGAGGCGGCTGACGAGGGTGGAGTCGGCGCCGCGCGCCGGCGAGACGAGGACGAGCATGAGCGCGACCACCGCAAAACATGGGCCGAGGGGGCCGCGAAAATAGGCCCGGCGGCCCATGTCGTCGACCGGCCCACGGCGGATACATGGGGGGCTGTGGACGGCCGCCTCCCCGGAGTCCTGACCGAGATTCGGTCGCTTCTCGATGCGGCCGCGAGTGCGGAGCGGCCGCCGCGTGCCGTCGTCGAGGACACGCTGACGAACGGCTATGCCGAGGCGCTGGCGATCGAGGGAGAACGGCTGCGAATCGAACGGCGACTGCGCGCGCTCCTGCGCGCGGAGCCCGGCCCGAGTGCGCGGGTCCGGATGGAAGAGATCGCGGAGCTGTCGAGACGGCTCGCCGGCGCCGACCGGGAGCTCGCGGGTCTCCGCGCTCTCCTCTCCACGCTTCGCGCGCAAGCTCTTTAGCCGCATCTCCCTTCATCTTCACCTCTTCGGTCGCTGACCCCGCGTTCCTGGCGCGGCGCGTGCTAGGCGAGCCGGGCACCGCCGCGCGACCCCGCCGGCCAGGGGCGCGGGCTAGACGATCCCGGATCTGACGGCGTAGACCGCGGCCTGGATCCGGTTCTCGATCTGGAGCTTCATCAGGATGTTCGAGATGTGGTTCTTGACCGTCTTCGGGCTGATGTGCAGCTCGCCGGCGATCATCCCGTTGTCCTTGCCGTTCGCGATCAGCTTCAGCACCTGGATCTCGCGGTCCGAGAGCTCGGCCCGGATCGTCGCCGCAGCCTCCGGCGCCGCGGTCGTCGCGCGCACGTGCTGGAGGACCTTGCCGCGATGTGCGGCGAGATCAGCGACTCTCCGACGGCCGCCGAGCGGATTCCGCTGCATCAGATCCTGGATCGACGCGTCCTTCAGCAGATAGCCACACGCGCCGGCGAGGATCGCGTCCATCACGTCCTGCTCCTGGTCCGAGATCGTGAGGACAATCACACGCGTCAGCGGCGCGTCACGGCTGATGTGGCGGGTGGCCTCGACGCCGGTCATGCCCGGCATGTTCAGATCCATCACGACGACATCGGGCGCCGCGTCGCGGACGTGTTGGAGCGCTTCCGCGCCGGTTGCCGCTTCGGCGACGATCTGCACCCCTTGCTCCTCGAGCAGGTTCCGGAGCCCGGTCCGGAAGAGGTCGTGGTCGTCGACGAGCAGCACGCGGATGGTGTGCCTCTGGTGCGTCCTCGATCGGCGTGGCAAGTCGGTCAGCGCTGCCTCCCGAACAGTGGCAAGGCCGGGTGCCAGTTTATAGCGTCAGTGGATCGTGATCGTGATCGTCCGCCGGCCCCAGGCTCGCGCTTGCTCGCAGCGTGGGGAACCAGAGGTCGATCACATTTCCGTGCACGGCCCCGCCGGTGTCGGCTGCGATGCCCGTTCCGTAGCCAGGGATCGTCAGCCGCGATCCAAGGGGAATCACCGTTGGATCGACCGCGACGACGCCCGCAGCGGTCGGCATGCCGGTCGACGTCCGCCCGTGGATGGAATAGCCGGTCGAGGAGACGGTGATCGTCTGCGCTCCGTGCGCGGCGGTCGCGAGTCGGAGCAGAAACCGGGGCGGCGGTCGAGGAGCGCAGCGGCCTGTTGCTCCGCCGTCCGCGCCTGGGCCTCGATCGCGGCGATGCGCGCGCGTTCAGGCCCTGCTGCTGCCGGAGGCCCGCCACGAAGCTGCGGCGTGCAGCTGCGGTCGCGGCGAGCTGTCGCGAGCGCTGGTCTGCGGCAGCGACGAGAGCGTCGAGCTCCGCCGCTTGTTCCGCGAGCCGCGCGTCGAGGGCGGCGAGCTGCGTCCGGGCTTCGCGCGCCTGCTCGATGATCCGGTTGTTCTGGCCCGCGGCTCGGCTGAGGCTGTCGAGCCCCGTGAGGGCCTCGTCGAGTGAGTTGGAGCTCAGCAGGACCGCCAGCGGATCGCCCTGGTCCGGCTGTTTGTAGAGAGCCCGCACCAGCACCGCGAGCTGCGACTCGGAGACGCGAACGGCCTGCTTGGCGATGCCGAGCTGCTTGGCGGCTGCTGCCCGCTCCTGCGCGACCTGCGTCCGGCGGGCGGCGAGGGCCCCGAGGTCGCCGTGTGCGCGGCGAAGGTCGGCTCTCGAGCGCGTACAGCTCGAGGGTCGCGGCGTTGGCGCGCGCGTCGAGCGAGCCGGCGCCCGCACGCAACTGTGCTGCCTGCGTCTGGGCTGCCTGCGAGCGCTGACCGGAGGCGTCGGCGGCGAGCGCGATCGGAACGGTCGCCAGCAAGGCAAGACCCGTCAAGACGGCCACGAGGCGCGCCGCGCCCCTCGTTGAATACGTCCCCACGAGGTCGCGGACAGTAGCAAGTTCGGTCGCGCTGCCGTCGTTGTTTGTGCTTCGTAAGCACGGTGTCGAGCACGCCTGTTTTTGGCTCTGTTGGGCGTTGCAGACTGTCCGAAACGCCTGCTAGGGTGCCCCACTTGTGACGGACCTGGCCCCCACCGGGGTGTCTGGCGTGTTCGAGCGGAAGAAGTTGCGCAATTAGCTCGAGCAGGCGGAAGGCGCCGGCGCTCCTTACTGTTCTCACGGCGATTCTGGTGGCCGTCGCCCTGGCATGCGTCAAAACAGCCTCTGCCGACCCGATCGAGTCGAAGCGCGCCGAAGCCCAGAACGTGCTCGCGCAGATCCAGGAGATCGACGGCCAGCTCGAGCAGGCGGTCGAGGCGTACAACCTCGCGAGCTTGAAGCTCGACCGGATCCAGGGAGAGCTGCGGACGAACGCGCATCACCTGGTGATCGCGCGCACGAGCCTGAAGAACGCCCAGACGCCACCTGTCCGAGCGACTCGTCGCGCTGTACGTCGGAGGCGACGACGGAAACTGCGATCGACGTGCTCCTCGGAGCCAGGTCGATCGACGATCTGATGAACCGGCTCGACGCCGTGGAGCGGGTCTCCGCTCAAGACACGCGCGTCCTGGGCGAGGTGAAGAGCTTCCGTACACAGGTCAGGCAACGAGGAGCGCGGCTCAAGCGGGCGAAGGCGGAGCAGGTGCAAGTCGTCGCCGATCGCGCGGCCCAGCGGCAGTCGATCGAGGGCCAGCTCGCCGAGCGCAACCGTCTGCTCTCCTCGATCAAGGACCAGATCGCCAGCCTCGAGGCCGCCGAGCGCCTTCGGCAGGCCCGGCTCGCCGCCGAGGCGCGGGCGCGGCTGTCGAGAGCGACGCTGCAAGCCCAGGCACCAGTCCGTGCAGGCGAGCTGACACCTTGCTCGTCTCGAGGCGTCTCCGGCCGAGGCGCTCGCGCCTGCGCCCGCCCGTCCCGCTACGGCGGCGTCGTCGGGATCGCGATGCAGTACCTGGGCGTTCCCTACGTCTGGGGCGGCGCGAGCCCGTCGGGCTTCGACTGCTCGGGTTTCATCATGTACGTCTACGGCCAGATGGGCGTGTCGCTGCCGCACCACGCTGCTTCGCAGTACGGCTCGGGCTCACCCGTCTCGCGCGACGCGCTCGAGCCCGGCGACCTCGTCTTCTTCAACGGGCTCGGCCACGCCGGGATCTACATCGGCGGCGGCCAGTTCATCCACTCGCCGCATACGGGCGACGTCGTCAAGATCTCCAGCCTCTCCGACTCCTGGTACGCCGCCACCTGGGTCGGCGCGCGTCGGTCTAGCGTTAGGAGGGTCTGGCGAAATATCGGCTGAGCGCGCGCTGCTCCGCGAGGCCGCGTCCTCAGTCGCCCACGGGTACGCCCGCGGCTCCCGCGTGTCGGAACGGTCGCAACCCGGCGACGAGCGACAGCCAGACCTCTAGATCCCGGCGGCCTGGTTCAGCGTCTCGCCGGCGTAGAGCTCCTCGAGCTCCCCGCCGAAGTGCTTCGTGACGACGCGCCGCTTCAGCTTCAGCGTCGGCGTGAGCTCGTCGTCGTCCATCGTGAAGTCGCGCGGCAGGATCGTGAAGCGCTTGATCTGCTCGTAGCGCGAGCGGTCGGCGTTGACGGCGTCGACGACGCCCTGGATCAGCTCGCGCACCTGCTCTTCACCGGCGAGCCGCTCCAGCTCGACGGGGAGCCCGCGCTCGGCGGCCCAGGCGGGCAGCGCCTCCGGATCGAGCGTGATCAGTGCGGCGATGTACGGCTGCCGGTCGCCGACGACCATCGCCTGTGAGATGTACTTCGAAGCCTTCAGATCGTTCTCGAGGTTCTGCGGCGCGACGTTCTTGCCGCCGGCGGTGACGATGATGTCCTTCTTGCGGTCGGTGATCTTGATGAAGCCGTCCTCGTCGATCTCCGCGATGTCGCCCGTCCGCAGCCAGCCGTCGGCCCCGAGCACCTCCGCGGTGGCGTCCGGATCCTTGTAGTAGCCCTGGAAGACCGTCTGGCTGTGGATCAGGAGCTCGCCGTCCTCAGCGAGCTTCACCTCGGTCCCCGGCAGCGGACGGCCCACGGTGCCGAAGCGGTAGGCCTCGTGTGTGTTCGTGGACGCAGCGGTCGTGCACTCGGTCAGCCCGTAGCCCTCCACGAGCAGGATGTCGATCGCGTGGAAGAACTCCGCGATCTCGGCCGAGAGCGGCGCGCCGCCGGAGATCGCGAGTCGCAGCCGGCCGCCGAGCCGATCCTTCACCTTGGCGTAGACGAGCCTGTCGGCGAGCTTGTGTTGCGCGGCGAGCCCGCGGGGGACGGGTTTGCCGGCGCGGCGCAGCGCACTCACGCGGCGGCCGACGCCGAGCGCCCAGTCGATCAGCTTCCGCTTTACGCCGGTCTCGGCGTCGAACTTGGCGACGACGGCGGTGTGAACCTTCTCGTAGACGCGCGGCACGCTCGGGAAGACGGTCGGCTTCACGGCCGGCAACGCGGCCGCCGCCTTCAGCGGGTCGGGCAGGAACGCGATCCCATATCCGACGTAGGCGCCGGACAGGTGCATCAGCCGCCCGAAGTTGTGAGCCAGCGGGAGGTAGAGGAGCATCGTGTCCTCAGGCCCGGTGAAGCTCGGCAGATCGTCCACGACCGCGACCATCGCGTAGTAGTTGAGGTGCGAGATCATGCAGCCCTTCGGCGGCCCTGTCGTCCCGGAGGTGTAGATGTAGGTGAAGAGGTCGTCCTCCTCGATCGCCTCGCGTGCTTCGCGGAGCGCGTCCGGGTGGTCGGCCGCATAGGTGCGGCCGCGCGCGGCGAGGTCGTCGAGGTCGGCGAACGTCAGGACGTGGCGGAGCCGGGGGATCTCGCCTCGCATCTCCTCGACCTTCGCCCGCTGGGTCTCGTCCTCGCAGAGGACGCCGACGGACTCGGAGTGGTCGAGGATGTAGCCGGCGTCCTTGGGCGAGCTGTTCGCATAGATCCCGACTCCGATCGCTCCGATCGACCCCAGCGCGAAGTCGAAGAGCGCCCAGTCGACCCTGCTCGCGGCGAGGATCGAGAACGCGTCGCCCTTGCGGACGCCGAGCGCGAGCAGTCCGTTCGCGTATCCCTCCACGCGTTCGTTCGCCTCGGCCCATGAGAGCGGGTGCCAGTCATCGCCCTCCTGGACCAGATAGGCCGGCGTCTGGCGACCGGCTGCGATCGCGTCGCGCCAGAGCCGTTCGATCGTCCGTTTTTCACTCACGCGTCGCACATTATTGAGAAGGAAGCCTTCGGGGAAGGGCGAATCGGTTCGGTCCCTCTATATTTGAAGGTGAAGATGCGTACGACTTGGAACGGCTCGATCAGCTTCGGACTTGTCTCGATCCCGGTGGGCCTGGCCCCGGCGACGAAGCCTGCCGCGCGCTCGTCTGACATTTCGTTCCGAATGCTGCACCGCGAGTGCGGCACGCCGATCAAGCAGAAGCGCTACTGCCCGGTTCACGAGCGGGATCTCGGCCCCGACGAGATCGTCAAGGGCTGGGAGGTCTCGAAGGGTCAGTTCGTGCTCGTCGAGGACGAGGAGCTCGAGGCGCTGACGGCACACGACGATTCGCGCGCGATCGAGATCGCCCGCTTCGTCGACGCCAGCCAGGTCGATCCGATCTTCTTCGATCGCACCTACTTCCTCGTTCCCGCCCAGGCGCCCGCTGCGCGGCGGCCGTACGTGCTGCTGCTGAACGCGATGCGCGAGACCGGGATGGCGGCGATGGGCAAGTTCGTCCAGCAGGGACGCGAGAAGCTCTGTCTGATCCGGCCGAAGGGAGAGGCGCTCGCGCTGGAGACGCTCTTCCTCTCAGCGGACGTGTACTCGCAGGCCGAGATCGAGGAGGCGGTCGAGGAGACGACCGTGAAGGGACCGGAGCTCGAGCTTGCCCAGCAGGTGATCGAGAGCCTCTCCGGCGACTTCGATTCCTCGGAGCTCCAGAGCGACTACCGCCGCGACCTGAAGGCGCTGCTCGAGGCCAAGCTCGCAGGCGAGGAGATCACGGCGCCCGAGGAGCCGGTCGAGGACGCGCCTGTCATCGACCTGATGGAGGCGCTCCGCCGCAGCGTCGAGGACGCCAAGCAGGCGAAGCAGCCGGCCGCCAAGAAGGCGGCGCCCAAGAAGGCTCCCGCGCGGCGCAAGTCAGCCGCTCGTTAGCGTTCGACGCTGATTTGGTGGCCGCGAAGCGGCCCTTTAAGGGCTTGGCGCGGTCGGAATCCGCTTCTGCGGATTCCGATCAATGCGCCTGGGGTAGAGCCCCTAGCGCCTGGAGCTGCGCCTGGAAGAGCGTCTTGTCGATCTTGCCCTGGTAGATCGGAACGCCTTCCTCGATGCAGACCCGGATCACTTCCTGCCGGTCGATCCCAAGCTCCTTCGAGAGCTCGTCCGGCGTCAGGTGATTTGCCATTCGTCTTCCTCCCTTAGTGACGGCAATGAAAAAGCCCGCTGGGCGCATGCAGTTTCGTCTGCACGGTGCGCTCAGGCGGGCTCGGACATCGCTCGCTCGTCTTTAGTCGCGGGAATCAACGGGCCCGCGCCCCCAGAATCGACATAGTCCTCGGAGGATACTCTGCCCGCATGACGGCCGCAACGAACTTGGCCGGGCTGGAGCCGAAAGACCTGGTGACCGGCGGGATCTCGATCCACTACTACTGCGGCGGCGAGGGCGAGCCGCTTCTTCTCCTGCACGGGCTCGCCGGCTCGTCCGGGAACTGGGTCGAACTCCTGCCGGATCTCGTTCGCCGCCATCGCGTGATCGCCGTCGACCTGCCGGGACATGCCGGCTCCGAGAAGGCGCCGCGCGACACGAGCATCGGCGACTTCGCAGCCGTTGCCGCGGCTGTGCTCGAGGCCGAGGTCGAGGGTCCGGCCCTCGTCGCCGGCCACTCCTTCGGTGGGCTCGTCGCGCTGCGGCTCGCCCGCGCCCGGCCGGAGCTCGTTCGCGGCCTGCTGCTCATCTCGCCCGCCGGCATCAGAACGACGACACGCTTGACGCGCTCGCTCGTCCTGGCCTCGACGACGGTGCGCCCCGGACGCTGGGTGGCGCCCTTGCGCCATCGCTACGCCGGCCGCGAGTGGTACCGCCGGGCGGTCTTCCGCCCGTGGTTCGTGTCGGATGCGACCGTGCTCAGCCGAACGCGCGACGCACGGGCTGCTCGGTGCGCAACGCGAGCACACGGACACCAAGACCGCAGGGCGGGCGATGAATGCCGACGATCCGCGCCGCGACCTCGCCGAAGTCGCCTGCCCGGTCGTGATTCTCTGGGGCGCGCGCGACCCGCAGCTGCCGCTCGACGATGCCTTCGAATACACGCGCCGGCTCGGTGCCAAGCTCCGCGTCGTCGGCGACTGCGGGCACCTCGTGATCGTGGAGCGACCGGCAGCCTGCCTGGACGCGCTCGCTGAGCTGGCCGGGTCCTCCGGCTAGACGGGGTTCTCGACCGGCACGAACTCCCACTCGAGGCCGAAGTGCTCCGCCAGCCGTTGCGAGAGCGCCTGCACGCCCAGCCGCTCGGTCGCGTCGTGACCGCCTGCAACGAAGTGAATCCCGAGCTCGCGTGAGTACTGCAGGCTCGGCTCCTCCGGCTCGCCCGTGAGGTAGAGGTCGTAGCCCTCGTGTGCGGCGCGGATGACCTCGCCGCCCGAGCCGCCCGAGCAGATCGCGACGCGCTGGATCCGCTCGGGGCCATGCGGGAAGACGAGAGGGTCGCGAGCGAGCAGCTTCGCGACGCGGCCGCCGAATTCGTCGATCCCGACCGGGTCGGGCAGCCGGCCTCCCTGCCCGACCTCGCCGAACGGCTGCTCCATGTCGATTCCGAGCGCCTCGGCGAGCAGGGCGTTGTTGCCGATCTCGGGGTGCGCGTCGAGCGCCAGGTGGTAGGCAGCCAGGTTCAGGTCGGCAGCGAAGAGCGCCTGCAGGCGGCCACGCTGGCGCCGGTCGATCCAGACGTGCTCGTTCCGCCAGAACATGCCGTGGTGCACGATCACGAGCTGGGCGCCCGCCGCCGCCGACCGCTCGAAGAGCTCGAGCGAGGACGAGACTCCGCACGCGATCTTTGTCACCTCGTCGGTTCCGAGCACCTGGAGGCCAGGCGTGCCGTACTCGGGGAAACGGTGGATCTCGAGCAGTTCGTTCGCGTACCGGATGATCTCGTCGCGCTGGGCCATTGGCTCGATTATCGCTACCCTTTGCGCGCTCGGGGTGTGGCGCAGCCTGGTAGCGCGCTCCGTTCGGGTCGGAGAGGTCCGGAGTTCGAATCTCCGCACCCCGATGAGCGTGGGGGAACCGCCTGGTTCCCCCACGAATCTCCTCCTCACGGCTTCGAGCCGGCTTGCCAGCCGGTGGCACGGTCCCTAGTCTCGGCGGATGACGCGCGCCGGGACCGGGTTGGAGGAACGCGAGTGGTGACCGCCGACGAGATCGCCGGCGTCGCGATCTTTGCCGACCTCGGGCCGGTGGAGCGCGAGCGCCTATCTCGGGTCGCCGCCGACATCAGGCTCGTGCCCGGCGAGTACGCGGTGCACCCGGGTGACGGGCGAGCGCTGTTCGCGGTCCTCGAAGGACGCCTCGAGACGATCGCGCTCGAGGACGGGATCCCGCGCGTCGTCGGCGGACGTGGCGTGGGCGAGCTCTTCGGCGAGGTGCCGATCGCGCTCGCGACGACGTTCCCGTTCGGCTTTCGCGCTGCCGAGCCGTCGCGCGTCATGCGGATCGAGGCTCACGAATATCACGCGATCGCGGCTTCGGCACCGGAAGTGGGCGTCAAGCTCGGCGCTCTGGCTCGGGAGCGGATCAGCGGGTTGCAGGGCATCGCCGCCGAGCCGCCGCCGCCGCGGGCAATCGTGCTGGGGCACCGGTGGGACGCGTCCTGCGCCGAGTTGCGCCGCTTTCTCGACCGGAACCAGGTCACGTTCAGATGGATCACCCCGGATGCCCCCGATGCCGCCGATCAGTGGGGCGGCCCATTGCCGGCGGAAGAGGACTACCCCGTCATTCGCGTCGTCAACGGGAAGACGGTCGTGCGCCCTCAACTCCGTCGTGTGGCCGAGCTCCTGGCGCTCGCCACGGAAGCGGCGGCCGCGGAGTACGACACGGTCATCGTCGGCGGCGGTCCAGCGGGACTTGCAGCCGCTGTCTACGGAGCGTCGGAGGGGCTGAACACGATCGTTGTCGAACGGGAGGCGCCCGGCGGCCAGGCCGGTGCGTCGGCGCGGATCGAGAACTACCTCGGCTTCCCGTCGGGCGTGTCGGGGGACGAGCTGGCGACGCGCGCGCTGCAGCAGGCGCGTCGGCTCGGGGCCGAGATCGTGGTGACCCGGTCGATCACACGCATCGATGCCCCGAGGCGGCATGTGCACCTCGACAACGGTGACGTCTTGCAGGCCCGGACGATCGTCCTCGCCTGCGGTGTCTCGTGGCGCCACCTCTCGGTCGAGGGCTTCGATCGCCTCATCGGAAAGGGGATCTCTTACGGCGCGGCACGCAGCGAGGCGTCGAACACTCACGGGCTGGACGTGCACATCGTCGGTGCGGGGAACTCAGCAGGGCAGGCGGCGCTGTTCTTCTCCAACCACGCGCGAAGCGTCACGATCCTCTGCCGCGGCGACACGCTCGACAAGAGCATGTCGCGCTACCTCATCGACCAGATGGCGACCCGCGCGAGCATCGAGGTGAGGTTCGGAGCCGAAGTGACAGCTGTTCACGGCGACGCCTCGCTCGAGACGATCGACGTCCGCGACGCCGCGACGGGAGAGACGGCCTCGCTCGAGTCGGGTGGACTGTTCGTCTTCATCGGCGCGGACGCCGATACCGCCTGGTTACCGCCCGAGATCGCCGTCGACCGCAACGGTTACGTGCTCACGGGCCCCGACGTGCGCGCGGCGGCACGCTGGGAGCTCGAGCGTGACCCCTATCTCCTGGAGACGAGCATTCCGGGCATCTTCGCGTGCGGCGATGTGCGGTTCAGCCCCGTGAAGCGGGTAGCCGCCGCCGTCGGCGAGGGCAGCATGGCCATCGCCTTCGTCCACCAGTACCTCAAGGATGCTGAACCGGGGCTAGGAGGGGATCTCGTCCAGGTCGGCGCTGCCGCGGCCGAGCGTCGTCGTGATCAGCGAGACGACGATCGCGCTACCCAGGACGAGTGACGCCCACGCGATGCCCGTGATGTTGTCCGCCCAGCCGATCGCGTCGTCGAGCGAGATCTCACCCGGGCCGGTGGCAGCGAGCGCGATCGCGACGGTGAGGAGCGTGACCTCGAACTCGTAGCCGCCGAGGAACCCCTTCGGCCAGACGACGGTGCCGATTGCGTTCAGCATCACCGTCGCCAGCAGGAAGGAGGCGACCGGCGTCAGGAGCCCCGTCGCCAGCAAGAGGCCACCACCGAGCTCGGAGAGCCCGGCCAGGACCGCCATCGCCGCCGGCATCCGGTAGCCCAGCGAGGAGAAGAAGGCGGCCGTTCCCTGCGGGCCGCCGCCGCCGAACGACCCGAAGAGCTTCTGCGCGCCGTGCGCGGCGAACAGGAGCCCGACGACGAGCCGTAGCAGCAGCAGACCGTACTCCACCTCAGGCTCTTACCCGGTCAGCGGCTCTCGAATCTCGTACCGGTGCACGACGGCCGTGCAGAGATCCTCGACGTAGTCGATCCCCGCGGCCTCCGCGATCGCCCGCGACTCGTCCGAGACGATGCCGAGCTGCAGCCAGAGGGCGCCGGCGCCTGCTTCGACCGCTTCGCGAGCGTGCGCCGGTGTGAACTCGGCGCGGCGAAAGACGTCGACCAGGTCGATCGGCCGGTCGATCTCAGCCAGTGTCCGCACGCAGGGGACGCCGAGCACCTCGTCGCAGCCGGCCGGCCGCACCGGGATCACGTCGTAGCCCTGCCGGAGCAGGTAGTGCATGACGCTGTTGCTCGGCCGGTCCGCCTTCGGCGAGGCGCCGACCAGGGCGATCGTCTTCGCGTCTCGAAGGATTTCCGCCGGAGTGCGCATTGGCCGAGCGTATCCTCAGAGAGTGATCCAGGCAGTTCTCTTCGACGTCGACTTCACCCTTGCGCGCCCCGGCCCCGAGCTCGGCCCGGAAGGGTATCGCCGGGCCGGCGAGCGGCACGGGCTCTCGCTCGACCCTGAACGCTACGAAGCGGCGCGGCAGGCGGCGCTCTCCTCGCTGCGTCGGCATCCCGAGCTCGAGCACGACGACGAGCTCTGGATCGTCTTCACCGAGGAGATCGTCCGTGGGATGGGAGGCGACGCCGCGGAGGCCCGCGCGTGCGCCGAAGATCTCGTGCAGGCCTGGGAGCTGCACGAGCGCTTCACGCTCTACGAGGATGCTCTGCCGGCGCTCGCCGCCCTCCGCGAGCATGGCGTGAAGATCGGGCTGGTATCGAACGGCAGCCGCGATCTGGAGGAGTTCGTCGTGCATCACGCGCTCGACGTGGACTGCGCGATCGGGTCGCGTGCCTTCGGCCGCACGAAGCCGCATCCTGAGATCTTCCGGCGTGCGCTCGCGCTGCTCGACGCCGAGCCGGAGGACGCGGCGATGATCGGCGACTCGTACGAGGACGACATCGAGGGCGCCCGTGCCCTCGGGATGAAGGCCTTCCTGCTCGACCGAGACGGCCGCTACCCTAACGAGCCGGATCGGCTCCCCGACCTCCTCGCGCTGCCCGCTGCACTGGGATTGATGCGGACGGACGACGTGACTAAGGTCAGCGAGCCGGAGGATGTACAACACGAGGGGAGAGGACGTTGACGAAACTGTGGAAGTCGGCTGCGGCCGTCTGCCTGGTACTCCTCTCGTCACAGCTCGCCGCTGCGTCGACCGGAGCGACGAACGGCTCCGTGATCGCATTCACGAGCCTGCGAGGCGGCAACGCCGCGCTCTACGTCGCCAACCGCGATGGCACCGGTGCGCGTCGGCTCACGCCGGCCGGAGTAGGCGCCTACCAGGGCGATGCGGCCTGGTCTCCCGACGGCACACGTGTCGTCTTCACGTGCGGGAACTTCGAGCTGTGCGTCGCGTCGGCGGACGGATCAGACGCGGCCCGCTTGACGAGGTCCGCGTGGCCGGCTACCTGGAGCTACGAGTTCGAGCCCGCCTGGTCACCCGACGGCACGCAGATCGTCTTCAGCGCGAAGCGCGGCGGGCGCAGTAGCGACCTGTGGCTCGTCGGCGCCGACGGCACCGGCCTCAAGAAGCTTGTTGACGACCCAGGCAACGATGGATCGCCTGAATGGTCGCCTGACGGACTTCGGATCGCCTACACATCCGATGCGGCCGGGAGTGACTTGTACGCCGTCGACGCAGACGGAGCCAACGTGCAGCGCCTGACCAGTGGGAAGGCTCTTGAATCCGACCCCGATTGGTCACCGGATGGCAAGACGATCGCTTACGCGCGCTCAACCGCCGGTTCGTTCAAGAGCGAGGTGTGGCTGATGCGCGCGAGCGGTGGCGGCCACCGGCGACTGACCACCGGCGGGGAGCCGAGCTGGTCGCCGGATGGGTCCTTCCTGTTCCTGTCCGTCCCGCTGGGCACCGATGACGGCCTCTTCCGAGTTCGGCCCAATGGCTCAGGCCGCACCCGGCTGACGAAGCGCGCGGGCGGCGACTACTCACCGCAGCTTCAGCCGGCCGGAGTGACCGTGTCGATGCCGCCGGCGCCGTCGATTCCGCTCGAGGCAGTCCACGCAGACGCTCGCACCGTCGGGACTCTTCTCGCCAGGTATGCCTACGTGATCCGAGACCTGAGCGGCCTCGAAGGCACGAACCGGGCTTCGATCGGCGCTGCGGCTCGTGCACTCGCCCGCGATGCGGCTGCCGGCCGGTCGGCACTCGTGGCGTCGCGTCCCAGCTCGGCGCGCGGAAAGCGTGTCAAGACCGAGGGCATCGCCGGGTTCACTGCAGCGCAGGCGGTGGCTCGCAACCGGCTCGAGCTGGTGCGGCTGGCGCCGCAGGGCAGGAAGGCCGCCACGCGGATCGCGGCGCTGACCAAGAGCTACAAGGCGAACCGGAACACGATGGGCCGGCGGCTCGGGGCCGCGTTCACCGAGACCGGGCTCTAGCAGGCTTTAGCAGCGATCCGAGCCCTGGCAGGTCCGGAGCGTCTCGACCTGAGGGACGTCGCCGCTCCAGGTCAGGCGGATGCGGAGCGAGGCGGCGTTGTTCGTGTAGTCGATCTCCTCGAGCTGCTGGGTCGGGTTCGCGCGGTGGATGAGCACGTAGGTCCCTGCCGGGATGCCGCGGAGCTCGAGGTTCTGGCCGTGGAAGTGCGGCGGATAGAGATCCGTGAAGCCGGTCGATGTTCCCTGCTCGACGGCAAGCGCCTGCGGGTTCGACGCGGCGCAGTTCCCGAAGAAGCGCGCGCCCGTGAACCGCACGACGCGCCGCCGCGCCAGGCCGTAGTGGTCTGCGAGGCAGAAGCCGCTCTTCCGGTCCCGCACGACCAGCTCGCCGTCGAGCGTGCGCAGCTCGTAGCGCTGGAAGTCGAGCAGATGCCAGTGGGTGTGTGTCGGCGAGTACGTGTAGCGGAGCCGCCCGGCGTCGTCGTACGTGCGTGCCGTCCCGTCGGTCAAGCGGACGAGCTGGCGCGCGACCATCGGGCCCGACGCGGCCGGCCGGCTCCCGCGCACCCAGACGGGGCCCTCGCCGATGTTGTCGGTAGCGGAGGCGAAGCCGAGCTTCGTCCCGGCGACCGCGAGCCGGAACGGTGCGCGCTGATCGAAGTCCGGTAGGAGCTCTCGCGAACCGGATTGCGGCGTGCTTGCGTCGGCGGTCTTCTCCGGAAAGGGCTCGCCCGGCTCGAGTGTCCGGAACGAGACGTTGCCGTCGCTGAAGCTCGGGAACAGGTGCTCCTTCGGCCCGCTCGCGACGACCTTCGGCCGACCGCCGTCGACGGAGATGACGTAGCCGTCGAAGCTCCCGCCCGCAAGCGGACTCGCCGCGTAGGCGATCCGGCGGCCGTCGCCGCTCCAGGCGGGAGTCGCGACGACCTGCTCGGCCTTCGTCAGCCGCTGGAGGCCGCCACCGTCACGCCGGACGACATAGAGGCTCGAGCTGCGCTTGCCTGGCTCCTGGCGAACGAAGGCGATCTTGCGCCGGTCGGGAGACCAGTCGGGCTCGGTGTCGCTCGCCGCCGAGGGCGTGATCAGTTGCTTGCCGACATAGAGGTCGCCGTCGCGTGAGGAGACGACGAGCTTGGGCAGTCCGCGCGCGGAGCCGGCCTCGATCCCCCATGAAAGAGCGGCGAGCAGCGGCAGCGGCATCAGGGCCGCTGCGATCAGTGTGAGTCGAGCTCTGCCCGCCATGCGTCCGTATGCTGCCCGATGGCAGCGGACGGCATGGATGTCGGTGCGCCGAACGCCGCGGCTCCCTCCGCCAAAGTGGCGACCGGACCGACGCAGACGTCCTCCCCGTCGAAGAGCTCGAGCCACTCGGCGAGCGGCCGTGCCGCGAAGACGGCGCCGAGCTCGGCGGCAAGCGCGTCCTGTCCGTCGGGGTCGAATTGGCGCGCGGCGAACGCGGGGTGATCGATCAGCGCGCACAGCCGCTCGAAGAACTTCGGCTCGAGCGCCCCCACGGTCAGGTGCCGGGCGTCGGCAGTCGCGTAGATCCGGTAGCAGGCCAGCCCGCCCGTGAGGAAGCGCGGGAGCGGATCGCCGCCGACACGGTGGGCGACGAGCCGGTGCGAGCCGTGCGTCATGGAGATCGTCAGCCGGGCGCCGCGGCCGGTGCGTGTGCGCTCGAGAAGTGCAGCGAGAACCTCGGTGACCGCGCCGAGCGCGCCGGCCGCGAGATCGGCCGGCTGGATCGGCGGCAGGCTCGGCGCAGTGTCTTCGAGCACGCCCGCCCAGCCGAGATAGTTCACGTCGTGAGCCGCACGCGCAGCGTGAGGGCCGTCCGTCCCGAATCCCGTAATCGAGCAGTAGACGGCCGTCTCCGGAACGTCGTCCGGGCCGACGCCGAGCCGCTCCGCCACGCCGGGCCGGAAGCCTTCGAGGATCACATCGGCGCGGGCGAGCAGGGCCTGGGCGAAGGGAAGGTCCGCCTTGAGGTCGATCGCGACCGACTCCTTGCCGGCGTTCAGCGCTTCGTTCCAGGCACGGGAGACACCGCGCATCGGGTCGCCGTCGGGCTGCTCGAGCCGCACGACCCGTGCGCCGAGCCGCAGCAGCTCACGGGACGCGAACGCGCCCGGCAGGTAGCGGGTCAGGTCGACGACGAGCATCCCTGCGAGCGGTTGCATCCGCCGCGAAACTAGCACTACAGTGAAGTCCACGTTGACTGACCGTTCAACCAACGGCGGCGGCTCCGCGGACAAGCGTCGCTTGATCCTCGCTGCGGCCGTCCGCGTGTTCGCCACCAAGGGGTACCACACGTCCCGGGTCGGCGACATCGCCGAGGAAGCGGGGATCGCGCACGGGCTCCTCTACCACTACTTCGGGTCGAAGGAAGAGGTGCTGCAGACAGTCTTTCGCGAGAACTGGAGCCAGCTCCTCGAGGCGTTCACTCGGATCGAGATGTCGGACGAGCCCCCGCTTCAGCAGCTGGGAGCGATCGCGAAGGTGCTGCTCCGCTCCTGGCGCGACCAGCCCGACCTCGTTCGAGTGATGGTGCGCGAGGTCGCGCGGAGCCCGCAGCTCCAGGAGCAGGTCGACGACATCCGTGCCGTCTTCCTCGTCATCCAGCGGGTGATCGAGCGAGGACAGGCCGACGGCTCCTTCCGTCCGGAGCTCGACGCGCGTCTCGCGAGCTGGATCTTCTACGGCGGTCTCGAGGAGCTTCTGACCGGCTGGGTGCTCGGCCAGCTCCCCGACGGCGACGAGGAGGTGGCGCGTGCCGAGCAGACGGTGGTCGACCTCCTCTGCGGCGGGCTCACACGAGTCGGCGCCGCAGCACCCGTCTGAACCTCGCTACACGCGCTCTGGCCGATCCTCGGCGTGCCGGTCTTGCTCGCGATCCCGCTCGTCGCGCGACTAGACGCGGCAGAGAGGCAGTCCGGGCCGGTACAGCCCGAACGCCCAGAGCCGATTGTCTAGGACGTAGAAGGCCGTGGTGGCGGGGCGCCTGGCAGCAAGAGGACGGAGTACCCGCCGCACTGGCGGCGGACGAGTGCGCCGTAGAGAGACGTGACGCGCGACTCGGCGTCGCCGAGCCGAAGGCCGCGGTTCGTGTGCCAGCCCTCGGGCCGGTAGAGCGTGAAGATCGCGGCGACCTTGCCGGCCCGCAGCTCGACCCCCGCGCCGCGCGGCTGGAAGGCGTAGTAGTTGAAGTACCACGTCTCGTGCCGGCAGCCCTTGCAAATGCCATAGGCCCGGCCCCAGCTCCGTTCGAGCGCCGCCTTCGTCATGCCGAGCTCGATCCCGCCGAGGCTGCGGCCCGGTACGAGCACGCCGGCGCCGGGAGGAGCCGCGGACGCTGCACCGGCCAGGACGACCGTGCCGGCGATGACGGCGAGGAAGCGCACCTGTGGGAGGATAAGGGCGTGACGAAGTCACGCCGCCAGGAGGGGGTACGGGGGAACCGGAGGGTTCCCCCGAGGGAGCGCACCGATGCGCAGCATCGGCGACAGCGCGCAGGGGGCTCGCGGGGGAAACCGGGTTTCCCCCGCGCGACCGAGCCGTAGGCGAGGGAGGGGCGGTGGAGGCGTTCAACCTCTTCGACGGGGAGCTCGACCTCGAGCGTGAGCGGCCAGGGTTCTCTTGGCGTGCTGCGGTCGTGGGCGAGAAGCTCGGAGCGACGAAGCTCGGCGCGAGCCTCTACGAGCTCGAACCCGGCGAGAAGACCTTTCCGTACCACTACGAGTACGGCTGCGAGGAGTGGCTGATCGTGGTCGCGGGCCGGCCGACGCTGCGCGACCCCGAGGGCGAGCACGAGCTCCGCCCCGGCGATGTCGTCGTCTTCCCGGAGGGCCCTGCGGGCGCGCACCAGCTCCGGAACGGGACGGACGAGCCGATTCGCGTCCTGATCTTCTCCACGAAGGGGCTCCCGAACTCGGCGGTCTATCCCGACAGCGGCAAGATCGGGATCTGGACCGGGAACGAAGCCGACCCGCCGCGGCTCTTCCGGATCGGGACCGAGCTCGACTACTGGGACGGAGAAGAACCCTAGAGAAGAGCCCTAGAAACGCCAACGACCCCCACGGCGGCGTGGGGGTCGTCAGCTGCGGCGTTGCTTGGCTTTCGTTCCTGCGGCGGTGCGAATGAACGCGGCCCGGTGATGCAACCTGCGTTCTGACTGAGTCGTCGGCAGTACGGCGCCGCTTGCCATCCCCGATTCGGCGTACTCGGTGTACCCGATTAGCGGAAAGCGTTCTCGCCGGTCAGCGCCTGGCCGACGACGAGCGTGTGTACCTCGTGGGTGCCCTCGTAGGTGAGGACGGACTCCAGGTTGTTCACATGGCGGATCACCGGGTACTCGAGCGTGACGCCGTTCGCGCCGAGGATCGTGCGGGCGGAGCGGGCGACCTCGATCGCGCCGCGGACGTTGCCCATCTTCCCGAGGCTGACGTGCTCCTGGCGCAGCGTGCCGGCGTCCTTCATCCGGCCGATGTGGAGCGCGACGAGGAGCCCGCGGTTCAGCTCCAGCGCCATCTCGGCCAGCTTCTCCTGCGTCAGCTGGTAGCCGGCGATCGGCTTGTCGAAGACGATTCGCTCCTTCGAGTAGTCGAGCGCGCACTCGAAGCAGGCGCGCCCGGCGCCCACCGCACCCCACACGATCCCGTACCGCGCCTCGTTCAGGCACGAGAGCGGGCCGCGGAGCGTGTTGACCTCGGGGAACATGTTGTCGTCCGGCACCCGGACGTCCTGGAGCACGAGCTCGGACGTGACGGACGCGCGCAGCGAGAGCTTCTTGTGGATCTCGGGTGCGCTGAAGCCCGGTGTGTCCTTCTCGACGAGGAAGCCGCGGATCTCGCCGTCGTCGGTGCGCGCCCAGACGGTGGCCACGTCGGCGATCGTGCCGTTCGTGATCCACATCTTCGCGCCGTTCAGGATCCAATCGGAGCCGTCGCGGCGAGCGTGCGTGCGCATCGAGGCGGGGTCGGACCCGGCATCGGGCTCGGTCAGGCCGAAGCAGCCGATCGCCTCGCCGGAGTGCATGGCCGGCAGCCAGCGCTGCTTCTGCTCCTCCGAGCCCCAGCGCCAGATCGAGTACATCGCGAGCGACCCCTGCACGGAGACGGCGCTGCGCACGCCGGAGTCGCCGGCCTCGAGCTCGAGGCAGGTGAGCCCGTAGGCCACGGCGCTGGCGCCCGGAAGCCCGTAGCCGTCGAGATGCATCCCGAAGAGCCCGAGCTTTCCGAGCTCCGCGATCAGCTCGCGCGGGAGGATCCCCTGCTCGAACCAGTCGCCGACGTCCGGCAGCACCTTCTCCCGGACGAACGAGCGGACGGTGTCGCGGATGGCGCGCTCTTCGTCGTCGAGCAGACCGTCGATCGCGAGGAAGTCGAGCGGGTCGAGAGCGGTCGTCTTCTCGGTCACGGCCATGGGAGGAAGGCTACCGTTGCGCCGTGCTCGCCGCGATCGTCCAGGCGTTGACGCTTCTCCTCTCCGGTTCAGTCGAATCCGAGGTCGCGGCGATGACCCCGCACGAAAAGGCGGCAGCTGTCGTCGTCGCCGGGATGCCGGCTGGGCCGGGGTTCGGCGGCGTGCTCGTTCGGCAGTGGAACACGGAAGCTGCGCGGCCGAGAGGCGCGCTCGTCTTCGCCGACCAGGAAGGCGGGACCGTGAAGACGTTCCGCTCGATTGCCCCGTGGCGAGCGGCGTCGGCCTATCGCAGCGCTGCCGAGGCCCATGCTGCGGGAGCGGCGACGGCGGCGGCGCTTCGGCGCGAAGGGGTTCACGTGTCGTTCGCCCCAGTGCTCGACCTGTCCGACGGCCCGCTGGGCTCACGGCACTTCGCCCGGCCCGAGTACGGCGTCGCCTTCGCCCGCGGTCTCGGTCGTGCTGCGTGCGTGAAGCACTTCCCTGGCCTTGGCTCGACACCGGCGTCAACCGATGTGGCACGCGTCTACGGCGTCCTACGGTCGGCCGACCTGGCTCCGTTCCGTGCGGCGATTCGGGCGGGCGTGCCGTGCGTGATGGTCGGGCACGCCATCTATCCACGGCTCGGCCCGCGCCGCGCGTCGCTCGAGCCGAAGACGTACGCGCTGCTGCGACACCTCGGCTTCCGCGGGATCGCAATCACAGATTCCCTCGGAATCCTCCACCGTCCACTGGCGCCCCAGTGGGCGAAGCTAGCTCTGCGCGCCGGTGCCGATCTCGTCCTCACCACGAGCGCCGACGACGCCCGGAGGATGGTCGCGGGGCTGGTGCCGCTGGCCAGGGCGGGTGAGCTCGACGCGAAGCTCGTGCGAGTGCTCCGCTACCGGCGCCTCGTGGCCGGAGCAGGTTGAACGGCGTGGGCTGAACATGAGAATGTCCCGTCGATGTCGGAGGCGGTAGGACAGGCCGTTCCACCGCGGCCGAAGCGCTCGCCACAGTGGCTGCTCGCGCCGCTGCTCGCCTTTGCCTTCTTTGCGCTCCTCGCCGGGCTGCTGGCGAAGGCCTATGCGCCCGAGGCGGGCGACAGCCCGAGTGGATATTTCGATCTGGTCTTCAGCGATCCGATCCACATGAAGGCGTGGCTCGCATCCGTCGCGGCGGCGCTCGCGGTCTTCCAGCTCTTCACGGCGGCGTGGATCTTCCGCAAGCTGCCGTGGGAGAAGCCGGCCTGGGTCAATCCGGCGCACCGCTGGTCGGGTCGGCTCGCGTTCGTGGCGACGCTGCCGGTCGCCTACCACTGCATCTTCAAGCTCGGCTTCCAGAGCGGCGACGACCGGGTGCTCTGGCACTCCCTGTTCGGCAGCGCCTTCTACGGCGCCTTCGCCGCCAAGATCACGATCGTGGAGCTGAAGCGCTTCCCGACCGCGGTCCTACCTATCGCCGGCGGGATCCTCTTCGCGGTCCTGATCGGAGTCTGGTACACGAGCGCGCTCTGGTTCTTCCGCCTCGTGGGCGTCGAGCTCTAGCCAACCGCCACCGTGAGCGGCGCGTTGACGCTGCGGCCGGTGCCGAATGCGCGGGCCTCGACCCTGTGCTCGCCGGGTGCCTCCGCGGCGGTATCCCAGCCGAGAGTGAACGGCCGCTGCAGATCCGTGCCGCGCAGCTTGCCGTCGATCCAGAACTCGACGCGGGTCGCCGTCCCGGTCACGTCGACGCGCCAGACCACGAGCCCCGTCACCTGCTGGCCGTCGGCCAGGCTCTGCGCGGTGATTTCGAAGGTGGGCTTGGGCACCGGCTTCGGTTTCGGTTTTGCCTTCGGTTTCGGGCGGCTGACGACGAGCGGGATTCGCAGGCGGGCATCACGGCCGTCGATGGAGGTCGCGACGATCTGGAGCACGTGCTTGCCCGGCTTTGCGCGCTTCGCGCTCCAGGCGAAGAGGAACGGCGCGCGCGAGTCGACCTCTCGCTTGTGGCCGTCGACCCGGAAGACGATGCGCGTCGCCTTCGCGCCCCACGGCCGGACGCGCAGCTTCACCGTGCCGCGCACCTTCGTCCACGGCCGCGCGCCCGCGCTCGTGAGCGCGAACGCCTTGTTGTCGACGACGATCGTCGTTCGGGCGATGTCGTAGCGGCCCGGCCCGGCGATCCCGTGCACCTGGAGCACGTGGCGGCCGTTGCCGAGCTTCGTCGTATTGAGGCCGCGGCCGCCGGCAAAGGCGAAGGGCGCGCGCCGGTCGACCCAGACGACGCGACCGTTGACCGAGAACTCGACGCTCGTGATGCCACCGGTCGCCTTTGCCCGCCACGGGACGACGCCGCGCAGCGTCCCCGGCGGGAGCTCGGGCGTCACGCTCAGCTTCTCGAAGCCCGCGTACCGGCGAACGAGCTGGAGGTAGCGGCCCCAGTTCCAGTGCGGCCCGGGATCGGTGTGGTGCGACGAGCCGCCGCGGCCGCCGCCGGGCGCCGGCACGTTGGCGTGGCCGATGATGTGCCTCCGGTCGATCGGCATCAGCGAGCGCCGCGCGATCCAGGCGGCGAGCCGCGCCGAGGCGTTGTACTGCGCGTCGGTGAAGCCCTCCGAGCCGTACGTGTAGCCCTCGTGCTCGATTCCGACGGAATGGGAGTTCACCTTCCAGTTGCCGGCGTGCCAGGCGATGTCCGAGAGGTGGACGAGCTGCACGATCCGTCCGCTCCGCGCGACGATGTAGTGCGACGACGCATGTGCGCGCGGGCTCTTCAGCCACCGGACCGAGCCCCAGAACGCGCCCTCGGTGACGTGCACGACGACCTTGTCGATCGTTTCCGGGTGGCGGTGCGACTTCGTGAAGTTGCCCTCGCCCTTCAGCCAGACGAGGGGCGGACGCACGCCGGCCGCCCCGTCCGCGGCCGGGGCGAGGAAACACGAAGCCGCGAGCGCCGCGGCGAGGAGTTTCACCCTGCGAAGACCCATGCCAAGCGGGCGCAGCGTACCTCTCGAACATGAGACTCGCGTAAAGGCCGAGGTGGCTCTACAATGTTGACTGACTAGTCAATCGATTTGCGGAGGATCACGCATGGCCACGATCGAACAGGGTGTAGATGCCAGCGTCGGCTCGGGGGTCTCGTTCGCTTTGAGCGAGGAGCAGAAGGGTCTCCGCGAGCTTGCTCGCGAGTTCGCCGAGAAGGAGATCCGGCCGAAGGCGGCCGAGTACGACGAGCACCAGACCCACCCTGCGGACGTGGTCGCCAAGGCGCACGAGCTCGGTCTGATGAACCTCCACGTGCCGGAGTCGCTCGGCGGGCTCGGGCTCTCGACCTTCGACGGGATCCTCGTCGGCGAGGAGCTCAACTGGGGCTGCTCGGGCATCGGCACGTCGATCGGGGCCAACGGGCTCGGCGCCGGCCCGGTGATCATCGCCGGCAGCGAGGAGCAGCAGGCGAAGTGGCTGCCGCCGCTGCTCGAAGAGCCGATTCTCTGCTCCTTCGGCCTCTCCGAGCCCGAGGCCGGCTCCGACGTCGCCAACCTGAAGACGACCGCCGAGCGGCGCGGCGACGAGTACGTCCTGAACGGGTCGAAGACGTTCATCTCGAACGCCGGTCACGCCGCCTGGACGGTCGTCTTCGCGAAGACCGATCCGGCGAAGGGCCACAAGGGGATGTCCGCGTTCATCGTCCCGATGGACACCCCGGGCGTCCAGATGGAGAAGCACCTCGACAAGATGGGCCAGCGCTCGACCGACACCTCGGCGTTCGCGCTCACCGACGTCGTCGTGCCGGCTGCGAACCGCCTCGGCGAGGAGGGCGACGGCTTCAAGATCGCGATGCAGACGCTCGACTTCACGCGCCCGGGCACGGCCGCCGGCGCCGTCGGCGTCGCCCAGGCCGCGTACGAGTACGCGGTCGAGTACGCCAAGCAGCGTGTCACCTTCGACGTCCCGATCGCGATGCACCAGGGCATCAGCTTCATGATCGCCGACATGGCCACCGAGATCGCCGCCGCGCGGCTGCTCGTCTGGCAGGCCGCGTGGATGCACGACCAGGGCGGGCGCGCGACGCTCGAGTCCTCGTTCGCGAAGCGCTTCTCGGCCGACACGGCGATGAAGGTGACGACGGACGCGGTGCAGGTCTTCGGCGGCTACGGCTACATGAAGGAGTACCCGGTCGAGAAGCTGATGCGCGACGCGAAGCTGTTCCAGATCTACGAGGGCACCTCGCAGATCCAGCGCCTCGTGATCGCCAAGGAGATCTTCCTGCCGCGTAGCTAGAGCTCGGCGAGCCGGCGCTGGAAGGGCGGTAGGAAGCCGGGTGAGAAGCGAACGTCGCCGATCCACGCCTGCAGGCGGGCGACCTCGACGTCGATGGCGGCGCGCGCGTCGCTGCCGACGTCCTCCAGTAGGCCCAGCATGATCTCGCCGTCCCGGCGCTGGCTCCAGCCGCCGACGATGCGTCCGTCCCACCAGATCGTTGGGCCTGCGTTCCCGTTCGTGTCGAAGAGTGTCGGGCCGTGCGCGCCGAGGTACCACTCGCGCTGCTTCCAGCCCATCGTCGTCGGGTCGAGCGTGGGGAGGAGCGCGGCCGAGCGCTCCGGCGCGGATGTCGGCTCGAGGTCGTCGGCGAGCACGTAGCCCGTGCCGCCGCCGAGGTCGACCTCGGCGGGAGCGACGGCGGCGAGCGCGGCGCGCGCCTCGCGCGCCGTCCAGCCGGCCCACCAACGGATGTCCGCCTCGGTCGCCGGACCGAACGCGGCGAGCCAGCGGCGTAGGAGATCGGCCTGCGCGGCGGCGACGTCGAGCTCCTCGATCGGCCCGCCGAGCCAGTCCTCTGTCGTGACCCAGCGGAACTGCGGGCTGATCCACGTTCCGCGCGGCCGCCCGCGGATCAGCCGCCCCTCCATCGCCATCTGCGGGAGCACGCGGGCGCCAGCGCTCTGCTCGACCTCCCACTTGCCAGAGCCGAAGCGCAGCTTCTTCGCGAGCAGCGCCACGTCGCGCGTCACGTCTGTCGTCATTGCCTCCCCCCGCGCCGCCACGGCGGCGACGGCGGCGTTCCCCGCACGCGTGATCCACGGGCCTGGCCGGGTCGTCACGCCGCTCTCGCGTAGGAAGCCCTCGAGCCGCTTCCGCTGCGTCGCGGCGACCGCCTTCGTCGCGGCGGCGAAGACGACCGGCACGAGCTCGCGCGGCACGGCCCAGAGCGTGCGCCGCATCGCGAGCATGCGGACGAGGCTCCGCTCGTCGTAGAGCGCTCGCTCGACGTCCGCCGGCGCGATGTCATTGCTCCGCGCCTGGATGGAGAGGAAGACCGTGACCGCGTCGGTCGCGTGCAGGCAGACGAGTGAGCGTGCGACCGCCAGCGGATCACCCGCGCGCGCCGACGGCGCGAGCCGGTGACGCGTGACGAGGCGTGCGCGCCGCTCCGCGACGTCGATCCTGTGCATCAGGCCTTCTACCGTAGGATCGACACGTGGCGATCGAGATCGACCTCTCCGGGCGAGTCGCCCTCGTCACCGGCGGCTCGCGGGGCCTCGGCCGCGCCGACGCGCTGGCGCTCGCCCGCGCCGGCGCGGACGTCGTGATCGCGGACATCCAGGTCGAGTCGGACGAGTCGACGGAGACCGCCGAGTCCTACGGCGTCCTCGCCCAGGTCGCGAAGGCGCAGGGCATCGTCTACACCGAGGCGACCGCGAAGGAGATCCAGGAGATGGGCCGACGTGCCGCGGCGATCAAGTGCGACGTGACCGACCGCGAGCAGGTGAAGGAAACCGTGGATCGCGTCGTCGAGGAGTTCGGCTCGGTCGACATCCTGATCAACAACGCGGGCACGCTCGACCACGTCGGCCAGTTCACGGATCAGAACCCGGACCTGTGGGAGCGCGACCTGCGCGTCAACCTGACCGGCGGCTTCAACTGTGCCCAGGCCGTCTGGCCGCACATGAAGGAGCGGGAGTGGGGCCGGATCATCAACATGGCCTCGGTCGCGGGCACGCTCGGCGGCTTCGGACAGGCGAGCTACTCGACCACGAAGGCGGGCATCCTCGGGCTCACGCGCACGCTGGCGATGGAGGGCGGCCGCCACGGGATCACCTGCAACGCGATCGTGCCCGGAATCATCGGCACGGAGGCCTTCCACTTTGCGAATCCGGCGATGAACGAGCGGATCGCCAACCGCACCGTGTTCAAGCGCCCGGGGGAGCCGGAGGACATCGCAAACGCGATCTGCTTCCTCTGCTCGGACCTCGCGAACTACATCACCGGCGTGCAGCTGAACGTCAGCGGCGGCGTCGAGCTGTTCGTGTTCTAGAGGGTTGTGTTGAAAGCCACGATTTGGGTATGCTCCCGCCATGATCAAGCGCGTGGTGGTGCTTGGGGTGGTCGGCATCTTCCTTGCCGTGCCCTCGGCGATCGCCAAGAGCTCGTCGAACGTAGACAAGGCCCCGGCAGCGAAGCCCATGGTGACGGCGTTCAAGTCGCACGATGGGCAGTGCCCGTTCGACGCCGGGCAGTCGGCCGGCCTCTAGCAGCGACGAGCTTCGGAGTCGAGCCTCGGTGGCGCGGGTAGCAGCCGCCGGGATCTCGTTCGACCTGACGCCGGAGCAGCGCGAGCTGCGTGACCTGGCCCACGACTTCGCCGAGCGCGAGCTGCGGCCGATCGCGCGCGAGTGGGACGACCGCGAGGACTGCCCGCCCGAGCTGCTCGGCAAGGCGGCGGCGCTCGGGCTGACGTCGCACGCGATTCCGGTCGAGTACGGGGGCGGCGGAGTCACGGCCGTCACGTCCTCGCTGATCGCCGAGGAGCTCTCGTGGGGCTGCGCGGGCCTCTCGGCGCCGATCGGCGCGACGATGTTTCCGGTCCGGCCGCTCCTGCGCTCGGGCACGGCGGAGCAGAAGGAACGCTGGCTCACCCGGCTCGCCTCGGAGGAGGGCTGCCTCGCCGCGATCGCCTTCACCGAGCCCGGCGCCGGCTCGGACGTCGCCGCGATCCAGTCGACCGCGCGGCTCGAGGGGACGAGTACGTCCTCAGCGGGGAGAAGTGCTACGTCACGAACGGCGGCATCGCCGAGCTGACGATCGTCTTCGCGAAACTCGACGGCGCGATCACCGCCTTCCTGGTCGAGGCAGGCGATCCCGGCGTGTCGCGCGGGCCGCAAGGAGCCCAAGCTCGGGCTGCGCGCGTCGTATACCGGCTCGATCCTGCTCGACGAAGCCCGCATTCCCGCGGACCGTCTCCTCGGCGAGGAAGGCGAGGGCTTCGCGATCGCGATGGACTTCTTCATGCACTCGCGGCCGCAGGTCGCGGCCTCTGCACTCGGGATCGCGCGCGCCGCGTTCGAGTATGCGACCGAGTACGCGAACGAGCGGCGCGCGTTCGGCAAGCCGCTGATCGCGAAGCAGGGCGTGTCGTTCAAGCTCGCGGACATGGCGATTCAGGTCGAAGCGGCTCGCCTGCTGATCTGGCGCGCAGCCGCAGCCCTGGACGCCGGCGACGACGCGGGCCTCCTCGGCTCCTATGCGAAAGCCTTCGCAGCCGACGCGGCGATGAGCATCACGACCGATGCGGTTCAGGTCCTGGGAGGCGCGGGGATCATGCGCGACCACCCGGTCGAGAAGTGGATGCGCGACGCGAAGGTGCTCCAGATCGTCGAGGGCACCTCCGAGATCCAGCGGCACGTGATCGTCCAGTACCTGCGCCGCTAGGCGCCGGCTCTTACGAAACCTAGACCTTGCCCGCCAGGGCCGGCGGCTACACTGACTGACTTCGTGCGGGTCGAATCGACACTAGTTAGCGCCGGTTCGGCGCCTGGGGAGCGTTCAGCGAGGCTGATCGCACGTTGGATCCTGGTCTCGATCGCGCTGCTCGCAGTCCTGATCGCGCTCGTCGGGCTCGCGTTCGCCGGCTCGACCGCGCGGCTCGCGAACGGTGTGGCGATCGCGGGCGTCGACGTAGGCGGGTTGACGCCGGATCAGGCACGCGTGCTTCTGGAGCAGCGCTTCGACAAGGTCGCGCACGTGCCGGTCGTGTTCACGGCAGGAGGCGAGAGCTATCCGATCAAGGCCACGACGCTCGGCGTCGAGGCCGACTGGGCGTCCGCACTCCAGTCGGCCGCCCGCGAGGGCGAGGGCTTCGGGCCCGTCCGCGGCTTCCGCCGGCTGCAGGCGCGCTTCTTCGGCGCGGAGGTCATGCCGCCGGTGCAGGCATACGCCGCCGCCCTGGACTACAAGCTCGAGGGCCTGGCACGGGAGGTCGACCGGACGCACGTCGAGGCCAAGCTCGTCCGCCGCGGGCTGTCGATCGACGTGGTACCGGGCCAGGCCGGTTTGCAGCTCGACCAAAAGGCGGCCGAGAGCAGGATCGTCCGTGCGCTCGCCCGGCTCGAGCGCGGCGGCACCGTTGCGCTTCCCGTCCGGATCGACCCGGCCGACGTCGGCGCCGCCGATCTCGCCCCTGCGGCTCGTCAGGCCCGCCTCGCCCTGTCGGCGCCTGTCCGGCTCGAATACGAGGGCACGCGCTGGAGGCTTCCTCGCTGGCGCATCGCCGAGCTCCTTTCGCTGCCCGCAGAGGGCAAGACCCAGCTGGCGATCGCAGGCCCGGGGGCCGAGGCGTGGTTCGGCAAGCTGCGCAAGACGGTGGAGCACGCTCCGGTCGATGCGGGCTTCGCGGTCCGCGCCAGCGGCGCGATCGAGATCACCCCGGACAAGCCCGGCCTGGGGGTCGACGTCCCCGCGACCGCGGAGGCGATCCTCGCGGCCGCGACGTCGCCCACCGCCCGCACCGCGACACTCGCCGCTCGCACCACGGTCGCCGACCGCACTGTGGCCGAGGCGCAGACGATGGGGATCACCGGTGTCGTCGGCAGCTACTACACGACCTACGGCGGCATCCCGAGCCGGCTGCACAACGTCGCTCTGGTGGCGCAGCTGATCGACGGCGCGCTGATCGCCCCTGGCAAGACGTTCTCGTTCAACGGCACGACAGGCGAGCGCACGGCCGAGAAGGGATTCCAGGAGGCGCCCGTGATCATCAACGGCGAGCTTCAGACCGGGCTCGGCGGAGGCATCTGCCAGGTTTCGACGACCGTCTTCAACGCCGCCTACGAGGCGGGTCTCCAGATCGACGAGCGCACGAACCACGCGCTCTACATCTCGCACTACCCGCTCGGGCGCGACGCGACGGTCAACTACCCGGATCTCGACCTCAAGTTCACGAACGACACCGACAACTGGCTGCTCCTGCGCACCTTCGTCGGCTCCGGCTCGCTGACGGTCAACCTGTACGGAACGCCTCAGAACCGGCGAGTCGAGTCGAGCGAGCAGCCGCTACGAGTCATCGGCGCACCCAAGGTGAAGCGCGTTCCGGAGCCGACGTGGCTGAAGGGCAAGAGCGAGGTGCTCGAATACGGCCAGCCGGCGCGCGCGACGAGCGTCAGCCGGACGGTCTACTCCGCGGACGGCACGCTGCTGCACGAGGACAGCTGGTACTCGCAGTACCGGTCCGAGCCGAGGGTCATTCGCGTGGGGACGAAGCCAAAGCCAAAGCCGAAGACGAAGCCGCCGAAGGTCGACCCGCTCCTCCCGGGCGAAGTGGACGGCGTACCGAACGCCCCGCCGGCGTCTACGCCTCCTCAGCCTTAGCGATCACCTCGACGAACCAGGCGGGCACGCGCGTCGGCAGGCGCGTGGCGGCGTCGACGATCGCATGTGAGGTGTGGCCGTCGGCGACGAGGATGCCTTCACGCTCGATTGCGTACTCGTAGCGGAAGCGCGCGCCGCGCAGGTCGACGCAGCGCGTCCAGACCGTCAGCTGCTCGTCGAAGTGCGCTGCACGGTGATACCGAACCTGCACCTCGGTCGTCAGCGCCTCGATCCCGTGCGTCCGGATCCCCTGATAGCCGCCGGCGAACTCGGTCAGATACGCCACTCGGGCGACCTCCAGCCAGACCACGAACGAAGCGTGGTGCGCGATCCCCTGCGCATCCGTCTCGGCGAAGCGGACGAGAATGTCGGTCGAGAAGTTGTAGCCGTCCACGGTCGCAACCCTACGATGACGCAGTGACCGCAGTGCGGCTGGCCGACCTGATCCGGACGCACCAGCCCTGCGTCGTGCTCACCGGCGCCGGCATCAGCACTGAGAGCGGCATCCCCGACTTCAGGTCGGCGGGTGGCATCTGGGCGCAGTACGACCCACTCGAAGTAGCGAGTCTCGACGGCTTCCGCAGGGATCCCGAGCGGGTGTGGGAGTTCTACGCGCGCCGCCTCGCGGTTCTGGCGGACGCTTCGCCGAACGAAGGCCATCTCGCGCTGGCGCGGCTCGAGCAACTCGGGCTGGTCGACGCTGTTGTCACGCAGAACGTCGACGGCCTGCACCAGCGCGCAGGCTCACGGGAGGTGGTCGAGGTGCATGGGTCGATCCGCAGCGCCGTCTGCCTCCGCTGCGGCGCGCCGACCGCCTTCGAGCGGATTCTCGAGCTGCTTCCCCTGCCTCGCTGTGAGTGTGGCGAGATTCTGAAGCCCGGCGTCGTTATGTTCGGCGAGCTCCTGCCTGCGGCCACGCTCGAATGGGCCAGGGAGCTCTGTGCCGGCGCCCGGCTGCTCGTCGTCATCGGCTCCTCGCTCGAGGTCCATCCGGTCGCAGCTCTCCCTTCAGAGACGCTGAAAGCGGGCGGTGCGCTGGCGATCGTCAACCGCGACCCGACGCCGCTCGACGACCGTGCCGTACTGCGGCTCAGCGGCAGCGCGGGGGCTATGCTGCGCGAGACGGTGTCGTTCCTGGAATAGGTGAACCGCCCGGTTGCGGCCGGGCGAGGAAATGGCTCGCGCGAGCTACGCGGCCGCGCGGCGCACGGTCCGCTCGTCGAGAACCCGCTTGCAGTCGCTGCAGACCTTCTGCTCGACCTCGTAGGGGATCCCGGCGTGCTGGCGCAGTGCGTGCGCGGTCACGGACGTGTGCTCGTGAAGCTGGCGTACTCGTCTGCCGAAGTGCTTTGTCATCTCTCTCTCACGTTAGTCGTGATCGGGTTCGGAACATGAACAGAAAGGGTGAAGAAATGGTCAAAATTGCGGTTCCGGCGTGCGCATGGTGCTGTTCATACTCGGTGCGTCGGCTGTTGCAGCTTCGGACGCGGCCGCACCAATCCTGCAGGCTCTGACGTCGAGCGCCGGGAAAAGACAGTTCGTCGTTACGTTCGTGCGCCGCGAGGGTACGATCGCGCCATGGCCAAGACACAGCAGAAGGACATCCTCGCCCGGTTCCAGGATCTCACCGCCGAGGCGCTGCACCGGCTCCAGGACGTGCCCGGTGGATCTAGGCTCGTCGACGCGGCGAACGAGACCAAGGCGCGGCTCGACGAGATGCAGAAGAAGCTGCGGGGCCTCGACGAGCTGGAGAAGCGTGTCGCGAAGCTCGAGAAGCAGCTGGCGGCCGGGTCGAAGAAGCCAACCCGAGCCCGCAAGTCGACGGCCCGGAAGACCACCGCCGCCGGCCCCAAGCGCGCGACTGCTCCGAAGCCTCCCGCGTAGGGCCCTACGCGGAGCGGGCACGCGTACGCGCAGTGCGCCTGGCACGACCTCGAACCGCGCCGGCGTGTTGCCCGGTTGCTCGCCGTCGAGCTCCACCGGCAGTGGCGCGTCCGCCTCGATCGTCACGACCTTGCCGCGCAGGAGCTCGGCCTTCGGGTGCGGCAAGTGGCGGCCGCGGTAGGTCTTCGGCAGCGTCACGAGTAGGTCGCCCTTGGTCAGGTCGCCGATCGTGAGCACGTCGAAGAGGCCGTCGTCGGGCTCCGCTTCCGGGCAGATGATCATCCCGCCGCCGAACGTGCGTCCGTTGGCGACGACGACGTCGTGCATCTGGCCCACCCGGCTCTCGCCGTCGACGGTCAGGCGCAGCTCGGAGTTCTGCCACCGCGCGAAGACGGCCACCGTGGCCCAGAGGTAGGAGATCTTGCCGCCAAGCACCTTCGTCGTATCGTTCGCACGCTGAGCGATCGCGCCGCTCATCCCGGCGCTCGCGACGTTGGCGAAGTAGGTCGACGCCTCGCTCCCGTCCCAGGCGCGGTAGCTGGCGCGCCCCAGGTCGATCGTGCGTGGCCGCCCGGTGAGCGCCACGTCGACCGCGCCGTCGAGCTTGTGCGGGATCTTGTAGGTGCGGGCGAAGTCCCAGCCCGTCCCGCGCGGGATCACCGCGATCTCGACGTCGTCCGTCCGGCGATCCCGTTCGCGACCTCGTTCACCGACCCATCGCCGCCGACGACGACGAGCAGCCTTGCCCCGCCGTCGGCTGCGCTGCGGGCGAGCTCGCCGAGCTCGCCCGGACCCTGCGAGAAGAGCGTGTCGCCCTCGAGCCCGCGCGTCGCGGCGCGGTGAGCCATCTCCGCCCAGCGCCGGCCGGTCGACCCGTTCGCCGACGCCGGGTTGACGAGGAAGACCGTGTCGCTAATGACTGGCGGTCGCGGTGGCGAGGGCCACGCGCGTCATCCGGTCGACCGCTGCCTTCATCTCGTCGTCGGTCACGCGCTTGAACTCGCCCTCGACGATGATGTCGCTGACGATCAGGAGGCAGCCCGCCTCGACGCCTCGTATCGCTCCGACGGTGAAGAGCGCAGCCGCCTCCATCTCGACGGCCAGCACGCCACGCTTCGACCAGCGCTCGTACTGCCCTTCGTCGGGGTTGTAGAAGAGGTCGCTCGAGACGATCGGGCCGACGTGCATCTCCTGGCCGATTTCCTTGGCGGCGTGGACGGCTCCGTGGATCAGCTCCCAGCTCGCGGTCGGGCAGTGCGGCTCGTTGGCGACGAGGTGCATCGCCGTCGAGTCGGCCGGCACGGCGCTGAGCGCGACGATCATGTCGCCGAGCGCGTGATGCGGCTGCAGGCCGCCGCAGGTGCCCACGCGCAACAGCTTCTTGACGCCGAGCTGCACGAGCTCCTCGAAGACGATCGTCGCGCCGGGGCAGCCCATGCCCGTGCCCTGCACGGAGACCGGCTTTCCCTCCCACGTGCCGCTGTAGCCGAGCAGGCCGCGCTCGGAGTTGCGCTGGACGACGTCGTCGAAGTACGTCTCGGCGATGTACTTGGCCCGCAGCGGGTCGCCGGGCAGCAGGCAGGCTTCGGCGTACTCGCCGGGCTCGGCTCTCACGTGAATCGGCATCCGCGAGACCCTATACGTGAAGATCAGGGGCATGGTGCAGATCGTCGACCCGCCGCTCGAGCAGATCCTCGCGTACTGCGCCGAGGACCCGGTCGAGCGGGTCTTCCTCGAGGACGTGGCGCGCCGCGGGCTCGGCCGATTCGCCGGGGTCGCTGACGAGGGCCGTCTCGTCTCGCTCTGCCACACCGGTGCGAACGTCGTGCCGTCGGGCCGCGGGTGCGGTGTCTACGGCGACGTGACGGTGCGCGCCCGAGCACGCATGCTGATCGGCGAGGAGGGCGCGGTGTCCGAGCTCTGGGATGCGGTTGCACGCCGCCTTCAGCGCCCGCGGGAAGACCGGCCCGGCCAGCCCGTCTACACCATCTCGACGCCGCCCGATCCGGGCGACAGCAGGCTTCGCGCTGCCGCGATCGCGGATCTCGACCTGCTCGTCCCGGCCTGCGCGAAGGCGCACGAGACCGAGCTCGGCATCGATCCACTCCTGCGCGACGCGGACGGCTTTCGCTGGCGCACGCGAGCCCAGATCGAGGAGAGACGGTCGTGGATCTGGGAGGAAAACGGCGTCATCCTCTTCAAGGCAGAGGCATCGGCGTGGACGCCCGAGGCGGTTCAGCTGCAGCAGGTCTGGACCGACCCCGGCGTGCGCGGCGCCGGCAACGGGGAGCGAGGGCTCCGCGATCTCGTCCGGCTGCTGCTGGAGCGCGTGCCGCGCGTCTGCCTCTTCGTCCGCGCCGAGAACGAGGCGGCGATCGGTCTCTACGAGAAGATCGGGATGGAGCATGTGCTGAATTACCGCAGCATTCTCCTGTGAAGCAGCTACTACTCGCGCGGCACGGGGAGTCCGAGTACAGCGCGAAGCAGCTCGTCAACGGCGACCCGGGCGTCTCGTGCCCGCTGACCGAAGCCGGCCGCGACCAGGCTCGGGCTCTCGGCCGGATCCTCGCGGAGGAACAGATCGATCTCTGTGCGGTGACCGAGTTCGAGCGGGTCCGCGAGACCGCCGAGCTGGCTCTTGCCGGGCGTGACGTCCCGTTCATCGTCGTCCCTGAGCTGAATGACCCACGCTACGGCGATTTCGAGGGCGGGTCGCTCGACGTCTACCGCGAGTGGATCGAAGGACAGGGCCCCCTCGACGCTCCCCCCGGGGGAGAACACCGTGCCGGGATCGTGCAGCCGTTACGACGCCGGCTTCCGCCGGTTGCTCGACCGCCCGGAGGAAACCGTCCTTCTGGTCGGCCACTCGCTGCCGATCGCGTACCTGCGCGATGCCGCGTCGGGGACGCCGCCGCGGAGCAGGATGGCCCAGGTCGACTACGCGACCGTCCTCCGGCTCGCGCGCGAAGACCTCGAACGAGCCGTCGACGTGCTCGAGGCCTGGATTGCGTCGCCCGCCTTCTAGGGCAAACTGAAGCGATGCTGGAGCGCATCGAGTCGCACATCCGCGAGCACAGCCTGATCGAGCCGGGGGGCGAGGTCACCTGCCTCGTCTCGGGCGGAGCGGACTCGACCTGCCTCTGGCATGCCCTCGGTGAGCTCGGCTACCGGGTCTCGGCGCTCCACGTCGCGCACGGTCTGCGCGGCGTCGAGTCCGACGAGGACGCCCGCTTCTGCCGGGAAGCCTTCGGCGCCGAGGTCGTCGAGGCATCGGGGCACGACAGAAGCCGAACTGCGAGACCTCCGCTACTCGTTCGCGACCGACAGGCTGCGGGCGACGGGACACACCGCCTCGGACCAGGTCGAGTCGGTGCTGCTCGGCCTCGTCGCCTCCGGCTCGCCGCAGCGGATCAAGGCCCGGCGCGAGGACGGAATCGTCCGGCCGCTGCTCGGTCTCTGGCGCGAGGAGGTGCGTGCCTGGTGCGACGCGCGTGGGTTGCCGTACCGCGAGGACACGTCCAATCCAGGCACGAAGCGGGGTCTGATCCGGGACGAGATCCTGCCGCTGCTGGAACGGCTCGACCCTCGCGCCCGCAGCTCGCTGCTGTCGCTCGCCGACGAGCGTCCCCGGCTTCCGAGGGCGCTCGAGCGCACGCTCGCCGATCTGCTCGCCGATCGTGAGGGCTCGACGCGCCGCTGATCTGGGCGGAGGCGTCCGCGCCGTGCGCGAATACGACACGCTTCGCCTGGAGGGCACCGTCACGTGGGGGCCGTGGACGCTCGAGTCGCACCGCCCCGGTCTCGAGGTGCGCGGCCGCCGTCCGGGGGATCACCTCGCAGGCCGCCGCAAGAAAGTGCAGGATCTCTTCGTGGACGCCAAGGTGCCGAGGTCGGAGCGCGACGGCTGGCCGGTCGTGGTGCACGGCGAAGAGGTCGTGGCCGTGCCGGGCGTGGCCGAGGCCCCGGGATGGGAAGGAGCCGTTACATGGAGACGGTGAAAGACGCCGTTGGGGAGATCCTGATCGAGGAGGAGCCGCTGCAGGCGCGGATCCGCGAGCTCGGCGCGGAGATCTCCCAGGAGTACGAGGGCCGCGACCTGTTGCTCGTGGGCGTGCTCAAGGGTGCGGTCTTCTTCATGGCCGACCTGATGCGCGAGCTGACGATCCCCTGCGAGATCGACTTCATGGCGATCTCGAGCTACGGCGCCGCGACGGACTCCTCCGGCGTCGTACGGATCTTGAAGGACCTGGACGCGAACATCGCCGGCCGCGACGTGCTCGTCGTCGAGGACATCATCGACTCCGGCCTGACGCTCTCGTACCTGATGCGCAGCCTCAAGGCGCGCAAGCCGGCGTCGCTCGAGATCTGCGCTTTGCTGACGAAACCGGAGCGCCGCGAGATCGAGGTGCCGGTCCGTTTCGTCGGCTTCGAGATCCCGAACAAGTTCGTGATCGGCTACGGGCTCGATTTCGCGGAGCGCTACCGCAATCTGCCGTACGTCGCGGTGCTGCATCCAGACCTGATTCCGCCGCATTAAGACGGTATTGCGACGCCGGATCGACGGTCCGGAAAGTGGGTGACTCCTGTAGAGGCTGCTACCCTCCGTTGACCCCGTGAACAGATTCTTCCGCAGCGCGCTGTTCCCCTTGATCGTCATCGTGGCGCTCGTCTACGTGGCGAGTCAGGTGATGCTCCGGAACGACAGCAACCAGACGAAACGCACGTACTCGCAGCTGCAGACCGACATCAAGAACGGGAACGTCCAGGAAGTCCTCTTCACCCCGAACCGCCAGCAGATCACCGCGACGCTGACCGGCGGCGAGAAGGTGAAGGTCAACTACCCGAGCGACGTCTCCGCGCTCCAGGTGGAGGATCTCCTGAAGGACGAGGGGGTCACGTACGACTCGAAGGGCAAGGGGTCGAGCGCGTGGTGGACGATCCTCACCTCGCTGCTCCCGTTCGTGCTCCTCTTCGGCTTCTGGATCTTCCTGATGAACCAGGTTCAGGGCGGCGGCTCGAAGGTAATGAGCTTCGGCAAGTCGCGCGCGAAGCGCATGACTCCCGACTCGCCGAAGATCGGCTTCAAGGACGTGGCCGGTGCGGACGAGGCGGTCGAGGAGCTGCACGAGATCAAGGAGTTCCTCGAGAACCCGAAGAAGTTCCAGGCGCTCGGCGCCCGGATCCCGAAGGGCGTCCTCCTCTACGGGCCTCCCGGTACCGGCAAGACCCTGCTCGCGCGCGCCGTCGCGGGCGAGGCGGGTGTGCCGTTCTTCTCGATCTCGGGCTCGGACTTCGTCGAGATGTTCGTCGGCGTCGGCGCCTCGCGCGTCCGCGACCTGTTCGAGCAGGCGAAGCAGGCAAGCCCCTGCATCATCTTCATGGACGAGATCGACGCCGTCGGGCGTCATCGCGGCGCCGGCCTCGGCGGCGGGCACGACGAGCGCGAGCAGACGCTGAACCAGCTGCTCGTCGAGATGGACGGCTTCGAGATGAAGGACAACATCATCCTGATCGCCGCCACCAACCGCCCGGACATCCTCGATCCGGCCCTGCTCCGTCCCGGCCGCTTCGATCGCCAGATCGTCGTCGACCGGCCCGACCGGATCGGCCGCCGCAAGATCCTCGAGGTGCACTCCAAGGGCAAGCCGCTGGCGACCGAAGTCGACCTCGACACGCTCGCAGCGGGCACGCCCGGCTTCACGGGCGCCGACCTCGCGAACCTGATCAACGAGGCCGCCCTGCTCTCCGCCCGCTTCGGCAAGAAGGTGATCGGCCAGGACGAGCTCGAGGAAGGAATCATGCGCGTGCTCGCCGGGCCGGAGAAGAAGGCCCGTCTGCTCGGCGAGAAGGAGCGGAAGATCACGGCCTACCACGAGATGGGCCACGCGCTCGTCGGCTACTACCTCGAGAACACGAACCCGATCCACAAGATCACGATCGTCTCCCGCGGCCAGGCGCTCGGCCTGACGATCTCCCTGCCCACCGAGGATCGCTATCTGACGACCCGCTCGGCGCTGATGGACGATCTGGCGATGACGCTCGGCGGCCGCGCGGCAGAGGAGCTCGTCTTCCACGAAGTGACCACGGGCGCCGCGAACGACCTCGAGAAGGTGACCGCGACCTCGAAGGCGATGATCATGCGCTACGGGATGAGCGAGAAGCTCGGCCCCCGCGTGCTCGGCCGCGACGCGAGCCAGCCGTTCCTAGGCCGCGAGATGGGCCACGAGCCCGACTACTCGGACGAGATCGCGCGCGAGATCGACGACGAGATCCGCCGCGTGATCGAGGAGGCGCACCAGACCGCCCACCGCGTTCTCCGCGAGCACATGGAGGAGCTGCACAAGCTCTCCGTGATCCTGATCGAGCGCGAGACGATCGACAAGGACCAGTTCGAGCGTCTGTTGGCCGGTGAGGCCGAGGAGACGATCTTCCCGGAGGAGATCGTGGAGCCGGTCGAGGCACCCGTCGAAGGTCCGGAGCGCAAGCCCGCGCCGAAGCCGAAGCCGCGTCCCGTTCCGGGCGTCTCCATGCAGCCGCCCGAGCCTGATACTGGTTAGCGCGAGCTGAAGCAGTCAGCAAGAGCGGACGTTGTCCGTCATCGCCGCTTACAGACATGTCGGGGCCAGGACCCGTCATGTCCCTCGCAGACGTGTCGGGGCCAGGACCCGGCTTGTCTCTAAGGGACGCTGCGGCGGGCCGCGAGGGCGAGTAGGGCGAGCGCGCCGAGAGCGGCCGTCGCGCCGAGGATGTCGACGGCGATGCCGCCGGCCTCGATGACCTCGACGAGCGTCAGCATGATCGCGCCGAGGCCGACGACGCCGAGAACGAGCGTCGCGAGGAGCGCGATCCGGCGTAGGTAGGTACCGGACTCGTCGACGACGTGCCCCCGGAGCTCGAGCGACCAGTACGCGAGCTCCGCGACGGCCAGCAGTGCGCCGGCGACGAGCGGAGCCTGAGTGTGGAGCACGTCGGTTTCGAAGGCGAGGATCGCAACGTACTCGGCGCCGAGCAGAGCGATCGCAGCGGGAATGGTCACCGAGATGCTGAGAGCGAGGCCCGCAGCGAGCACCGTGAGCGCTACGACGCTGGCGACGATGTTCGCGCGGGCGAGGTACCCGTGCTCCGTGATCACGGCCAGCCATGTGGCCGTGCCCGCTCCGACGAGCACGGAGGCGGTGGCTGCGGCTAGACGCGCGCGAGCGGAGCGTGCCTTCGGAATGCCCTCACCCCCTCCAGGACGGCATCGAGCGGCTGCTCGTCGCTCCACGTCGCCACCGCGATGCCGAGGCGCTCGTAGCGGGCGCGGATCTCCTCACGTCGCAGCAGCCAGAGCCGGTGAGCGAGCTGGTCGGACTCCCGCTCGCCCGGTGTCGCGAAGCCGGCCGGAGACACCTCCACGACCGCGAGGTCGTACCGGCGCGCTCTGAGGTCGGCGAGCGCCTCGACGATGCGGTCGTCGAGCAGAGGCGTGACCGCGACGACGAGCGCCTGCGGCGGCAGGATGCGCGACGGGATGATCGAGATGTCCTTCCACGCGTAGTTGAAGACGATCTCCGACGCGAGCAGTGCGTCGACGATCCGGTAGCCGTGACCGACGCCCATCCCGGGCGTCAGCCAGCGCAGGACGCCGCCGAACGAGACGAGTCCGACGCGGTCCCGGCGCTCGAGATAGCGGGAGGCGAGCGTCGCGGTCGCGCGTACGGCAAGGTCGAGGGTCGAGCGCCCGCCCGCGCGCGCGTCGGCGAACGTGTCGAGGAAGAGGATCACGTCGGCGTTTCGTTCGGGATGCCGCTCGTTCACGATCAGCATGTTCCGCCGGGCGCTCGCCCGCCAGTTGATCGAGCGGACGCGATCGCCTGCCGCGAACTCGCGCAGGTCGGCGAATTCGAGGCCCTCGCCCTTGTGCCGCGAGACCTGGTTGCCCGCGAACGGCTGCGTCGAGACGGGTACGACGATCCCGCGCAGCGTCTCCGGAAGCGGGTAGACCCGCAGGTGCGTCCGCCGGTCCAGTCTCGTCTCCCAGGTGAGCAGCCCGAGCCGGTCACGGGCCCGCAGTCTGATGTCGCCGATCCGGTAGTTGCCCCAGCGAACGCAGCGGAGCCGCAGCGTGATCGTCCGTTCGTCCTCCCAGCCGAGGCGCAACGAGAGCGCGCGCTCGCCCGAGACGATCTCGAGCCCGTCGGGCAGCCCGAGCAGGAGCTCGAGCCGTTCGATCGGCCGCTCCGAGGCGACGACGAGCTCCAGCTCCAGCTCGTCCTGCTCGAGCGCGATGGGCCGTTCGAGGGTGAGCCAGACCTTCGGCTCGGGAGAGCGGGCGAGCGCCAGCCCGACCGCCGGCAGGAGTGCGAACGGCGCGGCGACGATCGCGAGCTCGGGCTGCCGGATCGCGAGCGCGGCGAAGAGGAAGAGCGCTGCAAGGACCGCGTACGCCGTCACGCGAGGCGACGCCGAGGGTGTCATTCCGGCCGCCGGCGCCGTCTCTTCGGCTGCGGGCGTGGGCACGCTCTCGAGGAGCTCGCGGACGATGTCGTCGCCGGCGACCTGCTGCACCCACAGCTCGGGTCTCAGCATCAGCCGGTGCGCGAGCGCAGGCACTGCCACAGCCTTGACGTCGTCGGGCGTGACGAAGTCGCGGCCGGAGAGGGCGGCCTTGCAGCGTGCGAGCTTGAGCACCGCCAGGCTGCCGCGCGGGCTGGCCCCGACCGCGGTCGAGTTGCTGGTGCGCGTCGCCGAGACCAGCTCGACGATGTAGGCGCCCACGGCCGGTCCGACGTGGACCTGCTCGATCGCCGCCTGCAGCTCGAGCAGCGTCGGCCCGTCGATCACAGGCTCGAGCTCGACCTCGTCTTCACGCCGTTCGAGCCGCCGCGAGAGCACCTCCCATTCGTCGCTCTTGCTCGGGTAGCCGAAGCCGACGCGCAGCAGGAAGCGGTCGAGCTGCGCCTCGGGCAGCGGATACGTGCCCTTCGTACTCGATCGGGTTCTGGGTCGCCAGGACGAGGAACGGGCGGGCGAGCGGGTGGGTGACGCCCTCGATCGTGACCTGGCGCTCCTGCATCGCTTCGAGCAGCGCCGCCTGGGTCTTCGGTGGCGCGCGATTGATCTCGTCGGCCAGGAGGAGGTTGGTGAAGATCGGCCCGGGGCGGAAGAGGAAGTCGGAGTCGCGCTGGTTCCAGATCGACGAGCCCGTGACGTCGGCGGGCATCAGATCGGGCGTGAACTGGATCCGGTTGAAGCCGATGCTCGTCACCTGGGCGAACGACCGCGCTGCGAGCGTCTTCGCGAGCCCCGGATAGTCCTCGAGCAACACGTGCCCGTCGGCGAGCAGCCCCATCAGGACGAGCTCGAGCGCGTCGCGCTTGCCGACGACCGCTCGTTCCACTTCGTCGAGGATCCGTGCGGCGTGCTCCTGAACCTGGGCGAGCTCCATCAGAGTGCTTCCAGCGCAGAGACGGCGCGTCGGAGCGAAGCGATGTCGAGGCCGTCGGCGAACCGCTCGTGCGGTGGCTCGCGATCGCCGCGGACTATCTCCCAAGCGTCGTCGCCGAGGGCACGCCGCGCGGCCTCTGGGCTCGCGTCCAGCTCGATCCCGCGCCGCGACGTCAGGAGCGCAGCCGCGATCCGGCGGAGGCGCGGCCGCAGGCGGTAGTGGAGGTCGAAGGCAGTCGCCAGGCCGAGGGCGACCTCGCGCTCCATGCGCTCGAGCTCGGGGATCCGCTGGACAGGACCTGGGCGTGTGCGTAGGGCGGCGTCGAACGGCGGACGGTCGGCGCGGTGGCAGCGCGTCGCGCATAGCCGTGAGCAAGTAGCCGAGCCCGAGCGCGGCGAGCACGAGGACGTACACGTGCGCGGCGAGACCAGCGCGGCCTGGTGCGGCTACAAGCACGATCGCGAGCGCGAGGGTCACGAAGAGCGGCAACCGGGCGAGCATCAGGGCCTGCCGCATCTACGCCGTCCTCTCGCGCTGTGCCGCCATTGCCGCCAGGCGCTCCTGCTCGGCGAGCGCGCGCATGGCAAGCAGGTCGTCGCGCACCGTCTCCAGCGCCGAGATCGCTTCTTCCTTCATCTCCGTGCCCACTGCATGCTGCGAGAACTTAGCCCTTTCGAACAGGTCGTCAGCCGTCGGGCCGCCTCCGGACGAACCGACAGGTCGTCGAGCATCCGCGCGAGGTACTCCAGCGGCGCCTCGGCCGCTCGTCGCGGCAGCTGGTGGCTCGCCAGGACGCGTTCCAGCCGCGCATACGCCGCGATCACTGCGCGCCGTGGATCGGGTTCGGCCCGCAGGTCGTCGAGCGACTCGTCCATCGCCGCGGCGAGCTCGGTCGCGAGCTGATTCTCCCGCCCGAGCTCGCCGCGGGCGCGCTTCCGTGCCCGCCCCGCGTACCACCAGGCACCAAGCGCGAGCACGATCAGCGCCGCGGTGACGATCGCCGGCGCCCAGGCGAACTCTGGCTTGTACGCGACCGTGTCTGGACTGGTCGTCGTCGCCAAGCCCGGGTCGCCTCCGAAGACCTGCTCCGGGGCATCAGGCGGCGCGATCGGGTTCTGGCCGGCAAGCCTCCGCGCCATCAGTGAGCCGACCCCGACGAGGACGAGCACGGTCAGCAGCGTTTCGAGCGGCTTCCGTCGGCGGACGTCCATGCCGGACCGGCTCGTCGATCTGGCGGCGCAGGACGAAGGAGGTAGAGGAGCATCACGGCGGAGCTGGCGATCGCGAGCAGGTAGAGCGTGAAGAAGATGTCCATCAGCGCCTGCGTCGGCCCGCGTGCGCCGCCTTCGCCCGCGGGAATCGACCCGCGCGAGGCAATCGCCACGATCACCAGCGCGACGAGGACGCCGAGCGCCGTCAGCAGGGCGGTACGCACGCGCGAGCTACGCTCCATCGCAGGGTGAGACGTCCATCGGTTGAGGAACGTTTGCAGCGCCCGGCCGTGATGGGGATCGTGAACGTGACCCCGGACAGCTTTTCGGACGGCGGCGTGCACTTCGACCCGGACGCCGCGGCTGCAGCGGCTCGGCGCATGGTCGAGGAAGGGGCTGCAATCGTGGACGTGGGCGGCGAGTCGACGAGGCCTGGCTCCGCAGGGGTTTCTGCCGACGAGGAGCTCCGGCGAGTCGTTCCGGTTCTCGAGCAGCTCGACGGCGTTCCCGTCTCGATCGACACGGCGAAGAGCGAGGTTGCCCGCCGCGCGCTCGAACTCGGTGCTGAGCTCGTCAACGACGTCACCGCGCTGCGGGGGGACGCCGAGCTCGCCGGCGTCGTTGCCGAGAGCGGTGCGTATCTCTGCCTGATGCACATGCAGGGCGAGCCGCGCACGATGCAGGTCGACCCGCGTTACGACGACGTCGCGTCGGAGGTCGCTGCGTTCCTGGAGGAACGGCTGGCATTCGCGGTCGCAGCCGGGATCCCGGAGGAGCGGATCTGCCTCGATCCCGGGATCGGCTTCGGCAAGACGGCGGCTCAGAACTTCGAGCTCGTCCGGCGGCTCGACGTCCTCGTCGCGCTTGGGCGGCCGGTGCTGATCGGGCTCTCGCGCAAGAGCTCCCTCGGGCGTCTCTTCGATCCGGACGCGCGAACCGGCTCGCTCGCAGCGTCGCTCGGTGCCGCCGTCGCCGCGTACGAGCGCGGGGCCTCGATCTTCCGCGTCCACGACGTCCGAGAGCACGTCGAGGCGCTGACGGCGGCGGGGGCGATCGCGTGACGATCGAGCTCGACGGCCTTCTCTCCACGGCTTCCACGGCGCGCTCGACTGGGAGCGCGAGCGTGGCCAGAACTTCCTCTTCGACGTCGAGCTCGAGGTGGGAGACGCCGGCAGCTCGGACCGGCTCGAGGACGCGGTCGACTACCGGGACGTCGCGGCCTGCGTGAAGGAGGTCTCCGACGGGCATGCCTATCGCCTGCTCGAGGCCCTCGCGGCAGCGGTGGCGGACGAGCTGGTCGCGCGCTTCCCGGTCGAGCGGGTGTCCGTGCGCGTGCGCAAGCCCGACGTGGTGCTCGATCCGCCGGTCACGTTCGCTGCCGTGCGTGTCACGCGCCCGTGACGGTCGCGTACGTCGGCCTGGGCGCCAACCTGGGGGACCGCGAGGAGACGATCCGTGCCGCGGTCGCACAGCTTCCGGGCGTCGTTGCCGTCTCGCCCCTGCGCGAGACGGATCCGGTCGGCGTCACCGACCAGCCGCGGTTCCTGAACGGCGTCGCCGCGCTCGAGACCGAGCTCGCCCCGCGCGAGCTGCTCGACGTCCTCCTCGCGGTCGAGCGTCGGCTGGGGCGCGAGCGGAGGGAGCGCTGGGGGCCGCGCACGATCGACCTCGACCTGTTGCTCTACGGCGACGAGGTGATCGACGAGGACGGCCTGACCGTTCCGCATCCTCACCTGCACGAGCGCCGGTTCGTCCTGGAGCCTCTCGCCGACCTGGCGCCGAAGCTCGTCGTCCCGGGCCACGGCGGGGTGGAGGAGCTGCTCGCGGAGCTAGACTGAAGCTATGTCCCACCTGGACGATCTCGACGAATTCGAGGCGGAGCTCGAGCTGACGCTGAAGCGGGAGTACACGGCCGTCTTCGGCCTCTTCCGCTACTGCATCCTCACGGCCGACGCGACCTACCTCTGCAACAAGCTCGACCTTCAGGTCTCGCCACAGGCGAGCTACCCGTTCTTCCACGTGAAGATGGAGGACGTGTGGGTCTGGGACAAGAACCGCCCGACCCGGATCATCCCGCGCGCCGAGGTCTACACCTCGAGCGACGTCACCGTCGAGGAGCTGCGCGGCGAGAACGACGATCCCAAGCTGACCGCGGAGGCACTTGCGGAGCGCCTCGGCGAGCGCCTGTCGACCGACGACGACACGCCCTAAGCGCGACATGCTTCTAGCGGTCGACGTCGGCAATACGCAGACGGTGCTCGGCCTGTTCGAGGGCGAGCGGCTCGCCGACAGCTTCCGGCTCGCGACCGAACGCAGCCGCACCGGGGACGAGCTCGGCGTCACGCTCGGCGCGCTCTTCGACCTCGAGGACGTCGACGGGATCTGCCTCTCCACGACCGTGCCGGCGCTGCAGCGCGAGTGGGAGCGAGTTGCGGAGCGCTGGGCGCAGACGCCGCTCCTGACCGTGGAGCCCGGAGTGAAAACGGGGATCCCGATCCGCTACGACGATCCGCGAGAGCTGGGGCCGGACCGGCTCGTCAACGCGGTCGCGGCAAATGCGCGCTACGGCGCGCCCTGCATCGTCGTCGACTTCGGCACCTCGATCAATTTCGACATCCTCTCGCCCGAAGGGGAGTTCGTCGGCGGCGTGCTCGCGCCGGGGATCGAGGTCTCGATGGACGCGCTCTTCGCCCGGGCGGCGCGGCTCGTGAAGGTCGACTTCACGGCTCCCGCATCCGTGATCGGAAAGACGACGGTCGCTGCCCTGCAATCGGGGCTCGTCTACGGGTTCGCCGGCCAGGTAGACGGCATCGTCGGGCGGATCCGCGAGGAGCTGGGCGTCGAGGCTCAGACGGTGGCGACCGGCGGGCTTGCCGAGTTGATCGCCCCGCATGCGCGCACGCTCGACCGGGTCGATCCGCACCTCACACTCGAGGGGCTGCGGATCGTCTGGCAGCTGAACCGCTGAGCTAGGAGGGTTGGGCGAAATATCGGCTGAGCCGCCGGGCCGCGCTGCTCGCCCCGAGGCCGCGTCCTCAGTCGCGCCGATAGCAACCGCTATCGGCGCTCCCTGCGTCCTTGCCTCGGAACGAGCATCGCACCCCGACGACGAGCGACATCCCGCCAAACCCTCCTAGCCGCCGCCGTAGAGCGAGATCGGGAGATCGAGCAGTACCTCGTCACCCGAAGGCAGCTCGTCCTCCAGCAGCTCGAGCAGCGGCAGCGCGCCCGGCGCGGCTGCGATCAGGAGGCGCTCGACCTCCTCGGTCGAGTCGAGCACGACGAGCTCCTGCTTGAACTGGCGGGGGAAGCGGCCCCGGCCGAGGTACCAGCCGTAGAACTTCTTCAGGAAGCTGGACGCGCGCCGCTCGCCGAGCTCGCGCACGGTCTCGCGCATGAACAGGACGAGCTCGGCCACGACCTCCTCGCGCGTGGGCTCACCGGCGTCCTCGTCCACGATCTGGCGGATCGCCCACGGGTTTCCCTGCGCGCCTCGGCCGACCATGACTGCGGCGGCGCCGGTCGTCGCGAGCACGGACTGCGCCTTGGCGCGCGACGTCACGTCGCCCGACGCGATCACGGGAACCTCGACGAGCGAGACGAGCTCGGCCGTGAGGGCGTGGTCGGCGGTACCCGTGTACATCTGTTGGGCAGAGCGTGGATGAAGAGTCAGCGTCGCGGCGCCCACTTCGACGAGCATCGGCCCGACCTCGAGGCACGTGCGGGCACCGTCCCGAAGCCCGCGTCGCATCTTCACGCTCACCGGCACGTCGACCGCCGTCGCCACCGACTCCACGATTCCGCAGGCGCGAGCCGGGTCGTCCAGAAGCGTCGCGCCCGCTCCGGTCTTCGTCACCTTGCGGACGGGACAGCCGAAATTGATGTCCACGAGGTCGGCGCCGGCGGCCACCACCATGCGAGCGGCCTCGGCCATTGCCCGGGGCTCCGAGCCGAAGATCTGGATCGCAAGGGGATGCTCGTCCGCGGCGACGCGCAGATATCCCAGCGTCCGCTCGTTCCGGTGCTCGATCCCGGCGCAGCTGACCATCTCCGAGCAGACGAGCCCGGCGCCGAACCGGCGGCCCTGGCGCCGGAAGGCCTGCACGCTGACGCCTGCCATCGGCGCGAGGACGACGCGGGTGGGGATCTCGACGTCGCGGATCCACCAGCTTTCCCTGAGATCGACAGACATTGTTTACGGATGCTACTCGGAGGTATTGACCTCGACCGATCTCACCGCTACCATTCCCGCCCGCGTCGGCGCACGTTTGCCGACTTTTCCTGGGGAGGAAGCAGTTGAAGGAAGTCATTCTCACGCCTGAGGGCTACGAGAAGCTGAAAGTGGAGATCGACACTCTCTCGACCGAGAAGCGCCGAGAGGTGGCCGATCGCATCCGCGTTGCGCGCGAGTTCGGCGACATCGCCGAGAACGCCGAGTACGACGATGCAAAGAACGAGCAGGCGATGCTCGAGCACAAGATCGCGCAGCTCGAGGAGCGTCTCTCGAACGCGCGCGTGATCCAGACGCGCGACGTCGACCTCAGCGTCGTCTCGATCGGCGCCAAGGTGCGCCTGAGGGACGTCGATGCGAACCAGACCGTCGAGTACACGATCGTCGGTTCCGCCGAGGCCAACCCGTCCGAGTTGAAGCTCTCGAACGAGTCGCCGGTCGGCAAGGCGATCATCGGCAAGAAGAAGGGCGAGACCGTGGAGGTCAGCGCCCCTCGAGGATCTCTGAAGTACAAGATCCTCGACATCAAAGCAGCGTAGGCTTCTCGGCCATGTTGCCGAAGCGCTTCCCCGACCGGGACGAGATTGCCACGGTCCGAGCTCTTGCCGAGTCGCTCGAGCCCGGGGGCATGCACGATGAGCCCGAAGCTCGGAAGCTCGCCGGCCGGATCATGGCACGACGCGACATGGGGAAACTTGTCTTCCTCGACCTCGTCGATCGCTCGGGCCGAATCCAGTTGGTCGCGCCGGAGAACCTGCGCCTCAAGCCAAAGACCTCAATATCGGCGACATCGTCGGCGTGGCAGGGCGCCGGCGAAGTCAAAGCGCCGGCGAGACCGTCGCTGTAAGGTCTCGAGCTTCGAGCTGCTCGCGAAGAACCGTGCACCCCTGCCGGACACCTTCCACGGCCTCACCGACGTCGAGCTCCGGTACCGAAAGCGCTACCTCGACCTGCTGATGAACGAGGAGACGCGCGCGGACTTCCTCCTGCGCAGCCGCCTCGTCTCCGCGATCAGGGGGCACCTCGACGCCGACGGCTTCGTCGAGGTCGAGACGCCGGTGCTGCAACCGCGTTACGGCGGCGCCTTCGCAGAGCCGTTCGTCACGCACTGGAACTACCTCGAGCAGGACTTCTATCTCCGGATCGCGACCGAGCTCTACCTGAAGCGCCTGATCGTCGGCGGTCTGGAGCGCGTCTACGAGATCGGCAAGGACTTCCGCAACGAGGGCATCTCGTACAAGCACTCGAACGAGTTCACGATGCTCGAGTGGTACGAGGCCTATGCGGACTACCACGACACGATGGAGCGGATGGAGCGGCTGATCGAGTCGGTGGCGCTCGAGGTGACAGGGACGACCAAGACGACCTTCAAGGGTCACGAGCTCGACCTGAAGGCGCCCTGGAAGCGGGTGCGCTTCACGGATGCCCTTGCCGAGCACGGCCTCTGGATCCGCGACGAGTCGCAGCTTCGCGGCGAGCTGAACGCGCGCGAGGTCGACACCAATGCGGACAAGGACTGGGCGCAGCTGGTCGACCACGCGTTCAGCCACTACGTCGAGCCGAGCCTGATCGAGCCGACGATCGTGCACGACTACCCGATCGAGATCTCGCCGTTCGCCCGCTCGACGGACGACGATGAGACGCTGACCGAGCGCTTCGAGTACTTCGTCGGCGGGATGGAGCTCGGGAACGCGTTCTCGGAGATCAACGACTCGGACGAGCAGCGCGAGCGTTTTCGGCGTCAATCCGAGTTCGTCGAAGGGGAGCAGGAGGATCCGGACTACGTGGAAGCGCTCTCGTACGGCATGCCGCCGACCGGCGGGCTCGGGCTCGGGATCGACCGGCTGGCGATGGTGCTCACCGGGCGCGAGACGATCCGGGACGTGATCCTCTTCCCCGCGCTCCGCTCGTCGACGTAGTCTCGCTAACGGGAACGACAGTGCCGTCCGATACCATGGGGGTAGACCTTCGACTCGGGGGGTGGGTGAGCTTCCCCCCGGTTATCGGTTGGAAGGAGGGTCGACAGGGATGTTCGAGCGATTCACAGAACGGGCTCGCCAGGTAGTCGTCCTAGCGCAGGACGAGGCCCGCGCCCTCAAGCACAACTACATCGGTACCGAGCACATTCTCCTCGGCCTCCTCCGCGAAGAGGAAGGTCTTGCCGCGCGCGTGCTCGAGTCGCTCGACATCACGGTCGAGGAAGTGCGCGCGCAGGTGGCGCGCATCGTCGGCCAGGGCGACGAGGTCACGACCGGTCAGATCCCCTTCACGCCGCGCGCGAAGAAGGTCCTCGAGCTCGCCCTCCGTGAGGCGCTGTCGCTCGGACACAACTACATCGGCACCGAGCACATCCTGCTCGGGCTCGTGCGCGAGAACGAAGGCGTCGCTGCTCGCATCCTGCTCGACTTCGACGCCGACGCCGAGAAGATTCGCAACGAGATCATCCGCATGCTGTCCGGCCCCGGCCGGCGCCAGCAGGGCTCCGGCGGCGCTGCGGGAGAGAAGGCAAAGAGCTCGAAGCTGCTCGACCAGTTCGGCCGCAACCTCACCAAGGCCGCCACGGACGGGAAGCTCGATCCCGTCGTCGGGCGCCAGACCGAGATCGAGCGCGTGATGCAGATCCTCTCGCGCCGCCAGAAGAACAACCCCGTGCTGATCGGCGAGCCTGGCGTCGGCAAGACCGCCGTCGTCGAAGGGCTCGCGACGCGCATCTCCACGAACCAGGTGCCCGAGCTGCTGAAGAACAAGCAGATCTACACCCTGGATCTGGCTGCCCTCGTCGCCGGCTCCAAGTACCGCGGCGAGTTCGAGGAGCGGCTCAAGAAGGTGATGAAGGAGATCATGCAGCGGGGCGACATCATCCTCTTCATCGACGAGCTCCATAACCTCGTCGGGGCCGGTGCGGCCGAGGGCGCGATCGACGCGGCGTCCATCCTGAAGCCGGCGCTCGCCCGCGGCGAGCTGCAGACGATCGGGGCGACGACGCTCGACGAGTACCGCAAGTACCTGGAGCGCGACGCTGCGCTCGAGCGCCGCTTCCAGCAGGTCCGGGTCGAGGAGCCGTCGATCGACGACACCGTTCAGATCCTCCGTGGCCTCCGCGACCGCTACGAGGCGCACCACCGCTGCCAGATCTCCGACGACGCGCTGCGCGCGGCCGCCGTGCTGGCCGACCGCTACATCCAGGACCGGCATCTCCCGGACAAGGCGATCGACCTGATCGACGAGGCCGGCTCGCGTCTCCGCATCAAGACGATGACCGCACCGCCGCGCTACCGCGAGCTCGAGGACGAGATCGAGCGCGTGCGCACGGAGAAGGAGAACGCGATCGAGTCGCAGGAGTTCGAGAAGGCTGCGTCGCTGCGCGACAAGGAGCGGAAGCTGACGCAGAAGAAGAAGGAGCTCGAGGAGAACTGGCGCACCGAGGAGTCCGAGGAGCAGCCGGAGGTCGGCGAGGACGAGATCGCAGACATCGTCTCCATGTGGACGGGCATCCCCGTCTTCAAGCTCACCGAGGCCGAGTCCCAGAAGCTGATCCGGATGGAGGACGAGCTCCACAAGCGCGTCGTCGGCCAGCACCAGGCGATCGTCGCCGCCTCGAAGGCGATCCGCCGCGCCCGCGCAGGGATCAAGGACCCGAAGCGGCCGACCGGCTCGTTCATCTTCCTCGGCCCGTCCGGCGTCGGCAAGACGGAGCTCGCGCGCACCCTCGCCGAGTTCCTCTTCGGCGACGAGGACGCGATGATCCAGGTCGACATGTCGGAGTACATGGAGAAGCACTCCGTGTCCCGGCTCGTCGGCTCACCGCCCGGCTACGTCGGCTACGACGAGGGTGGCCAGCTCACCGAGGCCGTGCGCCGCAAGCCGTACTCGGTGCTGCTGCTCGACGAGATCGAGAAGGCCCACCCGGACGTCTTCAACATCCTCCTCCAGATCCTGGAAGAGGGGAAGCTCACCGACTCCCAGGGCCGCAAGGTCGACTTCCGGAACGCGATCGTGATCATGACGTCGAACATCGGCGCCGGGCAGATCGCCAAGAACCAGACGCTCGGCTTCTCGATCGGCGACGAGCACGGGCTCAGCTACGAGGAGATGAAGGGCCGCGTCACCGGCGAGCTGAAGAAGGTCTTCCGGCCCGAGCTCCTGAACCGGATCGACGAGATCATCGTCTTCCACAAGCTCGAGAAGTCGGAGATCCTGACGATCGTCGACCTGCAGCTGAAGCGGCTGCGCGAGCAGATGGCCACCTACGAGGTCGTGATCGAGCTCACCGACGCCGCCAAGGACGTGCTCGTCGAGCAGGGCTTCGACCCGGCGATGGGCGCCCGGCCGCTGCGCCGCGCGATCCAGCGCTTCATCGAGGATCCGCTCGCCGACTTCGTGCTCGGCCGCAACCTCAATCCCGGCGCCACGATCCTCATCGACCGGAAGGACGACCTCACCGGCGAAGAGGGCGAGTCGCTCGTCGACATCAAGATCATCGAGGGCGAGCCGCGCGAGAAGGTGACGGTGCCGGCCGACGAGGCGGAGCCTGAAGAGCCCGCGGCCGTCGAGGAATAGCCTGCCGAGAGGCCGCCGCAAGGCGGCCTCTCTCGTTAGCCGGTGAGCTTCGTGCGGGCGCCGGTGCGGGCGTTGACGCGATAGACGGCGCCAGGCTCCACGGCGGTGACGACGAGGCTCCCGTTGGCGAGGACCGCGACGTCGCTGACGTGGAGATCGTCGAGCAGGATCGACGGCCGGCCCCCGGGGTCGAGTCGGCGGAGACTGCCGCCGGCCAGGGTCGAGCCGGCGAGAAACAGCGTGCCGTCGTCGCCCACCGCGATCCTGTTCGTGTCCACGCGGTCGGCGACAGCGCGACACGACCGGTGGCTGGATCGACGCGGCGTACGCGCCTCGAGTCCTCGGCGACGAGCAATCGGCCCCTGAGATCGATCGCGACCCCATGAGGGCGGTCCAGGCCACCGCGGACCCGGATCCGAGTCATGACTCCTGCGGGTGAGATGCGGGCGAGCTCCCGTCCATCGTGACCGCATAGACGACCCCCGACGGAGTCGCTGCAACGGCGGTCACCTCCGGCAGGCGTGCAAGCGTCGTCACGCGACCGGTTTCGCTCACACGTCTGACGAGACCGGCGTGAAAGTCGGCGACGTAGAGAACGCCTACGGCAGCGGCGAGACCCGTCGGCTCGTCGAGCCCTGTTGCGTGCACCCGTAGACCGGCCGGTGCGCGGGTCGAGTCGCAGGATCCGGCGCGACGCGCCGTCGGCGATGAAGACGCGGTCTCGCGAGTCGACGACGACTGCATAGGGATGCCGTGCCGTGGGCGTCGCGAACCCGGCGCCGACGAGCGCTGCACATGCGAGTAGAACGGCGCCGAGTCGAACCGCGATCATCCACGGCTTCTACACCGCGCGGCGCAGACAGGTTCCGAGGCGTCGCGCGACGCGCGGAACCCGGCACGAAGTCGGCACAGAACTGACACATGCCCGTCCGGGTTCGCGGCTAGCCTCGCTGCATGGCCAAGGCAGCAGTTCAGTTCGCGTGCACCGAGTGCGGCTACGCCGCCGGGCGATGGTTCGGCAAGTGCCCGGGTTGCGATGCGTTCGGCTCGCTCGTCGAGGAGACGCCCGAGACGGCGAAGATGAACGCTGCCGCCAGGCCGCTTCTGCGCCTCGTCGACGTCAACGCCGAGGAGGCGAAGCGGATCTCGACCGGAGTGCCGGAGCTCGACCGCGTGCTCGGCGGCGGCCTCGTGCCGGCGAGCCTCGTCCTCGTCGGCGGCGAGCCCGGCGTGGGCAAGTCGACGTTGCTCCTGACCGCGCTCGGAGCGATCTCCGCCGCCGGCCTGCGAGCTCTCCTGGTCACCGGCGAGGAATCGACCGCGCAGGTGAAGCTGCGCGCTGCGCGGCTCGGCGGTACCGACCAGGTCGAGATCCTCGCCGAGACCGAGCTCGACGCCGTCTGCGCGACGCTCGAGCGAGAGCGACCCGACGTCTGCGTGATCGACTCGATCCAGACGCTGTACGCCTCCGACATGAGCTCCGCTCCGGGCTCGGTCGGCCAGGTTCGTGAAGCCGCGGGGCGCCTGCTTCGCGTCGCGAAGGAGTTCGGCGTCGCCACGATCCTCGTCGGGCACGTGACCAAGGACGGCGCCGTCGCCGGCCCGCGGGTGCTCGAGCACCTCGTCGACTGCGTGCTCCAGTTCGAGGGCGACCGGTACCACGCGCACCGCGTGCTGCGGGCGACGAAGAACCGCTTCGGGTCGACGAACGAGCTCGGCGTCTTCGAGATGACCGGAGAGGGTCTCGTCGGCGTGCCCGACCCCTCGGAGCTGTTCGGCAAGTCGCTTCCGGGCGAGATCGGCTCCGCAGTCGCCTGCGCGCTCGAAGGGACGCGTCCGATCCTGCTCGAGATCCAGTCGCTGGTGGCGCCCACCGATCTCGCAATGCCGCGTCGCGTCGGCACGGGAGTCGACCCGAAGCGCCTCGCAATGATCGTCGCCGTGCTCTCGCGTCATGCCGGCATCGCGCTCGGCTCCGCCGATGTCTTCGTCAACGTCGCCGGCGGCCTGCGGATCGACGAGCCGGGCGCCGACCTCGCGATCGCACTCGCCATCGCCTCGGCGGCACGCGGCGTGCCGGTGCGCGAGGGGATCGCGGCGTTCGGGGAGATCGGGCTCACCGGCCGCCTCCGTCCTGCCGCGCAGTCCGAGCGGAGGCTCGAGGAGTGCGCGAAGCTTGGCGTCGTCGCGGCGGTCGCGCCCGAGGGTACTCGCAGCCGGACCAAGATCCACGTCTCGAATTCGGGCACCCTTCGCGATGCGCTCCGCGCCGGGCTCGAAGCGCGCGACGAAAACCCCCGCAAATCGGCCTAATCCCCCAAAAAGTAGCCGTTTCCAGGGATTTCCGCTATACTGGAAGTGCATGCCGGTGAGCTCTCGAGCCCGCCGGCTTCTTCGCTGAACAGACTCATTTTCACCAAGGGGAGGCTGGCTTGTTCGAGGTTGGCGACAAAGTGGTGTATCCACACCACGGCGCAGGCACGGTTGTGAAGAAGGAAAAGCGCGAGATTCTGGGGCAGACGCGCGAATACCTGACGATCCAGATCCTGCACAACGACATGACCGTGAATGTGCCGGTCGAGAACGCCGAGCAGGTCGGCTTGCGAACGGTGATCGACGAGGACCTCGTCAACACCGTCGTCAAGGCCTTGACCGCCGGCGAGTCGGAGATGCCCAAGAACTGGAACCGCAGGTTCAAGCACAACCGGGACAAGATGAAGACCGGCGACATCTTCGAGTTGGCCGAGGTCGTGAAGAACCTCTCCTTGCGCGACCACGAGAAGGGCCTCTCGACAGGCGAGAAGCAGATGTTCGTGAAGGCGAAGAAGATCCTCGCCTCCGAGCTGATGTACGCCAAGGCGGTCGACGAGGAAGAGGCCGCCGAGTGGCTCGAAGGCGTGCTCGCGGGCAACGGCGAGAAGCCGCAGAAGAAGAGCAAGGCCAAGGCCGCTGCGGCCACGGCCTAGCACCTTCTCGGCAAAAACATGAGTGTCTGGGCCCTCCTCGTCGCCGCGGGGGCGGGGGAGCGGCTGGGTGAGGAGCGGCCCAAGGCATTCGTCAAGCTCGGGGAGCTGCCCCTGCTCGCCGAGCCGCTGCGACGCCTGGACGAGTCCGACTGGGTCGATGCGATCGTCGTCGCCGTTCCGGAGGACTGGGAGGAGCCGGCGATACTCCTCGCCGAGGAACTGTCTGCCAGCAAGGTGGTCGCGGCCGTGCGCGGCGGCGCGACGCGTGCCGAATCGGTTCGGGCAGCGCTCGCCGAGGTACCGGAGGATGCACTCGTCGTGCTCGTGCACGACGCAGCCAGGCCGCTTCTGACCGAAGACGTGCTCGAGCGCGTCCTGGCGCCCCTCTCCGAAGGCTGGGACGGCGTCGTGCCCGGCCTACCGATCGTCGATACCGTCAAGACCGTCTCGGGCGAAGCCGTTACCGGGACACTGTCGCGTGAGAAGCTGATCGCCGTGCAGACGCCCCAGGCATTCCTGGCGTCGAAGCTTCGCGAGGCCTACGCGGGAGACCTCTCTGGGGCGACCGACTGCTCCTCGCTCGTCGAGGCTCGCGGCGGACGCGTCAAGTGGGTCGAGGGTGACCCGCGCCTGCTGAAAGTGACGACGAAGGCCGACCTCGAGCTGGTCGCCGCGTGGCTGTGAGGGCGGTCGTCTTCGACGTCGGAGAGACCCTGATCGACGAATCGGGAATGTGGGAGCGTGCCGCCGACATGGCCGGCGTGCCCCGCTTCACGCTGATGGGCGTCATCGGCGGGCTCGCCGCGCGCGGAGAGCACCATGCTCGAACGTGGGAGATCCTGGGAGTCGAGCCTCCGGTGTCGACGTGGAGCGACGACGATTTCTACCCGGACGCGCTTCCGTGCCTCGGGCGCCTGCGAGAAGCGGGCCTGCGGGTTGGTGCCGTCGGCAACACGCCCGCGGCGACAGAAGCGCTGCTGCGCCCGCACGTTGACTTCGTCGGCTCGTCGGGACGCTGGGGGATCGAGAAGCCGTCCGCCGCCTTCTTCGAGCGGGTCGCCGCCGAGGCCGGCGCTGCGCCGGAGGAGCTCGCCTACGTCGGCGACCGAGTCGACAACGATGTCGAACCCGCGCTCGCTGCCGGCATGACTGCGATCCACGTGAGGCGCGGGCCGTGGGGTCATCTGCACGAGCCGCCGGCAGCAGCGATCCACATCCGCTCGCTCGACGAGCTGCCGGGAGCGCTCGGTGGCTGAGCTTCGGATCGGCCTCGGCGTCGATGCGCACGCCTTCGAGGAGGGCGTCCGGCTCGTTCTCGGTGGGGTCGCGATCGACTTCCCGAGCGGCCTTGCCGGCCACTCCGACGGCGACGTGATCGCCCACGCACTTACCGATGCCGTGCTCGGTGCGGCCGGGCTCGGCGATATCGGCTCGCTCTTCCCCGCGGACGACGCGCGCTGGCAGGGAGCGGATTCGCTCCACCTGCTCCGCGATTCCTACACGCAAGTCCGTGACGCGGGCTTCGAGCTCGTCAACGCCGACTGCATCCTGATCGGCGAAGAACCACGGATCGCGACCCACCGGGAGGAGATGCGGCAACGGCTGGCGGCCGCACTCGGAGTCGAGCCGGAGCGTGTGAACGTCCGCGCGACGACCACGGACCGTCTCGGCTTCACGGGCAAGGGCGAGGGCCTCGCAGCGCAGGCAGTTGCGCTTCTGGAGCGCGCATGAAGCTCTTCTCGCAGGCCGAGCGCCCCGAGATGCTCCAGCGCCGAGACGAGCTCGGAGCGACGTGGGAGGAGTTCATGCACCACGATGCCGTCGCGAGCGTCTGCTGGGACCGGCAGTACGAGGAGTATCCCGACCTCCAGCTCTGGCTCGTCGACGACGACGACCGGCTGATCGCGGAGTCGAACGCCGTCGCGATCCCGTTCGGCCCGGACGAGCTGCCCGACGACGGCTGGGACGCCGCTCTGGGGCAGGCGTTCGAGGGCCGCCCCGCGAAGGCGGTCTCGGCGATCGCGATCTCGGTCGGGGTCGACCACCGAGGGGCAGGGCTCAGCAAGACGATGCTCGACGCGATGCGGAAGGCTGTCGCAGCGCGCGGCCTGTCGGATCTCGTCGCCCCGGTGCGGCCGAGCCTGAAGCACCGCTACCCCCTCGCGCCGATCGAGCGTTACGTCGAATGGCGGCGGGAGGACGGGAAGCTGCTCGATCCGTGGCTGCGCGTGCACGAGGACGCCGGCGCGAAGCTCGTGCGCGTCGCGCCTGAGTCGATGCGGATCTCAGGCTCGATCGCGGAGTGGGAAGACTGGACGAAGCTGGTCTTCCCCGAGAGCGGCACCTATGTCGTCCCGGGCGCGCTCGTGCCGGTCGAGATCGACCGCGAGGGCGACGTAGGGCGTCTATGTCGAGCCCAACGTCTGGATGCACCACAAGGTCTAGGCGGGCAGACGCACGAGCTCGCCCGACCGCTCGACGAGGCCGTCCCGAAGGAGCGAATCGACCGCCTCGCGATCCAGCGTCTCCAGTAGCCGAGGCTCGGCGGCGACCTCCCGCAGCAGCAGACGCCCGTCGCTGGCGGAACGAGCCTTCGAACCGGGACTGCTTGCGGAGCGGCTCGTAGCGGCGCCCGCGCGACGGGCATTCGCCGGCGAGCGGGCACGCCTCGCATCGCGGCACACGCGCGAGACACACGGTCGCGCCGAGATCGAAGAGCGCTTGCAGTGCGCCTGGCCCGAACGCATGCCCGGTGCGCTCCTGGATCCGCGCGACGTTGGTGTCGACGGGCAGCACCGGCTCGCCGAAGGCCTGATTGCGGATCGCCGCCGCGGTGTAGGGGCCGACGCCGGGGAGGTCGGTGAGATCGTCCGGCCAGCCGTGTTCGGCGATCGCACACGCGGCGCGGTGCAGGTTGAGTCCGCGGCGGTTGTAGCCGAGCCCTTGCCAGGCGCGGATCACGTCGGCGGGAGCCGCGGCTGCGAGCGAGTCAGGCGTCGGCCAGCGCTCGAGCCACGCGAGGTAGCGCGGGATCACCCGCTCGACCTGCGTCTGCTGCAGCATCACCTCGCTGACGAGGATCGCGTACGGGTCGCGCGTCCGTCGCCAGGGGAGGTCGCGGCCGAAGCGGCGATACCAGGCCAGAAGCGCGGCATCCATGAGTGAGACGCTACTGAAGAGACCGGAGCGGATGGGAAGATCCGACTTCCGTCCGGCGTCTTGTTCCCATGAGTGAGGCGACCAAGGAGAGACCATGACTCATCCGCTGACGAACCATGACATTGCCAGTCTGCGACACCAGGAACGGGTGGCGCTCGGCCACGCGGCGATTCATGCACTCGAGGCTCGCGAGGCGCGCTCGACCCAGCGCAAGGCGGGCAGTGCTCAGAGCAGGTGGTCGTGGCTCAGCCGCGTGCGGTGGGGCAAGAGCGCAACGCAGCGGACGCCGGCACGCGGGATCAACTGACCGGGACCTGGGCGGGGGCTGCCTCCGGGTTCGCCAGACGCTCTCGCTCATGCTCGACGGCGAGGGAGCGGCGACTGATGTGGCGCGCGTCTCTCGTCACCTCTCCGGGTGCGAGCGCTGCGGGCAGTTTGCAGCCGCCGTCGTCGCATTCACCCAACGTCTCCGCACCTCCCGTGTCGAGCGGCCCAGAATCCAGCCGGCGCCTCTTCAGCGGCGGGGAGACGTCAGCTGATATCAGTCGGCCTCGGCAGTCGCGGGTGCGCCCACCTCGCTTCCGTGGGCTTGTGGGGCCTCGACTCGGAGGAACGCAGCGGCAATCGCGGCCGCGGCGATCAGGAAGACGGCGCCGACGACGAACGCGACGTGGTAACCGCCGTTCAGCGCGGTGAGAGAGTCCTCTCCCGCCGCGAGGAGGTTTCCATGCCGTGAGTCGGCGAGGCTGGCAAGGATCGCAAGACCCACGGCGCCGCCCATCATGAACGCCGTGTTGACGACACCCGAGGCGAGCCCCGCCTGGTCGGGTGCCACGCCGCTCATCGCGGCGAGGAGGATCGGGTTGAACGCAATTCCGGCGCCGATGCCGACCGCGATCGTCGCGGGGAGGATGTCGATCGCCCAGTTGCCGTCAACCGGCGTCCGGGCGAGCAGGAGCAGCGCGAGCACCATCAGAGCCAGCCCGGTGAGCAGCGGCGGCTTGATCCCGAAGCGCATCACGAGCCGGTCGGAGAGCAGGAGCGAGGACGCTCCCCAGATGATCGTTCCCGGCAGATACGCGAGCCCGACCTCGAGGGGGCTGTACTCGAGCACCAGCTGCAGATAGAGGGCGGAGAAGAAGAAGTACGCGAACAGGCCGGCGGCCATCAGCGCGCCGACGACGTTCGCCGACGAGACGTTGCGGTTCCGGAACAGGCCGAGCGGCATCAGCGGAGAGGAGACGCGTGCCTCCAGCACGAGGAAGATCGCAAGGAGCGCCGCAGAGACCGCCAGCAGTCCGAGGGTCTGGCCGGAGCCCCAGCCCTTCTCGTTGCCGTTGATGATCGCGTAAACCGCGAGCATCAGCGCGCCCGTCACGGTGATCGCACCGGCGACGTCGACGCGGCCGGTGGCGGCGGGGCCATGCTCGGCCGGAAGCAACCGGAGCGAAAGGATGTAGACCAGCACGCCGACGGGGAGGTTGACGAGGAAGATCCAGTGCCAGCTGAGCAGGTCGGTGAGGATCCCACCGGCGAGCACCCCGATCACGCCACCGCCTGAGAGGACGAAACCGAAGACCCCCATCGCCTTCGCCCGGTCGGCCTGCTCGGTGAAGAGCGTCATCAGCAGCGAGAGCGCGACCGCCGAGACGATTGCGCCGCCGATTCCCTGCACGGCGCGAGCGCCGATGAGCATCTCCTGTGAGGTCGCGATGCCGCAGCCGAGCGAGGCGACTGTGAAGATCGAGACGCCGATCAGGAACAGCCGCCGGTGGCCGAAGAGATCGCCGAGCCGGCCACCGAGGAGAAGGAAGCCGCCAAACGTGAGCAGGTAGGCGTTCACCACCCAGGCGAGCGACGTCTGGGAGAAGCCGAGGTCGTCGCGAATCGACGGCAGCGCAACGTTCACGATCGTGCCGTCGAGGACGATCATCAGGTCTCCCAGGCACAGCACGTAGAGCGCCAGCCAACGGTTGCGGCCATCCATCGTCATCAGCGAGCTCCTTTCGCCGTCGCGGTCTCGAAGGTTAGACCGACGGGCTACTCGAGACTCATCGGAACCGATGTCCCTCAGGACTTGACGAGCCGACCGACCGCGTCCATCAGCTCATCGAGCCGGCCGGCCTGTGTGTCGCCTTCGCTCCCGACCACACAGTGGCGTACGTGGTCGTCGAGGAGCCTCAGCGCCACGCTCTCGGTCGCGCTCTGCACGGCGTTGATCTGCGTGAGAACGTCAATGCAGTAGCGGTCGTCCTCGACCATCTTCGCGATTCCCCGCACCTGGCCCTCGATCCGCGCGAGGCGCTTGAGCACCGCTGCCTTGTCCTCCGAGTAACCGGGGGTCTGCGAGTTCATGCCCGGAACTGTACCATACCCCCATGGGGTATCCGATGAGGAGGTCTTGGTGAGCGTGCAGGAGCTGAGCTACACCGTCTCGGGCATGAGCTGCGCACACTGCACTGCCGCCGTGACCGAGGAGGTCGAGCAGGTCAGCGGGGTCCGTGCAGTCGAGGTCGACCTCGACACGAAGCGCGTGGTCGTGCGCGGCGAAGGCGTCTCCGACGACGCTGTGCGCGAGGCGATCCGCGAAGCGGGGTACGAGGCGGCTTGAGCGAGCGCAACAACACGATTCTCCGCCTGGCCCTTTTCGCGGTCGGACTCGCCGCGCTCGCGGCCGTCGCTGCATTCGCAGGGCGCGCGAGCGGGATCGAGGTCGAGGAAGCGCCCGTCGACGCGATGGCCCACGGTGCCGAGAGCAGCGGCGACACCGCGAACGGGCTCTCCGACACCGCTTCGGGCTTCCGGTTCCGACTCGACACCGGCGCGCTGCGCGCCGGCGCTCCCGCGCGCCTGAACGTCAGGCTCGAACGCGACGGCAAGCTGTACACGCAGCTCGACACCGCGCATGGCGAGCCGCCGCTCCACCTGATCTTCGTCCGGCGCGACCTCGCGGGCTACGTCCATGTGCATCCGCGTCCGGTGAGCGGCGGGTTCACGACGGGCGTCACATTGCCGAGCCCCGGTTTCTGGCGCGCGTACGCCGACTTCGAGGTGGACGGCGAAAAGATCGTGCTCGGGCGCGACGTCTTCGTGCCCGGCGAGTTCACGCCACAGCGCCTGGCCGCGCCGCGGCGGACTGCGTCGGTGGACGGGTATCGACGTTCGGGTGCGGCGCGGTACCGACCTGACGTTCGAGATCAGTCGTGGTGGCCGGCCCGTCTCCACGCTTCAGCCGTACCTGGGCGCAGCGGGCCACCTGGTCGCTATCCGCGCGGATGACCTCGCCTACCTGCACGTGCACCCGCGCGAGGGCTCGCGGCCGGGCACCGTGGCGTTCGAGGCCGAGCTGGCCGAGCCCGGCCGTTACGCCCTCTTCTTCCAGTTCAAGCACGGCGGCAGCGTCCACACGGTGCCGTTCACGCTGGTGGCGAATTGAGCGCGACCCTGCCCGAACGGCTCGAGCTCCCGATCGAGGGGATGACCTGCGCGTCCTGCGCGACGCGGATCGAGAAGCGGCTGAACAAGCTCGACGGCGTCGAGGCGACGGTCAACTATGCGACCGAGAACGCGGCCGTCGACTTCGACCCGTTGCGCGTCGCGCCCGAGGATCTGATCGCCGCGATCGAGGCAGCCGGCTATCACGCGACGCTCACGGAGCCCGAGCCGGCGGCGGCGGAGGACGACCCGACCGCACCGCTGCGGCGACGACTCGTCGTCTCGGCACTGCTGTCGCTGCCGGTGCTGCTGCTCGCGATGATCGAGCCACTGCAGTTCGACAACTGGCAGTGGCTCTCGCTCCAGCTTGCGACGCCCGTTGTTCTCTGGGGCGGCTGGCCGTTCCACAAGGCCGCGTGGATGAACCTGAAGCACGGCGCCGCGACGATGGACACCCTGATCTCGGTCGGCACGCTGGCGGCGTGGGGGTGGTCGGTCGTTGCGCTCTTCTTCCTCGATGCGGGCGAGCCCGACCATGCGCATGCCGTTCGAGCTCGTCGTCGACCGAGGCGAGAGCGCGAGCCAGATCTATCTCGAAGTCGCCTCGGTCGTGACCACCTTCATTCTGGCCGGCCGCTACTTCGAGGCTCGCGCCAAGCGGCGCGCCGGCGCGGCGTTGAAGGCACTGCTGGAGCTGGGCGCGAAAGAGGCGAGCGTTCTCGGCGACGAGGGAATCGAGCGGCGTGTCGCCGTCGAGGACTTGCTGGTCGGCGACAGGTTCGTCGTGCGTCCCGGCGAGAAGCTGCCGACGGACGGTGTCGTCGAGGAGGGGCATTCCGCGATCGACAAGTCGCTGCTCACGGGGGAGAGCGTGCCGGTCGAGGTCGCCCCGGGCGACGCTGTGATCGGGGCGACGGTCAACGTCGGCGGCCGGCTCATCGTCCGCGCGACCAAGGTCGGCGCGGACACTGCTCTTGCGCAGATCGGACGGCTCGTGACGGAGGCACAGTCCGGCAAGGCTGCCGCTCAGCGGCTGGCGGATCGCGTCTCGGGAGTCTTCGTGCCGATCGTGATCGCGATCGCGGTTGCGACGCTCGCCTTCTGGATCGGCGCCGGAGCGGGCGGCGCGTTCGCGTTCTCGGCGGGCGTTGCGGTTCTGATCATCGCCTGCCCCTGCGCACTCGGGCTGGCGACGCCGACCGCTCTCCTCGTGGGTACCGGCCGTGGCGCGCAACTCGGCATCCTGATCAGAGGGCCCGAGGTGCTCGAGTCGACTCGCCAGGTGGACACGGTCCTGCTCGACAAGACCGGAACGGTGACCACCGGGAAGATGACGCTCACAGACGTCGCGCTCGCCCCCGGCGTCGACCGCCGTCAGGCACTGCACCTCGTTGGCTCGCTCGAGCATGCCTCCGAGCATCCGGTCGCTCGCGCGATCGCCACTGCCGCTGCGGCCGAAGGCGCGTCCTTGTCACCAGCTCGAGAGCTTCAAGAACAGAGAGGGGCTCGGCGTCGAAGGCATCGTCGACGGCCACGCGGTGCTCGTCGGCCGCCCGTCGTTGCTCGAGGAGTGGGGGCTTCGAGCTTCCGCAGGCGCTGATCGAGGCGCGCCGTCTCGCCGAGGCAGAGGGCAAGACTGCCGTCGCGGCGGGCTGGGACGGCTCCGCGAAGGCGCTCTTCATCGTCTCCGACCAGGTGAAGCCGACGAGCCGAGAAGCGATCTCACGGCTGCAGGCACTCGGTCTTCGTCCGATCCTGCTCACCGGCGACAACGAGCCGACCGCGAGGACGGTCGCGCACGAGGTTGGGATCGGCGAAGTGATCGCCGAGGTCCTCCCGGGTGAGAAGGCCGACGTCGTCCGGCGGCTCCAGGCCGAAGGCCGCGTCGTGGCGATGGTCGGCGACGGCGTCAACGACGCGCCGGCGCTCGCGCAGGCCGATCTGGGGCTCGCAATCGGGACCGGAACCGATGTCGCGATCGAGGCGAGCGACCTCACGCTCGTCACCGGCGACCTCCGCACGGCGGCAGACGCCATCCGTCTCGCCCGGCGGACACTCGCGACGATCAAGGCCAACCTCTTCTGGGCGTTCGCCTACAACGTCGCGGCGATCCCGCTGGCCGCCGCGGGGCTCCTCAACCCGCTGATCGCCGGCGGGGCGATGGCCCTCTCGAGCGTCTTCGTCGTCTCGAACTCGCTCCGCCTGCGCCGCTTCCGCGCTCAGCGGGACTCGTAGACTCAAGAACATGTCCGCGCGCGTCCGTTTCGCCCCGAGCCCGACCGGCTCACTCCATCTCGGCAGCGCGCTGTCCGCGGTCGCGAACCGGCGCCGAGGCGAGACGATGCTGCTCCGGATCGACGACACCGACCGCACGCGAGAGGTCGAGGGGGCAGTGGAGGAGATTCTCGCCGACCTCGAGTGGATCGGCATCGTCTGGAACGACGGCCCGGTTCGCCAGAGCGAACGGGTGGAACGGCATCGCGAGGCCGCGACGGTGGTGGGGGAGCCGGATGCGGACGGCTCGATCCGCTTCGGCCGCACGACGCTCCTCCGGCCGGACGGCAGCCCGACGTATCACCTCGCAAGCGTCGTCGACGATCATGACTTCGGCATCACCCACGTGGTCCGCGGCGCCGACCACCGCGCCAACACCGAGCTTCAGCAGAAGCTCTCCCGTGCGCTCGGCTTCGAACCGCCCGAGTACGTCCATCACGGCCTGCTGCTCGGAGCGGACGGGAAGAAGCTCTCGAAGCGGGCCGGCGCTCCGACGCTCGCCGGCTATCGCGACGCGGGCGTGCCCGCGGAGGCGATCCGCGCCTATCTCGAGGAGCTCGGCGAGCCGGCGCACGACGTCCACCTGGACGAGCCGCGGATCCGCCGCCTCGCGATCGATGCAATCGAGGCTCTCAGCGACGAGGAACTGGCCGCCCGCGCCGGCGCGCCGCCTCAGCTCGCGCTGGCACTCCGGGGAGCTCGCGATCTCGTCGAGGCACGTGCGATGGCCGAGACGATCCTGGAGCCGCAGCCGGTGACCCTGTCCGAGGATGCGCGACCGACGCTGGAGCGGTTCGCCGAGCTCCGCGCGAACGGGCTCGACGGCAAGGACATCGTGCGCGAGCTGAAGGCGGTGGGCGGCGACCTGAAGGCCCTGCGCCTCGCACTCACCGGCGTCGAGCGCGGCCCCGAGCTGTGGACGGTGATCGCGGCGCTGCCCCAGGAGGAGGCGCTCCGGAGGGTCGATGCGGCTCTATAGCACCCTCGCCCGTGACCTGGTCGACCTGCCGGACGCGCCCGGGCCGATCGGGATGTACGTCTGCGGCCCGACGGTCTACGCCCGAGCGCACATCGGCAACGCGCGACCGTATGTGATCGCCGTTTGGTACAAGCGCTGGCTGCGCGAGCGCGGCTACGACGTGACGCTCGTGCACAACATCACGGACGTCAACGACAAGATCTACGAGGCGGCACCCGGAGCGAGCGCGCAGCGGGCGGAAGAGGCGACGCGCTGGTACGTCGAGGACACCGGCCGCTTCTTGCTCGACGAGGTCGACCACTGGCCCAAGGCGACCGAGACGATCGACGAGATCGTTGCGTTCATCGTCGACCTGATCGAGCGCGGCTACGCCTACGAGGTCGAGGGCGACGTCTACTTCCGCGTCTCGCGCTGGGAGGAGTACGGCCGCCTCTCCGGGTCAGAAGCCGGATCAGGTCGAAGAGCAGGAGCCGAACCCGCGCAAGGAAGACGCGCGCGACTTCGCGCTGTGGAAGGCGAACAAGCCGGAGGAGGACACCTGGTGGGACTCGCCCTGGGGTCGCGGCCGCCCCGGCTGGCACATCGAGTGCTCGGCGATGGCGGAGAAGCTGCTCGGCCCCGTCTTCGAGATCCACGGCGGCGGGCTCGACCTCGTCTTCCCGCATCACGAGAACGAGCTCGCGCAGTCGCGGGCGCTGGGTCACGAGTTCGCGAAGATCTGGATGCACAACGGGATGCTGCGATTCACGGGCGAGAAGATGTCGAAGTCGCTCGGCAACGTCGAGACGATCCAGGAGGTGCTCGACGAGTGGGGCCGTGAGACGGTGCTCCTCTTCTTCCTGACGGCGCACTGGCGCAGCCCGATCGACTTCTCGGACGAGACGATGGCGGCCGCCCAGGCTCAGTGGCGCAGCTTCCAGCAGGCGGTCTACGAGGATCGAGATCCCGCTCCGGCGGTTGGCTGGGAGGCCTTCGAGGCGGCGCTCGACGACGATTTCAACACCGCACAGGCTCTCGCCGTGCTCCATGAATGGCGGGCGGCAAGCCAGCTCGAGCTCCTCCAGCGCGGGCTCCACGTCTTCGGGCTCGGCTTCATGCGGATGCCAACCCCGGATGATGTGAAAGCGCTCGTCGCCGAACGCGAGGCCGCGCGCGCGGCCAAGGACTTTGCGGCGTCGGACGATCTGCGCGACCGGATTGCCGAGCGCGGGTGGGTCGTCCAGGACACGCCGGCGGGCTCGGTTCTCGTCCCGAAGTGACCCGGGAGCTCGTTTACGGCCGCAGACCGGTGCGCGAGGCGATCCGCGGCCCGCGGGAGGTGCTCGAGGTCTGGGCGACCGAGCGGGCGCTCAATTCGGAGCCCTGGCTGGGCGACGTGCCGCGCGTTCAGGTCAAGCCGGACCGCGAGATCGGCGAGGCGGCCGAGACGCGCGACCATCAGGGCGTGATTGCCTGGTGCGAGCCGTACCGCTACGCCGATGCCCACGAGCTCGCCGCGGTCGAGCGGCCGCTGCTCGCCTGCCTCGATCAGGTCACCGATCCCCGCAACCTGGGCGCCGTGATCCGCAGCGCCGAAGGAGCGGGGGCGACCGGCGTCGTCGTGCCGGCGCACGGCTCCGCCCGCGTGACGGCCGCCGTGTGCCGCGCCTCGGCGGGCGCCGTCGAGCACCTGCCGGTGGCCGTCGTGCCCAACCTCGCGCGCTATCTGAACGAGATCAAGCGCGGCGACCTCTGGATCTACGCCGCTTCGGCGGAGGCCGAGCAGGACATGTGGAGCGCCGACCTCACCGGCGGTCTCGCGCTCGTCTTCGGCGCGGAGGGGAAGGGAGTGCGACCGCTCGTGCGGCGCGCGTGCGACGCGGCGGTCTCGATCCCGCTCGCCGGGAAGGTCGAGTCGCTCAACGTCAGCGTCGCCGCGGCGCTCCTCCTCTACGAGGCTCGGCGCAGACGAGGCAATGGCTGACCCAACCCTCTACCTCTTCGACGGGCACAACCTGTTGCACGCCGGGTCGTTCGCCGACCAGCGCGAGCTGACCGACGCACTCGCTTCGTTCGTCGCGATGCGCGGGGCACGCGGCGTGGTGGTCTGGGACGGCGCCGGATCGGACACCCAGATCGGCCCGCTCGCGGTTCTGTACGCGCCGCAGGCCGACGCCGTGCTCGAGCGGCTCGCCGCAGAGCATCGAGACACCGAAGAGGTCTGCCTCGTCTCGTCCGACTTCGCGGTGCGCGGCACCTCGGGGCAGGAGGTCCAGAAGCGATCGTCGCGATCGTTCCTCGGTGACCTGGAGTCGCCTCGCCACTCCGAGTCGCACGGCTCGCGTCTCGGTGACGCGCTGGACCCCGAGATCCGCGCGCGGCTCGAGCGGCTCCGCCGCGGCGACGACGCCTGACGCGAACATACGTTCCTAGCAGATTCGGTCCATTGCAAAGCACTTGTAACTTGCGGGTACTGTTGCTATCTTCTGCCTCAACCTAAGGGTGAGAGTTAAGCGTCCGGCACGGCGGCCGCCTCGACTCTTTCCCGCTCTAATCCAGGAGATCGCGAATGTCCGCTCACACCGCCACGGTCGCGAAGACGGCGCAGAAGGCTCAACGAGAGCTTGAGGATTTGCAGCTGGTGATGAGGGCGCGGAACGGCAGCGAGGTCGCGCTCGACACGTTGATGCGCCGGTACACGGGCTTCGTCCGGCTCAAGGCGAGCTCCTATTTCCTCGCCGGCGGTGACTCCGAGGACCTGATTCAGGAGGGACTCGTCGGTCTCTACAAGGCGGTACGGGACTTTCGCGCCGACAAGGAGACGTCGTTCCGCAGCTTCGCCGAGCTCTGCGTGACGCGGCAGATCATCACCGCGATCAAGACGGCGACGCGCTTCAAGCACCAGCCGCTGAACCAGTACATCTCGTTCAGCCACACGCCGGCCGGCCAGGACAACGACGGCGAGTGCACGCTGGGCGACGCGCTTCCCGGCCCGACGACGAACGACCCGTCGGTCTGCGTGATCTCGACCGAGGAGCTGCAGAGCCTCGTCTTCGCGCTCGGCACCGGCCTGTCGCGGCTCGAGGCCGACGCGCTCCGGTGCTACCTCGAGGGCCTCTCCTACGAGGACATGGCGGTCGAGCTGGGTTGCGACTGCAAGACGATCGACAACGCGCTCCAGCGGGTCAAGCGCAAGATCCTGGCCCACCAGAAGACGCGCGAGGTTCTGAGCTAACCGGAGTACCATTCCGGCGCGCGTGCCGGAGTAGCTCAGCTGGTAGAGCAACGCACTTGTAATGCGTAGGCCGTGGGTTCGAGTCCCGCCTCCGGCTCCAGAAACGTCAGAAGCCCCGCCCTCTCCGTTGCAGAGGGCGGGGCTTCGGTCTTTCAGGTCAGGAGCCTGCGAGGAGGTTGCTGTCGAAGAAGCCGACGACGCGGCGCTCGTACTCCTTCGGCTGGTCGCGGATGCCGCCGACGTGCTTGGCGGTCGGCATCGCCCAGATCTGCTTCGAGCTGCTGCCCGCGAGCTCGTAGTACTCCTTGCTCATGTGCTCGATGTTGCCGCCGTTCGGCGCCCAGATCACGAAGAGCGGCTGCTTGATCTTCGGGGCGACGTCGGTCAGGTTCGGCGGCGGAGCCGTGCTGGAGAAGATGGCCGTTCCGGCCGTCACGAACAGGAACCCGGGTGCGTTCAACACCCGCTCGTAACCGTGGAACTCCTGCAGCTGCTCGCTGAGCTGCCGCGTGCCGGCACCTTCGGAGACGACGGCGGCGAGCTCGTCGGTCTCGGCTGCGGCCTGGAGCATCAGCTCGCCGCCGACGGAGAGGCCGATGCCGCCGATCTTGCCCGGGTCGACGTCGGGCCGGGTCTTCAGGAACTCGATCGCGGCGAGGATGTCCTTGTCTGCACCCCAGCCGAGCAGGTTGCTGTCGCCTTCGCTCTGGCCCTCGCCGCGGCGGTCGAAGAGCAGGACGCCGTAGCCGTGGCTGACGAGCATGCGGGTGTGCGCCTGCGAGCCGCTGCGGCCCGGGAAGGCGATCACAGCGGCGCCGTTCTTCGAGGGCACGTACCAGCCCTGGAGCTCGAGGCCGTCACTCGTCCTGAACGAGACGTTCTCGTGCGCGGCGCCGAGGTTGGCTGCGGGCACGGTCTGCCGCATCACGTGCGTGATGACGTAGCTGAATCCGAGCGGCGCGATGGTCGCGTACGCCAAGACCGTTGCGGCGACGGCGATCAACGCCCTACGGGTGTACCGCCACCGGCGGCGGTCGTTCAGCTTGCGCGAGCTGCCAGAGCGTCGCGATCCCGACGCCGATGAGAGCGAGTCCGGCCGGAAGCACGAGGAGGCCGGTGAAGTCGTCTCCCGATGCGCCGACCGTGATGGTCTCGTAGCCGGCGGAAGCGGCTCCGATCACGAGCGCGAGGAGGCCGACGACCAGGGCGATCGTCGCCTGGAGTCCGGCACGGCCACGGCGATACGCAGCCGCTGCGACTCCGAGTGCAGCAAGCTGCACGAGCCCGCCCGGGAGGTGGTCGAGAGCGGAGGTTCCGGGCTCGGGCTGAATGAATGCGTCGTCGGCGACGTGAAGCCCGACGATTGCCATGGCGCCGAGCGCGACGGCCGATTGCGTGGTCAGGTCGAGGCGGGTCGCCCGCAACCTGTCCAACGGTGACTCACGGTGGAGCTCCTGCGTCGAGGTGTGCGTGGTGACCTGCATCGTTGGGTCTCCAATTCGAAGAGGAGTTCGCCGGCGGCGCTGCGTTGTCGCTGCAGCGCCGCCGGCGGGAGGGTGTGTTCGTTAGCCGGCCTGGGCGGGCGCCGGGGCCTCGGGGGCCTTCGGGGCCGGCTCGTGCTCGAGGCGGGGGAGCCACTCGAGCCACTTCGGCAGGTACCAGTTGCGCTCGCCGAGGAGCTTCATCGTCGCCGGCAGGAGCACCGCGCGGATCAGCGTGGCGTCGATCAGGACTGCGGCTGCGAGGCCGATGCCCATCTCCTTCATGTCGATCACCGGCAGCAGGGCGAACACCGAGAAGGTGCCGACCATGACGACGGCCGCGCTGGTGACGACGCCGGCCGACGACTTGATGCCGTGGGCGACGGCGTCCTCGTTCGAGAGGCCGCGGTCATAGGCCTCGCGGATGCGGCTCAGGATGAACACGTGGTAGTCCATCGAGAGCCCGAACAGGATCACGAACAGGAACATCGGCAACCACGGTGTGATGCCGCCGTTCGAGCTGAACCCGAGCAGGCTCTCGCCCCAGCCCCACTGGAAGGTCGCGACGAGGATGCCGTACGCGGCTCCGACGGAGAGCAGGTTCAGGACGATCGCCTTGATCGCGACCACGAGCGAGCGGAACGAGGCCAGCAGGATCAGGAAGGCGAAGATGAGGACGAAGCCGAAGACGAGCGGCGCCGACGTCTTCATCTTGCTTTCCCAGTCCTTGTCGAGCGCGGTCGGTACCGGTGACTGCGTACTCGACGCCGTCGACCTTTCCGACCGTGTTCGGGCAGCACCTCGTCACGCAGGGTTGCGAGTGCAGCCTGCGAGGCGGCATCCGTACCGGAGCCGGCCAGGGTGATGTCCACGGTCGCGACGGTGTTGTCGCGGCTTGCCTCGACCTCGATCGGGCCCTTCAGCTGGCCGGTTGCGAGCGCCTCGCTGCTTGAGGTCGGCGATGGCGTTGCTGGACCGGACTCGGCCCGGACGTCATCGGCCTTGATCGCGACGACGGCCGGGATCGTTACCGCCCGGGAAGGCGCGTCGAACTTCTTCATCGGCTCGATCTCGGGAATCGAGATGTCGTCGAGCCCGGTCGTAGCGGTGTTCAGCGAGAACGCCGGGATCGTCAGCGCGATGAGCACCGCACCGGCGGCGACGGCCGAGAAGACCGGGCGCCGGAGGACGCGGGTCAGGATCGCGCCCCAGAAGCGGCTGTCGCCGTCCTTGCGGCGGAGCCGGTGCACGAACGGGATGCGACCCTTCTCGACCTTGTCGCCCAGCCGGCCGAGGAGCGCCGGGAGCACGGTGAGCGAGCCGATCATCGCGATCGCGACGACCATCATCGTCCCGATCGAGAAGGACATGAACGTCTTGTCGCCGGAGAGGAACATGCCGGCCATCGCGATCAGCACGGTGACGCCCGAGATCGAGGACGGCGCGGCCGGAGGTGGCTGCGGCGGCCTCGAGGGCAGCGTGCTCGCTTCGCCCAGCCGCACGCTCTTCGCGTTCGCGCCGGAGGTAGAAGAGCGAGTAGTCGATGCCGACAGCGAGTCCGATCAGCAGGATCACTTCGGCGATCGACTCGTCGACCGGGATGAACTGGCTGGGCAGAGCGATCAGGGCCGTAGTCGCCATGACCGCCGTGATCGCGAGGAGCAGCGGGATGAGCGCGGCGACGGCGGAGCCGAAGACGATCAGCAGGATCACGAGCGTGAGCGGCAGCGCGACCATGCCGGCCGTCTTGAGCATGCTGTTGAACGCTTCGTCGACCGCCTTGCCGGTGCTGGCGCTTCCGAGCTCGTCGATCTCGAAGCCCGGATGCCGGGCAGCGGTCTTGTCGACGGCGGCCTCGATCGTCTCGATGTAGAGGATTGCCTCCTCGTAGGTGCCCTGCGGGCTGAACTGCACCATCGCCGAGTGGCCGTCGGCCGAGATCAGATCGGCGTGACCGGCCTCGAGCGGCGAGTCGAGCTTGCGCACCTTCGGCATCGCGTCGAGTGTCTTGGTGACGTCCTCGATCGCGGCCTTGAACGCCGGATCGGTCGCCTTCAGGGTCTTGGACTGGATCAGGACGATCTCGCCCTGCTCGTCGGCGGACTGCGGGAAGCCGGCGTCGATGATCTTGGTCGCGCGGCCGGCCTCGCCGACGGCGAGGTCGTTGTCCTCGAGGTACTTCGTGCCGACCGCGCCGCCGATGAAGACGGACGCGACGATGAATGCGAGCCAGCCGAAGACCGCGGTCTTCCAGTGGTTCGCACTCCAGCGGCCCATCCGGGCCGCGAGATTGTTGCTGTGCTTCAAGGGTGACATGACGGGATGAGTCCTTTCAGGTGTTGGGGATCGCGTTGGGGATCGAAGCTCAGGCTGCCCGGGCGTGCGACGGAGCGGAATGCGGCGTCCAGGCCTCTTGCGGTGCGGGGAGCCGTACCGGGGCGGGAAGGGCCGGAGCCGCGAGCCGGGAGGCGACGAGCCAGCCGACGGCGACGACGACTGCACCGGCGGCGGCGTCGAAGATGAAGTGGTTGCCGGTCGCGACGATGATCAGCAGCATCGCGGCGGGGTAGGCAGCTCCGATCCAGCGCAGCCAGCGCCACGAGGCGAGCTGGGCGAGCGCGACGCCGACGATCAGCGAGTAGCCGAAGTGCAGGCTCGGGACGGCGGCGATCGGGTTGTAGAGGCTGCCGAGCAGGTCGGAGCTGAGGTTCAGCCCGGTGTGGCTCGTGACCGTGTCCGCGAAGCCGAGGTCGGCGAGGCGGGGCGGGGCGGCGGGATACAGGACGTAACCGACGAGTGCCAGCGCGGTGCTGACGATCAGCGTCGTGCGGAGGAACGGAAACGCGTGCGGGCGGCGGCGGTGCACCCAGGTGAGTGCAACCGCCGTGCCCGCGAAATGCAGGACGACGTAGAGGAAGCCGAGCAGCGCGGGCACGCCCGGCAGCGCGGACGCCAGGTTCTGCACGTCGCGCTCGATGAAGAGATGGAGGTGGCGCTCCAGCGCGACGATGTCAGCGGTGTGCGCGCGAGCTGCCACCCAGTCCTCGCTGCCGAAGCCGCGGACGAGCTCGTACGCGCCGTACAGGGCGGCCAGCGCTGCGAGCTCGATCCGACCCGGATAGGGCCGGTCGGCGAGTCTGCGGATGCGGTCGAAGGACATATCCGCAGACTCCCAGGTCGCAAAGGGCCAAACCATGCGGCGAGCCAGTGTCTTGGGGTGCGGAAAGCCGTACCTGCGAACGGGTGGCTGGGCGACCTCTCGGACAGGGTGTTTGCCGGTTGCCATGGTGCTTTCAGCATCCCGTCCGGACGCTCGCGGCGGTATCCGGCATCACCCTGAGCCGACCCTGGTCTTTCCCCGGATCGGGGCCTGGAGACGGCGTCAGCCGCGCAGGAGCGCGAGCACCGCGAGAACGCGGCGGTGATCCTCGGCCGTAGCCGGGAGGCGGAGCTTCACGAAGATGCTCGTGACGTGCTTTTCGACGGCTCGGAGCGTGACGAACATCCGTTCGGCGATCGCCTGGTTCGAGCGGCCCTCGGCCATGAACTCCAGAACCTCCCGCTCGCGCGGTGAGAGGTCGGCGAGCGGGTCGTCGCGGCGGTGTCTGCCCACGAGCTCGCTGACGACGGTCGGATCGAGCGCCGAGCCGCCCTCGGCGACGCGCCGCACCGCGGCGGCGAACTCCTCGATGTCGGCGACCCGGTCCTTGAGCAGGTAGCCGACGCCCTCGGCGCTCTCGGAGAGCAGGTCCATCGCGTAGCCCGGCTCCACGTACTGGGAGAGGACGAGCACGCCGGTCGACTCGTGGTTCTCGCGGATCTCCTTGGCCGCGCGCAGCCCTTCATCGGTCTGCGTCGGCGGCATGCGGATGTCGACGACCGCGACATCGGGCTTGTGCATCGCGACGTGGCGCAGCAGGTCCTCGGCGTTGCCGGACTGCGCGACGACGTCGAATCCTGCCTCGAGGAGCAAGCGTGCGATTCCCTCGCGCAGGAGCACCGAGTCGTCGGCGAGCACGACGCGGACGGGCGTGGCGCCGGGACGGGCGCGCAGCGGCGGGAAGTTGCCGGCGAGGCCCATCTCGTCGAGCTGGAAGATCCGCTCGGGCTCGGGCATGTCGGGGAGCGCCCAGAGGCCGAGATCGCGCAGGTCGCGCTCAGGCGCGAGCGCTGTGGCGGCCGTCTCGGAGGTGATGATCTGGCCTCCGTGGCCGGCCGATGCGACCCGGAAGGCGCGATGGACGTCGACGCCGACGTAGCCGTCCTCGGCGAGCGTCGCCGTGCCGGTGTGCAGTCCGATCCTGACGCGCACCGGTGCGGGCCAGTTGTGGCCACCGAGCCGTCGCTGTGCGTCGACGGCTGCGTCTGCGGCCTCTGACGACGAGACGAAGGCGGCGAAGAGCTCGTCTCCGCGCGAGTCGACCTCGTGGCCGTTTGCTCCGGAGACCGCTTCTCGCAGCAGGCGCCGGATGTCGGCGAGAACCGGCTGCCACTCGCGCGCCGAGCTCGTGTGCCAGGCGCGTCGAGCCTTCGACGTCGGCGAAGAGGAAGGTGACGGTGCCGGTCGGAAGTGAGCTCACCAGGTAAGTCTAGGAGCGCACCGTCACCTGCGGTGTTGAAGCTAGGCGGCGACGTCCAGCAGTTCCGGGCTGCGGCGCGCTGCGTAGGCGAAGGGGTGATAGAAGGCGTCGAGGGCGCGCGAGCGCTCGACGACGAGCTCGAATGAGGAGTCCGTTGCGAGGTGCAGGACCTCGACGGCGACGCTGTTGTCCTCGGGTGACCACCAGAGGATGACGTCGATGCCGTCGCCCCTGCGGTGGGCCAGATCTTGTCTGTGACCGGCGTACATTGCTTCCTCCTTGGCGGTTGTGTTCATGCCGCCAGACTTTCATGCGGGTGCTGCCCCGTTGATGCGGGGAGCAGGCGTCGTCGAGTACGGCTGGCCCTACTCTTGCGGGGCGGACTGCAGCGGGATCTCCACACTCACGCGTGTGCCGCCGCCGGGAGGGCTGTCGACGGTGAGCGTCCCTTCGAGCGCTGCGACGCGGTCGGCGAGCCCGCGCAGGCCCGATCCGCCTGCGGCATCGGCGCCGCCGACTCCGTCGTCGGCGACCTCGATGCGCGCGCACCCGTTGTCGTGGCTGACGCGCACCGTGACCCCGGACGCAGCCGCGTACTTGCTGACATTCGCGAGCGACTCCGCGATCACGTAGTAGGCGGCCGCTTCGACCGCGCGCGGGAGCGGCTCGTCTGTGGTCTGGACGTCGACCGGGACGGGCGAGCGCGTCGCGAGAGCCTCGATCGCCGCCCCCAGACCACGGTCGGTCAGCACGGCCGGATGGATTCCGCGCGCGAGCTCACGCAGGTCGTCGAGAGCGGCCGTGAGCTCCTCGCGCGCCGACACGAGGACCTCCTCCGCCGCGGCAGGATCCGACTTCACCTTCGACTGCGCGAGCCGCAGCGAGAGCGCCAGCGCGACGAGCCGCTGCTGTGCGCCGTCGTGGAGGTTCCGCTCGAGACGGCGCCGCGCCTCGTCGCCGGCCTCGACGATCCGGGATCGCGACGCTCTGATCTCCTCTTCCTGCTCGCGGCGCTCGGTGACGTCGGCACCCGAGACGAGGACGACGGTACGGCCTTCCATCCCGAGGATCTCGCGTGCGCTCCACGCCACGATCCGATACGGAGCCGTCCTCACAGAGCCAGCGCGACTCGCGCCGCTCCGACGGCACGCCGTTCGCCGCCGAGCTGATCGCCATCCCGGCGAGGTACCGGTCGTCGGGGTGCACGAACTCGAGCAGGTTACGGCCGGTCACGTCCTCCCGCTTCCAGCCGAGCTGCGCCTCGAACGCCGGGTTCGGGCCGTACTCGTTCACGGTCGCGTCGTCCCAGACGCCGACGAGGAAGATCGGGATCGTGTTCGCCACCGTGCCGGCGAAGTCGCGCTCCACCTCCAGCTCGAGCTCCCGCTGCGCGCCGATCGGTGATGTCGAGACCGCCGCAGATCACGCTGCGGACGTTGCCCTGCTCGTCGTAGAGCGGCGCCGTCGACCACGCGACCGTGACCTCCTTGCCCGCTCGATTCACGAAGGTGTGCTCGAAATCGGCTGAGGTGTGGAAGGGCGCGGCCTCCTCGAAGCGGACCCGCGAGTCGTCACGCTCCTCCGGCCCGACGAACACGTCCCAGAACGGCTGCCAGCGCACCTCCTCCTGGTCGGAGTAGCCGCTCGCGCGACGTGGCCGCGAGGTTCAGGTTCGCGATCCGGCCGTCACGGTCGAGCGAGCACAGCAGCGACGGCGAGGTGTCGACCGTCGTCTCCAGGAACTCGAGCTGGGCGCGCAGCTTGGCCTGCAGGCGCTCGTTGTCGAGCCAGAGACCTGCGGCGGCGGCAACCGCTTCGACGAGCTCCGGCTCGTCCTTGAGCATCGGATCGTGCAGGATTGCGGCCGTCGGGCGGCCCGCATGCTCGACGAGCGTCACGGCGCGGTGGTCGGTCTCCTCGCCGAGCGGCTTGCCGTCGGCCGAGACGTAACGGCCGGACTCGGGGAGCCAGTACGCGATCTCGAGCGTCGGGTCGCGCAGCGTCTGGGCGATCGCATCGCGGATCGGAGTTCCCCCGGCGAGCGCGAGCAGGACATCGCCGACGCCGGCACGGGCCAGCCGGCTGCGCAGGACGCCGGCGAGGAACGCGACGGGCACGAGCGCGAAGGTGACGAGGAAGACGTAGTAGAGCGGCTCCGCCGCGGCCTCCGAGAAGGCGCCGATGACGAGCTGGAGCAAGAGGACGAGCATCACGAGTGCGCCGGTGCCGAGCACGGGGCCGAGCGCGCGTCGGAGGGCCCCTCGAGCCCGCACGTAGCGGATCACGACGATGAGGAGGATCGCGACGACGAGCGCGAGCGCCAGCACGCCGACGATCAGGCCAACGACCGTCGAGGCAGTGTCGCTGTCGGTGACGGCGATCATGCTCTTGCAGTCGGGGCACGAGGTAGCGTCGGGCCGTTCCTCGACCAGGAGCTGCGCAAGAGAACCGACGAAGACGAGCGCGTAGGCACCGATCACGAGCATGACGTCTCGCCGTCCACGAGAGCCGCCCGGACGGGAATCCCAACAGCAGGTGGACGAACGCGCCCAGTGCGAGGCTGTTGAGCAGCACACCCAGTGTGAAGATCCAGTCGTCGTTCGACAGCGTCAACCCACCGAGGAACCAGAAGTAAGCGACCGCGATGAGGAGAGCTCCGGTCCGGTTGTCGGGCCTGCGCCACAGCGCAAGCACGCCCGAGACGAGGAACGAAAGGCCGACCGTGAGCGCGAGCGACAGGAACGCGCCCTTGTTGTCCTCGTGGTCGCTCGTGAGGACGAAGGCAGTTCCGACGGCTGCGAGCACGAGCCCGCCGGCCGCGAGCACGACGAGCGTGCGGGCTCTCATCCGAGCAGATCGGACAGGGAGTTCCCGCTCAGCTCATCCTTGGGGATGAAGCCGCGGGCACCGCTCTGCTCGATCAGCCCACCGTAGTCGCACGCGTCTCGGCTCGAGACGAGAACGACGGCCGGTGGGCCGCCGTTCAGGCCGAGCTCCCTGCAGACGGCGAAGCCGTCCATGTCCGGGAGCTGCACGTCGAGCAGGAGCACGTCCGGGTGGAGGGCGCGCGCCGCAGCGATCGCCGACTCCCCGTCCTCGGCCTCGCCGACGACCTCGAAACCCTCCGACTGGAGGATCGCCCGTGCCGATGCTCGGAAGCTCGGATGGTCGTCTGCGATTACCACGGTCTTGGGCATTGCACCCATCGTGTCAGAGGCAGGGGTGGGTGTCAGTACGGTTGTCCACACACTTTTTCCCCGCAAGGAGCGAGATCCGCGGGAGCGGATCCCGCTCCGCGAAGACCCCTAAAGGGTCGCTTCGCTCCCAAAACCCGCTCAAACAGGCGCTACCGCCGACTCGACCAACGCGTCGCCCTCGCGGGCGCCGAGCGCCTGCTTCGCCTTCACCGCCAGCCAGAGCTCCATCCGCTGCTCGGGGTCGTCCGGGTGCCTGCCGGTCTGCTTGCGCAGCTGCTCCATGCGGTACCGGAGCGTGTGCCGGTGCACCCCGAGCCGGTCGGCCGCCTCGCTCCAGCGGCAACCGCTGTCGAGCAGAGCCGCCAACGACTCGAGGAGCCAGGTGTTGGCGGCGGCCGGTCCGAGGACGCGGGCGACGAACGCCTCGAGCGCAGCGCTCGGCAGGCTCAGCAGGAGCTCGAGCGAGCCGAGGTCGTGGTAGGACGCGACCGAGCCGGTGACCGCGTCGAGCGCAGCGCGCGCCTCGATCAGGCTGCGGCCGAGCCCCGTCCCCGACGACGGCCTGCCGACCCCGACGCGGATCCCGGGCGCCGCTTCGACGAGCTCACGCGCCAGCGCCAGTGCCTCGTCCTCCCGGTCGGTCGCAACGAGGAACGCTGCTCGGTCTCGGCGTGACGCCGAGAGGTGGCGCACGCTTCGACTGCCGAGCTCGCGAGCGATCGTCGTCCGGACGTCCTCGTCCTCCGGGCCTGCTCCGACCGCCAGCAGGGCCGCGTACTGCGCTCGCGGATCGAGCCCGAACGCGGCGATCCGGCGGCCGATCTCCCGCTCGTCGAGTCGGTCGTGCTCGAGATCCTCGAGCAGGTCGCCGGCGAGGCGAAGCTCGGCTGCCGAGACCGCATGGCGGCGCGACAGCTCGAATGCGAGCGCGGTCTGGCCGTGGTGGAGCACGAGGCGGTCGTACTCGGAAAGCTCGTCGTGCGGCTTGCCTGCGCGTAGGGACCACGTCTCGCCGTCTGCGACCACCGAGAGATCGAGCACGTGCTCGCACGTGTCGAGCCGGGCGCCCTGGCGCTCGCCGACGACCCGGCCGGCCTCGTCGACGAGTGCGAGCGAGCAGCCGACGTGCTCGCCGACGATCGCCAGGAGCGCCGGCGCACCCCGTCCTTCGAGGACGGCATGCGCGAGCCGCTCGTGCACCTCGAGCGCACGCTCCACCCGTGCGAGCTGTGCGTTCGCCAGCTGCGCGGAGATCGCCTTCGTCAGTGCGATGAACGGCACGTCGTACGGCACCGTGATCAGCGGGAAGCCCACCTGCTCGGCCTCGTCTGCGAGCGCCGCGGGCGGCTCGGCCCAGCCGAAGCCGACGCCGAACGCGAGGCCCGCCAACCCGTGCTCCGCGAGCCGCCGCACGTACTCGCGCTGGGGCCGGGAGAGCTCGCCGATCCCGAGCCCCGTCGTGATCAGAAGCTCGCCGCCCTCGAGCCACGGCGTTGGATCGGGAAGCTCCGAGACGTGGACCCAGCGAATCGGGTTGTCGCTTCCGTCCGAGCCCGCGGTGAGCTCGAGCCCGAGGCCCGGCAGATCTGCGATGTCCCGGACGGTCAGCATGGAGTCGGCGGCGCCGCTTGGACGCGCGGGCCAAGACGCTACTCCTTGCGCACCGCCAAAAGCAAGCATTCAGGCGGTATTCGCATGCTGTGCGAACGCGGGTTTGCGCCACTTTGTCGAAGGGCGGTCGGAATCCGTCGCCCGGGCGTCCATTGCGCGCAGCGGCGCGGGCGGGGAGAATCGCGGCGTGTCTCTCCGGGAGCGCTCGGCGGTCGACGACGTCCTCGAGGCGCGGCAGCGCTACGTCGCGCGGGGCGTCTCGACTCCCCGGCTCGTCGTCGTGCGCGCCGAGGGCGCGCAGGTCGAGGCCGCGGACGGCACGGTCTACCTCGACTTCGCGGGTGGGATCGCGTGCCAGAACACGGGGCACGGGTTCGCTCCGGTCGTCGCGGCGATCCACGAGCAGGTCGACAAGTTCCTCCACCAGTGCTTCATGGTCGGCACGTACGAGTCCTACGTCGAGGTGTGCCGCCGGCTCGCAGAGCACTCGCCCTGCGCCGGCGAGAGCCAGAAGTCGATCCTCGTGAACTCGGGGGCCGAGGCGATCGAGAATGCGGTCAAGATCGCGCGCGCGGCGACCGGACGCTCCGGTGTCGTCGTCTTCGAGAACGGCTTCCACGGCCGCACGCTCCTGACGATGGCCATGACGAGCAAGGTGCGGCCCTACAAGGCCGGCTTCGGGCCGTTCCCGTCGGAGGTGTACCGAACGGTCGCTCCCTACCCGTATCGCGGCATCGACTCGGACGCCGCGATCGCCGCGCTCGAGCATCTGTTCAAGAGCGAGGTCGACGCCGACTCCGTCGCGTGCGTCGTTCTGGAAACCGTCCAGGGCGAGGGAGGCTTCATCCCGATGCCGGCGGACTACTTGCGGAGGCTCGCGGAGGTGTGCAAGGCGCACGGGATCCTCTACGTCGCCGACGAGGTGCAGTCCGGGGTGGGGCGGACCGGGCCGATGTGGGCGGTCGAGCACTACGAGGGAGTCGAGCCCGATCTCGTCGTGTCGGGCAAGTCGCTCGGCGGCGGGCTGCCGCTGGCCGCGGTCACCGGGCGCGCAGAGATCATGGACGCGCCTGGGCCCGGAGGGCTGGGCGGCACGTTCGGCGGCAATCCAGTGGCGTGCGCGGCGGCAGCCGTGGTGCTCGACACCGTCGCGGAGCCGGCGTTCCGCTCCCACGCCGACGAGCTGGGCGAGAAGCTGCGCGGCCGCCTCGACGAGATCGCCTCGCGCCACGAGGAGATCGGCGAGGTGCGCGGCCTCGGGCCGATGCTGGCGCTCGAGCTCCGCGAGCAGGGCCCGGACCTCGCAGGCAAGGTGACGGCCGCCGCCTTCGAGCGCGGGCTGCTCCTCCTCTCGTGCGGCCTGTACGGGAACGTGATCCGGCTGCTGCCGCCGTTGACCGTCACTGACGACGAGCTCGAGCGCGGCCTGGCCCTCCTCGAGGAGTCTCTTGCCGCCGCAGGCTGAGATCGATGTCCGCGTCGCGGGGTTGCGCAAGAGCTACGGCGACGTGACCGCGGTCGACGGCGTCGACCTCGAAATCGGGCGCGGCGAGTTCTTCACGCTGCTCGGCCCGTCGGGCTCGGGCAAGACGACGACGCTTCGGGTCATCGCGGGCTTCGAGCTCCCCGACGAGGGCAGGGTCGAGCTCGGCGGCAAGGACGTGTCCAGGCTGCCGCCGTACGCCCGCGACGTGAACACCGTCTTCCAGGACTACGCGCTCTTCCCGCACATGACTGTCCAGGAGAACGTCGAGTACGGGCTCCGCGTGAAGAAGGTGCCGCGCGGCGAGCGGCGGCGGCGCGCCGACGAGGCGCTTCGGCTCGTTCAGCTCGAGGGGTACGGCGGTCGCAAGCCCGCACAGCTCTCCGGCGGCCAGCGGCAGCGCGTGGCGCTGGCTCGCGCGATCGTCAACCGGCCTCAGGCGCTGCTCCTCGACGAGCCTCTCGGCGCTCTCGACCTCAAGCTCCGCCAGGAGCTGCAGGTCGAGCTGAAGCGGATCCAGCAGGAGCTCGGGATCACCTTCGTCTACGTCACGCACGATCAGGAGGAGGCGCTCACGATGAGCGACCGCCTCGCCGTGTTCAACAACGGCAAGATCGAGCAGGTCGGCGCTCCCGCCGAGGTCTACGAGCATCCGGCCAGCGAGTTCATCGCCGGCTTCGTCGGCGTGTCGAACGTCCTCGAGCGGGGCGGCCGCCGGTTCACGGTCCGGCCGGAGAAGATCCGCATGCTCGGCGACGGCGAGGAGCCGGAGCCCGGTGTCAGCCTGGAGGAGGGGACGATTCGCGACGTGATCTACGTCGGGTCGATCACCCGCTACGGCGTGGAGCTCGACGGCGGCGGAGAGCTGACGGTGGTGAGCCAGAACCTGGAGAGCGGATCGAGCGAGGTGCTGGAGCGACAGGGAAGCCGGGTCCGGCTCGTTTGGCGGCCGGAGCACGTTTTCGTAATCGAGGGTTCGAACGGAGGAACGTGACGATGCAGCGAAGAGTGGGACGGTGGGCAGCGGTGACGCTCGCGACAACGGCGTTGTGCTTCATGGCTGCCGGGTGCGGCGGCGACGATGACGAGGGCGAGGCGGGCGGTGGCGCGACGACGGAGGCCGGCGGCGCGCCCGAAGGGATGATGCAGACACTCGGCGAAGGCGAGGGTCAGGTCAACCTGATCGCGTGGGCCGGTTACGTCGAGGACGGAAGCACGGACCCGAAGGTGGATTGGGTGACGGACTTCGAGTCCGAGACCGGCTGCCAGGTGAACGTGAAGGTCGGGAATACCTCGGACGAGATGGTGACGCTGATGCGCACCGGGCAGTACGACGGTGTCTCCGCCTCCGGTGACGCCAGCCTGCGGCTGATCGCCGCCGGCGACGTTGCGCCCGTGAACACCGACCTGATCGAGAACTACGCAGGCGTCTTCGACGGGCTCAAGGATCAGCCGCACAACACCGTCGACGACGTCAACTACGGCGTCCCGCATGGCCGCGGGGCGAACCTGCTCCAGTACCGCACGGACGTCGTCAAGCCGGCGCCCGACTCGTGGAGCGTCGTCTGGGAGGAGAACTCGCCGTACAAGGGCAAGGTGACCGCCTACGACAGCCCGATCTACATCGCGGATGCGGCCGTCTACCTGATGGCCACGCAGCCCGATCTGAAGATCGAGGATCCATACGAGCTGGATGACACGCAGTTCCAGGCTGCAGTCGACCTGCTGAAGACGCAGCGGGCGAACATCGGCGAGTACTGGTCGGACTACACGAAGCAGATCGCGGCCTTCACCGGCGGCGAAAGCGTCGTCGGGACGACCTGGCAGGTGATCGTCAACGTGCTCGAGAGTGAGAAGGTGCCCGTCGCCGCGGTTCTGCCGAAGGAGGGCTCGACCGGCTGGTCCGACACCTGGATGATCTCCTCGAAGGCGAAGAACCCGAACTGCATGTACCTGTGGATGAACCACATCATCTCGCCGAAGGCCAACGCGGCTGCGACCGAGTACTTCGGCGAGGCCCCGTCTTCCAAGGAAGCGTGTGCTCTGACCGCCAACAAGGATCACTGCACGCTCTTCCATGCGGACGACGAGGACTACTTCGACCAGATCTACTACTGGAAGACGCCGCAGGCCGACTGCGGGGACGATCGGGGCGCGGTCTGCAAGGACTACTCCGAGTGGACTCAGGCGTGGACTGAAATCAAGGGGTGAGCTCGACCCCTGAGGTAAGCGAGGCGTCGTCCCGGGAAGGTCCGGGGCGGCGCCTCTCCTCGTTCCTGCATCGGCACCCGCGGCTGCGCCTCGGCCTGCTGCTGACGCCGCCGCTCTCGTGGCTCCTGCTCGCCTATCTCGGGTCCCTCGCCGTCCTCTTCCTGGCCGCGTTCTGGCGGCTCGACCCCTTCACCTCCCAGGTCGTGCACGACTACGGCTTTCAGAACTTCCGTCTGCTCTGGGAGAGCGACGTCTACCGCACGATCACGCAGCGGACGGTGCTCATCGCGGCGGCGGTGACGGTGACCGATGCGGTGCTCGCGTTCCCGATCGCCTTCTACATGGCGAAGGTCGCTTCGCGGCGAACGCGCAACCTGCTCGTGGTCGCGATCCTGCTCCCGCTCTGGGCGAGCTACCTGGTGAAGGTCTACGCCTGGCGGATCATCCTCCAGGAGGAAGGGCTGCTGAACTGGGTGCTCTCGCCGCTCGGGCTCTCCGGCCCCGGCTTCGGGAACGTGGCGACGTGGCTCGTCTTCTCCTACCTGTGGCTGCCGTTCATGATCCTGCCCGTCTACGCAGGCCTCGAGCGCATCCCGTCGTCGCTGCTCGAAGCGTCTGCGGATCTCGGCGCCCAGGGCGGTCGCACGTTCCGCCGCGTGGTGCTGCCACTGGCGCTCCCCGCGCTCGCCGCCGGCTCGATCTTCACGTTCTCGCTGACGCTGGGTGACTACATCACGCCGCAGCTCGTCTCGAGCACGCAGTTCATCGGCAACGTCGTCTACATCAACGTCGGCGTGGCGAACAACCTGCCGTTCGCCGCTGCCTTCGCGACCGTGCCCGTGGCCGTGATGGTGATCTACCTGCTGCTCGCGCGGCGGGCGGGAGCGTTCGAGAACCTATGACGACGTCGCGTACCGGCACCTGGCTCCTGCGCGGTCTGACGGGTCTGACGCTGGCGTTCATCTACCTGCCGCTGCTCGTGATCGGCCTCTACGCGTTCAACTCCCGTCGCTCGCTCGTCTGGCCGATCGAAGGGCTGACGACCAAGTGGTTCGGTCGGGCGATCGACAACCCCGGCGTGCGCGACGCGCTCGTCGTCTCCCTGAAGGCTGCGCTCGGCGCGACGGCGATCGCCGTCCTGCTCGGCGGGTTCGCGGCGCTCGCGGTCGCGCGCCACCGCTTCTTCGGGCGCGAGGCGATCTCCTTCCTCGTCATCCTCCCGCTCGCGTTGCCCGGGATCGTGACCGGGATGGCGCTGAACGCGACCTTCCGCAACCTGCCCGAGCCGTTCGGGGTCGACCTCGGTCTCTTCACGATCATGGTCGGGCACGCGACCTTCTGCATCGTCGTCGTCTACAACAACGTCGTCGCCAGGCTGAGACGGACGGCCGCCTCGCTCGAGGAGGCCTCGGCCGACCTCGGCGCCGACTCCTGGCAGACGTTCCGGTACGTCACGTTTCCGCAGCTGAAGACTGCGCTGCTCGCCGGCGGGCTGCTCGCGTTCGCGCTCAGCTTCGACGAGGTGATCGTGACGACGTTCACCGCGGGTGCCGACCAGACGCTGCCGATCTGGATCCTCAACAACCTGTCGCGTCCGAACCAGCTTCCGATCGTGAACGTCGTCGCGGTGTTCGTGATCCTGCTCTCGATGATCCCGGTCTACTTCGCCTCGAAGCTCTCGAGCGAGTCGGCGGGTGCGGCGACGCGCACCGTGTCAGCTCGTCTCTGACACCGCCTGTCTTCCGGACATGTCCGGGGTGAGACCGCCTGTCCGCGGCGGACATGGCTCAGGCGGACTTCGCGGGCGACTTCTTCGTCGGCCTTTCTCGCCCGCCGCGGCGGGGAGCTCGACGACGAACGTCGATCCCTTGCCGAGCACCGATTCGACCCAGATCTTCCCGTCCATCCGCCGGACGAGCTCGCGGCAGATGTAGAGGCCGAGGCCGGTGCCACCGATGCCGCGGGTCATGTCCGGGTCGAGGCGGTAGAACTTCTCGAAGATCCGGCGGTGCTCCGAGGCTGGAATTCCGAGGCCCTTGTCGATCACCGAGAAGCGGATCAGACCGTCGCCGTTCGCCACCGAGACGGCGACCTCGCCGCCCTGCGGCGAGTACTTGATCGCGTTGTCGACGAGGTTGACGAGCACCTGGTGCAGCTGAATGGGATCGGCGACGACCCGCAGCAGCCGCCTCGGGGCGTTCAGCTGGAGCTCGATCGATTCGGGCAGAGTGCGTCCTCGCCGCCTCGACGACCGAGCCGGCGAGCTCCGCCGGATCGCAGCGCTCGACGGAGATGGGAAGCTGATCGGCGTCGAGGCTGCCGGCGACGAGGAGGTCGTTGACGATCGTGCCGAGGCGGTCCGATTCCGACGCGATCACGCCGAGGAGCTGGACCTGGATCTCGGGGTCGAGCTCGATGTCCGTGCGGCGGAGGGTCTGCGCCGAGCCGTAGATCGCGGCGAGCGGCGTCCGCAGCTCGTGCGAGACCGTCGCAACGAACTCCGCCTTGATCTCCTCGAGCGCGCGCTCTTCGGTCAGGTCCCGGAACGCGTACACCGTTCCCTCCTCGAAGCCGACGCCGGAGCCGGAGATCCAGAGCTCACGGCCGCCGAACTCGACCGGCACCGTCTCGGCGTGGACCAGCTCGCCCGGCTTGCTCGCGACGGGGATCCGCGGCGAGATCTCGTTCCAGCGATTGACGACGTCCGCGATCGGCCGGCCGAGCACATCGGACTCCGACAGGCCGGTGATCGTGGCCGCGGCCGGTGTTCCAGAGGCGGATGGCTCCCTCGCGATCGACAAGGACGACGCCATCGCCGACCGCCTCGAGCGCTCGTGCTGCGCGGCCCCGCCGCTCGGCTTCGGCGTAGAGGCGCGCATTGTCGATCGCAGCCGCGGCGTGGAGCGCGAGCTCCTGCGCCAAGGCGAGATCGCTCTCGTCGTACCGTCTCTCCGACTCGGCCGTCACGAAGCTGATCGAGCCGAAGACCTCATCGCGCGCAATCAGCGGGACGGTCACGTACGACCGCGGCGCCAGCGCGCGCGCGATCTCGAGCTGGCTCTCGTCGAACCCGAAGGTGGCGAGCGCCTCGTCGTCGACGTCGCGCACGAATACGGGCTCGCGCGCGCGGATCGCCCCAGCTCCGGCCGAGTCGGTCGCCGCGAGCATCGCCTCCTGCAGCTCGCGCGCCAGCGCCAGCTTTGTGCGGGTCGACGTGCTCGAGCGCCAGCCGCTCGAGCTTGCCGTCGACGAAGATGTCGACGGCGCACCAGTCCGCGACGTGCGGCACGGCGAGCCGGGCGACGTCCGCGAGCGTCTGCTCGTAGTCCAGCGAGCTGCCCAGCACCCAGCCGGCCTCCGCGAGGAACCGCTGCCGCTCCTCCGCGAGCCGCCGATCGTGGATGTCCGTCGCCGTGCCGACCCAGCCGGTGATCGCGCCCGAGTCGTCACGCAGGCAGACCGAGCGGCCGAGGTGCCAGCGGTAGACACCGTCCACACGACGAAATCGGTACTCGACCTCGAACGGGTCTCCGGTCTGTCGCGACGTCTCCCACCGCTCGAGCATCTCGGGCACGTCGTCGGGATGGACGATCGCTTGCGCCTCACTCTTCTGGTCGCGCTTCAGGCCGGTGTACTCGTACCACCGCTCGTTGTAGACGACCGTCTTCCCGTCGGCGTCCGTCGTCCAGACGATCTGCGGCACGGCGTCGGCGAGCGAGCGGTAACGCAGCTCGCTCTCCCGCTCGAGCGCCGCGATCTCCTGCGCCTTGAGCAGCTCGTCCTGCCGCCTGATCTCGACCGTCTTCTGCCAGAGGTCGATGAACACGGAGACCTTCGCCCGCAGGATGTGCGGGTCGAACGGCTTCATCAGATAGTCGACCGCGCCGGCTCCATAGCCCCGGAAGACGTGCTCGGCGTCCTTGGAGATCGCGGTCAGGAAGACGATCGGGATGTGCCGCGTGCGCTCGAGCTTCTTGATCAGCTCCGCGGTCTGGAAGCCGTCCATGCCCGGCATCTGCACGTCGAGCAGGATCACGGCGAACTCGTCGTGGAGCAGGTGGCGCAGCGCCTCCTCGCCCGACTGGGCGCGGACGAGCTCCTGGCCCAGCGGCTCGAGGATCGCCTCGAGCGCAAGGAGGTTCTCCGGCCGGTCGTCGACGAGCAGCAGCTTCGCGTGCCGTTCGCTCACGGGCAGCACAACCCGTAGAGAAAGGGGCCGATCTCCTCGAGCGGCAGCACGGCGTCCACCGCGGAGGCTTCCAGCGCTGCGTCGGGCATCGTCCGCCGGCTTGCGGTCTGTGGATCCTGGACGATCGAGACACCGCCGTTCCGCTTGATCGCCGCGAGGCCGGCCGCGCCGTCCTTGTTCGCACCGGTGAGCACTATTCCGATCGCCTGCTCACGGTAGCCGTCGGCGACCGACTCGAAGAGGACGTCGATGGATGGCCGCGCGAACTGCACGCGCCCCTCGAGGGAGAGCGCAAAGCGCCCGCCGTCGACCAGCAGGTGGTAGTCCGGAGGCGCGACGTAGACGCGGCCGGGCTCGATCCGTTCCTTGTCGCTCGGCTCCGTGACCGGACGCTCGACGTGCCGCTGGAGCAGCGCTTCGAGCACGCCGCGGCTCGACTCGGGCGAGCGGTGCTGGGCGACGACGATCGCCTGGTCGAGGTCTTGCGGAATCCCCTCGAGCAGCGTGCCCATGGCCTCCAGCCCTCCCCACGAGGCGCCGATCGCGATCACCTCGTACATCTCATCGGACCTTCTTGTAGAGCCGCTCTTCGGCGTCGAGCTCCTCGTAGCAGCTGCTCGTGCGGCGAGAACCGGATCGTCTCCTTCTGCCCGAGCGCGAGCACTCCGAACGTAGCGAGGCTCTCGTAGAAGAGCCGGTGCACGTGCTCCTGGAGGGGCTGCGCGAAGTAGATCATCACATTCCGGCACGTGATCACGTTGAACTCGTTGAACGCGGCGTCGGACGCGAGATTGTGCCGGGCGAAGACAACGTCCTCGACGAGCTCCCGCGCGAACTGGGCGCTGTCGTAGCGGGCGACGTAGTACTCGGAGAACGAGCGGGTGCCGCCGGCGCGAATGTAGTTCTGCGTGTACTCCTGCATCTTGTCGAGCGGGAAGACGCCGAGCCGCGCCGTCTCGATCACCGCCTCGTTGATGTCCGTCGCGTAGATCCGCACGCGGTCGGCGAGACCTTCCTCGGCGAGCAGGATTGCGAGCGAGTAGACCTCCTCGCCGGTCGAGCAGCCGGCGACCCAGAGGCGCGAGAACGGGTAGGTGCGAAGGGCCGGTATGACCTTCTCGCGGAACGCAAAGAAGAACGTGGGGTCGCGGAACATCGCCGTCACGTTGATCGACAGGTCGAGCAGCAGCCGCTCCATCACCGCCGGGTCGTGCAGGATCAGGTTCTGGAGCGCGGAGACCGTCTCGACCTTCTCCCCGTCCATCCGCCGGCGCAGGCGCCGCTTCAGCGACGCCGGCGCGTACTCGCGGAAGTCGAAGCCGTAGCGGCGGTGGATCCCCTCCAGGAGGAGCTCGATCTCGATCTGCTCGAGCTCGAGCGCCTCCCCTCTTTCTACCGGTAGAGCCACACCCGCATCAGTGAGAGCAGCTGGTCGGTGTCGACGGGCTTCGTGATGTAGTCGGAGGCACCCGCGGCGATCGACCGCTCACGGTCGCCGCGCATCGCCTTCGCGGTCAGCGCGATGATCGGCAGCTTCTCGAACTCCGGCAGCTTCCGGATCGCCTGCGTCGTCTCGTAGCCGTCCATCTCGGGCATCATCACGTCCATCAGGACGAGGTCCACGGCCGCGTTTGCCTTGAGCGCCTCGATCCCCTCACGCCCGTTCTCCGCGAACAGCACCTCCATCCCGTTCGCCTCGAGCGCGCTCGCTAGGGCGAAGACGTTCCGCACGTCGTCGTCGACGATCAGGATCTTCTTGCCGAGGAAGAGCGCGTCGGTGTTGTGGAGCTGCTCGAGCATCTTGCGCTTCGACTCGGGCAGCTTCGACTCGACGCGGTGCAGGAAGAGGGACGTCTCGTCGAGGAGCCGCTCCGGCGAGCGGGCGTCCTTGACCACGATCGTCTCGGCGTAGCGCTTCAGCTTCGTCTCCTCGCGCCGGGTCAGCTCCTTCCCGGTGTAGACGATCACCGGCAGCCCGTGCGAGCTCTCACTCGTCTTGACCTTCTCGAGCAGGTCGAAGCCGGTCATCTTCGGGAGCTTCAGGTCGAGCACCATGCAGTCGAAGGGCGGCTCGGAGTCCAGCGCGGCGAGCGCCTCCTCCGAGGAGCCGACCGCCACGATCTCGACGTCGCCGTCACCACCCGACCAGCTCGATGATCGCGGCGCGCTGGACCTCGTCGTCGTCGACGACGAGCAGCCTGCGGACGCTGCGGTCGATGAACGACTCGATCCCGCCGAAGACGGCCTGGAGCACCTCGATCGAAGCGGGCTTCTTGACGACGGCCGCGGCGCCGGCCATCAGCGCGGGCTGCGCCTCCTCGACGCCGGAGACGATGTGCACCGGGATGTGCCGCGTCGACGGATGGCGCTTCAGCCGGTCGAGCACGGTCCAGCCGTCCATCACCGGCAGGGTCATGTCCAGCACGATCGCGTCCGGCCTGAACTCGCGTGCGAGGGCGAGCCCGGTGTCGCCGCGAAGCGCGACGATGCCCTTGAAGCCTCGCTCGCGTGCGATCTCCAGCTCGGTGCGGGCGAAGTCCGCATCGTCCTCGACGATCAGCACGACGCGGTCGCCGGCCTCGATCGCGTCGCGGTCGTCGTCGACCTCGCTCGGGACGAGCAGCGAGGGATCGAAGTCGTCGACGTCCGGGTCGCCGCCGTTCGTCGGCGTGGGGCAGGGCCGCGGTGGCCGGGGTCAGCCCCGCCGTGACGGCGGCAAGGAACTCCGCGCCGGTCGCTTCGGGCGCGTGCTCGACGAAGACGTCCGGCAGGTAGAGCGTGAACGTGCTGCCTTCGCCGGGGGCCGACTCGACATGGATCTCGCCGCCGAGCAGGCGCGCGATCTCGCGGCTGATCGACAGGCCGAGCCCCGTGCCGCCATAGCGGCGGCTCGTCGTCCCGTCCGCCTGCTGGAACGCCTCGAAGATCACGCGCAGCTTGTCCGCGGCGATCCCGACGCCCGTGTCCACGACCGAGAACCCGACCACGTGGGCGGCGTTCGCGAGGGTCTCGCTGGCGAACTGGCGACCCGGCGGCGCCTGGGCGACCCGGAGGATGACTCCGCCCGCCTCGGTGAACTTGAACGCGTTCGAGAGCAGGTTCTTCAGGACCTGCTGGAGCCGCTGCTGGTCGGTGTAGACCGTCGGCAGCGCGCTCTCGGCGAAGTCGAGCTCGAACGTCAGCCCCTTCTCGGCGGCCACCGGCATGAACGACCGCTCGAGACTGGCGAGCTCCTCGGCCACCGACACCTCGGCGGTGTGCACGTCCATCTTCCCGGCCTCGACCTTGGAGAGATCGAGGATGTCGTTGATCAGGCTGAGCAGCTCGGCGCCTGCATTGTGGATCGTGTTCGCAAACTCGATCTGCTTGGCGGTCAGGTTCCCGTCGACGTTGTCGCCGAGCAGCTTCGCCAGGATCAGCAGCGAGTTGAGCGGCGTCCGCAGCTCGTGCGACATGTTCGCGAGGAACTCGGACTTGTACTTCGAGGAGAGCGCGAGCTGCTCCGCCTTCTCCTCCAGCGCGCTGCGGGCCTCCTCGATCTCGGCGTTCTTGATCTCGATCCGGGTGTTCTGCTCCTCGAGCTGCTGCGAGCGCTCCTCGAGCTCCTCGTTCGTCTGCTGCAGCTCCTCCTGCTGCGTCTGCAGCAGCTCTTCGGAGGCGCGGAGCGTCGCAGTCTGCGCCTCGAGCTCTGCGTTCGACCGCCTCAGCTCGTCCTGCTGCGCCTGCAGCTCCTCCGACTGGCTCTGGAGATCCTGCGTCAGCGACTGCGACTGGAGGAGCAGCTCCTCGGTGCGCATGTTCGCGTTGATCGTGTTCAGCACGACGCCGATCGACTCGGAGAGCATCTCGAGGAAGGTCTGCTGGACCTCGGAGAACGGCGCGAACGACGCGAGCTCGATCACCGCCATCACCGTCTCCTCGAAGAGGACGGGGAGGACGATGATGCTCGTCGGCGCGGCCTCGCCGAGGCCGGAGGCGATCGTGATGTAGTCGCTCGGGAGCCTGCGTGATCACGATCACCTTTCGCTCGAGCGCGGCCTGCCCGATCAGCGCCTCGCCGATCTTGAAGCGGTTCGCCAGCGACTTGCGCTCCTTGTAGCCGTACGACGCGATCAGGTGCAACTCCGTCTCCTCGTCCTCACCGGAGTCCTCGGCCACGTAGAAGGCGCCGTGGTGCGCGGCGACGATCGGCGTCACCTCGCTCATCAGGAGCCGCGCGACGGTCTTCTGGTCGCGCTGGCCCTGGAGCATCCCGGAGAAGCGGGCGAGGTTCGAGTTGAGCCAGTCCTGCGCGGCGTTGCGCTCGGTCGTCTCGCGGAGGTTGCCGATCATCTGGTTGATGTTGTCCTTGAGGTCCGAGACCTCGCCCGCCGCCTCGACGTTGATCGAGCGGGTCAGGTCGCCCTGTGTCACGGCCGTCGAGACGTCTGCGATCGCACGCAGCTGCGTGGTCAGCGTCTCGGCGAGCTGGTTCACGTTGTCGGTCAGGCCCTTCCACACGCCGGAGACCCCTTCGACCTGCGCCTGGACGCCGAGCTTCCCTTCGGTGCCGACCTCCTGCGCGACGCGCGTCACCTCGGCGGCGAAGGTCGAGAGCTGGTCGACCATCGTGTTGATCGTCCCCGCGAGCTGGGCCGACCTCGCCCTTGGCCGCGACGGTGATCTTCTGGGAGAGATCGCCCTTGGCGACCGCGGTCGTCACGTCCGCGATCGCGCGCACCTGGTCGGTGAGGTTGTTCGCGAGCAGGTTCACGTTCTCGGTCAGGTCCTTCCACGTGCCGGAGACGCCTGCGACCTCGGCCTGGCCGCCGAGACGGCCTTCGGTGCCGACCTCGCGGGCGACGCGCGTCACTTCGGCGGCGAACGCCGAGAGCTGGTCGACCATCGTGTTGATCGTGTCCTTGAGCTCGAGCACTTCTCCCTTCACGTCCACCGTGACCTTCTTCGAGAGGTCGCCGTTCGCGACCGCGGTCGTCACGGTCGCGATGTTGCGCACCTGCTCGGTGAGGTGTAGACCATGAAGTTGACGTTCTCGGTCAGGTCCTTCCACGTGCCGGACACGCCCTCGACGGCCGCTTGACCGCCGAGGCGGCCCTCGGTGCCGACCTCGCGCGCGACGCGTGTCACCTCGGAGGCGAAGGCGCGGAGCTGCTCGACCATCGTGTTGATCGTGTCCTTGAGCTCGAAGATCTCGCCCTTGGCGTCGACGGTGATCTTCTTCGAGAGGTCGCCGTTCGCGACCGCGGTCGTCACGGTCGCGATGTTCCGCACCTGCTCGGTCAGCGAGCCGGCCATGAAGTTCACGTTGTCGGTCAGGTCGCGCCACGTGCCCGGAGACGCCCTTCACCTGCGCCTGGCCGCCGAGCTTGCCCTCGGTGCCGACCTCGCGCGCGACGCGGGTCACCTCGGCCGCGAACGAGGACAGCTGGTCGACCATCGTGTTGATCGTCGCGGCGAGCTGCGCGACTTCGCCCTTCGCCTCGACCGTGATCTTGCGCGAGAGATCGCCCTGCGCGACGGCGGTCGTCACCTCGGCGATGTTCCGCACCTGGTCGGTGAGGTTGTTGGCCAGCGTGTTGACGTTCTCGGTCAGCCCGCGCCAGGTGCCGGAGACGCCTTCGACCTGGGCCTGGCCGCCGAGCTTGCCTTCGGTGCCGACCTCCTTGGCGACGCGCGTGACCTCGGCGGCGAAGGCCGAGAGCTGGTCGACCATCGTGTTGATCGTCTCCTTCAGCTCGAGGATCTCGCCCTTCACGTCGACGGTGACCTTCTTCGAGAGGTCGCCGTTCGCGACGGCGGTCGTCACTTCGGCGATGTTGCGCACCTGGGCCGTCAGCGAGCTCGACATGGTGTTCACGTTCTGCGTCAGGTCGCGCCAGACGCCGGAGACGCCCTTCACCTCCGCCTCGACGCCGAGCTTCCCTTCGGTGCCGACCTCGCGGGCGACGCGGGTCACCTCGCCGGCGAACGCCGAGAGCTGGTCGACCATCGTGTTGATCGTCCCCTTCAGCAGGGCGATTTCGCCCTTCGCGTCGACGGTGATCTTCTGCGAGAGGTCGCCCTTGGCGACCGCGGTCGTCACGTCTGCGATCGCGCGCACCTGGCTCGTGAGGTTGTTCGCGAGCAGGTTCACGTTGTCGGTCAGGCCGCGCCAGGTGCCGGAGACGCCTTCGACTTCCGCCTGGCCGCCGAGCTTGCCTTCGGTGCCGACCTCGTTCGCGACGCGGGTGACCTCGGCGGCAAAGCTCGAGAGCTGGTCGACCATCGTGTTGATCGTCGACGCGAGCCGGGCGATCTCGCCCTTCGTCTCGATCGTGATCTTCTGCGTCAGGTCGCCCTTCGCGACGGCCGTCGTCACCTCGGCGATCGAGCGCACCTGCGCCGTCAGGTTGTCGGCCATCAGGTTCACGTTCTCCGTCAGCCCGCGCCAGGTGCCCGAGACGCCTTCGACCTGGGCCTGGCCGCCGAGCTTGCCCTCGGTGCCGACCTCCTTGGCGACGCGCGTGACCTCGGCCGCGAAGGCCGAGAGCTGGTCGACCATCGTGTTGATCGTGCTCTTGAGCTCGAGCACCTCGCCGCGAGCGTCGACGGTGATCTTCTTCGAGAGGTCGCCGTTGGCGACGGCGGTCGTGACCTCGGCGATGTTGCGGACCTGCGAGGTGAGGTTGCCGGCCAGCGTATTCACGTTCTCCGTCAGGTCACGCCAGGTGCCGGAGACGCCTTCGACCTGGGCCTGGCCGCCGAGCTTGCCCTCGGTGCCGACCTCGCGGGCGACGCGTGTCACCTCGGCAGCGAACGCGCGCAGCTGGTCGACCATCGTGTTGACGGTCTCCTTCAGCTCGAGCACCTCGCCGCGGACGTCGACGGTGATCTTCTTCGAGAGGTCGCCGTTCGCCACCGCAGTCGTGACCTCGGCGATGTTCCGCACCTGGCCGGTGAGGTTGTTCGCCAGCGTGTTGACGTTCTCCGTCAGGTCGCGCCACACGCCGGAGACGCCTTCGACCTGCGCCTGGCCGCCGAGCTTGCCCTCGGTGCCGACCTCCTTGGCGACGCGTGTCACCTCGGCAGCGAACGAGCGCAGCTGGTCGACCATCGTGTTGACGGTCTCCTTCAGCTCGAGCACCTCGCCGCGGACGTCGACGGTGATCTTGCGGGAGAGGTCGCCGTTCGCGACCGCGGTCGTGACGGCGGCGATGTTCCGCACCTGCCCCGTC
>CAVVYB010000008.1:0-63752 GCA_963752405.1 uncultured Gaiellaceae bacterium
TGTTCGACAATCGGCTCCAGATAGAGCACCTGACTGTTGCTGCCGCCCGCGACGCCGTGACGAAACCGCTCGACGAGTACAACCGCCACGTCCCGCCCGAACAGCGGGTCCAGATTGAAAAGCAGCTTCGTCAACGACGTCCTCGAGCAGGTACGAACAGACCGCGTCACGCGCGAGTCCGCCGGCGCAGGCGCCCTGCGCGAAGCCGCCGCCGGGGCGCGGGTCGAGACGCCGATCCTCCAGATCGTGCTGACGTCCCTCTGGGAGCGAGAAGCCGAGCTCGACTCCCGCACGCTTCACGCGCAGACGCTCCGCGACCTCGGCGGCGCCACCCAGCTCCTCGGCGATCGCCTCAACGAACGGATGAAGACGCTCGGCCCGGGCGAGCAGGACATCGCGGCAGACGTCGCCCGCTATCTCGTCACACCCTCGGGAACCAAGATCGCGCTGACCGCAGCCGACCTCACCCAGCTGGCCTACGAGACCCGACCTCGCCGCGGCGGCCCAGCCCCGGGTCGAGTCCGTGCTCCAGAGGCTCGCCCAAGGCGACACCCGCATCCTCCGCCCGGTCGAGGCGCTAGGCGGCAAGGGAGCGACACGCTATGAGCTTCTTCCACGACGTCCTCGCGGAGCCGATCCTCCAGTGGCGCCGCGACCACGAGCAGGAACGCGCCCGCCGGCTGGCGCGGAGGCGGTTCGCCAAGATCGGCGGCGTGCTGCTCGCCCTTGTCGTGGTCTTCGGCGCTCTCGGGATCGTTGCACTTGTGCAGCGCCAACATGCCGCACGTGCGACCGAGACGGCGAAGTGGCTCACCCTCGCATCCAACGCAGATGGGCAGCTAGACACGAACTTCGATGTCGCGCTTCTCATGGACCTCGAGGTGCTTGAGAACCAACCGAGCATCCAGTCGAGGGGCGCAATAATCTTTGCGCTCGCCGCGGCTCGGCGCTCCGGCGCGCAGACGATCCTGCGTAGCCATCAAGACTCCGTCCGGGGGGATCCCTTCCGTCCGAACGGGAAGCGATCGCCGGCGCGCCGGCAATAACGGGAAGCCCTGGGGCACCCTGGGATACGGCAACCTCGACGGCGACCTCGGCCGGCCTTGACCGGCAACCAAGGCTCCGTCTTGGGTGTCGCGTTCAGTCCGGACGGGAAGATGCTCGCGGCCGCCGGCAATGACGGGACAGTCAGACTCTGGGATACGGCAACCTGGAGCGACCTCGGCCGGCCTTTGACCGGCAACCAAGGCTCCGTCTTGGGGGTCGCGTTCAGTCCGGACGGGAGGACGCTCGCGGCCGCCGGCAATGACGGGAAGGTGTGCTCTGGGACACGGACAGCCACAGACGGCACGGCCTGCCCTTGACCGGCAACCAAGGCCCGTCAACGGGGTCGCGTTCAGTCCCGGACGGGAGGACGCTCGCGGCCGCCGGCGATGAGGGGAAGGTGGTGCTCTGGGACGCAGCGCACGGCTACGGCAAGCTGCCGGCCCTCGACAGCGGCCAATTCGGCGTCGCCGGGGTTGCGTTCAGCCCGGACGGGAAGCACGCTCGCGGCCGCCGGCAATGAGGGGAAGGTGGTGCTCTGGGACGCGGACAGCACAGCTACGGCAAGGCCCGCCCTTGACCGGCAACCAAGGCGCCGTCAACGGGGTCGCATTCAGCCCGGACGGGAGCACGCTCGCGGCCGCCGGCAATGACGGGACGGTGGCTGCTCTGGGACGCGGCGCACGGCTACAGACGGCTCGGCCAACCCTGGACAGCGGCCAAGCTTGCGGTCAACGGGGTTGCGTTCAGTCCGGACGGGAGCACGCTCGCGGCCGCCGGCGGTGATGGGAAGGTGGTGCTCTGGGACGCGGCGCACGACTACGGCAAGCTGCCGGCCCTCGACAGCGGCCAAAGCTTCGTCAACGGGGTCGCGTTCAGCCCGGATGGGAGCACGCTCGCGGCCGCCGGCTCGACGGAAGGTGGTGCTCTGGGACGCCGCGCACGACTACCGAGCTCACGACCCTCGCCAGCGGCCAAAGCTTCGTCAACGGGGTCGCCTTCAGCCCAGATGGGAACACGCTCGCGGCCGCCGGCGATGGAGGTGGTGCTCTGGGACGCGCCACGACTACCGCAGGCCGCCAGCCCTCGCCAGCGGCCAAAGCTTCGTCAACGGGGTCGCCTTCAGCCCGGATGGGAGCACGCTCGCGGCCGCCGGCGCGATGGGAAGGTGGTGCTCTGGGACGCGGCGCACGACTACGGCAGGCTGCCGGCCCTCGACAGCGGCCAAAGCGCCGTCTACGGGGTCGCCTTCAGCCCAGATGGGAACACGCTCGCGGCCGCCGGCTCCGAAGGGAAGGTGGTGCTCTGGGACGCGGCGCACGACTACGGCAGGCTGCGCCGCCCTCGACAGCGGCCAAAGCGCCGTCAACGGGGTCGCCTTCAGCCCAGATGGGAGCACGCTCGCGGCCGCCGGCTCCGAAGGGAAGGTGGTGCTCTGGGACGCGGCGCACGACTACGGCAAGCTGGCGGCCCTCGACAGCGACCAACGTGCCGTCTACGGGGTTGCGTTCAGCCCGGATGGGAGCACGCTCGCGGCCGCCGGCTCAAATGGGAAGGTAGTGCTCTGGGACGCCGCGCACGACTACGGCAAGCTGACGGCCCTCGACAGCGGCCAAAGCGCCGTCTACGGGGTTGCGTTCAGCCCGGACGGGAGCACGCTCGCGGCCGCCGGCTCGAACGGGCAGGTGGTGCTCTGGGACTTCTTCTGGCACGACCTCTCCGACCTGAAAGCAAAGGTGTGCGGCCTTGTCCATGGCAATCTCACCAAGGCCGAATGGGAGACGCTCGCGCCCGGACTCCCCTACAGCACGACCTGCCCCGACTGACCGGCCGCGACGTCGGGTCGCTCGAACGGGGACCGCCTATCTGACAGCACACCGGTCCAACATTCACATCCGCGTTCGCGCCTTCTTTCGACCCAGGTCCCTGGAGGCTGCGGTCGACGCACTCCCTCGACTCGAGGAATGGTCGGACATAGGCGACGACCATGCCCGTCTCCAGCACGCGGTCATACGCGCGCACCGACCCGTGCCCCTCGGCTGCGTCGACGAGCGCCGCGGCCGCGTGGGCGGCGAGGCTCATATCCTTGGCGGCGAGGCGGAAACGCGTGATCTTGTCGAAGCCCTGCACCGGCCGGACGAGGCGCTTGAGTACGTCGCTGAGCGGCGTGCCCGGGTCTACCTCCTCCGAAGCGACGAAGCGGCGACCCATCGTCGAGGACGTGATCCCTCCCGATGGCTCTGTCCGACACGCCGACACCGGACGCCTCGATCAACGCTCCGTCCCGCATCTCCCAGGCGAGGTAGACCTCGGTGATGCCGGCGGCCGCCAGGCGGGCGACGAAGGGCTCGAGCTCGACGGGCGGCTCCTCGCCGCCGGCGAGCGTCGTACCCTCACGCGGCTCACGAGTGCGGGCGCTAAGAGGTCTGGCGCCGAAAGCGGCGCGTGACGAACACGCCGACGCTCGCGAAGGCGGCTAGACCAAGGCTGGCGATGTTCGTCGTGGCGCAGGTGCGGCAGGCATTGCAGCAGACAGCGGCCATCGGGGCGTGCTCGCCGTACTTGCTTGTGGCCTGAGCCATGCGGCCCTGTCAAACGGTCTTCATGGTGGGAGTCTAGTCGGCTGCGAATTCGTCGCCGGGCGAGCATCCACACGGCCGACCATACGGGCGCGGTTCGGTTGTCACTGCAGCCAACGGAACTGGCTATTTTCGCCACGGCTGCAGACATTTTGCGGACATGACCGGCCAGCCGTTGCGTGCTCGGAAAACAGAAAGGCCCCGTTTCCGGGGCCTTTCCTAGTGGGCGGTACTGGCTCGAACCAGTGACCCCCAGCTTGTCGAGTCGTCCGAGGGTGGGACAGCGGTGGTCCTCGGCTGGACACGACGGCGACAACAAGCCGATTCGCCGCCACTGACACGACGTAATGAGACACGGTGCGACAGGCGTCTGCTGACACGCGCTGACACGCGTCGAGTCGGCTGGTCTCTCGGCAACACTCCGGGGTCGCGAATCGGCGCGGTCGAGACGACCTGCGCCCGGTGCGCGCTCCAGCGCTTGAAGGCGATCAGTCCGATGAGAACGGCCCGCGCTTGGAAGATCCGACTTTCGTCCAGCGTCTTGTTCGCAATGGGGAGGCGACCGATCTCGCCGGAGTGAGCATTTGATCCGGGAGTCGGCAGACAGAGAGGGCTGCGCAGCATGGCGCCGTTTCGAGTGATGACGTGGAACGTCGAGAACCTCTTCGGCGTCGGCGATGCGGATGGGCCCGCGACGGAGGCTGCACTTGCCGCCAAGATCGAGTCGCTGCAGAGCGGTCATCGACGCGCAGCGGCCGCACGTCTTGGCGCTGCAGGAGATCGGCCGTGAGGAGGCGCTCCAACGGCTGCAGCAGGCTCTCACCGTGCCGATGCCCCACCGGCAGCTTGGGATCGCGGACGAGCGCGGCATCCGGGTGGCGTTCATCAGCCGGCGAGCGCTTCACGGCCGCGTCGACATCCGGCCGTTTCCCGCCGGCTTCCTGCCGATCCAGGTCGGCGATGATCCGGCGGGACCAGATGGTCCGCGGCTGATGAACCAGATGGGCCGCGGCGCCCTGCAGGTGACCGTGAGAGCGGGCAACCGCGACGTTCGCATCCTCACCGCGCACCTGAAGTCGAAGCTGCTGACCTTTCCGGGCGGGTTCGCGCCGGCCGAACGAAGACCAGCGAGCACGGTTCGGCGTCCTACGCGCTCTACCGGCGAGCCTCGGAAGCGACCACACTCCGCGTCCACCTGGACGGGCTCCTGAACGGAGGCGGCCGGGAGATGGCCGTCGATCCTCACCGGCGACATGAACGACGAAGTGGACGCGGCCACCACGCAGATCCTGAACGGCCCGACCGGCTCAGAGATCGGCACAGTCGGCTTCGGCCGTCCCGACGAAGGCGACGGCGACCGGATGTGGAACCTCGCGCCCCTGATTCCGGCGGAGCAGACGCTTCTCGCGCATGTACCGAGGCCGGCCAGAGTTGATCGACCACATCTTCGTCAGCCACTTCCTGGCTCGGCCGGACGACGGCGGTCACGACCGCAACGGCCGAGGGAGCGTTGCCATCAATCGAGGACAACCCCAACGCCCGCCGCGGCAAGCCCGGCTCCGACCACGCCGCCGTCATCGCGACGTTCGATCTCTGACCGATCACCTACACCGCCGCAGCCTCACGGGACGGAGCTCACGTCGGGAAGTCGACGAAGACGCGCCCGAGCGGACTCGAACCGCTGAAAGAGTGATTTCGGGAGGTCACACGCAAGGTCAGGCGAGCGCACGTGCGCGCGATGAGCACCAGATGAGTCGCAGGTGAGCGACCTCGTCCACTCTGGACCGTGGAAAACGGCCCCCGAAGACTTGTGTTGACATGGGTGGAGGTCTAACGTCGAGGCCAAGCCTGAGCACGCGGGCTGAGAGCTATTGACGGAGAGGAAGTGGAGATCATGAAGTCCCGTCTTGGCAGGAAGTCGCTGCTTGTGACGCTGGTTCTGGTTGCGCTCGTCGCGCTTGCCGCGGTGTGTATTCCGCATGTCGGCTCGGCTGCGCCGGGCGTAAGGCCGGCCAAATCCTGTTCTTCTCCCAGCATGGTGGCGAAGACGAGATTTGGATGATGAACGCCGACGGCTCGAACAAGCACAACCTGACCCGTCACGACGGCGCCAAGACGGACCTCGACCCTCGCCTGGTCGCCCAACGGTCGCCAGGTCGCCTACGTGAGCGATGCAAGCGGGAGCCGACAGATTTGGATCATGGATGCAGACGGCTCCGACCAGCGCCAGCTGTTCACAGCGCCCGGCAACAACCGGTCTCCAAACTGGACGGCAGACGGGAAGTCGATCGTGTTCCAGTCCGAGAGCGACGGCAACACTGAGATTTTCATCGCTCGCACCGACGGAACCGGCCTCACCAACCTGACGAACAATCCGGGCGTCGACCGGTCGCCTGCGACCTCGCCGCACGGGAAGAAAATCGTCTTCACGAGCGAGCGCGACGGCAACGGGCACCTGTACGTGCGCAACGGTAGCGGAGCGCTACAGCGGATCACGAATGGGCCAGGCTATGACTACCTCGCCGACTGGTCCCCACGCGGCAACAAGATCGTGTTCAACCGCGACGAGCCCTCCGGCGAGACCGAGCTCTACCTCGTCCGCGCCAACGGCACCGGAGAGAAAAGGCTCACCAACACGCCGGGAGTGATCGAGGTCTTCCCAGCGTTTTCGCCGGATGGACGGCAGGTCGCCTACTCCGCGTGCACCTTCGTCCCCGGGCCACTGCTCCCGAATCTGCGCTGCTCAATCCACACGATCAACCTCGACGGGACAGGCGACACGAGCCTTGGTTTCCCGCCCATCTCCTTCCCAGTCAGCGACAACTTCAACAGCAACACGCGCAACGTCGACCTCTGGAGCATCATCCACGACGGCACCGGCGGCACACTCCAATGGACAAACGGCCGCCTGGAGATGTCGATCGCGGCTAACGCCGCTCCCACGCCGGGTCAGTCGAGCGTCGGCGCCCACGTCGGGGCGAACTGCCTACTCAACGGCGACTATGTCGCACAAGTCGATTACCAGCTGATCGACTGGCCAGCGGGAGACAACGTCAACGTCGGCCTGCACGCGTACCCGAATCTGGGCTCGATCGACCGCTCAACACACAGCGTCAACTTTGGCACCGGCACATACGACTCCTACAGCGGATTCGTTCCACCAGCCGCGTTTGCTTCGACAACTACGACAGACCAGAGCGGCTCGCTCCGCCTGGTCCGCAGCGGCACAACGACGACGACCTACTACAAAAGCGGCAGTGACTGGGTGCTGTTTGCGACCGATGTCGCGACGCCGACTCCCGCCATCATCCTCTTGTCGTTCAAGAGCTACAGCGATTTCGGACATCAGGCAGCGAAGGTCGCCTTCGACAACTTCAGCCTCACCGGAACGAACACCGACTGCTCGTCGACGCGCCCCGACCTCAACCCCACTGGGGAGGGAAGTAGCAGAGTCGACGGCGCACAAGGAATCCTGACCATCGGCGCATCCCGCCGAGTGATGGTGTCTAGGTCGACGCCGGCGCGTCGGGCCGGAACTCGCGGTAGGCGCAGAGGGCGCAGATCATGTGCAGGTCGATCCCGTCCGACCAGTAGCGCCAGCCGGCCTCCTTCGCTTCGGCCTCGCGCCCAACCCGCCCGCAGTTGGCGCACTCGATCGTGATCTCGGTCTGGCTCACGCTGGCGTCGTCTGCTTCGGCTCCTCTGACGCCGGCTGTTGCACCTTGTCCTCCATATGTAGTGAGGTTAACGACGCATGGACGACCCCTTTGAAAGCGCGTGGCAGAAATGGGCATGGGCGGTAGTCAACGCGAACGCGCTCGGGAGGGACATCAACGCCTTCGCTGCTCAGGCCAATCTCAAGATGCCGATGCGGCTGATGAAGGAGTACGACGCGAAGCGTCACTGCATCGTCCTCAGCATCGACAAGGTCGAAAACCCGTTCCCAGCGGAGTGGGGACTCGGGCTTGGCGATGCGGTTCACAACTTCCGGAGCGCCGTCGATCACGTTGCATGGGCGCTTTACAAGCGCGGCGCAACTCCCAACCTCCGCGACAGTCTGGAAAGGAACGTCAGCTTCCCTATCTCCGACGACCGTGTGAAGTTCAATCGCTCCCTGGAGAGGAAGCTTCCAGGGGTCACGCGAACAGACATCGCACTCGTCAGGCGATGTCAGCCATACAGGGCTGGCAAGCGGAACTTGCGCCGCCACGTTCTCCTCGTTCTCGACGAGCTTTCGCGCAAGGACAAGCACCGCGCGATTCGACCCGTTGTTCCGGTTCCGGAACAAGGCGCTTTCGCCATCGAAGCAGTGCAGGACTGCATCTACCGAAGGTTCAAGCCCTCCACGCGCGGCGCACTTCAGCCGGGCACAGAACTCGGCAGGTTCTACCTCAAGAAGACCGGACCCGATCCGGACATTGACGTGGAGCCACGCTTCACTCTCGACCCAGCACTCGATGAGTTTCTTTCGATCCAGGAGTTCCTGACCAAGACCATCAGCGCGATCAGGATTCTCTTGCGGCTGTTCAGCGAGCCACCGGAGAGCGCCACCGCGATGGTCGGGAACCCAATCCCCTAGCGTGAACGGATACGGCCTCACCGGACGTATCCCCCGGTGAAGAGACAATCGCCGCACTATCAGGGAACATGCGTTCGTGACGGCACAGGGCGCCGCCCTCACCCGCTACCGACGCGCCATCGAAGCCAGGGTCCGTCCTATTGGCCGAGCTCTCGGCCCGCGAGATGGGCCACGTTCCGCTCGGTGACGCTCTGGCACTCGTTCTCCTCTACGCAACGACCGGCTCACCGAAAGCGGAGCCGGCCGCAGTGCGCCGAGCTCCGTGCCGTGCTCCTAGGTGAGCACCAGTGGCGCCAGCGCGAGGGCCTCGACCCGTTGGCCTGATCGAGGCGGGCCGCCGTCTACTTGGGGTTTGACCAGATCGGCTTCTGGACGAGAGGAATGCCGGCGGCACGACGCTGCCTGAGCAGCTTGAGGTACGACTCCGCGTCGGCCGCGGTGAGGTGCCGGCGCAGGAGAGGCAGTACGTCCTGGCGCGGTTGGGCCTTTGGCGTGTATCCGCTCTTGTTGTCGCGTGCGACGAGAATGAGGAACCGATTGATCTCGGCGTTCGTCATCGACTCGAGCACGAACGCGCTGAGTTGTTCGAGAGGCGATGCCGGCGGGGTTGGAACGCGACGCGGGACAGGCTTGGGACGCACCGGCTGAACCGGCCGTGTTCTGCGGCTCGCCGTCGGGATCTTGGGAGGAGCCGCAGGCTTTTTTCTTGCGCGATGGCCGCAATGCATCCGCGGCAGGCCGCAGATCGAGCAGAGCGCAAAGTGGCGATTCGACCCGTACGCCATCCGGCGCGCATCCTCTGAGGGTTGGACCAATCGCGCAAGACGCGAATGGGTCAGCCTTGATACAAGGCGCCCACGCGCCTGACGCTCGAGCCGTCCGGAGCCGACCGCGCGGGTCGGGCTGTAACAGCAGTGGCCACACGGCAGGGGATGAGCGAGTATCGCGCTCATGCGTTGCCGGACAGGCTCGGTTCCGCGGTAAGACCCTCTGGGACTGGCTGCAGCTGCTGATCGTGCCCGCGATCCTGATCGCGGTCACGTTTGCGTGGAGCGCGACGCAGACGAGGAACGACAACACGCGGGAGGATCGGCGCATCGACGCGGATCTGCAACTCCGCGGCGGGGGAGCCTTTGGTCCCTGACGCGCGTGCGCGGGTGGCGCCACGACGGGAATTGTCCTAGTCACGAATCTGACTGAAAGCGTGACTGATGGGCATGGCACGCGAACACGCTTGGCGAACCGTGTCGCTCTTGACACTTCATCCGTATTTCAGCGGCTGTGTGCGTGCCAAAGTGATTCGTAGGGCTCTTTCACGGCGTCTCGTGGCAAAAACGGGATAGCGGCCACGGGCGTGAGGCGGACGTGGTCAAGAGAAAGCCCTTTTGCAGGGCCTTTGAAGTGGAGCTAGGCGGGCTCGAACCGCCGACCTCCTGGGTGCGATCCAGGCGCTCTCCCAGCTGAGCTATAGCCCCTCGGCCGCGCATTGTAGCGCGTCAGTTCAGGGCCGCCACCAGCTTCTCCAGCGTCTCCTGGTCCCAACCGTTGACGAAGTCCGCGTGCGTTCCGAAGCGCCCCGACGCCTGGACCGGCCGGCCGCGCTCGGTCGACGCGTAGAGGAAGATCAACATCAGGCTCGGCAGCGCGACCGGGTGGGAGCGCGGACACTGGCCACCGGACGCGTACGCGAGATGGCGTTGATGGTCGGCGCTGTCGAGGTCGCGCCCGTTCCAGCAGTTGGGGAAGGTCGCGCGCAGGTTGAGCGACCGGTCGGGCGGGCAGGTCGGCACCGTGGCCGAGCGAGGCTCGGTGCCGAAGCCGCCGCAGGCCCAGCCGACGACCGAGAGCGACTGTGGCCGGCGTGCGCGCGCGTTGCCCGCGATCATCTTCAGCCCGGGTGGGAACGCTCGCACCGGCCCGGTCGTCCGGCGCACGTAGTAGCCGACACCCACGAGCGGCTGCAGCGCCTGGCGGCCGGCAAAGAGCGTCGGCACCCAGTACGCCGACGCGTCGCCGACGTCGCCGCAGCTCGACTCCCCGCCGAGCAGCGAGGCCGGCGTCGTCGCAGCGTCGACGGCGCGGTTGCCGATGAAGGTGTGGTTGTGCGACTTACCCGGCTGACCGGGGAACGCGATCGGGTCGTCGTTGTTGAAGTGGCTGAAGCCGCATCCGATCACGAAGTAACGACCGCCCGGGAACCGGGGCGAGCTCTGGTCGGCTGACGCGTGCACGGCCAGCGCCGGAAACGCGGTGGCTCCGGCGGCGAGGAACGCCCCCAGGACGAGCAGCTGGGACGTGCGCGGACGCAGCTTCAATCGCCCTCCGATCGACTGTGCGCCGATTGTCACACAGTCGTGATCAAGACAAGGTCAAGACGCGGCCGGGTGAAGCGATTCGAGCCGGTCGATCCTCGCGATCGCTGGGAAGAGCCGCGGCCAGATCAGCGCGGACACGATCGTCAGCGTGCCACCGATGACGACGGCGGGGACGGCGCCGACGAGCGCCGCCGCGGCACCGGACTCGAAGGCGCCGAGCTCGTTCGACGCGCTGATGAAGACCATCTCGACCGCATTCACGCGGCCGCGGAGCATGTCCGGCGTGGCGAGCGCGGTGATCGTCGCGCGGATGTTCATGCTGATCATGTCCGCGAAGCCGCTCACGGCCAGCGCGCCGAACGACAGCGCGAACGAGTGCGAGAGGCCGAAGACGACCATGCTCGCGCCGAAGACGCCGACGACGACCAGGAGCTTCCGGCCCGCCAGGCCGCCGAGCGGTCGACGGGTCAGCATGATCCCGGCGAGCCAGCGCACCGACCGCCGGCGCGCTCCGCAGTACGCCAAGCCCTACCGGCCCGACGTCGAGGATGTCGCGGGCGAAGAGCGGCAGCAGCGCCACGGCCCCGCCGAAGAGGACCGCGACGAGGTCGAGCGAGATCGCGCCGAGCAGCACCGGCGTCCGGCGGACGAAGAGCAGGCCCGCAAGCAGGCCGCCGAGCCGGGATCCGGCCGCGAGCAGCGGCTCCTGCTCGATCGTCCGCGGCCTGATCGTCGACACGACGGCGATCGCCACGAGCGAAGAGCGCGACGCCGATCCCGTAGACGAGCTCCGGGCTGATCGCGAAGAGCAACCCGCCGAGCGCCGGTCCTGTCACCACCGTCGCCTGGCCGACCGTCGAGCGGATCGCGAGCGCACTCGTGAGGAGCTCGCGCGGGACGAGGGTCGGCGGCATCGAGCGTGCGGCGGGATTGCCGAGCGCGGCGGCAACGCCGCTCGCGAACGAGAGCGCGAGGAACGGCCAGAGCGAGTTCGCGCCGCTGAGGCTGACGAGGATCAGCAGCGCCGTGATCGCGGCGTCGAAGGCCAGCGAGGCGATGAAGACGAGCTTCCGCGACAACCGGTCGGCGATCGCGCCCGCCGGCAGCGCGAGCAGCGGCAGCGGCAGGAACTCGGCCAGCCCGACGAGGCCGAGGTGGAGCGGGTTCCCGTCGATGTTGTAGACCTGCCAGCCGACCGCGACCAGCACCATCTCGCGCGCGAAGCCCATCGCGACGATCGCAGCAACGAGCCGCGCGTAGTCGCGCTCGCGCAGAGCTGCCGGGAGGCGCCTCCTCATCGGACGGCGAGGGTATCCCTACGATGCCTCCGTGCGCGCCGTCGTGCTCGACGCGGAGGGACAGCCCAGGCTCGCGGACGTGCCGGCGCCGGGCGAGCCGATGCGGGTGCTCGCTTCGGGCCTCTGCGGCTCGGACCTCGAGAAGATCGGGAACGCTCCGGCGGGCACGGTGCTCGGGCACGAGGTCGTCGCGGAGAGTCGAGACGGCGCCCGCGTCGCGCTCGTGCACCACCTTCCATGCGGCGAGTGCGAGCGCTGCCGAGCCGGTCACGAGTCGACGTGCGCTGCGTTCGCGACGGCGACCATCGTTCCCGGCGGGTTCGCCGACGCCGTGGCGGCGACGGAAGGCGTTCCGCTTCCGAGTGCGATCGACGACGCGACGGGCACGTACGTCGAGCCGCTCGCGTGCGTGCTGCGCGGCGCCGAGCGCGTGCCGCGAGGGCGTGTGCTCATCGTCGGCCATGGCTTCATCGGACGCCTCTTCGGCGAGGTGCTCCGCCGCCGAGGCGACGACGTCTTCGCTGTCGATGCGAACCCGGAGCGCGCCGGACGGGCTCCGGACGGCCCGGTCGACGCCGCCGTGCTCTGCGCGCCCGCCGCTCCGCTCGAGACCGTCCTCGCCGGGCGGCACCGTCCTGGTCTTCTCCCCCGCCGCCACGGTCGACCTGGAAGACGGTCTACCGTCGCGAGCTGACGCTGACCGGCTCCCGCTCGGCAACCCCGCGGCACATGCACGAAGCGGCGGCGCTCCTGGCCGAGATCGAAGTGCCCGCGCCGACCGTCCTCCCGCTCGAGCGCTTCGACGAGGGACTCGAGCTCTACCGCTCAGGCGCCGCGCTGAAGGTCGTCTTCACGCCGTGAGAGCACTCCGCTTCCACGGCATCGGGGATCTGCGGCTCGAAGAGATCCCGCGTCCGGAGCCCGGCCCCGGCGACGTGCTCGTCCAGGTCGAGGTGGCGCTCACGGACGGCACCGACCTGAAGGCCTTCCGGCGCGGCCACCCCGTCCTCCTGGGCGAACTGCCGAGCGCGTTCGGTCACGAGTTCTGCGGGATCGACGTCGCGACCGGCAAGCGCGTCGTCGCCGCGAACTCGGCCGCCGGCGACGAGCGCGGCGAGCCGCTCGAGCTCCTGAACGGCGCCTACGCCGAGTATCTGGTGGTCCCGGCCGCGATCGCTCAGGTCAACCTGCTGCCCGTCCCGCGGGGACTCGCGCCGGAGGTAGCCGCGATGGTCGAGCCGCTCGCGTGCTGCCTGCGCGGCGTCGAGCGCGCCGAGATCCAGCGGGGCGACCGCGTCACGATCATCGGCGCCGGCCCGATCGGCCTGATGCTGTGCGCCTGCGTCACCGACGCCGGCGGCGCACCCGAGGTCGTCGGCGGCCGGCCCGAGCGCCGCGCGCTCGTGCCGCTCTTCGGCGGCGAGACGGGCGAGGGTGAGGGCGCGGACATCGTGATCGAAGCGGCGGGCACCGAGGAGGCGTGGCAGAGCGCGATCGAGCTGGTTCGCCCCGGCGGCACCGTCGTCTTCTTCGGCGGGCGCGAGTCGAACGCCGCGTTGCGCGTCGACGCGTATCGCCTCCACTACGAGGAGCTGACGCTGCGCGGCGCCTTCCACCACGCACCGCGGCAGGTCCGCGCCGCTCTCGCCTTCCTCGCGAGCGGCGCGTATCCGTGGGAGCGGCTGGTCACGCACCAGGTCGGGCTCGAGGGCGTCGCGGCGCTGCTCGCCGACCCGCCGCGCGACTACCTCAAGGCCGCGGTGATTCCCTAGCCGAAGAGCGTCAGGTCGGGCTCACGCTCGCCGCGCAGCAACGCGAGGTCGACCTCGACGCAGCGGATCCCACGCGACTCGGCGAGCGTGACCGCCTGCGGCTTGAACGACTGCGCGGCGAGGATGCCGCGGCAGCGCTCCTTGGCCGGATCGACGCGGATGAACCCGAGGTAGCGCGTCAGCTGCTCGACCGCCTCGATCGTCCCGACCCGCTTGATCTCCACGGCGACCCAGCCGTCGTCGCAGTCCCGGCACATCAGGTCGACCGGGACCGACCTCGGTCATCCACTCGCGCCGGACGAGGCGGAGCTCGCTCTCCAGGCACTCGGGCCGTTCGGCGAGCGCCTCCTGCAGGTGCTTCTCGACGCCGTCCTTCTCGAGCCCGGCGACCTCGTCCATCGGGACGTCCAGATCCGACAGCACCTCGGCGATCCTGATCTCGAGCTTGTCCTCGGTCTTGCCGGCGCGCTTGCGCACGACGATCAGGCCGTCGCCCTCCTCGATCACGGTCGGCGGCGTCATCCAATTCAACGGTTTGTAGCCACCGCTGTCGGCATGCACGAGCACGGACCCGTCCGACTTCAGCAGCAGCAGCCGCACCGCCTCGGGCAGGAAGGCATCCAGGCGGCCGGTGTACGAGACCTCGCAGCGGGCGACGAGCAGGCGCATCCGCGCAACCTACTGTCCCTTTCGGACACGACGGGGTCTGACCCCGGACATGTCCGGAACGGACGATGGGGCGATCGCCGCAAGCCGCATCGCGACTCAGCCGACGTCTCTTTCGGACACGACGGGGTCTGACCCCGCGACATGTCCCGTTCGGTCAGCGGCGGCGGATAAGGGTGACGCCGTCGCGGATCGTCAGCTGCACCACGACGACGCGCTCGTCGGCGGCGAACTTGTCGTTCAGCGCCGCGATCGCGCGGGTGCTCTCGTCGGGCGGGTCGAGCACCTTGCCGCTCCACAGTGTGTTGTCGACGGCGATCAGTCCGCGCTCGCTCAGCCGAGGCAATACCGCCTCGTAGTAGTTGTCGTAGTTCGGCTTGTCGGCATCGATGAACACGAGGTCGAAGTCGCCCTCCAGCTTGGCAATCGTCTCGAGCGCGGGGCCGAGATGGATTGTGATCTGGTCTGCGTACGGGCTCTGGTCGATGTAGCGCTGCGCGACCTCGGTGTGCCGCGGCTCGATGTCGCAGGTATGGATGTGGCCGCCCTCCGGCAGCGCCGCCGCCATCGAGAGAGCGGCGTAGCCGGTGAACGTTCCGATCTCGAGCACCTGCTTCGCACCCAGGCCGTGGACGAGCAGTTCGAGGAGGCGTCCCTCGACCGGGCCGGTGAGCATCTGCGGCGTGCTCATCGTGGCGTAGGTCTCCTCGGCCAGCTTCGCGTACAGCGGCTCGGGTGGCGTGGTGTGTGCCTCCGCGTACTGCTCGATCGCCTCGTCGATCATCGGCTAGCGCTCGACGCGTGAGCCACCGACGATCGCCTCGCGCCCGTCAGCGAACCGCACCATCGCCTTGCCCTTGCCGTCGTAATCCGGCGACCAGACGACGAGCGTCGCCGCCTCGCCGCCGACGCGCACGGCCTCCTCGATCGACTCCGACTCGCCGCGCCAGTAGGTGACGAACGGATTCTCCTCCCACTCACGCCCGATCGTCGTCTCCTCGGTGTGCCCTGGGAGGACACGCATTTCGGGCGGAAGCGTCATCAGGACGTCCATCACCGAACGCCGGATCGGCGCCGCGTCAGGGCCGCCGCCGACGGCGTCCTTGAAGAGGATGTCTGCAGTGAACGCGACGGTGTCGTTCGCCACGAACGCCAGATGATCGTCGGCGTGGCCAGGCGTTTCGAGCGCCTGGATGCGGAGGCCGCCGGTCTCGACCGGGCCCTTGACGATCTGGAGCCCGTAGCGTTCGATCAGCTCGTTGTCGCCGGCGATGTGATCCGAGTGGGAGTGCGTCGTCAGCAGATGCGTGACCTCGAGACCCTCGCGCTCGACGAGGTCGTGCAGTGGCTCGAGCGGTGCGCCGCTGTCGATGAAAACGGCCTTTCCGCCCGGCTCATCGGCGAGCAGGTAGGCATTCGAGAGCCATTGCGGATGCATGCTTCGTTCGATCAGCACGCCCGCACCGTAACCCACCGAAAGGATCGGCGCGCCCGAGGCCTCTTACCTCATGCCGAGGGCATGCCCCTCGTGATTCAGGGGCCGACTCGGAGGCCCGGGACCACGGGGACCGTGACCTCGACACCGCCCGGAAGCGCAGGAGGCAGTGGCGGCTGCACCACGATCGGAATGTCTGTCAGCCCCGGGACGCCCTCCTCTACCGGCGGCTCAGGCAACGGTGGAAGCAGAGCCCCCACCACCGGCACGATCGGCGCTTGGGAAACGGGCTGCAAAGCAGGGACGAGGGCAAGCGCAGGAGCAGGGTCGTCTTTCCCCAGGATCGCGGGCGGTGCGATAGGGACGGCCGGCTCCGCGCTGCCTTCAACTACGGATAGCCCCGGAGCGGCTGCGACCGTGGGTGGCGCTTCTGTCGCAGAGCCCCTGGTCGCGGCGCCTCTGACGGGGTTGGCACGCGTGCCTCGCTTAGCGATGGCCGCCGTGGTGGCCGCCGACTTCTGAGCCTTGGACTTGTGAGCCGTAAGAGCGGGCGCTCTCACCGGCGCACCCGCCGGATTGGCGACCTGGGCTGCGGATTTCCCCTGCCCGGCCGGCGCCGCGTTCGGCCCGGCATCCGAGACATCCGACGTGACGCCGACTCCCGCCGCGATGACGGTGGCCGCGACGAGCCCGGCGACACGCGGGGCAGCGGAGAATGCCGGAACCCGGTCGGCCAGCCCGAGGAGCCAGTGAGGAACGGGGATGAGCCCGCCGATGCGAACCGACCCGGACCGGTCGAGCTCGACGCGCAGCTTCTGGCGAGCACGGAAGAGCAGCATCTGCACGGCCGGCACAGAGAGGTCGAGCTGGGCGGCGATCTCGCCGTACGAGAACCCGCCGAGCTCGCGCAGCAGGAACACCTTTCGCTGGCTCTCGCCCAGCTTCGCGAGTGCCGCGCGGATCTCCTCGGTCTGCGCGCGCCAGGGCGGCTCGGCCGACGGCAGGCTCTCGTCCCTGAGCGGCTCCTCGCGCGGTCGCCGAAGCGCCGTACGGAAGCGGCGCCGCCGGACGTTGTCGGCGATTGCGAGCAGCCACGGACGAGGGAGATCCGGTTGGGTGCCGCGCAGAATCGCCTTGTAGGCATCCAGGAAAGCGGTCTGCGTCACGTCTTCGGCGTCGTGGTGATCGCCGAGCTTCCGTAGCGAGGCGCGATACACCTCGTTGCGGTGGCTGCGATAAAGAGCCTCGAGATCCAGCCGCGGATCAGGCGGAGTCATGGGTTGAGAACGGCCGAGCGGCTGCCTGCGATACGGCTGGAGCCGCTCGCGATGGTGATAGAGATCCCGCGGATGCGCATCCTGCTGGTCCTGCTCGCGCTCGTCGTCACCGCTCCCGCCGAGGCGGGAGTGCGCGTTGTGGCGCCGTTCGACCCGGCGGACTACTCGGACCGAGCGGCCGTCGGGCTGTTGGTGCCTGGAGCGGGACCGACCGTTACCCGCGAGTCGGCGCTCGCCGCTCTTCTCCGAGGAAAGCTCGAGCACGACCTTCTCGGCGGAGTCGCATCCGGTGCCGCCGTGATCGAGCTCGGCGCGGCAGGCGGCCCGGAGATTCTCGTCTCCCTTCCGCCCCCGGGCCGGAGCGAGAACGACACCCGGTATCCGATCGCCCTGCTCGGCGAGCGCGGGCTCCTCACCTCCGACTCGACCCGGATCGACGGGCTCGTCTCGATCACCGACGTCGCGACCGGTCGGCTGAGGGCCTTCCCGAGCGACGACCCGGTGGAGGCGCTCGCGACGCTCGACCGCCGGATCGACCGGAACGACAGGCTGCGCCTGCCCCTGTCGATCGCGCTGGCGGCGCTTCTGATCGGGCTCGCGTTCGTGCGCCCGCAGGTTGCAGTGCGGGCTCTCCTCGTCGCGCTCGCCGCCAACTTGTGGCTCGACCCGGTGATCGCGATCGCAGCCGGCGTCGCTGCGATTGCTCTCCCGCTCGGGCTTGCCTGCACTGCGATCCTGGCCGCGTATCTCGTCTCGATGGGGCTGGACGCCGAGACGGTCGCGCTCTCTCCCTTCGGCCCCTCGCAGTCGGGCCGGTTCTACGGCGTCAACAACCTGCTCGAGACGATGCTGCTCGTGCCATCGCTCGTTGGAGCGGCACTGTTCGGGCGCGCCGGAGTCGCCGTCGCCGCCCTGGCGTTCGTGACCATCGGCGGCACGCGATTCGGCGCGGACGGCGGCGGGATCGTCGTACTCGCCGCTGCGTACCTCGTGCTCGTCCTGCGCCTTCGGCACCGCCGACCAACTCCACAGCTTGCTGCAGGGGTTGCGGCGGGTGCGGTCGCGCTCGCCCTTCTGCTGCTTGCAGTCGACGCCTGGACCGGGGGCTCCAGTCACGTCACGGACGCCGTCGGCGATGGCCCGTTCGCGCTCGTGGGCGACATCGCCGACCGGATCGAGCTGTCGGTACGCCGTACGGCGGCAAGCCTCGGCGCTATCGCCGTCGTGCTGGGCTCAATCGTGACTCTCATTGTCGTGGCTCTCCGCCGCCCGCGGGACGCCGTGCTGGACGCCTTCCTCGTTGCTATCGCGGTCTCGCTGGTGGTCAACGACACACCCGGAGATGTGCTCGGAATGGGGGCGGCGATCGCGATCGCACTTGCCCGGTGCTCACCCCTGCACGGCGCGTTAAGCTCTCGTTCGATGCGCCGCGCCGCCACATTGCTCGCTCTGCTCGCCCTGATCGCCCTCCCGGTGGCGGTTGCCGGCTGCGGCGGCGGCGAGGAGGTCTCACCGACTCCCGAGACCGTCGAGGGAACGCTCCCGGCGGCGACGACGGCCGAGGAAGGGTGCGAACCTCGACGCTCGAAGGCGACGCGTCAAATGGCGAGCAGATCTACGCATCAGCAGGCTGCGGCGGCTGCCACACGCTCGAAGCGGCGGGCTCGACCGGCAATGTCGGCCCCAACCTGGATGACGCGAAGCCCGAGTTCGATCTCGCGGTCGACCGGGTAACAAACGGCGCCGGAGCAATGCCGGCTTTCAAGGGCCAGCTCAGCGATCAGGAGATCGCCGACGTGGCCCAGTACGTCGTCGACTCGACGCAGGGCTGAACCTCCCGGCCGGCTTCCCGCGTGGCGTCGACGCGTTCGCGACCGACCTCGATCGCACGCTGCTCACACACGACGGCGTCCTCCCCCCTCGCACGATCGCAGCGATCCGGGCGGCCCGCACGGCCGGGATCCACGTTGTCATCGCGACCGGACGGATGTTCCGGTCCGCATTGCCCTACGCGCGGGCGGCCGGCATCGAGGAGCCGCTGGTCTGCTACCAGGGCGCCGCCGTCGTCGATCCGCTGACGCGCGAATGGCTGTTGCACGAGCCCATCCCGCTGCAGCTCGCACGCGAAGCGATCGCGGCCGTCCAGGCCAAGGGTTTCACCCTCAACTGCTACGTCGACGACGAGCTCTACGTCGCGAACGTCACCGAGAATGCACGCCGGTACGCGAACTTCCAGAGTCTCACGATCACCGAGGTCGGAGACCTGCTCGGGTGGCTCGAGCGGCCGCCGACCAAGCTCGTCCTCGTCGACGACCCGGAGACGCTCGACGCGTACCGTCCGAGCCTCGTCGAGCAGTTCGGCGACCGCCTCTTCATCGCCAAGTCGCTGCCCTACTTCCTCGAGCTGGCGAGCCCTCGCATCTCGAAGGGGAGCGGACTCGGATTCGTAGCGGAGCATCTCGGCTTCACCGCGGCGGCGACGGTCGCCTTCGGAGACGGCGAGAACGACCTGGAGCTGCTCGACTGGGCGGGCTACGGCGTCTGCGTGGAGAACGGCAACGAGCTGCTGAAGGCAACGGCCGACTGGCTCTGCCCCGGCCCCGAGGAACAGGGAGTCGCGCAGGCGATCGAGGCGTACCTAGACTCCCGCGCATGATCGATCTGAAAGCCGCCCGCAACGACCCGGACACCTACCGGGCCGCGCTGGCGCGGAAGGGCGCCGCCGAAGCGTTCGACGCGCTGCTCGAGGCGGACGAGCGCTGGCGCGCGCTCGTGCCACGGATCGACGAGCTGCGCGGACGGACGAAGGTGAAGGGCAAGCCGTCTCCGGAGCAGCTCAGCGAGCTCCAGCAAGTGAAGGAGGAGCTGCGCTCGGCCGAAGATGAGTTGGCCGCCGCGGAGGTGGAGCGCGACCGGCTGGCGCTGCGCGTGCCGAACATGCCGCGCGACGACGTACCGGACGGCTCGACCGAGGACGACGTCGAGGAGATCCGCCGCGTCGGGGAGCCGCCGGCGCTGGCCGAGGCGCGCGAGCATCTGGAGGTCGGGCGCTTCGACATGGAGCGTGCAGCACGCATGTCCGGAGCGCGCTTCGGCTACTGGGTGGGCGACACGGCACGCCTCGCACTCGCGCTGTACCGGCTGGCGCTCGACCGCCTCGCCCAGAAGGGGTTCGTGACCGTCCTTCCACCCGTGCTCGTCCGCGAGGAAGCGCTGATCGGGACCGGTGCCTTCCCGTCGGACGAGGCGAACGTCTACGAGGTCGAGGCGGACGGGCTGTACCTCGCCGGCACCGCCGAGATCCCGCTGGCGAGCCTCCATGCGGCGGAGATCCTGTCCGCCGACGAGCTGCCGCTCCGGTACGTCGCCTTCTCGCCCTGCTTCCGCCGCGAAGCTGGTGCCGCCGGACGCGACACGCGCGGGATGATCCGCGTCCACCAGTTCAACAAGGTCGAGCAGTTCTCGCTCACGCGGCCCGAAGACTCGTGGGCCGAGCACGAGCTCCTGCTCGCCAACACCGAGGAGCTGGTGCAGGAGCTTGGCCTGCCCTACCGCGTCGTCGTCCTGCCGGCGGGCGACATCTCGTCGGCGGCGGCGAAGACCTACGACGTCGAGATCTGGTTTCCGAGCCAGGACCGCTACCGCGAGACGGCCTCGATCTCGAACACCACGGACTTCCAGGCGCGGCGGCTGGGGATCCGGTACCGAGGCGATCGGGGCGTCGAGCCGGTGCACACACTGAACGGGACAGCGGTCGTCGATCGGATGGCGCTCGCCATCCTGGAGAACTTCCAGGGCGACGTGCCGGAGGTACTCCGGGCGTACGGCGCTCCCGAACGCGTCGCCCGCTAGGAGGGTTTGGCGGAATGTCGCTCGTCGTCGGGGTGCGATGCTCGTTCCGAGGCAAGGACGCAGGGAGCCCGCGGGCTGGTAGCCCGTGGGCGACTGAGGACGCGGCCTCGGGGCGAGCAGCGCAGCCCGGCGGCTCAGCCGATATTTCGCCAAACGCTCCTAAGCCTCCGCGGACACCACCGGCTCGTGCAGCTGGAAGCACTCGTGCACCGCCTGGACCGCACGCTCGACCTGCGCCGCGGGGACGACGCACGAGATCCGCACCGGCGAGGTCGAGATGATCCCGATGTTGATGCCGGCCGCGGCAAGCGCGTCGAACATGTCTGCCGCGACACCTGGATGCGTGCGCATTCCAGCACCGACGAGCGAGATCTTCGCGATCTCCGGGTCGTGTGCAAGCCCACGCGCCTCGATCTCGGCCGCGAGCGGCTCGAGCGCCTCCACGGCTCGCCGCATCTCGGTCCTCGGCAAAGTGAACGAGATGTCCGTGTGCCCTTCCGCCGAGACGTTCTGCACGATCATGTCCACGTTCATGCCCACGTCCGCCAGCGCGCGGAAGACGCGCGCTGCGATCCCGGGCCGGTCGGGCACACCGAGGATCGTCACCTCCGCCTCCGAGGTGTCGTGCGCGATTCCCGAGATGATCGGCTGCTCCATCAACTCCTCCTGACTGACGACCCACGTCCCTTCGTTCCCCGAGAGCGAGGAGCGGACATGGATACGGACTCCGTGGTTGCGTGCGAACTCGACCGAGCGAAGCATCAGCACCTTCGCCCCGGACGCCGCCAGCTCCAGCATCTCCTCGTACGACAGGGCGTCGAGCTTGCGCGCCTGGGGGACGAGACGTGGGTCGGCTGTGAAGACGCCCTCGACGTCGGTGTAGATCTCGCACACGTCGGCCTCGAGCGCGGCCGCGAGCGCGACCGCCGTCGTGTCCGACCCGCCGCGGCCGAGCGTCGTCACCTCGAACTCGGTCGAGACGCCCTGGAAGCCGGCGACGAGCACGATCGCCCCCTGCGCGAGCGCGTCGTGAATGCGCTGCGGCCGGATCTCGAGCACCTTCGCTCGCGTGTGCGCGGTGTCGGTGACGACGCCCGCCTGCGAGCCGGTGAGCGAGATCGCGGTGTGGCCGAGGTCGTGGATCGCCATCGCGGCGAGCGCACACGAGATCCGCTCGCCGACCGAGAGCAGCATGTCGAGCTCGCGCGGGTGCGGGGCCGGCGAGATCTGATGGGCGAGATCGATGAGATCGTCGGTCGCCCCGCCCATCGCGGAGAGGACACCGACGACGTCGTTGCCCGCAGCGCGAGCCGCCACAAGCCGCCGCGCAACCGCCTGCAACCGCTCCGGTCCCGCGACGGATGTGCCACCGAACTTCTGGACGACGAGGCCCATGCGAAGACGCTACGTCAATCGTCAGCGCGCGGAAACGGGACATTCGCAGGATCGAGCTCGACGAAGATGCCCGACATCGTTCTCTCGCCACACATGCAGCAGTGCATGCCAAGGACTTGCTCGCGCCCACGCGGTTTCGGCAGCGGATCAGGCCATCGGACGCGCGTCGGCGGATTGAACGACTTGGTCCAGCACTGGTCGCAGAGCGGTTGCGCCTCGGCCATCGAGCCGTAACCCTGCATAGGGTGCGCTCACGGCGGGGTGCGAGAGCGGTCGAATCGGGGGGGGTCTTGAAAACCGCTGGGCGCGCAAGCGTCCCGTGGGTTCAAATCCCACCCCCGCCGCTGATTTCGGCCTGACGCTGCGGAGCCGGCGACTCGCCCGTACGAGCAACGGGCGACCGGGATGCGTTACCGTTGCGTTCGACCGGAGGTTCGATGAGGACTGCGGGGAAAACGTCGCGAGTGCGGGCCGACCCCGGTGGCGTCGGCCCCTGTCGCTCGCCGCCGGCGTCGTGCTGGTCGGAGCGATCGCGGCGATCGTCTGGCAGGTGCAACGATCAGATCCGACGCCCGCACTCACACAGCAGGACGTGACGAGATCCGCCGAGGCGGCAGTGAAAAAAGCAGCCGATAAGGGCAGCGTCCGCACCGGTCGAGCGGCGCTGGCCTATCGTCGGATCCTGCCCTCGATCGTGACGTACCCTTACGACATCGCGCGACGGCCGCGAAGCATCCGGGACGGGAGTCGTGATCAACGCGGACGGTTCGATTCTCGCCGCGCAGCACGTCGTCGCCGGAAGCACCGAGATCCGTGTGTTGTTCGCGGACGGCACCAAGGTGAATGGCAGCGTCATGGCCGACTGACCCCGCCAAGGACATCGCCGTTCTCCAGACCGACCGGCCGCCGGAAGGTGCAATCTGCTGGCGGTAATGGGCGGAGGAGCTCGGCGTGGGAGACGACGTCGTCGCCGTCGGGCATCCGCTCGGTCTGACGAATTCGCTGAGCAGCGGAGTCGTCGCGGGTCTCAATCGCTCGATTTGAGTCCAGAGCGGGCGGACACTCGACCATCTGATCCAGTTCGATGCGGCCGTCAACCCCGGGAACTCCGGCTAACTGCTTCTCAACCGCAATGGTGAGGTCATCGGCATCGTGGACGGCGCTCGCGAATCCATCCGAACAGGGGCTTCTTTGTCGGGATCGCCTTCGCCGTCCCGATCGGCGCCCGCTCGCGGGTGTCGTCGGTCCACCTGAACTCTGGTGGGGCGTCGCCTACAATGACTTCAATGAACGACGTGCGCGTCGGACCTAATCGATGGAGCGAACCGCACAGCGATCCGAAGCTCATCGAACAGGTCCGTGTACGAGATCAAGAAGGTCATCGTCGGGCAAGACGCTCTGATCGAACGATGCTCGTCGCGCTGCTGTCGAGGGGCCACGTGCTTGTGGAAGGTGTGCCCGGGTTGGCGAAGACCATGGCGATCAAGACGCTCGCCGATCGTCGGCGGCGCTTTCCGGCGCATCCAGTTCACGCCGGATCTGGTGCCGGCCGACTTCGTCGGGACGCGGATCTACCACCAGAAACCGGCGAATTCTAGACGGCGCTCGGGCCGGTGTTCACCAATCTGCTGCTCGCGGACGAGATCAACCGCGCGCCGGCGAAGGTGCAGAGCGCCCTGCTCGAAGTGATGCAGGAGCGCCAGGTCACGATCGGCCAGCAGACGCACGCCGTGCCCGTCCCGTTCCTCGTCCTGGCGACGCAGAACCCGATCGAGTCGGAGGGCACGTACCAGCTACCCGAGGCGCAGCTCGATCGATTCATGCTCAAGGTGCTCGTCGGCGACCCGACGCGCACGGAAGAGTTCGTGATCGTCGAACGGATGACGGGGACCTGGCCGTCGGAGCCGAACCGGTGATCGACGTCGCACAGTTGCGCGCGCTCCAGGATGAGACGCTGGCGGTCTACGTCGATCCGCTCGCTGATCGAGTATGCCGTCGCCGTCACCGGCGCGACGAAGGACCTCGGCGCCGTTGGTCTCGCCGATGCAGCGCCGTACTTCAGCTCTCGGAGCGAGCCGCGCGGCGTCGATCAACATGATCCTGGCGGCAAAGGCGCTCGCGGTCCTGCACGGGCGAGACTACGCCGTGCCCGAGCGACGTGCGCATCTCGCTCTCGACGTTCTGCGCCACCGGATCGTGCTGTCCTATGAGGCGCTTGGCCGACAACGTCAGCTCCGACGAGGTGCTGGAGCGCGTGCCCCACAGCCGTTCCGATGCCCGAGACCTCGAATGTCGGGCCAGAGCGAAGAGCCGGTGCTGCAGGACACGCACTCGACAACGCCTGAGGCCGTTCTCCGTCGGCTCGAGTGGCGCGTCCTCCGACGCCTTGACGGCCGAATTCAGGGCGATTACCGAACGCTCTTGCACGGCAGTGGAGTCGACGTCGCCGGCACGCGCGAGTACGAGCCGGGCGACGACGTTCGCCACATCGAGCGGGAATCTCACGGCCCGCATGGACACGCCGTGGGTGCGGAACATACCACAAAGATCGCGGAGCTCACGGCCTGGCTGCTGCTCGACCGATCCGCGTCGATGACGTTCGGACCGATCGACCGCCCGAAAGGGTTGGTGCTGACCGAGCTCGCGCGACGGCACTCGCGCGGCTGCTGAGCCGAGGTGGGAATCTACGTCGGAGCGATCCTCTACAACAACTCGGTCGAGCGCACGATCCCTCCGCGCAGCGGTCGTAACCAAGCGGCCGTACCTCACCAGGGAGCTGTCGCGACCGCCCGAACCGACCAGCACGAGCACTCAACCTCAGCGACCTGATCGTCGCCGGTGCGCAGACCATCAAGCGCCGATCGCTGTGGTCGTCCTTTCCGACTTCATCAGCGTCCCCGGTTGGGAATGACCGCTCTCGATGCTCAGCCAGCGTCACGAGGTCATCGCGATTCGCCTGTTCGATCCGCGCGAGCGCGAGCTTCCCGATGCGGGCTGGATCGTGGTGGAGGACGCAGAGACGGGCGAGTTGCTTTCGGTCGACACGAGCGATCAGGAGTTCCGTCGTCGCTTCGTCGAACGCGCGCGCGCAGCGCGACGAGGCGACCCTGGCCGCGGCGAAGACAGCGCAGGTCGATCTCTATCCGGTCTCGACCGAGGACGACCTGGTGAGCGCGCTCGTCCGCATCGTCGAGCTGCGGCGCGGACGGCGACTCCGCTGATGTCGTTCGCGTGGCCACCCGCGCTGGGTTTCCTCGTGCTTGCGCCGCTGCTCGTCCTGGCTTACGTGAAGCTGATGCGGCGGCGCTCGCGCCGAGCTACAGAGCTCTCCGCGCAGGGCTTCGCGCCGAACGAGGCGGCGCTGCGGATGCGGCGGCGCCGGCACGTGCCATTCGCGCTCTTCCTCGCCGGGCTCACGCTGCTGTTGTTCGCCCTTGCTCGCCCACAGGCGAATCTGCGCCTGCCGGAGCGCGAGGGAACCGTGATTCTCGCGTTCGACGTCTCCAACAGCATGCGCGCGGACGACCTGAAGCCAACGCGGCTGGAGGTTGCGAAGGCGGCTGCCGCCGCGTTCGTCGACCGGCAACCCTCGGCGATCCGCATCGGGATCGTCGCGTTCAGCGACGGTTCGCTCGTGCTCCAGCGCCCGACAAAGGAGAAAGCGAGGGTGAAAGCGGCCGTCAAGCGCCTGACGCCGCTTGGGGCGACATCGCTCGGTCAGGGCATCTTCGCCTCGCTCACCTTGATCGCCGGCAAGCGGATCGTGCTCCCCGAGCAGAGCCCGGCCACCGACGACCCCGAGGCGCTCGATCTCGACAACGTGGAGGTCGGGTTCTACGGCTCTTCGGCGGTCGTGCTCCTGTCCGATGGGGAGAACACCGCCCGGCTCGACCCGCAGGAGATGGCGGAGCTCGCGTCGGTCGCAGGCGTCAAGATCTACCCGATCGGCATCGGCAGCCCCGAAGGAACCGTGGTCGAGATCGACGGCTTCAGCGTTGCGACAGCTCTGGACGAGAAGTCCCTCGAGAACATCGCGTCGGTCACCGACGGCGAGTACTTTCGTGCGAAGGACGCCGCAGCGTTGTCGGACGTCTACAAGCAGCTGGATCTCGAGTGGCTGAACGAAGAGCGAGCGCACCGAAGTGACGGGGCTCGCCGCCGGGATCGCCGCGGCACTGTTCCGTGCTCGGCGGCGCCCTGTCGCTGTTCTGGTTCGGGAGGGTGGTGTAGCCGTGCTCGTTCTCCTGGCCACTTGCGCTGCTCTCGCTGCTGAGCGTGCTGCTGCTGTTGGGCGTCGACCGGTGGCAGTTGCGGCGCAAGCGCCGCATGGCTGTGCGGTATTCGAGCGTCGCGCTGATCCGCGCAGCGATGTCGACACGCTCTCGCTGGCGGCGGCACCTGCCCGTTGCACTCTTCCTCGTAGGGCTCGCCGGCCTCTGCATAGCGAGCGCCCGCCCCAAGGCGATGATCGCCGTGCCGCTCAACCGTACCTCGGTGATTCTCGCGTTGGACGTCTCGGGATCGATGTGCTCGACCGACGTCAAGCCGAACAGGCTGACGGTCGCCCAGGCTGCCGCGCGCTCGTTCGTCGAGAAGCAGCCGTCCGGCGTGCGGGTCGGCCTCGTCGCATTTTCCGGCTTCGCGGCGAGTCTCGTCGTGCCCCCGACCACTGAAAGAAAACAGGTGATCGAGGCGATCGACAACTTGACGACGGCACGCGGCACCGCGATCGGTGCCGCGGCTCTCAAGTCCGTCGACGCAATCGCCTCGATCAATGCGGACGTCTCACCGATCACGACCGAGGAGAGCTACGGCGCGGTCACTGCGCCCGCTCCACCGGCCACGGCCAAGGAGTACGTGCCGGACATCGTCGTCGTCCTGACCGACGGAAGGAACACACGGGGGATCGAACCCCGCGAGGCGGCCAAGGCCGTCGCCCGCCGACGAGTGCGCGTGTACACGATCGGATTCGGCACGACGAAGCCCGCGGCCTCCATGTGCACGCGGAAGCAGCTTGGCGGTGACGCGGTCCGTGGCGGCGGTTTCGGCGGCGGCGGTTTCGGCGGCGGCGGCGGCTTCGGCGGGGCGGTTTCGGTCAGGCCCGCGTCGCGGACGACGCGACGCTGAAGAGCCTGGCACGGGCGACAGGCGGCCGGTTCCTACAAAGAAAAGGATGCAGGCCAGCTCGAGCAGGTGTTCGCCGAGCTTCCGCGACACGTCATACGACAGAGGCAGCAGGTCGAGATCAGTGCTGCATTCGTCGCGTTCGGAGCGCTTTTGACCGGCGCAGCGATGCTGCTCTCGCTTCTCTGGAACCGCGCTCCGTGAAGCAAGGGGATCACTCGGCCCCTGCGTAACGCCGGTTACGATTCTGACGAGCGCAGTGGCCCGCTGTGCTTCGCCTTCAGCGCGGCGATCTCGGCTGCGTCGTACAGGGGCTCCTCGGGATCGAGCGCCTGTAGCTCCGCCCGCGTTGCGGGGCGCCTGCGCTCCTGTTCGAGCTTGACCGCGCGGCGCAGGCAGCGCTCGCAGAGCGTGACGAGGTCGCGGCCCGCGAGCTCTTCTCCGAGCGCGTCGTGATTGAGGTGGTGTGCGTGTACCCGTTCGGACTTCCCACAGAGCTTGACCTCGCAGGCCGGCACCGCCTTGCGCTGCGCCGAGGAGCGGCGCGTCCAGTGCCTGCTCTCCAGGTATGCGGGGCGGCTCGACGCAAAGACGGCCGCGTAGACCGCCGGATCGAGCTTTCCGTCGGCGTCGACAGCCGTGCGGTCGGCGCGCCAGCGGGTCAGGAGGCGGCCGGCTTCCCGGTCGACCTCCTCGCGCCGGCGCGTCGCCTCTCTCTCGCGCAGCTGGCGGGCAGTCAGGAGCGGCGCGGCCTGCCGTCGCTCGCGCAGCACGTCCTGCAAGGACTTCTTCTTGGGCGGGGCCACCACGTCAACGTAGCGTTCCGCGTCTACCACTTCCTCCGCATACCTGTCTACGATGATGGGATGGACGGGGTCTCCTCGCCGGTCGAGGCGCGCCACCGCGCGCTGCTCGACGCACTTCCCGACCTGCTGCTGCGGCTGCGGGCGGACGGCACCTACCTCGAGTTCGCGGGCGATGTCTCGCGCCTCGCAAACCCGCCTGACGTCGTTCTCGGCTCGAGGGTCACCGACCTGCTTCCACCCGAGATCGCCGGGCAGCTGATGGCGTGCGTCCAGGCGGCGCTCGAGTCCGGCAGGCTCGCGACGGTCGAGTACCGGCTCCGCACCCACCTCGGGGAGGAGCGCGACTTCGAGGTGCGGGTCGCGCCCGCCGGCCGCGGACGAGGTGGTCGCGATCGTCCGCGACGTCACCGACCTGCGCGACGCAACGCGCGAGCTGACCGAGTCTCGCGCGAGAATCGTGGCGGCCGGGGACGCCGAGCGGCGGCGCATCGAGCGAAACCTGCACGACGGCGCGCAACAGCGCCTCGTCACCGTCGCACTCCACCTGCACCTGGTCCGGCGGCGGCTCGAGACCGATGCGGCCGACGTGCCGGAGCTGGTAGAGGCCGCCCAGACGGAATTGACGCTCGCGCTCGAGGAGATCCGTGAGCTCGTACGCGGCCTGCACCCGCGCCTGCTCAGCGATCGTGGGCTCGGGCCGGCACTCGCCGCGCTCGCCGAGCGCGCCCTGCTCCCGGTGGAGATCGAAGAAGTACCGTCAGAGCGGCTCCCGGCCGCCGTCGAGGCGGCGGCGTACTACATCGCCGCCGAGGCCCTCGCGAACGCTGCCAAGCACAGCCGCGCATCGCTGGTGACCGTTCGCGTCTGCGCCCAGCACGCGGCGACGGTCGTCGAGGTCGTCGACGACGGCGTCGGCGGCGCCGATCCCGAGGCGGGGTCGGGCCTCCGTGGCCTCGCCGACCGGGTGGCCGCGCTCGGCGGCCTGCTCGCCATCTCGAGCGTGCCCGAGCGGGGCACAGCCCTGCGCGCAGAGCTTCCGCACGACTAGAACCGATCCGCCCTGGCACGCGAACCAGGGAGGAAACGGGCGAGCCGTGCGGAGCGCGCCTCGGCCATATTTCACCCGGGAGGATTGGTCATGGATCGGACACCCGTTCAGAACGTCGCCCGCCTGGTGGGGATCGTCTTCCTCCTGGTCGGCATCGCCGGGTTCATCCCCGGCATCACCACGAACCTCTACGACGGGCTCGAGTTCGCCGGCAACGACGGCAACGCGGAGCTCCTCGGCATCTTCAAGGTGAGCGTCCTGCACAACATCGTGCACGGCCTCTTCGGCATCGCCGGCCTGGCGTTGGCGACGACCGCGAGCGGCGCTCGAACGTTCCTGGTCGGCGGCGGCGTGATCTACGTCGCGCTCTGGCTGCTCGGGCTCGTCGGCGGCGCGGAGTGGATCCCGTCCAACTCGCGCCGACGACTGGCTGCACCTCGTCCTCGGTCTCGGGCATGATCGGCCTCGGCGTCGCGCTGACGCGCGAGCGGACGGTCGCGACGACCGCGCGCCGACCCCGATCGTTCGGCGAAGGGCGGACGAGATCCGCCCCCTTCGTCTTTCGGGTTGTAAACTCGAATCACTCATCAGGGTGGTGACTTTGCGCCGCGCCTGCCGACGTATTGAGCAGGCTGTCGTCTACGAACGGGGTTTTCCATGCGCTTTCGCCTTGCTGCCATCATCGCCGTGCTGACCGCGTTCGCGGTGCCCGCGACCGCTTCGGCGTCGGAGATCATCGACCGCAACGCGAGCAACGTCTCGCTGAAGGTCGCCGCGAACGGGCAGGCGCTCGTCAGCTACAACGCGCGCGGCAAGCGCTGGAACGTGCTCGCCTGGGGCGCGGTGAACGCGATCCAGCCGACGCCGGCGCGCGCGCAGGTCGAGTTCAAGCTCGACTACTCGGGCGGCTACGGCACCTACAAGCGCGACGTCTGGAAGACCTTCAAGAACGCCTGCCGGCGCCTACGACGGCCCGGAGCTGGAGTGGTTCGTGACCGGCTGCAAGGCGTCCGACGGCTCGTACTGGGCGCTCCAGTCCTGGCAGCGGATGCTGCCCAACTACGGCCTCGCCGCGACGTCCGGCAAGCAGGCCGTCTGGGAGCTTCGGCTCTCGCACTGGAGCGGCGCGCTGCCGCAGCTGACGGTCAACCTGAACTGGGCCTACAAGAAGTACCACCACATCTTCGGCTCGTTCACCTACCTCGGCAAGCCGGTCCACGGCTTCAAGTCGACGCCGGCCGGCGTCCCGCTCGACACCTTCGGCCGCAACCTCTACCTCGACACGTTCAACTCGGCGTACGGCGAGGGCTGGAAGCGCGAGAACAGCTTCCTGATGCACAAGGGCACCGGCAAGTTCTGCTACGGCTTCTACAGCCACGGCAGCCGGCCCGAGGGCACGGCGAGCGCTACCGCGCGACGATCATCGGCCCCGGCGTGACGCCGGACATCTACTGGGAGGACGAGGCGCTCGGCGCCTACGACCTGGCGTTCGACCTGGAGCAGCACGCGGCGCAGAAGGAGTTCCTCGCCGGCGACCCGCTCTGCAAGGCCGTCTAGCCCGTCCGTAAGATCGTCGCCGTGACGAGCGGCGAGGAGCTGCGAGAGGTGATGCGGCGCTACCCGGTCGGGGTCGCGTCGTCACCGTCGACCTCGAGGGCGAGCGGCTGGGCCTGACGGTCGCCTCGCTCGTGTCGGTCGCGCTCGAGCCGCCGCTCGTCGGGATCTCGATCGCGCACCAGGCGGCGCTGCACGAGCTGCTCCGCGCGCGCCGGCGGCTTCGCCGTCTCGCTGCTCGGCGCCGACCAGCTCGAGCTCGCGCAGCACTTCGCCCGCGGCGTGCCGCCGATCGCGCTCTGGCACGGGATCGACAAGCGCGACGGCGCGCGCGGGCCGCTGCTCGGGGGCGCCGCTCGGCTGGCTCGAGTGCGAGCTCGCCGGCGAGCACGAGGCGGGCGACCACACGCTCTTCGTCGGCCGGGTCGAGCGGGCCGAGCCGGGCGCAGCAGGGCCTGCCGCTCATCCGCCTCGGCGGCGACTACCAGCCCGCATGATCGAGGCGGTCGTGTTCGACCTCGACGGCGTGATCGTCGACAGCGAGCAGGTGTGGGACGACGTCCGCGAGCAGCTCGTCCGCGAGCGCGGCGGCCGCTGGCACGAGGGCGCACAGGCGGCGATGATGGGCATGAGCTCGCCCGAGTGGTCGCGCTACATGCACGACGAGCTCGGCCTCGACCGAGTCGCCGGAGGAGATCAACGACGAGGTCGTCCGGCGGATGCTCGCGCGCTATCGCGAGTCGCTGCCGCTGATCGACGGCGCCGTCGACGCCGTCCGCCGCCTCGCCGGCGCGTTCACGCTCGGCGTCGCCTCGTCGTCGAACCGGCCGCTGATCGAGGCGGTGCTCGAGCGCGCCGGGATCGCGGCGCTGTTCGCCGCCGTCGTCTCGTCCGAGGAGGTCGCGCGCGGCAAGCCTGCTCCCGACGTCTACCTCGAGGCGGCGCGCCGGCTCGGAGTCGAGCCGGCGCGGTGCGCCGCCGTCGAGGACTCGTCGAACGGGATCCGCGCCGCGCACGCGGCCGGGATGCGCGTGCTCGCGTTCCCGAACGCCCACTACCCGCCGGCGCCCGACGCGCTGGCGCTCGCGGACGTCGTCCTCGCGCTCGCTGGACGAGTTGACGCCGGAGCTAGTCAGGGCTGACTCAAGAATGCCTCGTGAACGAACCGATCACCGTCCTTGATGCGCGAACGCGTCGACTACGAGCACCGCTATCGGCAGCTCGTCGAGCGGCTGCCCGGCGATCGTCTATCGCGCCTCCGTGCTCTCCGGCGACTGGCATTACGTCAGCCCGGCGATCGAGCGCGTGCTCGGTTGGACCGCCGAGGAGTGGCAGGCACACCCGGCGCCGTGGGGCACGAGCGTCCATCCGGACGACCTGGCCGCCGCGCTTCGGAGGAGGAGCGAGCAGTCGAGAGCGGGCACGCTGACCTCCGAGTACCGGATGCGCCACAGGGACGGCAGCGAGGTGTGGATCCGCGACGAGGCCGCGCTCCGTCGAGGAGGACGGCGAGCCGCAGTGGCACGGGATCCTCACGGACGTCACCGAGCGAGCGCACGCTCGAGGAGCGGCTGCGCCAGTCCCAGAAGATCGAGGCCGTCGGACAGCTCGCCGGCGGCATCGCCCACGACTTCAACAACCTGCTCGTCGCGATCACGGGCTACGGCGAGCTCGCGCTGAGCGCGGGCCGGCGACGACGCCGACCTGCGCCACGTCGCTGGAGCAGATCGCTTCGCGGCCGCGCAAGGCCCGCGACCTGACGCAGCGCCTGCTCTCCTTCAGCGCGCAAGGAGGCGCGGATCAGCCGACATCGTCGACCTGAACGAGCGTCGTCGCCTCTGCCCATCCGATGCTGCGCCGGCTGATCGGCGCCGACGTCGAGCTGTCACGCTGCCGGCCGAGCAGGCGTGCTCCGTGTCGGTCGATCCGACGCGAGCTCGACCAGGCCGTGCTCAACCTCGCGGTCAACGCGCGCGACGCGATGCCGCAGGCGGCAGGCTGACGATCTCGACCGGGACTCACGACGCGCGCCGGCTCGGCCTACGCGTTCCTGCGCGTCGCCGACACCGGCTCCGGCATCGACGACCGCGGAGATCGTGCCGCGGCTCTTCGAGCCGTTCTTCACGACGAAAGAGGCCGGCGTCGGCACCGGGCTCGGGCTGGCGATGGTCCGCGACTTCGTCGGCGGGTGCGGCGGCATGATCGAGGTCGAGACCGACCCGGCGGACGGCACGGCGTTCACGCTGCTGCTGCCGGCGGCGAGCGCTCCGGCGGTGCCAGCGGCGCCGGCACCGAGCAGCGGCACGGCTTCGAACTGCTCCGAGACGATCCTGCTGATCGAGGACGACGACGGGTGCGAGAGATCGCCGGTCGCGTGCTGACGCCAGGCCGGCTACACGGTGATCGAAGCGCGCTACGGCTCCGAGGCGCTCGACCTCGCCGCCGAGCATCCAGCGCATCGACCTGGTTCTCAGCGACGTCGTCATGCCGGGCCTCTCCGGCCCCGAGGTCGTCCTGACGCCTGCGGGCGACCCGCCCGGAGATCGTCCCGCTCTTCATGTCCGGCTACGCGCCGGAGTCGTGAAGGCCCGCTGCGGCGGCGCGGAGCTCGTGCGCAAGCCGTTCACCGGCGCGGACCTCCTCGCAGCAATCCGGCGGGCGTTCGACTCAGACGCGGCCGAGCAGCACGCAGCCGTTGTGGCCGCCGAGGCCCATCGCGTTCGAGAGCGCGACGTCGAGCTCGCACGCTGCTCGGCGCGGCCTCGTTCGGGACGTAGTCGAGGTCGCACTCCGGATCGGGGTTGCGGTAGTTGATCGTCGGCGGCAGCAGCTGGTGGTGCAGCGCGAGCGCGCACATCATCGACTCGATCGCGCCCGGCGGCTCCGAAGCAGTGGCCGGTGACCGACTTCGTCGACGAGATCGCGAGCCGGTGGGCGTGGTCGCCGAAGACCTGCTTGATCGCGCGCGTCTCGGCCGCGTCGCCGAGCGGCGTCGACGTGCCGTGCGCGTTGATGTAGCCGACGCGCTCCGGCTCGACGCCCGAGCGGCTCGAGCGCCGCGCGCATCATCTCCGCGACGCCGATCGCCTCGGGCTCGGGCTGGGCCATGTGGTGCGCGTCGTTCGAGGCGCCGTAGCCGAGCACCTCGGCGTAGATCGTCGCGCCGCGCGCCTGCGCCGCCTCGAGCTCCTCGAGCGCGAGGATGCACGCGCCCTCCGACATGACGAAGCCGGCCCGCGTCGCGTCGAACGGCCGCGAGGCCTTGCGTCGGGTCCTCGTCCTCGGCGACGAGGCCGCGCATCGCGCAGAAGCCGGCGAGGATCAGCGGGTGGATGCACGACTCGGTGCCGCCGGCGAGCACCGCGTCGGCGTCGCCGCGCCTGATGATCTCGGCGGCCTCCCCGACGGCGTGCGAGCCGGTCGCGCAGGCCGAGACGGGGGCGTAGTTCGGCCCGCGGAGGCCGAGCGAGATCGCGATCTGGCCGCTCGCCGAGTCGACGAGCACGCTCGGGATGAAGAACGGCGAGACGCGGTCGGCGCCGCGGTCGCGCAGCACGTTGCTCTGCTCGACGATCCCCGGCAGGCCGCCGATCGCCGAGCCGACGACGATGCCGACGCGGGCCGGATCGAGACCCGTCGACGCCGGCGTCCTGCCAGGCCTCCTGCGCCGCTCCGAGCGCCAGCAGGACGTTGCGGTCCATCCGCCGCGCCTCCTTCGGCGGGGCGACCGCGGCCGGGTCGAAGCCCTTCACCTCGCCCGCGATCCGGACCGGGAACTCGCTCGCGTCGAAGGCCTGGATGAAGTCGATCGCCGCTCTCGCCGGCCACGCGCCGCGCGCCACGTCGACGGCGCGTCGAGCCCGATCGGCGTGATCGCGCCCAGCCCGGTGACGGCGACCCTTCTCATCGGCCAATCCTAGTTAGTTAGCGATCTGCGCGCTGACGGGGAGAGTCCAGCGCATGGCGACCGTCGAGACCGCCGTCGCCGCGCGAGCGAGCCGACGAAGCCGCGCCTGATCTTCTTCACCTCGTCGCTCTCGGGCCAGTGCCGCCGGGTGGAGGGATTCCTCGCCCAGGTGCTGCAGCGGCGCCGCAACCACGGCACGTTCCGCGTGCTCGTCGTCGACGAGGACGAGCGGCCCGACCTCGTCAGCCGCTTCGGCGTCACCGGCCTGCCGACGCTCGTCGTCGTCGAGGGACGCACGGAGCGCGCGCGGCTCGAGCGGCCGCGCGGCTGCCGCGAGATCGAAGAGCTGCTCGGCCCCTGGCTTCGCTGACCAGCGGACGCGTTAGCCTTCGGGCGATGCCCGGCCCGAACGTCCCCTTCCCGCCGATGGAGGCCGAGCTCGTCCGCGAGCTGCCGGCCGGCGACGGCTGGCAGTACGAGCCGAAGTGGGACGGCTTCCGCGGCGTGCTCGAGAACGACGGCGGCGAGCTCGCGCTCTGGTCGCGCAACGAGCGGCCGCTGCTGCGCTACTTCCCCGAGCTGCGGCCGCTCGGCGAGCTGCTGCCGCCCCACTCCGCGCTCGACGGCGAGATCGTGATCGCCCGCGACGGCGTGCTCGACTTCGACTCGATGCAGACGCGCCTGCACCCGGCCGAGAGCCGCGTCCAGAAGCTGGCCGCCGAGATCCCGGCGATCTTCATCGCCTTCGACCTGCTGCTCTGGAACGGGAAGCCGATCCACACGAAGCCGCTCGAGCAGCGGCGCGCCGAGCTGCTGAAGCGCGGCGAGGGCTTCTGGATCTCGCCCGCGACGACCGACCTCGCCGCCGCGACGGCGTGGCTCGACCGCTTCGAGGCGGCCGGGCTCGACGGCGTGATCGCGAAGCGGCTCGGCCTCGCCTACATGCCCGGCTCGCGCGAGGCGGTCGTCAAGGTCAAGGAGCACAAGACCGCCGACTGCGTCGTCATCGGCGTCCGCTGGAAGAGCAGCGGCCGGGGAAGCTCGCGACGCTGCTGCTCGGCCTCTACCGCGAGGACGGCGAGGTCGACTACGTCGGCTCGGCCGCGATCGGCGCCCGCAACCACGACGAGATCGCGGCGCTCGTCCTGCCGCTGCTCGACGAGAGCTCCGACCGCCGCTTCTCGGAGCCGAACCGCTGGGGCAACGGATGGCCTGGAGGAGACGCCGCTGCGCCACGAGCTCGTCGCCGAGGTGCGCTACGACAAGGTGCAGGGCAACCGCTTCCGCCACGGCACGAAGCTGATCCGCTTCCGGCCGGACAAGGATCCGGCGCAGTGCACCTGGCGCGAGGTGACGCCGCCGCGGCGCGCCGACGACCCGACCGTGGAGACGCTGCTCAGCTCCGTCTGGATGAACTGGCCCTGCACCGGCGTGCCGCGCGCGACCCGCCGGCCGTCGGCGCGGTAGCCGACGAACGAGACGGGCAAGCCGCGGGCGGCGCCGAACAGGCCCGGCCGGTCCTGCACGTGGAAGTGCAGGTGCGGCTCCGACGAGTTTCCGGAGTTGCCCGTGAGCCCGAGCACGTCACCCGCGCCGCACGCGATCGCCGACGCGGACGCGGACGCTGCCCGGCTGCATGTGCGCGAGCAGCGCGTACTCGCCGTGGCCGAGGTCGAGCACGACGTGATTGCCGGCCGGGGTCGGCCCGGTTCTCGACCTGCACCTGCGGCCGGTTGTCGCGGACTCCGTCGACGGCCTCGACGACGCGGCCCGAGGCAGGCGCGAGCAACGTCTCGTCCCCAGGCCCAGTAGTCCGCGTTCTTCGTCCCGGCACCGCGATGCGTGCGCACCGAACCGCCAGACGACGAGGTCGTAGGCATGGCGCTGGTCCGGCGCGACGACGTGGTAGTTCTGCCGCTCGGTCGGCCCGCCCCAGAAGACCCACCAGGTGCCCTCGAACGGGAGCGCCAGGCGGGCGCGCAGCCGGCGACCGGCGTGCGGATCGCGCGGAAGCGCGTTCGGCGGCGCGAGGTTGATCCCCGCGATCCTCCCGCGCGCGTCGAACACGGCCTGGAGCACGATCGTCCGCTTGCCCCAGCGGTGGACGGCGGTGTAGACCCGGCGGGCGGGCGCCATGGGCAGCGCGGACTCCTCCGTCCGGGCTCCGACCGGCGCCGCGCGGAGCGTCTCGCCGAGCACGCGCTCGCACCTCCGACGAGCGGAACCGACCTGCGCGAGCCTCCGGCGTGAAGCGCGCGTAGATGCTCGCCGCATCGCCTGCCCGCACGAGCGCCGCGACCGCGCGACCCTCGACGACGATGCGCTGCTGCGCCAGCTCGTAGGCGGGCGGAGCCGCTGCGGCGACGCCGACCGCGGCGAGGAGCGCTCGCGAGCGGCCGCCGCGGCGAGCCACCGGTACGCGCGCCGCTCAACTCCGCCACCTGAGCAACCCGACGGCGACGACGTACGCGACGCCGGTGATCGCACCGAGCTGGACGTACGGGCTGCCGTCGCGGCCGTGGGCCCACTCCCAGGCGCACATGCCGAGGATCGAGCGCGATCAGCGACGATGCCCGGCGAGCGCGGTCGCGTGGACGTCGATCCGCTGCCAGTACTCGTCCCGCCGTCACCGCGGAGGCCGCGGATCAGGTCGCTGCGCCCCCGACGAGGATCACGAGCCCGACCACCGCCATCACCGCGAGCGCCTCGATCCCGCCTCGCCGGTCGCCGCCGGCCCACAGCGCCGCCGAGGAACACGAGGCCCGAGCGCGACCGAGAACAGGGGCAGGAACCACTTCGTCTTATGCACTGCCGTCATCGAACATCTCCTCCACCGTCGTCTCGAAGTAGCGGGCGAGCGCGAGCGCCAGCGGCAGCGACGGCGTGTAGCGCTCCGTCTCGATCGCGTTGATCGTCTGCCGCGAGACCTGCATCGCCTTCGCCAGCTCGGCCTGCGAAAGGCTCTCGTCGCGCTCGCAGATCTCTGATCGCGTTCTTCATCGATGTCAAGTTAGCTTGACATCGATCGCGATGTCAAGCTCGCTTTACATAGAGCCACGTTAGAATCGCCGGCATGGCTGGATACACGAAGAAGAACCTCAAGGAAGACGTCGAGAACGCCGCGCCGAAGTTCGACATGCCGGACGGAGATGGAGGCGCGCTTCGCCCGCCGGGCGATCGAGGGCGAGACGCTCGGCCTCAGCCACATGAAGCTCGCGCCGAACTTCCGCATCCCCTTCGGCCACAAGCACGAGGGGCAGGAGGAGGTCTACGTCGTCGTCCGGGGCTCCGCGCGGATCAAGGTCGAGGACGAGATCGTCGAGCTCGGCGAGTGGGACGCGATCCGCTTCGACAAGGACACGATGCGCAACGTCGAGGCGGGACCCGACGGCGTCGAGTACATCGCGTTCGGCGCCGGCGAGGACCCACGCGACGCCGAGATGGCGCCCGGCTGGTGGACCGACTGAGCTCTAGGGTTACCCTCGGGGAAGATCAGGGTCGGACAAGGGTGATGCCCGATACCGCCGCGGGCCGGCGGTATCGATGCTGTGAGCATCATCCAAGGAGAGGCTCACATGTCCGACACGATCGACCGAAACCACCATTCTCGACGAGGCGCCCCCGCGGCGGCTCGTCCGCACCGACGACGGCCGCTGGCTCGGCGGCGTCTGCGCCGGGCTCGGCCGCTACTTCGACGTCAACCCGCTCGTCTACCGGATCGCGTTCGCCGCCCTCGCGCTGGCCGGCGGCACCGGACTGCTGCTGTACCTCGCCGCGTGGCTCGTGATCCCGGGCGAGCAGCGCGACGAGTCGATCGCCGTCGAGGCGCTGCGCGGGCACCGCGAGCGCCCCTGGCTGCTCCTCGGCGTCGGCCTGCTCGCCTTCGGCGCGCTCTTCGCGCTCTCCGAGGCGCGCTTCTGGCCCGGCACCGGCAACGTCTGGCTCGCGGCCACGCTCGTCGGCGCGGCGCTCGTCTGGTGGCACGTCGTCGAATCGCGACCGCGGCTCGCCCGCGCCGCCGACAGCCACGCGGCGGCGTCCGCAGCCGACGCCGGCAGGCCGACGCCGCACCGCACGGCACCAGCGCGCCGCCGGCGCCGCCCGGCCGCCGAAGAAGCCGTCGCTCTTCGCGCCCGTGCTCGGCGTGCTCCTCGCGGCGGCCGGCGTGTTCGGCCTGCTCGCGGTGCTCGACATCTACGACGTCGACCTCGACGGTCGCGCTCGCCGCAGGCGTCGCGATCGTCGGCGTGCGCGATCGCGGTCGGAGCGATGACGCAGCGACGCGTCGGCGGGCTCGTCGTCCTCGGGCTGCTCCTGCTCGCCGCGTTCGGGGTCGCCGCGGCGACGCCGGTCTCGATCTCGTCGGGCGTCGGGGAGAAGGACGAGCGGCCGCTGACCGCTCGCCGCGCTCGAGCCGAGCTACGAGCTCGGCGTCGGCGAGCTCGACCTCGATCTCGGCGCCGTCACGCTCCCGGCCGGCACCACCGCCGTCGACGCGAGCGTGGGCATCGGCGAGCCTCGTGATCACCGTGCCGGAGGACGTCGCGCTCGAGATCGACGCCCAGGCCGGAGTCGGCGAGGTCGACGTGCTCGGCTGAACGCGACGACGGCGTCGACGCGCACCAGACCGCTCAGCGTGGCCGGCCCGACACCGGACGCACCCGTGCTCGAAGCTCGAGGCGGACGTCGGCATCGGCAGCATCGAGGTGCGGCGGGGTTGAGCTCGACGCCGTACCGGCTGCCGCTCGCCCTCCCGCGCCTCAGGCGCGCGGAGGGCGAGGGCGCGCTCGCGGGCGTCTGCGCGGGGATCGCCAAGAGCCTGCGCGTCGACGCCACGCTCGTCCGGCTCACGTTCGCGCTGCTCGCGTTCGCAGGCGGCGCCGGGATCGCCGCGTACGGCGGCGCCTGGCTCGCGCTCGCGCCGGAGAACGGCCCGCCGCCGTCGCCGCGCAGGCGGCTGCTCGGCTTCGTGGCGCTCGCGATCGCCGGCGCGATCGCACTGCGCGGCTTCGGCTTCTCCGACTCGCTGATCTGGCCGGCCGCGCTCTGCGGAGCCGGGATCCTGCTGGCCCGAGGCCGCAGCGGCGCCCCGGTCGTGGTCGGCCTCTCGCTCGCCGCCGTCGGCGTGATCGTCTTCGTCGACCAGAACGCGACGGCGAACGGCCGCGACGCCGCCTTCGAGTCGAGCGCCGTCGCGATCGCGCTCCTGCTCGTGCTCGGGCCGTGGGCCTGGCGCCTGGCCGCCGAGCGGGACGCCGAGCGCACCGCGCCGGATCCGCTCGCAGGAGCGCGCCGAGATGGCAGCCCGCGTGCACGACTCCGTCCTCCAGACGCTCGCGCTCGTCCAGCGCGAGGCGGGCGACCCGCGCCGTGTCGCGGCGCTCGCCCGGCGGCAGGAGCGCGAGCTGCGCGTCCTGGCTCTACCCGGATCCGCGCAGCCGACGGAGCCGGGCTCGCGTCCGCGATGGACGCCGCCGCCGCCGAGGTCGAGGAGCTGCACGGCGTCCCGGTCGAGCTCGTCCGCACCGGCGACGTGCCGCTCGACGACCGCGTCGAGGCGCTCGTGCTCGCCGCGCGCGAGGCGATGGCGAACGCGGCGCGGCACTCCGGCGCCGACCAGGTCTCGACCTTCGTCGACGTCGGCGAGGACGAGATCGCGATCTTCGTCCGCGACCGCGGCAGCGGCTTCGATCCCGAGGCCGTGCCCGCGGAGCGCACACGGGATCGCCGAGTCGATCCGCGGCCGCATGACGCGCGCCGGCGGTACCGCGGCGCTCACGTCCTCGGCCGGACGGGACCGAGGTCGAGCTGCGCCTGGGGAGGCAGCCGTGAGCCGCCGCCGCGTCGTGCTCGTCGACGACCACGACCTCTTCCGCGCCGGCGTGCGCAGCGAGCTCGGCGAGGCGGTCGAGATCGTCGGCGAGGCCGGCTCGGTCGCCGAGGCGGTGCCGCTGATCCGCGAGCTCGACCCGGACGTCGTCCTGCTCGACGTCCACCTGCCGGACGGCGGCGGCCACGCGGTGATCGCGCAGGTCGCGCCCGAGCGGCCCGGCGTCCGCTTCCTCGCGCTCTCGGTCTCGGACGCGGCCGAGGACGTGATCGACGTGATCCGGGCCGGCGCGCGCGGCTACGTGACGAAGTCGATCTCGGGCGCCGACCTGATCGACGCGGTGAAGCGGACGGCCGACGGCGATGCGGTCTTCTCGCCGCGGCTCGCGGGCTTCGTCCTCGACGCGTTCCGCTCGGGCGAGGCCGCGGTCGACCCGGAGCTCGACGTCGCTGACGACGCGCGAGCGGGAGGTGCTGCAGCTGATCGCGCGCGGCTACCGCTACAAGGAGATCGCGGCGCGGCTGCACCTCTCGGTCAAGACCGTCGAGACGCACGTCTCGGCCGTGCTGCGCAAGCTGCAGCTCTCGAACCGCCACGAGCTGACGCGCTGGGCCGCCGAGCGCCGGCTGATCTGAGCCGGCGGCCAGACCGCGCTGGTGCATCTAACGCCGGTGCAGCAGCGGGTGCAGGAACGTGAAGGCGAAGAGCAGGACTGGTATCACGAAGACCGACACGGGTGGGGGCCCGAGAGTGCGCCGTGAACGACGCGAAGAACCCGCGATGAAGGCGATTGGGACCAACGGGCTCGACAGGATCACGTGGAGCCGCCGGCCGCTCTCGGATCGATCCGACCGCTTTGCGAGCGTTGAGGTCGACCGCCCAGACGGCGGAGGCGTGATGGCCGTCCGGTGCCCGCCCGAGCACTGTCACACGAAGGGCCGGCGTGTCGAGCGAGACGGGTTTCCGCCAAGCGAGCGCGACCGTCGACAAGGTGCCCGGCTCGAATTCGGAGCGAGTCTGGCCGCCGGAGCACTGGCGACAGAGTCACCGTCGATCGCGACGAGATCGCCCGCCCGTACACGCTGGTAGATCGTAAGATGCTACGAAAGCCGCACGCCCGCCCGTGGTTCTCGATCTCGACGATCACGGCGATGCACGGCCGTTCAGGCCGAGGTAGACCGCCAGTCAGGCGAGCTGTAACGCCGTTGGCCCGGACCGCATCGCTCTGAAAGCGTTCCAAGAAGCGCTCCGAGAACGGCCTCGATAGCCAGCAATACGTGTAATCCACGCACACTTCCACCGCTCCGACCTCCGACTACGCGGACCGAGCTCGAGATAGACAGCGGCAAGCCGAACTGCCATGCTCTCCGAACCGTCCGCCGCTCGCTCGCGTCGCTCGAAATCTGTGGCGTGCGCGACAGTCCGATACCTTCAGACGGCATCGAGCTCGACGTGCGCTTCGTCCTCCGCTCAGGCCGACACGACCGAGACGTGACTCGGATCTCGGCCACGGGCGTTGGCAGCTCGACCACCGCGTCGACCTCGAGCTCGGCTCTGTGTCGTCCACGACTCCAGCCGCGAGCGACCGGACCGTCGTCGGGCGGACGTCCTCAGGGCTCGATCGAACTGGAAGCAGCGGCGGACAGCGTCCTCGACTTGCTGCGAGCGGCGCGCCGACAGCTCACGTCCTCTAACCGATCAGGTCGGCCTGCGCACAGGAATCTGCGAGCGGCGCATCGACCCCATCAGGGCGCGCTAGTCCGTCCTTCTTCGCGCGCGAGGGCTGGACGCGCTTCGGCTCGCCCGGCATCTTCGGGAACTGCGGCGGGTACGGCGCCTCGCCCTCGCCGGCGGCCTCCTCGCGCTCGACCCACTCGAGCAGGACGTTGAGGTCGCAGACGGCCTCGTCGATCCCGGCCTGGACGTCGCCCAGCTTGGCGAAGCGCTTCGGCATCGACGCCAGCGTGAAGTCCTCGGTCTCGACGTCCGGGAGCTCGTCCCAGGTCACCGGCGCGGAGACGGTCGCGTCGGGCCGGCCGCGCACCGAGTAGGCCGAGGCGATCGTGCGGTCGCGCGCGTTCTGGTTGTAGTCGATGAAGACGCGCTTGCCGCGCTCCTCCTTCCACCACGCAGTCGTGACCTTCTTCGGCAGCCGCCGCTCGATCTCGCGCGCGAAGGCGAGCGCGCAGCGACGGACGACCGGGAACTCCCAGTTCGGCTCGATCCGGCAGGCGACGTGGATGCCGCGGTTGCCGGAGGTCTTCGGCCAGCCCGTCCACCCCATCTCGGCGAGCGTCTCGCGCACGACGGCGGCGACCCGCTTTCCGTCGCCGAAGGTCGTGCCCGGCTGCGGGTCGATGTCGATCCGCAGCTCGTCCGGCTTGTCGACGTCGGCGCGCCGCGAGGGCCAGGGATGGAAGTCGACGACCGCGAGGTTCGCCGCCCAGGCGACCTGCGCGACCTCGGTCACGCAGAGCTCGTCGGCGTGCCGGCCGGAGGGGAAGGTGACGCGCGCCGCCTCGACCCACTCGGGCCGCTTCTCCGGCACGCGCTTCTGGTAGATCATCTCGCCCTCGACCCCGTCCGGGAAGCGGCGGAGCTGCGTCGGCCGCTCGTAGAGCGCGCGGACGATCCCCTCGCCGACGGAGAGGTAGTAGTCGACGAGGTCGAGCTTCGTCTCCTGCCGCGCAGGAAAGAGCACCTTGTCCGGATTCGTCACCTTCACGATCCGGCCGCCGACCTCGAGCTCCACGAACGGGGACGCCATTGCGGAGACCGTACCCGGCGTGCTAGGTTCGAGTCTCTTTCGCCAACCGGGAAACCAGAGGAGACGGGCATGCGGAAGGTTCTGATTCCGGTCGCGGTGATCGCGCTCGCGATCGCAGCGGCCGCCATCGGAGGTCGGAGCGAGGAGGCGGCGGCGGCGAGCGCCAGCTGCGCCAAGGCGAACCTCAACCTCGTCAAGGACGGGCAGCTCTCGATCGGCACCGACAACCCGGCGTTCCCGCCGTGGTTCGCGGGCGGCGAGACGAAGGGCCGGCCGTGGAAGATCAACGACCCCGCCAAGGGCAAGGGCTTCGAGTCGGCGGTCGCCTACGCCGTCGCGAAGCGGCTCGGCTTCGCGAAGAACCAGGTCGTCTGGGTCTATACGCCGTTCAACAAGGCGATCGCGCCGGGCAAGAAGGCCTTCGACTTCGACATCAACCAGATCTCGTACACGCCTGAGCGAGCGAAGGCGCTCGCCTTCAGCGCCTCGTACTACAACGTCAACCAGTCGATCGTCGGCCTGAAGGGCAAGCCGATCTCGTCCGTGCGCTCGGTCGCAGGCCTGAAGAAGTACAAGCTCGGCGCCCAGCTCGGGACGACGAGCTACCAGTACATCGTCAAGAACATCAAGCCGGGCCCCTCGGTCGCCGTCTACGACACGAACGACGCCGCCGTCGCGGGGCTGAAGAACGGCCAGATCGACGGTCTCGTCGTCGACCTGCCGACCGCGTTCTACGTCACCGCGGTGCAGGTGCCGAACGGCAAGATCATCGGCCAGTTCGCGGCGAAGGGAAACCAGGAGCGCTTCGGGATGGTCTTCCAGAAGGGCAACCCGCTCGTTGCCTGCGTGAACAACGCCCTCGCGAACATGAAGAGCTCGGGCGTGCTGAAGCGGATCCAGCAGATCTGGCTCGCCAAGGTCACCGGCGCACCTGTCCTCAAGTAGCTGAGCCGTAACTCGAAGATCCTCGGGGGTGGCGGCGCCGGTCGCGCCGTCACCCTCGCGCTGCTCTCGACGCTCGTCCTCTTCGCCGCGCTCGTCTACGGCGTCACGCACGCTCCGAACTGGCCCGAGGTCAAGGCGGCGTTCTTCGACTGGGACAAGTACCGCGAATCGTTTCCGGTCATCGCGCGCGCCTTCCTCCTGAACGTGAAGATCTTCATGATCGCCGAGGTCTTCATCCTCGTCTTCGCGCTGCTGCTCGCCGTCCTGCGCAGCCTGCCCGGCCCGGTCTTCTTCCCGATCCGCGCGCTCGCGATCGCCTACGCCGACTTCTTCCGCGGCGTGCCGACGATCCTCGTGATCGCGCTGCTCGGGTTCGGCGCCCCGGCGCTCGCGATCGAGGGGGTCCCGACGTCGACGACCTTCTGGGGAATCGTCTCGCTCGTCCTCATCTACACGGCCTACGTCTCCGAGGTCTACCGCGCCGGAATCGAGTCGGTGCATCCGAGCCAGGAGGCGGCGGCGCGCTCGCTCGGTCTCACGCGGAGCGCAGGCGCTGACGGCGGTCGTCCTGCCGCAGGCCGTGCGCCGGGTGATCCCACCTCTCCTCAACGACTTCATCGGGCTGCAGAAGGACACGGCGCTCGTCGGGATCCTCGGCTCGGTCGAGGCGTTCAAGCAGTCTCAGATCGAGGTCTCCGCGGACTTCAACTTCACCTACTACCTCGTCGCGGCGACGCTCTTCGTGGCGATCACGATTCCGCTCGCACGCTTCACCGACTGGCTCGTGGCGCGCGACCGGCGGCGGCGCCTCGCCGGAGGCATCGCGTGAGCGCGGTCGCAGATCGAGAACCTGCACAAGTCGTTCGGCAAGCACGAGGTGCTGCGCGGGATCGACCTCGAGGTCGCCGAGCACGAGGTCGTCTGCCTGATCGGCGCCTCCGGCTCCGGCAAGTCGACACTCCTGCGTTGCGTCAACCTGCTCGAGCCGGTCGACGAGGGCCGCGTCGTGATCCACGGCGAGGAGATCACGGCGCGCGGCGTGGACGTCAACCGGATCCGCCGCGGGATCGGGATCGTCTTCCAGGCGTACAACCTCTTCCCGCACATGAGCGTGCTCGAGAACGTGACGCTCGGGCCGCGCAAGGCGCTCGGCACGAGCCGGCGCGAGGCGGAGGCCCAGGCGACCGAGCTGCTCGACCGCTTCGGGCTCTCCGACAAGCGCGACGACTATCCCGACCGGCTCTCGGGCGGCCAGCAGCAGCGGGTCGCGATCGTGCGCGCGCTCGCCCTGCGCCCGCGCGTGATGCTCCTCGACGAGGTGACGAGCGCACTCGACCCCGAGCTCGTCGCGGAGGTCCTGAGCGTGATCCGCGAGCTCGCCGAGGGCGGGATGACGATGCTGATCGCGACGCACGAGATGGGCTTCGCCCGCGACATCGCGAACCGCGTCTGCTTCCTCGACGCCGGCGTCATCCTCGAGCAGGGCCCGCCCGAGGCGATCTTCAGCGCACCGTCGGAGCCGCGGACCCGCCAGTTTCTCGACCGGATCATCGCCGCCGGCCGGCTCTAGAATTCGAGCATGGTGCAAGATCCACAGCGCATCGACCTCACGCTCGAGCCGCTCGACGACTACGTCGTGATCCAGCCGACCGAGGATGAAGCCGAGACGAAGACCGGACTGATCATCCCGGCCTCGGCGGAGGCCGTCTGCCAGACCGGGATCGTCACGGCAGTCGGCGCCGAGCCGGGTGGGCTCGAGCCCGGTGACAAGGTCCTCTTTCCGAAGGACGCCGGCTTCGAGGTGCGGCTGCACGGAGGCGAGGTCAAGGTGCTCCGCCGCGGCGAGCTGATCGCCCGCATCCACGACTGAGCGGACGCAAAACGGGGCGGGCGCGATCCGCCGCATGGATCAAGCACCCGCCCCGAAAGCTCGACGCCCCGCCGCCCGGGGCTTCGAACCTGATACCGACATCCTCGTCCACAGCCCCCGCTTCACACCATCACTCGTGTTGGGTTGACCGTTGTACTTCACTGGAATGAGGGATCCGGCGTTCTCGCGGAAACGTCGATCGTCTCTTCGATCAAGCTTGGTGCAGTAGGAGCCGCAGCCCACTGTGTCGAGCCCGAGAGGCCGCGAGACGCGCAGTTCCCAGCGCCGACTCGCGGCCTTTCGCACGTCCGGCGGAAAATCACCCGTCGGAGGCATGCCCGCCGGTCCGGAGCCGATGAACATGGGAGAGCCGGTTCCCCCCTTTTCTCCGGCATCTGCGGCGCCCGTTCCCTGCGGCAACCAGGAAGCGGGCGCTTCTTTTTGGACCAGTGTGAGTCGAGAGCGTGCGATACGATCCTGCTCACGGAGAAGTGGCCGAGTGGCTGAAGGCGGCGCCCTGCTAAGGCGTTATGGGGGTGAATGCCTCCATCGAGGGTTCGAATCCCTCCTTCTCCGCTTCCTTACCAGCGCACCGGCTTCAGGGTCGGGCCGACGATGTGTCCGTGGTGGGCGCCCGTCTCGTGGAGATCGTGCGTGAAGTGCCCCGCATACCAGATGACGACATCCTGATTCTTGATCGGCTCACCGTTGACCCACGCCCCCAGGTTCGCCGCATAGGGCGGGCCGATCGCGACGACACCGTCGTCGATCTCCCCTGGGTGGTAGCGAAGGAGCCACACGTCCCCGCGCGGGAACGGCCGGTCGGGCGACGTGGTCGCGAGGCCGTCGTCCTTGCCCGGGATGATGTCGTACGCCTCGCCCGTGGCGCTGTTCTCGACGCGCCATTTTCGCTTTCGCTTCGGTGCTCGCGGACGCTGGATCTCGAAGTCCTTGGTGTGCCACTTCGCCGTGCCGAACCCCGGCAGAGGCGGGTCGTTGAACTCCTTCACAACGTTGTTGCCGGCCGTTCGAAGGTCGAAGTCGAACCGCCAGTACACGTGGTGGTGGTGCACGTTGCACACGCAGGAGTTCTGGACGGCGGTGAAGGCGAAGCGCGGCCGGATCGTCCCGTCGGCGTGCAGCCGCCACTCGCTGATGTACCGGTACCAGCCCGCCTCCATCTCGCTGACGAGCACGAGCTCCTGCCCCTTGACGTAGATCCCGACGCCGAGGAAGTTGCCCGCGTCTGAGCCGGTGTCGAGAATCGTCTTCGCGGGCTGCGGGCAGAGCCGGAACCCCGGTGCGACGTCGGCGCCCTGTGCGTTGATCTTCCCCTCTTCGTTCTGCCAGTCGCGGTAGGGGCCGCATCCGCCCGGGTCGTACTTGACGTTGAGGATCGGTACGTGCGCGCGGTGGAAGACCTTCTTGCCGCGGTACGTGACGGAGCGGAGCTCGATCCCGGCCCCGTTCGTCGAGCGGCCCGGCCCCTGCGTGGCCGCCGGCCGGAGGACGAGGAACTTCCAGAGGACTTTGCCGCCCTGAGTGACGGTCACCCAGGCCTGGCCGGGGACGTACTGCCTCCCCGTCGTCGTTTGCTGGGTGTACGGCGTGCCACAGATCGGGTTGTGCGCCGCCGCTGTCTCGGGCGCGTTGTCTGTGAAGCGGACAACGGTGCGCCGGACGAGGTTCACGCCGACGATCTCGTGCCGTGCACCCTTCTCGGCGGGCAGAAGACCGACTGCGATCGTCCGCTCCGGCCGCGCCGTATCGTCTTCGGTCTCGACGAGGGGCGGCATCGGCGGGTATGGCCGCACGCGCTCGGCGCGAAGCTCGGGGCCCAGATCCGGATCCTTCGTGAGCAACCGCACGGCCTCGTCGAACTCGTCTCGCGTCGGCGCGGGCTGCTCACCGGTCTCGACGACCTCAGGGCTTCGGCGACCGTCGACGGAGACGTTGACGATGAGCGCCTGGTTCTTCTTGTAGTCGTAGATCGTCGCCCGGTAGGCGACCGGCTCCGCCGCCGCGAGGCGGCGGGTTCCCTTTCCCTCCTCCTGCTCGACGGGCTCGACCGTGAGCAGCCGGTGACGCGCGCTACCGAGGCTCTTGCGAACCGAGGCGTGGCTGAGCAGGCGGCTCGAGACCTTGGCGAGCTCCTCCGCTCGGGGTCCCGCAGGAACGACCTTCACCTTGAGCGGCCCCTTCGCGGCGGCGACCGCGGGCTTCGCGCGCTGGACGGGCTTCTTCGTCTTCGGGCTCGACTTCGGAGTGGTCGTCCTCGGTCTGGGCACGGTGCCTCCTTGTCGCGCTTTCGGGGCAACGCCGCAGCAACGTCGCGGCGAGCCTAACGTGCGCGCACCGGCTTGAAAAGTCGCTACCAACCCGCGTAGCTACTCTTTCGAGCGCTCGGAGAGGTGGCAGAGCGGTCGAATGCGGCGGTCTCGAAAACCGTTACGGGTCGTTAGGCTCGTCGAGGGTTCAAATCCCTCCCTCTCCGCTTCACCAGTCGGAGCCCGCACGAGCAGGCGGGTTTCCGACCGGGGTTTGCCGGAAGCGATCGGTGCGCACACCAGCTGTATGCGAAGGGATCCCGCGCGGCCGGGCGAACGGGGCTGGTATGTCCGCGACCGGGGGCATCGTCCGTATGCCGTCGCCCGCTGAGATTGCGGCCGGCGGCAATGTCGTCCCGCTGCGGACCGGATCGGCGCCGGTAGATCAGATCCAGCCGGACCCAGCCTCGGCGCTCGGTCCTGTCAGCCCCGAGCTCGCGCTGATCGACCCCGAGCTGAGGCAGGCGGCCCGGGAGCTGCTGCCGGACCTACCTCGGTCGGCCCCCGTCGCGAGCCCTCCGGTCGAGCGTACGCCCCGCATCCTCGAGCCGGTTCCGGAGCTCGCACCGCCTCGCCGCCGCAGCCGACTCGGTCTGCTCTCGTCGGCCGCCGGCGTCCTGGCGCTCGGCGTACTGCTCACGCTGGTCGTCGGTCGCGAGGAGCTGCCCTTCCGACGCGCGCAGCAGACTCAATCGGTCGCAGCTGCCGTTTCCCCAACGACCGCCACAGTCACTCAGCCAGTCACCCAACCAGTCACCCAGCCAGACCGCCCTGCAACCACGCCTGCCAAGCCTGCGGGCACCACGACGACACCGGCGACGTCCACGCAAGTTCACGCGAGCGCAGTTCAGGGACAGACGTTTGTCTGGGTCACTTCCCCGAACGCAGGCGCATACGAGTTCCAGCTGTTCCAGGGCGGCGAGCGCGTCTTCCGAGCGCGCGTGAACGAAGCGCGACTCGAACTGCCGGGTCGCTGGCGGCAAGCGGGCCGCCCTCACGCCCTGCTGCCCGGAAGCTACCGCTGGTACGTGTGGACGATCCCCAAGGGCACGAATCGCCAGTCGAAAAAGCCCACTGTGAGCGCAAAGCTTGTGATCGACGAGCAAGCGCAATGACCCTCGCGCAGCCGGATCGCATCACCCCCTAACCGTTCAGCTAGGTGCGATTCAGTCCCCATTCCGGACTGTCGCGAACGCCGGACCTGACTACGGTGAGCTACAGGAGTCGGTAGCTGGAGAACGCGGCTGCGACTCATCGCCAGGGGGTTCAAGTGGGAGAGGAGTCCATGTTCGGTTCATTGAAACAGCGCGGCGGAACGATCGTCCTTGCCGCCGTAGTTGGAGCTGTTGCCGCAGGCAGCCCAGCAGTCGCGGCGGAGGTTGTCGGCTTCGCCAAGTCGGCCGGTAACGCGAAAACGGTCAACCACATTGGGGCGTCGAAGACGCCTCGGGCAGGCATGCTCGTGCCGCTCAATGCCAAGGGGAAGTTCCCCGCGTCAGTGATTCCAGCCAGCCGTTACGCCGTCGGTGTCGCGGGACCCGCTGGGGCGCAGGGGCTCACAGGCCCGGCAGGCCCGGCAGGCCCGGCAGGCCCGGCAGGCCGGCAGGCCGGGCAGGCCCGGCAGGCCGGCAGGCCGGCAGGGGCGACCGGTGCGACGGCGCGACCGGTGCGCCGGGGCCGAAGGGCGACGCGGGCGCGGCCGGAAGCAAGGGCGATAAGGGCGACGCGGGTGGTCTCGTGTTGTCCTCGCTCATCGACGTCGATCCGAAAGCGCGAGCGGCTGACGAACGTCTCTGGGGCGACGTCGTCGTCAACGACGGCGAGTGGAACTCTGCCTATCGAAGGTCGTTTCCTTTCGGAGACCAGACGAGCTACCTGGAATGGAGCTGCCGCTCGCCGCTGGGACATGGGACATGCAAGTGACCTACGTCGCCTCTCCGGACGCCGGCGAGCTGACGTTCTCACTCGATGGAACGGACTTCGGAACGCCGATCGACACGTACGACTCGGCAATCAATTTCGGCAATGACGTCACGGTCCCAAACATCACGGTGGCGACGTCCGGCATGCACACACTTCGGGTGCGAACGGCGACGAAGAACCCCGACTCCAGCGGGTTCTACGGCTACCTCCACTGGCTGAGGCTCGTGAAGCAGTAGGCCTGCAGCCAGCTCACGGGGCGGGCACCTCGGGCGGCGAGGTGCCTGCCCCACCTGAGCAGAGACTGCGGTCGGCCCTGCGGCAGACATGCGTATCCAAGTCAGTGACCCACAGCTCGTCCCGAGCCTGCTCTCGTTCCTCACGGGGCACGTGCACGTGAACGCGGAGCAGGTCGGGCCGACCGAGGTCGAGATCTCCCAGCTCGGCTCGATGAATGCGCGCGGGCGGCGCATTGAGCTCGACCTCATGCTGCAGGTGTGGGGCGCGTCCAACTCCGACGCCAGCGCGACGATCGTCCTCTAAGAAACCGAGCTGAGAGACGGCCAAGGACTCGCGGCGGCTGCCGGCTGTACGGGCGGCCCCATTGGCTACTAGATGGAGACGGCGAGGCCGAGTCGCTCGACCAGGCGCTCGAGCTGCCACGCGCGCTCTGAAGCGAACCCCGTCTCGGCTCCCGCCGGGTGGAGGCTCGCCGTCGAGTGGGCGACAACGAAGGCCACATTCGCAGCGACTGCACCATGTGTCGCAGGACCGGCGGCAACCGCCTCGAGGTGCGAGCGTAGCCGCGGCTCGTGGGCCTCGAGGCGACGACCCTCGGCGAGTGCTGTCGTATCGGCGGCCATGATCACGAGACCCGCGGCCTCGACCGGCAGCCGCGCCGCCAAGCCGGGAGCGGTCGTCACGTAGCCCTCCCCGTCGAGACCGTCGAGCTCGTTCGCCTCGACGTCGTGTCCATCGACACGCAACGCCTCGACCACCTGCTCCCGCCCCCGCGCCGCGCAGTCGCGAGCGAAGTCGCGGGCGGCAGCCTCGTTCCAGGCGGCGACGCGCTCTAGGAGCCGGCCACGCTCGGCGACGATCACCTGGCCGTCGTTCTCCACGATGCCGGCGAGCTCGCAGGTCCACAGCTCGTCGTCGATCCAACCGAGAAGCCCGTCGGCATGCAGCGCATGAATTCCCGACACGCATCGCTCGACGTCCGTTTCGGGGTCGAGCCACACTCCCGGCTCCGGCCACCGGATCCCACTGAAGAGACCCACGCGGCCGGACGAGAGGAACTTGTAGGCGATCACTCGTCCCGCTTCCAGTCACGGAACGCGGCGAGCAGGTGCTGCTCCATGGCCGGCGGAACATCCTCCTCACGCAGCTCTCCCACGAGCTCGACCGTCGTCCGCATCTGGTCGAGGAACGAGCGACACGGCGGGCAGATCGAAACGTGCTCCTCGAAGCGGCGACGCTCGGTCGGCGTGAGGCGCCCCTCGGTGTAGTCGGTGACGAGCTTGACGATGTCGGCGCAGGTCAGCATCGCTCCCCTCCTTCTTCGAGGTACCGCTCGATCGCGGCGCGCGCAGCGGCTCGCGCGCGGTGCAAGAGAACTCGCTGGTTGCCGTCCGCGACGCCGAGATACTCGCACACCTCTTCGGACGGCCAACCCTCGACATCGCGGAGCGTGATCACTGCTCTCTGCATTCGCGGCAGCCCGTCGATTGCTTCGAGCAACGCCGTGCGCAGCTCGCGCGAGAGCAGGCGTTCCTCGGGCAGATCGTCCCAACTAGGCACGGCGCTCGACCACATCCCGGCCCACCGGCCGTCCTCGAAGAATCGGTCGCCGCTCACGCCGAGGTCGTCGCCGGCCGCCTCCTCCGCCGTGAGCTCGGCCAGCGGCACGAGCCGTTGCTCCTGATCCCCGCGCCGTTTCGCACAGTTGCGGAGGATCACGTAGATCCACGTCCGCAGCGATGATTTCGCCTCGAACCCGTCGAGGCCGCGAACGACGTTCAGCCATGTCTCCTGCACCACCTCTTCGGCAACTGAGCGGCGCGAGACGAACACCATCGCGACCCGGGTCATCGACGGCGAGAGCCCGCGAACGAGCGCGCAGAAGGCCTCCTCGTTTCCGCTCAGCAGCTGGGCGAGGAGCTGCTCTTCCGTCCGTTCGATCGCGACGGTCCGCGACCCGACCATGGCCCAACCGTAGCGCGTAACACTCGAACGGGGTCGCGTCTCTACCCCGATATGACCCGTTCCACCTGCGACGATCACGATCTGCTCGCCGCGTGCGCCGAGGGAGACGAGCAAGCGCTGGGCTCTCTCTACGACCGGTTTGGAAAGGTCGCCTACGGTCTCGCACTGCGCGTACTGCGCGACGCCGCCCTTGCGGAAGACGCGGTGCAGGAGGCGTTCCTCGACGTGTGGCGGCAGGCTGCAAGGTTCGACCGCTCTCGCGGGACCGTCTCGGCCTGGATTCTCATGCTCGTGCACCGGCGCGCTGTCGACCTCGTCCGCCGCCACGCCCGCTTCACGGCGCTTTCCGACCGGCTCGAGCTCATGGCACCTCAGGCGTTCGTCGGCGAGAGCTCCGACGACGAGGTCGTGCTTCGAGAGGCACGAGCTGAGGTTCGGGCAGCACTGGCAACCCTGTCGAGTGCCGAGCGCGAAGTCCTCCACCTCGCCTACTGGGGCGGCCTGAGCCAATCGGAGATCGCGACCGCGCTCGACATCCCGCCCGGAACCGTGAAAAGCAGGACATTCGGCGCTCTCGCGCGACTCCGGAAGGCGCTGAGCCGCGCCCCCGAGCCGACGGCCGTTTCCTCGGGATCGTGACCTCTGTCTCGAACCGGATCGGCCGTGAGGTGCGAACCGCGAGCGCGTGGAAACGGTCATTCCTATCGGTCGACGACCGCGGCCGCACACTCGGCTACATCCTCTGAAAAGGAGGCCGCCGAGGTTCGCCCCGAAGCCAAGAACCCGGCCCTCGCGGGCCGGGCTCTTGAAACGGCTTCTGACACAACCGCGACGGAGAGGGCGGGATTTGAACCCGCGACACGCCTTTCGACGCGTACGCGATTTCCAGTCGCGCTCCTTCGGCCGCTCGGACACCTCTCCGGGCGGGCACAGGGTAACCGAGGAGTGAGGCGGCTAGCCCTGCGTGGACGCGACGACGTAGGCCGCAACGTCCTGGATCTGCTTCTCGCTGAGCTGCCCCTTGAACGACGGCATCCCGCCCATGCCGTTCGTGACCCGATCGATGACGAGATCGAGGTCGGGCTTCGCGTCATCGAGGTTCGGCCCGACATTGCCGGACGACCCCGCTGCCTCGAGGGTGTGACAGCCCCCGCAGCCCGCCGATGCAAAGACTTCCTCGCCGGCCGCCGCGTCCCCTGAGGGCTCGGTCGGGCCGGTCGTCGTCGTCTCACCCGTACTCGTCGACGGTTCCTCGCCGGTCTCGGTGCCGTGCGTCTCGGTGGCTTCGGCGCCGTGCTCGCCCTCCTCCTCAACGGCGAAGTAGACGACTCCGAACATCGTCCCGGCGAAGAGCACCACCGAGACGAGAATGAAGAGCCCGAGCCGGTTCCCGGGGAAGTCCGGATTGCGACGTGGGAAGTAGAAGGCCGACAGGATCGCGAAGGCGATCAGGAGCCCGGCGAGCACGCCGAGCCCGATTTTCCCCGAATTCGTGATCGCCAGCAGCACGCGCCGGAACCTAACAGGACTACACGCGGTCGAGCGGGGCCATCGTGAGGCCTCGGTCCTTGAGCTGCGACCAGTAGTGCTCGGCCTGTTCCTTGTGGCCCGACCAGACAACTGCCCGGCCGCTCGCGTGGATCCGGTTCGCGAACGCCATGCCCTGCTCGAAGCCGACCCCGGGCAGCACCGCGGCGAGCGCCTGGGCGACGCCGTCGAACGTGTTGTGGTCGTCGTTCATCACGATCACCTGCCAGGGGGCGTCGATGTCCGCGCCGGGGTCGTCGATCCCGGGCTTGCGGACGGGTGTTTCGGTCGCCGGGCTCATCGGCCGGACGCTACCAACGCTGCGGGTTAGGCTTCGACGAATGTCGCTCGACGAACGACTCGATCGCTACGCGCGCCTCGCGGTCGAGGTGGGTGCAAACGTCGGCGAGGGCCAGGTCGTTTGGCTCTCCGCCCTGGCCGAGCATGCGCCGCTCGCGCGTGCGATCGCGCGCTGCGCCTACGAGCGCGGCGCACGCTACGTGGACGTCGACTATTCGGATCAGCACGTCCGCCGTGCGCGAATCCAGCACGCCCCGGAGGACACGCTCGACTGGACCCCTCCGTGGGTGCTGGAGAAGATGGCATATGTCGCCGGCGAGCAGGGAGCGCTGATCCAGATCGTCGGCGACCCGGAGCCCGAGCTGCTGGCCGACCTGGACGGCACACGGGTCGGCAAGACCCGGATGCGCCAGCTCGCCGAGCGTTACGTCGAAGTCCTGAACCAGCGGCTTCTCAACTGGTCGATCGTGGCTTACCCGAACGAGGGTTGGGCGCAGACGGTCTTCGGGGAGCCGGACGTCGAGCGGCTCTGGGACGCGGTGGGGTCCGCAGTCCGGCTGGACGAGCCCGACCCGGTCGACGCGTGGCGCAGCCACATCGAGAAGCTGGTCGAGCGCGCGAAGGTCCTGAACGATCGCGGCTTCGACAGCCTCCGGTTCCGCGGCCCGGGCACGGACCTCACGGTCGGCCTGATCTCCGGCGCGCAGTGGTGCACGGCACTCGAGGAGACGGTCGCCGGACGCCGGTACGTGGCAAACATGCCGACCGAGGAGGTCTTCACGAGCCCGGACCAGCGGCGCACCGAGGGAACCGTCCGCTCGACGAAGCCGCTCGCACTCGCCGGCACGGTGGTGCGCGACCTCGAGGTCCGTTTCGAGGGCGGCCGCGCGGTCGAGGCCAACGCGACGTCGGGCGCGGACGTGGTGCGTGAGCAGCTGCGCTCGGACGACGGCGCGGCGATGCTCGGCGAGGTCGCTCTCGTCGACGGCGACTCGCGCGTCGGCCGCTCCGGCCTCACGTTCCTGAACACGCTGTTCGACGAGAACGCGACGTGCCACATCGCCTACGGCGCCGGCATCCTCGAGGCGATCCCGAACGGCACCGACCTCTCCGAGGCGCAACTCGCCGACCTCGGCTTCAACGACTCGTCGATTCACACCGACTTCATGATCGGAGGCCCCGAGGTGGAGGTGGATGGAATCGAGACCGGTGGCACGGCGGTGCCGATTCTTCGCGGTGACGTCTGGCAGCTCGCCTAGCCATGGCTGAGCCTTCCTTCCCACTGACCGGAGGTTGCGGCTGCGGTGCGGTCCGCTTCGAGATCCGCGAGCCGTTCGCCTCGGCCGTCTACTGCCACTGCACGCGCTGCCAGCGGCGAACGGGAGCCGCTGCGTCGGCGAACGGCCGCACCGTCCCAGGCTCGTTCCAGCTCCTCTCAGGCGAGGAGCATCTACGCGCGTGGGCTCCGGAAGGCGGCTCAGAGAAGGTCTTCTGCGGACTGTGCGGCTCGGCCGTCTTCAGCCGCGGGGCCGGCGATCCGCCCGCGATCGGCGTGCGTCTCGGGGCGCTCGACGCCGACCCCGGCATCCGGCCACAGTGGCGGCAGTACGTCGCCTACGCGGCGTCCTGGGAGGAAATCCCGGACGACGGCCTGCCGCGGCACCCCGAAGGCCGCACGTAACGCCCGGTCACGCGCTCCGTCTTCGAGTGACCTCATCGGGGGGCGCTCACGTCGCCGGCTCCGGCCGGGCGAGACCGCGGCACCTGAGAGGGAATCCTTAGCGCTGCTTCCTTCCGGACCTGACGCGGTTCGGATGCTCTCAGTGCGCGGAACCCGACCATCGACGCCACGTGCGCGAGACCTGATCCCGTTGAAGCCGCCCTCAGACGGCGTTCGGTCCCGCTGGAGCGGATTTCGGGTTCAGGGAACCGCTAACTCCCCACCTAGCGCGACCGGGCAAACGGAGGGTAGCACCGGCGCTATCCTGTGCTGTCTCCCGGGCGCATAGCTCAGCGGGAGAGCGCTCGCTTCACACGCGAGAGGTCCCTGGTTCAATCCCAGGTGCGCCCATCCTCCCCACCCCGCGGAAACGGCTTGATCGAGCCGTTCCGCGCCTGCTCTCCGGCCGCAAGGCCGTCTCTGTGTCAGATCGGTGTCAGGACCGGCCTCCATCGCCGTCCCGATTCGCGTCCGCGCGCCCTCAACTTTTGCTGGCGTGGCCGGAGATGTAGCTATGAACGACTTCAATACGAATCCGGGTCCGATTGCGGCGCAGCTGACGCTCGCCTGGCCCGAGGTTCTCATTCATCAGATCGCGGACGTCGTCGCGGAACGCCTCAGCGCCGACGACCGCAGCAGCTCGCGCTCGCCCTGGTTCGACGTCGCCGGGACGGCCGCCTACCTCAACATGACGCCCGACGCCGTCCGCAAGGCCGCGCAACGCCGGCTGCTCCCCGGCCACCAGCCCTTCGGGCCTGGCAGCCGCTACTTCTTCCACCGGCGCGAGCTCGATGACTTCATCGCCGGCAGAAACGCTGAAGTCCCCGACTCCGACACCGGGAGCGCTGGCTGATGGCGGCCAGCCAGACCCGGGTGCGGGTGGCGCCCAATCTCTACCAGCGCGGAGATGGTCGCTTCGTCGCCGGGCTGACCGTCAGCGGCCGATGGACGATGAAGACGCTCGACTGCCCGCACGAAGCGGGAGGCGAAGCTCGAGCTCGCCCGTCTGCAGGCGAACCCCCCGAGCCTCGCTCCGCCGATCGAGGAACCGCAGCTCGAGTCGGCGACGACGGTGGCGGTGCTGGCGGCGCAGTTCCTCCGCCGCTTCGAGGCGCTCGTCGGCTCGGGAGAGCGCAGCCCCCGCACCCTCGACCACTACGCCTGGACGCTCCGCAGCTACCTGCTCCCGGCCTGGGGTGCGCTCGTGGTGTCGAGCATCGGACCCGACGACGTGGTTGCGCTCAGCCAACGGCTGCGCGAACAAGGTCGCGGACCGTCTGTCCTACGCGCTGTCGAACAGACCGCCAGCCGCCTCTTCAACTTCGCCGTCCGCCGCGGCTATCTCGACTCGAACCCGGTGGCAAAGCTCGAGCGCGGCGAACGGGCCAAGGTCAACAGCGACGACCGCAGGGTGCTCACCCATCACGAGATCAGCGCCCTCCTCGCTCACGCCGGCGGCCTGTTCGAGCGCACGATGCTCGCCGTCCTCCTCTATGCCGGGGTGCGGCAGGGCGAGCTGCTCGGGCTCCGCTGGTGCGACATCGACCACGAGCAGGGACTGATCCGGCTCCGCCGTCAACTCCAGCGGCCTCGCGCCGGCCAGCCGGCGATGTTGGCGCCGCTGAAGATGCACTCCGATCGCGACGTTGTCCTCGTCCCGCAGCTGGCAGCGCTCCTGGCGGAGCAGCGACTGGCCAGCCGCCACTCGAGCGAAGAGGACTTCGTCTTCGCAAGCGGCGACGGCTCGTACCTGCACTACAGCCGCATGAACCGGATCCTGACCCGGATCGCCGCCGCGGCCGAAGTCGAGCGGGTGCGCACGCATGACTTCCGTCGCACCTTCGCCTCGCACCTGATCATCGAGCAGGGCCTCGACGCGGTCCGGGTACAGCGGCAACTCGGGCACTCGCGCTCGAGCGTGACCCTCGATCGGTACTCGTTCCTGTTCGAGCAGGCGCGGCACGCGGACGAACTCCGGGCGAGCATCGCTGCGAGCCCCTTCGCCTCCCTGCTCACCGCACGCGAGGCGCCCAGGTAACCCACTTTGCGCGAGAACGCACCGATCGCCGTCACGGCGACTCTGTTGTGACTGCGAACGCATTTAAAATTGCCGCTCAAACCCCTTAAACGCATGATCTGTTGATGCGTTTGATACGATGATCTGAGAAACATCTCTGCGTCCAGACCTCGGAGGTCGATTGAATACCACCACTGCACCATTGAGGACGGCCCTGCGCTTCAACGCGATCCGCTACGACGACGTCGGCCGCGTCAACTACATCGGCGCCGTTCGCGTCCGCGACCTCATGGTCGACGGCTTCGACGCTCCGCCTGCTCCGAACGAGGGCCTCACAGAGGAGATGGCGCTGGCGCTGCAGACAAATGGGGCCGTCCAGCGCAGGACGACCCCGTCGCACGTCCAGGGGATCCTCGACTACATCGCAGCCCAGGCAGAGGAGGGTGAGCCGATGGCGTTCAACGCCATCGTCCTCTACGCGACCGACGCCGATTGGGATCCATACACCCACACCGTCACCGTGCGTGACACCGAGACGGGCGAGAGGTTGAGCGCCTCGATCGGCGAGGGACTCCATCGAGGTGTCGCCTGGGCGAACCTGCTCGGTCTCGCGAAGGCGCGCGGCGTGCGGCTGCGCGACCTTAGCGACGCGGCGAAGGCACGGATTGCGAACACAACGATCCCGGTCTTGCTTGTCGTCGATCCGAACCTCAATCGTCAGAAGGCGGACTTCAACAAGCTCAATCAACAGAAGAAGCTGACGCAGACGGTCATGACCGCGACCGAGGATTCGGCGTTGTCGACGCTGACGAAGCAGCTCGTCAAGGACGTTGCCTTGTTCCAGGGCCGGATCGACATGAACAACGACTCGCCCTCGAGCAAAAGCGGCTATCTGTTGTCCCTGGCGCAGCTGCGCTTCGCGGTCGCGACGCTGCTGCTCGGCAGAAAGACCCGCAACGCGAAGGGGCCGTCGGGCTACCCGGCGCAGATCGAGCAGTTGGTCGAGGAGCGCGGCATGGCTGAGGTCCAGCGCGAATTGCGCGAGGTGTTCACGGCGATTGCCACTAGGTGCGGCGGGCTCTCACGGCTCCACCGCGGCGCAATGACTCCGCAGACGAGCAAGGCCGAGGTCGTGAAGCTGCGCGAGAACACGATGCTCGCTTCGAACGCGGCCTGGCGCGCGCTCCTGCAAGCGCTTCACCAGACCAAGAGCGAGCAGCTCAGCTACGAGGACGCGCTTGAGCGACTCAGCTCGCACCCGGACTTCACTTGGGAGCGGAGCGGGAGGATCTGGAAGGACACGCTGATAGTGACAGGCGAGGACGGCAAGCCAAAACTGCAGTCGGCCCGCGAGAACATCGACGCTGCCTCCGACGCCTTGCTCCGACTCATCCGGTCGTAACCGGGCGATGGACCCAGAGCCGGCGCACCAAGAAGCGTGCGGTGGCGGCGCTGGAGGCAGGTCGGCCGAGGCGAGGCACAGAACCCGCGAAACGTTCCCCGCCGAGTCGACCGAAGTTCGAATCCCGTATGGGCCTTCCTCTCTAGCTTGGCGTCACGGAAAGCGCTTTTTTTAGAACTGTGGTCAGGCGCTTGTCAGAGATGCCGGGAGTGCGCGTGGCGTGCGTGCACGGGTGCGTGCACGCCTTCGGTGAGAGAACGGACACGTTGAAGTGACTTTCGTCATGTGAGACGGTCGCCTGAACTTCAATGAGGCCGCTGAACGGGAGCCGGAATACAAGCATCGCCCTCGCCGGAATCATCGCGACGGGAACTGTTGGGCTTGCTGCGGCGGGGGTGACCTTGGTGACGTCTCGTGACGAGCGCGAGAGCTCGGAGCGGCTTGCACGGCAAGCGCTGATTTACAACAAGCGCAGCCAGGTCTACGTAGACGCGCTCGCCGCGCTGCAAACGCTAAGCACAGCTATGCGTGCGCGAGTTCAGGATCGATGAGCCCGCCTTCAGCGCCTTTGTTTCGGCGCGGCGGAGGTTCCAGGCACAACAGGTGTCCCTAAGGGCCCGAATCACGGCGTTGGAAGCGCTAGAGCTCGTGAGCTCTATACCGATATGGAGCAAGCGTTGGCGAGGATCAGAGGGTTCGAATCGAGTCAGCGAACTTGCGATCCTTCGATCGGGCGCTGCGAACCTTCGAGATGGTGGTGCAGGACGACGTAGGCTGAGCGGAGGCGTGTACTGGTATCCCCGCGTAGACACCCCGCAAGTATTTGAAGTAACACACGGCACGGCTCGCTTCGCGGGGACGATCTCGCGAAGGCGATGGTCACCCGCGTTCGGTCTCTGTGCTCGGTTGGACATCTTGGTTCTGATGCGTCGCATTAGTCTGCTTGCTCTCGTCGGCGGCCGCTTCTGCGGCTCGTATGAGTCGTTCGAGTGTGGGTGCTTCGACACGGCCGAGTTGGAGTGTGTCAGCGACGAGGTCGTTAGCTTCTCGCTCACGCCTGCTTCCGTCGATGTACAGCAGGGCTAGGACTGCCCGGGTCAGTCCGAATATCGGACTCCATGCGACGGAGAGGTATGCGATCAGGACGGTGGGCGGCGGGATGATCGCGAAACGGAAATTCGGCTTCTGGCTGCGTGTGCGGTCGATGGCGGCGTACAGTTCTGGGTAGTCGCTGGGAAGTCGGCAGATCGACTTCGTCAAACTCATCGAAAACACGACGGGTTAGGATGCGAAGCCGATCGCGAGACTGAATCGCGGAGGCTCGCTTCCGCCTCGGCCCATGCCCGGGAGAGATCACCCGCGCCACTGACAGCCGTGCCAGCCGCGCCGACAAACGGAATCGCAGACGCGGCAGCGGCAACGCCGGCGGACACGATGGCCGCGGTGGTTCTCGAAAGGCGCTTGGCCTGATAGCTCCTAAAGATCGAGAGGCCGACCCGTTCGCCACTGAGGATCTCGTGTATCCGTTTTGGGTTGGGGTCGGCTGCCGAGATCTTGTTGAACGCGTCGAAGACGACGCGCTCGAGGGCGAGATGTCCAGCGGTTGAAATCCGGGTTCTGGGCGTCATCCGCGGTTCGCCGAGCCACGAGTGCACTTCGACATCGACGTGCTCTTCCGGCAACGGAGCAGGCGGCAGCAAGTCCGATGCCCACGTCGACAGCGATCCGATGAGGTACGCGGCGAGCGAGGCGGCGGCCGCTACGCCGACGCGTCCAACAATGTCTGCCAGGTCATAGAGGTCGCTGACGACGGGTGCGTCTCCATCGCCAGGGATGCGGTCGTGCAGAAGGAGCCAGCCAACTAGAAGCCAGATGTAGCCAGCGGCAAGCGGGGCTCGGAGTTCTCGGATGCCTGGAAGGAGGTTCGCGATTCCCACGTGCGCCGTCTTACCACACGGACGACGCGTTGCCTAGGGTCAGATCGTTACACGACCCGGTGCGCTGATCCAACGTGTCGTGATGTCCGATTGCCCGGCGAGCGGGACGTGGCGGGAACGGGTTAGCCAAGCGGGTTTGCGCGGGTCATGCCGCCTGGTCATGCGAGACGCTTCGAGGGGTTTGGGCACGGATTGGGCACTCTAGGCGCGGTCCGCTTCTGACCCACCACCCGCGCTCGCGAACCCATTCATCGCCGAGCTCTATTGAGAGCGCTACTCGGAGCCGCTTCGCCTCGGCATCGGTCGGAACATGTCCAAGACTCTTCCGCCAGTTCACCTTGACTGCGCCCCGCTGGTCGTTTAGCCAGCGCACCCGCGGATCGTGTTCGCCCGCCCCGATAAGGCGCGAGAGCTCTTCGGCCACAGCGCGTTCATCGAAAGGCCGTCGGGGGCAGCAGCGACCGCTCGTACACGCACGCCGCGGTGCCGCTAGCGAGATCAACACTCCAAGCCTGTATCTCCCCGGCGAGGTGGCCGTGTCGCTCGATCGTGAAGGTCGCGACCGGGTCGTGCCACATCGCGTTCTCGATTCGCGGGATCTTAGAGCCCGCCATCGCGTGCGCATCCCAGCCTTCCAGCAGCTGCCAGACGCGCTCGGAGAACCCCCGAGACATCCCCTCCGATGTTTAGAGCCGTTCGGGCTTCCGCGAGAGTCACGCGGTAGCCCCGGCAACATTCCGCAGCTTCCCGCAGATGTGGCACATGCGCGGCCGGCGCGGCGGATCCTCGGGCCGCTCGTGCTCGAGCATCGGCACCGGTGGCCGCAACTGGTAGCCCGTGTTCACCTGGTCAGCTTCTCCGGCGCAGCCTAGACCCGCACCGCCGCGACGTGTACCATGGGAGGCATGGATCTCGCGGCTACCTTCGCCAGAGCGCCAGCGCAAGGCACGGAAGCGGTACGAGCGCGAGAAGGCACTGCGGCAGAGCCAGAACGACGAAAGCGATCGGGAAGGTCGCCGAGGGCGCGGAGACGCTCGGCAGCGGCCTCGGCGGCGGCGGCCTGTAGCTAAACGCTACTCGCGCCGCTTCGACTTCCGCCACGAGAACCCGAACAGCGAAAGGCTCGCCCGCTTCGTGCCGCGCGTGTCGGTCCCGGCTTTGACGTGCGGGGACCGGCGATGACGCTGGCGCCCCGCTTCGAGAACGTCATGCGGACGCCGGGGATGAGCTTCGCGCTCTTGCGCCAGCTAAGACCCATCGTCGAATTCCCGGTCGGCGCACTCGCCGTGTAGGGGTGTCCGAGGCGCCCGACGTCACGGTGACGCTTACCGACGCCGGTGGGTCGGGCTAGCAGTACCGCGGAGCTTCTCCGTCTCGAGCGAGGCGAGCTTCAGCTGGTGTGTCTTCTTCTGTTCGAGCAGCTCGACCACGGCTACATAGTCACGGCTCTTGCGTGGAAGCGGCACCCAGAACTGCCAGGTCGCCTCGTTCGTCTCGTTCGTTGGTGTGATCTGGACAGCTTTCGACTCGTCGACCTGGTCGCCGCTGTCATCGTCGAAGAGCTCCCACTTCAGCAGCAAGCTGCGGCCCTTGAAACCTTCGATCCGGACGCGGAAGTCGAGCAGCGCGCCGCGCCGGTGGAGTTGCGCCTGGTTGAAGCCGGCGGCCGGCTGGTCGATCCGGGCTAGATACTGGGCGTAAGAAGCGTGAGGGTTGACGCGCAACTCGGAGAGCTTCGCGGACTGATCGGGCGGGTCGCCGCTTCAGGGCGCAGGTCAGGCACGAACGTGAAGACGAGAGCGGTGACGCTGGTTATCACGCCGACCACAGCCCCGAACACCTTGTAGGCGGTCCTGACCGAGCGGAACCGCCCCAGCGGCTCAGGGGCAGGCTCGGGCTGGATAGCGGTTGCGGCCGGAGGATCAGGAGTTGCTGCGCGAGGCTGCTCGGTCGGGGCGGAAGGCTCTGGGGTTGCCGCGGGACGCGGTGTGTCAGCGGCCAAGCACGATCCGCCGCTGGATGATCACGAGCCGCCCGCTGCCGTCGCGGACACGCATGCGAACCTGACAGGCGCCCCTCCGTGTTGCCGGGTTCAAAGCAACCCAGGCGATGGTCCTTCCTTTCCTCATCCGCAGCGCCCGCTCGCCTAGCAGCCGTTTCCCGCGCAGGACAGAGAGCCGTGCCTGGGCGGGCTTGGAGAGCTCTACGCGGGCGAACACGCGATAGTGACCCTTGACCCGTTTGGAACTCGCGCCGAGAAAACGGACAGAGAGCCGCGTTGGCGTCGCGGGCGGCCGGGTCGTCGTTGGCGTGCTCGCCGTCGTTGTCGTTGGC